>NZ_JBGCEQ010000015.1:0-89973 GCF_045106495.1 Roseobacter sp.
CCGCTATGGTGTATTGGATGCCGACAATAAACGCGGTCAAGTAGTGCGCCATATGATACACCACTGCGATGGGCAACACGCACAACGCCAGCCATCCACAGGCCCGACCGAGGGGCACGCGCTGATGCGCCAGCGCCATACCCATCCAAATGACCAAGACAAAAACCGCCATCAGGCCCAGAATAGCCCCGATCAGCCCTAGCAATGTAACGCCAATAATGGCTGAACGTCCCGGAAACTCCAACGGGTTCACGCCGATCTGGCCCAGCCACCAGAACGTCTCGTTTAATCCATCAAAACTACCGACGCCCAACATGGTCAGCGCGAAGATACCCGCCGCAGGGACAGGCGGGGATTGTGCGATTTGCCAACCTGGTCCACCGATCCCTGCCGGTTCGCGCAGTCGCAATGTTGCCATGCTGGCAAAGGCCGCGAACAGGGCGTGACCCAGTTCTGCACTATGACACCACTTCGGCCCGAACAGGAGCATCCCGGCGAAAGTGAAAGCCCAGTAACCGGCGACCAATTGCGCCAAACGGGCTGGATCGTCCGGGGCCGGGTCCGCCAGAAGGAAGGCGGCAAAGGCAACCAGTATCAGCGTGGCAGGCCAGACCCCGATGCTGTCGGGCATTCGCAGGACCGGCTCGTTGATCCCCAAAAGCCGATAGGGGCCCATCCACGGATTAACCCAGATCCAGAGATTGCCAAGGAAGGCTGCAAGGCTGACCAAAGCAATCCATCCGATTGTCCAGAACCCCAATGGCATCAGGTTCGATAGCGGATCGCGGGGGCCATAAACGCCAATGTAGATGCCGAAGAGCATTAGGCAGAATGACAAGAGACTGGTTAGGATTTGCAGCTTGCCAAAATCCTTGGATGGCAGCGAACGCGTGGAAAACATCCGCCTGACGACGCGGTCTGGTACTGCAAACAGCGCAACGACCGTAAGGGCGACAACCGCCACTCCGGCGCTGATATAGGCTCCGGTCGGCAACAGCAGAACAAAGCCCTGTTCGGACACATGCGCCATCGCCGGGTTAGCCCACAACACCGAAAGGTTGACGCAGATGATGAAGTTCCGCAGTTTCATGTTGGCATGATGGGTGTGAGCGGACAGAGATGAAAGTCGGTATTCTACTATTGGCGGTAGCTGCGATCGGGGCCGCTCTTTTTTTCGGCGGGTTTCTGGCCCCTCCCGCCAGTCAATTACTGGTCACACAAGCCACCGCAACTCCGATGCAAGACGGGGCGGCAGCCGTGCTAACAATTGAAAATCAAGGGGCGCCCGATGAACTGGTCGCGGTCAGCAGCCCTGACGCCGAGGTCGTATTGCACAATGCGGACATGGGCCTGCCCATCCAGACAGGTGTATCCTCATTGGCGATGGATGCAGCCCACATCTTGGTTACTCCCCTTGCGGCGGATTTTGAGGATGGCAGGTTGATCCCTCTAACCTTGACCTTTGCCAATGCTGGTGATGTCAGCGTCAAGGCCCGCTTTTCAACCCCAGACCCAAACAGCATGGCCGGACATATGGCTATGGGCCACGGCAGCATGGGGCACCCAGTCGGGGAAGAACCGCGCCCGAATATATCCTTGAGCGCCGAACGGGTCGAAGGCGGGTGGATCGCTCAAGTCGCTACAAAGAATTTCACTTTTTCCGAGGCGATGCAGGATGGCGACCATGTCCCTGGCACGGGGCATGGGCATATCTATTTGGGCGGGATGAAACTGGGCCGGGTGTTTTCTGACAGCTATCGTCTCGGCGCATTGCCCGCAGGACAGCATGTCCTGCGCGTCACGCTCAACACCAATGATCACCGTGCCTATGTGATTGATGGGCAACCCATCTCAGCCGAAACCGTCATTACAGTTGACTAGCCCCGCCGCTTTGCGACTTTATTGGTATACAAGCAAGTTTGCACGAGGTGTCGCCGTGGCAAAAGACAAAATTATTGGTGTGGATGTGGGCGGCACATTTACCGATCTGGTAACGATTGACGGCGATACCGGCGACATTCGCATCGCCAAGACACCGACAACATTGGACAATCAGGCCTTTGGCGTGATCAATGCCTTGGATCTGGCGCAAGTCGATCTGGCGCTTGTGGATCTGATCGTGCATGGCACCACAACAACCACCAACGCAGTGCTGGAACGCAAGCTGGCCAAAACCGGCCTGATCACGACCGCCGGTTTCCGCGATGTGCTGGAACTGGGGCGGCGGACCCGCCCACAGCCCTACGGGATGACCGGGCAATTCTTTTCCATCATCCCACGCGACCTGCGGATGGAAGTGGCTGAACGCATGGATGCCACGGGCAATGTCCTGACACCGCTGGATGAAACCGCGCTGCGGGGTGCTGTACAGGTTTTGGTCAACGAAGGGTGTGAGGCGCTGGTCATCCATTTCTTGCATGCCTACGCCAATCCCGCCCATGAAATCCGCGCGGCAGAAATCGCCGCCGGGTTTTGGCCCAACGCCTACATCACGACCGGTCATAGCCTTTTGTCTGAAACGCGCGAATTTGAACGGGGCGTGACGGCGGCCGTCAACGCTTCGGTCCAGCCGCTGTTGGAACGCTATGTCACTCGCCTGAGAGACGAGCTGACGGGCAAAGGATATCAGGGCGACGTGTTGGTCATGAACGGCAATGGGGGTATGGTATCCTCGCGCCTTGTCGCCCGTGAGGCCGCGAAAACGGTCATGTCCGGCCCGGCCTCTGGCGTGATGGCCGCCGCCTATACTGGTGCAAGGGCAGGTGAAGACAACCTGCTGACTTATGACATGGGCGGTACCTCGACCGATGTGGCGCTGATCCGTAACGGCACCCCCCCGATTTCCAACGAAATCGAAGTTGAGTATGCGATGCCGATCCATGTGCCGATGGTCGATGTGCGCACGGTAGGTGCCGGCGGCGGGTCAATCGCGTCCGTCAATGCAGCTGGGTTGTTAGAGGTCGGACCCGCCAGCGCCGGCGCTGATCCTGGCCCGATCTGCTATGGCAAGGGCGGGGTCGAGCCGACAATTTCGGATGCCAACATGTTGTTGGGACGGCTAAACCCCGAAAAATTGAACGCGGTTGCGGGCGGCGTCAGTCAGGACAAGATTGCAACGGTATTTGCGGCAAAGCTGGGCGCCCCACTTGGCGTTGATGCCATGCAAGCGGCCGAGGCCGTGATCCGCGTCGCCAATGCCAAGATGGCAGGCGCTGTCCGCATGGTGTCGCTGTCACTGGGTGCGGACCCGCGCGACTTTGCACTGTTTGCATTTGGTGGCGCGGGGCCGCTGCATGCTGCTGACTTGGCACGCGAGTTAGGTGTTCCGCGTGTGCTGATCCCGGCCCGTCCCGGTATGACCAACGCGCTTGGATGTATCGTGGCCGACTTGCGTCATGACTACGTGCAAACTGTCAATCAACCGCTGGGATCGGAGGACGTCGGCATGATCCACGATATCTTTGCGACCCAGGTTGCCATGGGCGAGGCCGCACTGGCACAGGAAAGCATCACCATCCGTGAGATCCGCAAGGTCTTTAGCGTCGATATGCAGTTTTTGGGGCAAAGCCATGTGGTACGGGTGCCACTCGACAGTGCAATACCAACCGCAGCCGAATTGTGCTGCGGTTTCGAAGCGGTCTATTGGAACCGTTTCAAGGTTGAACTGCCTGAAATCCGAGCACGCATTGTGAACGTGAATACATCGGTCATTGGGGTGTCCGACCCGGTGGATCTGTCCCGGCTGATCAATCCCGATGGGCGACAGGACACCACAAAACCGGTAAGTTATCGTGCAGTCGTGTTTGACGGCAAAGCACATAACACGCCGGTTTACTGGCGCGATCATCTACCCATCGATGCGACCTTAACCGGACCTGCCATCATCGAACAGCTGGACAGCACTATCCTGGTCCCTCCCGGTGACCGCGTGACCTCTGGCGCGGACGGCAATCTGTTCATTCATATAGAGGGCACGCCATGACCATTGATCCAATTACGCTATCCGTCATTCAGGCGGGCCTGCAGCAGGTCTGCGATGAAATGGACCTCAGCTTCTCCCGCGCGGCCTTTTCGCCTGTAATAGCCGAGGCGAATGACCGCTCTGACGGGATCTATGGTGCCGAAGACGGAGCGCTGATTGCTCAAGGGGTTGGCGGGTTGCCAGTCTTTGTCGGTACGATGCAGTACTCTACTCGCGTCCTGATCGAGATGATTACCGCAGGCACGGTCGCCGCACCCAAACCCGACGACATTTATATCGTGAATGATCCCTATCTTGGCGGCACGCACCTGATGGACGTGCGCTTTGCGCGCCCCTTTTACCGTAAGGGCAAAATATTCTGTTGGCTGTCAAACACTGGACATTGGCCTGACACGGGCGGGGCGGTACCGGGCGGGTTTTCCGCCTCTGCCACCTCGGTCGAACAGGAAGGGCTGCGATTGCCTCCCGTGCGGCTTTTCAAGGAAGGCACGCTAGACCCGGAAATCTACGCCATTATCTGCTCCAATATTCGGGTCGCCGACCAGCGGATCGGCGACGTCAAAGCGCAAGCTGCGGCACTGATGGTGGGCGCGGATCGTTTGAATGCTTTGCTCGATCGTTATGGCGATGATGTGGTTCAACAGGCGATTGCCGAACTGCGCAACCGCGCCGAAACTCAGATGCGCAAGCTGATCGATGAAATTCCCGATGGAAACTACACATCAACAGCCTGGATCGACAGCGACGGGGTGGTGAACGAGCCGCTCGCCATCCGGCTGCGGATTGACAAGACGCCGGGGCATCTGCGTTTTGACTTTTCGGAAAGCAGCCCGCCTTGCATGGGACCGATGAACTCGGTCCTGGCAACGACACTGTCCTCTGTTTACCTCGCTATGCGCCACATCTATCCAGAGGTGCCGATCAGCGCCGGAGCCTTCGCCCCGCTGGAGGTTCTGCGGCCCGAAGGCACGTTTCTGGATGCGCAATATCCGCGCCCTGTCTCCGGTTGCGCAGCAGAAGTATCGCAACGGATTGCCGAAGCGGTTTTTGCGGCCCTCGTCGCACCGTTGCCGGACCGCGTCACAGCCGCGCCTGCTGGCACCAGCGGCAATTTTGCTTTGGGAGGGCATGACCCGGAAACCGGCCGCGACTATGTGATGTACCAGCTGTCTGGTGGCGGCTATGGCGGCAACGCAGACCATGACGGTATGACCAACGGATGTTCGACCATCGGGATCTCCAAGGCACCCCCGATCGAGATTATGGAACAAAATTTCCCTATACTCTATCACCGCTACGCGATGCGCGAAGGGTCCGGTGGGCAGGGCAAGCACCGCGGCGGGCTGGGCTTGGAGTACGAGGTCGAATTAAGGCGCGGATCGGCAAGGGCGAGCTTTGTGATGGATCATGGGCGGTTCGGACCCCAGGGTGCACTGGGAGGTGGCGACGGAGCGGTGAACGAGGTCGAAGTCATACGCGCCGGCCAGACTTATACACCTAAGCATCTGTCAAAAGAACAGGACATTGCATTGGAACCCGGAGACAGGGTCTGCGTGCGAACCCCGGGCGGAGGCGGTTATGGGCACCCGGCAGACAGAGATCCAAATCTGGCTGAAATCGATAGGCGCCTGGGTCGCACATGAACGAAACAACGGTTTTGGCCATCTCTTTTGACTGTGCAATGCCAGCTTACAACACCACTTGCCTAAGATAACTGACCCTCGATGATCTTGCATGACCCAAGGGCGTAATCGCGGATCAAGTACTTCCTTTTGGTGAGCATGATATCAGGCTCAACGTTCTCTCTACCATTGGCACGAAGTGTTCCAAGTTGGCCGCTGAAGCAATAAATCTGGCTCTAAATTGACCGGCAGAGAAGATCCCCGCCGTACAACAAATCTACGGCGTTCATATTGAGGCATTAATTTTGGCCCGTAAGTCACGGAAACTCTCTCAGGCAGCCTTGGCGGAACGGTTGAAGTGTCACCAATCGTTCGTAGCGCGGATAGAGTCAGGCCAGCGGCGTATTGACGGGCCTGAATTGGTGATCATAGCGCGGGCGCTCGATGTTCCTGCGGAACACTTCTTCGATGCAGTCATCAAGGCCGTTCCACTTGGAGAACGCATCTAAAAACCTGATTTTGTTAAACAATCACGCATACCACGAGAGAAGTTTGTTGCTTTGGATGTGGCCAAATCATGAATGCTGCGTCCCAATACTTCTTCAAACAGAATACTCAAAATAGAAACGGATTCACCCCGAAAACATCGTTGTGAAGCCGCTCAATGTACAATCTATGAGTAGATAATGGACCCATGTTAGAACGAAATGGGCAACCTATGGGTTATTTCACAAACAAAAAATGCGATTTTAGATGGTCAACTGCACTTTGAGTAACCGCAACTACCGCAAGTCATACAGCCTTCCACCATGCGCAGGTCGAATTGGCCACAGCTGCTGCAAGCCTGCCCGCGCGGAGTGTCCAGGCCCACGACCTGCGCCTGCGGGTCGGTCTTCAGCCCCATACCTTCTCCCTCGATGAAACCGGTCGCGATCATGTGCTGCTCAACGACACCACCAATTGCGGCGAGAATGGATGGGATGTATTTGCCCTGCATCCACGCTCCGCCGCGAGGATCGAAAACAGCCTTTAGTTCTTCTACCACAAAAGAGACGTCGCCGCCGCGACGAAACACCGCCGAAATCATGCGGGTTAGAGCCACTGTCCAGGCAAAGTGCTCCATGTTCTTTGAGTTGATAAAGACCTCAAACGGCCGCCGACGACCGCCCATTACGATATCGTTTATCGTAATGTATAGGGCGTGTTCGCTATCGGGCCATTTCACCTTGTAGGTATTGCCCTCCAACTCTCTGGGTCGGTCCAGAGGTTCGGACATATAGATCACATCGCCATGGGGGGTGGCAGGTTCTGCCTCCGAGCGCGTGATCACCTCAGGCGCTTCATCAGATGGCTTCTCTTTGGTCACGCTCAATACAGAGCCGGTTACGGCGTTTGGCCTGTACGTCGTACAGCCTTTGCAACCGGTGTCCCAGGCTTGCATATAGACGCTTTTGAAAGCATCAAAACTGATATCTTCTGGGCAATTGATTGTTTTCGAAATCGAACTGTCGACCCATTTTTGCGCGGCTGCCTGCATCTTTACATGGTCGGATGGTGCAAGGGTTTGCGCATTTACAAAGTGGTCTGGCAAAGGTGCGTCGCCATACTTCTCGCGCCACAAAGTGACGGCATAGTCCACGACTTCTTCTTCGGATCGAGATCCGTCCTTTTGCAAAACCTTGCGACTGTAGGCAAACGCAAAAACGGGTTCGATCCCGGAAGAGACGTTGCCTGCATAGAGACTAATGGTTCCTGTCGGTGCAATAGAAGTTAGCAGCGCATTCCTGATGCCGTATTTGCCCACTGCGTCGCGAACGTCTGTGTCCATGGTCTGCATCGTGCCAGATGCAAGAAATGCATCGGCATCAAAAAGTGGGAAAGCGCCCTTTTCCTTTGCCAAATCCACAGACGCCAGATACGCGGCGCGGGCGATACTGCGCAGCCAATCTTCCGCCTGACGCGCCGCATCGTCTGATCCATACGTCAGCCCCACCATCAAAAGAGCATCCGCCAGCCCTGTGACCCCTAAACCAATCCGGCGTTTTGCCTGCGCCTCGTCCGCTTGCGCTTCCAAGGGAAACTTGGACACATCCACAACGTTGTCCATCATCCGCACGGCAGTGGCGACCAACTCCACTAGCGCGGGTTCGTCCAATTCAGCCGTCTCTTCAAATGCATCGCGGACAAGGCGGGACAAGTTGATCGAACCCAGTAAACAGGCGCCGTAAGGAGGCAATGGTTGCTCACCGCAAGGGTTCGTTGCCGCAATGGTTTCGCAATAACTCAGGTTGTTGGCCGCATTGATCCGATCGATGAATATAACACCAGGTTCGGCATAATCATAGGTCGCCTGCATAATCCGGTTCCACAAATCAAGCGCTCGCACGGTCCGGTATACCTTGCCGTCAAACACCAAATCCCAGGCTGCGTCAGCTTTGACGGCTGCCATGAACGGATCTGTAATCAGCACAGACATGTTAAACATGCGCAATCGCGCCGGGTCGGATTTGGCCGCAATGAAATCCTCCACATCCGGGTGATCACACCGCATGGTGGCCATCATCGCCCCCCTGCGCGAGCCCGCCGACATGATCGTGCGACACATAGCGTCCCAGACGTCCATGAAAC
This sequence comes from Roseobacter sp., assembly GCF_045106495.1. Taxonomy (GTDB): domain Bacteria; phylum Pseudomonadota; class Alphaproteobacteria; order Rhodobacterales; family Rhodobacteraceae; genus Roseobacter. The sequence goes on from NZ_JBGCEQ010000015.1 coordinate 8,233, forward strand.
TCAAAGGTCCCGACGCATCCGCCGCAACCCCTTTGACGTCCGCACCCTTGGGTCTGATCGTCGAAAAGTCGTATCCGATGCCGCCGCCTTGCTGCATTGTCACAGCAGCCTCTTTTAGCATTTCGAAAATGCCACCCATGCTGTCAGGTACTGTGCCCATAACAAAGCAATTGAACAGGGTCACTGTTCGCGCTGTACCCGCACCAGCAGTGATCCGACCAGCAGGCAGATATTTGAAATCCTCGAGTGCTTCGTAAAACCGCTCTTCCCAGACGGAAGGTTCCTTTTCGACCGATGCCAAATCACGCGCAATGCGACGCCAGGTGTCCTCGACAGTCACATCTTTGGGCGTGCCGTCGGCATCCTTGAAGCGGTATTTCATATCCCAGATCTGTTCGGCGATGGGGGCGGCAAAACGGCTCATGGCTATCGATTCCCTGCAAGCGGTCTAAGACTGTCAAACTACCACCTATTGAAGGTTTCAGCAATTGAGATACATTATGAGGTAGCTTGGGGGCGACTCTGTGGATAAACCTTGTGTAAATTTGATCAAGCTCTCTGTTGGCTCGGAAACTGTGGACGACATGGTTGCCTGGCAAGCAAAAAGACGTGCCCAGAGTGACGATGGTTTGCCGCGCCATGTGACGCGCATGTGGCCAAAACGCGAAACCGAAATTCTCAATGGCGGTTCGATCTATTGGGTCGTCAAAGGCGTGGTGCAATGCCGCCAGACAATACTCCGTCTGGACGAGGTGATTGGCAGTGACGGCATCCGCAGATGCGGGATCGTGCTGGATCCCGAAATGGTCCGTACCCAAGGCAGCCTAAAACGCCCTTTTCAAGGCTGGCGCTACCTACCGGTAAGAGATGCCCCGCCGGATCTTCCCAAAGGCCGATCCACAGAAGAACCATTGCCGGTGGAACTCAACCGGGCACTGGCAGAAATTGGTGTTTTATAGTTTCTAGCTGGACAACCTGGCGACGAATTCGGCCACAACTGCACGATCTGCATCGTCGACATCCGCAGTACGACTACGCCAAAGCGTTGCCTGCGATCGCAGAATGGGGTCGTCGCTTAGCACTTTGAGGTGGTTCGCGCGTAATGTCTCACCGCTCGACGTGATATCTGCAATGGCCTCTGCGGTCTCATTTGCGACAGTGCCTTCTGTCGCACCCTGACTGTCCACAAGCGCGTAATCCGCCACGCCGCCGTGGCGCATGTATTCTCGCACCAGCCGGTGGTATTTGGTCGCAATGCGAAGCCGCATGTTGTGAGAGGTGCGAAACGCCGCCGCCACTGCATCCAGATCGTCTAATGTGTCCACATCCACCCACGCTTTCGGCACCGCCAAGACCAGATCTGCGTGGCCAAAGCCCAATGCCATCATGGATTCGATCTGCTGTTCCCACAAAGGTAGCTTTTCGCGCACAAGATCTGTGCCTGTTACACCGAAGTGGATACGCCCTGCTGCCAGTTCTCTCGGAATTTCGCCAGCGGACAGCAAAACCAGCGCCACCCCCTTAATGCCCTTGACGGCGGCGGCGTATTCCCGCTCCGACCCGGTGCGTGCCAAAATGACATCGCGCTGACGAAACCAGTCGAAGGTTTTTTCCATCAACCGGCCTTTGGAAGGCACGCCCAGCTTGACCGTCATTGCGCCGCCTCCAGTTCCAGGATCAAGCCGGGTCTGAGCACGCCACCAACCGCAGGGATTTCAGTGCCTTGTCCCAAACGTTGCGTCAACGCATCATACCGACCACCCGTTGCAATGGCCGGAAGTTCCGCCCTGGTTGGGCTGAAAAAACCAAAAACAAAACCGTCATAATACTCCATGGAAGTGCGGCCAAAACTCGCTTCAAATGGTAAGTCGGCAACGTCGATCCCGCGCAGGCTCAGGGCATCTGCGCGCAATGCGATGCGCTCCACCGCTGGGGCGATTGATGGCAGATCAACGGCGATGTCACGCAAGTGTTCCAGCGCGAAGGGCAGGGTTTCACGTACGTTCAGAAGAGCATCCAACAAATCAACTTCCACAGTGCTGAGGAGCGGCGCCTTCGCATCTGCGCGTAAAGCCTCAAGCCTTTGATTTATCTCCGCTTGCGAACGTCTACCAATCAGCGGCGCGTCAATCTGCACATCCGCGTTTGCCAGCAATTTTTGTCGCTCCACGGTCAGGGGCAAACGACCAGCATAGCGATTCAATAGGTTTCGAAATCTGCGGGGTCGCCAAATATGGCGCAACAGCGCAGATTTGCGCGCCTGAGTTGTCTTCAACCCCTGCACAGCAGCCATAAGAATGCCAATGTCCCCCGTCACTGCGCGCAGGTTCAACGGCTCAACAATTTCGGATATCAAAGCAAATACTTCTGCGTCTGCTCCAGCGGGATCGGCCCGATCAAAAACCTCGTAACCGACCTGGACGTATTCGTTGGGGCGATCCGGGTCGTGTTCTTGTCGGCGAAACACTTCACCCGAATATGTATAACGCGCAGGCTCAGCGCCCTCCGCCATGTGCATTTGCACGACCGGGACTGTAAAGTCTGGCCGCAACATTTGCTCTCCACGCAAGGCATCCGATGTCACATAAGCCCGCGCGAGAATGTCCTCACCATAGAGGTCCAGCAGCGTATGAGCCGGCTGCAGGATCGATGTCTCTACCGGAACCGCGCCCGCTGCCTCAAAAAACCGGCGCTGTTCAGCAGCCCTTGCCAGGGTCTTTGCCCGCGTGATCATTGGCCTGTATCGCCGCCAAACAGACCATGTTGTGCCAGAATTTCCTGCGTTTTTTCAACAAGCTGCGCGCGGGGTACTTCATACTGGCTGGGTCGGTCCTTCCATTCTTCCAAAGTCGCGCTTTCGGCAATCTTGGCCCCAAGGATCAGGTCCTTGATTTGTATGACGCCCTTTTCCTTTTCATCACCGCCTTCGATCACAGCAATCGGGCTGTTGCGTGTGTCCGCATATTTCAGCTGGTTTCCAAAGTTTTTAGGATTGCCGAGATAGACTTCGGCTCTGATACCGGCCTGGCGCAACTCCGCAACCATCGCCTGATAGTCGGCCATACGGTCCCGGTCCATCACTGTGACGACGACGGGGCCGGTTTCCTTTCTCTCCATGCGTCCCTTGGCATGCAGAGCCGCCAGCAATCGGTCTACGCCAATAGAAACACCCGTCGCAGGCACCTCTTGCCCCGTGAACCGCTTGACCAGATCGTCATAGCGCCCGCCCCCCGCGACCGATCCAAAGTTGCGGGTACGACCCTTTTCGTCCTGAATTTCAAACGTCAGTTCAGCTTCGAAAACGGGCCCAGTATAATACCCCAAGCCCCGTACGACCGAAGGGTCAATTTCGATCCGGTCCGAGCCATACCCGCCTGCAGCCAACAAACCAGCAATGGTTTCCAGTTCGGATACGCCGTGTGTTCCGATTGGTGATCCCGCGACCAGTTCGCGCAAACGCGATACCGTTTCCGGGCCATTTGGGCGTTTCGCCTTCATGAAACCCATGATGACACCGGCCTGGGCATCGCTCAGGCCCGCCCCTTCGGTAAAGTCACCGCTTTCATCTTTACGACCGTCTGTCAAAAGTGCGCGCACGCCATCGAACCCAAGCCGGTCCAGTTTGTCGATTGCCCGCAACACGATCCCGCGTTCCTGCGCAAAGGTTGACGGATTCTCTGGGTCAAGCACACCCGCAACTTCCATCACACCGTTTAATACCTTGCGGTTGTTTACACGGACAACATAATCACCCCGTGCAATGCCAACTTCTTCCAAACAGTCCGCCAGCATCGCGCAAATCTCAGCATCTGCAGCGACGGAAGAAGCACCAACCGTATCCGCATCGCATTGATAAAACTGGCGAAATCGCCCCGGACCAGGTTTTTCGTTACGCCACACCGGCCCCATGGCATACCGCCTGTAGGGTTTGGGCAAGTCGTTCTGGTGTTGAGCATAGACCCGCGCCAAGGGGGCCGTCAGGTCATAGCGCAGCGCCAGCCAATCGCCCGGCTTGTCAGCCTCCGCGTCTTCTTGCCAAGCGAACACTCCTTCGTTGGGACGGTCCACATCTGGCAGGAATTTTCCCAGCGCTTCGACGGTCTCCACACCCGAACTTTCCAGCACATCAAAGCCATAACGATGGTACACCCCGGCAATCGCACGCAGCATTTCGGTACGCTGCGTTACTTCAGCGCCGAAATAATCACGGAAACCCTTTGGCATTTGTGCCTTGGGGCGCGGGGTTTTCTTTGGCTTGGCCATGGATTTACCTTTGGCGATTGGGTTCGCGCGCGGTCTAGCGGATGGGACTGCCACAGACAAGGTGGGGATACGACCTCATTATCCCACAGATGTCTCGTGACACCTTCGGAACGACACGGTAGGACATGTCCCATGAAAGAACTCGAGGAACAGATTGCGCATCTGACGCGAACGGTTGACGATTTGTCCGAAGTGGTTGCACGTCAGGAAACAGAAATTGCGACACTTACGCGGCGCGTGTTCATGCTCATGCAGCGAGAAGGCGAGCGCGAGGCGCAGCAATCCGGCGGCGTGGTCATGGGCGACGAACGACCACCGCACTACTAGAGGTCCTCAACCTCGAGAACTCCCGTAAGCGATTTGATCGCGCCCTTGATCTGCGGATTGACCACAAAATCCTGCCCCAAACTCACCTCCACCTCTCCCGGAAGGGTTGCGTCCATCAGGCAGAACTCGACCGGACTGTTACCTGCGGATTTCACGGCATGCGCCGCTCCTTCCAAAACGTTCGCGACGGCGGATATCGCCTCTGGTTCCGTGATGAAAACCTTCAGTCCCATACCCCCTGCGTTCAAAGCCATCGTATCAGCGGGTGCCACAGATCGACCCAGCAGTTTCAGCTGGTCTGCTTCCATCGTCGCCTCAACGGTCACAATCACCTTGGACCCTGTCTCCAGATGATCCCGTGCGGCCTCCAACGTATCAGAAAACAGTGTCACCTCATAAGCGCCCGTGGGGTCAGACATCTGAGCAAAGGCAAACCTGTTGCCCCGCGCGGATTTTCGCTCCTGCCGACCCGCGACAATCCCGGCAAGGCGCGCGTTCATGGCGCCGCTAATTGTGACTTTTTCGGTTAATTCATCCAACGTTAGAAACGGCACGCCCCGATCATTGGCTGTTTTGCGTTTCAAAGGCCCCATGTAGTCGTCAAGCGGGTGGCCTGACAAATAAAATCCGACGGCTTTGAATTCTTCGCCAAGGCGCTCAGCCGGCAACCAATCATCCATTGAGTGCAAACGCGGTTCGGGCAGATCGTCTCCCGCTTCGCCAAACAAAGACACCTGATTGGATGCTTTTTGCTCGTGAATGGCCGCGGAATAGGCAACGAGCGCGTCCAATGCGCCGAAGACACGCCGCCGGTTCGGGTCCAATGCGTCGAACGCCCCCGAGCGCGCCAGCATCTCCAAAGGTCGTTTGCCCACACGCTTCAAATCGACCCGACGCGCCAGATCAAAAAGCGTAGCAAAAGGCTTGTCATCGCGACCTTCTGTGATCAGTTTCATCGCCTCGATGCCCACGTTCTTCAGTGCGCCCAAAGCATAGACCAAAGCCCCATCCACCACCTTGAACGTTGCATCCGATCGGTTCACACAAGGTGGCACCCAGGGCAGGTCCAGCCTTTTTCGGACTTCTTCAAAGTAGACGGCCAGCTTGTCCGTAAGGTGGATGTCGCAATTCATGACACCGGCCATGAATTCGACCGGGTGATTGGCCTTCAGCCACGCCGTTTGATAGCTGACCACCGCATAGGCCGCCGCGTGGGATTTGTTGAAGCCGTAGTTGGCAAATTTCTCCAACAGGTCGAAAACTTCGGTGGCTTTCTTCTTGTCGACGCCATTCTCCATCGCGCCTTTTTCAAATTTGGGACGCTCCTTTGCCATTTCTTCGGCGATCTTCTTGCCCATTGCGCGCCTCAAGAGATCCGCACCGCCCAGCGAATATCCCGCCATGACCTGCGCGATCTGCATCACCTGTTCCTGGTAAACAATAATGCCTTGGGTTTCCTTGAGAATATCGTCGATCAGCGGGTGGATGGATTCAAGCTCACGTTGACCATTCTTGACCTCGCAATAGGTCGGGATGTTTTCCATCGGACCGGGACGATAAAGCGCCACCAGCGCCACGATGTCCTCGATACAGGTTGGTTTCATTCGCTTGAGGGCATCCATCATGCCCGAACTTTCCACCTGAAACACAGCAACTGTTTTTGCGGATGCGTAGAGCTTGTAGGAGGCCTCATCATCCAAGGGGATGGTGCCGATATCGTCTTCCAATCCCTTGGGTGGCTCAAAGAGTTCGGTGCCATCCGCTGCGATGTGAAGGTGTCGGCCATTGGCCTGGATCTGATCTACCGCGTTTTGAATGACCGTTAAGGTTTTAAGGCCCAGAAAGTCAAACTTGACCAACCCAGCCTGTTCCACCCATTTCATGTTGAACTGGGTGGCGGGCATATCGGACCGAGGGTCTTGATAAAGCGGGACCAGCGCATCCAATGGACGGTCCCCGATCACTACGCCTGCAGCATGGGTTGACGCATTACGCAACAGGCCCTCGACCTGTTGACCGTATTCCAGCAAACGCGCGACCACCTCTTCGTTTCGCGCTTCTTCGCGCAGGCGTGGCTCGTCAGCCAACGCCTTTTCAATCGAAACCGGCTTGACCCCTTCGACAGGTATCATCTTGGATAAACGATCAACCTGACCGTAAGGCATCTGCAAGACACGGCCGATATCGCGCACCGCGGCCTTTGACAAAAGCGCGCCAAAAGTGATGATTTGTCCCACCTTGTCGCGGCCGTACTTCTCCTGCACGTACCTTATGACTTCCTCGCGGCGATCCATACAGAAATCGATGTCAAAGTCCGGCATCGATACCCGCTCCGGGTTCAGGAACCGTTCAAAGAGCAGGTTGTAGCGGAGCGGATCAAGATCAGTGATTGTCAGGGCATAAGCCACCAGTGATCCCGCGCCCGACCCACGGCCCGGGCCTACGGGAATGTTTTCGTCCTTGGCCCATTTGATGAAATCGGCAACAATAAGAAAATAGCCGGGGAAGCCCATGCCTTCGATAATGCCTAACTCGAATTCCAGCCGCTTTTCGTAGTCTTCGACGCTCGTGGCATGTGGGATCACCGCCAAACGGTCTTTCAGACCGGCCTGGGCCTGTTGTTGCAGTTCTTCGATTTCGTTGTCGGCAAACTTTGGCAGGATGGGATCCCGCCGATACGCTTGAAACGCACAACGCTTTGCGATCTCTACCGTGTTTTCGATAGCTTCCGGCAAATCCGCAAACAGCGTCACCATTTCCGATTGTGACTTGAAATAATGCTGTGAAGTCAGCCTTCGACGCGCATCCTGCTGATCCACATAAGAACCCTCAGCAATACAAATGAGCGCGTCATGGGCCTCATACATCTCGGGCTTGGGGAAATACACATCATTCGTCGCCACAAGAGGGAGGTCCATGGCATAGGCCATTTCGACAAAACCGCGTTCCGTCAAACGCTCGGCTTCGGGCTGGCCATTTTCGCCTGGATGGCGCTGTAACTCAATATAAAGACGGTCGCCGAAGTTTGATTTCAGTCGGTCCATCAGCTCCTGCGCTGTAGGCCCTTGCCCGGTCTGCAACAGCATGCCCACCGGGCCACCTGGCCCGCCTGTCAGACAAATCACATCTGCGGCATAGGTCTCAAGCTGATCCAATGTGACCTGTGGCAATGCCCCGCCTTTATCAATGTAAAGACAAGAGTTTAGCTTCATCAGGTTTTCATAACCGGTCTCCGACTGCGCCAACAGAACCACAGGGGCGGGCATCCGAGGTTTCTCCCCTGGACGGGTCTCCACGTAGGTCACATCCACCTGGCATCCCAATATCGGCTGTAACCCGGCCCCTGACATCACCACTGAGTATTCAAGTGCGGCAAACATATTGTTGGTGTCGGTCAATGCCAGCGCAGGCATATCTGCCTCTTGACACAACGCGGGAATTTTTTTGAGCCGCAGTGCCCCTTCCAAAAGAGAGTACTCGGAATGGCTGCGCAGATGAATGAATCGGGGATTTTTACTCATGGCGCGAGCCTAGATCACGCGCGCCACCACCACCAGTACGAAGACAAGCCCGCGCTCATTTTTGACCCATGCGGTTCGACCACCCAACTATGATGCCTCTTTTTCCTTGCAAACCAGCACGTAGCGCGCTTAGCCTCACTGCCGAACTGCTCGCTTTTCGTTCTACGCCGCATCGAACGATAAGCCCAATGTGCACCTGGTACCGCGGCGGATCTGACTGAATGAACATTGCGTTTCGCCTGAACGGAGAAACAGTGGCGCTGCAGGATGTCGCGCCAACTACCACCCTTTTGGATTGGCTCAGAGACGACCGTGGCTTGACCGGCACCAAGGAAGGTTGCAACGAAGGGGACTGCGGAGCCTGTTCCGTCATGGTCACAGATGCGCAAGGCGCGCATGCCCTGAATGCTTGCATTCTGTTTTTGCCGCAGCTTGACGGGAAGGCCGTGCGCACGGTCGAAGGGATCGCAGCACCTGATGGCACACTGCACCCGGTGCAACAGGCGATGATCGATTATCACGGCAGCCAGTGTGGGTTCTGCACCCCAGGATTTATCGTTTCCATGGCGACCGCGCATTTGAATGGTCAAACCGACCATGACACGCAATTAGCGGGCAACTTGTGCCGTTGTACTGGCTATGCCCCAATCATTCGCGCGGCAAAAGCCGCCGAGACTGCGCTCGTGCCAGATCATATGCACGACGCACCACTTGCAGAATCTAGTCCTGAACCATATGCCGATGGATTTCGACCCAAGACCAGCGATGATCTGGCCGCGTGGTACCTGGATAACCCCGAGGCCACATTGATAGCCGGAGCGACTGATGTTGGTTTGTGGGTGACGAAATCTTTTCGCGATTTGGGCAAAGTGGCCTTTCTGAACGGCTGCGATGATCTGCGTGGGGTGAAACAAACTGGCGACGAAATTCGCATCGGTGCGATGACAACCCTCTCCGATTTGGAAACCACTCTTAGCCCGATCTATCCGTCCTTGGGCGCGATGTTACGGCGCTACGGTTCGGTTCAGGTTCGCAATGCCGCTACCATTGGCGGCAACATCGCAAACGGTTCGCCCATCGGCGACGGACCGCCCGCACTCATTGCGCTTGGCGCCCAATTACACCTGCGTCAAGGAGATCGGCACCGTAACATGCCACTCGATGAGTTTTTCCTCGACTATGGCAAACAGGACCGACAGCCCGGCGAGTTTGTGGAAGCCATCACCATCCCGAGCAGGGACGATCGTCTGAAATGTTACAAACTGTCCAAACGCTTTGATCAGGACATCTCGGCAGTCTGTGGCTGTATGTCCATCGCAGTTGCGGATGGTATTGTGACATCTGCTCGCATCGCATTTGGCGGCATGGCGGGCACACCGAAACGCGCATCACACGCCGAGACCGAATTGATCGATGCCCAGTGGTCCGAAGCCGCAGTCCGCAAGGCGATGCTGGCCATGCGCGCAGATTTCCAGCCACTTTCTGATATGCGCGCCAGTGCGAATTACCGCATGCAGGCAGCGCAAAACATGCTGATGAGATACTGGCAAGAGGATCATGGAGATCAAGTGAGTGCATGGGAGGTCACGCCATGAGTGTCACCCAGCCGCTCCCCCATGACGCAGCACATCTCCATGTCACTGGCGCGGCGCGCTATATCGACGACATTCCAGTGCCAAAGGGCGCGCTGCATCTGGCGTTTGGGATCTCGCACATTGCGGCGGGCCAATTGAAAAGCATGAGTTTAGATCAGGTGCGCAATGCACCGGGAGTTGTTGCCGTCTTGACGGCAAGCGATTTGCCTTTTGAAAACGATGTCTCGCCCTCCAATCACGACGAACCCCTGCTGGCAACAGATACTGTTCACTATGTTGGCCAACCTTTGTTCTTGGTCGCTGCGACATCGCATCATGCCGCGCGCAGAGCCGCGCGTCTGGGGGCATTTGACATCAACGCAACACCCGCGATTTTGAGCATCGAGGAAGCGATGGCGCAAAGCAGTCGCTTTGAAGAAGGGCCTCGTATCTACGCGCGCGGAGACCTTGAGGCAGCAATGGCCAGCGCGCCACATACCCTGAGCGGGCAATTGGATGTAGGCGGGCAAGAGCACTTTTATCTGGAAGGCCAGGCCGCTCTGGCGCTGCCCCAAGAAGGCGGAGACATGGTCGTGATGAGTTCAACCCAGCACCCTACAGAAATTCAGCATAAGGTTGCCGAAGCCCTAGGCAAGCCGATGCACGCAGTCCGCGTGGAAACCCGTCGCATGGGCGGCGGTTTCGGCGGTAAGGAGAGTCAGGGAAATGCCCTCGCCGTGTCTTGCGCCGTGGTTACTCAGCAAACCGGGCGTCCCTGCCGCATGCGATATGACCGGGATGATGACATGGTCATCACGGGAAAACGCCATGATTTTCGAATTGACTACACCGTTGGGTTTGATGCCAACGGTAAAATCCAAGGCATTGATTTTACGCATTTCGCGCGTTGTGGCTGGGCACAGGACTTGTCCCTGCCCGTTGCCGATCGCGCCATGTTACACGCGGACAACGCCTATTTCCTGCCCGCCGTCCGCATAACCAGCCACAGGTTGAAGACAAATACACAAAGCGCCACGGCCTTTCGCGGCTTTGGCGGACCACAGGGTATGTTGGGCATTGAGCGGGTGATGGATCACATCGCCAGCCATCTTGGCATGGACCTGCTGACCGTGCGTCGCAATAACTTCTACCTAGGCAATGTCAGCAAGCCTTTGCAAACCACGCCCTACGGCCAGGAAGTCGAGGACTTCATCCTGCCTGAAATGATCGATGAGTTGACCAGAACCAGTGACTACGCCAACCGACGCGCGGCGGTGGCAGAGTGGAACGCAAATAATGCGACCCTCAAAAAGGGCCTCGCCCTGACGCCCGTGAAATTTGGCATATCCTTTACGCTGACCCATCTCAATCAAGCCGGTGCACTGGTGCATGTCTATCAGGACGGATCGATCCATTTGAATCATGGTGGCACAGAAATGGGGCAAGGACTGTTTCAGAAGGTGGCACAGGTCGCTGCCGCCCGGTTCGGCGTCGAAACAAACATGGTGAAGATTACCGCGACAGATACCGGCAAAGTTCCCAATACATCCGCCACGGCAGCATCTTCCGGCAGCGATCTCAATGGCATGGCCGTACAGGTTGCCTGCGATACCATTCGGGAGCGCATGGCAAAATTACTGGCAGAACGCCACCAATGCGAAGCCAGTGAAGTTCAGTTCAAGCAGGGCAACGTCCTAGTAGCGGGCGCACGCTATAGCTTTTCCGACGTTGCCGAAATGGCCTATTTCGCGCGCATCAGCTTGTCCGCCACTGGCTTTTACAAAACGCCCAAATTGGAATGGGACCGTATCAAAGGTCAGGGGCGTCCATTTTTCTATTTCGCCTATGGCGCTGCTGTTACCGAAGTTGTTGTGGACACTCTGACAGGAGAAAACCGCATTCTACGCGCCGATATTCTGCACGACGCAGGTGCCTCCTTGAACCCTGGTCTGGATATCGGCCAGGTCGAAGGCGGCTATGTGCAAGGCGCAGGCTGGCTGACGACAGAAGAACTGGTGTGGGACGACGCAGGACAGCTGCGCACACATGCCCCGTCCACCTACAAGATACCTGCTTGTTCCGACCGGCCTGACGTATTCAACGTCGCTCTTTGGGATGGCGCAAACCGTGAAGAGACTGTCTATCGGTCAAAGGCTGTGGGCGAGCCACCCCTGATGTTGGGTATCTCTGCCTATTCAGCACTGTGTGATGCTGTACAGGCCTGCGGGCCAAACTACGCAGACTTGCAAACGCCCGCCACGGCCGAGGCGGTTCTGTCTGCAATAAATCGGGCACAGGAGGTACGTGATGTCATTTGACAGAACCGCACTCATTGAAGCGTGCCGGCGGTATGGAAGAGTCGCGCGTATCGTGGTCGCAAAAACCAAAGGGTCCACCCCGCGTGAGGTTGGGGCGTCGATGATGATCTGGACCACTGGCCAGTCTGGAACCATTGGCGGTGGCGCGCTTGAGCATACGTTGACGTTATCAGCCCGGCGCTTGCTGGAAACCGGTACAGACGGGCTGACACGCCATGCATTGGGCCCGGACATGGGTCAGTGTTGTGGCGGTGCAGTGGAAATTCTGACCGAATTCTACGACCTGGAGGGCGCACAATCTCTGGCCACAGATCTGGTTGCACGCGGTAAAGGCCCCGAACCGCTCGCTGTCAAACGGCTGCGAAGCCAGATGCGCAACAGCGGTCTGCGCCCTGAGCCGGTCTATCGCGACGGTTGGATGATCGAACCCATCTGCAAACCCACGCGCGACATTTGGATTTGGGGTGCGGGACATGTAGGGCGTGCGCTGGTCGCGGTTCTGCATCCGCTGCCAGATATCAAGATCACTTGGGTCGACACGCATCAGGATCGTTTCCCCGAAGACGTGCCCAAGGGGGTGTCACAACTCGGCGCGGCGCAACCCGCCGGACTTGTGAGCTACGCGCCAAACGCTGCAGACCATCTGATCGTGACATACTCCCATGCATTGGACCTGGAGCTTTGCCACCAATTGCTGAACAGTGGTTTCAGTTTTGCCGGCCTCATCGGATCTGCGACGAAATGGGCGCGGTTTCGCAAAAGGTTGCGCGACCTGGGTCATGGCCCCGACCAAATCGCTCGCATCACCTGCCCGATCGGGCGGCCGGATCTTGGCAAGCACCCGCATGAAATTGCAATAGGTGTTGCAGGCCAACTGCTTGCAGGTCAGACCCACATCGACACATTACGAAAGACCCATGCATGACCCCGCTCTTATCTTTGAACGGATTGACCAAGGCTTACCCTGGCGTGGTCGCCAACGATGCGGTGTCCTTGAGGATTGCCCCGGGTGAAGTACACGCCCTGCTAGGCGAAAACGGCGCCGGAAAGTCAACACTTGTCAAAATGATTTATGGGCTGGTGAAACCAGATCAGGGCAACATGGAAATGCATGGAGCGCGCTACTCTCCTTCCGAACCCCGCGCAGCTCGGGCCGCTGGTGTCGGTATGGTGTTCCAGCATTTTTCACTTTTCGATGCTTTGAGCGTCGCTGAAAACATTGCTCTGGGCATGGAAAATGCGCCGAAACTGAGAGCGCTATCGGAACAAATAGAAAAGGTATCAGACACGTATGGCCTGCCACTTGCGCCGGACAGGATTGTCGGAGATCTGTCGGCTGGCGAACGCCAACGGGTTGAGATCATCCGGTGTCTGCTTCAGGATCCGAAGCTCCTGGTCATGGATGAGCCGACATCTGTGTTGACGCCTCAAGAAGTTGAGATATTGTTCGACACTTTGCGCAAGCTGAGCGCTGAAGGCACTGCAATTCTCTATATTTCTCACAAGCTTGAAGAGATACGTACGCTCTGTGATGCCGCAACTATCTTGAGGCTCGGCAAGGTTGTAGGCGCGTGTTCTCCGCGCGAAACAACAGCGCGCGACATGGCCGAAATGATGGTGGGTAAAGTGCTCGGCACGCCGACCCGGTCGGGCGTCGCCTTGGGAGAAACCGTCTTGGAGCTCAAGGACTTGTCTCTCCCATCCCCGTCGGCGTTTGGCATGCCTTTGCGAAACATCAACCTGTCCATGCGCAAAGGCGAGATCTTCGGCATTGGCGGTGTGGCGGGCAATGGACAGGACGAACTTTTGGTAGCTTTGTCTGGCGAAATGCTTGCGCTGCCCGGTACGGTCTACTTGAAAGGCATCGACGTTGGCGCATCCGGACCTAACGCGCGGCGCATTGCAGGCCTTCTTTCCGCACCCGAAGAACGGTTAGGCCACGCGGCTGCACCCGATATGTCCCTGACCGAAAACGCGATGCTCACGGGTGCCGCACGCGAAGGATTGGATAAAGGCGGTTTTCTCGATTGGCCCGCAGCACGGGGCTTTGCAGACAAGATCATCAAGGCATTTGACGTTCGCACACCGGGAGCTGGAAATGCTGCGCGCTCGCTGTCAGGCGGAAATTTGCAGAAATTCGTCATCGGTCGCGAAGTTTTGCAGCGGCCTGAAGTGTTGGTGGTCAATCAGCCAACATGGGGTGTGGATGCCTCAGCTGCGGCGGCCATTCGTCAGTCACTGCTCGACCTTGCGGAGGGGGGTGCTGCGGTGATCGTGATCAGTCAGGGCCTTGATGAGTTAATGGAGATTTCCGACCGTTTTGCCGCCCTGAACGAGGGGCGGCTTTCAGAACCCTGCAGCACAAAAGGGCTGAGCGTGGAGAAGATTGGTCTCATGATGGGAGGTGCACATGGAATGGAAATCGCCCATGTTTGAAGACTTGTGCCGTTGCGATATGCGGCATCCTAAAACATCACTCATCAAACGAAACACTACCGGGATCTGCCAGTGATTCATCTCGAAAAACGACCTGAACCCAGTTCTGTATTTTCCTATTTGACGCCTCTGCTCGCGGTGCTGGCCACATTCGTCTTTGGCGGTATTTTATTTGCGGCACTTGGCAAAGATCCGATTGTGTCGATCTTGACGATTTTTTGGGAACCGCTCTTTGGCGAGTTTTCGTTCTACTACCGGCCACAGCTTCTGATCAAAGGGGCGCCGCTCGTGCTCATCGCCATCGGCCTGAGCCTGGGTTTCAAAGCGGGCATCTGGAACATCGGCGCCGAAGGTCAATACATTATGGGCGCGCTTTTTGGCGCAGGCGTCGGGCTGGCATTTTACCCCTTGGAAAGCGCGTTCATCTTTCCAGCAATGGTATTGGCGGGCGCTTTCGGTGGTTGGATCTGGGCCATGATACCGGCAATCCTGAAAGTGAAGTTTGGCACGAATGAAATCCTGGTTTCATTGATGCTCGTATATGTAGCTGAGCAATTCCTTGCCTCTATGTCTCTGGGTTTACTAAAAAATCCGGAAGGGTTTGGGTTTCCCGGCAGCCGAAACTTGCAACAATATGCCTCGGCTCACAACGCTGAAATCATCGCCGGGTCAGGCATGCATTGGGGCGTTGTCGCCGCCATGATTGCAGTAATTTTCTCCTACGTCTTGCTCACCCGCCACAGGCTGGGATTTGCCGTCCGCGTCACGGGCGAAGCGCCGCGTGCCGCGCGCTTTGCGGGGGTCAACCCCAGCCGCTTAATCCTGTTCTGCCTGGGTACATCGGGCCTTCTCGCCGGTTTAGCGGGTCTGTTCGAAGTCGCGGGCCCCGCCGGTCAAGTCAGCATCGATTTCAACGTGGGCTACGGGTTCACCGCGATTATCGTGGCGTTTCTGGGACCTCTGAACCCCATTGGCTTCGTGCTTGCCGGCTTGCTGCTGGCGCTCACCTATCTTGGCGGCGACATCGCGCAAAGCCAATTGGGGTTGCCCGCCGCAGCCATTCAGGTCTTTCAAGGCATGTTGCTGTTTTTCCTTCTAGCACTTGATCTTTTGACAAACTACCGGCTGCGCTTTGGCCGGTCGGAGACCGCGTAATGGACCTGTCCGTCATCAACCCCGTTTTACTGATTGCGGCCCTGATGAGTGCGGCCACACCTATTCTTCTGGCCGCAATCGGTGAGCTGATCGTTGAACGTGCTGGTGTGTTGAACCTTGGGGTCGAAGGCATGATGATTGTCGGCGCGATCTGCGGTTTCGCTATTGCCGTGGAAACCGGATCGCCTATGGCGGGTTTTGTGGCGGCTGCTGTCGGAGGTGCCATCCTGAGCCTGCTCTTTGCTTTTCTGACGCAGGTCACGCTGGCTAACCAGGTCGCTTCAGGTCTGGCGTTGACCTTGTTTGGCCTGGGTCTCTCTGCGCTCCTCGGTCAGGGATACGTTGGGGTCAAACCGCCGCGCGTCGCCGACTTAAATTTCGGACCGCTGGCAGATATTCCAATCGTTGGGCCGATTTTGTTTTCGCATGATCCCATCCTTTATTTTGGCATTGTCTTGGTCGCAGGCGTGTGGGCGGTGCTGAAATTCACCCGCGTCGGTCTGATCCTGCGCGCCGTGGGCGAAAACCATGACGCCGCGCATGCCCTAGGGTACAAAGTCGTGCGCTTAAGGACACTGGCGATCATGTTTGGTGGCGCCTGTGCCGGCCTGGGCGGCGCCTACATCAGCCTGATCCGTGTGCCACAATGGACGGAAGGCATGACCGCAGGTGTCGGCTGGATTGCTCTTGCGCTGGTGGTATTCGCAAGTTGGAAGCCCTGGCGGGTTCTCTTGGGTGCTTATCTTTTTGGCGGTATTACGCAATTGCAACTGAACCTGCAGGGAGCAGGCGTTGCCATTCCTGTCGAATATCTGGCAATGTCACCGTATATCATCACAATTGTCGTGCTTGTTGTTCTTTCTGCTGACAAAAGCGCTGCACCTGGCTCTTTGGGCCGCATATTCCACGCCTCACACTAGGGGCAAATCAACGCCTCGCATAAGGGGCGAACTAACATGGGGAAGACCTGAAAATGAAAGTGAAAACACTATTGGCAGGTGCCGCAATGGCACTCGGACTGGCCGTCGGCGCGTTGGCCGATGGTCACGAGAAAACCAAAGTCGGCTTCGTCTTTGTCGGACCAATCGGCGATGGTGGCTGGACCTATGAACACAACAAAGGCCGCCTGGCGGTCGAAGAAGCCTTTGGGGACGCCGTTGAAACAGTCTACGTCGAGAATGTCGCTGAAGGCCCCGACAGCGAAAGGGTGATGACGCAGATGGCTCTGGACGGCGCCGATCTAATTTTCACCACCTCCTTTGGCTACATGGATCCCACGATCAATATTGCGAGCAAGTTTCCCGATGTGAAATTTGAGCACGCCACGGGATACAAGCGAGCCGACAACGTTTCTACATATTCCGCGCGTTTTTACGAAGGTCGCGCGATCCAGGGCCACATCGCGGGCAAGATGACCAAGTCCAACATCATCGGCTATATCGGCTCCTATCCGATCCCCGAAGTGATCCGCGGCATAAATTCCGCCTTTATTCATGCGCAAAAGGTCAATCCTGACGTCGAGTTTCGCATCGTCTGGGCCTACACGTGGTTTGATCCTGCAAAAGAAGCGGACGCAGCCAAGGTTCTGATCGAACAGGGCGCGGACGTTGTCTTGCAACACACCGATTCCACAGCACCGCAGGCCGCTGCGCAAGAAGCAGGCAATGTGGTGACTTTCGGTCAGGCTTCGGACATGGGCCAATACGCTCCGTTCCCGCGTGTTTCTTCGATCATTGATGACTGGGCGCCATATTACATCGCGCGCACACAGGCCGTGATTGACGGCACATGGGCTAGCACCGACACATGGGACGGCATCGGCCCGGGCATGGTTGGCATTGGCGAGATTTCAGACGCAGTCCCGGCCGACGTCAAAGAAGAAGCGCTGGCGATGAAAGCGGCGATTGCAGATGGATCCTATCACCCCTTTACAGGCCCTTTGAAAAAACAGGACGGTAGCGATTGGCTCGCCGACGGCGAGGTTGCGGATGACGGCACGCTGGCTGGGATGAGCTTTTACGTCGAAGGTCTTACCGGCGAAATTCCGCAATAAGATTGTAAAACAACGGAATAGGCCTCGCATATGCGGGGCCTATTTTATGATTGGCAAGCTTCGTTCGATCCGGCAAAGATTACGCGTTACTTCTTGCGCGTGCCGGGATGCAGAGACGCCGCCAGAATGTGGTCTGCCGCCCGGACAACATTTTCCGCTCGGTGAACGATATTCGGATCCGGCAATTGCGCGACAACCGTATCCTTGTCCGGGTAATCCAGTTCTGAAAGGAAGTGCTTCATGCAATTGAGCCGCGCACGCTTCTTGTCATTGGATCGTATCACCGTCCAAGGCGCGTCAGCCGTGTCCGTGTAAAAGAACATCGCTTCCTTTGCTTCAGTATAGTCGTCCCATTTGTCCAGGCTGGCGCGGTCAATGGGCGAAAGCTTCCAGCGCTTCAACGGGTCTGTTTCGCGAGATGCAAACCGCTGCTTTTGCTCGTCTTGCGTTACCGAAAACCAGAATTTGAAAAGTTTGATGCCGCTACGGACCAGCATACGTTCAAACTCCGGCGTTTGACGCATGAATTCGAGGTATTCGTTCGGCTCGCAAAACTCCATTACTCGCTCGACGCCTGCGCGATTGTACCACGATCGATCGTAGAGAACGATTTCGCCGGACGTCGGAAGATGCTTGATATAGCGCTGGAAGAACCACTGACCTTTTTCTTCTTCTGTGGGTTTGTTCAGGGCCACGACGCGTGCAGAACGTGGGTTCAAATGCTCGGCAAACCGCTTGATCGTTCCCCCTTTGCCTGCTGCATCGCGCCCTTCAAAAAGCATAACGATTTTTTGCCTCGTTTCTTGCAACCAATGCTGAACCTTCAAAAGTTCGACCTGAAGCGCTGCCTTTTCAGCCTCATATTCGGACCGTCCCATTTTTTCCGGATAGGGATATTCGCCCTTTTCAAATCCGATAATGCTCGCTGTTTGTTGTTCAACGGGCGTTGGTTTTGCAGTTTGCACGAGGTTTGTCATATGCTTTCTCCGAATACCAATGCACCTTATCCTTGGCGCGGCAGCTTCAACATTGATCTGCGTCAAATAACTTCGAAATGGGACTGTGCTTATCGAAGGCCACCTGGTGTCCAGCTTAGGCGCCGTTGATCTAGATCATATACGGGTCGGTCCCAACCTGAGATGGATGAGTCACAATTGACAATCACGGAGGGCGAGCCAATGCTAGATATTTCCACCACCAAAGTGGCTCAGATCATTCTGTTTGGGCACGAAATCGAACGCGCCGAAGGCGAGTTGCGCGGGTTCATTGAAACCCTGAATGAAGACGAGTGTTTCAGCCTGATTGCCTTAATGTGGATCGGACGTGACAGCTTTGCAACAGACGAATACTCAGAGGCGCTGGCAACCGCCAAAGGCGAAGCAGTGACACCAACAGCCGACTATCTTATCGGAACGCCACATTTTGCGGACCATCTTGAAACCGGTCTGGAATTGCTCGGGCTATCAGCCGCCGAAGCGGAACAGTCTTTGCTTTAAATCAGTTTCACTATGTTGGAGCGCTTTTAGCAATGCGTTGTGAGCATCACGAAAGAACTGAGGTCAGTAAGAGAATTCGCTGTAAATCCGGCTGAGGTCACCGTTCCACTCGCCATGATAGCGATCAAGCAACTCATCTGCAGGCGCTTTGCCGGTCTCAATACTCTCATGCAACGCGTTCAGGAAATGCGTCTCATCCGGGATCATGCCGCCAGCACCCGGGCGGGCGCGGGCCTTGAGGCCAGAATGGCTAATGGCAACGGTTTCACGGGCGATGTCATGCATTTTGATTCCATGAACTTCCGCTTGAAGCCCGTCGATCGACGCTGCCACCCGCATCAATTCGCGCGTACCAACCCCCCAGCCCTTGACCAGATCCCAAGCTGCATCGAGGGCGGTTTCGTCATACATCAATCCAACCCAAAAAGCTGGGAGCGCACACAATCTTCGCCAAGGACCACCATCCGCGCCGCGCATTTCTATGTATTTTTTAGTGCGCGCTTCGGGAAAGGCCGTGGTCAGATGGTCCGCCCAATCGGAAAGTGTCGGTATTTCACCGGGCAGCGCAGGCAATTCGCCCTTCAGGAAATCACGAAACGACATACCCAGAGCGTTGATGTATTGTCCGTCTCGGTAGACAAAATACATCGGCACATCCAGCGCGTAGTCCACCCAGCGTTCAAACCCCATCCCGTCTTCAAAAACGAAAGGCAACATACCGGTGCGCGCCGCATCCAAATCGCGCCAAACCCGAGACCGCCAGGACTTGTGCCCGTTCTCCTTGCCTTCAAAGAAGGGCGAGTTTGCGAAAAGGGCCGTGGCAACAGGTTGCAGCGCCAGAGCCACACGCATTTTCTTGACCATATCCGCCTCAGACCCGAAGTCCAGGTTGACCTGAACGGTACAGGTGCGGCGCATCATGACCCGGCCCATTGTTCCCACACGCGCCATGTACTCATTCATCAGTTTGTAGCGGCCTTTTGGCATCAGATCCATGTCGTCATGGGTCCAGATCGGGGCGGCACCCAGCCCGATAAATCCCGCTCCAATCTTGTCCGCCACGTCTTGCACTTCGCGCAGATGCACGTTCACTTCGTCGCAGGTCTCGTGGATCGTCTCAAGCGGCGCACCGCTCAATTCCAACTGGCCTCCGGGTTCCAGACTAATGTTTGCACCATTTTTTTCGAGACCAATCAAATGATCGGCCTCAAGGACCGGGTTCCAGCCGTGTCCATCTCGCAGGCCTTCCAGCATCACCCGGATAGAGCGGTCGCCGTCATAAGGCAGCGGCTTCAGCGTATCTTTGCAATAACCGAATTTTTCGTGCTCAGTCCCAATGCGCCAGCTTTCCTTTGGTTTGCAACCATCTGCCAGATATTGCGCCAATTGGTCATGGGAGGTGATCGGGCCGCCGCCAGACTGAGGGATGGACATAGGGGAGGCTCCGTTTGGTCATCGTATAGGTTTGGAAGATCAGGGATGGGATGATTTTGGCGAGGTGTCAATGCAGACTAATCTGTGCATTTTGGGAAGCATCGCGTTGCCAGATCACAATCAAGTGTTTCTCCTTTCCTTCTATGGCATGCAGCATGCGCTCGGTGCGTAGCCCCGATAGCGTGGCAAACGCGTCGAAAAGGGCCGCCGCGCCTTCCGCATTGATAGGGATCAGGAGCTCCGGCTGTCCAGGTTGCTGCAACCGCCAATGTGCGGGAAACAGCGTTTTGTCGAGTGTTAACCTCGACACCTCGCGCAATGCCACTGCGCCACCAGTGAGCGGTCCAAAATACGTGATCTGCCCCTCGTCCACGCGCACAGAACCTGGCCCCTCGCCACTTGCCCGGAAGCGGGCCCGTTGCGCACCGACCCAGATCAGGCAGGCGCCGGCAATGAGTAAACCTATGCCGGGCAGGATCAGCAATCGACCCGGCCCGATCAGCCACCAAAGACCCAGCCCAGCCATGACGGCCCCGGCAAGGACTTCACGCCAGCGCATGAGTTGCGCCTTGGCCTCGGGTCTGATCATGTCCAATCCCCCATCTGCAGTTGCCAAAATGTGAGAGCCGCCACGGCGGCAGTATCCGCGCGCAAAATGCGCGGCCCCAGTGAAACGGGATGCGTATGCGCCAGCTTTTGCATGCGATCTCGCTCATCTGGCGAAAATCCGCCTTCCGGGCCGATCAAGACTGCCCAAGGGCCTTTTTGCGGCAGCAGGTTGGGTTGTAAGTCGACTTGCGTCTCATCGCAAAACATTATCCGGCGCTTTGTGTCCCAGTCCGCCAGTATTCGGTCCAGCCGTCGCATCTCCGTAACTTCGGGCACATAGGTGCCACCACACTGCTCAGCGGCCTCTGAGGCATGAGCTTGCAACCTGTCGCGCTGGATGCGGCCCGAATTGGTAAAATCAGTCTGCACGGGCACAATCCTTGCCACCCCCATCTCTACGGCCTTTTCCACAATGAAATCTGTGCGTGCCTTTTTTATTGGCGCAAATAGCAACCACAGGTCTGGTGGCATCTGCATCAGCTTGGTTTGCTCTTCTACCACAAGCAAACCACCGCGCTTGCCTGCCTCAACGACCTCAGCACGCCATTCACCGCTCTGCCCATCAAACAACAGCACGTGCGCGCCCACACGCAGACGCATCACGCCAAAAAGATAATGCGCCTGCTCCCGCGACAGAGGAACAGATTGCCCCTGCCCCAATGTGTGCTCTACATAAAGCCTGATTTTCGCGGTCGCGTTTCGATCCATGGAGAGATACATATGCAAGACCTCAAGCCAGTACCAGATGGTCAGGTCGCAGATGCGGTAAAAGGCAACTGGGTCGATACCGTCGCCCCGCCATGGTCTCGCCCTTATCTGCGTCTGAGCCGCGCGGATAGACCCATTGGTACATGGCTGCTTTTGCTGCCTTGCTGGTGGGGACTTGCTTTGGCCATGGTTTATGATCAACGGGCCAGTTGGTTTGATCTATGGATCGCGTTGGGCTGCGCCATCGGGGCCTGGCTTATGCGCGGCGCGGGCTGTACTTGGAATGACATCAACGACCGCAAGTTCGACAGTCAGGTGGAGCGCACACAGTCGCGGCCGATCCCGTCCGGCCAGGTAAGCGTAACCGGGGCCGTCATATGGATGTGCATCCAATCGCTGCTTGCCTTCTGTATTCTGCTCACCTTCAACATCGCGGCCATCGGCATGGGCATCCTGGCGCTGCTGCCAGTTGCCATCTACCCATTTGCCAAACGGTTCACCTGGTGGCCTCAAGTCTTTCTGGGGCTAGCTTTCAATTGGGGAGCTATGCTGGCTTGGGTGGCCCACTCCGGTACACTGGACGCGCCTGCAGTCCTGCTTTATCTCGCCGGGATCGCCTGGACGCTCTTTTACGACACGATCTATGCGCATCAGGATACTGAAGATGACGCTTTGATCGGTATAAAATCGACGGCCCGTCTCTTTGGCGACAAAACGGCACCCTGGCTGCGGCGTTTTCTGATGGCGACCGTGGGTTTAATGGGATTGGCTGCAATATTTGCCGCCTTGCCAAAGGCCAGCGTGTTGGCGATGGTTTTTGTGTTGGCCGGGCCTTGGGCGATGGGATGGCACATGGCCTGGCAACTACGTGGGTTTGACTTGGACAATAGTGCAAAACTGCTGCAATTGTTTCGAGCCAACCGCGATGCCGGCTTGATACCGCTGTTGTTTTTTGCGGCAGCGTTATTGGTGTGATTGAAACTGTGCGGCTGGAGGCGTATCACAGCAGAAATTCGGCTACGGACTATCGGTGAACGCGCTTGCCTCAATATAAAATGATCTTCTCTGCCTTTGTTGCTGCTGCGGCCGCCTCCCTTTTTGTGGCGGATTCATCGGTGAAATTGGTGGAGGACTCATCGGAAATTGGCGTACGCTCAGCGCTGGATGAAAACGCGCTCACGTGGGTAGAAGTAGAGGCTGATGGGCTTCAGGTTACACTTTCCGGAACCGCACCCACCGAAGCACTGCGATTCAAAGCCCTAAGCGTGGCGGGATCCGTTGTGGATGCGGCGCGTGTCATTGACATCATGGAAGTCGAGACCGTTGCCGCCATTGCACCGCCACGATTTTCGGCCGAAGTTTTGCGCAACACAGCCGGTTTGTCGATCATCGGTCTCATTCCCCAAACCACAGATCGCGAGGCGATGGTGGAAGGGTTTGCGGCCATGAGCGAATTACCAGTCACGGATTTACTGGAAACGGCGGACTATCCTGCACCGGATGGCTGGGAAGATGCCCTAGCCTATGCCATAGAAGCGATCGAAGATCTGCCCCGCGCGAAGGTATCTGTCACGGCGGACCGTATTACCATCACAGCAATGGCAGACAGCGCCCAGGCCAAGGCAGCGATGGAGGACAGGTTGATCCGTACCGCGCCGCCCGAATTGGCGCTCTCTTTGGACATCTCGGCACCGCGCCCGGTAATCACCCCGTTTACATTACGCTTTGTGAAAGACGAAGGCGGTGCACGATTTGATGCCTGTTCCGCTGATACCGAAGCCACAAAAATTCGCATTCTGGAAGCGGCATCAAAAGCGGGATTAAAGACTCCCGCGTTATGCACGATCGGAATGGGCGTTCCCTCAAAAAACTGGGCAGCCGCTGTAGAAGCGGCGATTGCCGCGCTGGCGGATTTGGGGTCTGGCAGTGTGACCTTTTCAAATGCCGACGTGACACTGGCCGCTGCTGAAGGCACCGCTCAAAGCGACTTTGATCGTGTGACCGGCGAGTTGGAAAATGGATTGCCTGAAGTCTTTGCGCTATACTCCATTTTCCCAGACACGTCCGAACCGTCCGTTGGGCCGCCGGAATTTGTCGCGACGCTCAGTCCCGAAGGCCAGGTTCAACTGCGCGGTCGCATCTCCGACGAAAAAATGCGCGACGTTGCAGATAGCTTCGCGCGTGCCAAATTCGGATCTGGTAATGTCTATACCGCAGCTCGCATTGTTGCCGATTTGCCATTGAATTGGTCCGCGCGGGTACTGACGGGCATCGAGGCTCTGGCCTTTCTGAACAACGGCGCGGTGACCGTGACCCCGGAAGCCATCACACTTAGCGGAAAGTCTGGCAATCAAAATGCAAGTGCGGAGGTTGCACAGCTGATGGCAAGCAAGCTCGGACAAGAGGGTGTCTTTGATATCAGTATTCGCTATGCGGAAGAATTGGATCCGGTGGCTGCAGTACCCTCTCCCGAGGAATGCGAGGTGGCCATTTCGGAAATTGTGTCCTCAACAAAAATTGTGTTTGAACCCGGCAGCGCGACAATAGATTCGTCCGCCCTCAGCACAATGGACAGCATTGCAGACGTCCTTCAAAAATGCGGCAGTATCCGGCTAGAGGTACAAGGGCACACAGACAGCCAAGGCCGCGAAGAAATGAATTTGGCTCTTAGTCAGGCTCGGGCAGAGTCCGTGTTGAACGAATTGCGGGCGAGGCGCGTTTTGACCGGTTCTTTTGTCGCTAAGGGCTACGGCGAAACGCAACCTATCGCTGACAACGACAGTGACGAGGGCCGCGAAGCCAATCGGCGTATCGCGTTCCAGTTGATCCGGCCTGAACCATCAGTCCCGCAAGGTGATTCAGCACTGGAAAGCATCGCGGAATCCAGTGATATAGGCGCAAATACAGAAGCAACCGATGCAGAAGGACAAAACGATGAGTAGGATAGAGTTTGTCATCGCGACCGCAGCCATCCTGTTCGTGGCATTTTGTCTAGGTTGGTTCGCCCATTGGCTCGTGAACCGCTTTACACGGGTTGCTGCGGATGACGTCGCGCAATTGGACCGGATGAGCCAGGAGCTGCACGAAGCCGAAGAAACCAGAGACCAGGCCATTACCTATCTGCAACAACGTGAAGCGGACCTGACCAACCAGCTTACTCAAACTGAGTCGGAACTGCGTGGTGCCATGGATGGTCTGCGCGACGCGCGCCAAGAAGCAGAAGAACTGCGCGCGCAACTAAACCGTCAGCAAGCCATCTGAAGGTTCACATCACCGTCATATGCGCACAACTGGCCATACGACCGACACGCTGCGACGTGCTGCCCAGCACCAGCGCAGAAAGATTGCCGAGCCCCCGACGCCCCGTCACGATCAGATCTGAATTGACGGCTTTGGCATGCTCCAGCAACGACTCCGCAGCATCACCATCACCAACTTCGGTAACTATATTTGGCTGACCGGAGTCAGCTGCAATTTCTTTCGCCTGATCCAGCAATTTTTGGGCACTTTTCGCGACATCTTCCGAAGAAGGCATTGTCGTAGCCACATGATAGCCAGCCACGGCACCCATTGCAAAGGCAACAGTTTCCGGTTTTGGCGTGTGCAATACATGGACATCGGAATCGTACTTGGACGCCATGTCGCATGCCAGACGGAGCGCATTTTCAGACGGGCGTGACCCGTCAAAACCAACTGTAATTGTCTTGAACATCGCGATAACTCCTCTTTGTCATTTGATGACCTAAGAGTAACTCACGTGGTAAATTTCCACCTTGATGCACGTCAATGGCAGTGGTTTTACCAGCGTTCCAGAGCCTTTTCGTCTTCATCACGCGATGCGACCCATGTGGCTCCCGACGCAGTAACTTCGCGTTTCCAGAAGGGCGCGCGTGACTTGAGGAAATCCATCAAAAACTCTGCCGCGTCAAAAGCGTCCTTGCGGTGCCGCGCAGCAGTCGCAACCATCATGATCATCTCACCCGGCTTCAAGCTGCCATAACGGTGAATAATCAACACATCACCCAACGACCATCGGGCATTGGCCTGCTCGGCAATGTCGGAGAGCGCCGCTTCTGTCATGCCTGGATAGTGCTCAATTTCCATGGCGTGTAATGTTTCATCGCCGGTATCTCGCACCACGCCTGTAAAGCTTACCAAAGCACCTACATCCTTGCGACCGGCTGCGAAATTGCTGGTCTCCTGACTTGGATCAAAGGGCGCGTCCTGAACCGAAATGCGCATATTTCAACCCCCAGTCATCGGTGGGAAAAATGCAACCTCACGCACTCCATCAAGTTTGGCATCAAAATCGCTGAGTTCTTGATCAAGCGCGACACGGAGCGCGGATAGGTCTGAAAACGCTGCTGCATACCGATCTTCGCGTGCCACCAATTCATCCACAAGGTCCGAAACCGTCCGTGCAGAAGTTTCCAGCTTTTCGCGGGGCAGGCCGATCCGCTCGCGCACCCAGGCAAAGTACAGCACATCCATTAGATTTCGTCCTTCAAATGAGGCAATGACTTCATCAGGTAATCAACCCCCGTGATCAGCGTCAAGGCTGCCGCAATCCACAATAGACCCAGTCCGGAAATCCCAGCCCATTCCATTGCAGCGTGCTTCCACTGCAATCCCTGCAAATCGGGTTCTTCGCCCGCAAAAATGGCATTCACCATGTTCTGGTCCATACCGAAAGCCGACATGCCCAAATAGTGCTCGAACACCCCTTGCGAGAACAGAACGGCAATGGCGACCATCTGACAGGTCGTTTTCCATTTGGCCAACTGCGTAACCTTTAACGTGCCCGCTGTATCTCCCAGGAATTCACGAAGACCCGATACGAACACCTCTCGGAAAAGGATCACCGTTGCCGGCAGGACCAGCCAGGGCGACCAACTGGAAAACGCAATGATCACCATCAAGGCAATCACCACCATGGCCTTGTCAGCAATAGGGTCCAACATTGCCCCCAGTTTTGTTTCCTGTTTCCAGGCCCGCGCGAGGTAACCATCAAACCAATCGGTTATCGCGGCAGACACAAAAAGAACCAATGCAAACCAATCTGCATAGGGTCTGGTGAAATACAGAAACATCACAGCGACCATCGGGGCTGCAACCAATCTGATAATTGTCAGGATATTGGGCAATGTCAGTGTCATATCCCCACCTTACAACGCTAAAATGAGCTTCGAAAGCAGCAACAGCATCGGGTGCATCTGACCGCCTACTCGACGAGCAGAAACAGGTCCAAAACACTCAACATAAAGGTCAAAAAACAGTATCCTTGGGACGCGGGTCCTTCGGGTCAGCCGCGCTCGTGAAAGTAGTCGTAGATTTTCTCTGCCAAAGCGACGGACACCCCTTCGACTGCTTTAAGATCGCTCAGATTTGCCCGAGCAACAGCCTGAGCCGATCCGAAATGCGCCAGCAGCGCACGCTTGCGTGATGCGCCGACACCCGGCACATCGTCCAATGGCGTCGCACCTACCGCTTTCGCACGTTTCGCACGATGCGTGCCGATGGCAAAGCGGTGCGCCTCGTCACGCATGCGTTGCACAAAATACAGGACAGGATCGTTATGGCGCAGCGCAAAAGCAGGTTTGCCGGTGCGGTAGAACTCTTCTTTACCCGCGTCCCGGTCAACTCCTTTGGCAACACCGACCATCGGGATATCCTCAACCCCAAATTCCCTCATGATCGCGCGGACCGCACTTACTTGGCCCGCACCGCCGTCAATTAGCAACAGATCCGGCCAATGGCCCTCTTTGCGCTCCGGGTCCTCCTTGATCAACCGCTTGAAGCGGCGTGTCAGCACCTCTTTCATCATGCCGAAATCGTCTCCAGGCGTCAGATCCTCTCCGCGGATGTTGAATTTGCGGTATTGATTTTTCATGAATCCTTCTGGTCCTGAAACGATCAAGGCACCCACCGCAAAAGCCCCTTGAATATGCGAGTTGTCGTAGACTTCAATGCGCTCGGGCGGCGCTTTCAGATCAAAGGCTTCGGCAATCCCTTTCATCAAACGCGCCTGTGTGGCGGTTTCCGCCATTTTGCGTGCCAATGACTCCCGCGCGTTCCTCAGAGCACTATCGATAAGCTCCGCTTTTTCGCCTCGTTTCGGGACAATCAGTTCAACCTTGCGTCCGAGCTTGCCACTCAGCGCTTCTGTCATCAGGTCCGGGTTTTCAATATCGTTGCTCAAGATCAGCTGTTTGGGCGGCTCTTTCGTATCGTAGAATTGACCAATAAAGGCCTCCAGGGCCTCTGCCGCATCTACATCCGGCCCAACACGCGGATAATAATCCCGGTTGCCCCAATTCTGGTTGGCGCGGATAAAGAATACCTGAACACATGCCTGCCCTCCCTCCATATGCAATGCAATGATATCTGCCTCCGACACGCTCTTTGGGTTGATGCCCTGCGCGGTCTGAACCTGAGTCAACGCTTTGATCCGATCCCGCAAAGCAGCCGCGCGTTCAAACTCCATGGCCTTGGATGCGTCGCTCATCTCTTGGGCCAGGCGCGCCTGAATATCCGTGGTCCGTCCCACGAGGAACTTCTCTGCATCCCGCACTGTTTGCTGATAGTCTTCCGGGCTGATTTTTCCAACGCAGGGAGCCGAACAACGTTTTATCTGGTATTGCAAGCAAGGACGCGTGCGGCTTTCAAACATGGAATTGGAACAGTCGCGCAACAGAAAAACCCGCTGCAACTGGTTCAACGTCCGATTGACCGCGCCCGCGGATGCAAAAGGACCATAATAACTGCCGTTTTCCTTTTTTGCGCCGCGGTGTTTTTTAATCTGCGGGAAGTTGTGGTCTGCAGTTACCAAGATATTGGGAAAGCTTTTGTCGTCGCGTAAAAGCACGTTGAACTTAGGCTTTAGCTGCTTGATCAGATTCTGCTCAAGCAAGAGCGCCTCTGTTTCCGTCCGGGTGGTCAGAAACATCATTGAGGCTGTATTTGAAATCATCCGCGAAATTCGGCCCGAGTGACCGGAGGGCCGTGCATAATTACTAACCCGTGCCCGCAGATTTCTGGCCTTGCCGACATACAAAACACGGCTTTCTGAATCGAGCATCCGGTAAACACCAGGCGAGCTATCAAGTGTCTTTAGATAACCTTGAATAACAGCATAACCGGTCGCTACATCCTGTGGCTGAGTGTCAAGTGGTTCGGTCATACAACTCTAATGATGATTCTGTGATGCGCTGCACTGTAGCGCAGCCAACTGCAAGGGATAACCTGTCCACCGTTCATGTGGATAACTCTGCAGATAACTTCCAGAGATTTGGGAATTTTCGTTGTAATTGGGGTATTTCAACGATTTGCCTAATTTTTAGGCAATAACTCAAGACTTTGATTTCATTATATATTTTCTTTTTTGAGGCGCAAGTTTTTGAAAACAAAGACATTTTAGTAACGGATTTGTGACGCAAATTAGCGCGGTGCAAAACTCGAAACTCAGTCTGACTTATTCCACTCCAAGGACGTCCGGTGTTTGCCACGCAAGGTGTTGACCACCGTCCACACAAAGCAACTGCCCCGTTACTGCAGGGGCGTCCAGGAAGTATCCCAGGGCGGCAGTCATGTCCTGTGGGTTTGAGCCGCGTTCAAGCGTTGTGTTGGCCCTTTGTGTCGCGAAATGATCTGCTGATTGGCGCCCGCCCTGAAGCGTTGGACCGGGTCCGATGGCGTTTACCCGGATGGCGGGGGCCAAGGCTTGCGCTGTCGTGCGGGTCATTGCCCAAAGTCCCATTTTCGCCAGCGTGTAGGTCATGAATTCCGGCGTCAATTTGCGCACCCGTTGGTCAATCATATTAACGATCAATCCTGTCGACATCGGTTCGTTCGCGACATCCTGATCAGCGGTCAATCCTTGCGCTGCCATTGCCTGCGTCAGCAAGAAGGGCGCACGCAAGTTGCTCTGCATATGTCTGTCCCAATTATCACGCGTGGCGCTCTGCACAGTATCATATTCGAATATCGAGGCGTTGTTGATCAGGCAGGTCACAGGGCCATCAAATTGGCCCGCCGCCTTTGAAAAAAGCACCTCAGTTTGCGAATCCTCGAGAAGATCGGCCTGAATGGCCACGCCACGGCGTCCTTTTTCTTCGATCATGGCAACCGTTTCGCGTGCGCCCTTGTCAGAGGACGCATAGTGCACAACGACATCGTATCCTCGGTCCGCCAGATAAAGAGACATGGCCCGACCGATGCGATGCCCTGCCCCCGTTACAAGCGCTGTACCCATGCTCAAACCTCCTTCATTGTTTGATCACGTCAGAACGACAATCAGATAGGCCACGTACAGACCAGTCAAGACCGCCCCCCAAAACCGCGTGATATTCCAACACAAGTAGACGAAAGGGAACAAAAGAACAGAGGCGCCCAACATGACCCAAAGATCGAACGCAAGGAATTCCGGATCAACGGGAATCGGCCCAACAAAACTGGCGATGCCAATGATTGCCAGCAGGTTGAACATGTTCGAGCCGATGACATTGCCCAGGGCCACATCCGCCTGCCTTCTGAGCGCTGCCATAACCGTGGTGGCCAACTCCGGCAAAGAGGTGCCTATGGCGACCAGCGTCAGGCCTATGACCGTGTCGGAGACCCCGTAGGTTCTCGCAATAATGGTGGCATTGTCGACCAGCAAATCGGCCCCTAATGGCAGACCAATCAAACCAAGCACGAGAAACACCAGAATGCGCCACCAAGGCATGTCAGGGTCGGCGCCTTCGGGCTCTTCCTCGGGTGCGTCCTTGCCGGCCTGCCGATGCAGGTGTGCGTCGCGAAAGGCGTCCGCCAACATCAAAGACAACCCGGTCAATAGAACCGCACCCGCGATCCAGTCAAACACCCCACGAAACGCCAGCGCAATGAAAAGCACACTGGCCATGATCATAAAGTTATAGGTCTTGCGGGTGTTGCATTCAGACGTATGCATCGTAGCCAGCAATGCAGGTATGCCCAAAACCATTAGAATATTGGCGGTATTTGAACCAACCACATTGCCCAAGGCCAGCCCTGGCGCATTATCATCAACGGCCTGAATGGCGATAAGCAACTCGGGTGCCGAGGTACCGAACGCGACGATGGTAAGGCTCACGATGAGCGCAGGCACACCAAGACGCAGGCTCAAGTTCACCGCACCCTTGACGAGTGCGTCCCCTGCTAACAGTAGCAAAACCAACCCGAAGCCGCATAAAAACCACGGCATGATCATGATTTGTCGCCTTTTCCGCAGGCACAAGGCCCACGTCCGATGCGGTAGCGCCCGCAGCTGGGGCATTTTGTGTTTGAAAGACGTTTCCCACCCAACCAGTGCATCTTACCAAACATGGCCAATACGCCAATGACGACCAGAAAAAGGGAGACAATCTTGAAAATCATTGAGGTTACAGGCCGAACTGCGCGAAGGCAGCGCGCTCTTCGATGCTGCTTATGGCATCACCAAAGATACGGGCGCTGAAACGGGACAAAATAGATTTGCGCAATCCATAGCGGCGAAATTTGACCTTTTCGCCGAAGCGATCTGTCATCATTGGTTTCAAATGGCCGATGCCGTCTATCAGTCCAAGTTCGGTTGCGCGCCGTGCAAGCCAGACCTCACCCGTGAAAAGATCGCGATCCTCTGGCAGCTTGCCTTTTCGACGCGCAGTGACGTGATCCTTAAAGTTGGTATGGATGTCATCCAGCAGCGCTTTCAGACGCTCCACATCTTGGGGGTTCTCGGGCCGAAAGGGATCCAGCATGGATTTGGACTTGCCTGCGGTATAGACGCGCCGCTCGATCCCCTGGCGCGACAAAAGCTCATGAGCGCCAAAAGAAGCAGAAATCACGCCGATCGAGCCAACAACGGAACTGTCATCTGCATAGATTTCATCGGCTGCAGCGGCCAGCCAATATCCGCCCGAAGCTGCAACATCTTCGACAAAAGCGATAACTGGCACTTCTTTTTCCTCAGCCAACCTGCGGATTCGAGCCCCGATCAACGAAGATTGTACCGGGCTGCCGCCGGGTGAATTGACTTCCAAAACCACAGCGGCGGGTTTTCCGCGCGAAAATGCTTTTTCAATGATTGGTGCGAGGCTTGCGTCGTTCAGAGTGCCCCGGCCTGCGGCACTGATCACACCTGACAGACGAATGATTGCGACAGTCGGGTCTGACTTGAGAAAGGGTATCCAGTGTTTCATGTCACCCCATGTAGAATGACCGCCTCAATCAAACAAGGCAGCGAACTCAATGAGTTCAAAATTGCGTCTTTATTGACGAATGCGCCAGCCGGTTTTGAAAATCCACCAGATGATGAAAAGGCACATGGAGGTGAAGCCCGCAATGGCACAAAGCGAAAGGAAAATCGGCACGTCCGCCGTGCCAAAAAACGACCAGCGAAAGCCTGATATAAGGTAAACGACCGGATTGAAGAACGAAATGGTTTGCCAAATCGGCGGCAGCATCGAAATCGAATAGAAAGACCCTCCTAGAAAAACAAGAGGTGTAACGACGAGCAAAGGTACAAGTTGTAACTGCTCGAAATTTCCGGCCCAGATGCCGATGATGAACCCTAAAAGTGCAAAGCTCAGGCAAGTAAGCAACAAGAAAACAACCATCGCAATAGGATGCGCGACGCTCACGTCGACAAAGAAAAATGCCGTGATCAAAATGATGACGCCTATAAAAAGCGCTTTGGTCGCTGCGGCCCCGACATAGCCCGCGACGATCTCCAAAAAGCTTACCGGGGCCGAAAGCAATTCATAGATCGTGCCAATAAACTTCGGAAAATAGATGCCGAAGGAGGCGTTCGAGATGGCTTGTGTGATAACGGAGAGCATGATCAGGCCCGGCACAATGAATGCGCCATAACTGACACCATCGACTTCCTGAATGCGGCTACCTATGGCCGCTCCAAAGACCACAAAATAAAGGCATGTCGACAAAACGGGCGATATGAAACTCTGCGCCAAGGTTCGAAAGAAACGCGCCATTTCGAAGAGATAGATTGCCTTGATTGCTGTCCAGTTCATTGCGTTGTCTTTTCTTCATCGTGCACCATGCCTACGAATATATCCTCAAGACTGCTTTGCCGGGTGACCACATCGCGCAGCACCAAACCAGCAGCCGACACATCCGAGAGCAGCTTGGTGATGCCGGTTCGCTCCGCGCGGGTATCATAGCTGTAGGTTAGCGTTTTGTTGTTATCGCAAAGGGTCAGATTGTATTTTGCCAAGGCGGCAGGCACGGCGTCCAAAGTCTGAGACAATTGCACATCGAGCTGTTTTTGCCCCATGCGGGCCATGAGGTCAGTCTTGTCTTCGACCAAGAGCAATTCACCCTTAGCGATGACACCCACGCGGTCAGCGATGGCCTCTGCCTCTTCTATGTAATGTGTTGTCAGCACGATGGTCACCCCATCAGCTTTCAACTCGTTGACCACATCCCACATGTCTTTTCGCAATTCGACATCCACGCCCGCTGTGGGTTCATCCAAAAAGAGTAGCCGAGGCTCATGACTAAGCGCTTTGGCGATCAGCACACGCCGCTTCATACCGCCTGACAGTTCCCGGATCTGGTTGTCGCGTTTGTCCCACAAAGAAAGCTGCTTTAAAATCCGCTCCAGCGCAGCTTCATCGGGTGGTTTACCAAAGAGGCCGCGCGAAAAGCGAACTGTGTTGATCACCTTTTCAAAGGGTTCGAGATTGATTTCTTGCGGCACCAACCCGATCATGGCACGCGCTGCGCGGTAGTCACTCAGAATATCATGACCGCCAACGGTGACAGTTCCAGACGTCGCCGTTGTGATCCCACAGACTGTCGAGATCAGTGTTGTTTTGCCTGCACCATTGGGACCTAAAAGCGCAATAATCTCACCGACCTCTATACAGAGGCTGACATCTTTGAGCGCTTCGAAACCATCGGCGTAGGATTTGCGCAGGTTTGAAATCTCGAGAATTGGTTCCATGCCGACCAGACACCCCCCTGTGTTGTTCGGATACTTACGGCGCAGACGCCAAAAACAACAGCGCACCCATGCACAGTCACCCAAAGGTTTTTGCGCGCAGACGCACTGAGTCCTGCTCAGGCCTTACCAGTCAGACGTTTAAGCCACCCCTTCTTCTCCGCTTCTGCGTCGTCGTCAGCAGGTTCATCATCTGTCGGCACCGGGCCTTCGAGCGTGTTTTGCAAGTTTGAAAAGAACTGTTCGGCCATCTTCTTTGCAAAACCGTCAATGATCCGACTGCCCAATTGCGCGAGCTTGCCACCCACCTTGGCCTCAACATCATAGCTCAGCTCGGTGCCACCATCTTTGGCGGTCATCCGCACCTCAGCGCCACCTTTGGCAAAACCAGCGGCGCCGCCCTTGCCCTCTCCGGTAATAGTCAGAGACTCGTTCGGCACCAAATCGGAAAGTGTAACGGCACCTTTGAATGTCGCTTTTACGGGCCCGACCTTTTGAACAACGGTGGCCTCAAATCCTTCTTCGGCGGAACCTGTCACGTCCTGTGCGCCCGGTACACAGGCCTGCAACACCTCAGGAGTGAGCAATGCAGCGTAAACCTCTGCGGGGCTGGCGGCGATCTGGCGGGTATCGGACATTTGCATAAGCGGGCTCCTCCAAAGCAATTTCCGTTCGTTCTAGCGCAGAGACGTCCAATGCGCCAATGCGATTTGGATCATGTCGCTTCTTTGCTCGACAGCTAACGCAGGACTGATAGGTCATGCATCATGGCAGCCCAACCTCAAAATCGCGCCGGCCCCGGCATTCTGTTTGTATTGGCCGGTGTTTTCGCGATTTCGATCAACGACATGCTGATCAAGCAATTGTCGGGCGGATACCCGCTGCATGAAATTGTTTTTCTACGTTCTGGTATCGGGATCCTCTTTTCCCTGATCATGGTGCAGATGGAAGGCGGTTGGCACATCCTGAAAACGCGCAGACCAATCCTGCATATCGTACGCGGCATGTTGATCGTCATCGCCAATATGAGCTACTTCGTGGCGCTGGCAGCCATTCCACTGGCCGACGCCACCGCTTTGTTCTTTGCCGCACCCTTGTTCATAACCGTGCTGTCCATTCCGATTCTGGGGGAAAAGGTCGGCATCATCCGCTTGATCGCTGTTTTTATTGGTTTTGTTGGCGTCGTGATCATGCAGCGTCCTTGGGCAGACGCTGAAACTCTCCAAGCATCGCGGTTTATTTTGCTGCTACCTTTGCTGTCCGCGCTAACCTATGCGCTCAACCAAATCATGACGCGCAAACTTGGTGTCGAAAGCAAGGCTTCCGCCTTGTCAATTTACATCCAAGCCACTTTCATTGTGGTTTCACTTGGCTTTTACCTGGTCGCAGGGGACGGCCGTTTCGCAGACAATACCGACAATGCGTCGATGCTGTTTCTTTTGCGCGCTTGGGTCTGGCCATCACCCGCCGATTGGTGGATCATGTTGGGGCTGGGTGCGAATGCTGCGATCATCGGCTATTGCCTGAGCCAGGCTTATCGCTTGGCGGATGCCGCGACAGTTGCCCCATTCGAATATGTAGGTCTGCCACTTGCAGTGTTTTGGGGGTGGGCCGTATTCGCGGAATTACCCGTTTGGGAAGTCTGGGCAGGTATCGCTCTGATCCTGGGCTCCGGACTGTTTGTTTTTCTGCGGGAAAGGCAAAAAGCTAGTATCATCGCGCGCGCACCTATTCGGCGCAGATGAAAGATTGCTGAATCAGGGTCAGTCGATTTTGACTACGACTTTGCCTGTCGCTTTGCGGGTTTTCAGCAAATTCAGCGCCTCATTGGCCTGCTCTAACGGTAGAACATTGCTCACATGCGGCTTGATCTTTCCCGAAACATACCACTGCGTTAGCACCTCAAAACTATCGGTCAGAACCTTTGGATTCACCCGCGTGTACCCGCCCCAGTAAAAACCGATGACCGTTAAGTTTTTTACGAGCAAGTGATTGGCCGGAATCTGCGGCACCTCGCCCGATGCAAAACCGAGTGGGATCAGGCGGGCTTCGGGGTTGCAGGCGCGCAGGGCTGCCTTGAACTGAGCACCGCCAATTGGATCATAGACGACATCGGCGCCGCCCAGCGATTTGACCACTTCGCGAATGTCATCTGTCTCCGAATTGACCAGATGATCCGCCCCCATCGCCTTGGCGACTTCCAGTTTTTCAGCGCCGCGTGCAACCGCAACAACTTCGGCCCCCATAATCTTACCCAGTTCAACAGCCGTCAGCCCAATGCCGCCAGACGCACCCAGCACCAACAAACGCTCGCCGGGTTTGAGATTGGCTTTGTAATCCAGCGCCACGTGGCTTGTGCCGTAGGCAATCAGAAATGCCGCGGCATGTTCGTCGGTCATTTCGTCCGGAATCGGCACGCAAACGTTGGCCGGAACGGCAGCATAATCTGCCAATGCGTCAAATCCACAGTAAGCCGCAACCCTTTGCCCTACCTGAAGGTTAGTGACCCCTTCACCAACCAGGGTCACAGTGCCGCAGAGTTCCATACCCAACGTGAACGGCACCTCCGGCTTTTCCTGATAGGTGCCTTTTATGATCAGCAAGTCACCGAAATTCAAACCGCATGTATGGGTTTTGACCAACACCTGCCCAGCAAGTGCGGTGGGTTTGGGAATGTCGCACAAACGGAGTGGCTGGCCGAGTTCCGTGACTTGCATTGCGCGCATTTTGATGTCCTTCAAAGGGATTTGATTTTGGGCAATCAGGCCAGAGCCTGGGCTAATTGGCAAGGCTCAATGCGCTGACAATCAGTCAACTCACCCACCGTCCATTCGACCAAACACTAAGCACGTTAGGCTTATGCCCCGCTTCACGAAAGCGTTTCATCGGCCTGCGGATACAGGTGATCCGAGATGCGCGACGCAACTTGTTGCGGCATCTTCTCAATTACATCTGCCAATTTTGAGCGCACAGCTAGGACAAGCTTCATAAAATTTACCAATGCAGCGCCAGCCCACAGAGAGTAAATCACTATGGTGATCTCATTGCACGCTGGTTCACTTTCATGTGCCAGGATGGTGATACCATGCGGCAAATCCACCATGGGCGGGGTCGTTTGGCTGTGTTCGAGGTTGTGGCCATGCAATTCGATCAAATCGGGGCTCACGGAATTACTCTCGCAGTCAATGGAACTTCGCGACAAAGACGTACCCTTATCAACCGCGATGCAGCGCGCACTAGCGATTGTCACTGATCCCGTCACATCCTGTGTTGGCAGAAAACAATTGGCATTGGCGAAGATGGTCGGCGGTGTCATGGACATGTTAACCTGAAGTGCAAAACTGAAAGAGATACGATGGGACAGGCCCTATGAACTTCACGCGCTACGGAATTTATTTCACGCCGCGCCCTGGAGCTTTTGCACGGGTCGGCGCGTCCTGGCTGGGGTGGGACATCGCGCAAGGTCAAATGATCGGCACGCCAGATGACAATGTTACCTTGCGACCACACAAATACGGCTTCCACGGCACGATCAAACCGCCTTTTCGCCTGACGGACGGAAAGACCCTTGATGATCTGCAAGCTGCGCTTGATCAACACGCAGCACTCTTGCCATCCGTCGCCCTTGAAGGTTTGACCCTATCGCGGATCGGTTCGTTTCTGGCAATGGTCCCAGTAGGTGATACCCGCGAATTGGCGGAGATGGCGGCGCAGGTAGTGCGCGGTCTGGACATCTTTCGCGCGCCGCCAGACGAAGATGAACTGGCGCGGCGCCGACGTTCCGATCTGACTCAGCTGCAAGAGGAAAACTTGAAAACCTGGGGCTACCCATACGTTATGGCAGCATTCAAATTCCATATGACATTGACCGGACCGCTGCCTCGGGCGCATTTCGGCAAGGTGATGGAGGAGGCGAGCACCCATTTTGGAGATTTGCCGCCTCGGCCTTTTGTGATCGACAGTCTGACCCTTGTGGGCGAGGCGGATGGTGGGAAGTTTCACGAAATTTATCGCTATACGCTAACCGGAAAGTAGGTCGCGACTACGCCCTCCAAAGTATCTTTGAGGGGCCGGTTTTTCTTGATGTGCACGATATTACTACCGCCAAAAGTGCGGAGATCTGGCGCGCTGTATTATGGTGCAAATGTCCTGTGCGCCTTCATGTCAACAAACTAAGCAAAGGAAATCGCTTGGAAACCTGCACTGCCCACATCGGACCCACAGCCTATCGAACGCCAGACACTCTACAAGTCAGCATGGGTTGCGGAAATAGGCTCGTTCACCATGTCTTTGCAGACGCTTGATGGCCCAGCAACGCCAAACAGCCTACTATTCATCCAAGCCATCTTCGACTCAATTTGCAACATATCTAAGCTGTGGCCGCAAACTATCGCGAACACATCAGCACTAAGGGATATTTCGAGAATGGCTGCCGCACTCGACTTTTCCTATTCGATCAACGACGGCACAAATACGCAACGTACCGGATCAAGGCGGCGGGTTGATCGTCAAGAAGCAATGCGCGAGTCGTATGAGTACATCCGCGCGCAATGAAGAACCACCGCCTCTTCGAAGCAATTTAGCGGCCGCGCAACTGACTTGGCGAACGAGACGGTTTATTTGTTTGGCATGAGGTCTAATGTTACATAAAGAGAAATCGGCAACTTAACAGCAGAGTAAACCCAAGCGATCGAGCGCTTTTTCTGCGTTTTCACGCTCAGTCGACGTGCCGTAGAGGATATCGTTGTTCAATTTGGTCACTAGCTTACTGAGCGACCGTTTTTTGATGCGCTGTTCGATGAATCTCGAAATTTCGGAATCTTCGAGTTCAAGGACATTGAGTGATGTTTTCTGATCGTTGATCCCTGCGTGCTTCATACTGCCTCCAGCCAACAATTTCTTGCGAGAATGCTAATGGAGCGCATCGGTGAGAGTCACCGATTCTTTGATGCTGTTTCACACAAAATAGTGAAATGTCCTGAGCTGCCTCCGAGGGTAGAAATTTGGTTGTTGCACATTGCCAACGGCGAAAAACACGGTGTCGCCAAATTAGTCATCGACACCAACATGGGCTGTAAGAACCCAGGCAGTGCCGGCCGGCGATAAGACAGCTTCGTTGTTGCTCTGTCCAAGTACATCAACCTGGTCGAGAGCATACTGGACAACAAGGTCCGAGTACCCTTCCGAGGCCACCTCGGATTACTTTGGGGCATCATCACATCGCCTTGCAAAACCAGCTTTTGTGTAGCCATTACATATCGAGTGACCTCAGTCGCCTGCTGGATCCGTGCAGGCACAGCCATCGGGTCGGTCTACGAAATTCGTGGCTTTTAGCTTTGGAAGCTATCTGCAAGCGCGTAAATTGTGCCTTTCGGGTCCGCTATAATACCGTGTTGCGCGGGCAAATCGCCGGCCTAGGCAATGGAATGCTCCGAAGACGCAGCAATTTCCCACATCATTGTGCCATCGTTATAAAAGAAATGGCCATGTCGTACGCCGCCATCCATGTCACCTCGTTCGCGATGGCAAATTTGTAAGCATCAATCCATTGCAAACCGCCGGGTTCGCGGGACCGTCCGAACTGAATTTGATCGAACGTAAACGCGACTCTACCGTCGGCGGTATCGACACCTTCTAGACCTACAGATCTGGTGGAGACAAGCGACAACATATTGCCATCGTCGGACACCACCGCAAGACAACTGTTTTCCTGTCACGTTTCCCCAACCTCACCCATATCGGTGATGTGCGCCGATGTTTTCTAAGTTACCAAGCCGTCAAAATTCGACGACTCCGGGAAAGAAGCGACCCGGTGGAAATTCAGTTCGGCAAACGCAATTGTCTTCGCAACGGTCGCAAGCAGTGTGCTGTTCAATAGCATTTCTTTTGTTGCTAAAGGTCCCATGGTCGTGAGATTGCGCGCAAACACACAAGCTCAAGACACGTGAACATGGCGGTCGTGTTTCAGCATTTTAAACTCTTAACTGACACCGCGCATAAGGTCAGAAGCCTTTTCCCCAATCATGATCGCGGGCGCATTGGTATTGCCGGACACGATCTCAGGCATGATCGAGCAATCGGCAACGCGCAGACCATGTATTCCGTGTACTTTCAGTTCGGCGTCGACAACTGCGTCGTCTCCGGACCCCATTTTGCAAGTACCCGTCGGGTGATAGATAGAAGCCGTATTGTTGCGCGCCCAGTCCAGGGTTGCATCATAGTCATCCAGATCCAGGCTGGCGTGCGGGCGAAACTCCTCGGAAATCTTGGATGTAAGTGGCGCATGCCGCGCGATCCTACGCGCGATATTCACGCCTGCGACAACCGTTCTGCAATCGGTCTCGGTGGACAGGTAGTTGGGAATGATTTTCGGGTATTCCCGCGGCTTAGCCGAATTCAACCTGATCTCACCTTTGCTTTCAGGTCGCAATTGACAGACCGACATGGTGAAGGCCGAGAACCGGTCAGCTCCCTTTCCCGGATTTTCCGCAGACAATGGCTGCACGTGGAACTGGATATCAGGTGTCTCCATGTCTTCGCGCGTCTTTAAGAAGCCTGTGGCCAGACTCGCCGCCATCGTCATGGGCCCGGCGCGAAACAGAACATATTTCAATCCGATCTTAGCCTGACCGAACAGGCTGCTGACCTCATCATTCAAAGTTGGCTCGTTACATTTATAAACCAACCGGGCCTGCAAGTGGTCTTGCATGTTCTTGCCAACGCCCTTGAGGTCTTTTTTCACCTCTATACCGTGTTCGGAGAGCTGTTCCCCCTCGCCGATACCCGAAAGCATCAACAATTGCGGTGAATTGATCGCGCCGCCACAAAGCACCACCTCGCGGTTAGCCTTGACGGTCTGCGACTTGCCAGAGCGATCTTTGTATGTGACGCCGGTCGCGCGACCCTCTTCAATTTCGACCTTATCCACTTGCGCATGCGTTACGATCTGCAAGTTCGGACGTTTCTTGACCGGATTGAGATAGGCGACAGCCGAACTGCACCGGCGGCCGTTGCGTGCGGTCAGCTGAAAAAAGCCAACGCCTTCCTGATCAGCGCCATTGTAGTCGGGATTGAATTTGTAACCCGCCGCCTGCGCCGCAGCCACCCAGGCATCCGTGATCGGCCGCTGGATCCGCATGTTGGACACAGAAAGCGGCCCTTTGTCCCCGTGATACTCATCTGCGCCGCGTTCGTTGTTTTCCGCCCGTTTGAACAAGGGCAAAACATCATCCCAACCCCATCCAGTATTCCCCATCTGTCGCCAGCGGTCGTAATCCTGTGCTTGGCCGCGCACATACAGCAATCCGTTCAAAGAGGATGAACCCCCCAAAACCTTTCCGCGCGGCCACTCAATGGAGCGGCCGTTCAGGCCGGGATCAGGCTCGGTTTTGTAGCACCAATCGACATTCGGATTATGGATAGTCTTAAAATATCCCACCGGGATGTGAATCCACGGGTTAAGGTCACGACCACCGGCTTCCAAAAGAATGACCTTGGTATTGGGATCCGCACTCAATCTATTCGCCAGAACACACCCAGCAGACCCTGCTCCAACGACAACAAAATCGGCTTCCATAACGTCCTCCCAAAACAACCTAAAAAAAACTCTATGCAAAAAGATAATACTATACTAGTGTTTTTTGGGACTAATAGTCTCAATAAATGACATTCAGGGAGGAAGTCATGACAATTCAAGATAAATTAGCGGGTATTTCGCGTCGCGACCTTTTCAAGGTTGCTGGGCGATACGGTTTGAGCT
Source organism: Roseobacter sp. (assembly GCF_045106495.1). Classification (GTDB taxonomy): domain Bacteria; phylum Pseudomonadota; class Alphaproteobacteria; order Rhodobacterales; family Rhodobacteraceae; genus Roseobacter. Next base: position 49,845 of record NZ_JBGCEQ010000015.1, read on the forward strand.
CGACACTACTCGCAGCAGGCGGATTTGGTGGCGCAATGAGCCTTGCAAACTTGGCAAGTGCTGCCGAATCAACCTACGAAAAACGTTTTGCGAAAGAGGCAAAATTCACGCTTAAATTCGGCGCTTCCGGTTTCAATGCGCGCAACTTGCTGATCGAGCGCGCCGGTGCATTGGAATTTGCACGCGATTTGGAAAGTCGTACAGACGGCGAGATTCGCGTCGAATTCATTGGTGACAACCAAATTTGCGGTCAAACATCTTGCGTTGAGAAAACACAGCAAGGCATCGTCGATATCTATGCAGCTTCCACACAGAACTCTGCAGGTGGTGCACCGTACCTCAACGTTCTGGATTACGCCTATATGTTCCGTAACCGTGCGGATCAGTACCACTTCATGTACTCACCAGCATCCCAGCGTCTGCTGCGTGAGCCCTATGAAAAGCGCCACGGCCTTAAGTTCCTATTCACCCATTGCGAACTTCGCGGTATCCAGTTGGGTCTGAACTTTGAAGACAAGCCAACTGTGACTTCCATCGAAGAACTTGCCGGCACAAAAAACCGTGTGACAGGCACACAACTTGGTCGAATCGCAATGGAAGCGCTCAACCTGAACCCTGTTCCGGTGGCTTGGGAAGAGACGCTAGATGGCCTAAAGCAAGGTCTGATCGATGGTGCCGAAACATGGGCATCTGCTGTTGCATATGCAAACATGGCGCCTGTTGTGTCACAGTCGGTCCATCTTAACTTCTTCTGCGGAACTGAGCATACAGCAATGTCTGCGTCCGTGTTCGACAGCCTTGGTGGTGAACTGCAGGATGCTGTGATGGAGTCATCGTATCTGGCACAGGTTCATGTTCAGGCTGCGAACGAAGTGGCGCTTATCAATACTGTTGGCCAGTCCGATCCTCAGCTTCCTGGCACAATCTTTGCTCAAAACAACGTGCGCAACGCGTTCTTGTCCGAAGAAGAGATCAAGAAAGCCGAAGAAATGTGCTCGCCAGAGTTTCAACCACAACTGTGGGAACAATGGCGCGAGCGGCTCAACGGCTGGTCCGGCGGCTTGGACACTTATCAGGAAATCTATGACGAAGTCCGCACAATCGATGGCAACACGTTGCCTGAAAATGTTGAACCTCGCCGGTGGTGGAAAGCCTAACACGGGCTTGGACGCACTATGAGATTTGGCCGACCTGAAGAGGAGTTCGGGTCGGCCCTTATTGTCTCAACAACACCACGCTATAGTGGTTGTAATCAAAACATGTGGGGGAGATCTATATGTCGATGTTGGCTGAAGCGGTGGCTGTTGTTTCTGCTATTTTATCAGGCGATACCTGGGAGATGAGAAACGCATTTGATGCTGATGGAATGTGGCTGTTTTGTTTTGTGGCCACATTGGTAGGTGGATATCTTGCGCACTGGTTTTATAAATTGGTCCCATTTTGCGAAAGACACCTTGAACGCGGTCTTTCCGTCACTGCTTATCTCATAATTGCGGCGATAATCTGTTGGGGGGTGATCGACCGGTTTGTGTTCCAGAGTCAATGGTCAGGATCGACAACGATCCCGCCCTTCCTCTTTATGGTGATGGCCTGGTTTGCCTGTTCTTATAATGTCAAACTTCGCACTCACCTTAGCTTTAGCGAATTTAGATCAAAAATGGCGCCGACCGGCCAGATGGCGACACTGACCTTGGACGCCGCCCTGTGGCTTGGTTTCTGTTGGATTGCCATCACCACATCATTGCGGTTCACAGCGCTGTCAGCTGACAACTTCCAGTTGGTAGATGGTGTCGATGACGTCATGAAATGGTGGTTCTACATTACTGTCCCAATTGCGTTTACCTTGATGTCCGGTCGCGTCATCGGCAACTGGCTGCAAGATTGGAACAACTACCGGTCTGGCAACCAGATCATAACACAAGCAGTCATCGGTGGAGACGCATAATGTCAGATGGATCATGGATTACACTTATATCGCTGGGCGTCACGGTTTTCTTCATGCTCGGCACTCCGGTTCTGCTCGTAATTTTTTACTGGGTGATCGGCGTTAGCTTTGTCATTGACCTGCCATTGTCGAATACGGGCAACGAATTGATCAACGTGTTCAGCAAAGGCTTTGCCTTGCTTGCGATGCCATTGTTTATTCTAACGGGGGACTTGATAAACCAATCAGGGATTGCGCGCCGATTATCGGATTTCGCCTATTCCTGTCTTGGCTGGCTTCGGGGCGGATTGGCGATGGCTTCTATCGCAGCATGCGGGCTTTTTGCAGCCATCTCTGGCTCAAACTCGGCCACAACAGCAACCATTGGTTCGATGCTTCATCCTGAAATGGTCAAAGGCAATTATGACGAACGCTTTTCGGCAGCAACCGCTGCTGCGGGTGGTACGGTCGGGATTATCATTCCGCCGTCGATCATATTTATTGTCTACGGGTTTTTGATGAACTTGCCGATTTCAGATCTGTTTATCGCAGGTATTGTTCCCGGTACGTTGATGGTCATCGCCATGATGCTCGTTGCTTTTGTTGTATGTACGATCAACGGCTGGGGTATCTTGATTGGCCTATCGTTCCAGCGGGTCGTCAAAACCGCTTTTGGCGCTTGGCTGGGTTTCTTTGCCATCGGTTTGGTGCTTTGGGGCATCTACACGGGCAAGTTTTCTCCAACCGAGGCTGCGGGCGTAACCGTTGGTTTTTGTGTATTCGTTGGATTGCTATGTTATCCGCTGAACAAAATCATGGGCAGCGGAGCAGACGTGGAAGTATCTGATAAAAGCTTTTTGTCGATGTTTGTCGTCGAAGGTTTCACCTTGCCAAGCGTTCCAACCATCGTGTCGCGATCTGCACAGATTACTGGTATCCTTGTTCCCTTGATTGCGGTGTCCGTTGCAATGCAGCAGGTACTGTCTTCGCTGGGCGCAAAAGAATACATTGGGGCATTTGTGACTGGTATGGGCGGCTACTACGCAGTTCTGTTCACTGCAATGGCCATTGTTTTTGTCACCGGGATGATCCTTGAATCCTTACCTGTGACGATCATCCTGGCGCCGATTTTGGCACCGATTGCGGCATCGGTTGGTGTGGACCCAATCCACTTTGCAGTTGTATTCTTGGTAGGCGCATCCATCGGCTTCATCACACCGCCCTATGGGCTCAATCTTTACGTGGCCTCTGGCGTGACGGGCGTTCCTTACTTCCGACTGCTCAGATTTTCGACAATGTATCTGGCCTCGCTAATCTTCGTTTGGTTTCTGATTGCTCTTGTGCCCAATCTGGCGCTTATGCTTCTGCCAAATTCATAGAACGAGAGATCATGCCGGACGATTTTGCAAATGAACGACGCGGCCAGATACCAACCAACCTACGGTTGCTGGTCCTGCTGGAAGAAGTTGCAAAAGCCGGCGTCCCGGTCACTCCTTCATCTCTCAAGGACAACTTGAACCTACCAAAACCCACGCTGCACCGGCTGTTTAATACCGCCGAGGCAGCGGGGTTCTTACAACGTGATATTGATGGCAGGTCCTATGGACCTGGCCCACGCCTGAGACAATTGTCACTCAATACGATGTCTTCACAACGCCTGCGGACTGTCCGACTTGCAATTTTGCGCAGCGTCGCCGAACAAATTGGTGAAACCTGCAACATTGCCACACCGGACCGCGAAGGCATGATCTATCTAGATCGTGTAGAAACGCACTGGCCCCTCAGGATTCAATTGCCAGTAGGCACTCAGGTCCCATTCTACTGCACCGCGAGTGGGAAAATGTATCTGGCCTCATTGCGGTCTGCTTATTTCGAACGCTATTTGTCTACCGCCCGGCTCGATATGCGCGGACCAAACACGATAACAAACAAACAGCAACTCAAAGCCGAAATCGAAACCACGCGCAAACGCGGTTATTCAACCGACAATGAAGAGTTCATGGAAGGCATGGCCGCCATCGCGGTTCCAATTTTCGACGATCGAAAAAGAGTTGTTTCGACCCTGTCTGTTCATGCCCCCTTGCAGAGACGCGATCTCGTTGAATTGTCAAAAAATGTCGAAGCTCTCAAAACGGCAGCACATGAGTTGACCGAATTGATTAATAGTTAGTCTCAGACAGGTCTTCCGCCCTCCAGAAATGCACCAATGCGATGCTTTCGCGCCCTCTTATGGCCACCGGTTTGGCCAAGCTTGGCGCAACCTTGGGCGGCTGCTCCGCGACTTTCAACAACACGTCTGTTGCTGCGACGATAGCCAGTTCCTCTTTTGCGACTTCCAAAAGTCGGCTCGCCAAATTCACTGGATCTCCTGCCACTGATACCTGCTGGTGACGGTCACCTCCTAACCTTGACAGAATGACGTCGCCATGGTGGAGCCCGATGCGGCACCCAACCAACAGACCCGAGGCCAATTGCGGTCCAAGTGACAGGATTTCGTCAACCAACTCGAACGCCGCGTCGATTGCATCATTAGCAGCCCGGTCCACAGCATTGGTCATGCCAAAGATTGCAAGGGCTCCGTCACCCATATAATTCAGAACAATCCCGCCCTTGGCCTCGATTGTCTTTGCAGTGATCTGGTGAAACCGCTTGAGCAAATCTTGAGTGCCCGCGGGTCCCAACTTTTCAGACAGGTTCGTAAAACTGCTCAGGTCAACAAAAAACACAGTCAATGCTCTCTCTGTTGGCCTTCTCAAAAATACCGGATCATTCGCAATCATCTCGGCCAGTGCTGGGGACTGAAACTGTTTCAGGGCTGCCAACGCCCGCGCGCCCTGCACGGCGCTGCGTCTTTCTCCAAAGTATCGCCAACTTGCAGCACCCAAAACCGAAAAAAGAACGCACACCAAGGGAATTGACGCACTGAGCCAGAGGCCAACTGAAAATGCATACCAGACAACCGCTAGCCACGCGATCAACGCGCCAAGCGCCAAAGGCACACCCGTCGACAAAGGAAGAGTTATGACCAGTAATGCAGTCGACAACGCCAAAACCACACCCGCGATGACATCAAACTGGCGGGTTTTTGCGTCGCGCCTTATTGTTTCCGAACCCAGCATCTGGGATACGGCCGTGGCCAAAATCTCGGCTCCGGGCACGTTTTCATCAAAGGGGCTTGGAAACCGATCGCCAAAGGCGGTTGCAGTATACCCCAGAATCACGGCTTTGCCGGCAATCTGTTCGTTAATCTTTCCCGAAAGCACGTCCATTGCGGAATATGTTGGGATTGCCGCTGTTGGTCCCACCAGCCGCAAGGGCATGTTGAGCCCCATGTCTAAAGGTATGTCCCTACCATCAAGGGTCAGCACATCTGATGTGATCGTTGGCGATGCGTCGGTGAAATTTGAGGCGACAAGCAAGGCAAAAGCAGGCTCAACGCCTTGTGATGTTTGAAAAATTACGGGTAAATAGCGAGGCGTCCCGCCTGCATCCGTGGATAAGTTGACCATACCTGAAACAGACGTAAGTAAAAACCTGTTGGTTGGCCGCAACACCGATATTGGGCGGGTCGGGTCATCAACGGTCAGATCTTCAGGGAAGCGCCCAGCAGCCGCGATTACCGAAGTGACGCGTGCCAGGGCGGCCGCCAATTGATCGTCAACCTCCGGATCGCCCGCATCCGCCAAAATCACATCCAGACCGAGCACTTTGGGTCTTGCATCCGCGATGCTCTGGATGACCTCCGTAAGAAGACTGCGGTTGTCTACATAGGCACCACGGGTGGCGTCCAGCGTCGCATCATCAACCGCGACAACCACCACATCAGGCGCCGGTTGGGTCGGGCCAAAACTGGCGTATCGCGCATCCAGAAGGGCGGATTCCAAGCGATCCAGCGGACTTGCCGTCGCCAGCGCGGTAGGGCGACTAACAAAAAGAGCCCATACCACAGACAAGAAAACGACTAGAGTACCGATCAGCATCGGCGACCATCGGCGCTTGTTCATTTACCAAAGCGAGCCAACAGGGCCTGCGAACGACTGGCAGGCCAGGTTTTCACCTCAAGATCAAAACCAGCCGTAACATCCACGCCTTCACCCGAACGGAGTGTTATCGACTCTGCCTGGTCACCAGAACGGGATACGGATACTTCCCCCTCAACCACAAAAACGGAAGTGGTTTCGAACGATACATCAATGAGATAAACGGTGCCGCGCACAGCCGCGATAGCATGGGGTGTTCTGATCTGTGGACGGGCAGCCCCCGGTTCTACGTCAATGAAGACGGCACCGTTTTGCAAAGTGATTTCTGTTGGTTCTGTTGCGAGAACCTCACTTGAAAATTCCAGTTCAGCGGCGGCTTCCAATTCCAGAGTCAATCCAAATGCGCATTTCAACACCTGTCTGTCGGGGTTCGTTGCGGTTTCAACAAGACAATTCGGAGGCACTTGCGCCGCGCCCTGTTCGAACCAGACCAAGATCGCCAATGCCGAAAACGCCACTACAGAACGCTTAAAATTCATATCAATACAACTTTTCCAAATGCGTTTATCTGTGCAAACGGTGTATGCGCCAAAAGCCGGATGGTCGCGCCATTCCACTCACGGACAACACTAGCATCAAAGCGCAAACCGCTAAAGAGATTGGAGAGACCACGAAGCAGAAAGGCGCCGAAATGCCCAACCAATAAAAGTGACTTGAACTGGAAAAACAGTGCAAAATTTTATGTGCTACTAGCTACTAATTGTACCGCACGCAGGTTTAAGCCGCCTGCAACCGAATTACCGCACCCTCTGGTCTGATCAAAATTTCTCAGGGAAATCCAATGGCCGATATCTCAAGCAGCCTGTCTTTGCCTTTTATACAACCAAGTCAGGCCCAAAAGCATGTCACCCACAATGAAGCGCTGCGTATATTGGACGTGGTGACGCAGCTTGCGGTATTGGCAGATGATCAGTCAACGCCACCGCAATCACCCGCGGAGGGTGATCGATACATCATTGATAGCTCCGCCACAGATGCATGGTCTGGTCATGTCGGCGATGTCGCGTTGTTCGAAAATGGCGGCTGGCAGTTTTTCAGCCCAAAATCTGGGTGGCGCGCTTATGTCACAAGCCGCGAAGCATTGATTGTTCATGATGGCAGTGATTGGATTGACTTGGACAGTGCCGAAATCCAGGACATCGAAGCCTTTGGTTTGGGCATGACTTCCCTGCCTGATACACCGTTTGCCGCCAAGCTGAACACGGCCTTGTGGACAGGACTGTATCAAGCGGATGGCGGCACCGGCAGCATGATCACCCGACTGAACAAGGAAAACGCACCCGACGACGCAGGATTTGTGTTTCAACAGGATTTCAACACGCGCGGGCTGTTTGGTCTGTTTGGCAGCAACAATCTGCGGCTTGCAACTTCGACAGACGGCATCGTTTTCCAAGAAGGGCTAAGTGTCGATGTTGCTACGGGCATCGTAGATCAACCCAATTTACCCCGCTTCAAAGGGGCTACGAATTTTGACAATTATGCTGCGGCCGACACCTGGACCAAGGTTGCCATCAATGAAACAGACTTCAACGATCAAAACACTTTTGACCCCGTTGTTAACCAGTTTGTGGCACCCGTTGCAGGCACCTATTTTCTGGGAGCGGCGCTGACCTTCAAACAAAACACATCTGATCAGGCACGCATGGGCGCGCGACTGATTTTAAATGGATCGGATGTGGTCACAGGATCGTTGGGCGAAATTACCGGTCCGCATGTGTCCGAGCAAACAGCATTAAGCGTGCAAACAATGGCTTCGCTTGCAGCGGGTGATACAATTGAACTCCAGGGGCGCATGCGCAATTTTGACGGCTATTTCTTGGCCGATCAAACCAGCTTTTGGGGTTTCAAGGTCGGCTGATCCTGTCAATCCAAGGTATTGCCTTACAACCCGGCCCGATCTCTTCGGGCCGGATTTTCGCAATCCCTGAGATTTGGAAAAACCGAAGCGCGCAAACGCATGCAGCGCGGCTCAAAAAGGCCCGGATGCTGTTGCGGCAACACCATCCAACCATTTGACTGCAAACAGAAACACCCGCACGATGACCAAACCGGTGAAATCGGCGAATGAACCGTCGGTTGAGCTGCAGTCTTCCCTTGCCGACAAGCCAATGTGCGCTCTTTGGAAAATTGTTTGTTGCGCAGGTGAGTAATAATTCAAGTTGCCTGCATTCTTAGCGAGAGCACTAACATACAACTCGAGCACGATCCAAAACCACGAAAAAACACGGGTATAACTGCCTGTTGCTCGTATTTTTCATGCGTCACACTTTCTTCTGCTCAAAACATATCTTGCTGTCTCACTTGCCTATGCCATCTAGAAAAGGCACCAACAGGTGTCATCGTGGACATGTCAGGGAGACAAAGATGCGCCTTCGTTCAAACCACCACTATCCGTCTCGACGGTCCGCGGTTGCAGCTGATAACATGGTCGCAACCTCACACCCTTTGGCGGCACAGGCCGGATTGTCGATGTTGGCAAAAGGCGGCAACGCGGTGGACGCCGCATTGGCAGCTGCCATGACGCTCACAGTTGTGGAACCAACCGGCAACGGCATCGGTTCGGACGCCTTTGCGATCGTCTGGGACGGACATGAGCTGCACGGGTTGAATGCCTCAGGTCGCTCCCCCGCAGGCTGGACGCCCGATCGTTTTTCCGGGCAAGACGCCATGCCCTTCAGAGGGTGGGAAAGCGTCACGGTACCTGGCGCGGTCTCAGCTTGGGCGGCACTTTCAGAGCGCTTTGGCAAACTTGACTTTGCAACCCTGTTTGAACCTGCGATCGGTTACGCTGAGCGGGGTTTCCCGGTGTCACCCGTCATCGCAGCACTATGGCAGCGCGCGGCTGAGCAGTTGGGAGATCAGCCAGGATTTGCCCAGACGTTCATGCCAGAAGGTCGAGCTCCGCTTGCCGGAGAATATTTTTCCAGCGCTGGGCATGCCCGCACCTTGCAACAAATCGCGGAGACAAAAGGCCACGCATTCTATCACGGCAAGATCGCAGAAGAGATCGTGGCATTTGCCAGACAACATGACGCTGCGCTCTCGATGGAGGATATGGCCTCACATCAAGCCGATTGGTGCGGCACAATCAGCAAGTCCTTTGATGCTGTGACACTTCACGAAATTCCACCCAACGGTCAGGGCATAGCAGCTCTGATGGGTCTGGGCATTCTGGGTCAAACCGACATCCGGGATATGGATGCCGACGACCCACGGGCACTGCACCTGCAGATTGAGGCGATGAAACTCGCGCTGCGGGATGCTGAAAGCTATGTTGCCGATCTCGACCATATGAAGTCCATCACTGTCTCGGATCTACTGGATGATGGATATTTGTCCACGCGCGCTAAAGAGATCGACCTGACCCAAGCAACAAACTTCGGGGCTGGTGCACCAAAGCAAGGCGGCACCGTCTATCTGACAGCGGCTGACGCGTCAGGCATGATGGTGTCCTTTATCCAATCCAACTACGCAGGGTTCGGCTCTGGCGTTGTGGTTCCCGGAACGGGCGTGTCACTACAAAACCGAGGCGCGGGTTTTTCCCTTGATCCCAACCACCAGAATGCCGTGGCGCCACGCAAACGCCCGTTTCATACGATCATCCCGGGTTTCTTGATGGGATCAGACGGCCCTTTGATGAGTTTTGGCGTCATGGGTGGCCCGATGCAGGCACAAGGCCATGTGCAAATGGTCCTGCGCACCCAGCTTTTCGGACAGGATCCGCAAATGGCGGTGGATGCTCCACGCTGGCGGGTCACTGACGGATTGGGCGTGGCCTGTGAAACAACCATAGCGCCTGAAACGGTGCAGATGCTGCGCGAGATGGGCCACAACATATCGTTGGAATCGCCGGACAATGCCTTTGGGTTTGGCGGCGCGCAATTGATCGCTCGTTTGCCCGGTCGTGGCTATGTGGCAGGTTCTGATCCGCGTAAAGACGGGGCGGCTGTTGGGTTTTGAGCCGGGTATTTCCTGCTCACAAAGCATTGCTGCTGCAGTAAGTGATGCGACCTGTCCCGCCCATTAAAGCATATAGGGCCTTTGGTCCTTGACCATTTGGTAAATTATTGTGCTTGATTGATGAAACAACCGAGGAGCGTCCAAATGACATCAAGATACGATATCAACCGCCGCCATTTTTTGGCCACAACTGCTGCTTCATCGCTTCTACTCACGGCTATGGCAACCACGCGCGCCTTGGCCGCAGAGCCAATCAAGACAGCGGGCATTTACACGGTTCCGGTCGAGCAACAATGGGTTAGTCGCATCCACAAGGCCGCTCTGATTGCACAAGACCGAGGCGACATCAGCTATACATTTTCCGAAGTCGTCTCCAACACCGACTATGCCCGGGTGCTGCGCGAATATGCCGAAGCTGGCAACACATTGATCATTGGCGAGGTCTTTGGCGCAGAACAGGAAGCGCGTGAGGTGGCGGCAGAATACCCAGATGTGGCATTCCTAATGGGGTCGAGTTTCAAGGACGACCCCACTTTGCCAAACTTCGCTGTCTTCGACAATTATATACAAGACGGGTCCTACCTGTCGGGCATCATCGCGGGATCCATGACGAAATCGGGCAACATTGGCATGGTTGGTGGCTTTCCGATACCCGAAGTGAACCGCCTGATGCATGCCTTCATGGCTGGGGCGCGGGAAATGAACCCTGATATCACCTTCCAGGTTAGCTTTATAGGTAGTTGGTTTGATCCGCCCAAAGCCAAAGAAACGGCGTTCGCGATGGTCGAAAACGGCGCAGACCTGCTCTATGCGGAGCGCTTCGGTGTGTCCGATGCCGCCAAGGAAAAGGGCATTCTGGCAATCGGCAATGTGATCGACACCCAAGGCGAGTATCCTGATACCGTCGTGGCATCCGCCATCTGGCATTTCGAGCCGACGCTCGACAAGGCCATCGCCGAGATCCAGGCGGGAACCTTCGCGGCGGCGGACTATGGTGTTTATTCCTTCATGAATGCGGGCGGTACGTCCTTGGCGCCTTTGGGCACATTCGAGGGCAAAGTGCCTGCAGCTGCGATGGATCTGGTCGCCAAGCGCACGGAAGAGATCAAATCCGGGGCGTTCACAGTCACGATTAACGACGAAGAACCCAAGTCATCCTGATCCGGCATGGGCAAGGCCGCAGTTCTTCGCCTTAAAGACATCACCAAGAAGTTCGGCAAGCTGGTCGCAAACGACGCGGTCAGCTTGACCCTCAACCAAGGTGAGGTCATCGCTCTGCTGGGCGAAAACGGGGCAGGCAAAACCACTTTGATGAACGTCCTTTTTGGCCAGTATATGGCTGATAAGGGATCTGTCGAAGTCTTTGGCCAAACCTTGGCGCCGGGCAACCCGCGCGCAGCACTCGATGCGGGTGTGGGCATGGTGCATCAGCATTTCACGCTGGCGGATAACATGACCGTGCAGGAAAACATCACGCTTGGCGTGCAGCCGCTCTTCTCAGTGCGCTCCGACAACGCAGTGGCACGCGATCGGATTCTGGAGCTGGCTGACCGGTTTCAACTCAAAGTAAACCCTAACGCGCGGGTTGGCACGCTCACTGTGGGCGAACGGCAGCGCGTTGAAATCCTTAAAGCGCTTTACCGCGATGTCAAAATCCTGATCCTTGATGAACCGACGGCAGTTTTGACCCCACAGGAAAACGAAGGGCTTTTCGCAACTCTGCGAAAGGCCGTCACCAATGGGCTATCGATTGTTTTTATTTCCCACAAGCTGCACGAAGTGATGGCCATCTCAGACCGTGTGGTTGTTCTGCGGCACGGCAAAATGGTCGGCGAGATCGCGACCGAAGATACCGACCCCAAAGCACTGTCTGCCATGATGATGGGCGCGGGTTCGGTGGCGCCGAAAGTATCCCCCGTGACGCCAGGGCCCGTGTTGATGCACCTCGACCAGGTGAGCACCACCACAATCGGCAACGCACCTGGATTGAAATCGGTTTCCTTGTCGTTACGGGCAGGTCAGGTGACTGGGCTGGCTGGTGTTTCCGGTAATGGACAAGCCGCACTCGCCGATGTTGTGGGCGGTATGACCACATGGGTTTCCGGCACCCTGACGGTACACGGCAAGCCTCCGGGCAGATGGTCGCCCCGTGATGCCATCGCTCAAGGCATTGCGCGCATTCCCGAGGATCGCCACAAAACCGGGACAATCGCAGACTTTGATCTTACTGAAAACGCGGTGCTGGAATGCTACAACACGTCAGGTTTTAGCAGATCCGGGTGGCTCAACTGGCGCAATGCACGCGCATATGCGGACGCGATCATCAAAAAATACGACGTCAGATGCCCCGGAGCAGACACCCGCATCCGCCTGCTGTCCGGCGGCAATATGCAAAAACTCATCCTAGGCAGAGTACTCGAAGCCGATCCTCAAATTATCCTGGCGAACCAGCCTGTGCGAGGTCTCGATATCGGCGCCGTCAACTACGTGCACAGCCAGCTCTTGGCGGCACGAAACGCTGGCGCTGCGGTTTTGCTGATCTCCGAAGATCTCGATGAGATTATGGCACTTTCCGATGTCATCCACGTCATTTCCGAAGGCAGGCTTTCGCCCGGTTTTGCTCGCGGTGAAATGACGCCGCCAGAACTGGGCATCTGGATGGCAGGACAAAGGTTTGACGAGGTCGCATATGCGTCTTGAACCCATCGCTAACCCGACTTTACCACGCCGACTGGGATTGCCTGCTATTGCGATCGGAACAACCATTGTGTTGGCCTCTTTGCTGGCCATGATCGCAGGCGCAAATGCTTTCTCGGTTCTGGGTCTTATCCTGAAGGGCGCATTTGGGTCCCAGTTCGCGATACTGGAAACGCTCAATCGGGCGACGCCCTTGATCTTTACCGGGCTGGCCGCCGCCGTCGCCTTTCGCGCGAAATTCTGGAACATAGGAGCTGAAGCACAGCTTTATGCAGGCGCATTGATGACGGTCGTGCTGGGCACAGGCCTTTTGGCGTGGCCCGGCCCTGTTCTCCTGCCTCTACTGGCGCTCTCCGCTATACTTGCCGGTGCGCTTTTGTTGGTGGTTCCTGCCGTTTTAAAGACACGCTTTGGCGTGGATGAAGTCGTCACCACATTGCTCTTCAATTTCATTTTTCTGCTCTTTATCTCGATGCTTTTGGAAGGTTCGCTCAAAGATCCAATGGGCATGGGCTGGCCCAAATCTGCACGTGTCTTGTCAGAAGCCCGGCTTCCAAGGATCGTTGAGGGATTGCGCCTGCATTGGGGTTTCGCGCTTGCCATCCTATCGGCGGTGGTGGTTTGGATCATTCAGACCCGCAGCACATTGGGTTACGAGATGCGGGCCGTCGGCAACAACCCCGAAGCCGCGCGATTTGCCGGCATTCCGGTCAAAACTGTACTGGTAAAAACAGCGCTTTTGTCAGGCGGGCTGGCAGCTTTGGCCGGATTTTCCGAAGTCGCAGGGCTCAAGGGCAGCCTGACACTCGATCTATCCCCTGGATTTGGGTACACCGGTATCATCGTGGCGATGCTGGCCCTGCTGAACCCCATCGGGGTGATCTTTGCCGCACTCTTTGTTGCAGGGGTCTTTGTTGGGGCCGACAGCATGAGCCGAGCCGCCAATGTACCCACCTATCTGGCCGATATCATGCTGGCCGCAGCGCTGTTGTTCATGGTGTTGGCGATCATGCTGACCCGCTTTCGTGTTGTGAGCGATTGAGATGGAGCTCATCGACATCCTCTTTTCTGCCAGCTTTTGGGCAGCCACAATTCGCATTGCCAGCCCGCTGATTTTCGCCACGCTCGGCGAGCTGATCTGTGAGCGCGCCGGAGTTTTGAACCTCGGGATTGAGGGCATCATGGTGGCTGGCGCTTTCGCTGGCTGGATGGCTGTTTATTCGGGCACAGGGCTTTGGACCGGTGTTGCCATTGCGATGGCAGTCGGTATGCTCTTTGGCCTTTTGCACGCCACGCTGACGGTGCCCTTTGGCTTGTCGCAACATGTTGTCGGTCTCGGGATCACGCTTCTGGCAACTTCATCGACATATTACGCGTACCGCCTGGCGCTGCCCGAGGTCATCAGTCCGCCCAAGATCGAGGCTTTTCAACCCTATCCGATTCCTGGTTTGGCCGAGCTTCCGGTGATTGGTCCGGCACTGTTCAACCAGACACCCCTGACTTACGCCGCATTTGTACTTGTTGCACTCCTAAGCTTTACGCTCTATCGGACGCCATTGGGACTGGCCGTACGCGCGGCTGGCGAAAATCCTTCAGCCGTGGCCGCACAGGGTCTGTCTGTCACGGGGATCCGAATGGGTGCCGTGATTGTCGGCAGCGGGTTCATGGCTGTGGGCGGTGCCTTCCTCACGATGTCCGCCTTTGACAGTTTCTTTTTTGAAATGGTCAATGGGCGCGGCTGGATTTGCATCGCGTTGGTTGTCTTTGGCGCTTGGCGCCCGGGCAAAGCGCTTGTGGGCGCGGTCCTTTTTGCTGCCTTCGACGCTTTGCAGATCCGGGTACAACAAACCAGCCTGGGAGCGGCAGTGCCGTACCAGGTCTTTTTGATGGCACCCTACGTCTTGTCCATTGTTGCGCTGGTGTTAGTCTCGCGGCGCGCGGAAGTGCCCGCCGCTCTTATGGTACCTTTCAACAAAGGAGAACGCTGATGTTCGATCTGATTGTCAAAGGCGGCACTTTGGTCACCGGTGAAGTGATGGATATCGGCATCCAAGGAGACAAAATATCTGCTCTGGATGATTTGTCCGGTGCTGAAGCCGGACAGATCATCGACGCGACAGGCGATCTTGTCAGCCCACATTTTGTCGATCCTCACTTTCACATGGATGCGACACTCTCCTATGGCCAACCGCGCATCAACGCGTCCGGCACCCTGCTTGAAGGCATTGGACTTTGGGGCGAACTGAAACAGGTCATGACCCAAGATGAGGTGGTCGAACGGGCTCTGACCTATTGCGATTGGGCGGCCAGCATGGGGCTCTTGGCGATCCGCAGCCACGTGGATACCTGCGATGACAGATTGTTAGGGGTTGAGGCGCTGCTGGACGTGCGTGCGCAGGTCAAGGACTACATCGATTTGCAATTGGTGGCCTTTCCGCAGGACGGATTTTATCGCGACCCCACAGCACGTGACAACACACTTCGAGCGTTGGATATGGGCGTCGATGTGGTGGGTGGCATCCCGCATTTCGAACGCACCATAGCCGATGGCACCGCATCCGTTCGCGAGCTCTGTGAAATTGCCGCCCGGCGCGGATTGCAGGTGGACATGCATTGCGATGAAACTGACGACCCGATGTCGCGCCATATCGAAACGCTCGCCTATGAAACGCAGCGTCTTGGCCTTCAAGGGCATGTTGCCGGGTCGCACCTGACCTCGATGCACTCCATGGACAACTACTATGTTTCGAAATTGTTGCCGCTGATCGCAGAGGCAGAAATTAGTGCCATTCCCAACCCGCTGATCAATATCGTCATACAAGGACGTCACGACAGTTTTCCCAAACGTCGTGGCCTGACGCGGGTGAAAGAGATGCAGGCGATCGGTATCAACGTCGGCTGGGGTCAGGATTGTGTCCTGGATCCATGGTATTCGCTGGGCACGGCAGACATGCTCGACGTGGCATTCATGGGCCTGCATGTGGCGCAAATGACCAGCCCCCAAGAGATGCGACGGTGTTTTGACATGGTGACGCAGAACAACGCCGAAATTATGGGTCTGACAGACTATGGTCTACACATTGGCGCGACGGCCTCGCTTGTGGTTCTGGACGCAAGTGACCCGGTTGAGGCACTGCGGCTGCGCGCCAACCGGCTTTTTGTTGTCGCCAAGGGCAAGGTCATCAGCCAAACGCCACGCGCCGATGCCACCTTTGACCTCACGGGGCGTGCTTCATCAGTGCGCAGACGACAAAAATCAAACCGCGCTTAGGCGACAAGGACATGCGCGACCGTTTCGAGTGCTGGCGTGGCTTGATCTAAGACAAAGTCGCGATGCTTTTCTCAGGCTAGTCTCACGTGGAAATCCGCAAACACATATCACCGGCTCGCAAAACCCGCAGCGGTGATTGACCTCCACCAACCACCCTGGGCTCTGCCCCGGCGAACACAGGAGAAAATGATGTCCGTTCTGCTCGTTTATGCCACCATTGAAGGCCAAACCAGAAAAATTGCCGATGCCGTCGAGAAGCAGCTCAAGACGCTCGATCGCACCGTAGTTACCTACAACACCGCGGAAAAAACGGCGCCCGTTTCATTTGAAGGAGTCGACGCAGTGATCCTTGCAGCGCCCGTGCACGAGCGCCGCCATCCGGAAACTTTCGAGGTCTTTCTGGCCGCACATCGCGCAGAGCTAGAAAAATGTAACACGCTGTTGTTATCCGTCAGTTTGAGCGCTGCTTTTCCGGAAGGCATGGAGGAGGCCGCCGAATATGTTACTGAACTGGAGATGCGAACCAAGTTCACGCCCAATACCGAAGTTTTGGTCGCCGGCGCGGTGAGATCTTTAAGTTATGATTACTATTCAATGCAAGTTTTGCGTCATGTGGTCATGCGCGGCCGAGAATTTGATTCCACAACAGAAGAACACGAATTCACGGATTGGGACGCCTTGCAAAAAGAAGTGGCGCGTTTCGTTGAGGTCGAAGTTGTTGTAAACTGACGCTTCATCTTTACTGAAATTGGATCAGGCTTCTTCGATCACCCGAATGGCGCCATGCATTGAGCCCGCAAAACAACTTTTTCGGGCTCCCCCAGAACGTCTAACCGGTTGCTTTAAAAAAACATTCTTAATTTGCTGAACAGGCTTTTTGCAGAACTAACGGTGCCTGAAATCCTCAATCTTCTCCCTTTTTAATAAAAATGAAACCTTACCCTTGAAGTAACTTATCGAGGCTATGGTCTGCGCATCGAATCGAAGGCGGGCGGATGCAACTCTCTGAAATCTTGCAGGATTTCCTAGCTCTGACTCAGGATGCAGTCGGCATAGGGTTTCGGGGGCCAGAAGACGAAAACGCAACCTTGGTGTATGTCAACCCAGGCTTCCTCAAGCTCTTTGGCTATAGCGAAGATGAGGTGCTGGGCAAACCCGTGAACATTTCGCACGATCCGGAACATTGGGACGAATATGTTGCGAATGTGGCCTCAAAATTTGCATCTGGCGAAAAAAAATTCAGCGAAAAAGCGCGCTGCATAACGGCAAATGGTCACAAGTTCTGGGCCAGCTTGTCGTTCTTTTTGGTGGACGACGCAGAAACTGGCGGCAGATACAGTTGTGCAGTTTTTCACGACATCACAGAGCTGATGAACAGCAAAGAAAAAGCGTCGCGAGCCTTGATGGAACGCAATCTGTTGCTGGACGAAAAAGAGCGGACCTTTAACGAGCTGCTCGACACTCAGACCAGACTTCTCTCGGCCATGAACGCATATCCGGATCCATTTGTGATATATGACAAGGATATGAGAATGGTGGTTTGCAATACAGCTTACCAGGAAACAATGTCTACGCAGCCCGAGGCGATCAAGCCTGGAATGCATATTCGCGACGCATTGAATGTGGCATTTGACAGTGGGCGCATTGATGTCCCGCCAGTTGGTCGTGAGGAATTTATGGACAGTCTGCTGACCCCGGAACGCCTGGCGCGTTCATCTGAAGACATTACTCTTTCTGGAGACATTCATCACCGAGTGCTGCGGAGCAAAGCCGAAAACGGCGACTGGGTGGTCATCCGCCTCGATATTACCGAACTGGTGCGCCAAAAACGTAACGCGTTAGAAGCGCAGGCGCGGCTGTTATCAGCCATCGGCGCTTATCCAGCACCATTCTGCATCTACGATGAGCACTTAAAGCTCGTGGTGTGGAATGACGATTATGCAGCTGCCTTAACCGATGATCCAAACCAGCTAGAAGTTGGCATGTCGTTACAGGAAGTGATGCGCGTGGGGCTTGCCAATGGACAGTTTCCCGAAGCCCAAGGGCGCGAAGAAGAATGGATGGCCCAATTCGTCAAGTCGCTTGAAAACACGCAATTAGTCGAAGACATGGAACTTAAAGGCGACATTCACCAAAGGGTTTTGCGGTCTCGTTCTACGAATGGCGACCTTGTCGTAGTGCGTCTTGACACGACTGAGTTGGTGCGACAACGACGCGCAATAGAAACGATGCAGGACCGATTGTTGTCAGCCATCAACGCGTTCCCGGACCCATTTGCCATTTACGACAAAGACTTAAAGTTACTGACTTGGAATCCGGCGTTTGTTTCGACCTTGACGGACAATCCCGACGATGTGTTTGCCGGAATGAGTGTCGATCAGGTTGTAGAACTTGCCGTTCGAAACGGACATGTACCTGCTGCGAAGGGCCGCGAAACGGAGTGGATGGCCGAATACATCACACCGGAAATGGCCAGCAGCAGTGTGGAAGAAATCGAATTTGACGGTGACAGACACTACCGCATTATCCGGTCGCGTTCTGCCAATGGCGAAGTTGTTGTTCTAAGGCTCAATATCACCGAAGCGGTACGACAGAGACGCGCGTTGCAGAAGTATGCCACGCGCCTTGAAAACGCCAATCAGGAAATCACCCAAAAAGCCCTGCATGACCAACTAACGGGATTGGGAAATCGACGGTTTCTGTCAGAGAAATTCGAGGAACTGTCGCGAAAACGGCGAACCGAAGGCGGCGAGCTTGCGGCACTTCACATCGACCTTGATCGATTTAAGCAGATCAACGACACAATTGGGCACGCCGCAGGCGATCATGTACTTGTAGACGTGGCAAACCGCATCCGCGCCAACCTGCGCCCCGAGGATGTTGTGGCCCGCATAGGGGGCGACGAGTTTATAATCTTGCTTTGGTTGCCAAATGAAAACAACAGACCGGAGGAACTGGCGCAATCGCTGCTCGCCGATTTGTTCCAACCTTCGGAATTCGAGGGACGCAAGTGCCGGTTTGGCGCATCGATAGGGATATCAAGAACGCCGTTTGCCGATGAGGCGGATTTATTGACGAATTCCGACGTCGCCCTGTACAAGGCCAAGCGCGCCGGACGCGGACAGGTCGCCGTTTTCAATCAATCCGATATCGAAGAAATGCGCGACACGAAAATTTTGGCCGATGACATCATGCGAGCGCTGGAAGACCAAGAGTTCCTACCGCATTACCAACCTCAAATAGACGCAACTTCCGGGCGAGTTGTTGGCATCGAAGCTCTTGCGCGATGGCGCCACCCGGGAAAGGGCATTCTGCCGCCAGATAGTTTCCTGTCGGTCGCCTCTGATTTGAATGTCGTGGCTGACATCGATCAAATGATTTTCGAAACAGCAATCCAGGAGTGCGAGCAGGCTTTCAAAAAGATTTGCGTTCTACCCAGCCTTTCGTTCAACGTGAGCGCCAAGCGCATTCAATTCGAAGAAATTGAAAAAATCCGCCACATGGCCAACGCTTATTCAGGTGAAGTTGCTTTTGAACTGTTGGAAACAATCTTTCTCGAAGAAGAAAACAACGCTTTTCTGATGCAACTCGACTTATTGCGCGAAATGGGCATCAAGCTGGAAGTGGATGATTTTGGAAGCGGGCGCGCGTCCATTGTTGCCCTGCAGAAAATTGCACCGGACCGACTTAAGATCGACCGCCGCCTGATAATGCCCATCGAAGAAGGCAACAGCGCGGCGCGCTTGGTAAAATCCATCATCGAAATCGGCAATGCGCTGGACATCGAGGTTATCGCCGAAGGTGTCGAAACCTCCGAGCAAGTACGCATTCTCGCAGATCTCGGCGCAGACCGTCTGCAAGGATACTATTTTTCAAAACCGCTCGCCTTGCGGGATTTGTGCGACTACCTAAGGCGCAATGATACTATTAGCAGCATTGGATAACTGGTTGTGAATTGACCCATACACAATAGCGGTCAAAAGTCAGTCCACACGCAAAATGTCATAGCCGTCCATATACTTGGTTTTGCGAAATTGAATTCACAATGAGGCATGCAAAAGTTGCTGAGAATAGGCGTGTTTGGCATCCATGTTTCGCAGAGCCTGCACGTCCAGGATTTCGACAATTTCCCCGTCTTTCATTACCGCCAACCGATCGCACATATGACCCACGACAGACAGATCGTGCGACACCATGAGGTAGGTTAGTCCTCGTTCACTCCGCAAGTCGGCCAGCAGATTCAAGATTTCGGCTTGAACCGAAACGTCCAAGGCTGAGGTCGGCTCGTCCAACAACAACAAGTCCGGTTCTGCTGCAAGCGCGCGTGCAATCGCCACGCGTTGCCGTTGACCGCCAGAGAGTTGATGCGGATAACGGAACCTGAATTTTTGCCCCAAACCGACATCTTCCAACAGTTTCACAACCCGTGCGTCAATATCTCGAAACCCATGTAGGTGCAGGGTTTCTCCCAACACTTGATCCACAGAGTGGCGCGGGTGCAGTGAGGCGTAAGGATCCTGGAAGACCATTTGAACGGTTTTAAAAAATTCTTTGGGTCGTTTTTTGCCGAGCGGTTTTGCATCGACCATGATTTGCCCAGACCAATTGGCGGCGAGCCCCGTGATCGCACGCAAAATCGTCGACTTACCCGACCCGCTTTCTCCGACAAGTCCGAAGCTTTCACCCTGCCCGACTTGAAATGTTGCGCCTTTGACAGCATCGACACGGTCACGGTTGGCGCCGAACCAAACGTTCAGCCCGTTTACGTCCAGCATGTTCATACCCGACCACTCACACTTGGAGCGACGGACCATTCCGGGTCACGTTTGAGAACTTCGAGGCGGTCACAGGGCGCATCCAGCCGCGGCAGTGAGTTCAACAAACCCCGTGTATATGGATGTTGGGCAGCGTGCAGTTTGTCCGCATCGCAGACCTCAACGATCCGCCCGGCATACATGATCAAAACCCGATCGCAGAAGTCTGCCACAAGGTTGAGGTCATGGCTGATGAAGATCAGACCCATCCCGCGTTCCTTGACAAGCCTGTCCATGATATCGAGAACCTGACGCTGAACAGACACATCCAGTGCCGAAGTCGGTTCATCCGCGATCAGAATTTCAGGGTTCGGGATCAACATCATCGCAATCATGATCCGTTGGCCCATACCACCGGACATTTCGTGCGGGTAAGCCCGCATGACCCGCTCAGGATTCCGTATCGAAACCGCCTCCAGCATATCCAGGGATTTTTTATAGGCTTCCCGTTTGGACGCGGCATTGTGCAGTCGGTAGGCCTCGATGATCTGATCGCCAATCGTCATAACCGGATTGAGCGAAAACTTAGGATCCTGCATGACCATGCTGATCCTCTGCCCGCGCACGGCGCGCATGTCCTTCTCGGACTTCTTCAGCAAATCGATGCCGTCAAGATTGATGTGATCCGCCTCCACAATCCCCGGCGGTCGGATCAGGCGCAGAATGGCACGCCCCGTCATGGATTTGCCGGAACCACTCTCTCCGACGATGCCCAACCGCTCTCGCCCCAGACTAAAGGACACACCGCGGACCGCATCAAAAACGCCGTGTCGCGAAGGGAATTTGACGCATAGGTTCTCAACATCCAAAAGCGTGCTCATTATTCGCCTGCCTTTGGGTCGAGGACGTCACGGAGCCCATCGCCCAGCAGATTAAACGCCAGGGACACGATGAAGATCGCCAGTCCGGGCACCGTCGCCACCCACCAGTGATCCAGAATAAATCTCCGTCCTTCGGAAATCATCGCCCCCCACTCCGGGCTTGGCGGTTGCGCGCCGAGACCCAGAAACCCAAGACCTGCCGCAGCAAGAATAATCCCAGCCATGTCCAACGTCACGCGGACGATCAATGAAGAAATGCACAACGGCCAGATGTGTTTTGTGATGATCCGCAACGCGCCCGCGCCTTGCAGTTTAATCGCGCTGATATAGTCGGACGACCTGATTGTCAGCGTCTCCGCGCGCGCAATACGCGCATAGGGTGGCCATGCCGTCAGCGATATCGCGAGCACCGCGTTTTCGATACCAGCGCCGAGTGCTGCCACAAAGGCAAGCGCCAGAACCAGTCGCGGAAAGGCCAGAAAAATATCCGTAATACGCATCAGGATGGTATCGGTCCAGCCGCCGACATAGCCCGATACCGTGCCCACCAAGAGACCGGCAAGGGGTGCGATCAAAGCAACCAAGGCCACAATATAGAGGGTGATGCGCGCTCCGTAAATCAGGCGGGAAAGGATGTCGCGACCGAGGCTGTCGGTCCCAAACACATGACCTTCCGTGCCAAGAGGCGATAGCCGGTTACCCAGATCCTGCGTGAACGGATCATGTGGGGCAAGCAAAGGGGCTGCTGCCGCGATCAAGACCAGTGCCAACAAGATGCCAAGTCCGATCATCGCCATGGTATTGCCGCGAAAGGACAACCAACCCTGGTAAAGCGCCGAGAGTTTGGCATGGCGGCGCGACGTGGGCGTATCTGTAAGCAACCACGCCCGAAGAGATTGTTCAGCCATTTATTTAGCCCTCGGGTCAAAAACTTTGTAGAGCAAGTCGGAGAAGATATTGAGCAGAATAAAGATCAGCCCCACCACAACAGTGCCGCCCAGCACGGCATTCATATCTGCGCTCAACAAGGCGGTGGTGATGTAGCTGCCGATGCCTGGCCAGGAAAAAATGATCTCAGTGAGGACCGATCCTTCGAGCAGGTTGGCATAGCTTAGTGCGATGACGGTGATCAGCTGCACCCGGATGTTTTTAAAGGCGTGCTTCCAGATCACGTCCCATTCGGACATGCCTTTCACGCGGGCGGTTGTAATGTATTCGGCGCTCATCTGTTCGAGCATGAAGGAGCGCGTCATCCGGCTGATGTAGGCGAGCGAATAGTAGCCCAGCAAACCGGCAGGCAAGATTATGTGGCTGAAGGCGTTTTTGAACACGTCCCAATTACCGTCCAAAATACTGTCGACCAGAATCATACCGGTGACGCTCGGGACGATGTCCACGTAGAATATCCCGACCCTGCCAGGCCCGCCGACCCATCCAAGAATGCCGTAAAAGACCAAAAGCCCCATCAGACCCAGCCAGAAGATCGGCATCGAATATCCTACCAGGGCGATCACGCGAGCAATCTGGTCGATCCAAGACCCCTGGCGCACCGCGGCAAAGACCCCCAGCGGCACACCCAATACGATCCCCATGGTGACGCCAAGCGTGGCGAGTTCAAGAGTGGCAGGAAAAACGCGTGCTATGTCGTCAGCGACGGGGCGTGCCGTCAATAGCGAGTTGCCAAAATCACCATGCAGCACGTCCCAGACGTAGAGACCAAATTGCACAATGATCGGCCGATCCAGCCCCATGGCTTCATAAGCTGCGTCATAGGTCGCTTTGCTCGCCTGCTCGCCGACGATTGCCAGCACAGGATCGATCGGCATGACCCGACCGATGACGAAGGTTATGAACATCAGGCCCAACATCGTGACAGCGATGGACCCAAGAGTAAGAAGCGTGGTTTTCAGCCATGCAGGAAGGGACGCCGCCTGGCGCCCCTTCGAATTGTTATCGGTCAATGCCATTTATTTTGTCACAGGCCAGTAAGACACTGATGTGATCGCACCGCCGAGATTGAGGTTTTGCACGTTTTCAGCACGTCCGGTCTGTTCGATTTTCTGGAACATCACGGTGAAGGGTGCGACCTCGCGGAATTCGGCCTGGATTTCCTGATACATGCCAGCGCGCACGTCACGGTCGCCTTCAACAACAGCTGCGGCAGTCTTCTCGGTCAAACCATCGGTATCCCAGGAATTCCGCCATGCCAGAAGACCTGTCGCACCTGCTTCGTCGGAATTGTCAGGGTTAAACGCAAAGGTACCTGCATTTGTGTGGGGATCGGGATAGTCAGGACCCCATGCCCCCATATACATGTCCAGTTCGCGTGCCCGGTAGCGCGACAGGATCTGTTTCGCAGTACCGACAGTTATATTCAGGGTGATGCCTGCCTGCGCAAAGGTGTTCTGCAACGATTGCGTGATTTCAATGCGTTCCTGCGCTTCGCGCACACCCACTTCGATTTCAAATTCACCTGCGCCCGCTTCAGCCAGCAGTTCCTTGGCCTTTTCGATGTTCAAGGAGAATGGGTTTTCGTCAACCGACCCCAAGTAAGTACGCGGCAGGAAGTTCTGGTGTATCGTATATTGGCCGTTCAGGAAGCTGTTTTGCATACCCTCGTAATCGACCAGATATTTGATCGCCTGACGCACTTGTGGCTTGGACAACTCGGGATGCTTCTGGTTGACCGAAATGTACATCAAGCGGCCGCGCAGCTCATCATCAATGGCAATGCCTTCTGCTTCACGTGCCCCTGCGATGTCTTCAGGGTTCAGATTGCGAGCCACGTCAATGTCGCCACGCTCGAGCAAGAGGCGTTGTGTCGCGCTTTCCTGAACGTGCCGCACGATTACGCGCTCCATCGCCGGTGCGCCCAAATAGAAATCGGGGTTGGATTCCAAGGTCACACTCTCGTTGGGCTTCCAGCCTACCAGTTTGTAGGCGCCTGACCCGGCTGAGTTGGTTTTCAACCATGTGTTGCCCATGTCGCCATCGACTTCATTCGCCATGACCAGCTCTTTGTCGACGATCCCACCGATCACGGCCGTCAGGCAGTTCAGCACGAAGGACGTCGCATATTTCTTGTCGGTTGTGATGGTCAGTGTATTGCCTTCGGCTTTTATCGTGTCAGCCACATTTTCGGCAGTAAATCCGAATTGCGTCAGAATGAACGAAGGTGTTTTGTTCAGGATCACCGCCCGCTGCAGCGAAAACTCCGCATCTTCGGCGCGCACCGGATTGCCCGAATGAAACGAAACTCCTTCTCGCATGGTGAAGGTGATCGACTTGCCATCCTCGCTGACGACCCAGCTCTCGGCGAGGTCGGGTTGGTAGCCAGCGTCCAGATCCATCGGATCGAAATTGACCAAACGGCCATATATGTTCCGGCTGACATCGGAGCCCGCAAATTCAAAGGATTCCGCAGGATCCAGCGTTGTAATATCGTCAATCCGGTTGGCCAGAACCAGCATGTTCGCCGGAGTCTCGGCATATGCCGCAAAAGACGCCACGCTGACCGCAAGACCGATCGCGGCGCTGGTCAGTAGTCTGTTAAAAGCATTCATGTTTGAACCTCTCCTGTTCATTTTCAGTTTTATGATCTGCGCGCGCAAAGGGGCGTTATTCACCCCATGTTGTTTCCAGCACGCGCAGCCAATTCTCATGGCACAACTTCGCCATTAGCGCCTCATCATAACCATGTTCGGCCATGGCCTGCCGCAAAGTCGGCAAGCCTGCGCAGGTTGTCAGCCCCTCTGGCACCACGGCACCATCATAGTCCGAGCCAAACCCGACCCTGTCTTCGCCTAGATGTTCAATAAGATGATCAAGGTGACGCAGCATTTGTTGCATCGGCACGTCAGATAACATCCGCCCATCGTCTCTCAAAAAAGCGACGGCGAAATTCAAACCCACCATGCCATCACTTTCTTTTATCGCGGCAAGCTGCCGGTCCGTCAGGTTGCGGCTGTGTGCACAGATGGCATGCGCATTGGAATGGGTTGCAACCAGAGGCTTACTCGAATGTCGCGCGACATCCCAAAAACCCGCCTCGTTGAGGTGCGACAGGTCGATCATGATCCCAAGCTCATTGCACCGCTTGATCAACCGCAGCCCATGATCTGTAAGGCCGCTGCCAATATCAGGCGGGCTGGGATACCTGAAAGGAACACCGTGGCCAAAAATCGTAGACCGACTCCAAACCGGTCCAATGGAACGCAGCCCTGCCTGATACAAAACCTCAAGTGTGTTGAGATCTGCGTCAATCGCTTCAGCCCCTTCGATGTGAAAAATTGCCGCCAGCTTGTCGGCAGCAAGTGTGTTTCGGATTTGAGCGGATGTGCGGCACACCGAAAGCACACCTTGCTTTTCCAGATCAAACAGAATGGCGGCTTGGGACATGACCACCGGAAAAGCGTCTTCCCAGTCAATCGGATCCGGCAACGGTAGATCGTATGTTGCTTTGGTCATTTCCTTGAATTTGAAATCCAAATCCATTGGTGACGGCACATAGACGGCAAAAAACCCACCACCAAACCCGCCCGCGGCGGCCTTGCCAGCATCGATTGCACCATCACGACCAGAGACAAATGTGCCTGCAGCCGGCACACCCCCCGCGCGATAGAGCTTTAACAGAACATCGTTGTGACCGTCAAAAATGGTCGGTGCAGCTTGATTGCTCACGCGATAAAATTTCCCAAGACCCACGGCAGCAGTCTATATCAGGAAATCTCATGGACCAGCACTATTCTCATGATATTTAATCATTACCCAATGAGAATCTTGCAGATGGTCAAATGGTAATCAAGACGACGCACAGTCTCGCAGAGTATCAAGCGCTGCGGGCATTGATGGAGAGTGGAACAACATCAAAAGCGGCCGTTCGCCTTGGACTTTCGCAATCCGCCGTGAGCCGATCAATCACTAGTCTTGAGGCCCGCACCGGGCGGCTATTATTTGAACGCGATGGCGGGCGGTTGCGGCCCACCCATGAGGCTGCACAAATGAACAGGCGGCTTGACCCCCTATTTGAAGCTTTGGATCGGATCGACGGCCCGCCGGAAGTGGCGCAAGAGACGTTGCGGATTATCGCCCCGCCTACATATGCCCACCGGTTTTTGGTACACCACATTGCGACTTTTCTGAAAACCAACCCGCATTTCAAAGTCAGTCTGGAAGTTTCTCCGTCTGAAGATGTCATCCGCGGCATACTCGAAGACAGGTTCGACATTGGACTAACCGGGGTTGAGCTGTCACGTGACGGCGTGAAATTGATTCCTTACCGAACGTCCGGTGCGGTCTGCGCGATGGCGAAGGATCACCCCTTTGCAACTCATGACACAATCCGCCCCGAAGATCTGGACAGTCAGCCGTTGATTGCGCTGACCCATCGGCACGCAAGGCGGGCGCAACTGGAGAGAGTTCTGCACGGGTGCCGCAGCACTCCTAATATCGTGGCCGAGGCGTCAACCTCTCTCGCGGCAGTAGATCTTGTGAAAGAGGGACTGGGGCTGGCCGTCGTGAATCCCTTTCCGGTGGTCCAATACCGGGCGGGCGAAGTTGATTTCAAACCCTTTGTTTCGCAAATCGAATACAGAAGTTATTTTGTTACACCGGACCATGGACCCGCCTCGAGCATGACCCGCGCTTTCACGAGGCATTTGCGGTTGCATACAGCCAAGGACGCCTTTTCGCAGAAGGCATAATGTCCAACAAACCCTTCCTCTGGGTGCCAACATCAAAAGAAGCAACTTGAGTTGTGAATTTATACGGCCCCATCTGTGGACCTCACATGTCGGGTCGTTTAGTGCATATGTAAATTGCAAAGGGTCAAGGTAGGCATGACAGATATGGATAATCCCGACATCGTATACACCAAGGTTGATGAGGCTCCCGAACTGGCGTCTGCTTCGCTTCTGCCCATCATTCAGCGTTTTGCGGCAGCAGCGAACATATCAATTGGGACCCGCGACATTTCTTTGGCGGGACGTATCATAGCCGCATTCCCGGAAAACCTCACAGAAGCGCAGCGGCAAACAGATGACCTCGCGGCCTTGGGGGAACTGGTGAAAACACCAGGCGCGAACGTCATCAAACTCCCGAACATCTCAGCATCTGTACCGCAGCTCGTTGCCGCGCTGAGCGAGTTGCAATCCCAAGGCTACGATTTGCCGGATTACCCGGAAACACCAGAAACCGAAGCTCAAAAAGAAACCCGGGCCCGGTTTGATGCCATTAAAGGTTCCGCAGTAAATCCAGTTCTGAGGGAGGGCAACTCGGACCGTCGCGCCGCTGCTGCGGTCAAAAACTATGCGCAGGCGAACCCACATTCCATGGGCACATGGGCTGCAGACAGCAAAACTCATGTTGCGACGATGGGAACCAAGGACTTCCGTTCCAATGAAAAATCCGTAACCATTTCCAAGGCACAATCAGGGCCAGCACGCATCGAGTTGGTCGCGAATGACGGATCGGTCACCCTCCTCAAGGATGGCGTGGACTATCACGCAGGAACCGTGGTCGACGCAACATTCATGTCGGCAAAGGCGCTGAGTGCATTCCTGCTGGAACAAATTGCCGCTGCCAATGAGGCTGGTGTCTTGTTTTCAATCCACCTCAAAGCCACCATGATGAAGGTCTCCGACCCGATTATCTTTGGGCATGCGGTCAAAGCTTTCCTGAAACCCGTGTTTGATACATGCGGCGACGATCTGTCCGCTGCTGGGGTCAACCCCAATTCTGGTCTGGGTGCGATGCTGGACGCCATTGCCACTTCGCCCAAAGCCGAGGAAATCCAAGGGGCAATTGACGCGGTTATGGCGCAGAACCCGCCGCTCTACATGGTAAATTCCGACAAGGGCATAACCAACCTGCACGTGCCTTCAGATGTGATTATCGACGCATCAATGCCAGCACTGATCCGTGCGGGCGGCAAAGGCTGGGGTCCTGACGGGAAAGAGGCCGACACGGCCTGCATCATCCCAGACAGTTCTTATGCTGCCGTCTATGACGAGGCGATCGACGATTGCAAACAAAACGGCGCTCTTGATCCGTCAACGGCTGGGACGGTGCAGAATATCGGCTTGATGGCGCAAAAAGCTGAAGAATACGGGTCGCACCCGACAACCTTTGAAGTTCCCGCCAGCGGCATTGTCCGCATAATTGCAGCCAATGGCGACGTTCTGCACGAACACGTCGTCGAGGCTGGTGACATCTGGCGTTCGGCCTCCACCCGCCAGGCACCGATCGAAGACTGGGTGCAACTGGCAATTGACAGACAAGCGCTTGAAGGATGCGAGGCGATATTCTGGCTGGATGAAACCCGTGCGCATGACGCGCAATTGTTAAATTACGTGAAACCCCTTCTCGCCGCATCAGGTGTCGCCGATAAATTTCAGATCCTGGCTCCGCGTGACGCGACCCGTGCTAGTTTCAACACCATCCGCAAAGGCGACACATCGATCGCGATTACAGGCAACGTATTGCGAGACTACCTCACGGATCTCTTCCCCATCCTAGAGCTTGGCACGTCCGCCAAAATGCTTTCGATTGTGAAGCTGATGAAAGGCGGCGGCCTGTTTGAAACGGGCGCCGGTGGCTCCGCGCCCAAACATGTGCAGCAACTGGTAGAAGAAAACCATCTGCGCTGGGATTCACTTGGCGAGTTCTGTGCATTGGGTGAGAGCTTGAAGTTCCTGGCTCAGGTCAAAGGCAACGCCAAGGCCAAGGTGCTGGGTGATGCGGTTGATCTGGCGACTCAAGGTATTCTCGACAATAACAACTCGCCCAGCCGCAAGGTTGGTCAACCCGACAATCGCGACAGCCATTTCTATTTTGCACTGTATTGGGCGCAGGCTTTGGCAGCGCAAACCGATGATGCCGAGATGGCCGAACACTTTTCTCCTATTGCAAAAGCGCTAGCCGAAAACGCGACCGCCATTAAAGACGACTTTAGAGCGGTACAGGGGCAGCCCGCGGATATCGGCGGGTATTACCACGCCAACGCTGAAAAAACCGCCTCGGTCATGCGACCCTCGTCCACACTGAACGCGATCATTGGCTAGCATCAAACTGCATTCCTCACCGGACCTGAACTCTGGTGAGGAAAAGACATCATTTTTGGTCGAGTGGGTCAAACCGGGACTTTTCGAGATGATTCGATCACTTGGCCACCCCTCTCACGTGTCTTGATGGAATGTTTGGCTACAAATCAACTTAACCGAGGGGCAAGAATTACCCGCATGAGTAGAGTTCGTTCTCGTTTCTAAAACAATAAGTTAATCGGATTGTGACCGTTGCACTTTAGGAAACGATAATTTTACAAAAAAGCGAAGATTCATCCTCAGGGTGTCTTGATTGCAAACCGTGAACCGCGTAGATGTAGTCAGGTAATGTTTTGTTAATAAGTTCGAGGTTCACGATGTTTAAGCATTTAGCCATTGCTGGCGTATTCACTATTGGCGTAGTGAGCACCGCACATGCAAGCACTGTCTCCGGAAGTTTCAGCGGAACGATAGGCGCGCCTTCTGGTGCAACAAACCCATCCATCCAATACATTGGCGCAGGCACCAGCAAGCTTGAATGGGGAACGCCAGGTTACGGCCAAACAACGGTCGCAAGCGGCGATTCCAGTTCGCTGACGATCAACGATCTGGACTTCAGCTTCGACAAAGATGATCTGAAGGCGGGCAGTGTTCTTTTGGGAACCATCACCTGGAATAATCAGTCCAACTGGCACACGGGTTCGGATTGGTCCAGCAGCGTCAACCTGAATATTGACTTTCTCGTGCCTTCGGCCGTGTCTCTGGGTCAGTCGGTTGCTTTTGGCATCACCAACACGCCAGATAAATCATACAATACGAACAAAAATGAACAGACCGGAAACAACCCTGATCTGATCAGCGATTTGGTTTTGGACGCGAATGCATTTGGCGTACCGATCAAGTTGGGTGATGACTACAAGCTGACTTCTGTGTTTTTCAGCCACGAAGCTGTAGGAAAAGGCAGCACCTACGACCCCTCCACAGGTTTGTGGACCAATGTCGAAGGCGGAACCACATCCATTGGCATCTATGGCGAAATTTCAGCTGTACCTCTTCCAGCAGGTATGTGGTTGATGCTTGCAGGCCTTGGCAGTTTGGCTGCTATGCGCCGCCGGAAAAAAAGCGTCCTGAACGCGATCTAGTCTCTGCGGAAAGGCCACGTCTCAAGGCATGATCTTTCTGCACCGTCGTCGGAAAACAACACGGAGCCCCCGTACTTAAGAAGCGGGGACCCATATCTATTTGCCAATTCCTGGCCCCACCAAGCATCCGAAAACCTTTCGGAAGATCTTGTAACTAGTTTTGTAATTTAGTGAGGTTATCATGAAATTCACTGTTTCCATCAGCACCTGCATTGCCGCATCCGCCTTCGCAGCACTATCCGTTTTGGCCCCCACGCAGGCGAGCGCGAAACAATACAACATGTGCTCTTGGGAAGAAATTCCCGCGCATGTATTGAACAGAATAGAAAACAGATCTGACTATCAGGACATTTTGCAGCGCATGTTCGACAACTGCCCAGAAAGCGCTCTTTCTTTGACGGATCGACCAACTGCATCGATCAATGAAGGTTGGGACCCTGAGGACGTCGAGCGAAATGGTGAAGCGCAATACAATGGATCAGACGACGGTGGTCGTTCGGCTGCGAACTCAGGAGACTCCGGAACGTCCGGAGGTGGCAATCCAGGTGGCGGTAATTCAGATGGTGGAAATCCAGGTGGCGGGAACCCAGGCGGCGGAAATCCAGGCGATGGCGGCCCCGGCGATGACGGCGATGACGGCGATACGCCAAATGAGGGCCCACTTCCTGGCTAAATCAAAAAGACTCTGGTGTCCGTAGCTTTAACCCAAAGCTGAGGCGCGCTTTACCAATCCATTTGGGCACCCGACAGGGTGCCCTTTTCACGTACGATCACAGACTTCTGGCAAAGGCGGGTGCTATTGTGACGCGGTCGGACGGTCCGAAATGACACCACCGGCAATTACAGCATCCCAGTTTCGAAGAGAACTCGGGTTTTGCATCTTGAGAAAGGTATAGCCCGTCTTTTTCCAGCCAACGATGCGGTCAGTTAGGTTGTCTAGCACTTGATCGCCACTTTGCGTTCGCACAATTAAAACAGCATGACTGTTCAATTCACGATCCAAAACCGTTGCGATCAGCAGGGATTGCGAAGGGATTCCTTGCGCAAGGAGCATCTTTTTTTTCAACAAAACCAGGTCTTCGCAGTCTCCACCGCGTTTGGTCGGCAATGCCCAGTGTTCAACTTTACCGTACTGGGCCTGATCGCCTATTTCGCGAACGCGTCGATTGACCGTTAGATTTACTTGTTTTGCCTTCGTCATTGTTGTGGCGTCGCTGAGACCAGAATTTGAGGACGATGCACAGACCCAATTGTACCTGGCACACAAGCCTTGAAAACCCGCGGGCGCTCTGGTGGGCTGCTGCGAAATCAAAAAAGAATCGCCAGTCTGCCCGGCTTTGGCTTCAGTCAACACAAGACCGAAGGAAACCAACGCCGCAAAAATCACCGGAAAAACCGACGGCATCCCCACAAGCGACCTATGCCATTGCCCAATTGGACGGTCAGTTTTGGACTTCATTTTCAACAAGGACTGTGTTCCAATTTTGTTGCGGTGCATGCTTGGCCTCCTGGCTGTTTCAAACCATGTAGGGCCAGCACCCTTTGTGTGCCGGAAAAGTTAACAAGTTAAAACTTCCAAATCCTAAAGATTTTTTTCAATTGCCAGAAAGATCGAAGGCATGAGCGTATTTTCGCTTCAAAATCACTCCATGTTCCGCAAAGTTCATGATCATGGGGGATACCACTCTTGTTTTTATGGATTCGACAATGCTCACGAAATGAGCCTTTGTGTGCCAGACTCTCAGTGAAAGGCAGTGTCCAAACACCCGACCGGCAGGGCATACAGGAAAACAACCTGAGCATTGGCGAACGCCTGCAAGGTTGTGCGGTCAGTGCAATGGCCCGAGCGGATTGAATTCGGCCAAGCATCCAAGACCACGCGCGTCAGAACAACGGGCTCGAAAAATCATGGGGCACCATGCAAGACGCGGTCGCCAACGCCAGCAACCTGAAGGACTCCCAAAAGTGACGCAAGAGCTTCCATCGCCTGCTGCTGCATTTTGGTTTGTGCTACAGCATGGACAGTCCGGGAGTACTGAGACCCGCTAGGCGGCCTGCGGCAAAAGACAATACACAGCCAAGTCGAATGCCCGCGCCACGAACCTGTTTTGCCCCAATCAACGTGTTGATATGGTCCAACACCGTCATCGGGCGCTGCTGCAATTGATAGCCCGTTCAACAACCTGGCAATCGCGCAAGATTTCTTGCACCCTGCAAGAAAACGACATGTGCTCGTCCGGCAAATGAACGGACGCATCGCCGAGTGGCTTATCATCGTCGTGGTTGGCATTGGTAGAGATCCCTAAAATAAGCGCGCCATTGTTTGCCGCGAACAATGATCCTAACCGCTCAAAGCTTTGTATATTTTCGCATCTGCGTGTCTGGATTTGTGGAACAAGTCTTTCGGTACAACCGCACCGCCCATTGGAAACTAAAAAGGCATTAAACCGGCAACGTGGCGGCCATGCCACTGATACGCTTGGCACGCAGAGATTTTCGGGCGGACTTGCCGCCAGTGACGTGGGGTTGCAGGTATTTTCGGCGAACGGGAAGTCTTCGGGCACTATGCCTTCTGAAGATACTCATGGCTGTATTCGCGAGCCAAACACGGCGGAAAATCTGCTCCTAAAACCAACGTAGCATACTTTCGGACGTGTAGCGCATTGATCTGAATGCTGTGAATGTAGCACGAGTATTGCACTTGAGTTGGGACCTGAGCGATCTCGCAATGGCGTCAAAAACCAGGTTCAATTCTGACGATGATGCTGCCATTTCGTCATGGGGAAAAGAATTGGAATGGCCGTGAATAAATACGCGTACCACACCCAATTGCGTGAAAACTGCCCCCTGCCCCACCTTGAGACGCAAGATTGTAGCGAAGGAGAAATCATGAGGAAACGAAGTTTTTTGGGAACGGCTGTCGCTGCAATGGTCATACCAGCAATGGTATTTGCACATGGGCCGACCCGGCAGAAGGTCACGATAACCGCCGACGTAGCGACTGAACCTGCCGAAGTCTGGGCCCGTATCGGGAACTTCCAAGACATGTCTTGGCACCCAGCAGTGCACAGCAGTACAGGCGAAAACGGCAATGACATTGACGCCACGCGTGTTTTGTCGATCGGGTCTTCTGACGGGCCGACCATTTCGGAAATCCTGTACAAATACGGCGATGAAAAGATGAGCTATTCCTATCGAATTACCGATGTCCTGGTAGAGGTATTGCCAGTGACAAATTACTCCTCTCACCTGACTGTTAAACCGCGAGACGGCGGCGGATCTCTGATCGAATGGCGTGGGGCCTTCTACCGGGGTTATCCAAACAATGACCCACCAGAAGACCTGAACGACGCGGCCGCAATTGCAGCTGTTACAAATATCTATCAGGCTGGCCTTGACGCACTAATGGTTGAATTTGGCGTTCCCGACTCCTAAAATCGCTCTCCTTCTGGCTCTTGCTTTGAATCCTGCCATGGCTGGCGACCTGGCCTATGTCACGTGCCAGAATGGCGACGCACTGACTGTTGTAGACCTCGAGAAAGGTGTGACGATTCAACAGTGGGACCTGCCTGGCAAACCCGCTGGTGTCGCCATCGGGAACAAAGCCATCTTCACCGTGGCCGCTGATGCTAAAAAGGTGCGCAAGCACAACCTGCAAAACGGTCATGTCAGTCATGAAATTCGCCTTGACGGCAGTCCAATCGGGGTTGCTGTTGATCCCAATCGCAGTCGGCTCTTTGTTTCGGATTGGTACAACGCCCGGATTTGGGTTCTGGCTGCCTCAGATTTGACGCTCATTGGAGAGCTGGAGACCGGTGCAGCACCGGCCGGGCTCGCAATTTCGGATGATGGGAAGTTTCTGTCCTCTGCAGACCGCGATGCAGATCAAGTTTCTGTCTATGACGCGGAGACGCTAGCTCTTTTGCACCGCATAGGCGTCGGCACCCGCCCCTTCGGATTGGGTTTCGCGCCAGATGGAAAGCTCTTTGTCGGGAATGTGGGCAGTGATAATTTAAGCGTGGTTGATCCTGAAACTGGAGCAACAATTGCCACTATACCCGTGGGCGCCCGGCCTTAAGGCGTTGCTTTTGCACAATCCCGTGTCTTTGTGACCAATCAATACGCCGATACCGTGACCGTAATAGACTCTATGACACTGTCGCCCGTGGGTTTGCTGGACTCCGGTGAGTATCCTGAAGGCATTGATACAACCAGCAACGGGAAGGAAGTGGTTGTTGCCAACTGGTTCGATAACACTTTGACAATTTATGACGCCAAGTCCTTATCAATGGTTCAGCAATTGGACGTCTGCGACGGACCGCGTGCTTTTGGAAAATTCATTTTGAGAAACGAGCGTTGAAACTGCACAAACGCCACCCGTTAATGGCTCAGTAAAAAATCCAAAACTAGCAAAAGCCACTCTTCTTTGGAGAAGTTGCTTCTGGAAAACGCCATACCGGGTATAATTTTGTAATTCGGCTGAAACTGCGTTCTATACAAACCCACAACGTAGTGTTCATCGCGAACAGCAGTGTAATTCAACACCCATACCACTATATTTAGTACGGCAAATGGAAATATCAGCGGATTTTCGCCAACCGCAATAACCGCATTTACGCGTTATTAATGCGTTTGATCAAAATAAGCATCAGATTTAAAATAAAAACGTAAGGAAACAGGCATGAAACTATCCGACGCCCATAAGATGGCCGAAAGAATTGTCGAAGACGTAGAGGCTCAAGGTTTCACATATACAGCCCAAGCCATGCGTGACGTACTGCAGGAAATGTCTTTCGATGCGCGCATCGCCAATACAATAACTTTGCAATTAGACTTTCCTTCAATGATTTAGAGCCGAACTGGAACATTCGATTGACTCAGGCCAAACGAAACAGTTTTGTCTCATGAGCCGCGAACGATAACTTCTCCAAGCTTTCAAAGTGTGTTGCTTTCCCCCAAATGGCACTCCCCCTCTGTCAGATTTAAACGAAAAGATGGGTTTGGCATCGGCCTCCAAGTCAACTTTTTTGGCTTCGAAACTGGAGCAATTTCAACCAAGGGTCACCCAAGTGTGGAGCACCGGACAAAGATGTAAGCGACGATAGCAAGCAGAGTAATTGTGGGGAAATTGTCGCGTCCAAAAACCGACTTCTGTTCCCGATCCTATGCCCTTACCCTTTCCAAATGCGCCTGAAAATCTAGTTGCCGACATTGCGAGCACTCGACCGGTCAGTTATTTTACGCGCCAACGCCACGAAGGCTCTGTGTCCTTGGCAAAGGAATGAAACCAGGCGCAATTTTCAAGATAGTCTTTCATTGGTTTCTAAAACTCTCCGGCCATAGCGATAAAACCAGATTTCGGCCTTTTGATAGCCTGTACTTTGGATCTGGTTAAGCGACGGTCATTGCACGGGTACCGCTTGAACACCGCAGTATTCTTAAGCAAACCATGTATCTGTGATAGCAAAGGCGCGCAACGACCCAGCCTCCAATTGTTTCATCGCCGTTTGGCCATGCAAAGATTCCAGGGCATGTGGTCAGAATATCTTTCAAATGGGCTTGCATACTTGAACGCTCAGCACTACACGTCCGTTTTAGTGGACCGATAGCTCAGCTGGATAGAGTACTTGACTACGAATCAAGGGGTCGGGGGTTCGAATCCTCCTCGGTCCGCCACAAAAACCACCTAACATATTGATAAGATGTTTTTAATCGGCTTGGATTTTGTCCATCCCACCAATTTTCCCACCATCAAACTTTGACGATTGCCTCTATTTCTTTTTTTTGCGAATACACGACAAAAAATCTATGGGGGAAGAAACGACATGAAAACCGACATGCAAATTTACCGTCGCGTTGTATTGAGAGCCGCAGCCGTCCGGCCATTGGCAGCTTTGCCAGCAATTGAGGGCAACGGCACCCGAACCACACATCGAATTGTTTGAGCAAAGGAAGACGGCTCGCGATGAATGGTGCATTGGCCATCTTACTGCGCTCTGTTAACGGGACACTAAGGCAACGATGCCCCCCACCCCTCGGCCCACCCCGGCACATGGCGCAATTTCCATTGGTGGACCACCACTCAGAATTTGTGCATTTTTTAATTTCAGATTGTTGGTGCCACCTGAGAACATTTTTCGGGCGCAACACGCGGTATTTGAGACGTTAGTTTGATTTCACCTATGCTGCTTTCGGATCTTTTTATTTTAGGGAACCTTTAGAGTTCGAAGAGAACAAAGGCAACCTCAGACGTGAGAAGAAGGAAGTTCAAAGAACACACATTGACAGATTAGAGAACAGAATCGGCTTATTTTGTTGAAGAAGTCGCGGTGATTTGTGGAGTTGGCCGTGTCGGGGCGTTGACTGCGGGCTGATTGTTCGGCCCGTTGCACTGGGCGGCGTGTTGGTCTGTCGTTTTGCCGTTTCAGATCATATCGCGACCGTCGTTTCGTGCGTCTTGGGTCTTAGTTTTGCGAGTTTTCGAAGGTTCTGTGCGATGGCTGCGAGCGTAAATTCGTCCTGTACACCGCATGGCCCTCGCAGGCGGAGCCGTCCGAGGCCAAGAATGCGTTTGAGGTGCGCAAACAGCATTTCTACCTTTTTGCGTTTGGCTTGCGCCTTGGGATTGAAGGGTGATTTGGCAGCCAATCGGGCTAAGTCGCGTGCGTCTTCATGTTCTTCGCGACCGATGAAACGGGTGTTTGTGTTCGGGCAGCAGTTTGATTTCGATGGGCAGGCATCGCAAATGGCTTTGGTGGCGCGGTAGCGGCGACGCCCGGTTTTGGGTTCCTTCCTGCGTGGGTCAGAGTAGTTGCGTCGAGACTGCAAGAGGTGCTGGCCTTCTGGGCAAGTATAGCGGTCGTTGTCTTCATCCCATTCAAAGTCTGAACGGGAGAATGTGCCGTCTGTGCGCTCCCCTTTGTCGACCAAAGGAATAAACGGAATGATGCCACGCTTCTTTGTCAGCCAAGCCAGGTTCTCTGCCGATCCGTAGGCGGTGTCCGCCACCAACCAGTCAGGCTTGATGCTGAAGCATTCCTCTGTCCGGTCGATCATGGTTTGTGCGGCACCCACTTCGGCCTGTCTGATTGAGCGTGTCGCTTCAACGTCGACAATGACAGAATGATCGGTGTCGATCAGATAGTTGTTCGAATAGGCGAAGATCGCAGGTCCCTTACGCGCGGCAGTCCACTGGCTGGCGGGATCGGAATGGGACGTAAACTTCGGCTTGACCGGGGTTGAAGCCCCAAAAGCTTTGTCGTCAAGAACGTCGAGATATTCCCGAACAGCGCGGGGCGCATCATCAGGATCGATTGCAGATATATCCCAATCTTCCTGTGCCGTTGAGTTCATCCTGTCGACATCTGCTTCGACCAGACTTGTATCAACGGCAAAGCCATGACCGCCGACAAGACCTTCAGAAATGCAGCGCGCAACGGTAGCTTCGAACACAGACCGGAGCAAATCGCTATCCCGAAATTTGCCGTGGCGATATTTTGAGAAAGTGCTGTGGTCGGGTACTTTGCCATCAATGCCAAGACGACAGAACCACCGATACGCCAGGTTCAGGTGGACTTCATCACAAAGACGTCTCTCGGATCGGATGCCGAGAACATAGCCAATCACCAACATCCGTACGATCAGCTCAGGGTCAATCAAAGGACGGCCCAGATGGCTATAGTGTGGCGCAAGTTGCTGGCGGATACTGCCGACATCCAGAAACCGGTCAATCTCGCGCAGAACAAGGTTCGCAGGGACATGTGCCTCCAAATTGAAGTCGTAAAACAGCCGCGCTGGAGCTTCCTGAACACCCATCATAGCCAAATCCCTCCTCATCCTACAATAACGAGTGAATCAAAGGACTTGCCTCAAAGCAACTCCCACTTCTTCAACAAAATAGGCGTATTTTGTTGAAAAACTCATGCTTGATCGAGGGCTGAACTGCTGATTCAATTCTGCTTGCGAGCGGGAGGATTGACGGATGTTGGGACCGAGACAGGAAGCGCAGGCAGCGTTGTTTTATGAGTTCTCGTTGGAAGATCATGTCCCGCAAGATCATCTGCTGCGATCGATTGACAGGTTCGTCGATCTGAGCAGCATCCGCGCGCATCTGGCGGACTTCTACAGCCACACCGGTCGCCCTTCGGTCGATCCGGAACTGCTGATCCGCATGCTTTTGGTTGGGTACTGTTTTGGCGTCCGGTCGGAGCGTCGCTTGTGCGAAGAGGTGCATCTGAATCTTGCCTATCGCTGGTTTTGCCGCCTTGATCTGAACGACCGCGTTCCCGACCACTCCACCTTCTCGAAGAACCGGCATGGCCGTTTCCGGGAGAGCGAGCTGCTGCGTCATCTGTTCGAGACAACCGTTGCCCGCTGCATTGAGGAGGGTCTGGCCAGCGGCCAGCGGATGGCGATCGACGCCAGCCTCATCGAGGCTGATGCAAACAAGCGGAACTCAACACCGAAGGAAGAATGGGACGTATCGACAATCGATCCGACCAATGTGCCTCGTGCAGTTCGCGAGTATCTCGACACGCTGGACGAGGCCGCGTTCGGCGCGGCGAGTAAAGTCGAGCCCAAGTTCACCTCTCATTCTGACCCGGCCAGCCAATGGACGGCGGCTCGCAAAGGCCCTGCGTTCTTTAGCTATTCTGACAATTACCTGATCGACACGGATCACGGCGTCATTGTCGACGTTGAGGCGACCCGCTCGATCCGGCAAGCAGAGGTCGGGTCGACCAAGACCATGCTGAAGCGGGTGAAGCAGAAGTTTAATCTGCACCCAGAGCGCTTGATTGCAGACACGGCATACGGGACAGGGCCACTCTTAGGTTGGCTGGTGGATCGAAAGATCGCGCCGCACATTCCTGTATTCGACAAGTCTGGACGCAACGATGGAACCTGGACCCGCGCCGACTTTGAATGGGATGCCGAGAACGACCAATACATTTGCCCAGAAGGACATGCCCTCAGGCAATTTCGTCGCAACTACTCAGACCCCAACCGTGGACCGACCGGCAAAGGCACAGCTCGCTATCGCGCCCTGAAAGAGGTCTGCCAGGTTTGCCCATCGAAAGCTAAGTGCTGCCCAAACGC
The DNA here is from genome assembly GCF_045106495.1 of Roseobacter sp. GTDB lineage: Bacteria > Pseudomonadota > Alphaproteobacteria > Rhodobacterales > Rhodobacteraceae > Roseobacter. The sequence goes on from NZ_JBGCEQ010000015.1 coordinate 89,649, forward strand.
TGATGCCCGCAAGATCAGCCGCGAAGAAACTGAAGACGCCCGCCAGGTGGCACGCGACATCGCCAAGACCCGCCAGTACGACATCTCGATGAAGCTCAGGAAGAAGGTAGAGATGCTCTTCGCTCACCTCAAACGCATCCTCGGGCTGGGAAGGCTTCGATTACGCGGCCCATGCGGTGCAAACGACGAATTCCTCCTCGCCGCCACCGCCCAAAACCTCCGCAAACTAGCGAAGATCCTTCCTGCACCGCAGCAAACGCGCAAAGCCTGATAGAAAAGGCGCTCGCGCTCTGTTCAGAACCATACTTTCTGCGACAGCAGCACG
>NZ_JBGCEQ010000016.1:0-89784 GCF_045106495.1 Roseobacter sp.
TCTTGTCGCGCAAATGACTGCCACCGATCTGGCGGCCGGCATGATCGAGATTGCTAACGAAAAACTGAAAGATGAAGGCTCTAAAAATGTGGCCTTTAAAGTAGCCGATGTACTTGATCATCCTCTTGAAACAGAGCGCTACGACGCGGTCTTGGCGCACAACCTGCTTCATCTTGTATCAGACCTCGACCGTGCTCTTGATGTCATATCGTCATTGGTCAAACCGGGTGGCGTTTTTATTTCAAAAACGGTTTGTGCCCCAGAGCATGGTGGATTCAAGTACGCGATGCTGAGCAGAGTTGCGATACCAGTAATGCAAGCTATCGGAAAAGCGCCCTTCGTAGATTTCATGACCACTAGAGTACTTGAGACAAAAATCTTGGGGTCAGGATTCAAAATTGTCGAGACGGCAGGTCAAATCGGCATGCTGCCGAGCAGGTACATTGTGGCGCGCAAAGTGTAGACTTTTCAAAAGTGGCGTTCGGGCTGCCGCTGCCGCGGCAAAACCGTCACGAACACTGCTGGGCCCATGTAGTCGGCGCCTGAACAATCTGAGGTAACGGATAAGAAGAATAACGAGCATCCTTGACTTAGAAAACCTCTGATGACGCAGCCTGTGTGGCGTTCATGACGAATTCCGCGTCGTCGCCGCCGCTCAAAATCGCAACTGATTAGCCAAGACGCTCAGGCCTTCAGCAAACGCGCAAAGTCAGATCAGACAAACGTGCCTGCTGAATTCAAAGCACAGCTTTCTGCGTTGGTATTGCTCACAGAACCTAAGAACGTGGCCCGCACTCATTTTTTGGCCAATCCAATCAATTGCTTTGCGCTGCGCCCTTTTTCAGCTGTGGCGGTGCTCTATACTGCATGCTCCAGCTCGGCACCTTTTCCGAATGCGTCCAGTATTTGCCCTAACCAAATGGACACGAGGCACTGGAATGGAAAAACCACTCGGAATATTCCTTTGCCAAAGTAGCAGTTAGGTGAGTACTTTGTTTCATAAAGTATCAAAAGTAGTCAAAAATGAAAAAGACCACTGAGAAATCTGCGCGCCTTTCCGAACGCATTTTGGAAAGTTTCGATGTCCTGACAAAGTCGGAACGTCTCTTGGCAGATCACTTTCTGGAGCATCCTGATAGCCTTGTGCTGCATACAGCCGCTGAGATTTCTACCCAAGCGAAAGTCTCCAAAGCGACGACTGCGCGTTTCTTCAAACGGCTTGGATTTCCCAGTTTCAAAACGGCGCAACGGATGGCACGGGTTGGCCGAGACGACAGCAAGTACAAAAAAAACGTATACTCGGAACCTGTTCCGAACCTCAGCGGGCGGGGTGATCTGGCGAACCATTTGGCATCGGACGTTCAAAACCTGATTCGGACAATCGAGGCAATCCGCAGTGATGATCTGAAGGCGGCCGTTACCTATTTGTCGCGCGCCGAGAAGATCTGGGTTGTGGGCTTTGGCGACAACTATCCCTTGGCCCATTTTGCGCGAGCGCAACTGATCAAAGTGAAGCCAGACATCCGCATGATCCCACTCGGTGGCTTTTCAGTACCGGAAGAATTTGCGTCTATTAGGCCTTCTGATTCACTGCTTGCTTTGGCGATTGGCAGACGAACGCCGACGCTACGATCAATCCTGCAATCGGCGCGTCTGGCCGAGGCCAAAACAATCTCGATAACCGATCTGGCCAGCTCGGGAAGCCCGGAGTTGGCCGAGGTTACGCTGCGGTGCCGAACCAGTGGCCTCACGTATTTTGACTCGCTTGCGTCACCTGTATCTGTGATCACATACCTCTGCATGGCAGTTGCAGACCGCTTGGGTCAAAACGCGGTTGAACGGTTGCGTTACATCGACAGCATCCACAACGATTGGGGTGACGCCGGATAGCGGGGACTCAAATGCGTGTTTCTGCAGTCTCGAATTGCGGCAAAAAGAGTCAGAAGTGAAAAAAGAAACGTCACGGATGCGTTCTTTTTGACCTTACCGTTTCGGCACCCTAACCTTTTGCGTGGGGGAAAGACCCACCAAAACCGAAATAAATTGGCGTGTCGTCTAAATGCTCTTCGGACGATAAAAGATGTTTTGCCTGCTGCAAAGCGCTCAGCCTTTGTGCGGCCGCAGAATGGCCGACGCGAACAGAGAGGACTAAAATGACCTTTTTAAATCCCACCTTACGTCGACTTGCCGGCGCTGCTGCTATGGCTGCAGGCATGGCAAGTCCGGCGGTCGCAGATGACATTGTATGGGCGCGCTATGGCGATATTGACTCGCTTGACCCGCACCGGGCGACAAGCACGCTCTCTCTGCAAGTCTGGAGCCTTGTGTATGACACGCTGCTTGCGTCGGATGCTGATGGCCTGCCTGTACCGCATGTCGCAAAATCCTGGGAAGCCAATGCTGATGGGACAGAGTACACCTTCAACCTTGAAGACGGCGTTATGTGCCATGACGGCACGTCGCTTGATGCAAATGACGTGAAATATACCATCGACACAGCTTTCAACGAAGACATGCCCAGCGTAACCAAGGGCAGCTGGGGCCCGATAACAGGCGCCGAGGTTATTGATCCGCTGACCATCAAGCTGACGCTCGAGACTCCTTTCGTCGCTCTGATCCCATTTCTCGCCGACAGCTTCTCGTCGATTATTTGCGACAGTAATGGCGATGGCTTCGGCACAACAACAGCCATTGGTTCTGGCCCGTGGATGCTGGAAAGCTGGACAAAAGGCGACCGCGTCGTTTTGAAGAAGAACCCGGACTACAAGAACTTCGGCAAACTCGCCGAGAACCCAGGCGCACCCCACGAGGATGGCTTGATCATCGCCGTTGTACCCGAACCGCAGGCGCGCCTTGCAGCACTCAAGACTGGGGAAGTGCATATCGCAGAGCCACCATTCGACGATGTTCCGATGATCAAGGACGAGGGCGACCTGTCGATCATCGTCGCTGAAAACACCGGTCAGAACGTTTTCTGGGAGTTCGCTGTCCACCGCCCGCCGTTCAACGATGTGCGCGCGCGTCTTGCTGTAGCGCATGCCACCGATGCGGCCACTGCAATCAGCCTGATCTATGGTGATCTGTCAATTCAGGAGAACTGCCCGGTATCGCGTGGTGTCTTTGGCAACGATCAGGATTTTTGTGCGCAATATCGCCCAGCCTATGATCCCGAGAAGTCCAAGCAACTGTTGGCGGAACTTGGCTACAGCGAGGACAATCCACTCGAAACAGCGCTGCTCGTCTGGACTGGCGGAAATCGTCAGAAACTAGGTGAAGTTTTCCAGGCCCAGCTGGCCGAAGTTGGCATCAAGGCATCGATCGAGATCATGGATATCGGATCGCTAAATGCCCGGGTTCGGCAGGAAAATGAGAACACGGAAGGCACCACCGGTTCGATGGATATGATGACATGGTCATGGTATGATCCGGATATCCTTTACGCGCTTTGGCATACGCCCGGCGCGTATCGTGGCTACACTTCGCCTGAACTCGACGCGATGCTGGATGAAACCCGCGTTCTGACCGACCCGGATGAGCGGAAAGCCAAGGTGCAGGAAGTCTTCAAGTACCTGTTGGAAAACGCCATTCACGTGCCACTTTACACGCCCGGCTGGGAATGGGTGTTCGCAGTTCGTCCTGAGGTTGAGGGTTTCTTTGTCGCCCCCTTCGTCTATCCGAATTTCTCGGATTTGAAACTGGGCGGTTAACGTCTACGGTCGCCCGGGGCTTCGGTTCCGGGCGTGACTTTACGAAGGGCTGAGCGCATGTGGCGATTTCTTGGCACCCGCATCGCCATGGGGGCCTTTACCATCTGGATCACGACTATTCTGGTCACGCTATTGATCCACGCCGTACCGGGTGATCCGGTACAGATCATGTATGCTCAAAGTCAGGGCACAACGCCCGAACAGATCGAAGAAGTGCGCCGCTCTCTTGGGCTAGACCGGTCTATTCCAATTCAATACGCAATGTTTATGGAACGGCTTTTCCAAGGCGATCTGGGCAACACGATCCGGGGGGGACAGCCGGTGTTGGACGTGATCCTGCAGCGTCTGCCAAATACGCTTTTGCTGGCTTGCGCATCGATGTTTATAGCGATCCTGATTGGCGTGCCGATTGGATTTCTTGCAGCTTACCGTCAAGGCAGCTTTACTGATATCGCTCTGATGATTGTGGCCATTGCGGGAATTTCCATGCCGCATTTCTGGCTTGGCCTAATGCTGCTGTTTTTCTTCGCACTCGAACTGGGCTGGCTGCCTGTAAGCGGAAACGGCTGGCTCAATCTGATCCTGCCCGCCCTGACACTTGGGCTGTCCAATGCCGCAATCTTCGCGCGCCTGACCCGATCCTCGATGATCGACGTAATGAGCCAAGACTATGTGCAAACCGCTTTTGCCAAAGGCCTGCCTAGAGCGCTGGTGCTGCGTCGCCACGTGCTCCGTGCCGGGCTTCTTCCGGTCGTTACCATGATGGGTCTGCAATTTGCCTTCATGATGGGCGGAGCCATTGTGGTTGAAAACATCTTTTCCTGGAACGGTGTCGGGCGCATGGCGGTTGAAGCTATTTTCCAGCGCGACTACCCAATCATCCAAGGCTTTATCCTGACTTTTTCCGTCGTCGTGGTCTTTGTCGCCATCGCCATTGACGCACTCTACGCGGTGCTTGATCCGCGGATCCGGCGGTCATGAAGATGAGCGTGACTACTGACCCTGACGTGCCAAAGCCACCCCCCGGATTTCTGCAGCGGTTACTTGGTTCCCCCAGTGGCGCGATTGGTTTGGCGATTGTCTTGCTTTTGATCTTCTGCGCGATCTTTGCCGAGATGCTGGCCCCGTTTGATCCGAACAAGATGGGGTCAGGTGGACGGTTTTTGCCTCCCGGTGGCAAGCATCTCTTGGGCACCGACGAGTTTGGGCGCGACATGTTCTCACGCATCTTGTTTGGCAGCCGGATCACGCTGTTGATTGGGGCGGTCGCGGTCGGCATCTCGCTGACCATCGGAATGACCGTGGGTATGATCGCGGCCTTCCGGCGCGGTTGGATCGAAGCGATCTTGATGCGCGGCACGGACGTGTTGTTCTCTTTCACAGAAACACTGATCGCGCTCAGCTTTGTCGCCGTTCTTGGGCCAAGTTTGCAAAACGCAGTGATTGCGGTTGGAGTAGCGGGCATCCCGTTCTACGCGCGCACGTGCTATTCAGCCGCGTTGGTTGAAACTTCAAAACCCTATTTTGAGGCGAGCACCGCTGCCGGGGCCGGGCCCTTGCGATTGGTATTGGTGCATCTTTTGCCCAATGTGCTGCCAACAATGATCGTTGTGGCCACTTTGGGTGTTTCGACGGCTATACTTGCTGCTGCAGGATTAAGCTTTCTGGGTCTTGGTGCGCAACCACCGACGTCGGAGTGGGGCTATATGCTGGCCGGATCACGGGACTACATCAACCGCGCGCCTTGGCTCATGACGATCCCCGGTATTGCCATTGCGCTCACGGTGCTTGGCTTCAATCTGCTGGGGGACGGATTGCGGACCAGCCTTGATCCGGTGGAACGCAAATGATTGCCCTTTTGTCAGTCAAGGATCTGTCGGTTTCGATTGGCTCCAGCCCCTTGATCGAAGGGATTAGTTTTGACCTGATGGAGGGTCAAGTCCTGTCCATCGTCGGGGAGAGTGGGTCAGGCAAAAGTATGACAGCCAAAGCTCTCATGGGGCTGTTGCCACCCAAGGCTTCTGCGAAGGGACGTGCGATGTTCGACGGCGCCGACTTGCTAGCGCCAGGTGTTGACCCACCAAGGGGCACCGGTATTGGCTTGATCTTTCAAGAACCCATGACCGCATTGACGCCTGTGCTCACGATTGGACTGCAACTGACCGAAGCCATGGAAAGCCATGGCCTCTGCGACAGTGAGGAGGCACACAACCGCGCAATTGCCATGCTGGACCGGGTGGGCATTCCGGATCCCGAAGTGCGCATGCGACAATATCCGCACGAGTTGTCCGGTGGGATGCGCCAGCGGGTTGTGATCGCAATGATGATGCTACTTGGCCCCCGCGTCCTGATCGCAGATGAGCCGACAACTGCGCTGGATGTCACCGTGCAGGCGCAAATCCTTGATCTGTTGCGCGAAATCGTGACGGAGACGCAGATCGGTCTGATCCTGATCACTCACGATATGGGGGTCGTCGCTGAGATGGCCGACCATGTTCTGGTCATGAAGTCTGGCGTGGTTGAGGAATACGGTGCTGCAGAAGAAATTTTTTCAAAGCCAAAAGCAGCTTACACGCGCAGCCTGCTAGAGGCAGTCCCGCGCATTGATAGCATTAGCAGTCGCGATGACATCGCGCCGGACACGCTCTTGTCCGCCAGCAACATCACCAAGACGTTCAAGACCCGTGGGACCTTGCTTTCCCGCAATGACGGCCACAGGGCGATTGACGACGTGTCCCTCGACATTTGGCGTGGCGAAACACTGGCGCTTGTGGGTGAAAGCGGATCGGGTAAAACCACGCTGGGCCGAGTTATCGCACGCCTGACAGACGCCGAGGTGGGACGGGTGCTTATGAACGGGGCGGACCTGACTGCTTTGTCCGGTCGCAGGTTACAAACGCAACGACGCGCGGTGCAGATGATCTTCCAAGACCCATATGCATCGCTTGACCCCCGCCAGACCGTCGGGCGCACCGTTGCGGAACCAATGATCATTCATGAGACCCTATCGAAAGCTGAGCGTACCACGCGGGTTCACGCGTTGATGGAAAAGGTGGGTCTCAGCCCCGAAATGGCGCAGCGTTATCCACATGAATTTTCAGGCGGGCAGCGCCAGCGGATCGCCATCGCCCGGGCGATGGCGGCCAAGCCAACTCTTGTCGTGGCAGATGAACCGACATCAGCATTGGATGTCTCTATCCAGGCCAGGGTTCTCGATTTGCTCGATAGTTTGAAGCGCAGTGAGAACCTGACCATGCTTTTCATTTCACATGATCTCGCAGTCGTGCGCCAGATCGCGGACCGGGTCGCCGTGATGCGGAATGGTCGCATTCTGGAGCTGGGACCGGCTGCCAACCTCTTCGCTGACCCAAAGCACCCCTATACGCGCGCTCTGATCGATGTCGCACCGGTTCCGGACCCCACGCGAAAACGAGGCAAACGCCCCGTGCTTCAGGGAGACTATCCAACCGGGATTCTTTCTGAGGTCACACCAGGCCATTGGGTGGCTACATGACAATAGGGATCGCCGCCACGGGTCCCTGGGCTGGAGCGGGCATTCTTGCGGGCTTGCGCGCTGTTGAGGCTGTTGGGCGCGGCGCGATTGGCGGTTTTGTCAGTCTGGCCGTATTGACCGCGGATCAGAAACTCTTGCGTGCCGAGATTCAAAACGGCGGGACGGGTGCTTTATTGAATGGTTCGCCTCCCGAAGAAATATTACGCGCGCCTTACGCGGCCCTAATCTCAAGCGGTCCAGATCGCCCGACACCGTTGTCCCAATTCATTGCAGCTGCACCGTTTGTTGGAATTGTGACCGGTCACCGTTTTCCACATGTCTCGACCGAAGAAGGTCATGCGCTAAACGGTTTGATTCTGGATGCAATGCGGCAAAAGACTGCAGCGCAAGACGCGATCGACGCATTAATTTCCGCTCATCCCGGCTTTGATGCGGGGTTCATTGCGCTGTCAACCGAGGGCGACATGGGTCTCGGCAACATGCCCTTGGTCATGCGCCTCGCGCATCAAGGCGCTGAAACCAACCATTGCACAGAAACCGGTGCACGCGTCGCAATCCTGCATAATGCTATTCATCCGAGCAAGGCGATTGCAATTGTAGCGAGCGAAGTTGCTTTAGACGAAATTCGGCGACGGGGTACCAGGGTGCGTACCATTACTGTTGTGGCAGGCTTGGCGTTGAGTTTTAGTGACGAGCCCGAAATCCAAGTCGATGGTAAATTCGAGGTCATCCGGGTTGCCCACCCAAATAGCCAAACCCTTGACGCAGAAAACTCGTTCGGCATCGGCGATAGGGTGAAAGTTGTGCAATTTGGAAAGCAAATTGGGTGGCTCGGACTTGAGCCGTTTATGGTTGTGCGCAATGGTGCGATCATCACTTTGGACGGCAAGTCAGAAATCCAACTGCCTGTTCTAATGGTCGGCGCATCTGAACATTAGTCTGCAACACTAACCCGTGGCAGCGCAGCGCCTAACCTTCTTTGGAGATTGCTTCATACAAAACAGGGAGCGCTGCTCTCGACTTGGTATTGCTAACTTGTTTTTGCGCCCAGGGAAGGCGGATGTTCAGGCTTTGAACAGCATTTTGCAGCTTGGGCTCGATGCCTTCGTTCGATAAGCCCTATGTCGTTCTTCCAATGTTCTAGCGTGACTTTTTCGTAGCTGAATTTCATGTCTTTTAATTCAGCAATCGAACTCTCTAGCTTCACGACATGCTTACAATACACTTCTTTATGTATATACTTAGAGCCGGGAGGGTGCAGAGAATTGAAAGTGAGGAAAGAGTAGAAGCAATGTCGCTACATGATCGCATCCTGAAGGACGTTGAAAAGAAGATCGTCACTGGAGTCTGGCCCCCTGGCCATCGCATTCCGTTCGAAACCGATATGGCCAAAGAATACGGTTGCTCTCGTATGACGGTCAATAAAGCACTGACACAGCTTTCTCATGCAGGACTACTTGAGCGCAACAAAAAGTGGGGAACTTTCGTTAAAGCGCCTCAAACGCCATCTGCCGCGCTTGAAATCACTAACATCCAGAAAGAGGTTGAGGATGCGGGCAAAACATACAGCTATCGTTTGCTTGAGGATCGAATGCGAGGAGCTGAAGAGCATGAAACGACGACCCTCAACCTGAGTTGTGGTGCCGAAGTCCGCGAATTGAGATGCGTGCACTACGCAAATGGCGAACCCTTTTGCTTTGAAGAGCGGATAGTCAACGTAGCAGTGGCCCCTGAAATTAAATCGGTAACATTTGAAGATACTTCACCTGGCGCATGGATGTTCAAACATGTGCCTTGGAACAATGCGGAGCATCAAATCATTGCGGCCGAGGCCACAGTGGCTGTCGCCGACATACTCAACATGCCTGTTGGATCTGCGTGCTTGATCGTCGAGCGAAAGACCCAAAATGAAAAAGGCTTTGTCACTTGGGCGAGGCTTTCTTACGCAGGAAGTCAGCATCGGCTCGTCGCGACTTTTTCGCCTACGCGTTGAAACCGTAAGCACGATCGATGAGGTTGTCTGTTCCTCCCTCTTGCAACTCGGCGATGCTCGCGATGCCCATCAATTTGAGTGTTATGCTGATTTCAGTCGCCAAGATGTCGATGGCCTTTTCTACACCATCCTGTCCAGCAGCGGCCAAACCAAAAGCATAAGCACGCCCCAGAAGAACTCCGGATGCTCCTAGTGCAAGCGCAATGACAATTTCGCTTCCGCGTCGGAAGCCACCATCAATTAGAATTTCGAAGTCTGGTCCGACCGCGGATCTGATCGCTGGAAGAGCGGCAATCGTGGAGTTCGCAAAATCCAATTGCCGTCCCCCATGATTTGATACGACGACAGCGTCTGCCCCACATTCCTGCGCACGTTTGGCATCATCTGGAGAAAGTATGCCTTTCACAACAAGACGACCGGCCCAACGTTCACGCAACCAGGACAAGTCTTCCCAAGTCAAAGAGGCATCCAGACGTCCCGAGAGATTTGAAGCTTGTTCCAGCACACCCTTGCCGTATTCCGGGTAGTTTTCGACAGCTTCAACGCTTGGAGATCCATGCCTGAGCATATCAAGACACCAGCGTGGTCTTTGCATCATGGAAAACAGTAAAGGCGCGTTGAGACGTGTCACAGCGCGAAAACCGTTGCGTAGGTCTTTTTCTCGAATGGAGGTTACAGACGTATCGACGGTCAGATAGAGAACCTCTGTCTGCGCAGCAAGAGCTGCGTCGATGAGGTGCTCAACAAAGGATCTGTCGCGATCCATATAGAGCTGGAAATGCAGATTTCCGCCAACCTGCCTCCTTAAAGTCCCGATAGAAGCAATCGAAAACGTGGATAGGCACAAAGGTATTTTTTTTGCCTTTGCCGCCGCTGCGGCAAGCCGTTCTCCACCTCCTCGGTACAACCCAAGGAACCCGACCGGGCCCAACATGAAAGGAAGCCCGCTTTCTGCACCCAGAAAGGTTGTTTTCAAAGAAGGCATGTCTTTGACACGCAGTGTCTTTTGAACCAATGCGAAGCGTTCAAAATCCGACCGGTTGCGAACCGCTGTCGTTTCAGAGAAAGCGGCCCCATCGATGTAATCGAAGAAGATCTTAGGCAACCGCGATTTCGCTAAAGACCGCAGGTCCGAAACATTCACGGCTCCTGATTTATTGCTCACAACACTAACTTTCCGGATCTATTCTATCAAAGAAATCAGTGAACAGGTTTCGCCCCACTTCTGGTTCAGAACCCGCCAAGCCCGTGACGTAGAAACCTATCGCTGAAGAGATCACATTGTGCCGTCCGGCCCCGGCTCGGAGGTTCATGACCAACGTCGGACACATCGCGAATGCCGACCGAATTGTTTGCCGCCAATTTGGAGGGAGCATGTTTCTGTTGGCCAGTTCGTGGAGAAAGGGCTTCCAAAACGCTTCAATCTTTGCGTCTAGTAGGTTCTCACGCACTTTATTGAGCTGCCAGTCGGTTTGTATGGACAAAACGCCGCCACTGTACTCGGCATCGACCACATATCGCTCCTGCGCGACATCAGGATCGTAAAGCCAAAACGGATGCGCAAAAACATTGTGAAAGGTTGCTTTGACTTCTGCAATCAACGACGGAATGTTAAGTCCAGCAAAGGCTGGATCGAAATATGACAGTTTGGCGTGATGGCCTTGGTCGACGAACCAAACGTTGGCGTTATGCGCATCCCCATGGGCGGTAATGCCGCCCGCGCCAGTGAGATTGCTGGGGTTCAGGTCTCTCAGTGCGGACTTGAAAATTTCACCGATCGTTGACTTCATAAGCTGTCCGTTCAAAGACAGCTTTGCATGGGCGAACTGTTCCCAGGACAGCTCACAGCCAGGAAACTCAAACGATCGATCTATATAGAAATCTTGGTAACGTCCGCCTGGCGGTTTCCCCGTCTTAAGGTCAATCATTCGTTCGTGGAACAAATGATGAATTGGTTCATTCGTGACTTCGGCGGCATTGACAGGATGCAGGGTTTGCAATGCAAATTTTACGATTTTCGAGTTTAGATCTCGTTCGGCAGTGACCGCCTTCATTGTGGCGATTTCGTCAGGAGAAACATCAAGCTGACGGAGAACATCTGAGAATCTTCTGTCTTTTCGCCGGGCGTAGACGAGTATTTGCTCTCCGGGCAAAGTTGATTTCCATACGGGCATGTCCACAGGTAATTCGGCGTCAACCAATAGTTCGGCCCGATAGTATTCGCCCTTCATGTCTTCTTCACCTTCCTCCTGATGAAATTTGAAGAAGTAATCGGTACCATCGGATTCAAAAAACCCGTTTAGCGAATTGAGGGAATACTGATCGTAGCTGATCTGCACATGACTAACCAAGATGCCGAAAACCCCGGACAATAAATTCTCAAGCTCAACTAGTGCTGCTTCGGGATCTACGCCAGCCAATGCTCGAATGCGCGCGGTCCTAGACTGTGTCCGATGCTCGTTGCTTGGCATTACTTGATCAACACTTTGCCCACTTGACGTCATTCCGGATTGATCTTTATGAGCGTTTTGATCCCGCGGGCTTTGCCGTTGACGATTCTAGCATATTCGCTCGGGACATCTTCCAGGGACACTCGATGACGAATGAGGCTCTCGAATACTTCAGAGTGCTTTTCCAGCAAGGCGATCGCTGGAAACATCTCGTCAGTGAACGCATGACAGCCGACAATGCGGAACTCGCGTTCCACCGCCTGCACTGGATCAAATTCAATTTTTCCTGACCCGATGCCCACCAATCCGAGCGTGCCTCCGGCTAAAGAGTTCAGAACTGTCCGGATAACGCTCACATGTCCCGTTGTGTCTAAAACCTGCGAAACGGGATGCGTAGAATTTTTGGAAAGGCTCTCAAAGTCTGCGAGTGAAACAGCCGCCGCATCTGCCGCTTGTGCGACCGCCGTGGCTCTTTCATGGTTTTGATCGCACACGAACACCTCGCGGTTGGACGTATAGCGACTTGCTACTGCTGCCAAGGCACCTATCGGACCGCATCCGATGACAAGCAAAGGTCTGTCCGAAACATCCATCATCGCCAATGCATGTAGCGCCACAGCCAAGGGTTCTGCGAGCGTCAACACATCCAATTGTGTTTCCGGAGCGACCCGGAAAACAAGCCGTTCCGGCAAGTCAACGAAATCTGCAAATCCTCCGTCAATCGACTCTCCCACAAACCCAAGGTTTTCACACAGATGGGGCTGATCGGCATCGCACTTCGCGCATTTGGCGCAATAGTCTCGTGAGTCCGCGACCACCTTGTCTCCTGGTGCGAAACCGCTGACGCCCTCGCCAATTGCATCGACTATCCCTGAGAACTCATGTCCAGCTGTTGATGGTCGGCGCGAAATCCATTGACCGGTTTTGTAGTTGTGGATGTCTGAGCCGCAAATGCCCGCATAGGCGACCTTGAGCCGTACGTGCCCGTCAGCTGGCATACAGGCGAGTTCGACTTCCTCAAACCGGATGTCGTTCACGTCGTGAAGGCGAACTGCTCGCATGTATCAGCCTTTTTTCATGAGATATTGGTCACGCATTTCGGACACGGCATTTTCGTGGGAGGAGAATCCCTCGTATCTGGCGAGTACACGCGCATGCTTTGCCATCGTAGGATAGGCAGGCGCGGTGACATAACCTATTGAGCTGCATTTAACAAAGTCATGAACTGACAAGGGTCCGTATGTCGCAGCGCCTTTACTGGTTGGAAGGACGGCGTTCGGCCCAAGAGCAAAGTTGCCAATTGAAACTGGCGTGTGTGGCCCCATCAAGATCTCTGCGGCTTCGGTGATGTGACCTAAATGTTCAAACGGTTCAGTTGAGAGAAGCTCAAGATGTTCTGGCGCATAGTCGTTGATGAACTGGTAGCTTTCCTCCAATGAGTTGGTCAGAATGATACCGCCGTTTTCTCCGCAGAGAACGGATTTGGAATATTCTACACGGTGCTTGGTCATCTTGGCCCAGTGATCCGGCAAGGCGGCAATTGCTTCTTCAGCAACGCGACGCGAATGCGTTACCAAGTACGCGGAGCTGTCAGGGCCATGCTCCGCTTCAATCAGCAAGTCCAAGGCTGCAAGGCCACCATGAATGCTGTCGTCTGCAAAAATGATTGCCTCTGAAGGTCCTGCTGGGAGACCGGGATCGATCAATCCAGACAACTGCTGCTTGGCAGCAACAACCCATGGGCTACCAGGGCCTACAATCTTGAGCGCTTTTCTTATTGTCTGCGTGCCAAATGCGGCTGCGGCTACGGCTTGGGCGCCACCACATTTGTAAACTGTTTCAACTCCGGCAATCCGTGCGGCTACAAGAGTGGCTGCATCAACGCCGCCATCGGGCGCGGGAGGCGTGAATATCGCAAGATTGGGTACTTGGGCAACCACCGCTGGCACGGAAGTCATCATCGTGACCGATGGAAATGAGCCCTTCCCTCGCGGCACGTACAGAGCAACAGATTTAATGGGGGTATATCGATCGCCGGCATAGGCACCCGGCTTGATCTCCTTCAGCCACATCGGTTCCGGCTTTTGCTCTTCATGGAAGATCTTGATGTTCTCTATGCCATGCTCGATGGCTTCAATAACTTCCGCGTCAACGGCATCGAATGCGGCATCAAACTCAGCTTCGCTCGCTCTCAGGGTGGCCTCGGTCAACGGTTTTGCGCCGTCGAAATCTTGACCAAAGCGGACCAATGCGACATCGCCTTCCGTCCGGACTGCCTCAATGATGGGTTTCACTTTCTCGGCGAAAACGGACAGGTCAGCCTCAGATCTCTTGAGGAGCGCCTGATAATCTTCGGATGAGAGGCGTGCTGTTTCGTGAAACGAGACATTGGACATTTGAGGCGACCTTTCTTGCGCATTCACTGCGCTATTTCGATTTCAAGAAGATTTCCAGACCGACCAACTTGTCCAACGCAGCAATGGCTAATGTGGCAATTGCGATGAATACAACTGAAACGGCCGCGAGATCCGGAGTGATGATGGAACGGATCGAGTTATAGATTTGCACTGGGAGCGTTACGATGCGGGCGTCCACTAGAAGCAGACTCACCAAGAACTCGTTCAAAGACAAAATGAACATCAAGAGCGATCCGGTGATCACACCGGGCGTCACTGCTGGCAGTGTCACATTGAAGAACGTCTGCACGGGCCCAGCCCCACAACTCATTGCGGCGGCTTCGAGATCTGGATCGAGTGATGCGGCACTTGAAGATACGGCCCAGATCATGAATGGGAGATTGATCACAGCGGTAGCAATACCAACCGGCCACAGGTTCCCAAGGATGCCTATTTGACCGAAAAACAACATCAGACCGATACCAGAGCCAATCAGTGGGATTGTGAACGGAAGCAATAGGTAGACCTGGATCGTATTGCCGCCTTTGATATGGTATTTGGACAATGCGATGCCAGCTAACGTTCCTGTCGGCAAAGATACCAACACACAGATCGACGCGACGATCAGCGACCTTACAAAAGCGTCTCGAAGGTCCTGTTCCCCAATAATGGCTGCATACCACTTCAACGAAAAACCATCTGGTGGGAACGTGATGATATTGCCTGAAGTAAAAGATGCCCCAAGGACAACAAGTGTGGGCGCTGACAAGGTAAGAAGCGATAGAACAACCAATGTCCAGAAAACAGTAGTTTGCACGCGAGACCTATTCATTTCTTGTCACTTCCCAGTGCAAGTGTCCCGGCCCCGAACACCATGAAAATTACGCCCACCAGCATCGAACCAATTGCAATCAAAAATATCGTAAGTGCTGAGCCAAAACCTTGATCTGACGTTCTGAAGAACTGATCATAAATGGCGTTGGCAATAAAGTCCTGTGACCCACCTCCAAGAATTGCTGGCATCGCAAAGTCTGTCAAAGAAAGCGTTAGGACGACAAGCCCGGCACCAATAAGTCCTGGTTTTGCCATGGGCAAAATCACGTACCATAGAGTCTTTACCCAATTCGCACCAAGTGATCCGGCTGCGGCTTCTACTTCTTCTGGGATCGCTGTCATGGCAGGAGCCAGCATTAAGACGCCGAATGGCAACATGTATTGTACCAACCCAAACAAAACAGCGGGGTAATTAAACAACAAACGGATTGGCTCAATCCCGACCAGTCCCAGTGCGTCATTCAATATGCCTTGGCTTCCAAGGATGATCAGCCACCCGTAAGCCCGCACAACCTGACCGATGAAAAACGGAAGAAAGAGCGCAATGAGCAGAAATTTTCGCAGGAGCGTGTTCGATGTGCGCACCATCACATAGGCATAAGGGAAAGCCAGAATCAAAGTGACGATAGTGACAATCATTGCGCCGAGTAAGCTGCGCCATATGATTGTGAAAGTGAATGTTTCTGAGAGCATTCGCCGGTAGTTTTCGAGCGAGTAATCCTCTGAGAATAGAAATGTCGAACGATCAAGAGTGCGCAGAGATGAGTCGCCTATGTACAAGAGGCCTACGGCCAACGTCCCTACAAGGATAATCGCCGGGGTCAGCATTAAGTACGGAGTGTATTTGCCCCCACCTTTCGGCCATATCTTGGCAAACACGGCTTCCAAGGCATCCATGAAACGCCATGCGAGAGGGTAGGAAGAGTTGTATTTGCGCATAGGTTCTCTCGATCAGAAGGTCATCGGGCGATCCTCAGAGCGCCCGACGAAGTGGTATGGATGAGGCTTAACCTTGCATGATCTGCTTGAACTGAGAGAACCAGTCACTTTCGTTCTCCACCTGAATTTGGCCGGAGATACGGATTAGTCGCTCAAAGTCTGCAGGCTCGGTCGGGTAACTTGGATCCCCGGCAAGTCCTTCTGGGGGCGTAATTCCCGGAACGACGCCTGGCAGACCGAGACCATCAAGCCAAACCTGTTGGGCTTCCTGCGTCAGCGCAGAATTGATGTATTCCTTCGCCCAATATAGCTCGCTTTCGGAATGACCTTTCGGGATCCACAAGCCGTCTGTGTCGAACTTGGCGCCCTCATCCGGCACGGTCCATGCAAGGTCGATGCCATTTCTCTTTGCGCCAAGGGCGTTGGTCGAAATCGTGCAGGCCGCATCAATCTCGCCATTCTGGAACCACGTTACGAAGTCGGGATCTTCACCCAACAATGGGTTCTGTGCTTTCATTTTTTCGACGAATTCCCAGCAAGCAGCCATGTTACCTGGAATGTCATCAAGGCTACCGCCACCCGCAACTTGTGCAGGGAAGTGGAAGCCAATACCGTCGTTGTAAAATGCAAGGCGGCCTTGGAAGCGCGGATCGAGAAGATCGTGGTATGACTTCGGCGGGCCATCTGGGAAAGCGTCAGGCCGGTAAGCCAAGACGTAAACGTATCCATAGGTGTTAATAATCGGGTAGCCTTCTACACCGACCGGCTTTGCGAGATCGGTCGTAGCGGCAAGATTTGAAAGATCGGAGAGGTCTTCACATACGCCGCGCAGAGCCGACTTCGTTGCGTTAGTCGTAGTGTCCCAATTGATGTGAATAGGTGGTGTCCGATTTTGCGCAACTGCGGCCCAGACTTTGGGCTGGATCTCGTTGTCTTCCGTCAAATCATGCACGATCCGAATACCGGTGCGTTCCGTAAACGGATCTGACACCCCGTTTTTCAGAGCTTCAACCCATGGGCCACCCCAGGCCCTGATGATCAACTCGCTGGGCTTGGTCGGTTCTTGTGCATGAAGAATGGTCGGTGTTGCCAACGTAGTTGCACCGAATGCCGCTGATGTCTTGAGCATATCGCGACGATTTAGCTTTTTGTCGAAAGTCATTGCTTTCTCCCTGTTGTGGTTTCGCTCAAATTAAATCGAGCCTTTTGTGCCGGCGACAAAGATATGGAGGTCGCGGCATTTCCAACCGATCCGAACGCTTTTACCTAACTCATGTGTCGCAAAGTCGTTTTGATCGTGGTGGAAAATTCGAAATGGAGTGGCGCCAAGCGCAGGAACATTGATTTCATAGAGAAGGCGTTCGCCTTCAAATATTACATCTACTACTGTTCCTTCGAAGTCGGCGTCCACATCGGCGAGCGACTCAGTTTTCGAAACGATGCGGATCTGTTCGGCGCGCACGGCGGCTCTGATCGCCATACCCTGCTTGAGATCGCTGGATTGGCTACGGAGCACTCCCGTCAGTTCCTTTCCTTTGAACTTTCCCGTCGCCGATTTATCGTTCCTTGTGACAAGTTCACCCTCAAAGGCATTGGTCACACCAATGAAATTTGCAACGAAAGGATTATTTGGCGTTCGGTACATCGTAGTCGGGGGGGCGTCTTGCTGAATTTGACCGTGGTCCATCACAATGATCTGGTCTGAAACAACAAGGGCTTCCCGTTGATCGTGCGTCACATTGATCGTGGTGACACCCAGTTCCTTTTGAATTCTTCGAAACTCGAGCTGCATTTCTTCGCGCAGTTTTCTGTCAAGGGCCGCCAGAGGCTCATCGAGTAAGAGGAGGTCCGGCTCAAACACAAGTGCCCGAGCGATTGCAACCCTTTGTTGCTGCCCTCCAGATAGCTCATTGATCCGCCTATTTTCCAACCCGTCAAGTCTGACCAGATTTAGATATTCGGTCACGCGGTCAACAATCGTCCGCGCATCGAAGCGCCGCATTTTTAGAGGGAACGCAACATTCTCCGCGGCGGTCATGTGAGGGAACAACGCAAGTTTCTGAAACACCATGCCGATGGAACGCTTGTATGGTGCAACCGCGCTTACGGCTTGGCCATTGATGAAAATCTCGCCGCTTGTCGGGGTCAGGAATCCGGCAATCATTCGAAGAAGTGTCGTTTTCCCAGAACCTGAAGGACCAAGGATCGTCAGAAAGCGGCCATTCTCTAGCTCGAAGCTGGCATCCTTGACCGCTCTAAAATCGCCAAACTGCATTTCGACGTTCTTTGCAGAAACAGCCGATGATGTATCTTGCGTCACTCTTTCTCCCCGTCGGCCATCGCGCCACTATCGATGCAGGTATTTGGCTCCATTCGTTCTATGTCTATACATGAGACGAGTAGCCTTGCGCTTGTCAACCCCGGATGCCTATTGCTTCAGCAAGTTCCTTCATTAGTTCAAATGGAAGCCAGATATCCGCCATCGATTGCGAGGCATTGCCCAGTTATGTATCGTGAGGCACTGCTCGATAAAAAGACGACTGCACCCTTGAGATCGTTCGAATCGCCGAAAGTTCCCATTGGTATTTTCCCCAGCATCGCCGTTTGCCATGCTTCGTCCTTGTAGAACTTATCCGTGAGTTCCGTTCGAAAATAGCCAGGCGCAATCGCATTCACGCGAACTCCTTGAGCAGCCCACTCTGCGGAGAGGGCGCGAGTCATACCAAGAAGACCAGACTTGCTTGAACAGTAGGGTACTGCAGTTGGAACACCGACATAGGATGTAAGAGAGCAAACGTTGATAACAGAACCTCCCCCACGGGGGATCATTGACCGCGCTGCTTCTTGAGCACAAAAGAACGCGCCTTTGAGGTTTACGTCATTGATCTTGTCCCAAAGGTTCTCGTCAATATCGAGCGATGGGCAAACATGCTCGTAACCCGCGTTATTCACCAATACATCAAACCCACCATAGGTCTTGGCGAAATCAGCAAGCTTTGATCTTGTGTCATCGACGTCTTCAACGTCTATTTCCAAAGGGACAATGCTGCCCTTCGTGCCCTCGCCAACGGCAAGTGTTTCGTCAAGTGAGCTCAGTGACCGCGAAGTCGCTACCACCTTTGCGCCTGCCTCGGCCAACCCGATTGCCATTGCTTGGCCAAGGCCACGGCTACCTCCCGTTACCAGAGCCGTTTTTCCGCTCAAGTCGAAAATGTCTGCATTCATTCCCTTGTGATCCTTGCAATTGCATCTTTATGTCTATACATAGAAGGTCAAATTTGCCAGCAAAAAAGCAATGTTATGTGAGGATAGATGAGGCGTGCTTCAAAGAGTCTCGTCGACAAAACCCTCGATCTTGGCGGTATTCATCGACAGTCGGTAGTTCGACACCATTATGGGTGCGGACAGTGCATCGGCGACAGGCTCGACAACGGAATACGGGCCGCTTGTGGCATAACCACGGATCCCAATCAGCATCAGCGCGCCCTGGCAGACCCGGCAGGCGATGTCGGAGCATTCGACCTTCAGCCGGTTGATCCGCGCAGACAGAGAGAATCCCATATCCGCCGCTGCGTCACGGTCTTTGTATTCGGCCATGGCGCTGCGGATCAGGCTGTTCATGATGTGGTGCTGCCCGGTCAGGCGGTTGAGTTCATAGCGTGCGATTTGTGTGGTTTCGGCGTCTTTCTCCAGTTCTTTGCTGACGAAAGTCCGCGCCCGGTCAAGTGCTGTCCAGGCCAACCCCGACCAAAGCGCGGCCCAGAGGATTTGGATCACCGGCGTCATGGTACCACGAGCGATGGCAGGGAAGGCTTCCGAAAAGACGGCGTCTCGTGGAAATTCGACGGTAAAGGCCCAAGGACGGTTGAGAATGCCAACCATTCCCATAAAGGAGGTGTCGCGACCAGCCTTGAAGGCCTCGCGGTTCACATTTGCGACGGCCAGTACCTGCCGTGTACGACCCTTCTCGTCAGTACCATTTGCAGAGACAAGAATCGCGTCGGCGTTGTCGATGTACGAAATATTGGGGCTCTCTTTCACGATCCGCAACCGTCCGTCCGCTTGGTCCTCAACGTTGCAGATCGACGTGAAGATATCGCCACCAGGGCCTTTTTCGGAAGTGCCCGAGGCGATCAAAATCTGCTCGTCGATCATGCGGTGCTGGAACGCGGCGAAGAAAGGGCCGGTTCCGTGAGCAGTGACACTCATCGCTTGGCTCATGTGCATGGCATAAATCAGACCCGCCGAGCCGTTCTGGCGGGCTACGTTGAAAGTGATCCGGGCGATTTCAGCCAATTCCAAACCGGGGCCCCCGAAGGCGGGTGGTACCGAAACAGACAGAAGTTTGTCTGTGCGCATCTGTGAGATCAATGCGTCAGTGAATGCCTTGTCGCCACCTGGTGTAGGCTTGACGCCTGCGCGTTCGACCAGATTGTCGCTGAGAGCAAGGTAGCGTGTGGCGTCCTGCGAATTCGTCTTGGTCATGTCAAGATTCCCCTTGTGATGGTTTTACGCGATCCCGAAGGCTGCGACGATCAATCTTATGGACTCCGTGATGGGTGCGCGGCCATTCAACATTGTGAAGGCACCGCCAAGAGAGACATACCCCATTGTCAGCGCCCAGCCTGTGAGCTTGCCCGGCGTCGTTTTGAAAAAGCGAATCTTGCGTTTCATCGCGAAACGTCCCCAGACCAGAAGCCACGCGAGCCCAAGGCCGTGCCAAAGTCCCCAAGCCAGCCAGTGTGGGCTGGCCGAATGCCACAGACCCATGACCAGAAATGTCGCGATCACTGCCCAATAAGGGTTTCGCGTTAGGCCAATCATGGTCATGTAGATGTAACTGCGACACCAATGTGCCAGCGTCATATGCCAGCGCTGCCAGAAGTTCTGCAGATTGGTCGCAAGAAATGGCAGGTTGAAGTTCTCCATAATCCGCAACCCGAAAAGCCGCGATGATCCGATGGCGATGTCGGAATAGGCGGAGAAGTCGAGATAGACGAAGATCAGCGTGAAGACGAGTAGCGCCCAGACTTCCATGATGCTGAAGTTGCCGAGGTCACCGAGCATCGTCAGGACGTTGCCATCTGTAATTCGCGGCATCATGTAGCCCAGGATTGCGCCGCCCAGGATCATTTTCTTGAACAAACCCTGTGCGATACGCATGATGCCGTCGGTCACAAAATCCATGCGGAAGTGAGCAATTTCACGTTCTGCAAGGAAGTGATCGAAGCGCTCGATCGGCCCGGCGGTAAAGATGGGTGCGAGAAACAACCACGAGACGAAATCGCCTGCGCTATGGTCAGGGAAGTTTCCACGCCGCATCTCGATCACATAGTGCAGGAGCTTGAAGGCGAAGTAGCTGATGCCAAGCGGCACAGCGAAGTCAAGGAAACTGCCTGCTCCCAAAAAGAGGCGGCCCATGGCAGGCAGGTATTTTGACCAGACAAAGTAGCCAAGGACGGCGACTGCAGGCCAGGGCGCCCGCATGACAATACCTAGAGGCGTAGGCAGGTTTTCGCGATATCGAAAGCCTGCAAATATCGCGGCGGCAAGTGTCAGCATCGCGATCAGTTCTGGGCCGGCGAAAATCGACAGTAGCCCAAGGCTCGCCACGGCCAAAGCCCAGGTCCGCCAAGATGCGGGCAAGGACCAGTAGACTACAGGCATGAGCCCAAGAAAGAGCCACCATTCGATTACCTGGATCACTTCAGAAACCCTGATACTTGAAAAGCGCGAAGTCGCCCGCGAGCTTGATCAGTTCGATGATAGCAATTGGCAACCAGACCCCCAGAAAGAGTCCTTGTAAGATCTGGCCGGCGCGGCGCGCCGGATGGGTCTTTATGACGTCGTTATCAGACATGTCGATGTCTTCCGGGTCATAGCGTTTCCTGACTTTTAAAGAATTCAGCGAACCGTTCTGCGGTAACCGCGACAACCTTCCCTTGCGGTTCGCCCGTCTTGGTATGAACGGCGTCATTGTAGTCGTTCGGGCCAAGCTCAGCATCGGAACCGATCCGCCAGAACGGTACATTGTGTCTGCTGGAAACTTCCAAGATCCGGCGGTCGAGTTCGTGGACATGGTCCTCGATGCCTAGAAGGTCGGGCACATCGGGCGACATAAGATCCTCGAACAATACGAGTTGCACACCTGGAACGTCTTGCAGCCGCAGGATCATCCGTTCGAGTTGCGCAATATAGGCATCAAACTCGGTCAAGGCCCCTTCGATGGCTTCGGGCGTACCCCGCCGGAAGCGGGCTTGTCCCGTCCGGGGAGGGGTGCGCGCGTGGGGCGAGAAAAGGCGTT
Source organism: Roseobacter sp. (assembly GCF_045106495.1). GTDB lineage: Bacteria > Pseudomonadota > Alphaproteobacteria > Rhodobacterales > Rhodobacteraceae > Roseobacter. The sequence goes on from NZ_JBGCEQ010000016.1 coordinate 22,138, forward strand.
CGGACGGAGAATTCAGAGCGAGTTGGCGCAGTGTCATGATCGAGTTGGTCGCGAGGAAGCGGAAATTGTCTGCGACATAGAAACCTGTGCGCAGGCCCGGTGTGCCTCCCAGGTGCTGCATCTCTTCATCCGCCCATTTCGAGCGTAGGCCGAGACGTCCTAGAGATTCGGGGCCAAGCATGCGTTCGCGTGTCCAGGTCGCCCGCCAGAGCCCCGCCGTCATAGTAACGACAACGGAAGGGTCTTCTGGGCCGCGTCCCTCGAGGGCCGTCTCCAGGATCGACATCTGTTCCAATGGGCTTTGGCTTGCGGCTGCGAGAACATGTACCTCCCAGTCCTGACCGGATTGCCCTGCAATTGCACGGTGAAGCGACTGGCCGTCACCGAAGGGCTGTTCGATCGTCGAGGCTCCCAGCATCAGGATCCGGGGTCGAGTCTGTTTGGATCGGGCAAGCCGCAGTGTGTCGACCGTGACGAAGGCGTGGCTGTCAATTCTGTTCTGGGGAAGATAGGCCCCAAGCGGTCCACACAGGGTCGTCGGGTTGAAGAGCCAAAGCAGGAAAGAAAGCGAAATCGCAATGCCAATTGCCAGCATGACCGCGGCCAACCGCGATGGCTCAGACAGACCCGCCCAGAACTCTGCCAAAGCGATTTTCCAGGCAGGTGGTGGGGCCTTCGGGTGCCTGGATCTGGCACGCGCATTCACGCCGGAACCCCAGTCCGCCGTTTCAATTCTGGATAGTCGGTCTTGCCGCTTGGGGTGCGGGGCAAGGCGGGCAGGAAGCGCCACTCGCGCGGCTGCATATAGGGACTCATCGCCTGTCTAGCATGGCGCTTGAGAGCCTTCAGCGCCGTTTTCTGGTCGATGGCTTCGGTCAGAACGACATTTGCCACAATCTTATCACCAAGCATGTCGTGGGGTACGCTCGTAATGGCTACCGACGCGACGCCATCAGCCGCAAGCAGCAGCGTCTCGACCTCATCCGGGGACACGCGCACGCCCATGACCTTTAGTTGTCGGTCGCTGCGACCGTGGATAAAAAGGCGCCCTTCGGTGTCAAGATGTCCAAGGTCGCCAGTAAAAACCGCGCGCGGCGCGGAGACCTCCAAATGGGGCCAGAGCGGATCGGGGCGGAGCGTTCGCGCCGTGGCCTCAGGATCGCCCCAGTAGCCGAGAAACGCACCAGCACCGCGATGTACGATTTCTCCCTCCTCGTCCGGGGCACATGGGGTCGCGTCCACGCGAAGGACTGCGACATCGACGCCAGGGACGGGAAAACCTACGCAATCCGGCAGGGTAGGGGCGAGTTCGCAAGGCAGCGTAGCGGTGCGAAAGGTTTCGGTCAGCCCATAGTTGAGCGACAAGGCCGCATCAGGGAAGACCTCGCGCAGAGTGGCGTAGACTCCTCTGGGGATGCGTGAACCGGTATTGGTGATCAACCGCACCGAGCCGCGCGGCGTATCGCGCACGGGTGCCAGACCCACAAGAAGATCCGAGAAGACCGCAGGCACGCCCGCCAAAACCGTTGGCGCATGCATACCAAGCGCTTCGCACAGCCCGAAGGCGTTTCGCGGTGCCGGCAAGATTAGAGGCAATCCGCGAAAGATTGTTGTCAGAAGTTGGCCCCAGCCGTAATCAAAGGCGAATGGGATCGGGCAGAGGAGACGATCATCCGCGCGATAGCCCAGATGGCCTGCGACGCGGTCGGCCCCCGAGATCAGGTTTGCCGCGGACTGGACCACGCCCTTGGGCCGCCCGGTGGAGCCTGAGGTGAACAGGATCGAAGCCGGTGCATCGCCAGAGGCGCGGGGGCGGGGTGCATAGTCTGGAACGGCACAGGGGCGGTCGAGTGTCAGAACAGGCGCGCCGGGATCGCCCGTATCATCGCGGTCGGTCACCACCAGATCGGCACCGGTGGTCGCTGTGGCGTGGGCAAGATGCGCGGACGGTGCGTCTGCGTGGACGAGGACTGGAATGGCGCCGCGCGACCAAATACCAAGGATCGCGCTGACGAATTCCGCGCTGTTCTCGCCAGAGACCACCACCCGCGCGCCCGGGGCCACATCAAGCGCCGCCCCCCAGGCAAGTGCTGCGGTATGCAGTGCGGCGAAACTTGTTTCAATCTGACCCTGAACCAGCGCGGGGGCCTCGCCCTTGCGTGCGGCGATCCTAGTGAAGCGATACCAGCCCCAAGCAGACATATCAGGTATCGTCCCGGCCGGCGCTCCGGCGTTTCATCTCGGCAGCCATACGGAATTGCCGGATCGCAGTGTCACGGTCTGGGAGCGCAGGCATTTTGGGCACCTTGTAGCCATGGGCTTCCATCAGTGGCGCCACCACGGGCAATAGCCGGGAAGCGGCGGCCCGAGGAAGTCGTTTGCGCCAGCCATTTGGATCAGGTGGCCTAAGACCCGCAGTCGTGTGAATGCGGAAATCGCCAAGGCCTGTTGCACCGCCAGAGTCTACGTCAAAGGCGCAGCGCACCGTTTCCTGCGGCTCACCGGTCAGCCCCAGAAAGTCAAAAAGCGCTGCAAGTGTGGTATCGGGATCACCCGTCAGGTCTTCGTAGCGCAGGCAATGGCAGGCTTCCGCATTGCGTTCAGCAAAAGTGTCAAGTGCACACTGTCGCTCGGCCCAGGCTTGCGCTACGCCCATATACGGCGACGAGGACCCACTCGCGGCTTTTGCCAGATCGCTCAGAGGCGCTCCAAGGACGTCAGTGAGCTCCTTGTTGGATGCGATCACGTCAAGTGGGTTTCGCGTGAGGCATATGAAATACGCGTGCCCTTTCAAAAGTTTTTCGAGCGTTTCGAGATGAAAGATATCAACGGCAGTCTGGTCGATCTGCACAGGTGCGCCATCGGCAATACGGTCGTGGAAGTCAAAAACCATCCTGCGTAATGGCTGCATGACTTCTTCAGCCTCGATGTCGAGAAATCCAAGCCCCGTCAGCACACCGATCGGAGGGCCTTCGACGTCTGTCTGTTCGTGCAGGAAGCGCGCAGCGGCGCTGTAAAGATGTGTTTCGGGTGGGCAGGAGACATCCGTGTGCGCCGCAAGGAGCTTTGCCAGAAGTGTTGTGCCCGAGCGGGGGAAGCCAAGGATCAGAACACGTTTCGTCACAGCACTAACTCCGCCGCGATCCTTGCAAGAGGCGGTGTCGCATCGCGCAACTGACCGTTTTCGATCACCACTTCGCGCGGCTCGGGATGCGAAATGAATCCTCGGGGCGAAGCTGAATACCCGTAAGCCCCTGAAGATGCGATGGAAAGAACGTCCGCAATGCTAACCTTTGGCAGTTCAATATCCATTGCAAGACGGTCGATTGAGGTGCAAAGCGGCCCCGTCAGCATATAGCGCCCTGTCTGTCCTTTCGCATTTGATAGATTTTCGAAATCCCAGTTGCGGCGGATGACTGACCCCATCATTCCGCAGGCGGCCAGATGGGCATTGAAACCCGCGTCGCAGGTTCGTACCTCTACGCCGCGCGAATGCTTTTCGGATATCACGCGGGTCAGAAGCCAGCCGGCGGGCCCAACCAGCCAGCGACCAAGCTCAAGATTGCATTTCGTTTCGTTGAAGGCCTCACCGTCCAGCAGATCGTCAATGATTGGGTTGATCAGGGCTGGCAGGGCGGCGTGGTCGAGTGCGTCTTCACCTGGCAGATAGGGGATGCCGAAACCTGAGCCGAAGACGAGCCTTTTGGGTTTGACGCCGGTGATCTCCTGCGCGGCGCGAAAGATGTCCGCGAAGATGGCGAAGTTTTCGGCAATGGCTTCGGGCACAAGGCAATTGGTGCCCGAATAGATATGAAAGCCAATGAGGTTGAGGTTTGGATAATCGCGGATAATTGGCAAATCACGCGCGAGATCTTCCTCATCGATGCCAAACTGGCTGGCCGTGGCACCCATAGAAGCGCCAAATTTACGTGGTAATTTCAACGGGTTAATTCGCACGAGAATGTTTTGATTTACACCGCGTTCTTTGGCAATACTGCTGGCGCGTTTGGCTTCGGTCAGACTTTCCACTACCAATTCGCCCACACCCGCCACGATCGCTCCTTTAATCTCGGCTTCGCGCTTGGCGGGACCCGAAAAGGTGACTTGCTTTGCGGGCATGCCCGCGTCTATCGCCGCGATTACCTCCGCAAAAGAGGAGGCGTCGAAAGTCGATAGCCCAGCCTGAAGCGCGGCTAGAAGCGTTGGGTTTGGATTTGCCTTTATCGCGTAGCTGATGCCGAACCGATTGCCAAAAAGATCGGAGAGAATACTCAGCCGCTTTTGCACCATATCCAGATTATAAACATAAAGAGGCGTGCCAAAGGTATTCGCAGCTTCAAGCAACGGAGCCATCACGCGCTCTCGCGTTGCGCAAAAGCGAGGATCCGGTTGATACTGTCGAAATTGTCGAGATTGACGTCCGTTGGGCTGATCCGTATGCCCGCGCGTTCTTCCACGAACATCATCATCGTAACCAGCGCGAAACTGTCAACAATCCCTTCGCTAAAAAGTAAAGTGGCGGGCTCAATGTCGTCAGTCTCAATGCCCAATTCGTCGGAAAGCAGCTCATAAATATCATCGCACGTCATCGCGCGTCCCCCCTAAACAACCTTCTAAATACAGCTTAATCTGACATGAATTTGTGTAGTGTGACCAGCCCTGCCAAAGCAATTACAGGGGTTGGTGTCGCCGGAAGGACACTCTTCCTACACCCTATGATTGCTTTCTACACCCTATGATTGCAAAGGAGCATGCAAACGGATCTTTCCGCTTGGTTGTGGTAGTAAGTTGTTACGCGGCACATTCAAAAAACGGATCGCCACCACTGCCTGATCGACAGCTGGAATGCCGGATCTTATGTTCCGCAAGGTCGGCTATTTCGGTTGATTGATCACGTCTTCGGTCTGAGCGCCATTCGCCAGCGTCTGGTGATATCAAGGGCCGCACCGATCGTCCATCAGCCTAACCCGAACTGTTGATACGTGTGTTGCTGAAGAGACAATACTTCGGTTTGCGATCAGAGTAGCAGATCTGCAAAGAGGTCCATCTGAACCTTGCATACCGTTGTTTCTGTCGCCTCGATGTGACAAATCGCACCCCGGGTCAGTAGATCTTTTTCAAGAACCGCCAGTATCGTTTCCGCGCGAGCTACTTACTGCGCTAAATGCTCGAGGCGACGGTCGCGTGGGCCATGGCAGAAGGTGTCTTTGGCGACAAGGACTTTGCCACAGAAGACAGTGTGATCGTCGCTATACTTCAGAAGAAGAACTCCACCAATCCCGAAAAGACCACGGCCTGCTTTACCGTAAACTGGCCGAAAACATATGATCGTCTTCCGAGAACATGCCAAGCCATCTGCGAACACATCCCGGACATACATATGGGCCGATCGTGCCTGGCTGAATATCCTCGATCTAGGATGGTGGATGGAAACTGTGTTGTCGTTGGTTACAAAAATGTTGCCAACTGCCCACGCCACTTGCCCAAGAGGCGCAAGGTTCCATCGTGCAGATCCGAACAGCTTAATGCCCTCAGAACGTAGTGGTGTTACAATTGTAAAACAGGATCTGGTCTCAGGAACGCGAATGAGCGGCGGATCAATCGCAAGTCATTGAAAGGCCGACCCTAGACAGTCTTGCCGGTAGCATTTCCGACAGCGCTTCTCCGACCAGACGCGCAGCACGTGGTAGCGGGCGGCGGGCGTCCACAACAACGCTGATCGTTTGGGGTCGCAAGTTCTTGTCCACTAACGGCACAAAGAACAAACTGCCATCTTCTAGCTCTCGCAAGGCGTCAAGCTGCGATGTGATCGCGAGATACGAACCACCGATGAGTGTCTGTTTGAGAAACTGCAAGGAATTGGTCACCAGTGTCGGCTCGGTCTGATCAAAGAGCCAGCTGTAGCGTTCGTCGAGATATCCGCGCACTGGTAATACGCGACTTTGCACCGCCAGCGGATGTTTCGCCGCCTCGCTAAGTGTCGTCCGCTCCGCCCCCCAAAGCGGATGGCCTGCGCCGACGACGCACCCGAAGGGCAAGGGCGCAGACCATAGGGTATGGCGCGACTTATCGGTCGGCAGGTTGAAGGCCAAGGCGAGGTCGATGCTTCCGATCTCGAGTTCATGCGCAACCTCCTTTGGTGTCATGATGTCCACTGAAAACCTGATGCGCGCATAGCGCTCTGCGAAAGTCTCTATCAAATCCGGAAGGATCGAATTGGCGAGGCTGTCCATGGCCCCCAGACGCACGGTGCCGAATTGCTCTCCGCGCATGATGCGCAATTCTTCTTCAAGGCGTGCCTCATCTGCGCGCCATCGCCTTGCGAGCAGCACCACCGTTTCACCGGCCGAGGTGAGCCGCATACCGCGTGCATGCCTTTCAAACAGTGGTGTCTGACATACGTCCTCCATCGCGATGATCTGGCGGTCAATCGCAGATGCAGCGATCCCGAGCTGGCGCGAGGCAGCCTGTACCGACCCAACCCGAGCGACGGCTTCGAGATAGTTAAGGCTTCTCGGCAGAAGATGAAGCGGCATTCGGTCTCCCTACAGCATTGCCTTTTTGCGTATGCAGCATGGATTCTTTTGAAATAGATGGCAACGATCAAACGAGGGTAGCATCCACGGGACCACTCGGAGAAATGTATGAAAGACACCGCGCCGCCTTCTTTCTCAATCAGTGCCTTGAACAGGGCGGCGGACAGTCAGGCTGCAGCGATGATGGACCGAGTCGTCGAGCGTTCTCCCTGGTTTGCCCATCGCGCGGCGGCTGCGCGACCGTTTCGCGATGCCGACCATCTGGCCGCGTGGTTGGAAGCCGAAGTGCGTCACCTGTCCCACGATGAAGCCGTCCAATTGCTGTGCGCGCATCCTGAGTTGTCGCCGTCTGACCCGACCGGCATGACGCATGCATCGCAAGATGAGCAGGGTCGGCTTCTCTTGCTTCAACCCAATCCTCAGCTGTCAGAGCGCCTGTTTAACCTTAACCGGCGTTACCTGCGGCAGCACGGGTATCCTTTTATCATTGCCCTGCATGCGCAAGCTGACACTTCTGCAGTCATCGCCCAGTTCGAAAACAGGATCGCGGCAGATCCGGATGAAGAATTGGTCCGCGCACTGGGAGAAGTCGTTTCCGTTATGCAGGCCCGGCTTGCCAAGTTGGCAGGCACCGCGCCAAAGATGGGCGGCTCGTCTGATACCACTTGTACGCCGGTCGCAAACAAAGGACGGGCCGGAACATGAGAGCCCTCCTTTTGCGCCTGCGTCAAAAAGGTCAAACCGCGCGTCCGCCTCACGCTTACGTTGGCGCGCTTGGAGGGGCCGGACTTCTGGCGCTGAGTATGGTGTTCATTGGTGGCGGGTTCGATCTGGGTGTCGGGTCCTTACGCCGTCTCGGCACCGGTGCTTTTCCGGTCATCACTGGGTTCACGCTTGCGGTGCTTTCTCTTGCCATCATCACTGCCGATCTGCGCGACACGTCGGACGCTGAACGGCCCGACTGGATATCGTTTGCCGCGATAGGAGCGGCTCTGGCGGTCTTTGCTCTGACCGTGGGCCGGATTGGTCTGGTGCCCGGTGTGTTTCTGACCACCATCACGGCGAGCGTTCCCGACCCCTCGCTCCGTTTCGTTGGAAAGCTTGCCTTGGGCGTTGGAGTGTCGCTGGCTTGTTGGGTGCTTTTCATCGGTCTGATCGGCTTGCCGTTCGACGCGTTTGTGAGCCTGTAAAGATGGAGATTCTGACGGGGTTTGGAAATGGATTGCTGGTCGCGCTTCAGCCAGAGAATTTGCTTTACTGTTTCATCGGCGTGTTTCTGGGGACGTTCATCGGCGTTCTGCCTGGCATAGGCTCACTTGCTGCCATCTCAATGATCTTGCCTTTGACGTTCTATCTTGAACCCACATCGGCTTTGGTGATGATTGCTGGCGTCTATTACGGGGCGGAATATGGTGGCTCGATCGCATCGATCCTCATGAACATACCTGGGACGCCCTCCTCGTCCATTACCTGCATCGATGGCTATCCGATGGCCCGTGAGGGACGCGCAGGGGTTGCGCTTTTTGCCAGCGCGATCGCCTCTTTTGGCGGCGGTATCGTGGGAATGATTGTGATGGCTGTACTTGCGCCAAGTCTCGCGGAGCTTGCTTTGAATTTCGGACCTACCGAATACTTCGCGGTGATCTTGTTGGGTCTTGTGGCAGCCTCCGCCGTATCGAACGGAAACCCTGTCAAGGGCATCGCGATGGTCGTCGCGGGCCTGATGCTTGGCACAGTGGGCGTGGACATCACGACGGGCGCAGAGCGCTTTACCATGGGCATTCCTGAGATGCGCGACGGCGTGCATCTGGTGATCGTTGCCATGGGCCTGTTCGGCGTGGGTGAACTGATCGTGTCGATCCGTGCCAATGCCAGCGGCGCGCACCAGAACGAAATTGACTACTCCAAGTTCTATCCGTCGCGGCAAGAATGGAAGGCCATTTTTGCGCCGATCATGCGGGGATCTGGCATCGGCAGTTTCTTTGGTGCGCTGCCGGGCACCGGTCAGACCGTCGCCTCTGCCGTTGCCTATGCGGTCGAAAAGAAGATTTCGCCAAATCGTGCGACTTTCGGCAAAGGCGCCATCGAAGGTGTCGCAGTCCCAGAGGCGGCCAACAATTCAGCCACCCAGACGGCTTTTATTCCCACGCTCACCCTGGGCGTACCGGGTAGTGCTTCGATGGCGCTCGTGATCGGGGCACTGATGATGTATGGTATCGTGCCGGGTCCCAGGCTTCTGGTGGAGCACGCTGATCTCTTCTGGGGGCTGGTGGCGAGTTTCCTGATCGGGAACGTCCTGCTCCTCATTCTCAACATCCCACTCATCGGGCTATGGGTGCGGTTGCTGAAAATTCCTTACCGCTACATGTACCCGACCATCATCGTGCTGATCTGCGTCGGCGTCTACTCGATCAACAACAACGTCTTCGATGTGTGGCTGACGCTCGCTTTTGGCTGGGTTGGCTATCTGATGCGCCTGTTCCGGTTTGAGCCCGCGCCCTTTCTGATCGGCTTTGTGCTGGGACCGATGATGGAAGAACAATTGCGCCGCGCCATGCTGCTATCTCGGGGTGACCCGAGCGTTTTCCTGACCCGTCCGATCAGCGGCACGTTGATTGCAATTACTTTCCTGCTTCTCAGCTACGCCATTTACTCGGCCGCAAAACAGCGGCGTGCGCAAAAAAAAGTGCACATCGCATCAGAGCCGTAAGTCCATCCAACCTCCAGACAAGGAAAATACAAACCATGAAACACTTCCTCGCACTTGGTGCAGCCACGCTTCTTCTTGCCGCTCCGTTACAAGCCGAGCCCGGGAAATGGACAGATGAGCCAGTTCGCATTGTCGTTACCTTCCCGCCGGGCGGAACAAGCGACCTCATCGCGCGCGTTCTCGCACAGTATTTCGAGAGCGAATATGGACAGAAGGCGGTGGTCGACAATCGGCCGGGCGCTGGCGGCACGGTCGCGGCCGATTTCGTGGCTGAGCAGGCTCCGGACGGCACAACGCTGATCCTTGGCAACAATGCGCCTTTTACCATCGCACCGACGCAATTCGAAGACCTGCCATACGATCCGATGGCTGACTTCAGCCATATCGCTTACCTTGGCGCATCGACACCCGCCTTATTCGTTCAGCCGGCCTCTGGAATTACCAGCATCGAGCAATACATCGACGCCGCCAAAGGCAACGGTATCACCTACGGCTCTTCTGGCGTCGGGTCTATCACGCACATCCTCGGTAAGGCTGTGGACATTGAGCTTGATATCGAGCAGATTCACGTGCCCTACCAAGGCAGCGCGCCGGCCATCCAGGATTTCCGGGCAGGCGTGCTCGAAGCCTACTATGACATGGTTGCACTCAACCGCGACTTGATCACCGAAGGCGAAACGCAGCCCATCGCACTTGCCGCCCCTGAAAGGTCTCCGATCTTTCCTGAAATTCCGACCTTCCGTGAACTCGGGCATGACATCGTCATCGAGAATTGGACGGGGCTGTCAGGCCCAGCAGGCATGGACCCTCAGATGGTGGAGACGATCAACGAAACGGTAGCAGAGATCATGCAGCTTGACGCCGTCGTCGAACAACTCGCACAGTTCGGAATCGCTCATACGCCGATGAGCGCCGAAGAGTTTACCGCTTTTGTGGAGGGAACCATTTCAACATGGGAACCACTCATCAAGGCGGCAAAGGTCAATGGATGAATTCGGCGGATCGCGGTGCGCTGATAGCGCGCCGCATCCCAAGGGACCGAACCTGTGAAGATTGCCGTCCTGTTTGTAGGCGAAGTACATGATCGCGGTTTCAACCAATGCGCCCTCGAGGGTGTCGAACGGATGCGCGCGGCGGGCGCTGCAGAGATTGAGATCGTCAGCGGGGTGTCTTACCAGCCAAATGCAATGACCACGGCGCTTGAAACCAGCGCAGCCCGCGCGGATGGCGTCATTTTCATTGGCGGTCAGGGCAACGGCATCACACCGCCGGTCGCAGCATCTTTTCCAGACCGAAGCTTCGCGGTCGTCCAAGGAAACGTCACCGGCGCCAACCTCGCCAGCTATGACGTGCTCCAGGAGCAATCGGCGTTTCTCGCGGGGGTGGCGGCGGCGAGGCTGACCCAAAGCGGTGTCGTCGGTCACCTTTCAGGTCATCGTGTCAGTCCGGGTCTCAAGGGGCGTGCCGCCTTTTCTTCGGGTCTACGCCATGTCGACGAAAACATCCGGCTTGTCACGGGGTTCTGTGGTACACAGGACGACAATGAGACCACGGACAGATGGGCAAGGGGCATTGCGGATACCGGGGCGGACATTCTGTTTACAATGCTCAACGCGGCACGGGACGGCGCGATCGACGCGTGCCAGGCAACTGGCATGCGCCAGATCGGTAACGCCACGGATTGGTGCGCCGTGGATGCGGACGTTTTTGTTGCATCGGCGGTGGCCAGGATAGATCTGGGTGTCGAGCGCGCTGTGATAAATCTGCTGGCCGGGCGATGCCCCGACCAGATCGAAGACCTGGGACTCGCACAAAACGCGGTAGAGTTGACCTGCGCGCCGGATGTTCCTGAAGTTGTTCGGGAAGAGGTCAATGCATCCGCCGAAATGATCGCCGCGAGGCAGCTTGAGGTGGAAACGGTCTTCAATGGACCTGAATTCGAGTTGGGACAATGACAAAGACTACCGTGAACGCCGCAGCGGGCGGCATATCTATCCATGCCGTGGATGTTGCGCGCGGTATTCCGGCCCGCGGCCTCGCGGTGGGCCTCATGCGTCTGGACCCTGATCCGGTCGAGATTGCCAGTGGAGCGTGCGCCTCAGACGGCCACTTCATCCATCCGGTGTCAGAGGGCTTAGGAGTAACCCGTGGGATGTACAAAGTGACTTTCGGTGTCGGCGAATATTACCGCCAAAGCGGCACGGAAGTGCCCGATCCGGCTTTCGTTGAGGATGCGGTGTTCCAATTTGGCATTGAGCGAGTGAACGAGCACTTTCACTTGCCTTTCAAATTCACACCCTGGGGCTTCTCCTTATTTCGGGGGGGTGCTTGATAGTCTCTAAGCAGACGAACGGGTTCAGGGTCGAGTGTCCCCGCATTTACCTAAAAACTAGGTGATGTGACCCAATCTTTGACAATCTGCAGGTATGCGTCGAGATACGCAATTGTTCGCGAAATCGACCGGGCTGAAAAATTTCGGGGCCAATCAACAGTGGGTTTGCCTTCCATCCCGCAACTGGTACCCGGGTGCTCGCTGAAGTCTCGAAGCGCGCCCGCTTTCGAGTTTTGTAAGTAGCACTGAGGCCCGTTCTTCGATCTCCTCAGACACCTTTACACGGGAAACACGCCGACAAGGAGATACAGCGATCTTCGAACACGTATACGGCTTTAATAATGCACGCGCCCACCAATCGCCTCGGCTGGAAAAATCCGATGGGGTTCCAACGGGAGGTGGCTTAAACGAGCACTGGGTTCCGCAGAAAACGCGACGGGCCCAGTACTGTGCTTTGGATCGCACACGGCACGGCGTGCCTCACATCAAGCGTTAGGGATTAAGCGAGTTTGTAGCCATAGAATCGAAGGATAGGCGGCGATCCAGAACCACACGAAACGATTTAATCCAAACAGCCAAGCATTGGCCACATGAAACGCGGCTGCTGCGATGAGCGCCAATATCAAAACGGTGGAATTCAGAATGCTTAGAGGAAATAGGACTTCAAACAGCATCACTGCCCAAGACGCGGACCAAAGAAGGCGAGGACGGTCAGCCAGTGCGCGTAGAGACTCGCTTACCGGATAGGTCGAAAAACTGAACACGTCCTGCAAGGCGCGCCCATTGCGCCACTCGGTATTGACGATCTTTACCTGTCCAGAGATGAAATACGACAAAATGACCTGCACCGCCAAATAGCCAAACGCGGCCTCCGTGCTGATGCCGTCCGGCAACCAGCGTGACAAACAAAGGCAATACAAGATCAACAAACCCATTCGATCACTGCCGCCGTTGTATGGCCCTTGATAGCGGTGCAAGATCAGCAGGCTATGTACAGACAGCGCCAGCAGCACCCAATTGCTGTAAAGTCCCGTCAAAAGCACTAAGCTCAATACGGCACGGGGTATGAACAATAGCCGCGTATCTTGCGACCCAAAAATGTGCTCGGCGCTTTGCTGCAACAAAGCCGCAGCAAGAAGGACTTCAGTCGCCCGCAATGCCAATTCCAACGTCATCATGTCTTGGATGCCAAAATTGGAAATGCATCCGAGACAAAAACAACTTCCTGTACCAAGTTCGTCTGTTCGCGATGTACAAAAACCAATCGGAATTGAAAAAACGCGTCCCCTGAATCAATTTGCATTTGCTCAATGTCGAACTGAATTCGCCGTCTGATTTCATTTATACTGTGCGCCGCGGGGTGCTGCTGGATTCGTTCTGCACAACTGACGACGAATAACTCTTCGTTCCGGTCTGGGTTCCAAAATAGTCGAAAAACTATCTTGAGCGGTGCGACTGTGAATGGACGTGGCCGAAACTCTTGCCAAACGACTGGCGCTGTGCAGCGATCAGATAGCATCGTCCACTGCACTCTCGGCGAAGGTTCAATTGTCTTGAAGAATCGCCAAGAAGGAATAATTACAGGCAAAATCAAAGACATCGTTTTTAGCATGAACAGAGTTAACGGCCAGCAAGTTAACGCCACGTGAATCCCGCGGGACGACTATGGAATAGTCACAATTGTCGGGTGACAAGCTTTAAACGCTCTCGATCTCGAGCACCGATCACCCAACGAACCAAATGCCCAGGCGTCGTCGCCCGAAATGCAAAAATGCGATCAGAAGTTCGAAACGCATTGTTGGGCTTGTTCGATAGAAAGGGGATCACTGTGGAGTCCATTACGTATGATCTCGACGAGCAGGTGCTGTAGTGCAACCTAATTCTGGTTCTCAGGACCCATCCGTCCTGCGTCGAGCGTATTGAGGACCTTCTGATCAAGGGCCCGAGTCTCACGGGTGTGTTGGGAGCCCCGGTTTTGATGATCTGCGCGAATAGATCAACGCCTACCTAAACAAAGAGCCGCAGCAGGCTTGATTTTAATGCCTTACGCATGTGCAGGCTGTAAGGGGCAAGTAGCAGAAAGCCTTTGAATGTCTGCGCCAAGGTGCTGACTTGAATCTCGAAGCCGCGTCAAACTCTTGTGATGCGGCGAATGATTTCGGTGGTTACCTTGCTTTGTGATTTGCAGGAGGGAATGCGTTTTTGGCTTCACATTAACTACACGAAGTCGAAGGCACTTTCGCCAACCTAATGCACTCGCTGTCAGAACGAAATTGAGGGGCGTGTTTCTTGACGATCAAAGTGCCCATCATTGGTCACTGTCTGTTTGTCTATGTCGTTCTACTCGATACTGAAACATTGAAGCCAACAATGTCGAAAACCGCAAGCATAACCGAGAACCTGGGGGTGCGTCTCATTGGCTTTGTCTCACTTGAAGTGGTTCGCGTGATGACTAACGTCGCGCGTGAAATGATGCACATCAGGACCTCGGGGTAGGAGTCCCTGTGATGTAAGTGATCTCAATGTTCCTAGAAACTGCTCCATGCAAATTGATCCCGGCATTCCGCTATAAAACCTGTCACGGGTGATGCATCCGGTCATTTTATCAATGGATATTCTTTGGAAAAACGGAAATCTGCGCTCATTCGAATTTCCTGACGTCAGTTGAGCTCGAGACCGGACATAACGTGGCTTGGAAAACTTAAATGGCAAATTTGGCGCAAAGCGCGTCCGAGTACGAACTCGGTCTCAAAACACTATACTTTTCCCGATGGCCAAGTCTAAACTTGTAAGTAATCTTGGGGGGACAAACCGACATGCGCATTTTGATACCGACGGCTGCAACGCTTGCTTTGATCGTTTCAACGCCTTTGACGGCCCAGAACAGAATCGATGGACAATCGCCAGATGCTCCGGCGCTTTCGGGCTATGGAAACCTGGCAGTAGGTGTGCGTCAGATCGATCTGATCAATCCAGATCAAGTCGATATTCTGACGCTGGGTGGACTCGCGGAAAAGCCTGACATCTTGCCGACATACGACCGACCGTTGACCGTAGAAATGTGGTATCCGGCTGCGCCTGGTTCGACGGGTGACACGTCTTTGCAGGCTTACATTCGAGACGGGACAACCAAAGTGACCCTTGAGGGGCGCGCGGTCCGCGATGCGGTCCCCGTGGCCACTTCTGACGATCCGTTCCCGCTCGTCGTGATGAGTCATGGATATCCGGGCAACCGGTTCTTGATGTCGCACCTCGCGGAAAATATCGCGTCCAAAGGCTACGTGGTGGCGTCAATTGATCACACCGACTCAACGTATCGTGATCAGGCGGCCTTTGGCTCGACGCTCGTGAATCGATCCCTTGATCAGGTCTTTGTTGTTGAGCAAATGGCGCAACTCAACGCCGACAGCGGGTCCGATTTTGCCGGGTTGATCGATGCCGACAATACCGGCTTACTGGGCTATTCGATGGGCGGATACGGTGCGGTGATCACGTCCGGTGGCGGTGTCACAGAGGGCATTGCCAACGCTGGCTTCGCGCCACACGGGACACTTGGCATTCATCAAGCCGGTAGCCCGGAACACAAAGCGCTGGTTGATCCCCGGATTAAGACCACGGTGGCGATCGCGCCTTGGGGCCAACAATTCGGAGTGTGGGACGAAGAAGGACTGGCGGGAATAGACATCCCGATGCTCCTGATTGGCGGTTCGAACGACACGGTTTCTCAGTATGAAACGGGATTCCGGAAGATCTGGGAGGGTATTGCAAACGCGGAACGCGCGCTGCTGACGTTTGAGCAAGGAAGTCACAATACTGCGGCCCCAATTCCGGCACCAGAAGAAAGTTTCTATTTCAACGCGGGTTTGGATTTCAATGTGTCGGAACACTATACTGATCCGGTTTGGACAGATCATGTGTTCATGAATAATGTCGCACAACACTTCATCACGGCTTGGTTAGATACTGAACTCAAGGGAGACCTTGAGCAGAGTGCTTTCCTCAATTTGCTACCCATCGGCAGTGAAGGGATTTGGTCGCTGGAAAGCGATGGAACTTTCGCGTTAGATCACAGTTATTGGGCCGGTTTTCAGAAAGGCACTGCCGCTGGGCTACGCTACGAGGTTCTTTCGCCGACGCCCGCTCCTGTTCCCCTGCCTGCCTCCGCTTGGATGCTTGCAATGGCCTTTTGCGGACTGGGCATTATGCGCCATCGTGCCCGCCGGAAAATCACCTGAGCAGTCGTACACGCAGACTATTCCAGAAAAATGCCCACTAATTTCCGGGCTTATCTCGGAGTGTTGATGTCAATCAAGGAAGCGCCGATCGCCAAACTTTTGGGAATGGTTGTTTGCAAAGATTTTTGAACTTCTCAGGTGGCGCTGCTCTGGTCTTTGTCTAACCGATCGTAGAGTTCTAAGGACTTGGCCTCTTTTGTTGTAGCCCGGCTTGCGGAACCATTTGAGGCCAGCGTCCAAAAGCTGCGAAAATGCCGCCCACAAGTCTCGGTTTGGCTTCCAACGCAACGAAATATTCAGATCGCGAAAGCACAATTGGCCATCTGAACATTTGATCAAAGGCCCGAGCTCAGTCGTAAAAGATACCCGCTTTCTGCATGGCTGCTTCCAACCTCTTTGTGTCGGCGTCATGCTGAAACGGTCTGTTTCTGGCCTTGTATCGCATGGACGATGATTGAATGCTTGCGCGGTATCTCTCAGCGGTGGCGCATTGTTCTGCATCGCCTTTGATCGCCTGACAGCAGGTGAGCCAGGCTAATTCCCAACTCAAAGGCTCTTCAATCCCTTTCAGGTTAGAAATCGCCAAATCGTATTGGCCAGCGTGGAAATACGCATGTCCCAGCATCCCTCGTTGACGGTCGGCATGAAGCGGATCGAGTTTGATCGCACGTTGAAAGAGTTGGATGGCGGCGTCGAACTCTCCTGAATAAAATTTCCCCAATGCAGCTCGCGAGACGACATAGTAGTCGTAGGGTGCACCGTCCAAAGCTGTTTCAAAGCTGGCCTCAGCTTCTGTATGTCGTCGACTATAGAGCGCGACCACTCCCCAAACGGTCTGCGACCAGGAGTCCTGAGGCGCAAGTGTCACCGCCGTTCGAGCATGTTTTTCAGCCGTATTGAGCAAGCCCAGATTTTCACTGTCCCAAAACCATTCCCGCACAAATGTGATCGCCTGCGCCGCTTGGGCTCGCGCGAAATCTGGATCTAGGCCAAGCGCGGACTCAAAATGGTGGCGGGCCGCTAGAAAGCTATCCGGTCCATGTAGGTGATGCAGCTCGAGACCCTCAAGGAAATGATCCATTGCGGACGGGTTACTCGATCTGCGGGTTTTTGCGGCGTCCAACAGGCGACGTTCTACGCCGGTTCCAATGGTCGCACAAAGGCTGGCAAGCAAGCTTTCGAACAAGGCGTTGGTACTGCCATCGGGTGAAGTGAACAGCTCGTTCCATATTGGTGCAGGGCGTCCCGCCTCGTGCAACGTCGGTGCAATTCTGTATCCGCCGTCGGGCAGGCCGCGTATTGAACCCGACAAGACAAGACGAGCGCCCAAGAGTTCGGCAGTTTCCATTGGGCTCATGTTAGAAGTCTTTTGTGAGAAACTCGATGCCTGGTCGATCACGCGGAAAAGCGGGCTGCTGGCAAGTTCAATCGATATCGAGGATGCCAGTCTTCGCCCGACCGTTCGAAGTTTTGCATCGTCCTGATCGACAGCCCGAAAGGGTAAGATGGCAAGAAATGCCAATTCGCTTTTGTGGTTTGATGCTCTCGGAAAACGCCTGTTTTCAGAATTCAGTTCGAAAAGGCGTTCGTTGCTCGCATTTTCAATTGCTATGGCTGCTTGATCTGCGAACAGCTGCGCAAGTTCGAGCTTGCGACCATTGAAAGGATGTACCCGCGTTCGGTAAACCGTCAAAGCACCCAGCAATCTTTCGCCCCACATTATCGGAATAGCCACAAAAGACCGCGCTTTTCCCAGATCTGCGGTGGCAATCCGCAAAGGCGCGCCTTCCTGATAGATATTCTCGCCACGCACGTCAGCGATGTTGACCGTTGTCAAACCCGTTGCCAGGCGACCCAGACCTGTGTCAGGGTCGACGGCGAAAATATCCCTTTCTTTCAGCCATTTGCCAAATTCTGGTGTGATGTTGCGCGATTGCTTCGCGCGGAAACGCAAATCGCCTTGATACTCGAACAGAATGCCGAATTCCGCATCGCATATCTCCAATGCGTGATCCAAAACTGCGCTGATCACGGCGTCAAGGCTTTGACCCTGTTGACTAATTATCCGCAACACACGAGCCAGGATGCGTTCGCGCCGCAAAGCCTCGTCAAGCTCCAGCGAAAGTTCGGCAATCAGATCCTGATCATTGCGCGGTGTTGTCGATGCTGTTCCCACTTGCGCATCCAGCGCTTGCGTCAACTCTGTGCGCGAAGTGACACCCAGCTTTCGATAAACCGTTCGAAGGTGGGTGCGAACGGTCGAGGGGGCGATCCCTAGCGCTCGCGCGATTTCTTTGTAATTCTGACCGTCCACGTAAACGGTCGCAACCTCAAACTCTCGGTTACTGAGCGCCTCTTTTGCCTGCTCCATCATCGCGTTCTCCGCTGCACCCTGGCGAACATAGCCGCGATACCACATGCTTACCACATCAACTGATACATCTGGACGATGCCGCCGGGGGGCACTGTGTGCCACGCTGAAAAGAGGGTTTCGCGCGTTTGCGCCAGCGGATTTTTGGTGTCGAGCCACTTAAAAAAAGGGACAATGATATGACGAATGTAGACATAGCAACTGCTTTTTTCGAAGCCTGTGAAACTGGCAAAGGATGGGAGATCTGCAAATCCTGGTGCGTTGAGGATGCAACCTTTTCATGTCAGGCGGAGGCACTGGCCGATACAATAACACTTGCCTCATATGCCGACTGGATGAAGGGTCTTTTGACGCCTGTGCCGGACGGTCGCTACAAGTTAACGGCCTTTGCGGCAGACGACGAGCGGGGCACGATCGTTGCCGCTGCCGAATTTCACGGGACACAGACCGGTCCGGGCGGGCCTGTGGCACCAACGGGCAAATCTGTGGTCTCTGATTATGCCTACGTGATGCAGTTCGACGGTGACAAGATCAGCCACATGACCAAGATCTGGAATGACGTGCATGCGCTGCGTGGACTTGGCTGGGCGTAAATGCGCTGGCGCATTCTCTGCCTGTTGTTTCTGGCACGCATCGGAATTGGGTTTCAATTTCAAACGGTCGCTTCAGTCGGCGACGAACTGGTTGTTGCCTTTGGGATGGATTACGCCGGGATTGGTTTGATGATCGGGCTCTTTATGGCGCCCGGTTTACTTCTTGCTGTGCCCGCCGGCTATTGGGGGCGTTACGTTTCGGACCGAATTATGGTTGCGTCAGGGCTGGGCGCACTGGCTCTGGGTGGGGTCGTGTCGTCCCTGGCAACTGAAAGCTGGGTCATTGGAATGGGCCGTATATTCGCCGGAGTCGGATTTCTTTTCTCTACGCTGTATTTCACCAAAATGGCCGCAGACTGGTTTGAGGGCCACGAGATCGCGACCGCCATGAGCGTTCTTGTTATGAGCTGGCCCTTTGGGATTGCCCTGGGTCAGGTCAGCCATGCCTGGCTTGCGCAGGCTTATGGCTGGCAAGTCCCATTTCAGGTGGCTTCTGTCTACTGCCTGGTCTCAGCTTTGGCAGTGGTTACATTCTACCGACCCCCACATGATCTACCGCAATCGGAAGTTGGGAACAAAGCCGCAATGACGGGTCAGGAATGGCGTCTGGTGCTCTGTGCCGCCACGGCCTGGGGCGTATTCAATTCGGCTTATGTCACGTATCTGTCCTTCGGGCCCAAGGTTCTTGAAGGTTTAGGCCAATCCAGCTTAGCCGCAGCTGGTATTATCAGTATCGGGAGCTGGATCATGATTATATCTGGGGCTTTGTGCGGACAGATCGTGGATCGCTTCGGTGGGCGCAATCTTGTGTTGACGATTTGCATGGGCGGGGCCATTTCCGCGCTGTTGCTGCTTGGCCTACCTGGGGTCGGCGTTGGTGCAAGCGTTCTTTTTGGATTGATCGGCATGGCTCCCGCCGGGGTGATCATGGCGATGGCAGGGCAGGCGATGCGGCCTCAGGTCCGGGCCTTTGGCATGGGGGTTTTCTTTACAGTTTACTATGCAATCATGTTGGTGACACCGCCCGCTGCTGGAGCGATCCTCGATGCAACGGGAAACGCTAAAAGTGTTTTGTGGTTGGCCATCTTCCTCTTTGCCGCAGTGATCCCGCTTGGCGTTGCATTTCAATACATCAAGGATTTGCCACGCGCGGGACTTGAAAGGAAAGTCTGATCATGGACGTGCGAAAAACCGTTTTCACGAAAGAGGTCATCACAACAGAAGAGATGGGTTTGACGTGTGATCCGATTACCCGCGTCGCGGCGATAGCAGTTGTCAAGAATCCCTTCGCAGGCGTCAATCAAACGGACCTGTCAGCGCTGTTCGATTTTGGGGCGCAGCTTGGTCAGTCCTTGTCAGTGGAGCTGGTGACAATGCTGGATCGGCCGCCCGTATGCTACGGTAAAGCAGCCCTTATCGGAGCCTCAGGTGTGATGGAGCATGGCGCTGCCGTTTTGCACCCATCGCTTGGCAAACCCGTGCGCGCAGCCGTAGGGGGTGGCAAGTCCCTGATGCCGTCCAACCACAAGGTCGGAGCATTGTCCGCTAGCATTGATATGCCACTAGGCCACAAGGACGAGCCTTGGTCGTTTAATCACATCGACACGATGACAGTCTGGGTGCCCGACGCCCCGCGCGCAGACGAAATCGTACTTTGTATCGGCTTGTCAGACGGAACACGTGCCCATCCCAGAGTTGGATGATCTGGACCCTCATTGCAATTGGAGATACGAATCCCGGCATTCTTCCCAATGCCTAAAAAAGCAACTTTCCGGGTGTGCTATCAAGCATCCTAAGCAACTGGTAATGAATAATATATTGTCGTGTTCATAAATTTCTCTTTAGCGTCAAAGATGGCTATTCGGATAGAACCGCGCCATTGTCTTCGAAAAAGGCAAGTTGGAATTTCAGCGTCTGACTTTCGCACACCAGTATTTGTGGAAAGAAAGTCAGGATTTTAGGGACAGAGCAGAGGATCGCTGCTGCTCGACAAAAAACAAGCGGAGCGTGCCAAATCTTGGGATAATACTCGCGGAAAGATGCCTGATCCAGCCAAGAACCTACATCAAGGGCGCAAATCCTACGAGTTGGTCACCCCGGTTGCTTTGCCGTTTGATCCGACAATGCCTGCCCTGTTTCAAGATCTCGATCTGTCCCCGGATGACTGACGCTTTGCGTAGCGCGCTCATCTGCGATCTCTTGCGTACGTTTGCGTCATCGTTCGGTTCTATCTCCTCACGACCCGCGAGGACAAAGTCTGCTTCTTCCAAGCATGGAGGCTTTGCGGCCACTTGAAAGCCGAAACAGTGGCCAACACGCTGAGCCTCGCTCCTCAATCGTCAGAAGTTGGCCAAATGCACGTCATTCAGAGGCCAGGCCTTCTCCGCAACAAGGGATCGTATGATCCACTTTTCGCGTCTGTTTTGCTTGAAAAATCGGTTTGGAGCGAAAGCCGTGGCCTTACCGCTGTACAACAAAGCTACGGATCATGCTGGATAAGAGAAAAGCTATTGCGGCAATACACACGATTGATGGGCCTGCTGGCGTATCAAACACGTAAGCCGCGCGAAGACCAACGATAGCAGACAATATCCCGATTACGCCCGCTGCGACGGCCATACCCTCAGGCGTACGGGACAAAGGACGTGAAGCTGCGGCGGGAATGATGAGCATTGCGGCGATGAGTAGAACCCCGACGACTTTGATCGCAACTGCAACAGTGATGGCAAGGGCCAGTGTCAAAACCAGCTGTTCCCGCTTCGGGTCGATCCCGCTTGAATAAGCCAGATCTTCATTCAAAGTTGCGGTGAGCAAAGCCGACCAGCGCCAGCTAATCAAAGCGACCACAAGGGCGGCGCCGCCCCAAATGACGATGAGGTCTACCCGTGACACGGCAAGGATGTCGCCAAAGAGATAGGCCATCAGGTCGATACGCACACCGGAGATGAACGACACAGCAACAAGTCCAAAAGCCAGGGCGGAATGTGCCAAGACCCCCAGCAGTGTGTCCATCGCATATCCCCGGCCAGACAAGATGCTGACGGTCAATGCCATCAGCAGTGCCACTGCTATGGTTCCGATAAAGATCGACATTGAGAAGGCCAGCGACAAGGCAACGCCGAGGATGGCCGCATGCGCAGTGGCATCGCCAAAGTAGGCCATGCGCCGCCAGACTACGAAACACCCTAAGGGAGCGGCGGCAATTGCCACGCCGATTCCAGCCAAGGTGGCCCGCACCATAAAGTCATCCAGCATTATTCAGCGGCCTCTGTGTGGTCGTGATCGTGTGCGCCAAAATCGTGACCGTGATCATGTTCATGGCGGTAAAGAGCAAGAGCGCCGCCCGTGCCGGTCCCAAACAATGCTCGGTACTCCGGTGCCGAGGCAACGACGGCGGGAGTGCCTTCGCAGCATACGTGACCGTTGAGACATATCACGCGATCAGAGGCGCTCATCACCACATGTAATTCGTGGCTGATCATGAGCACGGCGCAGCCCGTGTCTTTTCTCACCTGTTCGATTTGCTGGTAGAACGATGCGGAGCCACGTTGGTCCAACCCCTGCGTGGCTTCGTCCAACAACAACAGATCAGGTTTTCCAATCAATGCACGCGCCAGCAAGACCCGCTGGAATTGCCCGCCGGAGAGTTGCGACAGCTGCGCCATGGATAAATTGGGCACCCCGGCCTGTGACAACGCCTGCTCGATGTCCACAGCTGTAACGCCGCCCGGCAATTTCAGGAACCTTGCAACCGTTATCGGTAGTGTTTCATCTACGTGCAGTTTCTGTGGCACATAGCCAGTTTTAACATTGCTTCCCCGTTCGACGCGGCCCTTGAACGGCTTTACTGCACCGATGATCGCCCGCAACAGGCTGGTTTTCCCTGACCCATTTGGACCGACAATCGTAACGATCTCACCAGGGGCAACGTTTAGCGATACGCCCGACAAAACGGTTCTTGCGCCATAGCGGACGCTCAGGTTCTCTACGTGCACCAGGCTCATGCGTCAGCCTTGTCGGCACAAGCGGGACAAATACCCTCGGCCTCAACGACAGTGCGCTCTATCCGAAAGCCGGTGGCCCGAGCGGCTTCACCCAGCGCTCCGCGTGCTGGAGAAGACTGTGCTTCTGCAACTGCGTCGCACAAACGACAGATCATGAAAGCAGGCGAGTGGGCGTGGCTGGGATGGACGCAGGCGATGAAAGCGTTCAACCGTTCGATTTTATGAGCCAGCCCATTCGCCACCAGAAAGTCTAATGCGCGATATGCAACAGGTGGTTGCGAGCCAAACCCACCCTCACGCAGCCGGTCCAGAATCGCATAGGCGCCAAGAGCTCGGTGATCTTGCAGCAATATCTCCAACACTCTGCGGCGCACAGGCGTAAACCGAAGACCGTCCGCGGCACAACGTGCTTCGGCCGCAGAAAGCGTGTCACTGACACAGGCACCATGATCATGGTGCGTGAACCCGAGAGGTCCGCCAGCGGATTCTTTAGAAGGGGAGTCGCTTGTCATGTTATTACATTTCGTTTATCCGACTTGTAATGTTATAAAATCACATGGAGACCTCGATGTCCAGAAAGCTTCTTACCCTCTCATGGGCGGCCACTTTGATGGGAGGTGCCGCATTCGCAGAAGCACCGCAGGTTGCCAGTGATATCGCGCCTGTGCATTCATTGGTCGCACGGGTGATGGAAGGTGTGGGAACCCCGGAATTAATCATTCAATCCGGTGCAAGCCCACATGAATACAGCCTGCGCCCTTCCGAGGCGGCAGCACTGCAAAATGCCGAGCTGATGTTCTGGATCGGGCCCGACCTGACACCATGGCTTGAAGATACGATTGCAACGTTGGCTCCAAATGCAGCGGTCACGACATTGCTGGAGACGGACGGAACCATAGAGCTGGAGTTCCGGGAAAATGCATTGTTCGAGGCACACGATCACGAGGATCATGCTGACGACGATGGCCATGATGACGACCATGACGATGACCATAAGGACCATGATGAACACGCCGAAGAAGGTCATGATGCGGAAGGTCACGAAGAACATGACGACCACGGTGATGAAGAGGCAGGGCACGAGGGCCATGACCATGGCGCGCATGATCCGCACGCCTGGTTATCACCGCAAAATGCGATGACTTGGCTGAACGTGATTGCGGGTCAACTTTCCGCAGCCGACCCTGACAATGCAGGCGCATATTTTGCCAATGCCGCCGCCGGACGCAGCGAAATCGAAACCTTGATTGGCGAGGTAGCTTCAACGCTTGACCCGGTGCGTGATGGCCGGTTCATCGTGTTCCACGATGCTTACCAATATTTCGAAAAGGATTTTGATTTTTCGGCATCGGGCGCAATTTCGATTGGCGACGCATCTGATCCAAGCCCGGCGCGGATTGCAGGAATACAAGAGCGGATCGCAGAGGAGGGCATCGATTGCGTTCTGTCCGAACCTCAGTTCAATCCTGGCCTCGTAAAAACTGTTCTCGATGGCACAGAAGCACAGACAGGCATTCTTGATCCACTTGGTTCTGATCTGGAGCCAGGTCCGGGGCTATATCCTCAGCTGATCCGGAATCTGTCGACAGCTCTCGCAGGCTGCATGTAGGAGCGGGAAGGTGGGCAACCGCTTGATGCCAAAAAAGGCGAGAGGAGTCATTCAAAAGGCGCATCTGCTGGCGCAATCACCTACTGTATAAAAACCCAAGCTTTTTTGTACACGACGCAACGCTCGGCTTCTGGTTCTGTGAAGACCAGATCAAAGTCGGTTACCCCGTTGATTTGCAATTGAATAGCAAGAGTAAGCGGGTTGCGGCTTTGGCTAAAATCTATGGCTTTCTCTTGCTACCGAACGGTCCCTGAGCCGCACGTGTTTGAGGTATTTCCGCAGGGAAAGATTGCTACGCCTGCAATTATCTTGGCGGTTTTCGGTAAGATTGGTGATCGCGCTGATGCTCTGGTAACCTTTCGAGCGGATGCGAATTCATGAAAACCAAAACCAAACCGCCGCTTAATCCCGAAATCTGGCCGCATGAATAGCCGTTCGTTAGCTATAGCCGGGAGGAGGAGTACCGGTTTTTTCTTCAGTCAAATTTCGCTGAATACCAAGCGCTTGAGCCTGATCATCCGGCGTGATGCAACATTGACAGCAGCCGAGATCACATCACCAATGTGGTCAAGAAAAAACAATACGTTGATCACTGATTCCAGTAGTGGCGCGCTCCGATAGAAGGAAACAAACAATGACCGACATGGAAGCGGGAATTGTCAAATCCCAAGACAGCCTTGAGAACATTAGGTGGAATATTTTGGGCCAGACATATGTACCCAAACAACTGACGGATAGCAGTTTTTCGTGGCATGCCACTCTACCGCCGGGGACATTTGTGCCACCTCATATTCATCCTGATCAGGATGAATTCTTGTACATTCTTGAAGGCAGGTTTGACTTTTTGCTGAACGGCGAGGAGGCTGTGGGAGAGCCGGGCGATTTGGTCAAACTCCCGCGCGGCATTCCGCACGGAATCTTCAATAAGTCTGACAGCACAATCAAAACGCTGTTTTGGGTGACCCCGTCCTTGCGGCTCTATGATCTGTTTTGGGCCTTGCACAATATGGGACCTGAAGCTGACCCGGCAGAAGTGGTTGCGGTTTCCGCGGCACATGCCATCGACTTCTTGCCACCCCCTGACACAGGAGACAAAGCTTGACCGTTCTAATCGCAGGCGCGGGGATCGGCGGGCTTGCCACGGCACTGATGCTTCACAAGCGGGGCATCAACGCCACCGTGGTTGAACAAGCATCCGAAGTGCGCGAGGTGGGTGTGGGCATCAACACCTTGCCGCACTCGATTGCCGAGCTTTCAGAACTTGGCCTGTTGGCTCGATTGGACGAAGTGGGTCTGCGCACCCGAGAATTGCGCTATCTGACCCGTTCGGGCCAGGAAGTGTGGCGCGAGTTACGCGGCACTCATGCCGGGCATGCGCACCCGCAGTTTTCCATTCATCGCGGACGGTTGCAGAAACTGCTGTTTGACGCGGTCATTGAACGGTTGGGGCCACAATCGGTAGAAACGGGTTTGCGCTTGACCGGCTTCGTGCAGAACGAAGGCGGAGTCACTGCACATTTTTCCTCCTCGCGCGATGGGTTGTCCTCGCGCACCTTGCGATCCGAGGTGCTGATATGCGCGGATGGCATTCACAGTGTGGGCCGCAGCCGGTTCTATCCCGATGAAGGTCCGCCAAGCTGGCCCGGTGTCGTTATGTGGCGTGGTGCGACCGAATGGCCGGTTTGGGAAGATGGGCAAACCATGGTTATCGCCGGCGGATTGGGAGGCAAACTGGTGTTGTACCCCATCGCGCCAGCCAAGGATGGTCGTCAATTGATGAACTGGGTTGTGAACATTCGCATAGCGGACCCGAGTGTGTCACCGCCACCGCCGGAAAGCTGGTCCAGGACGGCACCACTCTCCAAAGTCCTGCCCTACGCAAAACGGTTCAACGTACCCGGTATTGATCTCGAAGCTCTGGTGAGGGCGAGTGGTACAATCTTCGAATATCCGATGGCTGATCGTGATCCGCTGCCGCGTTGGACCCATGGCCGCGTGACACTCTTGGGCGATGCAGCGCACCCGATGTATCCGGTTGGGTCGAATGGTGCCGCGCAAGCGATCCTTGATGCCCGTTGTCTGGCCGATCTGCTCGCAATTTCCGAACACCCGCGTGAGGCGCTCTATCGGTATGAGAAGGAAAGATTGCCCAAGACTGCCGAAATCGTACGCACCAACCGGATTGGCGGTCCTGAGCGAGTCATCGATGAGGTTGAAAAGCGAAGTCCTCAAGGATTTGAAGACGTCAACGCTGTTTTGGGCCATTCGGACCGCGAAGCCATTGTTAAGGGATACGCGAACATGGCAGGTTTTGGTCAATCGCAAAAGAAAACGTAACAAAATATCGAAAAGAAGCATCATTTTGCGCGACGTATTGTTCGAAAAATGCAAGCTTCAGAAAAAAACGTAACTGGGAGAAAAAAATGAAAAACAGAAGTATTAAACTCGCTGCCTGCCTTGCGACCTGCACAGCACTGTCTGGCGCGGCTTTTGCCGAGGACGTCAAAATTGGCATGGTTGTGACCCTATCCGGTCCGCCTGCGGCTTTGGGCCAACAGATCGTAGATGGCTTCCAACTGGCGCTCGATGACAAGGGTGGCATGCTGGGTGGCCAAAAGGTGGAGTTGATCGTCGAAGATGATGAGCTGAAGCCAGATGTGGCACTACTCAAGGCCACGTCTTTGATCGAAAAAGACGCGGTCGATTTTGTCGTAGGTACCGTCTTTTCGAATATGCTGCAGGCCATCTTCAAGCCCATTGTTCAATCGGAGACGTTTTTGATCAGCCCGAATGCTGGTCCTTCCACTTTTGCAGGACGCAATTGCAACCCGTACTTCTTTGCGACCTCCTATCAGAACAACCAGAACGCCGAAGTCAGCGGCATGATTGCCAATGAAGAGGGATTCCAAAGTGTTTTCACCATGGTACCGAATTATCAGGCCGGGCGTGATAACATGGACGGGTTCAAGCAGACCTTCGAAGGCACCGTGACTGACGAAGTGTTTACACCTCTGGGCCATCAGGATTTTTCGGCGGAATTGGCGCGCATCTCGACGTCTGAAGCAGATGCGATCTTCACCTTCATGCCGGGTGGCATGGGCGTGCGTTTGGTCAAACAATTCACAAACGCCGGTCTGTCGGAGAACATGAAATTCATGTCCGTCTTCACAACGGACGAAACTACCTTGCCAGGCCAGAAGGATGACGCCGTGGGCTTTCTAGCGGCCGGCACCTGGGCCCCGGATATGCCCAACCCGGCCAACACCGCGTTTGTGACGGCTTTTGAGGCCAAATACGGCTACATTCCCGGCTCCTACGCGATGCAGGCCTATGACACGGCCAGTTTGCTTGACAGCGCAATCTCAAAAACTGGGGGCGATCTGAGCGACAAAGACTCAGTGCGGGCGGCCATCAAAGAGGCGGATTTCACCTCTCTGCGCGGGGATTTTGCGTTCAACAACAACCATTATCCAGTGCAGGACTTTCATATGCTCAAAGTTGTCAAACGAGACGACGGCAAGTTCCACACTTCCTTTGTCCGCACGGTGGCAGAAAACTACGCCGATAGCTTTAGCCAAGACTGCAAGATGTAAAGATGCCAGCGGCCCTGCTCTGACTACCTGCAGGGCCGCTTGCCTCAGAAAGTTCCTTTGATGTCGCTTACTTTGTTTTTGATCCTGTGCCTGAACGGGTTGCAGTATGGCATGCTGTTGTTTCTCATTGCAGCTGGCTTGACGCTGGTCTTTGGCGTGATGGGGTTTATCAATCTGGCGCACGGGGTTCAATATATGGTCGGGGCCTACCTGGTCTTTGCTTACACGGCGGTTACCGGGAATTTCATGATCGCAGTTGCCTTATCACTGGTAACTGCATTGATCTTTGGGCTGCTGCTGGAATTCTTTGTTTTCAGACATCTCTATACTCGTAGTCACCTTGATCAGGTGCTCGCGACCTTTGGCATCATTATCTTTCTCAACGAACTCGCCAAAGTCCTTTTTGGCCCAGCGACGCTTTCCATTGATCCGCCCGTTTTCCTTTCGGGGTCCATCCAGCTCACCGAAACACTGCGATATCCGGTCTATCGTCTGATGACCATCGGAGCCGGTCTTGCCGTGGCTCTGGGGCTCTATTTTACCGTCAGCTACACACGTATTGGCATGCTCATCCGTGCCGGGGCCACCACACCCGAAATGATCTCGGCGCTGGGTGTGAACATCAAACAACTTTTCATGATCGTGTTTGGGGTCGGCGCCATGCTTGCTGGGTTTGCGGGCGTCATCGCGGCGCCGATCTTCGCGATTGAGCCGGGCATGGGGGACAACATCCTGATTGTTGCATTCGTCGTTATCATTATTGGCGGTATTGGCTCTATTGGCGGTGCCTTTGTGGCCGCGCTTTTGGTAGGGTTGATCGATACGCTGGGGCGAAGCCTCGCGACACTTTTTCTCTCTTTTGTTTTCAACCCGTCTTTCGCCAATCAGATCGGTCCGGCGCTGGCATCGATGCTGATCTACCTGCTCATGGCCGCCATCCTTGTTCTCAGGCCCAAAGGCCTTTTGCCGGCCAAAGGTGTCGCTTGATGGATCGGTCACTGATTGCTGGCGGGATCATCTTTGGTCTGTTGCTTGCCATGCCAGTCTTGTTGCCCCTGATCGGTGCGGGGTACCTCACGGGTCTGATCATCAAAGCGATGTTACTCGCCATTGCAGCAATTTCGCTTGATCTTCTGATCGGTCATGGCGGAATGGTCAGTCTTGGTCACGCAGCTTTTGTTGGCCTCGGGGCTTACGCGGCCGCCATCGGGCTGGAAAACGGTATTGAAAACATACTGTTACTTTTGCTGTTGACCCTAGCAGTGACGGGCGCATTTGCCCTGATCACCGGCGCCTTTGCGCTGCGCACCAGTGGCGTCTATTTCCTGATGATCACATTGGCTTTTGGACAGATGGCCTACTTTACCCTCACCTCACTGGCAGCTTATGGCGGTGACGACGGGTTGACGCTTTGGTCCTTGGCAACTCTGTTTGGCAGCGAAGTGGTTCAAAACGGCCGAGGGCTCTACTTTGTTGTTCTGGGCACATTGCTGGTGACCTGGTGGGGTGTCTTTCGCGTCAGCCGGTCGCGTTTTGGCCGCGTGCTGCGCGCGGCACGCGATAACCCCGAGCGTGCGCAGGTAATGGGGTATCCAGTCACGCAATATCGGCTTATTACCTATGTTCTGGCTGCAATGATCGCAGGAGTATCAGGGCTCTTGCTGGTCCAATATGCGGAATTCGTCAGCCCGGCCCTTGCCGCGTGGCAACGCTCTGGCGACTTGATTGTCGCCGTTGTTCTGGGAGGGTTGGCAAGCCGCAATGGTGCTATCCTTGGCGCGTTTTTCATCGTGATCATCGAAGAAGTGTTGGGATCGTTTTTTCATGAATGGCGATTGATCTATGGGCCTCTTCTGGTCGTGATCGTACTTTTTACAAAAGGCGGATTCAGCGATTTGTTGGTTCGCAAACAGAGCGCAGAGCACCCCTCATGAGCACGCTCGAGATCCGCAACCTGTCCAAAAGCTTTGGTGCGTTGAGTGTCAGCCAAGACATCAATATCACGATTCCAAGTGGCGCTTGCCATGCTCTGATAGGGCCAAATGGGGCGGGTAAAACGACGTTGATTCATCAAATCTCTGGTGTTTTGAAACCTGATGCGGGGCAAATTGCGCTGGATGGGGTGGACATGTTGAAACTGTCCGTGGCGCAACGCGCACAAAACGGTCTGGGCAGAACCTTTCAAATTACCTCGGTTTTATCGAGTTTTTCGGTTTTGGAAAATGTTGCCATCGCTGCACAAGCCAAGTCTGGCTCAAGCCTGCGGTTCTTTAAAGTGGCTGCCCAAGAAAGTAGCTTGAATGATGCAGCCATGGCGACCTTGGCGCGGGTCGGATTAAAAGATCGCGCAGATGTACTTGCAGCAAACCTGTCGCATGGAGAGTTGCGGCTTTTGGAACTCGGTATTGCTTTGGCAGGCCGGCCTAAATTCCTGCTGTTGGATGAGCCGATGGCGGGTTTGGGACGTACGGAAGGCCTCGCTTTGATCAAGCTTTTGGCAAGCTTGCGCGGCAGCCTGACAATGCTCTTGGTCGAGCATGATATGGATGCGATTTTCCAGCTGGCAGATGCCGTGTACGTACTCGTTGATGGCGTTGTGGTTGCACAGGGATCACCCGATGCCGTGCGGGAAGATCCGGCCGCGCGGACCGCCTATCTTGGGGGCGGAACCGAATGAACACGATTGTCAGCATCGAAAACCTGCAAGCCGGGTATGGCAACGCCAGCGTGTTGTTCGGGGTGTCTCTGGACGTGGAAAAGGGACAGGTGACCACGTTGATGGGGCGTAATGGCATGGGAAAGACGACAACGATCCGGTGCCTGATGGGGCTTTTGGCTCCAAGAGCAGGGAAGATCACGGTTTCCGGTCGCGATATGACGGCCGCACCACCTTACAAGATTGCCCAGGCGGGACTGGGTCTGGTGCCCGAAGGCCGGCATGTGTTTCCCTCGCTTACAGTCAGCGAGAACCTCCGCGCCACGGCAGCACCTTTGGCGTCAGGGGGCTGGCACGAGCCGCGCATTTATGACGTTTTCCCTCGACTTGCCGAACGTAAAAATCACTATGGGTTTCAGCTGTCGGGTGGAGAACAGCAAATGTTGGCGATCGGTCGCGCACTTATGACCAATCCGGAATTGCTGATTTTGGACGAGGCCACCGAAGGTTTGGCACCGTTGATCCGACTTGAAATCTGGACGATGCTGGGTCAACTGAAGTCGGATGGACTATCAATCCTTTTGATTGATAAAAATCTGAATGAGCTTTCAGCGATATCAGACAGGTACTTTGTTTTGGAAAAAGGTGAAATCGTCTGGAAGGGCACGTCCCAGGCGTTTGCTCAAAACCGGGCGGAGGTTGAAAAATTCTTGCACCTTTAGGGCAGCAATCCCTGACGCTACGGTAGTGTATTCAAAAGGGAATAGTCTTACACAAAAAAGTACCAGCAACGCACTTTTGTGATTTGCTGTCATGGCTCAGACCCAAGCTATTCGGCGCGATGTTGGTTGAGTTTTCTCAATCATTGGTACCATGAAGCCCGGCCTCTCTATTTCAACGCGACCAAAATTTTTAACCAACCTTTTCAAGTTCGAAAACTCTTTGTGCGCTACTAGCCTAAGAGTGTTTTGACTAAACTGGGTCTAAAGCGAAAATTTGAATGCTCAGTGTTCCAATTGATGCAAAGTGTGCAGAAAATTGAGGTATAGCTCATCGAAGCGCCTGAAATGCCCTCAAACATATCCACAACTTTCCCTCAATTTCAAACTTATAGGACAGTTCACTCTGCTTTTTCCAATTGTGTTTCCGACCACCAAATTTGCAAGTTCCTGACCAGCCGTATGCCCGATTTGTTTAGCAGGCAGACGGACAGTCGTTAGGGCCGGGTGCATTTCTTCCGACCCCTTGAAATCCCCTATACCGATGACCGAAATGTCTTCAGGTACCGTTAGCCCCATGCTTTGCGCGGCGTAAATGGAACCAAGAGCAAGAACATCGTTGCCACACAAAAGCGCTGTTGGTCGGTGGCGCGCACTAAGCAAGTTGATTGCGTGTTTTTTTGCCTCTGTGAGGCTGTATGGGCACTCAACCACCCATGCGTCATTTGGAGTGAGGCCCGCAGATTGCAACGTTGCGAAGACACCCTCATAACGACCGGTCCCGCGGTCATTGCCAATAAGCGGGGGGAACATCAGTCCAATCGCTCGATGCCCGTGGTCGAGCAAACACTGCGCAGCAAGCTGTCCGGCTTTCACATTGTCGGCCCCGACGCAGGGCAGCCGCGACTTGGCATCATAGCTCCAGATGGAAATGGCCGGCGTTTCGCTGCTTTCCAATATTTGGTAGGTTTCCTCTGAATGGTCCTGTCCGATCAGAGCGATCCCGTCTACGCGGTGTTCCAGAAATTTCCGTACGGCGGCGTATTCTTTTTCGAGATCATACCCGTGCGGTGCCACCAGCATTGAAAACCCTTGATCTTCTACTGACCGCGCGAAGGCCTGCATCAACTCAGAGAAGATCGCATGGTCAATTGTCGGCACAATCAACCCAATTGTCCCACTGCGTATCCCATGCATGGTTTGTGCTGCGCGGTTACGAATGTAGCCGAGTTTTCGAACGGCCCGGTCGATTTTCTTGCGAGTCGCAGGCTTGACTTTCTCAGGGTGGTTGAAACTACGTGAGACTGTCGAAATCGATACCTTTGCTACATTTGCAACAGCAAAAATATCCACTTTATTCTTTTTTAAATTAACCACTTAACCTCAAAAATTATAGCAAAAATGAAAACATTTGCAAAACTATTTTCATTCTTTACCTTAAAACGTCAAGTGAATTCAGGCCGGGGGAGAGGCGCGTGGAGTTCATCTACTATTTCGGGGATGTTTTCACTCCTGTGAACTTTGCGTTGCTGCTTGTCGGAACCATTGGCGGTTTGATTTTGGGCGCAACTCCAGGTTTGTCACCGACGATGGCAGTGGCGCTGCTCATTCCGTTTACGTTTCAGCTTGAGGCAACCCAAGGCCTGATCCTTTTGGGCGCGGCTTACACGTCAACCGTTGCAGGCGGCGCGGTTTCGGCCATTTTGCTCAAAATTCCCGGCGCACCCGCAAATATCGCGACCACCCTTGATGGTCATGCGATGGCACAAAAAGGACAGGGGGCGAAGGCGTTGCAGTTGTCATTTCTGTCCTCTGCCGTCGGCGGCGTTTTTGGTGTCTTGTTGTTGATTTTTCTGACGCCGGTCCTAGCGCAATGGGCGTTGGCGTTTGGCCCAAGCCACCTCTTTTGGCTGGCCATTTTGGGCGTCACTGTCATTGGGTCACTGGATTCCAGATCAGTTGTGAAAGGACTGCTGTCAGGCTGTATCGGATTGTGGCTCGCGACCATTGGATTTGATGACATCATGGGGGCTCAACGATTTATCTTTCATCCCTCTTTGGGGGGCGGGATCAACATCATTGCCGCGCTGATTGGGCTCTTTGCCATTCCGCAGGTCATAACCATGTTTGCGCGCGGGCGGCGCAATGATGCGGCTGAGGTGATCGAAGTCGAAAAACACCCCATAGGACGTGCCGTCGGCACGTTACTGCAAAGCAAACGCGCGATGGGCATAGGCACAATAACCGGGTCGATCATTGGGTTAATCCCCGGCGTTGGCGGGCAAATCGCCGGGCTGGTGGCCTATGATCAGTCCAAGAAATTCAGCCCGGAGCGCGACAAATTCGGAACCGGCCACCCTGAAGGTTTGATCGCCGCGGAATCGGCAAACAACGCGATGGTCGGCCCTTCGCTTGTGCCGTTGCTCACCTTGTCCATCCCGGGTTCGCCAACAGCAGCAGTGCTCCTTGGCGGCTTGTTGATTCACGGAATCTTTCCCGGCACAGACCTTTTTGACAACCACCCGGATGTTGCTTGGACTTTCATCAACTCGATGTTGATCGGACAAATTCTTATGTGTGTCTTTGGGCTATATGTGGCCGGGTTGGCCGCCAAGATTGCTATGGTTCCGCAAAGCGTCATGGCCGCGGTTGTCTTAGGCCTCGCTGTTTTTGGCAGCTATTCGGTGCAATCGAGCATGGGCGATGTCTACGTCATGGCAAGCCTTGGCGTGATGATGTATTTCCTCGAACGCTTCGGCTTTTCGGCGGCACCACTTG
This sequence comes from Roseobacter sp., assembly GCF_045106495.1. GTDB lineage: Bacteria > Pseudomonadota > Alphaproteobacteria > Rhodobacterales > Rhodobacteraceae > Roseobacter. The sequence goes on from NZ_JBGCEQ010000016.1 coordinate 56,274, forward strand.
TGCTTGGTCTGATCCTCGGCCCCATTGCCGAAGCGAACTTCATTCAGGGCAGCATGATCGCAACTGCAACCGATGGTTTGGCCGTCTACTTTTTCGGCGGTGGCTTGAACTTGCTGCTGATCGCGGTGGTCGTCGCGTCGATTCTCTATTCAGTCTACATGGAAGTACGAGCCCGTCGCTATACCTCCAAAGAGGAGATCATGGCATGAGTGATCTGAACCTGCCTCGCGTACAGCACATCATTGGCTCGGGCGTCGTGGCCGTTGTGGGGGTATGGGTAACTTATGTCAGCTACACGCAGCAACCCTCTGAAGCCTTCTTGTTTCCGCGCTTGATCGCGACGGTCTTTGTGGTGTTGGCTCTGTGGACCTTCGTCAAGGCTTGCATGGGTTGGACGAAGGTCGGGAATGGCATCACCGTGCACCAGATGACCAACCTTGCGCCGGGTTTGCTGGTCGCGATGGTGTATATTTTCTGGATGGCCAAGGGACTGGGTTTTTACACGGCTACGACAATCGCCTTTTTCATTCTGTTGAGCCTTTATGATCCCGCGCCGCACCGTGCGCTTAGATCATGGCTCAAACGCATCATCATCACGGCGTGTTTTATCGCCGTTATGTATGGTCTTTTCGCGCTGCTGCTGAATGTTTTCACACCGCGAGAGGTCCTGTTCTGAACCGCGAAGAGCGGCAGAGTAATCCTAGGGAGGAACAAGATGAAGAAACTAATCGCGTGTGCCGCTATGGCGCTGATCGGCTTGGCCCCAGTTGCCCAGGCGGACGGGCACGACACCTATCCGGAACGACCGATCATGATGATGGTGAGTTATGGCGCGGGAGGTGCCACGGATTTTCAAGCCCGTATTGTGACCATGACGGCGGGCAACGAGGATGCGCTGGGCATGCCTATCGCCATTCTCAACAAACCGGGCGCGGGGGGGCGCGTGGGCTGGAACTGGCTTGCAACTCAGGCGGATGCGGATGGCTATACATTGGGCGCATACAACATTCCGCATTTTATTGCCCAATCGATCGAAGGCGGCGTGCAATACAGTGCGGATACCTTTGAACCCATCGCTAACTGGGGTGCCGATCCAGCCGTTTTGGTAGTTGGCTCGGACAGTGCATTCAATACCTTGCAGGATGTTGTTGATTTTGCAACCGAAAACCCCGGCAAGTTAACCACATCAGGTGCAGGTCTGTTCGTGGGTCACCACATCGCCGCATTGCAAATGGAAAAGGCGGGGGGGTTCAAGCTGGCCTACATCCCGACCAAAGGCGGCGGCGCTGCGGCCATGAAGGCCGTGATCGCTGGCGATGTGCTGGCGGGGATTAACAACCTGTCAGACGCTTTCCGTGCGGCTGAAGCTGGGAATGTCAAAATCCTTGCTGTGGCGGATCTGGAACGCAACGCATTCTTGCCGGATGTGCCTACGATGATGGAAAGCGGTCTTGAAGTGGATAACGCATCGGTCAATTTTCGTGGTGTGATGGTGCCTAAGGGCACGCCACAAGGTATCATCGACAAGCTGGCCGCGACCGTGCCCACTATGTTCGAGAATACTCGGGTTGCGAGCAAGATGAAGGCGGGTGGTTCGCCGATGCACATCATGACCCGCGACGAAGTGTTGGCCATGTGGGCGGCGCGTGAAGAAACACTTACAGAATTGCTGGCCGGACTGTAACAAATGAGTCCTCACGCCTGTCACAAGGCGTGAGGGTGCATCGCGAAAGGGGGAGCGGACATGAACGCTCAGGATGATCTGACACAGGTTGATCTCGTCGTCACGCGGGCGCGCAAAGCGCAGCAGGATTACGAAAAGAATGGCTCACAGTGTCGCTATGACCGTGCCGCGCAAGCCGCCGCCTGGGCGATCATGGAACCCTCCCGAAACCGTCATCTGGCGGAACTGGCGGTGCAAACCACGGGGCTTGGAAACGTGCCCGACAAGATCACGAAAAATCATCGAAAGACATTGGGGTTGATGCGTGACATCTCCGAGGCAAAAACCTTTGGTATTATTGACGAAAACGCGCAGACCGGGATCACGGAAATTGCCCGCCCGATGGGTGTGATTGGGGCCGTTGTGCCGTCGACCAATCCTGCTGCAACACCGGCCAACAACATCATCAACGCACTGAAATGCGGCAATGCGATTGTTTTGTCCCCATCGCCCAAAGGTGTTCCGTCCTGCGAAACCCTGCTGCGCTACATTCATTCCGAATTCGACAAAATCGGTGAAAACCCTGATCTGGTTCAAATGGTGCCTGGAAAGGGCAGCAAGGAAAAAACCCAACGACTGCTGGAGATCAGCGATCTGATCGTAGTGACCGGCTCGCAGAACAACGTCAAACGGGCCTATTCATCCGGCACGCCTGCACTGGCTGTTGGGGCTGGAAATGTCACTGTGATCGTTGATGAAACCTGTGATCTCAACGCGGCCGCGCAAAAGATCACCGCGTCCAAGACCTTTGACAATGCCACATCTTGTTCGTCCGAGAACGCTTTGGTGGTAGTTGACGCGGTCTATGATGATTTCGTGCTGGCGCTTGCAGCCTCAGGGGGGGCTTTGATCAAGGATGAAGCGGGTGTCGTTGCAAAGCTTTGGCCCGATGGCCACCTCAACCGATCCGTGATCGCGCAGGATGCGGACGAGATGATCCGCGCTTTGGATCTTGAGAACCAGGTTCCTCCCGATACTGAATTTCTGGCGGTTGAAACTGAGGGGGTTGGTCCAGATCACCCATTGTCTGGAGAAAAGCTTTCCCGTGTTGCGGCGCTGTATCGCGTGCGTGATTTCGAGGGTGCCGTGCAAAAGACGGCGCAAATTCTCTCCCATCAGGGTGCCGGGCATTCGGTCGGGTTGCATTCTACCGATCCGGAGCGGGCAATTGCTCTGGGGGTTGCCCTTCCCACGTGCCGTGTGATCGTTAATCAGGCGCATTGTTTTGCAACCGGCGGGGCATTCAACAATGGGATGCCTTTCTCTCTCTCTATGGGCTGTGGATCGTGGGGTGGTAATTCAATAGACGATAACGTGCATTGGAAGCACTTTTTGCAGACCACAAAGGTTATTCGAGAAATACCGCCCGTTGAGCCCGAACTCGAAGACATCTTTGGCGACTATTGGCAGGTTGCGGGGCAATGAAGCTAACCCGGGAAGTGCCCCCGTCCGGAACTGTTCGGGACTGGATTAAGGCGCATGCTTCACTGGCTGGAGCGGCTTATGTTTTCTCGGATGGCACCCCGGCACTGGACTGGTCAGATCTACACCGCGAAGCGCACGCGATGGCCTGTGATCTGACAAGGCTGGGCGCGACAAAAGGCGACAGTATCGCGATCATGCAGCCGAACAGTCGCGAAGGTGTGCTTGCCATTTTGGGCACGCTATACGGTGGTTTTCGCGCGACCTTGATCAATCTGGCTGCGGGCAATGCGGCGATTGCCTACGCGCTGGAGCATTGTGATGCGCAAATAGCCCTTGTCCACGCGTCTCAACAGGAGGTTTTTGAACAAACGCGAACCGCTGGCTTGCAGCGTTTTGAGCTGCCAAAGTCGCGCAGTATCGTGAAATTGCACGAGGTTTCGCCCGGCGACGATGCTCTCCTGATGTACACGTCAGGCACGACCGGCCGCCCCAAAGGCGTTGTGCACACACACGCCAGTTTGCTGGCAGGCGGTTGGACAACCGCGATTGCCCATGAATTGACGGCGTCGGACCGCGCGCTTTGTGTGCTACCCATTTGCCATATCAATGGCCTTTGCGTGACGATGATGGCCCCACTGGTCTCCGGGGGATCGGTTGCCATGTGCCCTCGGTTTTCTGCTCGTCAGTTCTGGCAACAAGCGCGTGATTTGCGGGTCAGCTGGTTTTCCGTAGTCCCAACGATCATATCGCATTTGCTGCACGGTGACGCTGAGCCGGACAGTGCAACTAAGACGCGCTTACGCTTCGGCAGATCGGCCTCCGCCGCGCTGGCTCCGGATGTACAACGCGCCTTTGAACGGCGGTTTTCCGTCCCGATCATCGAGACAATGGGTTTGACCGAAACTGCGGCGCAAATTCTTTCCAACCCTCTGCCACCAGGTGTGCGCAAGATCGGCTCGCCGGGCATCGCTTTTGGCAACGAGGTGGAAATCATGGATCACAACATGGCACCTTGCCCGCCTGCGGTCGAAGGGGAGATTGCCGTACGCGGCCCGAACGTCATGGCAGGGTATCTGAAAAACTCCGAGGCGACCAAAGACACATTTGCTGGCAATTGGCTGTTAACCGGGGATCTCGGGCGCAAGGACAAGGACGGGTATCTTTTTGTAACCGGTCGATTGAAGGAATTGATTATCAAGGGCGGAGAAAACATCGCGCCGCGTGAGATCGACGAGGCGCTTTATTCGCATGCAGATGTGATTGAAGCCGCTGCTTTTGCGAGACCGTGCCAGACCTACGGAGAAAGGGTTGAAGCCGCTGTCCGGGTGCGGGAAGGTTCCGCATTAACCGATGAAAAACTGCGGGGAATCTGCGTCGAGAAACTGGGTGTTTTCAAATCTCCTGACAAGATACACTTTATGTCCGAGCTGCCCAAAGGGGCGTCAGGAAAGATTCAGCGCATGAAGCTTCTGGAAAGGATCTGATGTATTGTGAGCGGCTACGTCTCTAAGGTTCTGATGCTATGCAAGTAACTCAAAAAGACCTCCGTTCGTTGACCGCAGCACCTATTCTATATTCGTTTCGGCGGTGTCCCTACGCAATGCGCGCGCGCCTGGCACTGGCGGTTAGTGGTGTTGAGGTGGAACTACGCGAGGTTCTATTGCGCGACAAGCCTCAAGCCTTTCTGGAAGCTTCAGCCAGTGCAACCGTGCCCTGTCTGGTTGCATCAAACAGAGTGATCGACGAAAGCCTCGACATTATGATCTGGGCGCTGGATCAGCACGATCCGGAGGGTTGGCTGGACATGCCCAAGACTGGTTTTGAGTGGGTGGCGCGCGCAGATGGCCCGTTCAAGGCGGCGTTGGACCGGACGAAATATGCAACCCGCTACCCGGAATGCGACTCCGCAAAGGAACGCGACAAGGCCAGTGTGTTCCTGTCAGATCTAAACAACCAGCTTGGAGAATGGATCTTTGCAACGCCATCACTTGCGGACTATGCGATACTTCCATTTGTGCGCCAGTTCGCCTTTATCGACAAGCCTTGGTTTGATGCGCAAGACTGGCCGGATCTGCACAGGTGGCTGCAGCGTTTCCTGTCGTCGGATCGATTTTCCAGTATCATGTCGAAATATGAAACCTGGCATGTAGGCGATCCCAAAGTGTGGTTTCCGCATCGAGAATCTGGACATTCCCAGAACGATTGAGCCGAGGCTTGCAGCTCTGAGATATCTGCTGGTAGCGTGAGCTACCTAACCGGGCAGGGGGGTGTCTTTTGGACTCGTCCGACGTCAACAAGACGTGTGAAATTCCTCCAAAGTCAGCGCCCCTAGTTGCGGCGCTTTTTCGAACGCCGCGCGGAAACGTGCCCGCCGGAAACCCAAGGGAGGGAACAATATGAATTCAGTTGGTGTCATTGGTCTTGGAGACATGGGCAGCGGGTTGGCCAAAAACCTTATCAAAAAAGGGTTCCAAGTCACCGGCCGTGATCTCAAAAAAGACCGCATGCGCGCCCTTGTCGCCATGGGCGGGATTGCGGCGGGATCAACAACTGAAGTGGCCCGCATGTCTGAGGCCGTCTTTGTGATGGTGATGACCGGTGAAGAAGCCAAGAGCGTCATTCTGGGGGAAGATGGCCTGGTCGCGCATATGACCAAAGGCAGCGCGGTCATCCTGAGCGCGACAATCAAACCCCGCGAGGCGCGCGAGATTGGTGCTGCTATGGCCGGGTCGGGCGTTCATCTGATCGATACGCCGGTCTCTGGCGGATTTCCGGGCGCGCAAAACGGCACGCTGACCATGATGGCGGCGGCGCCAACTGAGGTGCTGGATCAATTTGCACCGGTTATGGAGGCCGTGTCGGCAGATATTCACCGTGTTGGCACCATGCCCGGCGAGGGTCAAACCGTGAAAGCCTGTTTGCAATCACTGATCGGCGCGCAGTTTTCAGCGACCTTCGAAGCTGCAGCGCTGGCCGCCAAAGCAGGTGTTTCCGGTCAGGTGTTATTGGATGTGTTTTCGACGTCTTCTGCAGGCTGTGGCGTGGTCAATAATGCGCTGGAAAAGATAATCGACCGACAGTTTGAAGGCACGGGAAGTCACATCAATACCATGCATAAGGATCTGACGATTTCTATGGGGCTCGGTGAAGAGCTTGGTGTGCCGCTGCACACGGCCGGATCTGCGATGCAGATTTTTCACGCAGGCCGTACCAAGTATCCCACTGGTGATAATTGGGTTTGTACGCGGGTTATCGAAGAGATCGTGGGCGCCGAGCTGCACCGCGAACCTAAATCATGAAACTCGGTGTGATCTGCGATGGTATCAGTCGTGATTTAGGCCACGCCCTTGACGTGATGGATGCATTTAGACTGGACTACGCAGAGTTGCAATTTGTCGGCGACCACGAAGTTGGCGACCATTCGCCTCATGAAATCCGGGAAATTGATGGTCTGTTACGTGACCGGGGCAAGTCTGTTTCCTGTTTGTCGCGCCACATATTTGCGGGCATGACTGTGCAAAACCGGCTCGGCGACGCTTTGCACAGAACGCACATGGACGCATTGAAACGTGTCATTGACATGGCCCATGTCGTTGGCGCGCCATTGGTGCGGATCATGACACCGAAAAAGGAGCAAATCCTCTGGGGGCGCGGTGGGGCTGAGAGGTGGAACGTAGCCCAAGGAGCCTGGGACAGTTTGTTGCCCTTGATTGCCCCAGCTATCGATCTGGCGCGCGCAGAAAGCGTGCGTTTGGTGGTTGAGACGGGCAATGGCACCATGGTCAACTCCAACTACACCGCGCGACGACTGATCGATGAGTTGGATGCGAAGGAGACATTGCAGGTGCTATGGGATCCGGCCAATAATTGCTGGTGTCATGAATTGGCCTATCCCGATGGATACGCCGAAGTGAAAGATGGCTACCTCGGACATGTTCACATCAAGGACGTTCTGGTGGACACACCGCGCGCAACCTTAGAAGTCCGCAAGATGGGGGAGGGGCAATTGGGTCCATTATTTGCAGATATTGCGAAAGCTCTGCGTGCCGACGGCTATGATGGGGTAGTGTCGTTCGAGAGTGTCTATCACCCGGGAGACGGCGATTTCGAGGCTGGCTTTCGCGATTGCATTGACACTTTCAAAAGGCTGTTTGGCTGATTATCCGGTATGACCGGTGCCCCTCATTGCAAAAATGTTCAATCGGGGCGGAGAAAGTCCGATACCAGCTTGTTGAACAGTTCCGGTTTTTCCAAATGTACGGCGTGCGCACAGCCAGGCACCGTGGCCAGTTGCGCATTTGGAATGTGCTGCCACAGGGTTTCGATCTGCGACCAAGGGTAGGTGCGATCCTGGTCCCCCCACAAGACCATCGTCTGGGGTCGCAAACCTTTCAGGTGCGCGACGCCTGACCAGTTTTGCATGGCATCCAAACCGCCGGTGAAAGCTGCCGGTGCGGTGAGTTGCGCAATCTCCGCGCAGGCTTGGTACCCAGCTGCCTCTGCACCATGCAAAAACCAGGTTGCGGCAATGCGACGAGCCGTTTCAGGTATGCCGTCTTCAACACCGCGTTGCTTGCTCTGTGCGATTGTTTCGAACCGACCAGGCAAAACCCCGACTGCCCCGGTGCTGTAAAGGATCAGCCGTCCTATACGATCAGGCACCTGATGCGCGATCTGTTGCACGATCATGCCGCCCATTGAGTGGCCGATGAGATCGAAGGATTGCACGCCCTGTGCGTCCAATTGACTGATTACCCAATCTGCGAAATCTGGAATTCGATCGAGCGCTGAGGCTGCGGCGTTCTTTCCAAAGCCCGGTAAATCAACCGTAATCACGTCGCCATCTGGCGAGATAGCTTGCTTTCGCCCGTCCCACTGCGCGCTTCCGCCCATGAAACCATGGACCAGAACCAGTGGTGTCACTTTCGCTGACCCTGTACGATACGGTCAAGGATCATCGCGCAAAAGAGGATGGCAAAACCTGCAAGAATACCTTGACCAACATTGGCATACTGCAGCGCTTCGAGCACGTCTTCGCCCAGACCTTTTGCACCGATCAGCGAGGCCACGACCACCATGGCAAGCGAAAGCATGATCGTTTGATTGATCCCGGCGCGGATCGAGGGGCTGGCCAACGGCAGGTCCACTCTTGTGAGCAGGTACCATTTATTGGCGCCGAAAGAGATGGCCGCTTCACGCACGCTCTCGGGTACGCCGCGCAGGCCCAGCACAGTGAGACGCACCACAGGCGTACCGCCGAAGATCATTGTGGTCACAACAGCAGCAGGCTTACCGGTCCCAAAAAACGCGATCACCGGGAGCATGAAAACAAAGGCTGGCATGGTTTGCATGAAATCCATGATCGGTTGGATAAAAGAATAAAAACGCGGCCTGCGCGCGCAAAACATGCCCAGCGGTATGCCGATCAGAATCGACAGGCATGCGGCCGTGCCGAGCAAGGCAAGCGTTGTCATCGCTTTTTCCCAGAATCCCAGAAGCCCCATGTAGGACAGGAAAGCGGTGGACCAGATCGCCGTGCGAACGCCAGCAGTCAGCCATGTCAGCAGCACGATCAGGCTGGCAATGACAATCCATGGAGTGCTCACAAAAACGAGCTCCAGCGCGTCGAGGATCATTCTGATGCCGTAAGTGATGAGGTCGAAGAGAGCTTCGCCGTTCGTTACGGCATAGGCAAAGAATGCCTCAACCCAAGCAATGCTGTTGAGCCGGTAGTCGGGGTTGGTGGGGAAATCGCTCAGCAGCGTGAAGCGTCCCGGCAGGCTATAGTGGAGCATTGCGGCCAGTACGATCAGAACCATGAAAACGGCGCTGAAAACAATTTGAGGGACCGGCAGGCCCGAGCGGATGGTGCGATCCGACAGCCAGTCGGAGAACCGCGCCTCCAGAGCCCAGTTGGCAACCGTGGCCTGGGCAGCCTTGCCTGCAATGAGAATGGCCAACCCGGTGAGAGCGATCCAAAGGCCCTGACCGGCCAGAACTTCGGCTTCGGCACGGATACCGCCAATGGCCGCTTGCAGTGAATCAACCGTGCGCTGATAGACATCGACTTTATCCGAGCCACTTTCTATGGCCGCTGCCAACTGTTGTTGCCTCAGTTCCAAGGTTCCTTCGATGGAGGTGATCCGTGCCCGGGCGTCGGCGGCGAGATCGCCAAACAGTCCGCGTGCAATTTGCACAAACGCCAACGCCTCGATAATCAGGAACGGCAAGGCCCAGGACCACAAACCACGTGCGCCAAACCAGATGGGTCCAAAGAGCCCAGCCATCTTGTTGTAAGTCGGAGTGAACTTAGAGCTGGCACCAATCTTGTCGAATTGCGCGATGTAATATTCCGGGTTGGTGCGCACAAAGGTCTCGATGTTCTTTTTTCGCTCCGCTGCATAGGCCCGTGCGCCTTCCGAGTCGGTGTCCTCCAGTGGGTTTCGTGCGTCGTCTTTCATGACATTTCCGTCCCTTCGACAACTGTGCGCAGGATGTCCGCGCGTGAAATGACGCCGACATCCTGGCCCTGATCCTCGACCAGAATGGGGCTCTCATGCTCAATCGCAAGGTTTATGAGAGTGCTGAGTGTTTCGTCTTCGTTGACGCGTGGTGCATCTGCGACAATCGGGCCGCTCTGTTGAAGGAAGGCTTCTAAGTTTTGCATCACCGCATGGGCGCGCACAACCTTGAGCCGTGAGATCCCCGCGACAAAATCCGACACATAGTCATCTGCCGGGTTCATCACAATTTGTTCAGCCGTGCCGGTTTGAACCAATTTGCCGTCGCGCATGATGGCGATGCGGTCTCCGATGCGCACGGCTTCATCCAGATCGTGGGTGATGAAAATCGTAGTCTTTTTGAGGATCTTCGACAGGCGGATGAATTCATCCTGCAATTGCCGCCGGATCAGAGGGTCGAGCGCGCTGAAAGGTTCGTCCATCAACAAGACATCCGGGTTGGCGGCAAGAGCGCGTGCCAACCCCACGCGTTGTTGCATGCCGCCGGAAAGTTCGTGGGCGAACTTGGCACCCCAGGCCCCGAGCTCGACAATATCGAGGATCGCGGCGGCTTGCCGCATCCGTTCGTTCTTGCTGATCTGTCGGATTTCCAATGGCATTGCCACGTTATCGAGAACGGATCGGTGTGGCATCAAGGCAAAGTTCTGAAACACCATGCCGATCTTGCGGTTTCGAAACTTTTGCAGATCGAGTGGCGAGAGCCCCATCACGTCGATGCCTTCGATCAAGATCTTACCTGCAGTGGGTTCCAGCAACCGATTGAAATGGCGCACCAAAGTGGATTTACCGCTGCCCGAGAGGCCCATGATGCAAAAGATTTCGCCCCGATTGACCGACAGGCTAACGTCAGCAACGCCGACTACGGCATTATGTTTTGCCAGCACTTGTGCCTTGTCCAGGCCATGTTCATGTATATCGCGCAAAGCGACTTCGGGCTGCGCGCCAAATATCTTCCAGACGTTAGAAATTTCTACAACGGTGTCATCGCTCATGCCGAACAATCCCTTGGCCGTGGAAATTGGGTGTATTGGGTCGCGACCGGGATTCGTTGGGTGAAATCCCGGTCGCTCAGGTGGGCGGGTGGGGGGTTAGAGGCCCAGCCAGCCGTCAACACGGTCAGGGTTTGCATCAACCCATTCACGTGCAACCTCGGCAGGGTCGCGGCCATTGCCACTGATCTCAAAGGCAAAGTTGCTCACGTCGTCTGCTGTTAGAGAAAACCTTTCGAAAAACTCCGCAATGGCGGGCGCGCGCTCGGGCAGGGAGTTTGACCAGGCGATTTGCACTTCCTTGAGCGCATCCTTGGTCGCGACACTGGATTTTTCATACCAATCGGCGTCATCCGAGGGCTGGATCATCACGTATTTGGCGGGGTCAAACACTGGTTCGCTGAGCATTTCCACATCGAATTGGTACCAAATGGCGTGTGGTTTGTAGCAGTAGAACGCGTAGCCTTCGCCCTTGGCAATGGAATCCTTGACGCGGGCCGTTTTCACGCTTTCCTCCGCACGTACCGGCTCCACAAAATCGAGCAGACCGTAGTCCCGCACTTTCACTTCATTGACATTGGCCGATGCCCACCCCGGCGCACCGATCCACATCTCACCTTTGCCATTGCCGTCACTGTCCATCAGCGCCGCCACGTCGGGGCGGCCTAGATCGGCAATGTCCGTGATGCTGTTGGCTTTGGCAAAATCCTGCGAAACGCAAAAGCCCTGATTGCCCTCGTAAGGGTTCGAAGAAAGGGTGACGCTTCCCGCTTCGTCTACATATTTTTTGGTGAAGCTTTCCTGATTAGGCAGCCAGACGTCAGGGTGCACATCAATGTCGCCTTTCCCCTGATCCATGGCCTGGAAGATCGTGGCATTGTTGCCGGGCACCAATTCCGCGGTGCCGCCGATGCGCATTTCAACGACGGCGGCGAGCAGATGCGCAATGGCTTGCGCGCCGGTCCAGGATGGCACGCCGATTTTAACTTCTTCCGCCGCAAAGGCCGGTGCGGTGAACAAACCAATCGCCGTGGTCGCTGAGATGATCGTCTTTCTGAGTGACATGATGTGTCTCCTTATTGGTAGTCGTTTTTTATTCTGTATAGCCGGGCAAATCGAAGGTATCGGGATACCCGAAAAGCGCAGCACTGCCGCCAGTGTGCAGAAAAACAACGTTTTCCATATGTCCAAAATACCCGTTACCAACAAGATTTATGAGTCCATCCAGGCCCTTGCCGGAATAGACCGGATCGAACAAAAGACCCTCTGTTCTGGCAAGCAGTTTCACCGCAGTTTTCATGCCGTCGGTGGGCATGCCGTAGCCGGGGCCGACATAGTCACAATTTGCCCGAACCTGGTGCCTGTCAATTCGGAGACCGGTTCCCAAATAGTCGGCTGTGCGCTGAGCAAGGTCATAGACCATATGCTCCTGTTTTTCTTGAGGCGCGCGCACGCCAATGCCAAGCAGATGCATGTCACTTCGGATGGCTGCAAGACCTGCGACCAACCCTGCCTGGGTGCCGGAACTGCCTGTGGCATGAACCAACGCGTCGATCTTGAGACCGACATGTGCAGCCTGTTCCGCGAGTTCGCGGGCACAGTTAACATATCCCAAAGCGCCAATAGGATTGGACCCGCCGCCTGGTATGATGTACGGGCTTCGCCCGGCCAACAGCAGTGTTTCCGCAAGCATTTCCATCTCAGCATTCATGTCGGTGCCGTCACCGCGTTTTGAAACGGTGGCACCGTGCAGACGGTCCATAAGAACGTTGCCGTTAAAAGTGTAGCTGGAGTCCGTCGACCCTGTGCGGTCTTCAAGAAGAATGTGGCAAGCCATCCCCAGTTTCGCCGCCGCTGCTGCCGTTTGGCGCGCATGATTGGATTGGGTCGCGCCTTGCGTGATGATGGTGTCCGCCCCTTGCGCTTGCGCATCCGCCATCAGGTATTCGAGCTTGCGTGTCTTGTTGCCCCCCGATGAAAGACCCGTGCAATCGTCGCGTTTCACCCAAAAGCGTGGACCGCCAAGCGCCTCACTCAAGCGATCCATCGGTTCCAGTGGCGTTGGGAGATGTCCAAGGCGGACACGTGGAAACTTGGCCAGAGTGATCGAGAGATCCTTGCAGAGACGGGTGGTCACATCCGCATTCTGACTGTCATTCGCGTCGGACAGCGTGTTGTTTTCAGTCACTGGGCGATGTCCTTTACGTAAGTTAGCCAAACAATGCCAAATACTGTTTGATTAAAATAATGCTTTGTTGTCGGGCTGCTCATACTTATAGTATGGCTGGAGGTGCGCAATGGATCTGAAGTGGCTAGACGACGTGTTGATCCTTCTTGAAGAGGGCAATATGACCCGCGCCGCAGCCCGGCGTAACATTACACAGCCCGCATTTTCGCGACGCATCCGCAGTTTTGAAAGGTGGTTGGGCACAGATGTCCTGCACCGAGGGGCCAATTCGGTGGAGATCAGTTCGGCTCTGCGCGCGAACGAACCGGAATTGCGGGCACTGAACAACCGCATCCGCGACTTGCGGGGCAAAATTACACATTTCGATCCCGCGAACTCCACGATTTCTCTTGCTGCGCAGCATGCACCGGTCTTTTCGACGTTTCCTGACATGGCCGTTTATGCCAAATTGCGTTTTCCCGGCTTAAAGTTCCGGTTGCGGCCCGGTAACCTACGCGATTGCGTCACGATGTTTCTGCGTGGCGATGCCAGCATATTGCTATGCTACGAATCTGAGACTGCTGGTCCCCTATCCTTTGGGGACAACATTCTTCGCGTGCTGTGGGGGAATGACCTTCTGGTGCCGGTCGTGGGTGGTGGCCTGCGGTTTTCGGTGCGGGAAGACGGGACTTTGCCACGAGACGCACCTGCAATAGTCTATCCTGAAGACAGCTACTTCGGCGAAGTGCTCATTGCCTCAGAGCGGGCTTTCGCAACGCGGGTCTATTCCGAAAATCCCTTTTGCGAGACCGCGCTTTCCAGCGGAATAAAAGAATTGGTATTGGCCGGAACGGGAGTGGGTTGGCTCCCCTATTCAATGGTGCACAGGGAAATCGAGTGTGGTGATCTGATTTCGCTGGCGCATGAATTGGGACAAGAGCAACTTAAAATTGCTCTCTATGCCGATATCGAAGACGAAGTAGCAATGTCGCTGCTCGACATCTGGAACGCTGAGGCCCGGCTGGCGCTCAAAGAGTGAGATGCTTTTGCGGTTTTCAAAATTGGCCAGCCAACGGGAAAGTTTTATCATGAGATTCTTGGCATTACCCGTTTCGACAGAGTTGCGCGCGTAGCGCTCTCTATCGTCGAAATGTTCGATGCAATTCTGGCTAAACCGCTTAGGCGAAGTACTAGGTGCAATGCACCTCAATCAATGCAGGTCCGTCGCTTGTCAAACTTGCCCGCAATTCACGCGCAAAACCTTCAGCGCCATGCGTGCGTGTCGCAGGCACACCATGCCCTTTTGCCAATGACACCCAATCCAGCACCGGGTTTTCCACATCAAACATCGCTTGAGCGTTTCGTCCGACCTCAGTGACGCCGACATTGGTCAGCTCGTTTCGCAGGATCTGATACCCTCTGTTTGCAAATACAATTACCGTGATATCAAGGCTTTCCCGGGCCATCGTCCATAGCGATTGCAGGGTGTACATTGCTGACCCGTCCCCAGTCAGCGCGATCACTTTCCGGTCCGGGCAAGCGATCGCGGCACCTGTCGCCTCGGGGAGGCACAAGCCAATTGCACCGCCTGTCCCGCTGAGCAGGTCATGGGGGCGCGCGGTTGCGGTGGGCGGCATGACTTTGAAACCGGACGTGACGGATTCATTGCACACAATCGCGTTTTCAGGGATCAAGTTAGCCAGCGTCTGTCCAACCTTTTCGAGTGTCAGAGCACCTGTGGGCAGGTCAGGCAGGGCCAGCGTATAGGTGGCTGGCTGCGCTGCCTGCGTAACGCCCGTGGCATCCGCCAGGGCCTGTAGCGTCCAGCCGATATCCATCGTCGGGTTGCAAAGCTCGGCTATGGTGCAATCCGCGGGTTCCGGCACGCTTGGCTTGCCCGGGTAAGCAAAGAAGGCGACGGGACGGTCGCACCCGACCAATGTGATCGACGCGGTGCCCAACAGTTGTTCGATCTTGGGGTCAACCGGATAGAGCAGTTGGTCCAACTTGATTGCGCCTGCCCCTTTGGCAATCCGTGGGATCAATGTATCCACGATCAACCGGCAGCCGGTTTTCGCAGCAATTCGGCCGGCAAGCTCCAGCTGATCGCCGAAAAGGGCTGTGCCACCGATCAACAGAGCGGCATTTGCCGTATCAAGACGTGCGGCAGCAGCTTCAATTTCGCTGTTTGAGGGCCGGGCCATTGCACGGGGTGGCAAGCTTTTTGCAGGACCCGTCGCTGGATCCCATGCTGTGTTAGCAGGAAGTACAAGCGTCGCGATCCGCCCGTTTTCGGCGCGGGCGGCACGTATTGCCTCGGCACCGTCCTGTGCCACGCTTTCGGCGTCGGGTGAGAGACGGGTCCAATGGCTGACGGCTTGACTGATTCCGATGATGTCGCCCTTGAGCGGGCTTTCATATCTCAGGTGGTGTGTCGCATGATCACCCACCACGTTGAGAACGCCGGAACCGGCCTTGCGGGCGTTGTGTAGGTTTGCAAAGGCGTTTCCAAACCCCGGTGCAAGGTGCAAAAGTGTTCCGGCAATGTCGCGTTTCATGCGGAAATACCCATCAGCAGCGCCGGATGTGCCCCCTTCAAACAGGCACAAGACACAATTCATCTCTGGGTGAGTGTCGAGAGCAGCAACGAAATGCATCTCTGAAGTGCCCGGGTTTGCAAAGACCGTATCAATGCCATTTTGCAAAAGCGTCTTAACGAGAGATTCCGCACCGTTCATGTAAAGCCCCTGATTGCTTGATGTCGGCGCACCCTAGGGAAGTTTACGCTACCGTGTAAGCAATTTTCTCCGAACCTGAACGTGAAAGCCAAACTTTTAGGGTCGTCGTTGAACCTTGGTCAAAAGATCACAGCGCCAGATCCTGGATCAATGCGTCTTTGGTGTAATCGGATTTCGCGCTTTCGCGTTTTATCCGGCCGCGCTCGAGAATGATGAACCTGTCGCCGAGCGCATAGGCAAAGTCGGCATTTTGCTCAACGAGCACAATTGCCATTTCGGCTTCGGCCCGCAGTTTGCGCAGCGCGTCGCCGATCTGTTCGATCACATTGGGTTGAATGCCTTCGGTCGGTTCATCCAGCAGCAAAACCTTGGGTTTCATGATCAGCGCGCGGGCGATGGCCAGTTGTTGTTGTTGGCCTCCAGACAGATCGCCACCGCGTCGCGATTTCATGTCGCGCAGTACGGGGAAGAGTTCGAAAACTGTGTCTGGTACGCCGTGGTCGCTTTTGGGCAGGCAGGCAAAACCTGTCTCGAGGTTTTCCAGCACAGTCATCATGGGAAAGACCTCACGGCCTTGCGGCACATAGGCAATTCCGGCGCGTGCGGCGATCACCGCGGCAATCCTGCGCCAGGATTGATCGCCCACAGATATCTCGCCATTTGTGGCGGCTTGACGCCCTGCAATGGCCTTGAGAAGGCTGGTTTTGCCGACCCCGTTGTTGCCCATCAGCGCGGTTATTTCACCACGCGCCGCTTGCAACGAAATGTCATATAGGATCTGGCTTTGGCCGTAGTGTAGGTCGAGGTGGTCAACTTTAAGCATGACCACGCCCCAAGTATACATCGATGACTGTTTGGTTTGACGTCACATGGTCCAGACTGCCTTCGGCGAGAACGGAGCCTTCATGCAACACAGTTACCTTGCAGTCCAGGCGACGCACAAACTCCATATCATGTTCCACAACAACCACCGCGCGTGTCTTGGCGGCGCGTTTCAGAATGTCGGTGGTTTTTTCGCGCTCTTCAACGGTCATGCCGGCGGCGGGTTCGTCCACCAGAAGCAAGCGCGGGTCCTGTGCCAACAGCATTCCGATCTCAAGCCATTGCTTCTGGCCATGGCTAAGTTCTCCAGCAACGCGGGTAAGGCTGTCGATCAATCCGATCTCCGTCGCAATTTCTTCGATGCGGGCGGCGTTCTCGGCGGTTTTCTTGTGCATTAGCACGGCGAACGGGCCGCGTGGCGTTTTCAGCGCCATGGCCAGGTTTTGTCTGACAGTCTGGGCTTCGAACACGGTTGGTTTTTGGAATTTTCGCCCAATGCCTTCCATTGCAATATCACTTTCGGACATCCCCAGAAGAGAGATATTGCGCTCACCCCAAATTACATGGCCTTCATCCGGTTTTGTTTTGCCGGTGACAATATCCATGAAAGTGGTTTTTCCTGCGCCGTTGGGCCCAATAATGGCGCGCAATTCGGTTTCAGCGAACTGGATGGACAGGCTGTTTATCGCGCGGAACCCGTCAAAAGTGACCGTGACGCCGTCAACTTCCAGAAGCGTGGTCATGAGGGTTTTCTCACAACGTAATCAAAAAGCCCGCCAATGCCCTTTGGGAAAAACAGCGTGACAGCAACGAACGATAGGCCCAGCAAGACGAGCCACCAGTCTGTCCACTGAATGGTATAGAAGCCCAGGTCGATGTCGGGAGCGCCACCGCCAGTAAACCAACTTGAAAGCAAGGAGACGAAAGCGGCCCCGATGACCGCGCCATAGAGCCTTCCGCGCCCTCCTATGGCCACCCAGACCGCGAGGTAGATGGAGGTGATGGGCGCAATTTCACCAGGATTGATGATGCCCGCCTGCGGGTAGTAAAGCGCGCCTGCGATGCCAGAAATGATCGCCGTGATGGTAAAGATGAAGAGCTTGTAGCTCTCCACATGGTAGCCGAGGAATCGCACACGGGCCTCATTGTCGCGAATTCCTTTGATAACGCTGCCCATCTTGCCGGAAATCACCCAGGCGAAAAACACATACCCCAAGGCCAGTGCCAGAGCAGAAACCAGAAAGAAGACGATGGAAATAGTGGCCTGCGGCGTGGTCTCAAAACCGGGGATGTTCTGCAGCCCGGAAAGGCCATTGTTGCCGCGCAAGCCACTGTCGTTCTGGAAAAGATAAAGCGCCAGAGCCAGCGTCATGGCTTGGGTCAGGATCGACAAGTAGACACCGGTGACACGCGACCGAAAGGCCAGCCAGCCAAAGACAAGTGCCAGCAAACCGGGGATCAACACGACCATCAGCAATTGCAGGAACAATGTATCTGAAAAGGCCCAGATCCAGGGGAACTCGGAGCTGCCGACCACGCCAAAGATCTGATTGCCGATCGCATCGGAAATTTCCTGTGGGGTGGGCGGGATCACCTGACCCGACAGGCTTTCCAGCACAATGCCTTCGGTGCGCGCATACATCAGCCACATGCCAACCGCGTATCCACCAATTCCGAAGAAGGCGAAATGCCCCAGCGACAGGATCCCGCAATAGCCCCAGACCACGTCCATAGCGATGGCGATCAGGCACAAGCAGAGAGTTTTACCCAGCGTTTTAACAAAGGAAGTGGAGATGAGACCCACGCCTGTCGCCTCTGACATGACAGTGACAACAAGGGTGAAAAGTCCAAGGGCGGCGAGAAACCACAGGACCGAAGGGTTTTGTGCGATGAAGGTGTTTTTCATGGATCAGTCCGCCGCCGCCCGACCCTTGGGCGCAACAATGCCTTTGGGACGGAATTGGATGAAGAGGATGATGAACAGGATCATATAGGTCTGTGCGGCCAGCGTATTGGACGGGTTCAACCATTCGATGCCTTTCTGTAAAAAGCCGATCATCGAAGCGCCCGCAAGAGTGCCCCAGACATTGCCGACGCCGCCCACCACCACGGTCATGAAACTCTGAACGATGTATTCCGAGCCCATCTCTGACGTGACCTTCGCATAGAGCCCGATTGCAACACCGGCGATGCCGGCGATGCCTGAGCCGAGCCCGAAGGTCAGCATGTTGATGCGGTCTGGGTTGATCCCCATGGATGCTGCCATACCAGGGTTCTGCGTCACAGCGCGTACTTCAAGGCCCAGCCGCGTGCGCTTCAGCACAAAGACAATCAGCGTCAGGAAAATTAACGCCAGGACAAAGATGGCGATCCTGATGTAGCTGACCTGGATCACATCGGAGAAAACCCAAGCGCCATCCAACCAATCCGGTGAGGTCAGTGGCCGCGCTTGTGTGCCGAAAATGTTTTTTGCCAGTTGTTGAAGGGCCACTGAAATTCCAAAGGTTGCCAGCAGAGTTTCCAGCGGGCGGTGGTAGAGATGGCGGATCACCAGCCGTTCCATTGCAACACCGGCGCCAAATGTGACAGCGAAAGCCAACGGCAGGGCGACAAGGATGGATATGGTGTAATCCGGGATGAAGAGTTGCACCACATAACCGGTGTAAGCACCCATCATGATAAACTCGCCATGCGCCATGTTAATGACGCCCATTACGCCGAACGTTATGGCCAGTCCGATGGCAGCCAGAAAGTAGATCGACGCAAGTGACAGCCCATCCAATGCCAAATCAACGGTTTGTGCCACGCCGACGCGCTGTTCGACAGAGGCAAGAGCGGTTTGCGCCGCGTCGGTAATCGTGGGGTCGTCTTCTGCGTAGAGCTCGTAAAATACATGCAGTGACAATGCCGTGTCCCGCGTCGCCGCAGTGACCAGCGGCGGGACAATGCCATCGCTCGACAATTGCGCATAAGCCCTCTCGCGGGATGCATTACTTGAGAGTTGCACCAAAGGGATGCCGCCCACCAGACCATCCTGGATGTTGTCCTCTAAAGCGGCACGAATGACAGAGGGCGGCGTGAGTTGGGGAGCTAACTGCGCTTCGACCAATAGGTCATAAAAAGCATCCGGTGCTTGGCCTGGGTCAAGTATGCGGGCAATGTTTCCTTCCGGTGTGGTGGTGGCGACGCCGGGCGTGGCGGTCAATATCTGGTTCAAAACGCTGCGCGCTTCAACGCTGGTATCCTCAGATAGGCTTTCTATGGCCGCAATGCGCGCTTCGGGTGTTTCGCCAAAACGCGCTGTCAGAAAATTGGCAAGTTGGGTTTTGCGGGCTTTGAGGGCGGCATCTGGTTCGCCGTCGATTGACGCGAGCAGCGGCGCAAGCTGCGATGCATCAGGGCGCCGGGCGATGGAGACGACGGCAGTTTCGCGGCGGTTCAGATCAGGATCTTCGAGTTGAAACTGCACCAATGCGGTACCTATGACGCGGCGTACGCCGCCATTGGGTTTTAGGTTGGTGAAACCGGATTTCGCGGCAGTGGTCTGATCACCTGTGTCGATGTCCCTGAGTGAGAGTTCATCGCCCTGCGCCGTGGCAATGAAGAAAACGCCGTCGTCGCGTTTCCAGACATTGCGTGCCGCCCATTCTTCTAGAAATTCGGTGACTTGCGGTAAACCCGAAGCGCTTAGGTCTTCGAGCAACGCGCCAACGCTTTTACGTGATGGCTTAGAGACCTCATCGGCGTGGATCTGCAGGATCTGCTGCATCTCCTGCGCGGGGGCGGAAAGGGCGCTGCCAAAACACAAGGCAATGGCGAGGAAGAGGCGGCGCATAAATCAGGGCTTTCGGTGGGGTTTTGGTCGTTTGCGGGGCCGTCAGCAACCAGACGGCCCCGCAGATTGCGATCAGTAGTTAGAAGTCAACTGAACGCAGGTTTTTGTTTCTGTGTTGTACATCCCGCAGCCCAGATCTTTCCAGTCCGAAGTCAGGACTTTGGACGCTGGCAAGAAGTCGGTCCATGCATCGCCCGGCACTTCTTTGGTCTGAGAGATGATGTCAAATTGACCGTCTGCAGTGATCTCGCCAATCAGAACCGGTTTGGCCAGATGGTGGTTTGGCAACATAACGGCCGTGCCGCCTGTCAGATTTGGGAATTCCTGACCATACATTGCCGAGCGAACCGCATCGACATCAGTTGTACCCGCTTCAGTTGCGGCGTTGACCCACATGTTGAAGCCGATGTAATGCGCTTCCATCGGATCGTTGGTCACGCGCTCTTCGCCGGCAAATTCCTTCCAGGCGGAAATGAACTCTGCATTGACGTCTGTTTCAGCCGATTGGAAGTAGTTCCAGGCTGCAAGGTGACCGACCAGGTTGGACGTGTCCAAACCTGACAGTTCCTCTTCGCCGACCGAGAAGGCAACCACTGGGATGTCATCAGCCGAAACGCCTGCGGCAGCCAGCTCTTTGTAGAAACCGATGTTGGCGTCTCCGTTGATTGTGGAAATAACGCCGACCTGCTTGCCGTCTTCGCCCAGAGCGACAACATCGGCAACAATTGTTGCCCAGTCAGAATGCCCAAACGGTGTGTAGTTGACGAAAATATCGCCTTCTGCGATGCCGTTGTCTTTGAGGTACTGCTCAAGGATATTGTTTGTGGTGCGCGGGTACACGTAATCCGTGCCCAACAGCGCAAATTTTTCGACGCCCAGTTCTTCAAGGAAATAGTCCACCGCAGGGATCGCCTGCTGGTTGGGCGCGGCACCTGTGTAAAATACGTTTTTGGAGCTTTCTTCGCCCTCATATTGAACTGGGTAGAAAAGCAAGCCGTTCAATTCTTCGATGACTGGAAGTACTGATTTGCGGCTGACGCTCGTCCAGTTTCCAAAGATGACATCCACTTCATGAACAGTCAGAAGTTCGCGTGCTTTTTCGGCAAACAGCGGCCAATCAGAAGCAGGGTCGACCACAACTGCTTCTATCTCACAGCCCAAAACACCACCGGCGGCATTTTGTTTTTCAATGAGCATCAGCATTGTGTCTTTGAGAGTTGTTTCCGAGATCGCCATCGTTCCAGAAAGCGAATGCAGTACACCGACCTTGATCGGTGCTTCGCATTCCGCCAAAGCCATCGCAGAAGTGCCCATTAGGGCTGCGGCAGTCAGTGCGGTAAGTTTCAGCTTGTTAGCCATAAATATCTAGTCCCTGTTGTCGCTGCGGATCGGTCAGGAGCCGCCGGCAGCGCTTCCCTCAACGGCCCAACCGTTATAGTCAGGAACCGCAGCAGTGATGTTGTGGTCGCGAGGCGGGAAATATCTGTCAGGATGGCCCGCCGCGCGGCGTTCTTGCCCCAAGAGGCATCGCCACTTCGACGCAAGACCCGGCAATTTTCCAGAGGGCGCATTTCAAACCTGCTTGAATTACTGCCACTTGGACCAGATATGACTAATAATTGAACACATGCACAAATAATAATCGACTTGTGATTTGACCTACATGGTATCCGCTTTGCCGTCTCGTCTTGGATCACAACGAAGGATTGATGACTGCCAATCTTCTTCGTGTTTTAGGATCCGAGTTCTTATCAAAACAGCGAATCTTAAATTTCAGATCAGTGGGTTATTCCAGGCGATTAGGATATGAGGACAAAGACCATTCTGCCCAGATTGTTACCCAGCCGTTCGGCTGAAGGAAGCCAGAAGCGATCGGCGCGCCTGGACATTGTCCGGCAAAACCAGGGCGCGGTTAGCTGCAAATTTGCCGGTGTAAGCGCCGTTGAACAGAACGCGTACATCTTTGTATCGGGAAAGTTGCAGGTTGCGGGCAAAGCTGTGGCCCAATCCCGACACGCGATATCCTGGCGCAGTTGGCGTAGGTTCCAGATAGCCTTCAATTGACAAGCGACCCAAGGAGCCAGCTGCCTCGGTGAAACGGTTGGGTGTCAACGCTTCTACCCGGAACAGTTGGCGCTCAGGGTCGTATTGGCCCGATGCGGTGGCGAAGGATCCGTTGGGTAGGCCTGTGATGCCGCGCCCGCGCATGGCGATGGGCCCCAGTTGAACTCTGCCAAATGATCGGCGCACGTCACCTGAGATCAAGTCCCTGTCCGATTGGGCCTGTGAAACCCGGCTGGCAATGACGAATGCTCCCTGCCAGAGACCTGCAACCGCCACCCGTTTGCCAATCGCCAGGGTCGGTTCTGGGTCCGGTAGCACTACTTCGACGCCGTTGACTGTCAATCGTGATCCACCAGCCAAGATCGCGCCGATGGCTCCGACCAGCGGGTGCGTCACATGTATACGGCGTGCCAGAAGAGCGTCAGGCGGCCCGGCAGCCTCGATAGTGAGACTATCACCAAGACGCAGAGACGTCCTATCGACCTCGCCAAAACCGTCCGACAGGCGCGTATTGGCGTCTACGCCGAGTTGATTGCCGCTCACGACCAGACGATCGAAATCTGTGATCACACCGACAATACCAGTACCGCCGATGCCGCCTTCAACCTCTCTTGTGGATGCTTGCGCCCACAGAGCATTCGGGAACATCGCAGTTGAAAGACCAGCTGCCAAAGCAGTACGGCGCGACAGTTTACTGGTCGTCATCGGGCATTGTTCCTTGTTCTTTCGCGTCTTCGTC
The DNA here is from genome assembly GCF_045106495.1 of Roseobacter sp. Taxonomy (GTDB): domain Bacteria; phylum Pseudomonadota; class Alphaproteobacteria; order Rhodobacterales; family Rhodobacteraceae; genus Roseobacter. The sequence continues at coordinate 79,297 of NZ_JBGCEQ010000016.1, forward strand.
TTCTTTGTAAAAAAAGAGGCCAAACCGGAATCGATGAGCGCCAGATCCCTGTTCAACGTCTTGAGACTGACGTCGGACGGCAAGCGAATTTATCTTTCGCAGAGTGTCATTTCCCAGTTTTCGGGCCTCTTTTTCGATGTCGGTTATGGATTGCGCCGATAGGCTGTTGTAGTAAACCGCTCTTTCCATGTGCGGAGACGTCTCAGAGAGCAGATTGTCTACCGAAGCCTGCATGTGGTCGCCAAGGTTTTGCGCAAAGAAATGCAGTTTTTGATCCGTATCTGCGGCGCCAACCAACCCATCGAGCACAAGTTTCACATGATCTTTCCCAAGGGTTACAACCCCTTGCCGTAACAATTCATCCAAAACAGTGCGCGGACGGATGTCGCGGCTGACAGACTGTACAAGCGTCTCGAAACTGGGCGGCTCGGTCCCAAATCGCATCAGGGGGGCAGGATCGCCGTTGCGCAGGTACGTTGGCTCTGACAACCAGCGTCCGACCACCGAAGAAAGAATTGATACTTTGCTGCTGACGCCTGTGTCTTCGGACGGGTCGCGATTGCGGAACTCTTTCACATCTCGGCGGTGCACGCCGGTCATCACGTTGATCCTGCTGTCTGTGGCAGCGTCGCCAAGTTGGTGCGATGCGACGTCCACATAGGTCTGTTTGACGATATTGTAGAGCGCAGGCGCTGTCACGCCCTGAGCGATGAGGGCGCGAACAAGCGGTCTGAGAATACGCCTCAGTGAACGGTCAAAAAGACCGGATTTGGAAAAGGGGTCACGCGCGATCATTCGCCTAACTTTATGGCGAGTGTGAAAAAATTCCACAAGAATGTTGCCATTTGATGATTTTGCCACATTTCCACAGTCACGATCGTGTGCACAAAGCACACTTAATGACCCAAGGAGGACCCATCCCATGAAGTTCCGCTCAGTATTCAAGGCATCTGTTGTCGCCATCGCACTTGCCGTCTCAGGTTGCGCTACACTTGCACCTAAAGACCCCGATATCGTTGAGGTTGCGCAATCCGCAGGCTCTTTCAACACGCTCGTCGCAGCTGTGAGCGCGGCTGATTTGGTCGATACGCTGAAAGGCGACGGTCCTTTCACGGTGTTTGCGCCGACAGACGAAGCATTTGCGGCCCTACCGGAAGGAACAGTTGAAACTCTTTTGGAACCTGAAAACAAAGACCAGTTGACCGCAATCCTGACCTACCACGTCCTTCCGGGCAAAGTGATGGCAGCAGATATCGCCGGAAAAGAGCTAAGTGTTGCGACCGTCAACGGCAAAGAAGTTGATGTGGATGGACGCGACGGTGTCAAAGTTGAAAACGCCAATGTGATCAGCGCAGATGTCGAAGCCTCCAACGGTGTTATTCACGTCATCGATAAAGTCTTGTTGCCTTAAACTAAATTTGAGCGTCGGGGTGTGCGAGATGACCACCCCGACCACGTTTTGATCGAGGCCATGGTCTTGCTTAGACTACTGAACCCCCAAGCGCGGCGTTTTTTCTGATAAACCAATGGGATAAAACGATCAGTACGCTGCACCGATCACCCAAGCACGAACTTTGCTCTGAGAACCTTTCCAAATTGTCTTAATTTCCGGGACTTTCGTCGCCGTCTGATAGGCCATCGCTTCACACTTCATTGACAAGATTTTGGTTATCTCTGTGCTCACGGGCGCAGGTGAACATTTTTTTTGCCAATCCAATGGTGGTGGATACGCGCTGAATTGTGGTTCAAAAGCAGCGTGTCACGCTGCGATGTTAAATTGGAGTGAGTTGGGTGAAACGTCGTGAGTTTTTGATTGGTGCCGGGTGCGGTGTGGTGTTGTTTGATGCGAAGGATGCAGGGGCTGCTATTCCGAGGCAACTCCCGGATTACAACATGCCAGAAGAGTTCTTGCCGCGGGAAGTGCGGATCAAAAATGATTTCGCTCCGTATGAAATCCATGTGGATCCGGGCCAATACGCCCTCTATTGGACGTTGCCCAAGAAAAAAGCGATCCGATATTCCGTGGGCATTGGCCGTACGGCGCTTTACGAAGCCGGTGAGTTCTATGTGGGCGCCAAAAAAGAGTGGCCAAGTTGGACCCCGACCCCCGAAATGATCGAGCGCGACCCCGAAAGCTACGAAAAGTACAAAGATGGGCTGCCTGGCGGGTTGAACAATCCGCTTGGGTCGCGTGGCCTGTATCTTTTTCAACCGGGACGCGGCGACACCTTTTTGCGGGTTCATGGCACAAATGAGCCTCAGACTATTGGCAGGCGCGTATCCAACGGATGTGCCCGGTTGGTCAATGATCAAATGATTGACTTATACGACCGTGTTCCGATGCAATCGAGAGTTGTGCTGCACCCGATCCTCAAGGCCTGATCTCGGCGTCGGCTTCCCTAGTGGTCGCAGGACGGATTGCGATCTGGTGGCTTCCGTGATTATCAGCCTGTACGCCATGAGGCGTGTAGGCGATAGGCACGGGGTTTTCGAGTGAAAGTTGCGGATACTGACAGCGCGCGTGGTTTTGGTTTCGCAATAGGCGCTTATTTTCTCTGGGGATTTCTGCCGATTTACATGAAGGCGCTCTCGCATGTCGCACCGGTAGAAGTAATGGCGCATCGCATTTTGTGGTCCATTCCGATTGCGGCCACCGTTTTGGTTGTGTTGCGTCGCACCGATGACATCAAATCGGCGTTGCGGTCCCCCAAAACTCTGGGGATGGCACTCATTACGGCGGCGTTGATTTCAACGAACTGGACCATCTACATCTGGGCAATTGTGTCCGGGAACGCTCTGGATGCCGCCTTGGGCTATTACATCAACCCTATCTTCAGCGTCTTTCTGGGTGCTGCCCTGTTGGGTGAAAAACTAGATGGCATCAAATGACTGGCCATTCTTCTTGCGGGCGCGGCCGTTGTGATCCTAACCGTTGAGACGGGTCGATTACCCATTGTCGCCGTTGGATTGACGCTGACCTGGGGGCTATACGCATACTTCAAGAAATCCTTGCCTGTTGGTCCCAATCAGGGCTTTCTTCTGGAGGTTCTTCTTCTGGCCCCACCCGCTTTCGGCTATGTCTTGTATTTGAGTTACTTGGGAAAAGGGCATTTCCTTGCGGGCTCGCCCATAGATACCTGGTTACTTCTTGGCTGCGGCGTTGTGACTGCGGTTCCCTTGTTGCTCTATGCAAATGGCGCGAAACTGCTGCGCCTTTCCACGATCGGGATGCTTCAATACATCGCGCCAACCATGATATTTTTGGTCGCGGTTTTCGTATTCGGGGAACCGTTTGGAAAGGCGCGTATGATTGCGTTTCCTTTGATCTGGCTGGCCCTGTGTCTTTACTCGTTCTCACTGGTGCGCGACAGCCGCAGGAACGCAGAAATGCGGCAGGCAAAATAACTCAATTTCCCTGCTACCGAATAAATGTCCAGGCAAAAATAGTTACTGCAATTGCCGCAACAACGACAACGAAGGCTCACCCGTAGCGGGTAGACCGCGGCTGGTCTGAAACGCGCTGATCGCTTTGCGCGTGTTCGGTCCGATTACGCCGTCGCTGCCCTGGGTATCAAAACCTCGGGCTGTCAGAGCCTCTTGAAGGGCCTGGCGATCGGCTTTGGTCATTCCGTTTTCATCCGGTGGAAACGTGGAAACCAGCGGGCCCGCGCCCCCGATCCGGTCAGCAAGATGACCTACACCAATGGCATATGCATCAGAATTGTTGTAGCGCTTGATTACCCGAAAATTGCTTGTCACGGAAAAACGCGGCCCGCCGGGTTGGGGCTGAAGAATGGATCCGTTGGTCGTATTGGGTGCCACTTCGCGGCCCCAACTTAACCCGCGCGTCCAGCCATTGCGCGCAAGATAGGCGGCCGCAGAGGCAAGCGCGTCACTGGGATCATCCGACCAGATATCCCGCTTTCCATCGCCCGTGAAATCGACGGCAAACGCTTGATAAGAAGTCGGAATAAACTGAGTGTGACCCATGGCACCCGCCCAGCTGCCGACCAGACGATCGGCTGTTGTATCACCGCTTTGGAGGATTTTCAGAGCGGAGATCAGTTGCTTTTCAAAAAAGGCTCCACGGCGTCCGTCATAAGCCAAGGTCGAGGTCGCGGATATGACAGGCACGTTGCCGCGACGGTCGCCATAAAAACTTTCCAGGCCCCAGATTGCTGTAATGATCGTTGCGTCAACGCCATATGTGTTTTCTAGCGCTTTCAAGGTTGTGCCATGCCTTGAGTAGGCAGCCCGACCTTTGCTAACGCGCTCATCGGATACGGCAATTGCGAGGTAGTCCTCCAAACTGCGTTTGAATTCTGTTTGATTCCGGTCCCGTTTGACTACACCCGGCAGGTAGCCTGTTCCGGCGAAACCTTCGTTCAAAGTCGCCTCTGTGATGCCTTGTGCCAAAGCGCGGGACCGGAATGAGGCCACCCAGCCAGCGTATCCCGAGTTTGCAACAGGTCGCAGATTTGAGGGCAGTTCCGTTCTGGGTTTACGGCTGGTCGAATTTGATGATCCGGTTGTGCTGCAAGCGGTCAAACTTGAGGCGAGGAGTGAAAAGCCAAATTGTCGTCTTGTTATGAACATCTCGGCTCCCGCCCAAATTGTTTTACCCGCTGTAACGAACAGGGACGTGTTGCCATAGAAAAAAGCGATGATCTTGCTTTTGCAAGTTTACCAACCTTTCGACCATCTTGTAGGCTTTTCCCGCATGTGAGCAAAATGCCGCAGTGTCCAGCTGCCAAAGGCGCATTTGACCACAATTTTGGTGAGCCGAGCGTAAAGGTATAAAACATCTTGCATCTGGATTGCTCCAGCGAAACAGCCATATGGGAATGCAAGAACCATGATCCGAATTGGCTCTATTCCGCTGCACCGTATCGACCTGAACCAAGCGGGAGTATTGCGCGGATTGGTGGTGCGATTGACCAAAAATGACGTATCATATGTTGACCAAGGCCATGAACGCCGGTGACCTGTCACAGCCTTTGTTGTTGAGAGCTTCAATCGCATGTGCCACGCTCACGCAATGCCCGACCAATTTCAGCAAGACCCCCATAAAACGGCCGAATTCAGCGATCGAGACTTGTTGACTGCGGTCGGTCGGCAAACGCGGAACCTGCGGCGTCAGAAGGGGCTGAACATCTCACAACTGGCAGCCGAAGCGGGGATTTCCAATGGGATGCTCTCGAAAATCGAGAATGGTCAAACTGCCCCGTCCTTGCACACGCTCCAGGCCTTGTCGCAAGCCTTGAGCGTACCTGTAACGTCGCTGTTCAAGGGCTTCGAGGAAACCCGAGAAGCGATGCATGTGAAATCGGGAACAGGGGTCGAAGCCGACCGGGCTGGCACGCGATCCGGGCATCAGTACAGCCTACTGGGCAATATCGCAGGCGCGTCCGGCGTTTCAGTGGAGCCTTATCTGATCCATTTGACCGAAGCATCTGATGTTTTCCCGACGTTCCAACACAACGGGACAGAATTTCTCTATATGTTGCAAGGCCGGTTGGAATACCGGCATGGGCGCACCAAATACCTGCTTGAGCCGGGAGACAGTCTGATCTTTGATGCGGACGCGCCGCATGGCCCAGAAAAAATGGTTCAATTACCTGCGCAATATTTGTCCATCATTTGTTACCCCGAGGAAAATTGACGAGAAATTTCTTACTAATAAGAAAAAAATATTCTTTTGGGTAAACTTAGGCTGCACAAAGTCAAAATTGTTGAATAGCATCTCCACGGTTGGATGAGGTGATGCAATGTGCGGGATAGTTGGCTTGTTTCTTAAAGATGAAGTGCTGGAAAACGCGCTGGGGGAAATGCTGACGGATATGTTGGTCACAATGACTGACAGGGGCCCTGATAGTGCCGGTATCGCTGTGTACCGTGGCGGTGATGGCGGTGTCAAAATCACCATACAAGCACCTGATCCTGACACGTCTTTTCCGCTACTTTCAGACGCGTTGCATGTTGACATTGTGCAAAAAGATACACACGCGATTGTGACATGTACGGCGGAACAAACCGAGGCGGTATGCGCCCATATTCGCGCCACCGAAGGCGTGCGTATCCTGTCGACAGGTGAGGCGATTGAGATCTACAAGGAAGTCGGACTACCGCAATCGGTGGCCGAAAGGTTCAATATCCCGGCCTTGAGTGGCAGTCATGGGATTGGACACACGCGGATGGCGACCGAAAGTGCTGTTACGACTTTGGGCGCGCATCCTTTCTCAACAGGCACAGATCAATGTCTGGTGCACAATGGATCCTTGTCGAACCACAACGCATTGCGCAAAACACTGCGCAAACAAGGTGTTCATGTTGAGACCGAAAACGATTCAGAAGTAGCCGCAGCATACCTGACATGGAAGATGCGCGAAGGCGCAAACCTGGGCGAAGCTTTGGAGGCGGGCATCGCCGATCTCGATGGGTTTTATACCTTTGTTGTCGGGACGAAGAACGGTTTTGGTGTTTTGCGGGATCCGATTGCCTGCAAACCGGCGGTGCTGGCTGAAACTGAGCAATACGTGGCTTTTGGATCCGAATATCGGGCCCTGGTGAATTTGCCGGGTATCGAACAAGCCCGGGTTTGGGAGCCTGAGCCTGCAACTGTCTATTTCTGGGAACATTGACCATGCAAACGCTTGATCTGACCGCCATGGAGTTGCGTGCGGTCAATGCCACCCTTCAAGCGCAGGGCGCGGGCGCAAACACCTCGTTTGAGATCACAAATCCGCGCGGCAGTCATGCGATTGCTGTCGGTCTGGATGCGCCGATCGAGGTCACGGTGCGGGGCTCCACCGGGTACTATTGCGCAGGTATGAACCAGCAGGCAACGGTTCGGGTTGCGGGATCGGTTGGTCCTGGCGTCGCTGAAAACATGATGTCAGGCAAGGTTGTGATCGAAGGGAATGCCAGTCAATATGCTGGCGCCACGGCTCACGGTGGATTGCTGGTGATCAAGGGCGACGCCTCGAGCCGTTGCGGCATATCCATGAAAGGCATCGATATAGTTGTACACGGCAGGATCGGGCACATGAGTGCGTTTATGGCACAGGCTGGAACTCTGGTTGTTCTGGGAGATGCCGGAGACGCCCTGGGAGACAGCCTTTACGAAGCGCAGATTTTTGTGCGCGGGTCGGTCAAATCACTCGGCGCCGACTGTGTGGAGAAGGAGATGCGTCCCGAGCATGTGGAAACGCTCGCCCGTTTACTGCAAGAGGCCGAGGCAGATGCCAACCCGCAGGACTTTCGGCGCTACGGGTCCGCTCGGAAGCTTTACAATTTCGATGTTGACAACGCGGGAGCGTATTGATGGACAAAACGCCCCCTACCCATCCGGTCAAATCGGCGACCTTTGACGATTACACAACATCCTATATTCGACGTGCCGCAGCGACCGGCATTTACGACATCCGAGGTGGCGGAGCCAAGCGCAAGGTGCCGCATTTTGATGATTTGCTGTTTTTAGGCGCGTCAATGTCGCGCTACCCGCTGGAGGGCTATCGTGAGCGCTGCGATACTCATGTGACACTGGGCGATCGGTACGCCGAAAACCCGATTGAATTGGACATCCCCACCACCGTGGCCGGGATGAGTTTTGGGTCGCTATCCGGTCAAGCCAAAGAGGCATTGGGACGAGGGGCTAATGCCGCGGGCACCTCCACGACAACCGGCGATGGAGGCATGACCCCGGAAGAGCGTGGCCATTCCAAGAAGTTAGTCTATCAATACCTGCCGTCGCGCTATGGTATGAACCCGGATGACCTGCGTAAGGCAGATGCCATTGAGATCGTCGTGGGCCAAGGCGCAAAGCCCGGCGGTGGAGGTATGCTTTTGGGGCAGAAGATATCTGACCGGGTGGCGCAGATGCGCACCTTGCCAAAGGGTATCGATCAACGGTCGGCCTGCAGGCATCCCGACTGGACCGGGCCGGATGATCTTGAAATCAAGATATTGGAATTGCGTGAGATTACTGGTTGGAAAGTACCGATATACGTCAAGATTGGCGGTGCGCGTCCCTATTTTGACACGACCCTTGCAATCAAGGCGGGTGCAGATGTGGTGGTGCTAGACGGAATGCAGGGAGGCACGGCGGCAACACAGGATGTTTTTATCGAACACGTCGGACAACCGACCTTAGCCTGTATTCGTCCCGCTGTTCGGGCTCTGGAAGATATGGACGTGCACCGCAAGGTACAACTGGTTCTGTCCGGAGGGATCAGAACCGGCGCTGATGTGGCAAAAGCGCTTGCTCTAGGGGCGGACGCCGTATCCATCGGCACGGCGGCATTGATTGCAATGGGCGACAACGATCCGGTTTACGAAGAAGAGTATCAGAAGCTGGGCACAACGGCAGGCGCTTATGACGACTGGCATGAAGGGCGCGACCCGGCGGGCATAACGACGCAAGACCCGGAATTGGCGGCACGCCTTGATCCAGTGGTGGCGGGGCGACAATTGGCAAATTACCTCAAAGTCATGACGCTGGAAGCGCAAACCATCGCGCGCGCCTGCGGTAAAAGCCATGTGCACAACCTTGAACCGGAAGACCTCTGCGCTTTGACCATCGAAGCCGCCGCGATGGCGGGCGTGCCGCTTGCCGGAACCAGCTGGATTCCCGGTTCAGACGACAGACAATAGATAAATGGAGAATTCAAATGGCCACTGACCTTGCAAAATTTGCAGCTGACAAGGGCGTTCGCTTTTTTCTTTTCAACTTCACAGATCTTTTTGGGGTGCAGCGTGCAAAGCTGGTTCCGGCAGAAGCGGTCGGCGACATGCAAAAGTCTGGCGCTGGATTTGCTGGCTTTGCCAGTTGGTTGGATATGACGCCAGCGCATCCTGATATGTTTGTCATGCCTGATGCAGAGTCGGTCATTCAACTGCCTTGGAAACCTGAAGTTGCTTGGATCGCAGGAGATCCCTGGATGGACGGCGCCCCGGTCGCGCAAGCACCGCGTAACGTTCTGAAGACTCTCATTGCCCGTGCGGAAAGTCTTGGTTTCAAAATGATGTCGGGCGTCGAGCCGGAATTTCATCTGATCTCGGACGAAGGGGATGCGATATCAGATGACAGGGATACCCAGGAAAAACCTTGCTATGACCAAAGCGCGCTGATGCGTCGCTACGATGTGATTTCCGAGATATGCGCAGCAATGATCACCATCGGTTGGAAACCGTATCAAAACGACCATGAGGACGCCAATGGCCAGTTCGAGATCAACTGGGACTTTGGTGATTGTCTCCAAACGGCAGACCAGCATGCGTTTTTCAAGTTCATGGTCAAGGCCGTCGCCGAAAAACACGGGCTGCGCGCCACTTTCATGCCAAAACCTTTCTCAAACCTGACAGGCAATGGCTGTCATGTGCATCATTCGGTTTGGACCACAGATGGCAAAACCTGTGTCTTTGCCAGCGATGAAGACGAAATGGGTTTGTCGCAAACCGCCTATCACTTTTTGGGGGGGTTGATGACACATGGCGCTGCCATGTGCGCCATCACAAATCCCACCGTGAACAGTTACAAACGCATCAATGCTCCAGCGACGCTGTCAGGGGCCACATGGTCGCCTTCATCGGTGACCTACGGTGGCAACAACCGCACGCATATGGTTCGCATTCCCGACGGGGGCCGTCTGGAATTTCGTTTGGCGGATGGGGCCGCTAACCCTTATCTTTTGCAAGCCGTTTTACTGGCAGCAGGGCTGGACGGGGTAGAGCGCCAGCTTGATCCGGGAAAGCGGCTCGACATTGACATGTACACCGAAGGGCATAAGGTCAGGGGCGCGAAAAAACTTCCCTTGAACATGCTCGACGCTATTCGCGAATTGAAAAAGGATAAGGCGCTGGGCCAAGCCATGGGTGAGGAATTCTTGCAAGCCTATGTCAAACTACGCTTGCGTGAATGGAACCAGTTCACACATCATTTGACCGATTGGGAACGCCAAAACACCATTGATTGCTGATTGTTCGCCTAGTCAAAGTATCGCCGCATAGGGACGCAAGAATAAGACGTGCCGCGGAAACTAGAGGCGTGGAGCGCTCGCGGTGCTGAAATAACTACTTCGGCACAGCTCAAATCGTTGCCTTACTTACGGAAAGAATTAGTCTGTTCAATATGCAACTATAGAAGGCCAAAGAACAAAGGGGTTCTTTTGTTGCATTGAGTATGAGAGGGTTGCTTTTCGCTACTCCAGACAGAATGGGTAGGTTACCGGTGGCTCGATGGCAAAATTGAACATACCCGATATTTCCTATGTTGCAGCATTGCGCAGATTGTCAGCTCCCGTCTGGATCTTCGATCTGGACAGATATGCGATGTGGTGGGGAAATGACGCCGCCCTGACTTTTTGGAAATCGGACAGTCTTGCTAATTTGAAAACACGGGATTTTTCGACCGACAGCTCTACAGTTCGGCAGCGATTGCGTCAGATTGTGCTGGACAACAAAGCCTCTCAGCAACCGCAGATGACCTGG
>NZ_JBGCEQ010000017.1:0-141572 GCF_045106495.1 Roseobacter sp.
GCTCAATGCTGCGGATTTAAGGTCATGATCCGCAGCTTCTGCCACAATAGCCATTCCGAGGTTCAGGGCTTCAAGCTCTTCGACCGTCAACGTCAAAGGCGGCAGTGTGATGGCGGAGGGGATGAGATACCCAACACCACGTTCGCCCTAAAACGGGACACCTGATGCGGCCAATGTGTCCATGTCGCGGTAGATTGTGCGGGTGGAAACTTCAAGCCGCTCTGCAATGTCCTGCGCGCGGTGCAATTTCCCGTCACGCAGGATTTGGATAATGTCAAATAGGCGATCAGTACGGCGCATGGCGAGACACTGCCACCGGGACGTGATCTAGTCCATCTGCATCACGACCCGTGCGTGGCGAAGTTCGACCGTTTCATCGGCCATCATCGCGAAAAACTTTGCGAACTCAGGGCGTTGAATGGCTTGGGCTTCGGTTGCCTTGGCCGCTGCCAGTGACGTCCAGAGGATGTGGTCGGTCCATACGTCGTTTTCATCCACGGACAGGCTGCGCGACACAACCGCCCCGGTACTGCGCAAAAAGGCTTCGGTTTTCTGTGCTGCGGCCAGGGCGTCTTGCGTCGCGATGCCTTCTTTGAGTTTGTAAGTGACGATTTCGGCAATCTGGCCACTGCCAGACCCGCCCCTCGCCAAATCTGCTGCGGCAAACGCGATAAGGGGGATGAAAAAGGGAAATATGCGCATAACTGATTCCTTTCATTGTTTTGCGATGCGCATGGACATGACAGGGAGCAACTGACATAAACCTGTCAGTTGGGTGCGCAAGGTTAGATTTTTATCGTTATTGCGAGCCAATTGCGGTGCCTGACCCGGCTTGAAGGCTTTCAGCCAGGACCAGAAATTCGTAGAGCTTCAGACGACGTGAGCGTTTTTAAGTCAAACGCAAGAGATAAGGGAGAACGAAGATGTTAAACAACATTGGCCTGCCGGGCCTTTTGCTGATTGCGGTTGTGGTGCTGGTACTCTTTGGGCGGGGTAAGATTTCTAGCCTGATGGGAGAAGTCGGCAAAGGGATTACCTCCTTCAAGAAAGGCATAAATGAAGGGCAGGACGAGATTGCCAACGCCTCTGAAGAAGTCAAGGACGTGACCCCCGAGACCGAAAAAGACAAGGTCTAAAAGATGTTCGATATTGGCTGGACGGAGATGCTGGTCATTGGCATCGTCGCTCTGATCGTGGTGGGCCCGAAAGATTTGCCTGTGCTGTTCCGTAAAGCGGGGCAGGCAGTTGGCAAGGCAAAGGGCATGGCGCGCGAGTTCAGCCGCGCAATGAACGATGCGGCAGATGAAACCGGCATGAAAGACGTGGCCAAAGGCTTCAAAGCGGCCACAAACCCAATCAATTCAGCCATGGATGGGGTTAAATCCGCAGCCTCGGATCTCGGCAAACTCGATCCGGAAAGCGAGACTGGAAAGCTGGCTGCCAAACGCGCCGAACAGACCAAGAAAATTCAGGCGGCAACTGCCCGTGCTGCTGCAGATCGAAAGATGAAAGAGGCGCAAGAAGCGCAAGCCGCAGCGGCGAAGCTTGAAGAGGCGCGTGATGCGGAGCCCACACCCCCTGCGAAGAGTGACACATGAGCGCATCTGATGACATTGACGACAGCGCAGCGCCGCTGATCGAGCACCTTGCGGAACTGCGCACACGACTGATCCGGTCCGTGCTCGCGTTTCTGGTGGGTATTGTCCTGGCTTTCGTATTGGCGGAGCCAATCTTGCAATATTTGTTGGGCCCAATCGAGGCCACATTGCGGGACTTGGGCGATCCGGCCCCAACTTTGCAATATACATCACCGCAAGAATACCTGTTTACGCTTTTCCGAATTTCGATGGTGTTTGGCTTTGCTCTCGCCTTTCCGGTGATCGGGTTTCAGATGTGGCGGTTTGTGGCGCCGGGACTTTACAAGGCGGAAAAAGGCGCCTTTCTACCCTTCTTGCTGGCGTCCCCGGTGATGTTCTTTCTTGGCGCGTCTTTTGCGCATTTGGTAGTGACCCCACTCGCGATGCAATTCTTCTTGGGATTTGCCGATGTGTCTTCGATCTTTGCAAACTTGCTGTCGGGAACAGTGTCGGACTTACCTTCCGATGCAGCCGTAGTTCCGGAAACCAAAGACGGGGTGCGCATCACCTTTTTCGGCAAGGTCAATGAGTCACTCGATATAACTTTGAAATTCATCATGGCTTTTGGCTTGTGTTTCCAATTGCCGGTGCTTCTTACCTTAATGGGCAAAGCGGGCTTGGTCAGCGCCGAAGGACTGGCCAATGTGCGCAAATACGCTGTCGTTGCGATTTTGGTCTTGGCAGCATTGGTGACACCACCCGATGTGATTACCCAAGGCATCCTGTTCGTGGTGGTTTACGGGCTTTATGAAATGTCGATCTTTCTAGTGCGGCGCGTTGAGACAAAGAGAGAAGCACGTCTGCGGGCAGAGGGCTATTACGACGACGAGGATGAGCTTACGTGAGCGACAACCCGATCGAAAGGATCGCGGCAGCGCTGGAGCGGATAGCGCCGGTGCCACAGCCGACCCCCGACTTTTCAGGGGTTTCTGCCTTTGTCTGGCACGTTGGCCCGGATCGGTTGGAGCCTGTGACTGAGGTCGCGCAGATCGACTTGTCTTTGCTTATTGGTGTGGATCGTTCCCGGGATACGCTGCTGGCGAACACGGATCAGTTTGCCCGCGGTCTGCCCGCAAACAATGCTTTGCTTTGGGGTGCGCGAGGCATGGGAAAATCCAGCCTTGTAAAGTCGATACACGGCGCAGTTCATGCAAAGCATGAAAATCTGCGGATCATTGAATTGCATCGCGAAGACTTACCCTCTGTCGGTCGATTGCTGAACCTACTGCGGGACGCGCCCTACCGGTTTATCCTGTTTTGCGATGATCTCAGTTTTGGGCATGACGACGCCCACTACAAAAGCCTCAAGGCTGTTTTGGATGGTGGGATCGAGGGACGGCCGGACAACGTTGTCCTTTACGCCACTTCAAACAGGCGGCATTTGATGCCACGCGATATGATAGAAAATGAACGCAGCAATGCAATTAATCCGTCAGAAGCGGTTGAGGAGAAGGTGTCTCTTTCTGATCGCTTCGGGTTGTGGTTAGGTTTTCATCCCTGTGATCAAGACCAGTATCTGGAGATGATCCGGGGCTATTGCACAGCTTTTGGCGTCCAAATCAGCGATGAAGATATGCGCGCCGAAGCGATTGAATGGCAAGCGACGCGCGGATCAAGATCCGGTCGCGTTGCCTGGCAATACTTCACGGATCTAGCGGGTCGTCTGGGCGTATCTTTGCCAAGTTGATACCCCCTTGTTTCGATCGCATAATGGCCGCCATGTCGCGCTATTGGAACTGTGTCTTCTCTGTAGGTCGTACACCTCACAGCCGCACATCGACTGGATTTGCGGTGTTGCGAGATCTGGTCTCGAAATGGCGTATATTTACATTGACTACGCAGGATAGCCGTCTGTTATTTTTCGGAAGTTTTGCTCTCTTAAAGTGGCAGTGATGTCACCTTAGGTAGGGCATCGGATCGACACTGTCGAAACCTTTGCGCACTTCGAAGTGTACGTAAGCTTCATCACCGTCGCGCAGTTCGGCGATCGATTGCCCGCGTGTGACCTGGTTACCTTTTTTGACGGAAACATCCGTAACATTGGCGTAGACTGTCAGCAATTCAGGATCGTGGCGGATCACGACAATCGGCACACCATCGGCGCTTTTTGTGATGGCGGCAACAGTACCGTCATCTGCAGCTTTTACCTCTGTCCCTGCCTTGCCTTTGATGTTGATACCTTCATTCTTGCCTTTGGCGTATTCCCGAATGATTGAACCGTCGATCGGGAAAACCATGGCTGCGTCTGACGTGGATTTCGTTTGTGCGCCCACGTCTACTTTTGGAGGTGGCGTTGCGATGGCAGTCGATTCCGGTTCAGGAAGCGGTTTTGTGGCGCTCGGCGGTGTTGGTGTCGGTGAACCGGCGCCGGGTTGTGTAACGGCAGCGGCACCTGCCGAAGCTTCCGGAACAGTTGCCGGAGCGGATTGTTTTGCCACTGGAATAAGAAGGAATTGGCCTTCGCGGATGGCAAAATCAGACCCCAGACCGTTCCATTCGGCTAGAGATTTCACGGGAACCTTGTATAGGCGCGCGATGGTATATGCCGTTTCTCCACGCTCGACCTTGTGGCGCGTCGGTTCATCGCCGGTTTGAGGTGCTGGTGCTGTCTGAGCGGGCGGCAGAGCCGCAGTCCGGACGCCTTGCGTTTCAGGAGCACGATCGATGGCATCCCCGGCCAACGTATCTATGTCGACGCCACTGTTCTGTATCGCGCCTGATCCGGCCGCACCTGTTGCTGGCGAGGATTCTGCGACCCTGTTGGGCAAGGCAATCACTTCGCCGCTGCGCAAGGGTACATTCGGGGCAATGCCATTGAAGCGCGCCAATTCCGGTGCGCTGACGCCGAGCCTCTGAGCGACTGATTCTATTGTGTCGCCGCGTTCAGCAACAGCCACCTGATAGTTTGGATATGAAATAATACCACGCGCATCCGGATTGGGCCGATCGGCCGTGGCGACGCCTGTGGCAGCCTCTGCAGTGCTGAAGTCGCCCAAGCCACCGCGAAGGTCGAAATCCAGTGGTTGGCCGCATGCGGTCAAAGCGACCATTGCGGTCGCAGTCATCAGTAAAAGGCGCGCGCGGCTGCGCGGAATGGCATGGGTCATCTGCTTGTCCTCAGTCTGCCGTGGGCACGCATTGGTTGCTCCAACGCTTTATGGGTGGACTATAGCAGCTTATCCGTCCTTTCCCAAGCCTTCGAGCAAGGGAACAAAGCGAACTTGCCTCAATTCTTCGTATTCAGTGCCTTGAGGTGTTTTGCGCACGACAATCAGGTGTTGAACCGCATCGGACTGACCCACAGGCACAACCATGATTCCGCCCATTTTCAGCTGTTCCATCAAAGTGCCTGGAGGATCTTCAGCTGCAGCAGTGACGATGATCCGGTCAAACGGCGCCTGATCGGGCAGTCCAAAGCTGCCGTCTCCGGTGATGGCCGTGATGTTTGTCAGATCCAAGTCGTCAAAGATATCGCGGGCCTCGCGGACCAAACGGCTATGCCGA
This sequence comes from Roseobacter sp., assembly GCF_045106495.1. GTDB lineage: Bacteria > Pseudomonadota > Alphaproteobacteria > Rhodobacterales > Rhodobacteraceae > Roseobacter. The sequence continues at coordinate 5,142 of NZ_JBGCEQ010000017.1, forward strand.
TCGATTGTGTAAACGCGCCGCGCAAGTTTGCTGAGGATAGCCGCCTGATAACCAGAACCAGTACCCACTTCGAGTACCTTGTCGCGCGGACTGATGTGCAACGCCTGTGTCATCAAACCGACGACAGAGGGTTGGCTGATGGTCTGACCGCAGGCAATGGGCAGGGGCATGTCCTCGTAGGCGCGTTCCGAGAAAATACCGCGAATAAAGGGGCCACGGTCGATGCTTTCCATGGCAGAGAGCACGCGTTTATCGGTGACGCCCTTCGAGCGGAGCGCATACAGAAATTGCATCTTGCGTTCCGCGTCGTCGTTCATGTGGCAATGCCCGCCAGAGAACGCATCATTTCGTGGGCAGTCAGATCCGCGCGCATGGGCGTCACGGAGACATAGCCTTCCAGATTGTCCGCAGCATCTGTGCCTGGCGCCGTGGCGATCTGCTGGTTTCCGCCTTTGATCCATAGAAACCGACGCCCCGAAGGTGACGCATGTGGTTCAGTCGAAAAACCGGTACCGGGCCGTTTGCCCTGTGTCGACAGTCGGATGCCCTTGACGTCCGCGCTGGGTACAGGCGGGAAATTTACGTTATAGAACAGGCGGTATCCGCTGTCTTCGTCGGGTGTATGCGCCAGAATACGCCGCACCACGTCGACCCCATAGTGCGCAGACGCCTCGAATGGGTTTTCTGCCTGTGCGTTTTTGGGGCCGTAGTATTGCGAGAGAGCGATCGCGGGCAAACCTTGCAAGGCTGCCTCCATAGCGCCGCCGATGGTGCCAGAATAGAGTGTGTTTTCTGCAGAATTGTTCCCCCGATTCACCCCGGATAGCACCAAATCCGGCGGCGCATCTTTCATCACATCATGTAATCCCGCGAGCACGCAGTCGGCCGGCGAGCCCTCGGCGGCGAACCTGCGCGGGCCAAATTCACTGATCATCATCGGATGCGTGTAGCTGATACAGTGTCCGACGCCGGATTGTTCAAAAGCAGGCGCAACCGTCCAGACCTCGCCCGTGTCTCCGGCCAGTTCTGTCGCGATGGCTTTCAGCACCTTGAGGCCGGGTGCGTTTATGCCGTCGTCATTTGTAATGAGAATGCGCATGGTTTAGCCTTTTCCGCATTGATAGGCGAGGGTCGTTCACGCGGCAAGGGCGCGCACCGCAGAGCGCGATTTTTATGGACAGATACGGCGTTATAGTTGTGCGAGAAGCGCAGTTGCTGCCACCAAAGGGGGTGTAAGGGCTTTTCTGTCCTCTCCCGGATAGAACCGGGCGCGTGTGGCGGTTGGCATCGGTGGCGGGGTCAGAATGGTGACCTTTGGACCTGTTTTCTCGGTCTCCTTTTGCCAGCTTTTTGCCAGTGCGATCTGTGCAGCTTTCGTGGCGCCATAGCTGCCAAAGAACTTGGCACCGGCCTGCGGGTCATCGAAAAACACGGCCTGTCCTGACTGGCCCAGGAGCGGCGCCACGTAACTGATCAGCGTAGCAGTCGCAGTAACATTCCCGGTGACAGATTTGGCGAAATCCTTGGCGTCAATGTGGTTCGCTGGGGCGAGTGGAGCTGCATGCACAGCCGTGTGGCACCACAAGTCGAGGCCGTTCCAACGCTCAAAAATTCCGCGACACAGCGTCGCCATAGCTTCGGCATTGGTGACATCCATTGGTGCCAGTGTGGCCGAACCACCCTTGGCTTGAATCCGGTCATCAAGTTCTTCCAGACCGCCCGTGGTTTTGGCGACGGCGATGATGTGATGCGTGGGCGCCAGGGCTTCGGCCAAAGCCGCGCCCAAACCGCGCGATGCGCCTGTGATAAGTACTGTTTTTGTCATGCGGCGGTGATGGTCGCGATTAGCCGGCGCGTCAAGCAGTCTTGCGATGGTATGTGAGCGTTAGAAAGGCGCAGTGCTCGATTGCCTCAGCCGGCGGCGGGGTGTCGAGATCCATGTGCATGGCGCGATTGCCAGCGTAAGTGAAAGCGCTCGGGTGATCCGACTTCATCCTTTCGAGCAGAGTGGTTTGGCAATGCACATAGAGGCTCAATCGATCCGGGGTTGCGCGTGCCCAATTGCAGCGCAGTGTCGTGCCAATACGCGGCCTGGCAGGTGACCACGCCGGTTGCCCCCACTTCAGTGTTTCCGCGATTGGGCCAACCTCGGCCTGATTGGCCATATGGTGCACCGACTCACGAATGACCGCAAAACGGCTGCGCGCCGCTTCGGGCCAGTTTTGAACGGTCAAGGAGATGTCGTCAGGCATTCGGTTCATGGGATCATTTTGCCCCTTTTGTCCTGACAATTGTCGTCAGTATTTGGCTATTCTGCAGCTTTCATCTCGAAACCGCTTTCGATCTGGTCCGCGGGTTCTACGGGGTACTCGCCAGAGAAGCAGGCGTCGCAATACTGAGGCTGCGCGTTGTTGCGCCCTTTGGTCTCGCCAACTGCACGGTAAAGCCCGTCGAGCGATATGAACCGTAAGCTATCAACCTGCAGATGTTCGCGCATTTCGTCTTCCGACATGGTGGCGGCCAGCAGTTTTTCTCGTTGAGGCGTATCTACACCATAAAAACAAGGCCAGGCAGTCGGCGGCGAGGCAATGCGGAAGTGAACTTCGGCGGCACCCGCATCCAGGATCATTTCCTTGATTTTGCGCGACGTTGTTCCGCGCACCACGGAATCATCCACCAGGATAACCCGTTTGCCACGAATCAAAGCCCGGTTCACATTAAGTTTCAGGCGCACACCCATGTTTCGGATCTGCTCTGTGGGTTCGATAAATGTGCGCCCCATGTATTGGTTGCGAATAATCCCCATTGCATAGGGAATACCAGATTGCAGCGAATACCCGATGGCTGCCGGTGTTCCGGAATCCGGCACAGGGCAGACCAGATCGGCGTCAACAGGCGCTTCTTTTGCCAATTCACGGCCAATTGCCTCACGGGTCTCGTAGACGGATCTGCCACCCAATATACTGTCGGGCCTGCTGAAATAAACATGTTCAAATATGCAAAACCGTGGCTTTTGCGGGCGGAAGGGAAAATGCGATTCGACACCTTTGTCCGTGATGACGACCATTTCACCGGGCTTGATCTCGCGTATGAACTCGGCACCGATGATATCCAAAGCGCAGGTTTCAGAACTCAAAGCCCATCCGTCACCCACACGTCCCAGAACCAACGGACGGACGCCCAAGGGGTCGCGGACCCCAATCAGCTTGGTGCGGGTCATGGCAACAACCGAAAACGCCCCCTCAACGCGGCGCAACGCGTCTTCCATACGTTCTGGAATTGTGCGCTGCAGGCTGCGCGCCATCAGGTGAATGATACACTCGCTATCGGAGGAAGATTGAAAAATCGACCCGCGTTCGATCAATTCGCGACGCAAGGCATTGGCATTGGTGATGTTGCCATTATGCGCAATCGCGGCCCCGCCCATGGCGAACTCACCGAAGAAAGGCTGCACATCACGGATCGCCGTCTGACCTTTTGAACCAGCCGTTGAATACCGGACATGACCGATGGCCAGGGGCCCGGGCAGGGTTTCCATGATCTTTTGCGATGTGAAGTTGTCGCGCACATATCGAAAGCGCCTTGCCGACTGGAAACCGTGTTCGACATGATGCGAGACAATGCCACCTGCCTCCTGGCCGCGATGTTGCAGTGCATGCAAACCCAAAGCTACAAAATTGGCGGCGTCCACCACGCCAACCACACCGAAAATGCCGCATTCCTCCTTGAGTTTGTCTTCGTCATCGGCATCACGCAGATAAGACGTATCGAAAGGGTGTGCAGCGGGCATGATTTTGGACAACGGGGCAGCTCCGAATCCGATGAGGGATGACACCGCTTATGTACGGCGTCATGCAGTGCATGTCACCAAACTATCACGTTGGAAACAACGATTGTCGCCCGGTGGCAACTGTTGCGGCACGTTTGACGCGAAGTCAGCCCGTTTTGCGCGCAATGCGTTGGGGCAGTCGCACTTTAGCGCGTGCTTTGGTGATGGTCCCTGGCAATGTGAAATGCACTTTGCATCCATCACGGTCTGTTTTATCTTGCACGCGAATGGAACCGCCACGCGCGCGCACCAAACGCCTGACACTCAAAAGGCCGTACCCTTTGTCTGCACGAAAGAAGCCTGCATCCATCAAAACTGGTGCGGTGTTTTTAAATCCTGACCCATTGTCTTGCACTTCGACTTTGATGGTATCGATGCCGCATTGCCGCACATCGACGTCAATGGACAAGTGGTCCCGCTGCCCATGCTTCATCGCATTGTCAAACAAATTTCGCAAAACAATGTGGAAGGCGTTTTTCTCGCCAAGAATGATCATATTTGGCCATTTGACCTGATGTATGCCGCGAGGGTCCAACACGTCGACAATGTTTTGGCACAAAGCTCCGAGATCAAACTTGGCGGGTTTTGCCGTTGTGCGCATGTCTTGTGTATGGGTCAGGATGTCGCGAAGCAAATCACCGGATTTGGCAGCTACGTCTTCGAGAAGGTCGAGCAATTCTAATTTGCCGTCGCCACGGTCTTCAAAACCTTCGCGTAGCATCTCTGCAATGATCGAAATGTTCCGCATGGGGGTGCGAAGATCATGTGCAGCCAGTGCAACGAACTGTTCCGCCTCTTGGCCTGCAGTTGTCATGGATGTGTTGGTGTGTTTGGCTTCAGCTCTGTAAGACGCGTCTGTTCTCGTACCGATGATCTGCTGGAGGCTGCCTTCTGCACTGTACTTCGGGATCAGAGTGGTGCGCTGAAGTGATGATTTGTTTGACGAAAGCGCTTCGTGCTCATAGGCGACGGTGTCGCGCTTTTTGGCAGCACTGCGGTAGTGTTTGTCTTCGGCATCTGCAAAGTCAGCGGGAAAGAGATCGTGAACTGTTTGTCCACACACCAAATCGCTTCGCAGGCCACTTTGTTTCTCTGCCGCAGAATTCCAGACAACATAGCGGAGGACACCAGAGTCGTCGGGCTCGAGCACGAAAACCGGCGCGGCGATATCATCAAAGCAATGAGAAAATGTCTCGGTCACGCAGGCCTCTGGTCTCGTCGGTCGCGCGGATGTTAAATGTATTCACCTTAAAGTAGAGTTAAAAGCTGCCGATTTTATGGATCCGAGATGAACCCTGAAATTCACGCACCGCAGTTTCCGACAAGTGTCTCATATTGCTGCGTTATCCAGCCAAGTGCCTGCTCTGGCTCTGAGTTCTGAATCTGATCCGATATCTGCGCAAAAACAATTGCGGAGCGGCTTTCATCGACCACTGTATAGGTCTCGCCCGTGACAATGGTTTCATAGACAAAAAACGCGATCGCAACTAGCAGGACACCCCGCGCAACGCCAAATACAAATCCAAACCCCTGATCGATGCCGCCAAGTGCTGAGCGCTGAACGATGGAGGCAAAAAGTGGAGTGAAGAGCGATACCACAATCAAGGCGACCGCAAAAACCAGTGCAAATGCACCGATGATAGACAGCTCGCAGCTATCTGCCAAAAACTCACCAACAACTGGAATTTCACGGACCAATGGTTCGACCTGTGGAGCAAAGAGGAACCCCAGAACCGCAGCGGCGATCCAGCCAACGATCGCCATGACCTCGCGTACAAGACCGCGACCATATGCCAGGAGCGCCGAGACAATGATGACCAGCGCTACAACGCCGTCAATGATGGTGAAACCTTCCATAGTCTTCGCAGCCTTTCGTGCCCGTGCCTAGCCGGCACCAAATATTTCGCCCACAAATCCGGTTAGATCGCCCATCGTATTGAGCGATATACCGTTTACGCCTACAGGTTTGCCACCATTTGGCGCGATTGCGCCGGTGAAACCAAGTTTTTGCGCCTCTTTCAACCTGTTTTCGGTCTGTGTCGCTGGGCGCAAGGCTCCAGAAAGACTGATTTCGCCAAAAACAACGGTATCTGCGGGCAGGGCAGCGTCTTCCCGCGCGCTCAAAAGGGCGGCAGCTACGGCCAGATCAGCGGCGGGCTCGGAGACCTTCATGCCGCCAGCGACATTGAGATAGACATCAAGCCCGGCGAAAGGAATACCGCAACGGGCCTCTAGCACGGCAAGGATCATCGCAAGCCGTCCGCCGTCCCAACCCACGACGGTGCGACGTGCTTGAGAATGGGGAGACGGTGCGACGAGGGCCTGAAACTCGACCAGAACCGGGCGTGTTCCTTCGACGCCTGCAAAAACAACCGAACCGGGCGAGGGTTCCCCGCGTTCGGACAAAAACAAGGCGGACGGGTTGGTGACTTCGGCGAGACCTTGTCCGGTCATCTCGAACACGCCAATCTCATCCGCTGGACCAAAGCGGTTTTTCACTGCGCGCAGGATGCGGAACTGATGCCCGCGCTCGCCTTCGAAATAGAGCACCGTATCAACCATATGTTCGACCACCCGGGGGCCGGCGATCTGGCCCTCCTTGGTGACATGGCCCACCAGCACAACCGAAACACCCTTGCGTTTCGCGAAACTGGTCAGCTCATGCGCGGCCGCGCGGACCTGGCTCACGGAGCCTGGCGCGCTTTCCACATTGTCCGCCCACATGGTCTGAATGGAATCAATGATCGCCAGCTGCGGTTTTTCCGCCTCAAGCGTTGTCAGAATGTCGCGCAGATTGGTTTCGGCGGCCAGTTTGACCGGTGCATCGGCCAAATCCAGTCGTTGTGCGCGCATGCGAACTTGGGCTGAAGCTTCTTCGCCGGAGACATAGATGGTTTTCAGGCCGGAGCGCGCAAATTGTGCCGCAGCTTGCAGGAGCAGGGTTGATTTGCCGATGCCTGGATCGCCCCCTACGAGGATCGCGGAGGCCGGAACCAGACCGCCGCCAAGCACACGGTCCAATTCGGCAATGCCCGATTTTGTACGGGGTGGCGGGGCCTCTTCCGTTGCAAGGTCTGTCAACAGAATTGACGCGCCGCGTTTGCCACCCAGCGACTTTGCCGGGCCTTTCGATATACCCGCGTCTTGGGATATGGTGTTCCACTCGCCACAGGCCTCGCATCGCCCGGCCCACTTCGTGGTGACATTGCCGCATGCGGAACAAGAGAATGAGGGGGATTTGGCCATGGCACTTGATGCCCCAGCGGGCCCGGGACGTCAAAGGCTAAAGTGGGCTTACTCCGCTGCCAGATTGGCCAGGCGCACGACGCCTCCTGCGTTTTGCTCGGATGTTGCCGTTGACCCTTTTGGACGCTTGATTTCTGGCAGGATCTCTTCAAGCTCCGCGATCAGGTGGTTCAGTTGAGACTGTGCCACGGCCTCATCCAGCTCCAACCGGTTGGACCATTGATGGATGTCCATATGGAGCGCTTTAGCGTTATCGAGACGTTCTTGAAAAACCGCCATCTCGCGCTGACGCTGGAGTAGAAAATCGCGCGCGCGGTCGACTTTTTCATCGGCATAGGTCTGTGCCAGATCGCAGCTGATCCGGCTCATTTGCGCGGCCAGTTCCAGAATATCGGGTTCAAGCGTCTCCAGATCAGGATGGGCGCGCAAATGCATCATCCGTTCCTTGACTGCATCAAATTCAGAAGCTGCATGAAACAGCCCGCGCCGGTCTGCGGCATGAGCCAATGCATAGGCCCGTGCGACATCCTCCATGCGCAACGCAAAGCTGTGATGGGCATGTTCCAATTTCATGACCCGCCTATGGGACGGCAGGAAAAAGCATAAGGATACCGCGAGCGCCGTCAGTAAAAGCTGAGCATACGTGCCCGCGTGCTGCACAGGCACATCGTTTAAGGACAGCGGCAGGTCAATCCAAGGCAACAGGCCAAATCCGGCCAGAACAGAACAGGTGACCAGCGCAACCGCAGCCAGCGCAATCCACGCAAAAGAAACAGCCTGCAAAATTGACTGTAGGGCGGACAAGTGTGGGCGCAGCAAATGCATGTCTCGAATACTCCACGAAAATCATTAAGTCGGTGTAAGACCACCGGTACGGGAGTTTTTTATCACAAAACTGAATAGAATTCGACTAAAAGCGCCCTTTGGTAAACGGCGCGGTGGAAATCTGGATCAATTGTTTCGAGATGATAGACAGTGATCTGCAACGGTATGCATTGTTTTCGAAACCTCTATCTGACGGCTTCGATCGGGCCTTCTGCGCGCCCTTGAATGAACTGGTCCAGATAGGGATTACCGCTGTTATCCATCTGACTGACCGGGCCCGTCCATTGAATCACCCCGTCATGCAGCATCGCGATGTTGTCCGCAATGGCGCGCACCGAGGTCATATCGTGGGTGATGGTCATAGCGGTGGCCCCCATCTCGACGACAATCTCGCGGATCAGATCGTTTATCACACCTGACATGATCGGATCGAGTCCGGTTGTCGGCTCGTCGAAAAAGATGATCTCGGGTTCGGCAGCGATGGCGCGCGCCAGCCCCACACGTTTTTGCATGCCACCTGAGAGTTCTGCGGGGTAGCGGTCTCCGACATCGGGCTTCAAGCCGACACGGCGCAGCTTCTCAATGGCGATCTCGCGGGCTTCATCATGGGGGCGTTTGAGCGAACCGCGCAACAATCGGAAGGCGACATTCTGCCAGACCGGCAGGCTGTCAAAGAGAGCTCCGCCTTGGAACAACATGCCAAACCGCGCCAGAAAGGCATCCCGGTCGCCGGCTTCTGCATCTTTGCCGTCGACGGTAATGGTGCCGCTATCTTGTTTGATCAGTCCCAGGATGCACTTCAGCGCGATGGACTTACCGGTGCCTGAACCACCGATGATGACCATCGAGGATCCCGTCTCGATCTGCAGATCCAGCCCGCGCAATACGTGATTTGAGCCAAATGACTTTTGAACGTTCTCCATTTTGATCATAGCGAGAAAAACACTCCGGTAAGTACGAAGTTCGCCGCGAGGATCAGCACGGCGGCCCCTTCAACAGCGGTTTTTGTAGCGCGACCCACACCCATGGCTCCACGGCCGGAATTCATCCCATGATAGCAGCCCATGAGTGCTGCCGCGAAACCAAAGACCGCGCCTTTGGTAAGCGAAGATATGATGTCCAGGGGTTCCAGAAAATTGACTGTGTTGCGGATGTAGCCGGCAGGGTTGAATCCTAATGTACCGGTTGATACCGCATAGCCGCCAAAAACGCCGATGATGTCGCCCACACCAACAAGCAGGGGCACAACCAGAACGGCGGCCAACACGCGTGGCACAGTAAGGTATTTCATAGGATGAGTTGAGAGCGTGACAAGGGCGTCAATTTGCTCGGTGACCTTCATGGTGGCAATTTCAGCCGCGATCGAGGAAGTCACACGCGCCGCGATCATGAGTCCCACAAGCACCGGTCCCAATTCGCGCACCATGCCGACGGCGACGATCTGCGGCACCACGGCCTCGGCATTGAACCGCGATCCCCCGGCGTAAATCTGTAATGCCAGGGCGCCGCCGGTAAAGACCGCCGTTAACCCGACCACGGGCAGCGAAAGCCAGCCGATATTCAACAAGGCGGAAAGGAATTCGCGGCCATAGAAAGGTGGGCGGACAATGTGGCTGATCGTTTCGACACCGAACAGGGCGATGCGGCCAATTGTTGCCAAAACAGCCAGAACCGTGCGGCCTATGAGAGCAAGCGGATTTGTCAATTATAAACGCGGGTGTAGCGCGCTCCCAGTGAGGTCAGGATTTCATATCCAATGGTATCGGCAAATCCGGCCACGGTGTCCACCGATTGATGCGATCCGATCAATTCAAGGTGGGTTGGCTCTTCGGCGAGTCCGGTGACATCCACACCAATAAGATCCATGGATATGCGCCCGACAACCGGAACCGCTGAGCTTTGCGCGTAGAAATGCGCCTGTGGTCCCATTGCTCGGATGATACCATCCGCATATCCAGCAGAGATTGTGGCAATGCGCGAGGGGCTGCGTGCGGTCCAGCTGTTGCCATAGCCCACTGTTTCGCCAACGGCTACGTCTCTGATTTGAATGACGGGAATATCCACAGACACCACCGGGCGCGCGTCGATGAAGGGCAGCCCTCCATAAAGACCAATGCCCGGTCGCACCATGTCGAAGTGATAGTCGGATCCCAAAAGCGTGCCACCGGTTGCCGCAAGAGAAAGCGGCGTTGTGACGCCTTGGGTCATCTCCTGAAATACCTGCCGCTGTTGTGCGTTCATCTCGTGATCGGGGTCGTCGGCACAGGCAAGGTGCGACATGATCAATGTGGGTTTCTGTGCAAGTGCAAGGTCGCGCAGGGCGGACCACTCTACGTCTTCCATGCCCAAACGGTTCATACCTGTATCCAGCTGAATGCCAAAGGGGTGGCCGGGCAGAGCCTCGACATGGCGCAGCATTTGATCGACTGAATTCAACATGGGCGTCAGTTTGGCATCTCGGATCAGCTTGGTGTCGCCCTCCATATGGCCGGAAAACACGTTGATACGGGGGCCTTTGCCCAGAGTTTTCCGCAATATGGCGCCTTCTTCGGCCACGGCTACAAAAAAGTCTCGTGCGCCGGCCCACGCCAATGCTTTCGCGACGGGAGCTACGCCCAATCCATAAGCGTCGGCTTTGACGACTGCTGCCGCCTTGCCATCTGCCATCGTGTTCAGGTCCTGCCAATTCGCAGCCAGTGCCTTAAGATCAACGGAGAGGGTCGCGGATGCCATGGCGCGGGTTTTGACAGGGATGGGCCGAGGGTCAAGCGGAAAATGTCGCCACAGGTGGTATCGAGGAACCTTTCAGGGGATGTCGAAATAGGCGCGATTTTGCTCCCACATCTTCTCGCCAATCAAGCAATCATAGGGGGCAGGCGCATTGTACTGCGCCGAAATAATCCGTTCTGAGATGCCCGCAATTTCTAAAATGAGCTTTCGCTTTACCGCGCCTGCGAATTGATCCCAGGATAAAACAGGTATGACAAATGCGCCGGGACCGCCGATGACGCAATTGCGGTAGTAGTCGTCCAGATCGGGGATACCCCAGATCTCACTCAAGGCATCCATGGTCATCAATGGCAGGCCGTTGATCACAAACCCCCGTGCCAGCGTTGCGTCGCGCGCAAGAGCGACCGGACGGCCCTGATTGTTGGGACCATCGCCTGATACATCAATTACGCGGCGCAAGCCATTGAAACCATTTTCATCAAAATCGTTAGCCGCATACATCAGCGCACCCGAAATGGATGTCCGCCGCAGACCTTTATCAAATTGCGCCGTGATCCGATCAGCGATGGCTTGCGCATCCGCGTCCGATTGCAAAAGGACCCAGGGTACAACGACACGCTGCGCATGTTCACCGGCCCATTCAACGTATGTGATGGCGACACGCCCCAGAAGACCGCCATTTATGGCTGCAAGTACTTGGTCGCTGATGAGGGCCTCGGCATACCCGCGTCGCTGGATTTCAAGCTCGGCAGGCGACATAGAGCGGGATACATCGACCGCCAGGAAAAGCTCAACGTCTACCTCTACTTCTTGTGCCACTGCTGGTGAGCAGATGAGCAAAACACAAAGTGTCATTATCAAACGCATGACGCCAGTCGGCCAGAGAATGCGAGAACTGTCCAATCACAAATGACGCCGTCGCCACATTGGCGTCGTGATTTCGCGATTATTGGTGACATTGGCTGCGGGAAATGCCGCAAAAATGGGCATTTATGACTCGGTCTGAAACGTCCGAGTTTTTCTAGCGTTGCTACCAAAGGCGTTTAGGGAGCAACAGCAGAAACAGCCTGGGCGTGATGAATTCAAGCAATATCCAACAAAACCGGAATTTAACGTCTCTGACGTACATCTGCGGAAGAGGAGTGTCTCGGGTAGTCCAGCACAAAAGGAAGTCTTTGAAAAAGTGCCGCTTTTCGATGAACAACCAGCAAAACTGAACGATGTAGCCCAAAACGTGGCTCTTGGGTTGCAGCGTGGGGCGTTGGAGCCGTTTTGGTTGTCTTGCGTTGCTGTCTGTCTGGAGTTGCCTATTTTTGTGCTCGCCTTTTGGTTTGCGCTCTATGCGTCCACATCTCCACAGGATTTCTCGCCTTTGATTGCGGTCGGATGGGCCGGAGCGGGCAGTCTGACTTTTGTTGCGATGATGGTCGTCACTGGCGCGTACCGTAGCTCGGTAATGTCGAATTGGGTGGCCTTCGTTGGCCGTACTGCCCTGTGTTTGATTGTTCCTGTTGTCGGCATCTTCTCCGTCGCGCAGACCGAGAGCGTTGCTGCGGTCTTCACGGCAGCACTGATGTCGCTTTCGGTCGCAATTGTGCCGACGCGGTTTGGGGCTCAGATCGCTGTCAGGTGGGTCATTGAAACGGGATTGATCTCGCGTCGAGCAATCATTGCAGGTGGCGGCGAGGAGGCAGCACGCCTTATTCGAGGATTGGCAGAGCGTCAATTCAATGACGTGCGCCTATATGGCATTTTTGATGACCGGGACGATTCCCGGTCCCCAACGCAAATTCTCGGAATTCCGAAGATCGGTGGCTATGGGGATCTTGTTGCATTCGTCCGGTCTTCCAAGATTGATCTTGTCATCATTGCTCTCCCGTTTGCAGCAGAAGACCGTATCAAGTGGCTTTTGGATGAGTTCCGCGTTCTGCCGGTAGAGGTGCGTCTTTCGATTTACAGCAAGGATTATGCGTTTGATCAGCACGACCAGTTGTTGCGTTCAAGTCGACACAATCGCAGTTTTGCTCCGGAACGTCGATTGACGAAGCGTCTGTTTGACGTGTTTTTTGCGTTTCTTGCTTTGGCGTTACTTTGGCCGGTGTTGATCGTGGCAGCCCTTGCAGTCCGGCTCGAAAGCCCTGGACCAGTGCTTTTTCGCCAACAACGTCATGGTTACAACAATCGGGTGATTGAAGTGTTGAAATTCCGATCCATGTACTCTGATACACTGGATCCGGAAGCTCGGCAGATCGTCACCCGCGGGGATGCGCGTGTTACCAAGGTCGGACGATTTTTGAGGCGTAGCTCGATTGATGAGTTGCCGCAGCTTTTCAATGTGTTGCGAGGTGACTTGTCATTGGTTGGCCCGCGTCCACATGCCATTGAAGCTTATTCCAGCCGCCAGGAAAAGTTCACGCAAATCGTTGATGGCTACTCGGCGCGGCATCGTTTGCCGCCGGGTATCACTGGATGGGCTCAGATCAATGGTTGGCGTGGAGAAATCGATGATGGGGAAAAGCTGAAAGCGCGTTTTGAGCATGACTTATTTTACATTGAAAACTGGTCTTTTTGGCTGGATTTGAAAATTCTGTTGCGCACACCGGTAAGCCTTTTTAGCAGCAAAGGTGCTTATTGAAACGTACCACCAAGCTGGAATTTTTTTGATTGAAAACAGTCGGGGTCTCCAAAACTCTTACATCGATGTATTCGCTTAAAGGGGAGTGCGCGTTGAGTGGATGGTGGCGTATATTTCACCATTCGAGACAGCACGTTCAGAGTATCAGGGATAGCAACGCGCATACTTTGCTGGATAGTGTTACGATGCCTGGTCGCGCTTTCACTCATGAGAAAGGCTGTCTCGCGATTGTGGTTTGTCTGGCGACAAAGTACTCACCCTACGCGTTAGATCGGAATCGATGCAACGCTACGGATACTGTGAAATCCAATTTTTTCTTCAATTGTTGCCCAAAGAGAAGCACTTTCTTTTGTGCATGGAGCAAAGAAAAGTGGGGTATTCGCAACTTTCGAATAGCGGCATTCACGATTTACCAAACAGTTTCAATGGCTTCTGAGAAAATTATCAAAATTCCCGATCGCTGCCTTGCTGCCAAGGCTGAACGAGATTGCCAAACCTGGTAAAACGACCCTCAAAGCTCAACTCAACTGTCCCGATCGGACCGTGACGTTGTTTGCCGATGACAACTTCCGCGCGTCCATGCAGACGCTCCATCTTTTCCTGCCATTTGGCCATTTCTTCCAGTCTGTCATCTGACGGTTTTTCGCGTTCTGCGTAGTATTCTTCGCGGAATACGAACATCACCACGTCCGCGTCCTGCTCGATCGAACCGGATTCGCGCAAGTCACTTAGCTGCGGACGCTTGTCTTCGCGGTTTTCCACCTGACGCGAGAGCTGCGACAGTGCGATCACCGGAATATCAAGCTCTTTGGCGATGGCTTTGAGGCCCATGGTAATTTCTGAAATTTCATTCACCCGGTTTTCCGATTTTCCGGTTCCACGCACGAGTTGCAGATAATCCACGATCAACACATCGAGCCCGTATGTACGTTTCAGGCGACGGGCGCGTGCGGCAAGCTGGCTGATGGGCAAGGCGGGCGTGTCGTCTATATAGAGTGGACAGGCCTCTAGCGCCTTTGCGGCATCGACAAACCGACGAAACTCCGCTTCGGTCATATCGCCGCGGCGGATCTGTTCGCTGGGCACTTCTGCTGCCTCTGACAGAATCCGCGCGGCGAGCTGCTCGGCACTCATCTCAAGGGAATAAAACCCAACGACGCCACCATCTACGGCCCCTTCGGTACCGTCATGCAATTGCCCGCGTTTATAGGCTTTGGCCACGTTAAAGGCTATGTTGGTTGCAAGCGACGTCTTGCCCATGGACGGGCGTCCTGCCAGGATCAGCAAATCCGAGCGGTGCAACCCGCCCAGTTTCTTATCCATATCAATCAGTCCAGTCGATACACCAGCCAGGCCGCCTTCACGCTGGTACGCTGCATTTGCAACATTAACAGCATCCGTTACTGCTTTGAGAAAGCTTTGAAAACCGCTTTCCACTTGCCCCTGTTCAGCCAGTTTGTACAGCGCCTGTTCAGCCTCGACAATCTGTTCACGCGGTTCGGAGGCCACATCCACGGTTGCGGCCTTGTCAGAGATGTCGCGACCAAGCCGGATCAGATCCCGGCGCACTGCCAGATCATAAATCATCTGTGCATAGTCGCGCACAGCAAAGGCTGAAATTGCCGCGCCTGCTAGTCGCGCCAGATACGCAGGGCCTCCCAGTTCTTTCAATCCCTCGTCGTCTTCCAAGAAGGCTTTGAGCGTTACGGGCGAGGCGAGGTTGTTCTTGGCGATTCTGGCTGCGGCGATATCATAGATTCGCGCATGAACTGGGTCGTAAAAATGTTTGGGTCCGATGATGGACGCCACTCGATCATAGATGTCATTGTTGGTCAGGATCGCGCCCAGAAGCTGTTGCTCGGCCTCAATGGAATGCGGCATGGTTTCGGGCGATTGCACATCTACGCCGGTCGGATTGAAAGCCGCTATTTCGTTCATGACTGCCTCTTGCTGCACCGAATACCGCCGTATTGGTGCTATTGTTTTTTTGATGCCCCTTCTTACAAGAGATTTTGCCGCAACCCTATCTTCATATCTCAGTGGACAAGGTCTGGGAAAAAGCTGTGAATAAGACGAACGCGAGGATTTCTAACTGTATAGTGTATCAAAGCTATCATTTCACGCAATATATGCTTTGATTCGCGTGATTCTGTGTCGGTTTTGTGAATGCGATGTGGGTAACTTTTATTTTGCGTGTTCTGACTGCCACTTACGCGGATCGTGCAGAAAACGCTCGACTTCATCCAGTGTTCCGGCGTCGAAAGCGACCTGGTTTTTCGCTTCGGCCAAGACATCCCACCAGGTGCACAGGGCGTGCAACTCTACGCCATGATCTCCCAGTGTTTTTTCGGTTTCGGGAAAGATACCATAGTAGAATATCACAGCAGTATGGGCGCAGGTCGCGCCCGTTTCCCGAATCGCATCGACAAAAGAGAGTTTGGAGCCACCATCGGTTGTGAGGTCTTCGACCAGCAATACGCGTTGGTCTTCCAACATGTCCCCTTCAATGCGTGCACCGCGCCCGTAGCCTTTGGGCTTCTTGCGCACATAGGTCATTGGCAGGCCCATGCGCTCGGCCACGAGGGCGGCAAAAGGAATGCCTGCGGTTTCGCCGCCTGCAATATTGTCAAAGGCTTCAAAACCTGCGTTGCGCATGACCGTGATCGTGAGGAAATCCATCAAAGTGCTGCGAATGCGCGGGTAGCTGATGAGTTTGCGGCAGTCGATGTAAGTGGGGCTTGGCAGACCTGAGGCAAGGATGAAAGGATTATCCGCGTTAAAATGTACGGCCTTTATCTCCAGCAGCATCCGGGCTGTCAGCCTCGCAATCTCCGACGGGTCCGGGTAGCTGCTGGGGATCATGGCCTCATCCTTTGTTTCCAGACCGGACTGTCCTGTACCGCCGATCAAATGTCTATTTTCAGAATTGGTTTAGCGCACCGCCCAATCCAAGGCAAAGCCAGGGTCGAACACTGTGACAGGTCCCTCTGCGGTGTCGATGTGCGCGGGATATGTTGCGCCGGACTTAAACAGTGTAATCGTCTCATCATTGGCAGGAAGTTTGTAAAAACTAGGCCCGTGAAGCGACGTAAAACCTTCAAGTTTGTCCAACGCGCCCTCCTGTTCAAATACCTGCGCGAGGATCGAGAGGGTGTTGGGGGCGGTAAAGCATCCGGCGCACCCGCAGGGCAACAGTTTGTTGGCATCTGTATGGGGCGCAGAATCAGTTCCCAGAAAGAAACGAGCCGAACCGGATGTGGCAGCAGCGCGCAGAGCCAAGCGATGCTCTTCGCGTTTTGCCACCGGTAAGCAATAGTAGTGCGGTTTGATCCCGCCCGCCAAAATGTGGTTGCGGTTGATCACGAGGTGGTGAGTGGTAATTGTGGCACCCAAAGAACCATCCTGCGCGCTTGCGTAATCGACGGCGTCTTTTGTCGTGATATGCTCCATCACCACCCGCAAGCCAGGGGTTGCACGACGGATCGGCTCCAGTACACGCTCGATAAAAACGGCCTCACGGTCGAAAATGTCGATGTTTTCATCGGTAACTTCGCCATGCACGCAAAGCGGCATGCCGGTTTCAGCCATTTTTTCCAGCACCGGGCGTACTTTGTCAAAATTGGAAACGCCGCTGGCTGAATTGGTCGTCGCGCCCGCAGGATAGAGCTTGACTGCATGGACTAGACCGGAAGCATGGGCCTCTGCCACATCTGAAGGATCCGTATCTTCCGTCAGATAAAGTGTCATCAAGGGTGTGAAGTTTGCACCGCTCGGCAGAGCGGACAGGATGCGGTCGCGGTAGAGCAGGGCCTGTTTGTGGGTCACCACGGGTGGGACAAGATTGGGCATGATAATGGCACGGGCAAAATGCGCCGCGGTCGACGGTAGAACCGCCTCCAACATGGCGCCGTCCCGCAAGTGAAGATGCCAATCATCAGGGCGACGAAGCGTCAAAGTCTGGGTCATGGACTTGCGCTAGCACAGCTGTGCCAGCAGCACCAGCGATCAGTCTTCAGCTTTTTCGGTCAAACGACGCAATCGCTTCTTGAAACGCGGTGCGCCAATACGCGTCACGACATTTCGGCAGAGTGCAATTTCCAAATCTGTACGATCCTGACTGTCCAGCACGTTGAGCAACTTGCGCAGATAAGGCAGATGATTTCGACGAGCTCGGGCGAGCTTGCCAAAGCGCTCGGCTGTTAGGGAACCATCCGCGGCGGCCTTGATCAGGGGATAGAGCAGATCCATTTTCATGAGTTGTTCTTGCAGCGCGCGCCCCATGTGACGCATCCGGTATTTGGTGACAGCCGAGCAGTTGAAAAGCGCTGCGTGCATGGCATCTTCCGCCTCGACAGGATCAAACAGTACGTAAGCCCTCATCGCGGCTTCGAGCATGTCTGGTGCATAGCCAAAGCGCGAATTGAAATCGGTACGCCGCATCTGCAGAAATCTCTTGTCCCATGAGGTAATGAAGGGATCGAGTGTCGCCTGCGGCTGAAGCGCCAGAACGTAAGCTCCGGGCGCCACCACAGAATAAGCGCAAGCAGCATAGCCACTGGGGCCAGCACCGTAAAACAGCACGGAATCGAACGCGTCAAAGAAACCGTCATCCAAAAGCTGATCAAAGTAGTCGTAAATCGCGCTGTCGCGAAACCAGGTGTCACCGTCGCTTATGACAGCCAAATGTGACCACCCCTGTGATTTGACCATTTCCCATCCGAGAGGATGCGCATCAGGCGACAATGTCTGAATGTCGTGGTGGGTTTCAAAGGAGATCAGCAAAGTTGGGCCGTTCTTGACAAACGCAGCCGTGTGCCTTTGTCCAAGCGGCATCACGTACCCCCGGTCACCGACCAGGTCGGTGACTTCGGAAATCCATTCCTGTTTGCTCATGTTCTTGAGCGAAGGCTCAAACTCTAACGCCGAGTCCGGCATGGTTAGGATCCTCAATTTTACTGATCGCTTGCTAGCGGAGTTGGGTTAACTTGAGGCTAATCGCTGCGCGGGGCCAGTGGGCAAAAACAACCGAGAAATTCAGCTTTTACTATTTTTGATTGGTTTACCTAGTGCGAATTCGGTCAGACAGCGGGCCATCTGAGGCGTTACATTTTGCGATGGCGACGCCATCAAAAGCCGCGAAAACAGGGTGCGATAGAAGTCTTGGCGCATCAATTCCTCGAAGCGCGCGTGACGCCAGGCCACGGCCGCGGCGTGGAATTCGCCAAGACAAGCATCCGCCATCAGTGCTTCGAAGGTTGCCTGCGTGCACGGTGCAGTGGCTTGTATCGACGTGTCCACGTCCGTGTTGAAATTTCGTTCGACCCAATAATCCATGCCCAGAAGTGTGTCTTCATGCACCGCGCGTCCCCGATCCGCCTTAAGCACAAAGCTCTCCATCGCACCCAGTGGATAGTGGTTGAGTTGCGCCAGCGCGAAATTGGATCGACCATAGGTAGAATAGACACGTCCCGTCTTAATGCTCTCCTCCAAAGCGCGACCTTCACCATCAAACCACTTGGCATTCTTTAGTTTTGTGGGATCTGGCGATTTGGGCCGGTGCACACCCGGCCTCCGGTATGTGCCGTCGTTGCGATAGAGAGTTTTAAACATGGCAGCACGCCACGGCCAATGAATGATTTGCGGGGCGCATCGTGTGAAGCTTTGCAGAACGCGCGTATCTTCAAAGCCAATTTTACCCGCATTGCCAAACAGCCGCCATGTCAAGGTAATCGCAGTGGCCATAGGCAGTGCTGCGATAAGTGACGAGAGCGTGTGATCGCCCGTGTGGACGTTGACAAATTCATCGATGTCGATCGACAAAATCCAATCCGCTTCGGCCGTTTTTGCGTGCTTTCCAGCCAAATCCAATGCTGTGAACTGTACGCCGCGGCTGCCATAAGGGCCCGGGTTGCGCAGGTGGGTCAGCCATCCCATTTCGGCCAGACGGTCCAGCATGATATCGGTGCCATCGGTACAAGCGTTTGAACAAACAATGAAATCCGTGATGCCAACCGTGCGATGGTGGGCAAGCCATTCGAGCAAAAACGCACCTTCGTTGCGGACTGTCAGAATAGCGAGAATTTTCATCGCGGCGTCAGAAATACTTTATCGACAAGCCTGTACGACACGAAAACCGATTGAAGTTTGCTTGCGTCCGGCAATCGACATTAAAAATGGACAACCTGTTTGGGCCAGTAAGGGCACTGTTTGCTCGTAGCGCTTTGTTCCTAGCATGTGCGCCTTTCAAATTTCGTTAATCCAAGCAGGTGGCGTGCATCTTGTTCAATATCTACATCAAGTCTCGCGTAGATCGGTTTTTCGAGTGGCGGGACGTATGTTAGGTTCTGAGTGGTTTTTCGGGCGATCCGGCAGCGTCAAAGCGCTCTCAATAAGCATCATGGGGCAACGGCATGTCAGGTTTTGCACGTTCAGTGCTTGACGCCTCGGTGCTGGAATGCAGGTTACCTGACATAATCAAGGAGTGCACATGCCGGATCTTAAGACAATCGATGCTGTTCAACAAATGCTGTCGGACGAGGGGTATGTCTGTGACAGATCGCTCGGTACGGTCGTTTTTCTGGCTCTGCGTCTTGGGCGCCCCTTGTTTCTGGAAGGGGAGGCTGGTGTTGGCAAAACCGAAATTGCCAAAGCGCTGTCCACGGGGCTAGGGCGCCGACTGATCCGGCTGCAGTGCTACGAAGGGCTGGACGCTTCCAGTGCCGTCTATGAATGGAACTTTCCTGCGCAAATGGTGGCCATTCGCACGGCGGAGGCCACAGGGAATGCGTCACGCAGTGCTTTACAAACGGAGCTGTTCAGCGACGAATACCTGATAGAGCGGCCTTTGCTACAAGCCATGCGCCCTGACGAAAACGGCGCGCCGGTTCTATTGATCGACGAGTTGGACCGTACCGACGAGCCGTTTGAAGCATTTCTGCTCGAAGCCTTGAGCGATTTTCAAGTGACCATCCCGGAACTTGGCACGATCAAAGCTCCGGAACCGCCCATCGTGATCCTGACCTCAAACCGAACCCGCGAAGTGCATGATGCACTCAAACGTCGGTGTCTCTATCATTGGGTGGATTACCCCGACTTTGACCGCGAGATGGAAATCCTGCAGGCCCGGGCACCAGAAGCCGCGCAAGCTTTAAGCCGCGAGGTGGTGGCCTTTGTACAGCAGTTGCGCACGGAGGATTTGTTCAAAAAGCCTGGTGTCGCCGAAACCATCGATTGGGCGAAATGTTTGCTGGCACTGGATGCGATCAACCTGAGCCCAGAAGTGATTGCGGATACGCTGGGCGCCATTCTCAAGTATCAGGACGATATTCAGAAGCTGCAGGGCTCGGAGGCCAAACGTATTCTCGATCAGGTCAAAGCGTCGCTGGAACCCGCATAGTGCGGTTTCTGGAAGGGGATGGTGCGCGGCCGGCACGGACGATGAAACATGCCTGAATACGCGCCGCTTGAGCTGCCGGACAACCCCAAGCTGGCTGGTAACATCACTCATTTTTCCCGTGCCTTGCGGCGGGCGGGTATCCCCATTGGTCCGGGCCGGGTCATTGATGCCATCCGCGCGGTTGAGGCCGCAGGTTTCACCGAAAAGCGCGACTTTTATTGGACGTTGCACGCTTGTTTCGTGAACCGGCCCGAGCACCGTTTGGTTTTCGCACAGGTTTTCCGCCTCTATTGGCGTGACCCGCGATATCTTGAACATATGATGTCCTACATGATCCCGGCGGTGCGCGGGGTTCAGGAGGACCGCAAGGCGCAATCGGCTGAAAAGCGTGCTGCCGAAGCTTTGTTGGATGGGGCGGAGGTCCCGGAGTTTGACGAAGACACTAACGAGACGGACGAAACAACCGAGGTAGAAATTGACGCAAGCCTGACCATGTCATCGCAGGAGCGGTTGCGCAGTCTTGATTTCGAGCAAATGAGCAATTCGGAAATGGCGGAAGCAAAACGGATGCTGGCAAAGCTCAACTTGCCGGTGCCACCCATCCGGTCCCGGCGCGCGAAACCCAGTCTGTTGAGCGGCCGGGTCGATCCTGCTCGATCCTTGCGGGCTGCCATGCGGCAGGGCGGGGAGATGCATAAGATCGCCTTCAAGGAACCGCGCCAGCGCTGGCCCAATCTGGTGGTGCTATGTGATATCTCGGGATCAATGAGCCAATACAGCCGCGTTGTCTTGCATTTCCTGCACGCGGTGGCCAATGCCAAAGGGGCGGGGTGGGCCAAGGTACACGCTTTCACCTTTGGCACGCGGCTCACCAATATCACCCGTCACCTGAAACATCGCGATGTGGATGCGGCATTGGCAGCGGCGGGTGCCGAAGCTCAGGATTGGGAAGGCGGCACCCGCATCGGACAATGTGTTGAGAGTTTCAATCGCGATTGGTCGCGGCGCGTCATGGGGCAGGGCGCCGTAGTTTTGTTGATCACGGACGGGTTGGATCGCGATGATCCGGACGCCTTGGAACGTCAGATGGAGCGATTGCACTTGTCCTCGCGACGTCTGATCTGGTTGAATCCTCTTCTCAGATGGGAAGGTTTTGCGCCAAAAGCCCAGGGCATTCGCGCAATGTTGCCCCATGTGGACAGTTTTCGCGCTGGTCACTCAATCGCGTCCCTGGAAGATCTGGCAAAATCGCTTTCGCGCCCGGATGATCGGGGCGAGAAGGAACGGTTGATGCGCCTGATTGGATCCTAGGCGTGCCTCAGGCAAGCGACGCGGCAAAGGCTTCACGATAGAGCGCTGACAGCTCCTGCAATGGCGCCTCTGCATCGCCAAATTGCACGGTATCGCCCGCGAATGTGCCAACAGATGCCAGTGCTAGACCGGCATGCTCCGCTGCGGCCATCAGGCTTTCTGCTTGATCCGAACTGCAGGCGATCAAGTATCGCCCTTGATCTTCACCGAAGAGCCTGGCGGTTTCCTGAGTGTCGATCCGCACGCCGACACCAGCTTTTTCCGCCATCTCGAACGCCGCCAACGCCAAACCGCCATCGGAAAGATCCGTGCAGGCAGCGATATGGGCGCGATTGGCACGAATGAAATCGCCATGTGCGGCTTCTTGGCTCAGATCAACCGCCGGGGCATCGCCTTCCACGCGACTGAAAAGCTCAGCCAGCAGTGCGGATTGTCCCAGATGCCCGGCGGTCATGCCGAGCAACAGGGCAACATGGCCCGCACGCACATCGCACCCGATGATGTCATCGGTATGGGTCAGCAGCCCAACCGCCCCAATGGTGGGTGTTGGCAGGATCGCGGTGCCATCCGTTTCATTGTAAAGGGATACGTTGCCCGAGACGATGGGCATATCCAGCGCCTCGACCGCTGCGCCGATGCCTTGAATTGCGCCAACAAATTGCCCCATGATGCGCGGCTTTTCGGGATTGCCAAAATTCATGTTGTCGGTGGTGGCGAGCGGTTTGGCCCCTACAGCAGACAAATTGCGATAGGCTTCGGCGACGGCCTGTTTGCCGCCCTCAATCGGGTTGGCTTTGACGTAGCGCGGTGTCACATCTGAGGTGAAAGCCAGTGCCTTGTCCGTGTCATGCACCCGTATGATCCCGGCGCCAAGCCCCGGCGTGCGCACCGTATCCGCCATTACCATCGTATCGTATTGAGTAAAGACCCAGGCCTTGGACGCATAATTAGGGCTGCCAATCAGCGCCTTGAGACCCTCGATCGGGTCAACGGTTAGAACCTCGTCAAAGGGTGCGGGCGTCGGAGTGGGCTCCCAGGGGCGGTCATATTCTGGCGCCGTGCCGGCGAGAGTTTTCAGAGGCAGATCGGCTTTGACCTCGCCATTGTGCACAACCAAAAACCGATCTTCGGCAATGGTTTCGCCAACAATGGCAAAGTCGAGATCCCATTTGTCGAACACCGCCTTGGCTTCGGCCTCCAACTCGGGGCGCAACACCATTAACATGCGCTCTTGCGATTCTGAGAGCATCATTTCGTAGGAGGTCATGGCCTCTTCGCGGACCGGTACTTTTTCAAGGTCGAGACGTACTCCAAGGTTGCCCTTGTCGCCCATTTCAACAGCTGAACAGGTCAGGCCAGCCGCACCCATGTCCTGAATGGAAATCACCGCGCCCGTCTTCATTAATTCCAGCGTCGCTTCCATCAAGCGCTTTTCCGTGAACGGATCGCCGACTTGAACCGTAGGACGCTTTTCTTCGATGGTGTCGTCAAATTCGGCCGAGGCCATGGTTGCTCCGCCTACACCGTCTCTTCCGGTTTTTGCGCCCAGATAGACAACCGGCATACCAACACCCGAGGCGGCCGAATAGAAGATCTTGTCGGTGTCCGCCAGACCTGCGGCAAAGGCGTTGACCAGACAATTGCCATTGTAAGCCGGATCAAACCGTACTTCGCCGCCCACGGTCGGGACGCCAAAGCAATTGCCGTATCCACCGATGCCTTCAACCACACCATTGACCAATTGGCGTGTCTTGGGGTGGGACGGGTCTCCAAAGCTCAGCGAATTCATTGCAGCCACAGGACGTGCGCCCATGGTGAACACATCCCGCAAGATACCGCCAACACCCGTGGCAGCACCTTGATAGGGTTCGATGTAGGAGGGGTGATTGTGGCTTTCCATTTTGAAAACCACGGCCTGGCCGTCTCCGATGTCCACAATACCCGCGTTTTCACCCGGGCCACAGATCACCTGCGGGCCCGATGTCGGCAAAGTGCGCAGCCATTTCTTGGAGGATTTGTAAGAGCAATGCTCGTTCCACATTGCAGAAAAGATGCCCAGCTCTGTAAAAGTCGGCACGCGTCCGACAATCTCCAGAATGCGCTCGTATTCATCCGGGCTCAACCCGTGGCTTGCAATCAGCTCTGCTGTGATGGCAGGTTCGGTCATTGCGTTTGGCCCCCTGTGACAAATAATGAGCGTTCTTTAGAGGAAGGGGCAGGAAGGGAAAAGGGCAAAGCCCGCTTTGGGATGCTATTGCGACTACCCCGGCGCTGACCCATGCGATTGCCCCGCGCATCAGGCCAAAAAAAAGGCCGAGCGCGAAGCTCGGCCAAGTCCAACAGGGAGGTATGAAGGCAGATGACGAACACCCGCGCCTTCATGAAGATGAAATAGGTAGCGTACTGCTCACGATCAAGGCTAATTCAGTACGAGATGTGTCATTCCCGATATGCGATGAGCGCATAGCTGAGACGTTTTTTCACAACTTTTTCTTGTCTCTCAATTGTTTGCGGTAACTGATGATCTCTTCCTGTACAAAATCCTTGAAGGCCGAAACCCTTTGCGAGTGCCGCAATTCTTCTGGGTATGCCAAGAAAACAGGCACATCTGCCGATTCCAAATCGGGTAGAACCTGAACCAAATCGGGAAAGTCCTCGGTGACATAGTCAGGCAGCACGCCAATTCCCAGATTATTCAAGACGCCTTGTAAAACGCCGTAGTAGTTGTTGACAGTCAGCGTTGACCTGATCTCGTAGGTCATAAGGTGCTGAACCAGGTTGAGACCTGCGCCAACCTGATTGCTGGCCGTGTTCTGGCAAATTAATCGGTGGTTGACGATCTGTTCAATTCCCTTGGGTGTGCCATTCTCCGCCAAGTAATCCGGCGTTGCATAGAGACACATCCTGATCATCATCAGTTTTTTGCGGATGAGATCGGCCTGGCTGGGTTCTTTCATCCGTATGGCCACGTCAGCCTCACGCATCGGCAAATCCAATACGCGCTCTTCGAGCATCAGATCGACCTTAAGGTCTGGGTATTGCTCATAGAGTTTCGGTAGTCTCGGCGACAGCCAAAGCGTGCCGAAACCGGTCGTTGTGGTGACCCTCAACTCGCCAAAAACCTCTTCTTCGCTATCTCGAATGCGGGCTGATGCCGTATCAAGGCGCTTGGTCATAGATCTGGTGGCATCAAAGAGCAATTCGCCTTGCTCAGTCAGTATCAGTCCGCGCGCATGGCGATGAAACAGAATGGTGTTAAGCGATTCTTCAAGACCGCGCACCTGCCGGCTGACGGCAGATTGGGACAGGTTCAGCTTGTCGCCTGCATGCGTCAGTGATCCCACATCCGCCACCGCGTGAAAAATCCTCAGCTTATCCCAGTCCATACTGCCACCCGTAAAAGTTGTTATGAGCCGTGTTAGCGATATCTAGCTTTGAAATACAGTGCTGGCATTTGCAAATCTCACGATAAGCGAAAAATTTTGTATACAGGTCAGGTTATGTGACCTATTGTTCATCCGGAAATGTGCAACACTGGTTAAACGCTGAGGAGGCGTCCGATGAGCACTCAGGAATTCTCGCTTAACGACCGCTTTGATCTGACAAAAAATCGCGTTTTGCTGAACGGAACACAAGCGCTTGTTCGCTTGATGATGATGCAAAAGGCATTGGACAAAGCCAATGGGCTGCATACCGCTGGTCTTGTCACAGGATATCGCGGGTCGCCGCTGGGCGCCGTTGATATGCAAATGGAGCGCGCTCAAAAACACCTGATCGAACATGACGTCACTTTCCAGCCTGGCTTGAACGAAGACCTCGCAGCGACAGCGCTATGGGGCAGCCAGCAGGCCGAATTGCGTGGCGAAGGCAAATTCGATGGTGTCTTTGGTTTGTGGTATGGAAAAGGGCCTGGTGTCGACCGGTCTGGTGACGTGATGCGACACGCGAACATGGCAGGCAGTTCGAAAAATGGTGGCGTTCTGATGGCCATGGGCGATGACCATACTGGTGAAAGCTCCACCGTTTTGCATCAATCGGAATGGGCGATGGTGGATGCCTATATGCCTGTCGTCAGCCCAGCGGGCGTACAGGAAATTCTGGACTATGGATTATATGGCTTTGCGCTAAGCCGGTTTTCGGGTCTCTGGGTGGGGCTCAAAACAATGAAAGATACTGTGGAAGTCACTTCGGTCGTGAATGCGGGTCCCGCGCGTGCGCAACTTGCCCTGCCAGAATTTGCCATGCCTGAAGGCGGATTGAACATCCGACTGATCGATACGCCGCACGATCAGGAAGCCCGCATGATCGACTATAAGAGATTTGCCGCTGAAGCTTTCAGCCACGCCAATAAAATGGACAAAAGGGTGTGGGGAACGCAAGGCGCCAAGATTGGTTTCGTTGCCGCGGGTAAAAACTGGCTCGATCTAGAACATGCACTGACGCTTTTGAACATTGACGCTGCCGAAGCGGAGCGTCTCGGGATCACAACCTACAAGGTAGCGCAGACCTTTCCCCTTGACATGAAAGGATTTCACGATTGGGCACAGGATCTCGATCTGATCGTTGTCATTGAGGAAAAGCGCAAACTGATCGAGATTCAAATCAAAGAAGCCATTTTTGACGATCGACGGGGTCGCAGGGTCTACGGCTGGCACAAAGGCGGTGGCGCTGGATCAATGCATGGAGAGGAGCTTTTTCCGACGCGGGGCGCGCTTGACCCAATCATGATTGCGGAAAATCTCGGCGCGATACTTCTGGAAGAAGGACGCGACAACGAAAGGCTCCGCGCAGGCCTTGCAAAGTTGGACGCCGCGCGCGGCAATGACAACGCCGAGGATATTGCCGCGCGGTTGCCCTACTTCTGTTCCGGATGCCCGCATAATTCGTCGACGAAAGTGCCCGACGGGTCGCGCGCTTATGCTGGCATTGGCTGCCACTACATGGTTCAGTGGATGGATCGCGAAACCACTGGCTTTACCCATATGGGGGGCGAAGGTGCCAACTGGATCGGCGAGGCGCCTTTTTCGACGCGGGACCATGTCTTCCAGAATATCGGAGACGGGACTTACAACCATTCCGGTGTGCAGGCCATTCGCGCGGCGCTGAACGCTGGGACGAACATTACCTATAAGATCCTCTACAATGATGCTGTCGCCATGACAGGGGGGCAGGGCAATGACGGTGGCTTGGATGCGGCGCGCATTGTCAAGGAACTACAGGCCATGGGGGTAGGCCGCATTGCCGTTGTCTATGATGAAAAAGAAGACGTGGATCCTAAGTCGTTTCAGGGTGTTGACTTGCACGAAAGAGCGGAATTGCAAACTGTACAAGAAGAATTTGCAAAGATTGAAGGCGTTTCTGCAATCGTCTATGTTCAAACCTGCGCTGCTGAAAAACGCCGCCGCCGAAAGCGCGGGCTTTTCCCGGATCCGGACAAGCGTCTCTTTATCAACTCGGACGTCTGCGAGGGATGTGGTGATTGCGGCATTCAAAGCAATTGCGTTTCAATCGTGCCCAAAGAGACAGAACTGGGCCGCAAACGCGCGATAGATCAGTCAACCTGCAACAAGGACTACAGTTGCGCGAACGGTTTTTGCCCTTCTTTTGTAACGCTGGAAGGCGCAAAGCGGCGCAGATCTCCGACAACCAACCTGGAGATCCCTGAATTGCCAGGTCCAGTCCTGCCTGAAATCGACGGCACATGGAATGTCGTGATCACTGGGGTAGGTGGTACAGGCGTCGTCACCATCGGTGCTATTTTGGCACAGGCCGCGCATATGGACGGCAAAGGCGCGGGCATGATGGAGATGGCAGGGCTCGCGCAAAAGGGCGGCGCGGTACATATCCACTGCCGCTTGGCGGAAAAGCCAGAAGATATCAGCGCGATTCGCGTTGCAACTGGGGAAGCCGACGTTTTGATCGGTGGTGATCTGGTTGTGTCTGCCGGTGCAAAAACTCTTGGGCTGACAAGTTCTGGACGTACAGGGGCCGTCGTTAACAGTCACGAAATTATCACAGGCGAATTTACGCGAAACACAGAATTTCAACTGCCGACTGAGCGATTGACCTTGGCACTTGAAGCGCGGCTCAGAGACAGTGTCGATCTTTTTGATGCCTCTGAGATTGCGAAAGCCACGCTTGGCGATTCTATTTTTTCCAACATGATGATTTTTGGCGCGGCCTGGCAACGTGGTTTGATTCCGTTGTCGTTGTCTTCGATCGTTGAAGCCATCACCCTGAATGGCGCGGCGGTTGAGCGGAACCAGCGCGCCTTTGAAATTGGTCGATGGGTGGTGTCGCATCCAAAAGAAGCACAGGCGATTGTGCGGCCTAAAGTCGTCAGCTTGCCTAAGTCCATCGATGACAAGATCAATTTTCGCGCAGATCTTCTGGTGGCTTACAAGAATCGAAGGTTGGCGAAACGATATCGGCAATTCATCGCGCGAATCGAAGATGAAGAGGTTAAGGTAGAAGCATTAAAAAGCTACCATAAGCTTCTGTCCTATAAAGATGAATACGAGGTGGCACGCCTACTTTTGTCCAGCCGCGAGAAGGCAGTTGCCGAATTCGAGGGTGATTTTAAACTGTCATATAATCTCGCGCCGCCAATGCTGTCCAAACCCGGACCAGACGGGCGCCCGCTCAAACGCGAATTTGGACCATGGCTGGAGAAACCATTGCGTCTCTTGGCCAGCTGCAAGCATCTTCGCGGAACGCCGTTCGACCCCTTTGGATACTCGTCGGAACGCCGGATGGAACGTGCGCTGATCAAACAATATGAGCGCGATATGATAGAAGTTCTCCCCTTGTTGAACGACGCAACCCGTCCGGCCATCATCGCGTTAGCGACTTTGCCGCAAGACATCAAAGGCTTCGGGCCCGTCAAGCAGGCCAACGAAGGCAAGGCTGCAAAACGGCGCGAAGAACTTCTAGCCGTGATACGGGCCGGTGGCGTGTCGGCGTCGGTGGCCGCTGAATAAGCTGTCATATACCTGTTAACTCAGCGGGATATCCTGCGATGCCAACTCTACTGACGCGTGGCAATCGACGGAGATATCCATGGGACGAATGCGCGCAAATGCGGCACGTGACATCAGCTACTCTTTTTCTGCCGAGACGAAACCTGGACGGGCATTGATACGTGCCATGGAAAACACGACAGGTCGCCTTCGGCTGATCAAACGTGCCGAAGGATATGAGGATGAGGTTGCTGCGGGGCGTGACTTTTTTGATGTTTTGGTAGACCGCTATGGGCTGACCTTGGAGCTGACTTCCGGGAAACTAAACTATATCCCGCGCGACGGACCGCTGATTTTGATCGCCAATCACCCCTATGGTATTCTTGATGGCCTGATGATGGGGCATATTTTGGCCCGCAGTCGCGGCGAATTCCGGATCTTGGCGAACTCTGTTTTCCGAAAAGCAGAAGACGTTAACCGTTTCATTCTGCCAATCAGTTTTGACTCAACAAAAGAGGCCCTGGCACTGAACCTCTTGACGCGAAAAACAGCGTTGGATTTTCTGGCCAATGGTGGCGCAATCGGTTTGTTTCCAGGCGGCACAGTGAGCACTGCAGCGCGGCCTTTCTCACATCCGATGGACCCAAGCTGGCGCAGTTTCACGGCCCGCATGATTGCGAAATCGCGCGCCAAGGTAGTTCCACTTTACTTTGACGGGCATACGAGCAGGTTGTTCCAGATTGCGAGCCATATGCACATCAATTTGCGCATGGGTCTGCTGATCAAGGAATTTCGCAAACGGGTCGATACGCCTGTCAAAATTGCCGTTGGGCGTGCCATCGGTCGGGATGTTTTGGACCCATTGTCAAAAGACGGCAAAGCGATGATGGATTTCCTTCGAAAAGCAACGTATGAGCTTTCCACAGCCCCGGAAAAACGATTTGATCTTGGGTATGAATTCGAAGAGCGGCATCGGTCTTGATCAGGTGCCAATAGGGCACCAAAACGATGGCAGTCGGGATATTTGATAGCGGTTTGGGCGGTTTGACTGTTCTGGAAGCGGTGGAAAATCGCCTGCCTGACCTGCCATTTGTCTATCTTGCTGACAGCGCGCATGCCCCCTATGGCGTGCGCACTTCGGACGATATTTTTGATCTGACATGTACTGCAGTGTCCCGTCTTTTCGACGCCGGGTGCGACCTTGTTATTCTGGCCTGCAATACGGCATCGGCTGCCGCACTGAGACGTATGCAGGAGTCTTGGGTCCCGAAGGATAAACGCGTCCTGGGGGTTTTCGTTCCTCTCATCGAGGCCATGACCGAGCGGCAATGGGGCGACAACTCGCCACCACGGGAAGTAGATGTCAAACATGTGGCGCTCTTTGCCACGCCCGCCACGGTGGCAAGCCGTGCCTTTCAGCGTGAGCTGGCTTTCAGGGCCATTGGCGTGGATGTCGAGGCCCAGGCGTGCGGCGGTGTGGTGGACGCCATTGAAGACGGTGATATGATCCTCGCCGAAGCGCTGGTGCGCAGCCATGTTGACGCATTGCAACGCAAAATGCCCGCACCGGATGCCGCGATTTTGGGGTGCACGCATTACCCCTTGATGCAGCAGCATTTCCAGAGCGCATTGGGCGATGATGTGCGTGTGTTCAGCCAGGCATCGCTGGTGGCCGACAGCCTGGCGGACTATCTGCAGCGGCATCCAGATATGGTTGGCACAGGTGAAGCCGCATTTTTGACGACCGGCGACCCGCGCCGCGTGAGCGACAGGGCGACGCAGTTTTTGCGACGACAGATCACCTTTCAATCTGCCTGACGCTTTTCAACACATTCGAGACGGACATCCCATGACCTATTCAATCGCTATTCTTGGCGCCTCT
The DNA here is from genome assembly GCF_045106495.1 of Roseobacter sp. Lineage (GTDB taxonomy): Bacteria > Pseudomonadota > Alphaproteobacteria > Rhodobacterales > Rhodobacteraceae > Roseobacter. Next base: position 35,955 of record NZ_JBGCEQ010000017.1, read on the forward strand.
GGCTATACCGGGGCGGAACTCATTCGGCTTATCGCCGGTCACGCGCAACTGAAAATCGAGGCTCTCGGGGCCTTTTCCAAGGCGGGTCAACCTATAAAGCAGGTGTTTCCGCATCTGCGGCATCTGGATCTGCCTGTACTTATGCAAATTGATGAAATCGACTTTGCAAATATCGACCTGTGCTTTTGTGCATTGCCGCATAAAACCAGTCAGGAGGTCATATCAAAACTGCCAAATGACCTGAAAATCATCGACTTAAGTGCTGATTTCCGGTTAAGCGATCCCGATGATTACAAAAAGTGGTATGGCAATGATCACGCGGCCAAAGACCTGCAAAAAGAGGCCGTTTACGGGCTGACAGAATTTTATCGCGATCAGATCGCGACCGCACGCCTGGTTGCAGGTACCGGTTGCAACGCAGCGACCGGGCAATTCATGCTCCGGCCGCTCATTCAGTCAGCGGCCATTGACCTGGATGACATCATCCTCGACTTGAAATGCGCAGTGTCCGGTGCCGGCAGAAGTCTCAAGGAAAACCTGCTGCATGCGGAATTGTCGGAGGGGTATCATGCCTATGCCGTGGGCGGTACACATCGCCACCTTGGAGAATTTGATCAGGAATTCAGCAAGATTGCCGGGCGCTCTGTCCATGTGCAATTCACACCGCATCTCATTCCGGCAAATCGGGGTATCCTAGCAACGGCCTATGTCAAAGGCGATCCGACCAAGATACATGACGTTCTGGTTTCGGCCTATGCGTCGGAACCCTTTGTTGAAGTGCTGCCATTGGGCGATACACCCCAAACGCGCGATACACGGGGTTCAAACTTCTGCCACATCGGCGTTGTAGCGGACCGGCTCCCTGGCCGTACAATCATCGTTGGCGCCTTGGATAACTTGACCAAAGGTTCCAGTGGCCAAGCGTTGCAAAACGCCAATGTGATGTTAGGTATTGAAGAGACTGAAGGGCTCATGATGGTGCCCTTCTTCCCGTGAGGACGACATGAAGAGCCTGAAGAAACAGCGTCGTATCCAAGTCATCGCCGTGGCGGCGGTCGCATTGGTTCTGTCGACCGCGTTGATCGGGTATGCCATGCGCGACGGGATCAATTTCTTTCGCGCGCCCAGCCAGATTATCGCGGAACCGCCAGGTCCGTCGGAAGTGTTTCGCATTGGCGGGTTGGTTGAAGAGGGCTCGATTGTGCGAGGTCAAGGCAAGACCATCCAGTTCAGCGTGACAGACGGTGGCGCTGTTGTACCTGTGACATACACAGGCGTCCTGCCTGATCTCTTCGAAGAAAACCAGGGTATGGTGGGGACTGGTCGCTACATTAACGGTGTTTTTGAAGCATCTGAAATTCTTGCCAAACATGATGAAACCTACATGCCGAAAGAAGTTGTTGATGCACTGAAAGAGCAGGGTGTCTACAAGGGCGCCGAAAACTAGCACCGCGCGCTTAAGTTAATCGGAATTAACCACTTCATGACCATCTTTGCCGTCGCGACAGGCAAGCAAAGGGGACATGCATGCAGACGGTCAGAGAGATCGCGTTGGAGATTGTGGAGCGCGAAGGTGGTTTCGTAAACGACCCGGATGATCCGGGGGGTGCGACCAACTTCGGTGTTACGATACACACTATGCGCACCTTGGGTATTGATCTGGATCGAGACGGGTCGGTCACCATCTCCGATGTGCGCGCGCTGAGCAAAGATTTGGCCGTTGAGATTTTTGAGAAACACTATTTTGAAAAGCCGCTGATCGCGCTTTTACCGCCAGCTTTGCATGCGACTGTTTTCGACATGTATGTCAATGCAGGCAGCAACGCGATCAAGATACTGCAACGGCTGTTGCGCGAAATGGGTCATGACATCGCGGTTGATGGCGCGTTGGGTCCACAGAGTATTGCCGCGGCCCAAGCAGCCTATGTCCAGGCTTCACAGCATCTGGCTGACGCCTATGGCATTGCACGGCGAAATTACTATTTTCGCATCGCCGACCGCCGCAACGCCAGTCGTAAATATGCCCGCACACGTCGCGGTGGCAAAGGAGGGTGGATCAAACGCGCAGAGGAGTTCATCTCCGTTCGGTATCATCTGACAGAGCAACAGTTTCAGCAAAGGGTCTCAGCATGGGTTTGATGAATGGATTTTTGGGCACAATTTTTGGCAACGGGCGTAACGTGATCGCGGAGACCGCCGAGGTATTTCGTGAAAACACAGAGAAGGGTGCACACCGAACGCAGGAGTTGCGTCTCGAAGCGATGCATCAGTTTGCAAAGGAATTCGACCCATCCAAGCAAGGGTTGTTCGACCGGGTCATGGACGGCGTCAACCGTCTGCCGCGCCCCGCTCTGGCTCTGGGGACACTCGGTCTGTTTTTGGTCGCGATGATCGATCCGGTATGGTTTTCGTCACGCATGCAAGGGATCGCCTTGGTCCCCGAACCGCTCTGGTGGCTGTTGGGCGTGATCGTATCCTTCTATTTTGGGGCACGCCATCAGGTCAAAAGCCAGCAATTCCAGCGCTCAATCGCAAAAACAATGGCCATGACGCCGCGTGTCGTCGAAAACATCACGACGTTGAACAACCTTCAGCCCACAACGCCGGGGCTTGCAGATACTGGTCATGATGCGCGTTTGTCAGCTCTGGCGGTGCTGCCTGATGGCAATCGCGCTTTGGCCGACTGGCAACTAATGCAAAAGCAAACCGCGACAAAGTGATCATCTGAAACGCGCGAATGTCATTGGACGTTCCAAGGCAGCGCCGTATACTCTGTGCATGATTACAGAGTTTGGACATTTTGCGCTGATACTGGCGTTCATTGTAGCCATCATTCAGATGATTGTGCCGCTGATTGGGGCTCAAAAGCGATGGCCTACATGGATGGCAGTGGCGGAACCTGCTGCGTCTGCGCAGTTTTGGCTGACGGCGTTTTCCTTTGGAGCGCTGATGTATGCCTTCATTGTGTCCGACTTCAGCCTGAGGCTGGTGACGCTGAACAGTCATTCCGCCAAGCCGATGCTCTACAAAATCAGCGGGACATGGGGCAATCACGAAGGCTCCATGCTGCTGTGGGTGTTGATTGTGACGCTCTTTGGCGCAATGGCGGCCTGGTTTGGCGGCAATCTGCCGCCAACGCTGCGTGCGCGGGTTCTCGCGGTGCAGTCTGCCATCGCGGTGGCGTTTTTCGCCTTCATTCTGTTCACGTCTAATCCTTTTCTGCGGCTGGCGGTGCCGCCCTTCGACGGTCAAGATCTGAACCCGCTGCTGCAAGACCCCGGTTTGGCCTTTCACCCGCCGTTTCTATATCTCGGCTATGTGGGTCTGAGCATGACCTTCAGCTTTGCGGTTGGTGCTTTGTTGGAAGGTCGCGTGGACGCGGCCTGGGGACGATGGGTGCGGCCCTGGACCTTGGCAGCTTGGATCTTTCTGACCATCGGGATCGCGTTGGGCTCTTGGTGGGCGTATTATGAGTTGGGCTGGGGCGGTTTCTGGTTCTGGGACCCAGTTGAAAACGCATCCTTCATGCCTTGGCTTCTGGCGGCAGCACTTTTGCATTCCGCAATCGTTGTGGAAAAACGCGAAGCGCTCAAAAGCTGGACCATTCTGTTGGCGATTCTCGCGTTTGGTTTTTCTTTGATCGGGACGTTCATTGTGCGCTCGGGGCTTTTGACCTCGGTACATGCCTTTGCCAATGATCCTGAACGCGGTGTTTTCATTCTGATGATCCTGGTGTTTTTCATGGGCGGTGCCCTGGTGCTATTTGCGTTCCGCGCGAGCACGATGGAAGCCAAAGGCGTCTTTGGTGTTGTCAGCCGAGAGAGCGCATTGGTCGCCAACAACCTGCTATTGGCGGTGTCCTGTTTTGTCGTCTTCGTCGGCACCATGTGGCCGCTTGTGGCGGAGATGTTCTTCGATCGAAAACTCAGTGTTGGACCACCGTTTTTCAATATGGCTTTCTCGCCTTTTATGTTGATGTTGGGCCTCATTCTGCCCATCGGCTCCGCGATGCCGTGGAAACGGGCAAATGTTTTGAGAGCCTTGATGCCATTGCGCTATGCCTTTGTATTAGCTTTGGCCATTGGTGGGCTGGTCTTTGCCATGCAGACAGGTCGCAGCCTTTTGGGCCCGATTGGTATGTTCCTGGCGGCATGGATCGTTATGGGTACAGTTATTGATCTCGCCCAGCGAACCGGGCGCGGTCCAGGCCGTTTGGCACGTCTGACACGCTTGCCGCGCGCCGACTGGGGCAAGATGATTGCGCATTCCGGTCTTGGTATCACGATGATGGGTGTCTCGGGCCTGATGGCTTGGCAGCACGAAGACATACAGGTGGCTCAGTTCGGCGAACCCTTTGAAGTCGGTGGTTACACATTGACCCTGAACGATGTGGTGCGCAGCCAGGGACCCAATTACCTGTCGACAACCGGCTACATAACTTTGGCCCAAGACGGTCAGGTGATCGCGCAGTTGGAGCCGGAAAAGCGGATTTATCCGGTGGCGCAGATGCCCACGACCGAAGCTGCGATTGATTACGATCTCGCACGCGATGTCTACGTGGTCATCGGGGACGAACAGGTCGGCGGCGGCTGGGCTGTGCGGACCTATATCAAACCGCTGACAAACTGGATCTGGATCGGCTGTGGTCTCATGGCGCTTGGCGGCTTGTTCAGCCTGTCTGACAGGCGATTCCGGGTCGCGGCAGGTGCGCGCAAAGCCGCCGCGGTAGCAGCGGAATGATCCGAATAGGCCTCATACTGATATTTCTTGCCAGCCCGCTTTGGGCACTCGATCCTTCGGAAATGCTGGAAGATCCAGGTCTCGAAGCACGTGCGCGGGCAATAGACCACGAGTTGCGCTGCGTCGTCTGCCAATCGGAATCTGTGGCTTCATCAAACGCCAATTGGGCAGAGGATGCGCGCCGCACAGTCAGAGAGCTTATCGCAGGCGGAGCAACGGATGAAGATGTCATGGATTTCTTCGTCGCGCGATATGGCGAATTTGTTCTGATGTCGCCTCGCGTAAGTGGATCCAATTGGTTGCTCTGGGCAGCGGGGCCCTTGATGTTGCTTGCAGGGTTGGGTCTTGGGCTCGGGTATTTGCGCGGTCGGGCCAGGGTTGCAGCCCCGCAAGAAGCCGCGCTGTCCGAGGCCGAAACCAAACGATTGCGTGAAATCCTGAAAGAGTGACGCATCGTTGCTCTTTTCTGAGCGATGCAGTTTGATATGACGGGGCAAGCCCGAGGAAAAGGAAGCCAAATGGACTATCAAACGCTGGTGTGTGACACGCAGAATGGTGTTGCCACGATCACCCTCAACCGGGCGGAAAAGATGAATGCGCTCAGCACACAGATGCGTGCTGAAATTGCCTATGCAGTTTCTGAAGCTGGAAAGACTGCGCGCGTCGTCGTGTTAACCGGGGCAGGGCGGGCATTTTGCTCCGGTCAGGATCTTGGGGATCGGGTGAGTGCCGCCAACCTCGATCTGGAGCGCACGTTGCGCGATGAATACGCGCCGATGCTGCGCTCCATTACGGATTGCCCGGTCCCGACGATCGCGGCTGTGAATGGAGCTGCAGCGGGTGCGGGCGCCAATCTGGCATTGGCCGCAGATGTGGTCATCGCAGCCGAGAGCGCTTACTTTCTGCAAGCCTTTGCTCGTATAGGCCTTATCCCGGATGCGGGCGGCACCTATGTCTTGCCTCGCACGATGGGTACGGCCAAGGCCATGGGGGCAGCTCTCTTCGCCGACAAAATCACGGCCCGTCAGGCAGATCACTGGGGCATGATCTGGGAAGCCGTACCAGACTCCGAATTCGATGCACATTGGAAGGCCCGCGCGGCGCATTTGGCGCAGGGTCCAACCGCCGCCTATACTGCGATCAAGAAAGTGATCCGCGGCAGTTGGGACAATTCAATGGAAGAGCAGCTGACCTTTGAAGCCAAGCAACAAGGGCATTGTGGCAAATCAAGAGACTTCAAAGAAGGTGTTTTGGCGTTCACGGAAAAACGCCGCGCCAGTTTCGAAGGTCGCTGAGATTACGCCGGGCTGGCAATGAAACGTTCTACAAGCAGAACGTCATCCGACGACAGTCGCGGACCGGTCGAACAGGCAATAACGGCCACGGCGATGCCATTTGCCATCACCGTCTGAACGCAGGCAGAGGCATCACTAATTGTGATTGTGGGCGGCGTTTCGCCTTTGTCATAGATCACGGCGACCTTGTTGTCGGCGGCATTTTCATCCGGGATAAATACGCCTTCTGGTCCTTTGCTGCACGTGGGCACCAAAGGCAAATGTTTTGCGAGACCCAGATCGGACATTTCTGTATCGCTCGCGATCGGTGTCATGCTTGCCTCGCAGGTGTTGTCAGGTCATATCACATTAATCTCTTTGGAGACCTTGTGACGAACCCCTCAACAGTTAACTTGTGCAGCACCGAGTGCAAAAGGGTGTTCAAAATCATCCATATTAACAACAAGATTGCAAATCGGGCACAATTTGGATGTCGAAAATAACGCGCAACAACCAACCGGGTCAAGGAAACAGGGCCATTGTGCACTCGAGCGAAACAGTGACAGTTTTTCGCTGTTTATCGAGAACTACATCACATCCAATTGGCGTTGCAAGCATCTGAAATACAGCAATTTACGCCAGATTGTTTTCCATGTGGTTTGATAGAATCGGCCTAAGTGCGCAAATGAGACAACCCTAAAGCGGACATCACCTGCGCCCTGGTCTTGCGCACAGGTGACCGATAAGTTCAGCGGTTTTCGATGTCGATGTAGTCACGCGACGTGCTGCCCAGATAGAGTTGGCGTGGACGGCCGATTTTGTTCTGTGGATCGGCAATCATTTCTTTCCATTGGGAAATCCAGCCCACCGTCCGGCTCAACGCAAAGATTGGCGTGAACATAGACGTTGGAAAGCCCATTGCCTCCAGGATAATGCCAGAATAGAAATCGACGTTCGGGAACAGTTTCTTGTCAGCAAAGTAAGGATCGGCGAGTGCTGCGGTCTCCAGTTCCTTGGCAACCTGAAGGATCGGGTTGTTCTCAACACCCAGCAGGTCCAGCACTTCATCCGCGGATTGTTTCATGACCTTGGCGCGTGGGTCAAAGTTCTTGTAAACACGATGGCCAAAACCCATCAGGCGGAAGGGGTCGTTTTTGTCTTTTGCGCGGGCGATGAATTCGGGAATACGATCTACTGTGCCGATCTCATTGAGCATCTCGAGACAGGCCTGATTTGCCCCCCCATGCGCGGGACCCCAGAGGCAGGCAATGCCGGCGGCAATACAGGCAAATGGATTGGCACCGGAAGAAGATGCCAAACGCACAGTCGAAGTCGATGCGTTCTGTTCGTGATCCGCATGCAGGGTGAAAATGCGGTCCATTGCGCGGCTGAGGATCGGGTTGACCTCATAGTCCTCGGCCGGCACCGCAAAGCACATGCGTAAGAAATTGGATGCATAGTCCAGATCGTTGCGCGGATACACGAACGGTTGTCCGATTGTATATTTATACGCCATCGCGGCGATGGTCGGCATTTTGGCGATCAGACGAATGGACGCCACTTCGCGCTGCCACGGGTCTGCGATGTCGGTGCTGTCGTGATAGAATGCGGACATCGCCCCCACAACACCGGTCATTACGGCCATAGGGTGCGCATCACGGCGAAACCCACGGAAGAAATTCATCATCTGCTCATGCAGCATCGTGTGGTTCGTCACACGGAATTCAAAGTCTTCCAATTCGGTTGGCGTCGGCAGTTCGCCGTAGAGCAGCAGGTAGCAGACCTCGAGGTAGTGTGACTTTCCGGCCAGTTGATCTATAGGATAGCCCCGGTGCAACAGTTCGCCCTTGTCGCCATCGATAAAGGTGATGGTACTGTCGCAACTCGCGGTCGAGGTGAAGCCTGGGTCATAGGTAAAGACACCTGCCTGCGCGTAGAGTTTGCGGATATCGAGCACATCCGGTCCGGCTGTCGGGGTAAAGATCGGTAAATCGAATTCGGTGCCGTCGATGTTCAGCGTTGCGGATTTTGTGCTTTCAGCCATGGGTGGTCCTTCCTGTCTTGGTTGCGGGCGCACCCGCTTTCGGCTCTGAACGCGTGCGGCGTCGGGCCAATTGGTTCCGTAAGGTCATCGCCTCACTGTCTTAGCTGCTTCGGTCAGCCGGGCGCAGGTTTCGTCCTTGCCCAAAACCAACATCATATCAAACACCGAAGGTGTAACAGCCCGACCTGCAAGTGCCGCGCGCAGGGGTCCGGCCAGCTTCCCGAACTTGGTGTCCTTGCTCTCGGCAAAACGGTTCAGGATACTCTCCAGATTGTCTCTGCTCCAGCTATCAGTTTGCAAGTGCGGCGTCAATTCGGTCAGCATATCGCAAGACATAGAATCCAGGTTCTTGCGCGCTTTCTCGTCCATATGTAAGGGACGAGAGGTTAACGCAAAGTGTGCTTTATCAAGGAGTTCAGGAAAAGTTTTTGCCCGTTCTTTAACGCAGTACAAGGCACGACCAAGCGCTTCTGACTGCGCTGTGGTCAAAGCGGGTTGCCCCGTCAACTCAAGATACTCAGCGATTTCGCGCTGCAATGCAGCATCGTCCATTGCAGCGATGTGCTGACCAGACAGATTCTCCAGCTTTTTGACATCAAACCGGGCCGGGCTCTTGCCTATGCCTGAAAGGTCGAACCACGCCTGCGCCTGAGCGTCGTTGAAAAATTCGTCATCTCCATGGCTCCACCCCAAACGGGTGAGATAGTTGCGCATACCTGCGGCCGGATATCCCATGGCTTGATATTCCTGAGCGCCAAGGGCGCCATGGCGTTTGGAAAGTTTCTTGCCATCCGGACCATGGATCAGCGGAATATGCGCCCATACCGGCACATCCCAACCCATGGCGTCATAGATCATCATCTGACGGGCGGCATTGTTCAGGTGATCATCCCCTCGGATCACATGGGTCACGCCCATGTCGTGATCGTCTACGACGACTGCCAACATGTAAACCGGCGTGCCATCTGAACGTAAGAGCACCATGTCATCCAGTTGATCATTGCGAATTTTGACATCGCCCTGCACACGGTCGCGGATGATCGTTTCCCCGGTTTGCGGCGCCTTGATGCGGATGACATAGGGCGCATCCGGATGCGTCTCGGGTGACGCGTCGCGCCAGGGGGAGCGGTAAAGCGTGTTTTCTCCCGCAGCCCGGGCCGTGTCGCGAAAAGCGGCGATTTCATCTTGCGTCGCAAAGCACTTGTAAGCCTTGTCCGCCGCCAGAAGTTCAAGTGCCACTTCTGCATGACGTTCGGCGTTTTCAAACTGGCTGACAACTGCGCCGTCATGATCTAATCCCAGCCAGGACATGCCTTGCAGGATCGCGGCGGTGGCTTCGGGCGTTGAACGCGCGCGGTCCGTGTCCTCGATCCGCAGTAGAAATTGGCCACCGCGACCGCGTGCATATAGCCAGTTAAAGAGTGCTGTGCGCGCCCCCCCAATGTGGAGGAACCCTGTGGGAGAAGGCGCGAAACGGGTGACAACGGGCGCTGACATGCTTGCGTTTACCTTTCAGTAACCATGGACGGCTTAAATCTAGACCGTCTGTCTATCCAGTGCGGTGAACGGGGGCAAGGAGGTGCTGCGTGACACAGATCCGGGCGATCTTGCTGAACCAGCGCGGCGCGCTTTTCGAATGGATCCCGATATGCCTTGCGATCGGCATTGGCTGGTATTTCCTGCTGCGCTTTGAGCCTTCAACCGCATTTCTTGTTGCGATTTTTGCCGCAGCTACGCTCGCGCTGGGTCTGACCCGATGGTCTGGGGAGGCGTTTGGCCCGCTGCTCATCGCTGCAGCACTTGTGGCAACCGGTTTTACGCTTGCAGCATATCGCGCCCATGATGTGGCAAGCCCCGTCATGAGTTGGCGTTACTACGGTCCGGTGGAGGGACGGGTCGTCAACATTGATCGCAGCGCATCTGATGCGCTGCGACTGACATTGGATCAGGTGGTCCTGGAACGCACAGCGCCAGAGCGCACTCCGGAGCGTGTGCGTATTTCACTGCACGGCGATCAAAGTCTCAGCGTTGTACCCACGCCAGGTCTGCGGGTGATCACCACCGCCCATGTCTCTCCGCCGGGCGGGCCAGTGGAGCCGGGCGGTTTTGATTTTCAGCGCCACGCATGGTTCGGCCAATTGGGTGGCGTGGGCTATTCGCGCGTGCCACTGCTGGCCCTTGAACCCCCGGAAAAAGGGCAGTTGGATATGTTGATCTTCGGTGTGCGCATGGACCTCGCGGCCCGCATCCTGGAAGTTTTGCCGGGTGATGTCGGCGGTGTGGCGGTGGCCGTGACAACCGGCGCGCGCAGCGCCATCAGCCAGAACGCACTGGAAGATCTACGTGCCAGCAACCTTGCGCATCTGTTGGCTATTTCCGGGCTGCATATGGGACTGCTGACGGGCTTTGTCTTTGCATTGTTGCGGGTGGCGATTGCCTTGATCCCGCCTCTGGCCCTGCGTGTGCAGTCCAAAAAAGTCGCGGCGGCAGGTGCCTTGGTCGTTGCTGCTGGATACCTTGCGCTCTCGGGCGGCAATGTCGCCACCGAGCGCGCCTTTATCATGGTCGCGGTCGCCTTGACTGCAGTAATGCTGAACCGCCGCGCGATCAGCTTGCGCGCGGTGGCCATCGCCGCAACGATCGTTCTGTTTTTGAGGCCCGAAGCCTTGTTGGGTCCGGGTTTCCAGATGTCCTTTGCCGCGACAACGGCCTTGGTCGCCGTCTTTGGCTACATGCGGGACCATCAGATTTCCATGGGACCGAATTGGGCCAAGCCGGTTGTGGCCGTGTTGATCTCTTCGGGCGTTGCCGGGTTGGCAACCGCACCAATTGGGGCGGCCCATTTCAACGCCTTGTCACACTATGGACTGCTGGCCAATCTGACATCGGTACCAATGATGGGCACAGTTGTGATACCGGCTGCGGTGCTGGCGTTTGTTTTGGCCCCTTTTGGCCTCGACTGGATTGGCTTGTGGATCATGGGGGTCGGGTTGCGTTGGATATTGGAGGTTGGTCATTTCGTTGCCGGGCTTGATGGCGCGCGTTCCTTTGTGCATGGGCCAGGTGTTGCCGTCTTGCCGATGATTGCGCTGGGTTTTTTATGGCTGTGTCTTTGGCAAGGGCGCACGCGCATGATCGGTGTGTTGCCGGTTCTGGCGGCGTTTTGGCTCTGGGTCAGCACGGACCGTCCCATTGGATTGATCGCGGAAAATGGTGCTCTTGTCGGGGTAATGACCGGTGAAGGGCGCGCACTCAGTAAAGCCAAAGGCGCGGGGTTTGTGGCGCGCAACTGGCTTGAAAACGATGGGGAATCTATCGACCAACTCACTGCGGCTGCGCGTTGGCCGGAAACACGGGTCGCGTCTCTTCCCGGTGGTATTGAAGTCTTGCATTTAGCGGGAAAAAAGGCTGTGGGCGGGTTTTCAGGCTGCGCCGAAGGCCAGATCATCGTGGCCAATCTGGATCTGCCCAAAACCGCTTCCGATTGCATCTTGCTGGACCCGACGCGCCTCAGGGACAAGGGCGCTATCGCGATTACAACCGGGAAAAATGGTGTAAAACTGACATCCGTAAGGGATGTCACTGGCGATCGGCTCTGGTCGCCGTGGCGCGCGCCAAGAACGCCGCGTCAGTAGGTGCGAATCAGACCGACGAGTTTGCCCTGAACCTTGACCTGATCATCCTTGAAAATACGGGTCTCATAGGCGGGGTTCGCAGCTTCCAGCGCAATGCTTTGCCCGTTGCGCATGTAGCGTTTCAGGGTGGCTTCATGATCCTGAACAAGCGCCACAACGATATCGCCGTTGTCTGCCACACTGGTTTCCTTGATCACAACCACGTCACCATCGTTGATCCCGGCGTCAATCATTGAATCGCCGCGTACTTCCAGCGCGTAGTGCTCCCCGGATCCTGAAAGCATATGGCTGGGAACAGTGACGTTTTGAGAATGCTGATTGATCGCCTCGATCGGCACACCAGCAGCGATGCGACCCATCAAGGGCAATTCGGTCGAAGACGCCGTGCTGACCGGTCGCGCATTGCCGGGCTTCGGCGCACTGGGTTTGTCGCCTTCGATCACGCGCGGCGAAAACCCCGAGGTCGGTGCCCCGCCCATACTTTCGGGCAGCTTCACGATTTCGATGGCACGGGCGCGGTGGGCCAGACGGCGGATGAACCCACGTTCCTCCAGGGCGGTAATCAATCGATGGATGCCCGATTTGGAGCGCAGATCCAGCGCTTCTTTCATCTCATCAAAACTCGGTGGAACCCCGTCACGCTGCACGCGCTTTTGAATGAACTCCAACAAATCCAACTGCTTCTTGGTGAGCATCTCTTGGGTCCTCCGATGCCTGAATTTGCATTTGTTCTAGAGTTGTTCCCGTTTTGTGTCAACGCTTTCTAAAGGAATTCAAAGCGGAAGGTAGGATACGTCTTCCCCGATGGCGCGCGCGGGATCATGAGGTGGACGCACCAAAAGTGCGTTGGATTGTGCCAAAACAGTCAGGAGCGAGCTGTCTTGCCGGTCAAAGGCGCGCAGGCCGTCCGCTGTGAGCGTCGCGCGCATGTAGTGTTCCCGCGGGCCATTCTCGGGCAAATCTTCGGCGAGCTGCGATGTGAGAGGCTGTGCTGGGATGCGCGCCAGACCCAGCATGGCGCGCACCACCGGAAGCACAAAAACTGTGCCGCAGACAAGGGCCGACACCGGATTTCCGGGCAGACCGATCATGGGCACGTCATTCAGGAGCCCCGCCATCAATGGTTTTCCGGGGCGCATGGCAACCTTGTAAAACGACTGGGTCATGCCCAGCTCCGCTGCGACCGGTGCCACAAGGTCATGATCTCCAACAGAGGCGCCGCCGATGGTGATGATCAGATCTGCAGTCGCGGCCAAGCCAAAGGCTGTTTTGAGAGATAGCGGGGTATCCCGCGCAATCGGCATCATGCGGGTTTCAGCACCTTCAGCTTCCAATTGAGCCGCCAGCCCGAAGGTGTTGGACGCGATGATCTGGTCCGGCCCGGGGGTCTCTCCGGGCATCACCAACTCATCCCCCGTGGCCATCAACGCCACAATCGGGCGCCGCGTGACTGGGACCTTGGCAATGTTCATGGCAGCCAAAAGGGCGACGTCGGACGGCCCCAGGCGACATGGCGCGGAGATCTTGTCACCCGCTTTGAAATCGCCGCCTGCTGGTCGGACGTTGTCCTTGCCGCCGATGTCCCGGTTCAGTGTAATCAGGTCGCCTCGCCGCGTGACGTCTTCCTGAATGACAACGAAATCAGTGTCTTGGGGCATAGGTGCGCCGGTGAAAATGCGCGTGCATTGCCCGGGTCCGACAGCGCCTTGATAGCTGTGGCCTGCGGCGGCTTCTCCGACGACCTTGAACATGGCATCCGGTTCGACCTCCGAGCGCCGGAGCGCATAGCCATCCATGGAAGAGGCATCAAAAGGCGGCTGCGTGCGGGTGGCTGTCACATCCCGGGCTAAAACCCGTTCAGACGCGTGGCGTAACGGCACGGTTTCGATGTCGAGGGGGCTGACGAGATCAAAAAGGTGATCGAGCGCCTGTGCGACGGTGATCATGGCGCCTGGTAGCGACCAGATTTGCCGCCTTCTTTAAGAACAACTCGCAGGCCGCTGATTTCCATGGATTTATCAACCGCCTTGGACATATCGTATATGGTGAGCGCTGCGATGGACGCCGCCGTCAAAGCTTCCATTTCCACACCGGTCTGACCGGTTGTCTTAACAGTCGCTTCGACATGAAACCCGGGCAGCCTCGCGTCAGGTGTGAATTCAACTGCCACCTTGGTGATCGGCAAGGGATGGCAGAGCGGGATAAGATCGGAGGTGCGCTTGGCCGCCATAATGCCGGCAAGACGCGCAACACCCAGGACATCTCCCTTCCTAGCACGACCTTCTGATATGATATCAAAGGTTTCCGGTCGCATCTTAATGTTGCACTTGGCGACCGCAATCCGGTCAGTAACCGGCTTGTCGCCCACATCGACCATATGGGCGTCGCCCTTGCTGTCGAAATGGGTCAGCTTGCCAGCCATGTCACATGCCTCCAGCCGTTACCGGGTTGGCCAGAAGGTCTCGGGTCGCTTTTTCGACGTCCTGCTGGCGCATCAGGCTTTCTCCAATCAGAAAAATCCGCGCGCCGTATCGGGCCATATCTGCCAGATCCTCTGGCGTGCTCAGGCCAGATTCCGCCACGATCAATCTGTCTTCGGGCACGTGGCCTGCCAGTATGCGTGTTGTATCAAGTGATGTCTCAAACGTCTTTAGATTGCGGTTGTTGATCCCGATCAGGCGGCTTTTGAGGCGGCTGGCCCGTTGCAGTTCCGGCTCGTCGTGTATCTCGACCAGCACGTCCATGCCCCAAGATATGGCGGCGTCTTCCAATTCGTCGGCCTGGCTGTCGCTAACTGAGGCCATGATGATCAAAATGCAGTCGGCTCCCAACGCGCGGGCTTCAGCGACTTGATAGGTGTCGTACATGAAATCCTTGCGCAAAACGGGCAGAGTGCACGCATCACGGGCCTGGACAAGGTACTCTTTTTTGCCCTGAAAACTGGGGGTATCTGTCAGCACAGAAAGACAAGCCGCACCGCCTTCTGCATAGGCCATGGCCAGACTTGCAGGATCAAAATCAGCACGTATTAAACCCTTGGAGGGACTGGCTTTCTTGATCTCGGCAATCAAACCGTAGGAGTCGAACGTCGCATGATGCAACGCATCCGCGAAATGACGGACCGGAGAGGCATCCCGGGCGTCAGCTTCAACTTCTGCCAAAGATTTGGCGGCTTTATCCGCAGCGACCTCTTCAAGTTTGTAAGCCTTGATTTTATCGAGGATGGTTTCTGTCATGATATCTCCGACGTGTTGGCCCAGTTTATGGCCTGCTGACCCCGCGCCTGCAACCACCCATTGACGCGGCTGAAAGGCCGTGAGCCGAAAAAGCCACGCCGCGCGGACAGCGGCGACGGATGCGCGGTTTCGATCTTGAGGTTTTTGACAGCATCGACACTCCGAGCGGTCTTGTGGGCGCCTGCGCCCCAAAGCAGATAAGCGCGCGGGTGATCGGCCAGATGATCCAGAATTTGCTCTGTCAAAAGCTGCCAACCCAAGTGTTGGTGCCCCTTGGCCATGCCCGCCGGGACGGTCAGGATGGTGTTGAGCAGCAAAACCCCTTGATTTGCCCAAAATGTCAGATCTGCGTTCTCAGGTGCCGTACCCAGATCGCTTTGCATCTCCTTGAATATATTACTTAAAGATCTGGGTAGTGGGCGCACATCTGCTTCTGCCGAAAACGCCAACCCGTGGGCATGGCCCGGCGTGGGATAAGGGTCCTGACCCAGGATCACGACCTTAACGTCGCAGGGTGGAACCTGTTCCAGCGCGCGGAAAACCTGTGGCGCAGGGGGTAAAATCGGGCGGGGATCTGTGCTCAGCATGGCTTCGATCCGGGGCCATTCCGTTTCAAAAAATGGCAAATCGGCCCAAGCGCCCAGTTGGTTCAGGCGATAGCCTGTCACGCCGCTTGGGTGATTTTGGCCACGGCGGTGATCTTGTCACGGGCGGCCCCGCTGTCGATGGAGTCTGCTGCGCGCGCAACCCCCTCTTTGAGATCTGATACGGCGTCAGCGACCATAAGGGCGGCTGCAGCATTCAAGAGCACAGCATCTCGGTAGGCCGAAGCGGTGCCATCCAGTAGCGCATTGAAATCACGTGCATTTTCTTCGGGCGTACCCCCTACGATTGCCTCAAAGGGGTGAACCGGCAGCCCGGCTTCTTCAGGGTGCAGTTCAAGATCAGTGACTGTGCCGTCGGGTGCCAGAGCGCTGACCCATGACACACCGGTAATGGTCAATTCATCGGTTCCATCCGAGCCATGTACCAGCCAGGCTTTTTCCGATCCCAGCGCGCCCAGCGTTTCCGCCATCGGGCGGATCAAGTCGCGGGAAAAGGCGCCGGTCAACTGCCGTTTCACACCGGCAGGGTTGGTCAGCGGCCCCAGGATATTGAAAATCGTGCGAGTCCCAAGCTCGGCACGGGTCGGCATGACATGCGCAATCGCCGGATGGTGCATCGGAGCCATCATAAAACCGATTCCGGCTTCCATCAGCGCCTTTTCCACGATCTTGGGACCGACCATCACATTCAATCCCATCTGGGTCAGCGCATCCGCTGCCCCGGATTTCGAACTGAGATTGCGGTTGCCGTGCTTGGCAACTACAACACCGGCGCCCGCAACCACAAAGGCCGTTGCCGTTGAAATATTCAACGTGCCTTTGCCATCTCCGCCGGTGCCGACAATATCCATGGCGCCTTCGGGGGCGTTCACGGCATGGCATTACTTGCGCATCACGGCGGCCGCAGCGGCGTATTCATCCACGGTTTCGCCACGCGTACGCAGCGCCATCAACAACCCGCCGATCTGGCTCGGCGTCGCTTCGCCGTCAAACAAGATGCCAAACGCCGTTTCGGCCTGAGCCTTGGTCAAAGGACCGGTGGCCGCCGCCCCAATCAAAGGTTTCAGCGCATCGCTCATGCCGGAACTTTCATTTCATCGAGGAAGTTTTGCAGTAGCGCATGTCCATGTTCCGAGCGGATCGATTCCGGGTGAAATTGCACGCCATGAAGCGGCAATTCGCGGTGTTGCAGACCCATGATGGTGCCGTCTTCTAGATCCGCCGTGGTCTCGAGGCAGTTGGGCAGAGAGTCGCGTTCCACGGTCAGCGAATGGTAGCGCGTGGCAGCAAAAGGTGTGGGCAGCCCGGCAAAGAGCCCTTTTGCGTCGTGTTTGATCTGTCCCATTTTGCCATGGACGATATCTTTGGCTTGCACGACCTTGCCGCCAAAAGCTTGCCCGATGGTTTGGTGTCCCAGGCATACACCCATCAGAGGCGTGCGGGTTTCCGCTGCCGCCTGCGTTAGAGCAAGGCAAATTCCTGCCTGATCGGGATCGCATGGTCCAGGCGACAGCAAGATGCCGGTTGGCTTCATGGCCATGGCCTGTTGCACATCCAGCGCATCGTTGCGATGGACCACAACATCCGCCCCGAGGCTGCCCAAGTAGTGCAAAAGGTTGTAGGTAAAACTGTCGTAGTTGTCGATCAGCAGCAACATGTCCAAAACTTTGAATTCGGGGCTGGAGACGGGAAGCTCAAGCGCGGTATATATGCCGCATACATGTTCAGGCTTGAAAGGCTGCGTCAAGGGGCGCAAATAGGCCTAAACGGCCAGAACAGGGCTGGAATTAATTCGCGTCATGGCAGAATGTCAGAGACGAAACGAGGTGAGCATATCGTGGCGAAGGGTTTTCTGAATGGCGCTCTTTGGGGTAGTGTTGCAAGCATTTGCGCATTGGCCCTCATTTCGGTGGCCTCAGACCGGCCGGTTGCACCAGTTGTAACAGCGACCGCGCCACAGGAAAAACCGGCGCCATCACCCAAGACCCCAGCGGAAGACCGGCCCGCAAAAGAAGAAGTGCAGGCGGCGGTACCGCCGATGTTGGAAGAAGAACAGGAAACTGTTCAGCCGGAAACAGAGGAAGTGCAAGCGACGGTTCAGCAAACACCGAAAACGCTGGCGCCGGAACCAGATACGCTTGCTGCAGTCGCGCCTGAGGCAACGGCATCTGCGGCACTGCCCGAGACCGGGGCCGCAAGCGCCTTGAGTGATCCGGCAGTTGAGGCGAACAGACCTGCTTTGGAAACGCAACCCGGGGAAACGCCTGTCACGCCTGGGACCCGATCGACCGGACTGCAAGCGCCCGCTGCAGAGCCTTCGATCTCGGTATCTACCGATCCCGCAGCGCCTTTGGCGCCTGAGGTCAGCGACGAAATCGCGCTTTCAGAAGATCCGGTGCAACCGACAACCCCGCTGGGCATCGTTGAGTCGTCGGGTTTTGGTCCAAAAATTGACGAGCCAGAATCTGCCCCGGGCATAGAGACATCCATTTCGGTTGAACCGGACCAGCCGCAAGCGCCTGACGTGCCAACGGAAACGCAAGCCTTTGAACCGCGATCCGAAGAAACCGAATCGACGGATGCACCGAAAGAAGAAACATCTCTTGAACCTCTCGCCGTACCGGATAGCACCGAAATCGCACAGTTGGACGAAGGGCCGGATGTTCAGACATTCCTGGTGCCACCAATCCCGTCGGCACCGCCAGATGCATCGCAAACACAGTCGCTACCGCAACCGGACGATGTTGCGGCGCCTGAGAATTTAGGACCAAAAACCGATTCAACAGGGGGAATTGTCGGCAATCTGGCAGAAGATGTTTTGATTAATAGATTGCCAGCTCTGGGCAATGAGGACGCTTCGGAAACAGCGGCTTTGCAGCAGCCATCCGACAAAATCGAAAAGACTGTAACCGCGTCTGACCCGTCAAAGCTGCGTCCGGTAGAACGGTTTGCTGCCGATTATGACAATGCACAGGCCAAACCCGTAATGGCCATTGTGCTGATGGATGAAGGTGTGAACCTGTCGCGCGACACAATTGGGTTGCCTGCATTGCGCAGCTTTCCCTACCCGATCAGCTTTGCCGTGGACACCAGCCTGCCAGATGCCCGCGAACGTATGGCTGCCTATCGGGCGGAAGGATTTGAAGTTCTGGCGATGGTAAATCTGCCGACGGGCGCGCTTGCGCAAGACGCGGAGGTGTCGTTGTCTGTTGCCCTGGAGGCCGTGCCCGAAGCGGTGGCCGTTTTGGAAGGCGTTGACGAGGGCGTGCAGGGCACGCGGGAGGCGGCTCAGCAAGTGACTGAGATTCTGGCCCAAACCGGACATGGGTTTGTCACGCAAAACAAGGGTTTGAACACGGTCCAGAAACTGGCAGCGAAATCGGGTGTGCCTTCTGCGGTGATTTTTCGTGATTTCGACAGCTCGGGCCAGACACCCACTGTCATTCGTCGGTTTTTGGATCAGGCGGCATTCCGTGCTGGCAGAGAAGGCGGCGTCATCATGCTCGGTCGACTGCGCGAAGACACGATTTCCGCCTTGTTGATCTGGGGCCTACAGGACCGCGCGGAACGTGTCGCTCTTGTGCCGGTCTCGGCGGCCTTGCAAACACAGTAACTCAACGCCGCCTTGCCGGGCAGAGTGTCAGATAATTTCGTCTTCATCGAACAGCGGGTCGGTTTCCAATTGTGTCGCCAAGTCTTCGACCGTATCTTCTGAGGCGCGCGGGTGCGTGGCGGCCAGATGAAAGACGGCGTCTCCTTCGTTCACGACAGGCAAGATCGCACGACCGATCAAAATGCCGGCAGAGGGGGAGGAAAGATCCGTTTCAGTGCCACCAAAAGGGTCGGATACGATCGCCAGAAGATCACCGGCTTCGACGGTTTCGCCCTCTGCGCGGAAGGTGCGCAGCAAACCGCCTGCCGGTGCCCGCAGCCAGGTAGATGACTTGCAAAAGTAGGGCTCAGCCTTGGCCTTGGCGATGCCTTTGGCCGACACCATGTCGAGGCTGCGCATGACCCGCAGAATGCCCATTACGCCAGCACGCACCGCCATTTCGTCAAACCGCAGACCTTCGCCCGCCTCATAAAGAAGGACGGGCGTGCCACGCGCCGCGGCTTCAGCCCGCAGCGAACCCTCTCGCAAGGGCGAGGTCAGCACCACCGGGGCGCCAAAAGCAGCCGCCATTTTGCCTGTGACCTCATCGCCGGGCGACACTCTGATCTGAGGCAGGTTGGTCCGGTGGATGGCGGCAGAGTGCAGATCGATCCCCATGTCGCAACGCAACACCACATCCTTGAGAAAAATATGCGCCAGACGCGACCCCAAAGACCCCGAAGGATGGCCGGGAAAGCATCGGTTCAGATCGCGACGATCGGGCAGGTAGCGCGACCGATTGAGAAACCCGAAGGAATTGACAATCGGGATCACAAGCAGAGTACCGCGCATCGTTTTGAGCTGAGGCGCGCGCAATAACCTACGCACGATTTCGACGCCAATCACCTCATCCCCATGGACCGCCGCCGAAACAAACAGGGTCGGTCCCGCGTTTTTGCCATGATGCACCTGCACCGACAGGGTCACAGGTGTGTGGTCGGGCAGTGTCGATACCGGAAGATGGACGGTTTTATTTGCACCACGGGCAATGCGGTGTCCTGCAATCTCGAACGGCGCGTTGATCATGGTTCAGTTGTTGCCTTGACCGGAAAAACGCGCCGCATCGGCAGCAGCACGGCGGATGGCGTTGGATTTATGCACGGTTTCTTGGAATTCAGCTTCGGGGTCGCTGTCGTAGACAACACCACCTCCGGCCTGAATATAGAGCTTTTGGTCCTGCACAACAGCCGTGCGCAGAGCGATGCACATATCCATATCGCCGCCCGCGCTGAAGTATCCGACACCGCCGCCGTAGACCCCCCGTTTTTCAGGTTCCAACTCGTCGATGATTTCCATGGCACGGACTTTCGGCGCCCCGGATACGGTGCCCGCAGGCATGCCTGCAAAGAAGGCATCCAGCGCGTCCTTGTCGTCATGCAGCTCGCCAACCACGTTGGAAACGATGTGCATCACATGGCTGTAGCGCTCGACGATGAATTCTTCGGTGGGGCGCACGGTGCCGATCTTGGCCACGCGTCCTACATCATTGCGCCCCAGATCCAGCAGCATCAGATGTTCGGCAAGTTCTTTTTGATCAGCCAGCAGATCGGCTTCCAACGCCTTGTCTTCTTCAGGCGTCGCACCGCGCGGTCTGGTGCCAGCGATGGGTCTGATGGTCACCTCATCGCCAAAGACACGCACCAATATTTCCGGACTGGCGCCAACGACCTGAAAGCCGCCGAAGTTGAAATAGAACATGAAGGGTGATGGGTTCGTACGCCGGAGGCTGCGATAGAGCGCGAAGGGGTCTTGTTTGAAATCCTGCGTCCAGCGTTGTGCGGGCACCACCTGAAAGATATCGCCCGCGCGGATGTAGTCGCGGGCTTTCTCAACTGCTGCCTTGTAGCCTTCGTGAGTAAAATTACTGATGGGTGCGCCAGGCGTTTTAGCGTCACCCAAATTACGGGTGGCTGTTGGCATGGCGCGCTCGAGATCGCGCACTGCGTCCATCACACGTTCGGCGGCTTGTGCATAGGCCGCGCGCGCTGATTGGCCATCAGATACCCAGGCAGGAGACACCACTGTCACCTCACCTTTGACCCCATCAAGAACTGCCACGACCGAAGGGCGCAACATCACGGCGTCCGGCAGCCCCATAGGATCGGGGTTGATGTCTGGCAAATGCTCGACAAGGCGCACCATGTCATACCCGAGATAGCCGAATAACCCGGCGGCGGCCTGAGGGAGATCGTCCGGCAGATCAATTTTGCTTTCGGCAAGCAAGGCGCGCAATGTGTCCAGCGGATTGCCGTCTTGCGGTGCAAAAGCATTGGCTTCGTAGCGTGCAGTGCGGTTGATTTCGCTTTGAGTGCCGTGGCAGCGCCAGATCAGATCAGGCTTCATGCCGATGATGGAATAGCGCCCGCGCACTTCACCCCCGGTCACCGATTCCAGCACAAAGGCATCTTTCTGCGCGCCTGTCAGTTTGAGCATAAGGGACACGGGCGTGTCGAGATCCGCGGCAAGGCGGGTGTAGACGATCTGATTGCGACCGGTGGCATAGGCGGTCTCGAAACTGTCGAATTCCGGGGTCAGTGCCATGGCTCAGGGGAAGTTTACATGCACGGCTTGCAAGGCCTGCGGGTTTATCTGGGCATTGGCGCGCAGGGTCACATCCGTGTTGAAGATGTTGTAAACGTCCTGCGCCAGAGCTTGACCGGCCTGCTGTTCCAGTTGCGCGCGCAAGGCGGCAGTATCTTCGTTTTCTTCCGGATCAGCGGTGGCGTCCAAGCGGACAATCACAACCGCGGCGTCAGCCGGGAGCACCGAAACATCACCTACGTTCAGGTCGAAGACATCCGACATGAAGCCAGGCGGGGTGCCCCCGACGAAATCACTGCGCAGCAGGTTCTCTTCGCGCACCGAATCCAGCCCGAGCTCTGCAAAATCAACTCCTTCGCGCAGTTGCGGCAGTTGCGCTTCCACTTGTGCGGTCAACTGAGCCTCCACCTCGGCGGCTTGCCAATGGGTCAAGACGTCGTCGCGTGCCGCATCAAAGGGTTCGGGTCGCGGGGGCAGGACAGCGTCCAGGCGCAGGGCGATAAGCCCGCCATCATCCAGTTGCTCAATCTCTGGAAAATCTTCCAAGGTGACAGAAGCCGCCGCACTGCGAAACGCTTCGTAAGCGGCAATGTCGTCGGTGCTTTGTGTCGTCCAGTCAATACTGCCCAAAACCATATCACTGTCTGCGGCAAGCTCTTCGAGCGTGGCGCCACCGGCAAGCAGATCATCCAGGTTTTCGGCTTGCGCCTCTACCAATCGCCGGGCACGGTCAGCTGCCAACTCGGGGCGTAAAATATCCTGTGCCTCCTCAAAGGACACAAATTGCGCTGGCAAAACTGCATTCATACGGAAAAGCGCTGGCCCTAGTGTGCTTGGCAAAGGTCCGACAATCTCGCCCACTTCAGCCGCGAACACCTCATCGCCCGCTTCCGCCAGTTCCGCTTGGGTCACATCGCCCAGATCAACATCGGCAAGCTCCAGACCGCGCGACTCCACTAGGCTCTCAAAACTGTCTCCTGCTTCAAGTGCGGCCTTTCCTGCTTCCGCCGCTGCGGCATCGATATAGACCAGACGTTCGACAAGGCGACGTTCTGGTTGATTGAATTCCAACTCCCGCAACGCATAGGCCTCCCGCAGGTCGGCTTCTGCCACCTCAACCTCATCGATCAAAGCATCGGGGATGAGCACAGCATAGGTAATTTGCTTGGTTTCCGGCAGGGTGAAGATATTGATGTTTTCATCATAGTGCGCCCGCAAAGTGGCGTCATCCGGCGTGGCAATCGGCGTCGCCAAATCTGCTTCGTCCAAACGCGTCCATGTAAAACTGCGCTGCGCGCCGACAAAGTTGACCAAGGTGTCGACGTAGGCGTCCGGCATGACGACGCCGTTCAAAATAGCCCCCTGGATCAGGGTACGGGCGACTTCCTCGCGCAACTGGGTTTCAAACTGCGCTTCTGTTATGCCGTTTTGCTCCAGTGAAAACCTGTATCCCTCGCGATCAAATTCACCATCGACGCCACGGAAGGCCGGGATTTCGAGGATACGGTCGCGCAGGTTGCTGTCTCCGATCGACAGACCGATCTGTGCGGCTTCATGATCCAGTGCGCGGGTGGCAATGACGCGCTGCAAAACGGCCCGGTCCAAACCGATTTGCTGGGCTTGGGCAAACGGCAGGACTTGTCCGGTTTGTTGCTGCACCGCCTGCATTTCCTGTTGCAGCTGTCGTGCATAGCTTTCCACAGACACCGGCATGTCACCTACCGTGCCGATTGTGCGAATATTCCCGGTCAGGCTGGTGGCGCCAAAGCCCCCCAGGCCGAGGATCAAAAGACCCATCAGGATCCAGACGGCGGTTTTCGAAATGCTTGATGAGCCTTTGGCCATGATCACCCTTTGCGCCCTGCGCGCTTGTCATAATGTGACGTTCTGTCTATGCCGCCGCGCGGTTCGGGGCAAGGGGGCTCACCCGCCTGTGTTCATACCCGCCAGACGGTCGAACAGGATGCCGATCCCGCTTGTGTCCAGATTGGCAAAAGCGATGCGCAGCTGTCGCGCGCCCGTGGCATCATCTGTGGGGCAAAACATCGTGCCGGGCAGGCACAAAACGCTCTGATCCCGGACCAGATTTTGCGCCAGTTCTGCGGAACTGATCGCAAACGGGTGGGCCATATAGGCAAAATAGGCGCCCGATCCCAGCAGCGACCAGCCTTTGTCGGTCAGACGATGAAACCCGGTTTCAATGGCACGGCGTCGCTTGAGGATTTCATCGCGTCCGCCTGCCAACCATTGGCTGAGGTTTTGCATGCCCCAAAGGGCGGCGTGTTGCCCGATTTGACCGGGACATATGGCGACGGTATCGAGGAATTTTTCCACCTCTGCCAACCGCGATTTAGATCCGGCCAGCGCGCCAACCCGGTGCCCGGTCAAGCGGTAGGCTTTGGAAAAGGAATACAGATGGATCAGCGTATCCTCCCAGTCCGGGTCTTCAAACAGACCATGTGGGGCGCCGGACTGGCTGTGAAAGTCGCGATAGGTTTCATCAAGGATCAGCGCAATGCCGTTGCGCCTGGCCAGGTCGAAGTAGGCGCGTAAGAGTTCCGCAGGGTATTCAACGCCGGCCGGGTTGTTGGGCGACACAAGGGCAATGGCGCGTGTGCGGGGCGTGATCAGGCTCTGCGCGACTTCCGGGTCGGGCAGCAAAGCGGCGTCTGTTTTCAGGGGCACGGTTTTCACGCCGGACATATCCAGCCACATTTTATGGTTGAAGTACCATGGCGTGGGCAAGATCACCTCGTCACCTTCAGCGCAAAGCGTGGCAATGGCGGCCGCGAAAGCCTGATTGCAGCCTGACGTGATGGCGATATGATCGGTTTCAACCTGTCCCGCATAGATCCGCGACGTTTGGTGAGCCAGTTCAGCGCGCAGTTCGGGCAAACCCAGAACTGGTCCGTATAGGTGCGCGTCGTCCCGTCCAAGGGCCACATCTGCCATCACGTGACGCAAGCCATCCGGTGGCGGATCCACAGGCGCGGCTTGGCTGACATTGATCAGCGGACGGTCGGCGGGAAAATCCACGCCGTCCAGCCAACGCCGGGCCTCCATCACGGGAGGGGCAAAAGTTGTTGCCGTTCGGGACAAAATCATCAAGGGGCCTTTCGTCGGTTCAGCATGGGCCTTTCAAGGCCCGCAAAGATCTGCAGTGTCGGATGAGGCGTCGTGAGACCGCGATGGGTTAGTCCGTGCCCCGGTAGGGTTCAACATATTGCAACGCCATGTCCCAGGGGAAAAAGATCCACGTGTCCTGGCTGACCTCCGTGATGAACGTGTCCACCTGCGGGCGGCCTGAAGGTTTGGCGTAGACCGTCGCAAAATGCGCATTGGGGTACATTTTGCGCACCACTTCCAGCGTTTTGCCGCTATCGACCAGATCGTCGATGATCAAAATACCCGTACCGTCACCCATCAGTTCGGCATCGGGCGCTTTCAGGATTTCGGCATCAGATTGTTTTTGATGGTCGTAGGATTTGATCGAGATCGTATCTACTGTGCGAATGTCCAATTCACGCGCCGCGATCATGGCCGGTGCCATGCCACCGCGGGTGATGGCAACAACCGCGCGCCATGCCCCGTTGTCGGGTCCTTGCCCGTCCAGCCGCCAAGCCAGCGCGCGGCTGTCGCGGTGAATTTGATCCCAACTGATGTGAAAGCCTTTTTCATGGGGCAGGCGGCTTGGATCTTTACTCATTGTTTTACCTTTCAGTGAGCAGGCGCAGGCCCAGTGCGCCCAACAGGGTCGCCGCCGCGCGGTCCAGGATCGGTTTGGCTTTGATGTACCCGCGACGTGCGACAGTGCTAGAGAGCAGGACGGCAAACAGCCCGTAGAATGCGATCTCAAGTATCCAGTGGTTGGCGACAATCAGGGCGATTTCCGCGCCACTCAGGCCTGCGGGGAAGACCACGACGATGACAGCCGCTGCAAAGAGCATGGATTTCGGATTTCCCGCATTGATCAAAAGACCGCTGACAAAGGCCTTCCCGACCGGGGTTTTGGTGTCTTCGACGGATTGATACGCGTGCCGCCAGGTTTGCACTGCCAACCAGAGTAGGTAGAGCGCACCACCGGTTTTCACCAATGCATAAGCCCAGGGAAAGAGATCAAAAAACGCGTCTAAACCCAAGAGCGCACAGGCAGTCCATATGCAGGCTGCGGTGCCCAGGCCAGCGCCCGCTGCAAACCCACCCAAACGGCCAAGGCTCACAGAGCTGCGAAGACAAAAGAGCATCGCCGGGCCCGGACTGGCCAAGGCTGCAAGCAGCACAACATTGAACGCAATAAGGTTTTCGACGCTCACCGGTTAGCCCTTGCTCATGTCCGGTGCATCAACGGCCTTCATTCCGACCACGTGATAGCCCGCATCAACATGAAGGTTTTCACCCGTTGTACCAGATCCAAGATCAGAAAGCAGAAACAACGCGGCTTTGCCTACGTCTTCTGTGGTTACATTGCGGCGCAGGGGAGAATTGTATTCGTTCCACTTCATAATGTAGCGAAAATCTCCAATGCCAGAGGCCGCCAGCGTTTTGATCGGTCCGGCAGAAATGGCATTAACGCGAATGCCGTCTTTGCCAAGGTCCTCGGCGAGATACTGTACAGATGCCTCAAGTGCCGCCTTTGCCACTCCCATCACATTATAATGCGGCATCACTTTTTCGGCCCCATAATAAGTGAGCGTGAGGCACGAGCCGCCGTCGGACATCATCTTTTCCGCACGCTGAACCACGGCGGTGAAGGAATAAACCGATATATCCATCGACATGGCAAAGTTCCCGCGGCTGGTGTCGACATATCGACCGCGCAATTCGTTCTTGTCGGAAAAACCGATGGCATGCACCACAAAATCGAGCGTTTCCCAGCGTTCTTTCAGGCTGTCAAAAAGCCCATCCAGCGATGGTTCGTCGCCCACGTCGCAGGGCAGTACGATGTCGCTCCCCAATTGTGCTGCCAATGGCACAACCCGCTTTTTCAAAGCGTCGCCCTGATAGGAAAAGGCCAGTTCCGCGCCCGCGTCCGCGCAGGCTTTGGCGATCCCCCAAGCAATTGATTTATCATTGGCAAGGCCCATAATGAGGCCACGTTTGCCTGCAAGAAGATCATTTCCCATCAAGGTCCCTCGGAATATTTTTTGTTTTGAGCATCTGGCAGACCTTTAGGCGATTGCGCAAGGTCCATCAAGGCTGGTTGATCCCTGCGCCGCAAGACCTTGACCTTTTGCAGACTTCCGCCAATTGGTGTGCTGGAGAGAAATGAGGATGGCATGGAAGAAAGAAAAGGCAAGTTTGCTGGGGATGACCCCTTCGAGATTTCGAAGAACTGGATGGCGGAGGCTGTGAACTCGGAACCCAACGATCCCAATGCCATTGCATTGAGCACCGTGGATGCATCTGGCTTGCCCAACGCCAGGATGGTTCTGCTCAAGGACATCGAAACGGATGCGTTTGTTTTTTACACAAATTACGAAAGTGCCAAAGCAGGCGAGTTGGATGCCTCTGGCAAAGCTGCCTTTGTCCTGCATTGGAAAAGCTTGCGCCGCCAAATACGGGTTCGCGGTCTGGTTGCGCGAGAAGACGGACCGGCAGCGGATGCATATTTTGCATCACGTTCGCTCAAGAGCCGGTTGGGGGCCTGGGCCTCACAGCAATCGCGTCCTTTGGAGAGCAGAAACACGCTGCTGGCCAAGGTGGCCAAAGTCACAGCACAGCATGGCACAAATCCAAAACGCCCGCCGTTTTGGGGTGGGTTCCGGATCAAGCCGCTGGAGATCGAGTTCTGGGCTGATGGCGATTTCCGACTTCATGACCGCTTTCAATGGCGCCGTGCTACTTTGGAAGAGGCATGGTCCGTGACAAGATTGAACCCGTAAAAACGCCATTAAATCAGGCTGGCACATCAAATCAGTGTTTGTAAGCGCATATATTTATGTGCAAAGATTGCGTGTGTATTGCAACAAAAGGTATTTTAATTGCGAAAGAATACCCAACCGGGCAATTGCGCCGATTTCATATCGCCGTGATACTTGTATAAGGCGCCTTTGCTCTATACCCGGTTGCGGCAGTAATTATTTTTGTTTCAACTTGAAGGGACAAGGTTATTTTGCCTGATTGCGTGATAGAAGACCTTACGAAGACTGAAAGCTTACGTGTGACCGACCCCGAAGACATATCTTCCCCCGTATCAGGGCTCGTTAAATGGTTTGATCCGGTAAAAGGGTTCGGCTTTGTCGTTTCCGACACTGGCGGCCCGGATATTCTTCTGCACGTCAATGTATTGCGCAACTTCGGGCAGAGCTCGGTTGCCGATGGCGCTCGGGTTGAACTTGAAGTGCAACAGACCGATCGTGGGGTTCAGGCTACACAGGTACTTGCTTTGGCACCGCCGATGTCGGGTGACACGGTTGGCCTCTCTGACATAGCTGCGCTCGATCCTGCCGTGGTGGCAGCGGCCCCATTGGAACCTGCGCGCGTGAAGTGGTTCGACAAAGGCAAAGGTTTCGGATTTGCCAACGTCTTTGGCCGCCGGGACGATATTTTTCTTCACATGGAAGTGCTGCGACGCTCTGGCCTTTCAGACCTCGCACCGGGTGAAGCCTTGGCTTTGCGCGTGATCGAAGGCAAACGCGGACATATGGCGGCAGAAGTCTTTGCCTGGGAAGCAGCGCTGGATTCCCCGGATACATGAGGCTTGTTGCAGCGCTGATCCTGTGCGCTTTGGCACAAGGCAGTTGGGCACAGGACTGTCGGACAGACACTGTTTACCTGAAAGGCGATTGGGGGCAGGCGCGTTTTTCGGTTGAAATTGCAGATGACGTGGAAGAACGGGCGCAAGGGTTGATGCACCGGGAAAGCATGCCGAGCAGCGCCGGGATGCTGTTTGTCTATGACCGTCCGCAAAAGCTCTCGTTCTGGATGCGCAATACGCTCATACCTCTCGATCTTTTGTTTATCGATGCCACAGGCACCATCCAGAACATCCATCATTCCGCCCAGCCCCTGGATGAAACGCCCATTCGCGGCGGCAGCGATTTGACCCATGTGCTGGAAATCAATGGTGGGCTGGCAAAAGCAATGGGAATTGTGCCGGGTACGGTCGTGCGACACCCAACATTTTCTAATCTCGAGGCGGATTGGCCTTGTTAGGGGTTTTCAAACCCGCACACCCCGTCTAAAGAGAGCCTCGTCGGAGCGTGGCGCAGCCTGGTAGCGCACCTGTTTTGGGTACAGGGGGTCGGAGGTTCGAATCCTCTCGCTCCGACCACTTTCAATTCCCTCATTTTCTCAGCTCATTACTGTCGGGCGATATTGCTAGCCGCTCCAGTGCTTTGCGCACCCGGACTGCGATTGCGCCTTTACTGTGGGTTTGCGCAGCTCGTCGCAGCGTTTTCATAGCATGAACCTTTTTCGTTGGCTCTTGCAGGGCGACCAATGCCAGCCCGTAGTAGCCCCAAGCCCGCAAGAGAGTTTTGTCTGAGGAGATGGCTGCGCTGACAAAATCATAAACTTCTGTGCTCATCTGTTCAGATAGAGCCACATGATCCATTGTTTGCAATGCGTGCAGTTGGGCTTGCCATTGCGTGAGCGAAACCGCGTTTTGGTAATACAATCCGGCTTGCGCGTGCGACACCTGTACTTGCCCATCCTCGACATGGTGCTTGACCAACCAAGTAGCGGCGGTTTCCGTCTCCGGTCTCGCACAAGCCCCGATCAAACTGTCCAGAAATCCTGCTTGCAGCCTGAACTCTTGGTAAATTGCCACTATGTCGCGCACAGTTTTACAATCCCACTGGCGCAAACGCGCGATGAGGTCCTCGTTTGATGTGGTCATTTTTCTCTGCAGCGCATACCGGGGCTGAATGTCTTGCGTCTTTTCAAGCAACTGTGGCGTGATCCGTTCAGAATCACAACGGGCCGCAAGCGGGTTTAGGTTGTTTTGGGACTGTGAAGCTACTCCGCCGGGTTGCACAAGATATAGTAGGCGAATTTCATTTTTTACTTTTACCTCACTATATATGGGGAGGCGGCTCGGCGATTTTGTTGCTGGGCGACATAAAAATGTAACACTCCGTGAATATGGTTAAGAGCTGAAGTGAGATCCCAGCATTTTTTTGAATGCGCCAGTCAAAATCCAACTGCCTGTGGATTAATTCAGGCGATGGTTCAGAAAAAAGTGCTAAATCGATCTTTCTAATGGATTATTCCTCGTAGCACCGCTGAGGGTCAAAAAACGCGCCTTGTGGATATTTACCTGGTGTTAATATCTTGAATCAGGCGCGGAGCCGAGGTGCTGAAAACAGCCCATGCGTCAAGCATCCAATTCTCAAAAAAAGTGGAAAATTTTCGTTGACCGGATAGGGGCAGATACGTCAGATTGTGGAGGCCGACGATGATGC
Organism: Roseobacter sp.; assembly: GCF_045106495.1. GTDB lineage: Bacteria > Pseudomonadota > Alphaproteobacteria > Rhodobacterales > Rhodobacteraceae > Roseobacter. The sequence goes on from NZ_JBGCEQ010000017.1 coordinate 66,087, forward strand.
CACAACATGTAGTGGTTAACACACAGAGGTGCATCGGCGGGTAAAGGGCAGACAGACGATAAAAAACAATCGATCTGGACGACAAAGACGGCATCGCTTTGCGGCGCTGACCAACGGTCTTTTCGCTTTTGACCCCGGCTGAGGTGAGACGTTCTGCAATGACAGGATCGGCTCAATAATGAAGACGCTGAAGATGAGGCAGCTAAAATGAAAATTGAACGTAAATTCACCAAAGCCGATCAAGACGCCTATGCAGATCTGGATTTCGTGACCACCGTGTCCGAGATCCGTAACCCGGATGGCACAATTGTGTTTCGTCTCGACGAAGTTGAAGTGCCCAACGCGTGGAGCCAGGTTGCAAGTGACGTGATCGCACAGAAGTATTTCCGCAAAGCGGGCGTGCCTTCAGCGACCAAAAAGGTAAAAGAGAAAGGCGTTCCCGAGTTCCTGTGGCGCTCCGTGCCTGCGGCGGGTGCCGAAATGGGCGGCGAAACCTCGTCCAAGCAAGTTTTCGACCGGCTTGCCGGCGCTTGGGCCTATTGGGGTTGGAAAGGTGGCTATTTTACTTCCGAAACCGACGCGCGTGCTTATTTCGACGAAATGCGTCACATGCTGGCCAGCCAGCGCGCGGCCCCTAACAGCCCACAGTGGTTCAACACAGGCTTGCACTGGGCCTACGGCATCGACGGCCCCGCACAAGGCCACCATTACGTGGACTACAAAACCGGCAAACTGACAAAATCAAAGTCCTCATACGAGCATCCGCAGCCGCATGCCTGTTTCATCCAGTCGGTTTCCGACGATCTGGTCAATGATGGCGGCATCATGGACCTGTGGGTGCGCGAAGCGCGCTTGTTCAAATACGGCTCTGGTACCGGCACGAACTTCTCGTCCCTTCGTGCTGCAGGAGAAGGCCTCTCTGGGGGCGGCAAATCCTCCGGTCTCATGGGTTTTCTGAAAATCGGTGACCGGGCGGCGGGTGCGATCCAATCCGGTGGTACAACGCGCCGGGCGGCCAAAATGGTCATCGTAGATGCAGATCACCCCGACATCGAGGATTTCATCAATTGGAAGGTCATAGAAGAGCAGAAAGTAGCGAGCATCGTCGCGGGCTCCAAGATGCACGAACAAAAGCTCAATTGTCTTTTCGAGGCGATCAAAACCTGGGATGGCGCTGAAGTCGACGCCTATGATCCGACCAAGAACGATGCGCTGAAACAGGCGATCCGTGACGCGAAAAAGGTTGCGATCCCCGAAACTTATGTCAAACGCGTGCTGGATTACGCCAAGCAGGGGCACACGTCGATAGAGTTCCCGACATATGATACGGATTGGGACAGCGAAGCTTATAGTTCGGTATCCGGGCAAAATTCCAACAATTCGATCCGCGTCACCAATGCCTTCCTGAAAGCCGTTGAGACAGATGGCGATTGGGAATTGATCAACCGCGTGAACGGCGAAGTGACCAAGACTGTCAAAGCCCGCACACTTTGGGAGCAGATCGGCCATGCGGCTTGGGCCTGCGCGGACCCGGGCATCCAATACCATGATACAGTGAACGATTGGCACACTTGCCCCGAGGACGGCGCCATTCGCGGCTCCAACCCATGCTCAGAGTATATGTTCCTGGACGATACCGCCTGTAATCTCGCGCCGATGAACCTGCTGACCTTCCTCAAGGAGGGTGTATTTCAGGTCGAAGACTACATGCATGCGTCGCGGCTCTGGACGGTGACATTGGAAATCTCCGTGATGATGGCGCAATTCCCCTCCAAAGAAATCGCGCAGCGGTCTTATGACTTCCGCACGCTTGGTCTGGGCTATGCCAACATTGGCGGTTTGCTGATGAACATGGGGCACTCCTACGACAGCCCAGAAGGCCGCGCGTTATGTGGTGCCTTGACCGCGATCATGACCGGTGTTTCTTACGCGACTTCTGCGGAAATGGCGGGCGAGCTTGGTGCCTTCCCGGGTTATGAAAAGAACAGCGCGCATATGCTGCGCGTGATCCAAAACCACCGTCGCGCCGCCTACGGCAAGGTCGGTGGCTATGACAATCTGTCGGTCAGCCCCGTGCCGCTGGACTACATCAGTTGCCCCGATGAGCGATTGATCGAAGTGGCACGGGCCACCTGGGATCAGGCATTGGAGCTTGGCGAACGCTATGGTTATCGCAACGCGCAGGTCTCTGTGATTGCGCCCACGGGTACCATCGGTCTGGTCATGGACTGTGACACAACGGGGATCGAGCCAGATTTTGCCCTGGTGAAGTTCAAGAAGCTCGCCGGTGGTGGGTATTTCAAGATCATCAACCAATCCGTGCCGGCCTCTTTGGAGAAATTGGGGTATGGGTCCGCGCAGATCGAAGAGATCGTCTGCTACGCAGTTGGACATGGTACGATCGGTAACGCGCCTGGCATCAACCACACCTCGCTGGCGGGGCACGGTTTCGGACCGAATGAACTCGCCAAAGTGGACGCGGCACTGGCCTCGGCCTTTGACATCCGGTTTGTGTTCAACCAGTGGACATTGGGTGAGGAATTCTGCACGCAAGTCCTTGGTATTCCAACCGAAAAGCTAAACGATCCTTCCTTTGACCTGCTCAAGCACCTTGGGTTTTCAAAGAAAGACATCGAATTGGCCAACGACCACGTGTGCGGGACAATGACGCTGGAAGGGGCGCCATTCCTCAAAGAAGAGCATCTGAAGATCTTTGATTGCGCCAACCCCTGCGGTAAGAAAGGCAAACGGTATCTGTCTGTGAACAGCCACATCCACATGATGGCCGCAGCACAGTCCTTTATCTCTGGCGCGATCTCCAAGACGATCAACATGCCGAATGACGCCACCATCGAAGACTGCCAGAGCGCGTATGAGCTCAGCTGGTCGCTGGGTGTCAAAGCCAACGCGCTCTACCGGGATGGCTCGAAGCTGTCGCAACCTCTGGCAGCAGCGCTGGTCGATGATGACGAAGACGCACAAGAGATCCTCGAAAGCGGCAACGCCCATGAAAAGGCAACTGTGCTGGCCGAGAAGATCGTTGAGAAGATCATCGTCAAGGAGATCGTCAAATCGCACCGCGAAAAGATGCCTCAGCGGCGCAAGGGTTATACTCAAAAAGCCATCGTGGGTGGGCACAAGGTTTACCTGCGCACTGGTGAATACGAGGACGGCAAAATCGGTGAGATTTTCATCGACATGCACAAAGAGGGCGCCGGTTTCCGGGCGATGATGAACAATTTTGCCATCGCCGTATCGGTTGGCCTGCAATACGGTGTGCCGCTGGAAGAGTTCGTCGATGCCTTTACGTTCACCAAATTCGAACCGGCGGGCATGGTTCAGGGCAATGAGACCATTAAGAATGCCACCTCGATCCTTGACTACGTATTCCGGGAGTTGGCTGTATCTTACCTCGACCGTACCGACCTGGCGCATGTCGCTCCGGAAGGCCATAGCTTTGATGATCTGGGTCGCGGCGAAGAAGACGGTGTCAGCAATGTCTCAGAACTTTCCGAGACGGCAGCAGCCAAGTCCCTGGAAGTGCTCAAACAGATTAGTTCCACAGGGTACTTGCGCAATCGGATGCCTCAGGAGTTGGTGGTGTTGCAGGGCGGCGCACAAGGCTTTGCCGATGAAACCGCAAGCTACGACGGCTTGGCACCGGTGGCCGAAGGCAATGCTGCGGTGGCCTTGGCGACCACGACCATCGCAAGCGCTTCGGTCAGCATGGACGCACGTACCAAGGCGAAGATGCAGGGATATGAGGGTGAGGCTTGCGGTGAATGCGGCAACTACACGCTGGTGCGAAACGGCACCTGCATGAAGTGTAACACATGCGGTGGGACATCGGGGTGCAGCTAAGGAGATATGACCATGATTAATCGCGCCACAAACCCAATGTCCCGGCATTCATATGTAAGCAAATCCGGCCGCAGGTTTGAATTCGAAGAGCACAGGATCGACGAAGCACCCACAGGCACCAACGAGCTTTATGTTTTCTGTACCGAAGGCATCTGGGGGTTCAATCCGCTCTATGTGGGAAAGGCTCAAAATTTGCGAGATCGGCTGCAAAACCATGAGCGTCTCGACGATGCCAAAAAGAAAGGGGCGACAAAGCTACTTGTCCATTCTGAGCCGGATCTTGTTGCGGCTCAATTGGAAGACGCCGAGACACTTTTGATAAACGAGCTTCAACCGCTGCTGAATGTCCAAAAGAAGTTCCCGATGCGCGGCAGGGCCGAGACCAATGCGCTCGCAGCACAATAAGAACACGCGTCTGACTTGACGCGCAGGGGTTCTGACCAACCCAAGACTGGTTGGAACCCCGACGAAATTGGGGATGGGCAGGGTGGGACCTTGGCCTCTCTAATATCCGGCGGAGCAGGTATCCGCAGGTTTCCCGTAGAAACCTCAGTTCCTGCTCTGCGTGAAATCTCAGGATTTCGCACGGCACACGGGGCGGATGCGTTCGCTTCTGACGACGTTCAGGCCGCAGGCAGAAAAATACCGAGCGGTTAACAAATTGAGCCTGAACGGCGAAACTAAATGGGGCCCTCAGGGGCCCCACTTTTTTGCGATCTGCCACATTAAAATTGCGGCGCAGTTAAACAGGTCGCCAATCTGACTCGAAGCAGACAAGAATTCCGGTTTAGCAAGGTCGCCCATTGTCTTCGTTGCATGTCTGCCACGAAGGTCTCTGCCGTGGGCCAGGGACCAACCGGACATTTTCAGAACAGTTCCGACACTGGCGCCTTCTTTGCAATTCCCATCTCCTTGCGTAGTTTCGCACGCGCGCGCGCCAGCCGTGACATGATGGTTCCCAAAGGCAATTGGGTATGCTCTGCAAGGGCTGATGGGCTTGTTTCACCAGCTGCGATCATCTGGATCAACAAAGCCTGGTTTTCCGGTAGCTTTTCAACAGCTGCCGCAAGTTCAGCACAAGCCATGCGTGCAGGTGCAGACGGCGGGACCGATGCGCTCTCCTCTTCCAGCGGGTCAGTCTGTTTTTCGGACCGCCATTTTTGACGTGCGAGGTTGCGCAAGATGGTCATCGCATAGCGTTCCAGATCGTCAACTTCGGTTCCTTTGTGAAGCGCGGACCATAGTTTGATGGCAGCCTCCTGGGCCAGATCGTCTGCGTCGTTTTGATTGTCGCTGAGGCGGCGCGCGCGTGCCGCCAATCGGGGTAGCAGGTCGTTTAGATTGTCGGGAAGGTGATGCAGTTTGTGCATGTCGAGCTCCTTTTTTGGTGGAACTCTTTAAAGATGGCATGTCCTTGCGGTTGTACCAGACGGGGGCTTTTTGCCGATGGCACCTTCGCGCTCTTTTTCGGCGACAGCTTGCCGCCGCGCCGGGGCAGGATCGGCGGGGAATGGCGCGACCGGCTGTATCTGGACGGAGGCAGGGACGATATTGGTTACTCCTGCATCTGTCTTATTGAGGCGCAGAGCAGCGCCTTGGAACACTAACGTTCAAAACCTTAAATGGGAGTACCCACATGACACTGTTCAACAAACCAACCATCGTCCTGATCGCTCTGTTGTCGGCATCTGCTGCAGCAGCCGCTCTGAGCGGCGATGCGAATGGGGACGGCGTTTTGACCATCGACGAGGTTCAGGCCGTTTATCCTGACGTCACCGCCGAAGCATTCACCACAATGGATCTGAATGCAGACGGTGCACTGGACGAAGCAGAAGTGCAATCCGCACAGGAAGCCGGATTGATGCCAGCCTAAACAGCCAGCAGGCCAAAAATAGCCTGTCTGCCGCAGATCAGCAGGCGTTTGAAGCCGTAGCTGCCCGGACCCTCCCCCAGGGTCCGGGCACACACGTAATCAATGGGTTATGCGGGTAAGTGAATGTTGAAACGCGTGCGAATTTCGGCATCCAGGAGCGGGTCGAACCGGGCTGCTGCGCGCTGTGCAAGTATTTCTTCTTTGCGCCGCGTTGCCCTTTCGATCAAATCTGGCTTGCCCAATTCATTCCATTCCTTTGGAGACGTGCGATCGCCGAAGGTGGGATAGAAGTGATCCTGTTCCATGCGTCCCAGAGTTTGTTCGGTGCCCAGGTAGTGCCCCGGTCCTCCTACACAAACCTCTCGGATTTGCTCAAGCGCCAAGGTCTCATCGGTTATTTCGATACCCCGCACGCAGCGTAGCGCCTGCCCGATCAAATCATTGCCCAAAATCAGCGATTCATGGCAGAAGCCGAGCAGAGATGCGTGCATGCCCGCGGCCTCATAGACCATGTTGAGCCCAGAGAGGCCGGCCATGACATTTGAGCACATCTGTTCCCATCCGGCCTGCATGTCGGGTAGTTTCGAATCTGAAATACCGGCCGCCGCGCCTCCCGGCAGATCATAGTATTTGTGCATTTGGGAACAGCCAGCCGTAAGCAGGGCCTGTTCGCCGGACCCGCCTGTCATCGCGCCAGTGCGCAAATCCAATCCAAAGGGCCAAGTGCCAAAGACAGCGGGATGACCGGGTTTGACGGCATTCACATAAACCAGACCAGCAAGACACTCTGAGACCGCCTGCACAATCGCGCCCGCAACTGTCGAGGGCGCCGTAGCCCCGGCCATGCCAGCCGAGAGCAGCAAAACCGGCATACCCGCCTTGATGCATTCTTCCATAACCTGACAGGATTCAGTGGCAAATTTCATCGGTGGAACAACAAAGCAATTGGTATTGCTGACAAAGGGACGCGCGCGCCATTTGTCTTCGCCACCTGCAATCATGTGCAACAATTCGACGCCGTGTTTGACGTATTCGGGCAAGGTGAAAGAAGTACCGATGTGTTTGGTTGTACCGGAACTGCAGGCATAGATGGAATTGATGTCCATCTCCAGATTGTCGTAGATGTCCCGGCAGACCATCGGGCGTTGCAGGAAGTGGATGTTGTCTAGCGTGTCCGCGATCCGCGCAGCATCATGTAGATCTCGTACACCGCATTCGCGGTAATTGCGCCCATCCGCTTCGACCAGATGCACCGCTGCGCCAGCCGTACCATAGTGGACCCGGTGGCCGGACAGCTCCAGGTCGTGCGCAGGGTCTCGACCGTGCAACGTGATGCTGCGGTTCGCCCGCGCGATGGTGTCTTCGATCAGCGCGCGGGGGAAGCGGATGCGTCCATCGTCGCCCAATATCGCGCCCGCGCCGGTCATGTATTCAATGCCGGAAGCAGGGGCATCCAACAAGCCGATTTGTTCCAATGCGTCCAGAGCGGTTGCGTGAATGCGGTCCATTTGTGCGGGCGTCAGAGGGGTATAGGCACCCCCGCTCATGCCGGGTCTGATAGGGCGTAGATGCGTTGCCAGAGGAGCGGCGCGCGCAGCACGTCGGGCGGAGCGCCCACCGCTGCGTGTCTTTGTTTTTTGTGTCATGTTGTCGTCCTGAGAGAAAAGGTGAAGGAATGCAGTTATTCCGAAACCGGGCGTCCCCGTGCCGCGCGCCCGCGCTCGGCGCCGATTGTGCGCACCACCAGTTTAATCTTGCTCAGATCGTCTTGCATCGCCAGCGTATCTCCTCGCGCCAGCCTGCGGCGATGCGCCGAGTTCCGTCTAGTCCGTTTGCGACTTCATGTCGGTATTGAGATGTTTGTGGGCTTCCCCGCCAAAGCAAAGTCTTGCCACTTACAGGGAATGCAATGCGCTGGTTCTGGCCGGTTTTGACTGGATCACATTTGATTGACCAACCGCATGTTGAACCAATTCAACGGCTCACCAGTTTGGTAAGCAAGGACGCTCAATAGGTGTCCGAAACTCAAAGCAAGGATATGAAAATGAAGAATATCTTGAGTGCAGCAGCTGCAATGGCCCTTACGGTTGCGGCAACAGGACCCGCTTTTTCCGGAGCATTGGACGAGCCGGTGATTGCCCCCGCACCAGCAGCACCGCCGCCCGCTCCAGTTTATTCCGGTGGCGACTGGACCGGTTTCTATGGGGGTGCGCAGATCGGCAACTTGGACGCAGATGGAAGTGGCGGTTTGGCGGGTGTTGGCGGTGACGATACCTCATATGGTGTGCACGCCGGGTATAACTACGACTTTGGATCCTGGGTCGTTGGCGGCGAGTTGGACTATGATGATGCCAGCGTCGATCTGGAATCTGCAGGCGCGCCGATCGGGCAGTCCATCGATTCAGTCTGGCGTGCCAAGCTGCGCGGCGGCTATGACTTTGGCCGGACACTGCTCTATGGCACCGCCGGCCTTGCAGATGTGGACACGACTGTCGGGGGCGACACCGGTGATTTCTACGGCATCGGCGTGTCCTACAAAGCAACAGAACAGTTCATTGTCAGCGGTGAATATCTGAAGCACAGCTTCAGCTCCCTTGGCGGCACGCCAGGTTTGGATTCGGATGCGGATACCTTCACCGTCCGTGCCTCCTGGCAGTTCTGACCCGGTCGATGAAACACGGATCCGGCAGGCCAACCTGCCGGGTCTCGTCACGCTGCCGCGCGGGCCTCAGCGTGACGGCAGAGCGTTTGCAACGCAAAAGAGAAAGCACTGTCTTCGACAGTCATCGCAACGCGGATGTGGCCTGCCGCACAAGAACCAAAACTTTCGCCGGGCATCACAGCAATCCTGTGTGCCTCTAGCAGGTCATAGGCAAAGGCCTCGCCGGTCATATGCGTCGCGCGCACGTCGAGCATCAAATACATGGCGCCCTGCGCCGGAACGAGGCCTACTGTGTTCTGGCGTGCCAGGATGCCGGCAGCGATCTCGCGCCTGCGTCGGAAAGGCTCTGCGATCTCGTTCTCAAAATGCGTGCCTTGATCCAGCGCAAACCGGCTGGCGTCCTGAATGAAACCGGGTACACCGTACGTGGTATGTGTCGCCAGAGTGATCAAGTGATCGATCGCCTGAGATGGCCCAACGATCCAGCCGCAGCGCGAACCGGTCATGGCGTGGGATTTCGACATGGAGCCAACAACCAAAGTGCGCTCGGCCATGCCCGGGAGGGCCCGCGGAGATAGATGCCGACCCTCCCAGACTTGTGTGTCGTAGACTTCATCCGAAATGAGCCAGAGGTCATCTGCCAAGCAGACATCCGCGATGCCCTGCAGCGTTGCATCCGAGTAGACCACGCCGGTGGGGTTATTGGGCGTGTTGATCAACAGCGAGCGCGCGGATTTCGAATGGGCTTTGATGGCATCCGCTCGCGGCTGGAATGCCTCTTCGGCTCGGGTCTCAATAACTTGAGGGAGGGCGCCGGCACCGCGCAACGTGCCGGGATAGGTGGCGTAGTAGGGGTCGATATAGAGGGCTGTATCGCCGGTATCGCAGGCCGCCAGATGGGCGGCAAAGAGCGCAGCCTGACCGCCGGGCGTAATCATCACATTGGCAGCGGTCGTGGGCACGCCCGTGCGCGCCTGCACCCGCGCGGCGACTGTTTCGCGCAGGTCCTGTGTGCCAGGCACCGCAGCATACCCGGTATGCCCGTCCATAGCCGATGCATGCATGTCCTGAAGGATGGGGGCGGCGGTGCGAATATCGTGCTCTCCGATGGTCAACTCTGTGACATCGATGCCTTGGGCAATCATCTCGCGCGCCTTTAGAAACACATCCCACCCGTCAGAGCCGCCGCCCGTGAGGCCGGTGATCCGCTGTGATAACTGCATGGTCTGCTCCTTCCCTGACTTGGCCGCAGGGGTACAGTGCAGGTTTGATTCGTCAATCGCTCTTGACCACTGACGCGCGGGCAGGGTAGGCAGGCTTCATGACCCAAACCAAGCTCATTTGCTGCACTATTATTTGCTGATCGCACCCAGCGGGCGGTTTTTGGTCGTTTTCATGCCTCGACAAGATTGCTAAGCCCGCGTCATTCCCGCGCAAGGACGCCTGTCATGACGACACTCACGCTCTACAACACCAAGACCCGAACCAAAGAAGAGTTCGTGCCGATCGATCCTAAGAACGTGCGGATGTATGTCTGCGGGCCAACAGTCTATGATCGCGCGCATCTGGGCAATGCGCGGCCCGTGATCGTATTTGACGTGCTCTACCGGCTGCTGCGCCATGTCTACGGCGACGATCACGTGACCTATGTGCGCAATTTCACGGATGTGGAGGATAAGATCAACGCCCGCGCAGCCGAGACCGGGCGGGCCATCGGTGACATCACCGAAGAGACGATCCACTGGTTTCTGGACGACATGGCCGCTGTGGGTGCGATGGAGCCGACCAAAATGCCACGCGCGACGCAGTACATTGCTCAAATGGTTGTCATGATCGAAGACCTCGTGTCCAAGGGCCACGCCTATGAGGCCGAAGGCCATGTGCTTTTTGCCGTGGAGAGCTACCAACAATACGGCGCGCTGTCGGGTCGGTCTGTCGACGACATGATCGCAGGCGCGAGGGTTGAGGTTGCGCCTTACAAGCGCAACCCAATGGATTTCGTGCTTTGGAAACCCTCGGATGCCAAGACGCCGGGATGGGATAGCCCATGGGGCCGGGGCCGCCCCGGCTGGCACATTGAATGTTCTGCCATGGCGCATGATCTGCTGGGCGAGACTTTTGATATCCACGGTGGCGGGATCGATTTGCAATTCCCGCATCATGAGAATGAAATCGCGCAATCCAAATGCGCGGGGCACGATTTTGCAAATGTCTGGATGCATAACGAAATGCTGCAGGTCGAGGGCAAGAAGATGTCCAAGTCCTTGGGTAATTTTTTCACCGTGCGCGATCTTTTGGATCAGGGTGTGCCGGGTGAAGTGATCCGCTTTGTGATGCTGAGCACGCATTACCGTAAGCCGACGGATTGGACGCAGAAAAAGCGGGAAGAAGCAGAGAAGACGCTAAAAGCGTGGCGAAGAGATGTGGAAGGGGTTGTAGCGTCTTCGATCCCAAATAGGGTTATTTCTGCATTATCTGATGATCTTAACACGCCGGGTGTTTTTGAAGAGTTGCACAGACTTCATAAGTTTCAAAACTTTCCTGCTTTGAAGGCGTCGGCGGTGCTTTTGGGGTTGCTTACAGATGAACAGAGAGATTGGGATTGGTCAAAGTCAGAAAGCAAGTTTGGGACCGTCTTTGTGGTTGGGGGTGAGTCGGCGTTGCAGTTTTCTAATCAAGGTTTTGCCTTAGGTGAAAAATGGAAAAACCTTCGTGACGCGAAGGACTTCGTTTCTGCTGATGCTCTTCGAAAAGCAGCTGCAGAGGCAGGCGTTAGGCTTCAAGCAGACCCTGACGGTGTAACCGTTAACATGGATAGTGAAATTGATATTGAGAAGTTGGAGGCCTTGAAATGACCCAGCCCCGATCTCAGGAAGGTTTCAAACCGTCGTCGGGAGCGTGGCCCATAGCAGGACGCTCTTCACATTTTGGAAGTCGTTTGTCATGATCACAGAACGGCTCTACCTCTATGACACCACCCTGCGCGACGGGCAGCAAACGCAGGGCGTGCAATTCTCCACCGAGGAAAAACGCACCATTGCCGAGGCGCTCGACGCGCTGGGCGTGGACTACATCGAAGGGGGCTGGCCGGGCGCGAACCCCACCGACAGTGCCTTTTTCGACCATGCCCCCAAAACGAAAGCGACCATGACTGCCTTTGGCATGACCAAACGCACGGGACATTCAGCGGAAAATGACAGTGTTCTGGCGGCTGTGATGAATGCAGGCACTCAAGCGGTTTGTCTTGTGGGGAAAACCCATGATTTCCATGTGCGGGCCGCACTGGGTATCGCGTTGGATGAAAACACCGACAACATTTCCCGATCCATTGCGCACCTGAAAAACAGCGGACGTGAAGCGCTCTTTGATGCGGAGCATTTCTTTGATGGCTATCAAGCCAATCCTGACTATGCCCTTGAGGCTGTTCATGCAGCCTATAATGCCGGCGCGCGTTGGATCGTTTTGTGCGACACAAATGGCGGCACCTTGCCGCAGGATGTCAGACGCATTACCAAAGAAGTGATCGCATCCGGCATTCCCGGGGACCATCTCGGCATTCACACCCATAACGACACTGAAAACGCGGTTGCCTGCACGCTGGCCGCCGTCGATGTCGGAGCGCGGCAAATTCAGGGCACGCTGAATGGTCTGGGTGAACGCTGTGGCAACGCCAATCTGACGGCGCTTATCCCTATTTTGCTGCTCAAAGAGCCCTACGCCAGTTGTTTTGAGATCGGCGTAACCCGTGAGGCTCTCAAAGGGCTGACGCGCACCAGTCGGATGCTGGATGAAATCCTCAATCGGGTGCCATTTCGGCAAGCGGCTTTTGTTGGGTCATCCGCATTTGCCCATAAGGCCGGGTTGCATGCTTCAGCGATCCTCAAGGATCCGACCACCTATGAGCACATTGACCCCGCAAACGTCGGCAATGCGCGGATCATTCCCATGTCCAATCAGGCCGGGCAGTCAAACCTGCGTGAACGTCTGAATGAGGCAGGGATCAAAGTGGCCAAGGGTGAGCCATCGCTGGGTTTGATCCTCGACCAGATCAAGGCACGTGAAGCGCTGGGGTATTCCTATGACACGGCCCAGGCGAGCTTTGAGCTCTTGGCGCGTGATGCTCTGGGGCAGATGCCCGATTTTTTCGAAGTCAAACGGTACCGGGTGACCGTAGAAAGACGCAAAAACAAGTATAACGAGATGATCAGCCTCTCTGAGGCCGTGGTCGTCGTAAAAGTGGACGGCGTCAAAAAACTCTCCGTCAGTGAGTCGATGGATGAGACAGGGTCGGACCGCGGGCCCGTCAACGCGCTAGCCAAGGCGCTGGCCAAGGATCTTGGACCGTATCAGAAGATCATCGATGACATGCGGTTGGTGGATTTCAAGGTGCGCATAACGCAAGGTGGCACGGAAGCCGTGACCCGCGTTATTATTGACAGCGAAGACGGAGAGGGGCGGCGCTGGTCCACCGTGGGCGTATCTGCAAACATAGTTGATGCGTCTTTTGAGGCCCTGCTGGATGCAATCCGCTGGAAGCTTTTGCGTGATCGAAAGGAAGCGCCTTGAACGACGCATATTGGGATGCCTTTTTCGTTCTGCATCGCGATCTTCCGCGTGAGGGGCCGGGTGAAGCAGCAGAAGTCGCATGGGCGGCAGAGATTGCGGCACTCAAACCGGACGCGCGCATTTGCGATGCAGCCTGCGGACCGGGTGCAGACATTTCCGCTTTGCGATGCGCAGCCCCTGATGGGCATGTTACAGCCATGGACAAAGTCGAACAGTTTGTTGAACAGGCCCGTGCGCGGCATGCGGGCGATACAGGCGTTTCGCTATCGGTCTCCGATATGTCCAAAATCAAGGGTCCCTATGACATGATCTGGTGTGCCGGGGCGCTCTACTTTCTGGGGGTCACAGAAGGGTTGCGGATCTGGCGCGATGCGCTGGCGCCGGGGGGTGTGGTGGTATTTTCCGAGGTGTGCTGGTTCACCGATGATCGCCCGGCGGAAGCGGTGAAGCTTTGGGAGGAGTACCCTGCAATGACCGACGCCGCAGGCATTGCCGATCGGGTTACGGCTGCGGGTTATGAGACCCTCGCAACCCGGCGGGTCAGTGACCGCGCCTGGGAAGACTACTTTGGCCCAATGGACGCGCGCATCGCGGCCTTGGAACCCAGTGCCTCGGGCGCTTTGTTGCAAGTGCTGGAAGAGGGTCGGCAGGAGGCTGCTTGCTGGCGCGCGCATCGTGACAGCTTCGGCTACCTGCTCAGTGTTGTCCGCCCCGATGGCGTTTGACGCAGATCTCAACGCCTGCGCGGCGCTGGTAGAAAAAGGAGATCCGGATCGATTTGCAGCTGCCATGGCCAGTCCTGTTGCGGCGCGGCGCGTGCTGTTTCCGCTCTATGCGTTCAACGTGGAAGTATCGCGCGCGCCTTGGGTCACCCAGGAGCCGATGATCGCGGAAATGCGTTTGCAATGGTGGCGCGATGCGATGGAGGAGATTGCATCAGGCGAGAAGGTGCGGCGTCATGAGGTGGTGACTCCTTTGGCGGAAATTCTGCAACCACAATCTGCGAAAATTCTTGAGCAGTTGGTCGTGGCACGCCGATGGGACATTTATAAAGAAGCCTTTGAAGATGCCGCGCATTTTGAAGCATATCTCGATAAAACAGCAGCCGGGCTGATGTGGGTGGCGGCCAGTGCTTTGGGCGCGGGCGAGGTGGTCGATGAAACCATGGTGCGCCACCTCGGACGCGCAACAGGCCTGGCCCGGTTTTTGCAAGCGGTTCCGGCCTTGGAAGAGCAGGCACGCATTCCGCTTGTCGACGGCCGACCAGCGGCCATCCGCGAACTGGCCGAAAAAGCGCTGGCCGGATGCCCAAGCGCGCGCCAGATCAAACGCGGTCTTCCTGCCCAAGTGCGCCCTGCTATTGCGGAGGCGTTCTTGGCATATCCCATCCTCCGACAGGTGGTGCGTCAGCCGCAGCACGTGGCCGCGGGATCACTGGCTGTCCATCCGGTGAAGAGGTCTTTCCTGCTTTGGCAGTGGTCTTGAACTTTTGCGGCCAATTGCAACGCGGATCAGACGGTCTGCGTTTTTGGCCTGAGCATGAGCCAGATTAGCGCGCCGCCCGCCAGCGCTAGAAAAGGCACCATGGCAATATTCACCGCAGCCCAGCCCTCTTGCGGGGTACCACCCGCGCAATTCATAAGCCCTCCCGAAGACAACGAGGCGAATGTTACGCCGCCAAAGACCAACAAGTCGTTCAGCCCCTGCATCCGACCACGTTCATTGGGGGTATGGGCACCGGAGAGCATGGTTGTGGCGCCGATGAACCCGAAGTTCCAACCGAGGCCAAGCAAAATGAGTGCAACTACGAAATGGCCCAGTTCTACGCCTGACAGAGCCACCATTCCCGCTGCCCCCAGGATTAAAAGCCCCAGTCCCATGATCCGTTCGACACCGAAGCGAACGATCAAATGGCCCGTGAAAAACGACGGCGCAAACATTGCAAGTACGTGCCCGGTCACCACGTTCGAAGCGTCGGCGACGGCAAACCCGCAGCCCACAACCGCCAGCGGTGTTGAGGTCATCACCAGATTCATCAGCGCATAGGACACCATGGCACAAATCACAGCGACAGCGATGCGCGGCGATTTCAAGAGCTCTGCCAGAGAACGACCCGCGTCGCTTTTTTTCGTGGGTTTTGGCGTTTTGGGAATGTCCAGAAATGCAAAAAGGAACATGCCCAGCACGTTCAGCGACATGGCCGCCAGATAGACCGGGAAAAACCGCATGACCGTGGCATCAGGATTGGTGCTTGTCAGATGGCCCACCAGTTGCGGGCCGATGATGGCTGACAAAAGGCCGCCGGCCATGACATAGGAAATAGCCTTTGGCCGAAATCCTTCCGACGCTGAGTCAGCGGCCGCAAAGCGGAAAAAACCCTGAGATGACATATAGATGCCAGTCAGGTAGCTGCCAGCCAGAAAGATCCAAAAATTTGACAAGGTCAGGGCATAGGCACAGATGGAGGCCCCAAGGAGACCGCCCAGAGCGCCCACGATGAAACCTGCGCGACGGCCAAATCGTTGCATTAAACCTGAGAGCCAAGGGGCCGTTGTCATGGACCCAAACACAATCATCGAGATCGGCAGGGTCGCCAGACAGGCGTTCGCGGCCATTTGCTGACCGGCAAGACCACCAACAACAAACATCATGGTAATCTGGCTGCCCAGAAAGGCCTGCGCCATGACCAGAACGGTCACGTTGCGCTTGGCGCGCGTGTCATCAACATACTGCATGTCGCTTGCGTAATCCTCTTGTGCACCCGGAGCAAGCCCTCTTGCACGTGCGGTGATCTGGCATAAGGTTCAGGCATGACACTGGGTGGAACAACTCTTGTGATGGGGGGCGCGCGCGAGGCGCATGGCTTGATTTCACATCTGCTGAAGCGGGGTCGCCAAGTGATCGCCAGTTTGCCGGAACCTGGACGGATGATTGCCCCATTGCCAGTGCCGACAAGGATCGGGGCATTCCCCAACAAGCCCGCTCTGGAGACTTGGCTTGAGGAAAATCGTGTGACTTGTGTCATTGATGCCAGTCATGCTTTTGACGCAGAAATATCCAGTTTGGTTACCAGGTTCTGTCGTACGCACAAACTGCGCTATCTCCGCGTTCTGCGACCGGCCTGGGTACCAACCCAACTGGACCATTGGATTCCCTACGCTTCAGTACAGGCAGCCGCTATTGATGTACCGGAAACGGCCCGTTGCTTCAGCAATACCGGGCGGGCCTCACTACCTGACTTCGCCGATTTTACGGGAGAAGTGCTGTTTCTGCGCCAGAAGCAGCCCGTCACCGACCCGCCGCCTTTTTTGTTTGTCCGATTTGTCGTTGGGACGGGGCCGTTTTCGCAAGTGCAGGAAGAAACGCTGTTTCGTGAGTTGCGGATTACCCGGTTGATTTGTCGCAACATTGGTGGGGCAGCGAGCATGACCAAACTCTATGCTGCACGGCGTTTGGGCATCAAGGTATCCATGGTTGCCCGCCCGAAGCTCCCAGTGGACATGCTCTGCGTCGAAACGGTTGAAGAGGCCTTGGCCTGGGAAGCCAATCCGTGACCGTCGGGCGGATCATTGAAACGGACGCCGATGTGACTGAGGGGGCCGATTGGCTGGCTGCGAAGGATGACGTTCTGGCAGCTGCCTACCGGGCGACAGGCCCCCTGCCGCTGCGGCGCAAACCCGATGGTTTTGCTGAACTGCTTAGCGCAATTGTCAGCCAGCAGGTCTCAACCGCGTCAGCCCGCGCTCTCTGGGGGAAATTGCAGGCTGCCGATGTGGTGTCTGCACATGCTGTGCGATGCCGTACCGAGACCGAATTGCGCGCGCTGGGTCTGAGCCGTCAAAAAGCCCGCTATGCGCACGCTCTGGCCAACGCAGAAATCGATTTTGACGGGTTGCGCCGCGCATCAAATCAAGAGGTGGTCACCACATTAACGGCGGTGACAGGCATCGGGGTCTGGACTGCCGAGATCTATGCGATGTTCTCCTTGGGGCGGGCGGATGTCTTTGCGCCCGGTGATCTGGCCCTGCAGGAGGCCGCACGCAGCCTTTACGGCCTTTCAGAACGCCCCAAGGAACGCGAATTGCGCCGGATGGCAGAACAATGGTCGCCCTGGAGGTCGGTTGCAGCGCGGTTGCTCTTTGCCTACTACAGACATGTCAAACAACGGGATGGGATCACATGACACGGGTATTGAATGCAGAACGCCGCGCGCCGGTCTCTGGTGACACACGTTCCGTTGTTGTGTTCCTGCACGGGTACGGCGCCAATGGCGCCGATCTTTTGGGTTTGGCGGATCCTTTGGGCGAACACCTGCCGGATACGTTGTTTGTGGCACCTGACGCGCCCGAAGATTGCGCAGGCGCGCCAATGGGGTTCCAATGGTTCCCGATCCCATGGATTGATGGCTCCTCTGAGGAGGAATCCATGCGAGGCATGTCGCAGTCAGTAGAAGATTTGAACGCCTTCCTGGATGCGCTGATGGTTGATGAAGACGTGCTGCCGGAACAGGTTGTGCTCTTTGGTTTTTCCCAAGGCACAATGATGGCCCTGCATGTGGCACCGCGCCGCGAGGACGAAATTGCCGGGGTTGTCGGGTTTTCCGGGCGTTTGCTCAGCCCGGAAACATTGGCCGATGACGTGGTCGTGCGGCCACCGGTCCTGCTGGTGCATGGGGATGCCGATGACGTTGTGCCACCACAATCGTTGCCGCAAGCTGCGGAGGCGTTGCAGGAGGCAGGCTGGAAAGACGTTTTTGCCCATATCATGAAGGGCACCGGGCATGGGATTGCGCCTGACGGCCTATCAGTCGCACTGGCCTTCATGCGAGACAAACTCAACCTTTAGAGCGCGTCACTCATAGGTTTAATTCATGGCTGCAAGCAATTGGTTTAGTTTTGGATTTACGTCTTTTTGGACTTGTTTTTCGTGTGCTAATGATTGCGTGCCGGATACGAGGCGGGTTATGATCCTTTGCGATAGGTCCCGGGGCTTTTGCCATAAACGCGCTGAAATTCCGCGTAGAAATTGGAACGCGTCAGGAAACCAGCCGCTTCGCCAATGGCGCTGATCGGGTCCTTGGTGGTTTTCAGCAACGCCGCAGCTTCGGTCACGCGGAATCCATTGATGAACTGCGACACATTGCTGCCGGTCTGACGATTGACCGATGACGACAAGACACGGTCCGTGACGCCAATACGTCGCGCCAGTCGGGTTAAGGACAAATCGGGGTCGGTGAAAAGGCGGCTTTCTTCCAAAAAGGCGGCGGCTTGTGCAACCACCTCTGAACTTTGGTTCTCAAGACCTGTACTGGTTGCGACGGTGTCGTTAGGTGCTTTGGCTACCCAGACCGCGGCACCGGCAAACACCACAATCAAGACCAGAGATCCAATGGACAGCAGGCCGGAGACATTCTTCCCCGCGTTTCTGGCAAAATCCACGGCAATGACTGTGTCCATCACACAGGTCAAAGCCAGAAGACCCGCGCCGAGGATCATCAGCCGCCGCATCTTCGGTATGTGGACTACGGCCAATTGCGACAATCGGTCCGGGCCTCCGCGCCAAAGTTGCATGAGAAAGATCACATAGGCGGCGTAGCTGAGCCCAATCATCAAATCCAGCGCGATGCGCAATGGCGGGATAGCGGCAACAAGTGCAGTCAAAATAGCCGCCAGCCCCAAATGGTACATGGCCCACCTTCGCAGAACATCGGCGCGATCGGACAGAGCGACAAAGCCCAGATACAGTAACGGGCCGAGCCAAAATGGCAAAAGGCGCTGTAGGACCAGCACACCCTCCATCTGATAGGCAAAGCGCAACGCGACCAACACCGTTTCAACCATTATCAAGCAGGTAAGTGCGGCAAAGAAAAGCTTGGCGTTTTGGCTCAGCCATCCGCGTGACAGGACAAGCGCCAGCACCAAGGCGGCACATCCGGTCAGAAAAAGCGGCAGGGGTACGGAAATCACTGGTTTTCCTGGTCTTAATTGGCGCGCATTTGTCCTGAAACAGCTTTCAGGACAGCCCCTCCATTGCCTGAAAATGACAGGTGCCTCAAGTCTGGAGCATCACAAAACAAAGCAAAGGATGCTTTCCATGAAACGCTATGCCTCTCATCTTACCACCGCTTTGGGTTTCGCATTACTCGCGTTATCCCCGAGCTACGCGACAGCGCAAGACTACCGGCCCGCGGTGGCTGAGTTTCGTGCAGGCTATGCCACAGGAGATCGATCACTGGAGGGACATTTCTGGTATCCGACCCTGGCCGAAGGCGAAGAAGGATTGCTGCGCGGCAGTGCCGTTTGGCGTGACGTCACCGGCCATCTGGATGCGCGCATCGCGCCGGGTGTGTTTCCTGTGGTCCTGATTTCACATGGCATGTACGGGAACTCTCTCAATCAGGCTTGGCTGGCCAAAATGCTGGCATCCGAGGGGATAATCTCGATCATGCCGAACCACCCGGGCACAACCAGTTTTGGCCGCGATCCGGAACAAGCACGGCAATTGTGGCTGCGCGCAACCGATCTCAGTGTCAGCTTTGATGCGCTTTTGACGGACCCGCGGGTCGCCGATCACATGGACCCAACACGGGTGGCGGCGGCAGGGCATTCACTGGGAGGCTATACTGTGATGGCCGCTGCCGGTGCCCGTCACGATGTGGCGCATTTCGAAACAAGCTGCGAAGGCGCACCGGAGCGAGCAGATTGTCAGGCGCTGGACATGTGGAAAGTTGGGCACAGTCCAGACGATCTGGAAGATTTGCAAAGCGACAGGTCGGATCCGCGCATTCGCACAGTGATCCCGTTGGATTTGGGCGGCACCCAAACCTTTAGCCCCTCAAGCTTGCAGGAAATCGAGATGCCGGTGTTGGTGCTGGGGGCAGGGCGGCAGGATATGTTGGATCAATCTGTGGAGTCGCGGGCGCTGGCTGAGGCGCTGCCCGCACAATCTGTCACCCACTTTGAAATTGAAGACGCCGGCCACTTTGATTTTATGGGCGTCTGTGTCGAAGGTGGGTATGACATTCTCAAACGCGAAGAACCGGGTGACGAAATCGTTTGCGTCCAAGGTATGGAGGCACGCGATAGCCAGCACGCGCAGATATTCGAACTGATTATGGCGCATCTGCAAAAGACAGGCGTTGTGTCCGCGCACTAACGCAGGTGGTCAAGTTTTGGCGGCCGGGCATTGTTGTGGATAAGTGTCATGCCGCCGTTACCAAACTGCATTAACCAAACTGCGACATGTTGTGGCTATTGAAGGGCTTGTAAGATGCAAACCACGAGATATAGTCATCTCATCGGTGAGGAAGGCTCGCCGGACCGGACGCGGAACGGCAGAGGGCGCGAGTAAAGATGGACGGCGATTTCAGAACGGATTTTACCCGCAACCCGGCTTGCTTGAGGCACAGACCTGCATTGGTCCTGAACGCCGACTATCGCCCGTTGAGTTACTACCCATTGTCGCTCTGGCCCTGGCAGGAAGCGGTCAAGGCCGCCTGGCTCGACAGGGTGGACATCGTAGCAGAGTATAACGATATCGTCCGAAGCCCGAGTACGGAAATCAGGATCCCGTCGGTGGTTGTTCTGAAAGACTATGTAAAACCTCAAAAGCGCGTGGCCTTCACGCGCTTTAATTTGTTTTTGAGGGACGAATTCAAATGTCAGTATTGCGGTGCCAAGGGTGAGCTTACTTTCGATCATGTTGTACCCCGTGCCAGCGGCGGTGTGACAAGCTGGCAAAATGTGGTTGCAGCCTGCAGTCCATGCAACTTGAAAAAAGGGTCAAAACCGCTGCACCGGACGGGCATGCACCTTCGCAAACCACCACGTCAACCGGGGGCCGAAGAGTTGCGCAACATGGGACGTAAATTTCCGCCCAATCACCTGCATGACAGTTGGATGGACTTTCTGTATTGGGATGCCGAACTGGAAGCGTGAGATAGGGTTTACGTCATTTCTGACTTTAGTGTCACCTTTCGGGCTTGAACGCACACACCACCCCGCCATCTATTGCCATGAACCAAGGCAGGACACACATGGGCGCGTTTTCTTATCAACCTTTGTCGTCTGCGCACGCAGAAGCCTGGCAAGAGCTCAGACTGGAGGGTACGCATGACTTCCCACTTGGGTTTTTGACGACCCTCGAGGAAGCCGCCGCGGCAAGCCACGAAATTTGCTGTGCCATCTTGGATGGTGAGGGGCTAAGAGGTGTTTTCGAAGAGCAAAAGCTTGTCGGGTTTTGTGGATACAGGCCTGGGAAGTTATCGCGAATAGAACATCGTGGCACAATAGGGCCCTTTTTTGTTACTCGGGCCTGTCAGGGAAAAGGCGCGGCGCGTGTCTTGATGCAGGGCGTCATCAACGAAGCCAGAGAAAGCGGTCTCGCTCAGCTGGAACTCTATGTCGACACGGAAAATCATCGGGCGATCGCCTTTTATGAAAAGAGTGGATTCAAACGTGTCGCTACGCATCCAGACAGTCTCAGAATCGATGGGCAGTCGCGGGATGATCATTTTTATGTTCTGCGATTACACGATTAGCGCACTTTCGAACTGTGCTTCTAAAGCACCTATTGTTAAGGTCGGTGGTATGGATTGTTGGTCCAGTTTGCCACAGCAGGATGTTGCTATCAGGCGGCCAAATCAACCCATACCGGCACGTGATCTGACGGTTTGTCGCGGCCACGCACGTCCTTGTCGATGGCGCAATCCGTGAGCATGTCCGCGGCTTGAGGGCAAAGCAGCAGGTGATCAATGCGTATGCCGTTGTTTCGGTTCCAGGCGCCTGCTTGATAATCCCAAAAACTAAAGTGCCCCGGACCTTGCGTACGCGCCCGAAAAGCGTCGGTCAGACCGAGATTGACTAGTTTGCGGAATGCGGTGCGGCTTTCAAGGCGGAACAGAGCATCCTCGCGCCAACCATCCGGTTTTGCGGCGTCTTCGGCTTGTGGGATGATGTTGTAGTCTCCGGCCATCAAAAACGGTGTTTCTTCGGCCAGCAATTGCCGCGCACGGGCCAAAAGTCGCTCCATCCAGTCGAGTTTATAGTCATATTTTGGTCCGGGGGCCGGATTGCCGTTCGGCAGATAGAGCCCGCAAATCCGGATAGGATGGTTGTCCCCGATTACTGTGGCTTCGATCCATCTGGCCTGTACATCACTGTCGTCGCCCGGCAGCCCACATGTGATGTCTTCCAAGGGAAGCGTTGACAGAATTGCGACGCCGTTGAAGCTCTTCTGACCATGAGTTTCTACGTTGTAACCGCGCTCTTCAAAGATTTCGGACGGAAAATTCTCGTCCACAGATTTGATTTCCTGCAATATAGCGACATCTGGCCTGGCTTCATCCAACCAGTCGGGCAGGGCATTGATGCGCGCCTTGATCCCGTTGATATTGAACGTGGCAATTTTCATGCGGGTGCTCCTCGTGCCGATGCGCCAAGCTATCGCCCGACCCAGGCATCGGCGCAAGGGTTTTTGCGTCGAAACGATACGCTTGAGCATGGTCAGAAAAAGCGTGATTCTCGTTAAGTGTTAACGCAGAAACCATTTATAAAGTTAATATCCACAGATTTATCCACTGTGGATAAAAAAAAATTAACGAAGGTTACTAGGCCGAGTTTTGTGCGGATTGGGGGCAGTAGATCGGAATTTCCCTGTGGATAACCGATAGTTAACACATTCTTAACGAGAAAAAATATTGGAAAAACCCGTTAAACGAGCAAGCGTTAAAGGGCGAAACTTCATTTGAAAGGGATAAACTATGAAGACGAACGCATTGATCGCCACACCTGCAACAGAAGAGTTTTTCGGCACGGAAAACGATCTTCACACAGGCTCAGGAACCGAACTATTCACCACAAGTATGGGCCCCGTGTCCAGCGATATGTTGAGTGGAGCAGGCACGGAACTCTTTACCACATCCATGTCGCCGAGCGCGGACACGATGGTCGGTCAGGAAACAGGTCAGTTTACCACAAGCATGGTATCTGGCCGCGATACGCTGTCCGGCGATGTCACAGGACTTTTCACAACTTCAATGTAACCGAATGCTTTGATCGGAAGCGGACGCAACCCCGCGTGGCTTCCGACACCAAGCCATGTGCGGCAGGCTCACAGGACAAAGGAAGAACCCCCATGTCTAACGTCGTTTCTTTGGGTCTGCCGCGCAGACCAGGTCTGGCCGATCGCCAGGCACTGTTGATTGATAATTTTGCTCGAAACAGACGCGCTACGGATGACGTTTTCTGGCTGAAAGAAAACGCCGAAATTCTGAACATTCTGGCAACCAGCGGTGCACTTTTGAACGAAGGCGCCCTGGCGCCCTATGACCTCGTTTATGCGGGGCTTGAGGAGAGGCTGAAGTTTTTCCCACAATACTATAGGTTTTTACTTTCGATCTGTCTGGATCTCGAAGATCTGAGTGTCGGCAGCAGTAAAGGGACAGCCCTATGCCACTGGGCGTCGCAGATGGGCTTGGCGGATTCGGAGTTATCCGATCTGCAGCGCGCCGAAGCGCTTCGACTGTTGAACCGACGCGGGATAACATGCGAGGACACCGCATTGAAAGACCGTCTACACAGGTTTATAAATCGCTCGGAAACCTTTGTTTTACCAAATAAAAAGGCGGCATACGAGCTGACCCATATCGTGTTTTACCTGTCCGATTATGGCGTGATCAACCCGCAACTTGATGAGGCGGCCATAGCCAGCTTGGAATATGTTGGCTTGCTTGCCTATCTTGATCAGGACGTCGACTTGTTGGCAGAGGTTTGCGTGGCACTTCGCTTTGCCGGTGGCACAGTCAGTGCCATATGGGAAGATTGGATTGCTCGAGAAATGAATGGCTTCGTTCTGCAAGCCTCGAATACGGGGCGCCACGATGCCTATCACGAATATCTGGTGACTTCCTGGTGGGCGATGTTTGCAGAACAACGCAGTTTCCCTGGCGTGGCCAGCGAAAACGGACTGCATGTAACCCGTCATGCGACGCGCAAGGGACCCTTGCGTGCGATGTCTGAGTACATGTTTCACCTTGGCCCGGCACGTAACGGTGATTGGGAGGCCATGCGGCAGAAAATGACTGATGCTGTGGGTGCCGAAGGAGTTGACATCCTGACCGGGGCTGAGAAGTCGTGCCAAAGGTTTGGCGCGTTCTTTGAAGGGTTTGCAAGAATAGATTAGTATAATATAATCATTATACTACAGGTCAAACTTAATTCTACATCGAGAAAGACGTACCACAACCGCAGGAACTGGACGCGTTTGGATTGTCGATCACAAACCGTGCTCCAATTAACTCTTCTGTGAAATCGATTGTGGCGCCTCCCAAAAACGGCAGGGACACTGCGTCCACGACGACCTTTTGCCCTGACCCTTCGAGAACCAGGTCATCCGCGCGCGGGTCGTCCAAGACGATTTCGTAGTGAAAGCCAGAACATCCGCCACCTTCCACAGCGACACGCAAGGCCTTGCCCTCTGTTGCAGCACCGATTTCGGCCAGCCGGTCAAAGGCACGGGGCGTTACTATGGGCGGAAGTTGCATATGCGTGCTCCGTCAAACGGTTTCATTAAGTCTTACTGTGCAATATAGAAACTCTCAGCACAGGCCACAAGGACCAGCCATAGATGACGGCCATATATGCCTCGCATTCGACGCAAGCCAGGGGACGGCTGGTGCCGGAGGAAGAAAGCACCTTTCGATCTTGTTTTCAGCGTGATCGCGACAGGATTATCCACGCCAGCGCCTTTCGCAGGCTCAAGCACAAGACCCAGGTCTTTATTGAGCATGAAGGCGACTATTACCGCACGCGATTGACCCATTCGATTGAGGTGGCACAGGTTGCACGCACCATCGCCGGGGCATTGCATCTGAACCCTGAACTGACCGAGGCCGTGGCTTTGGCACATGATCTGGGACACACACCGTTTGGCCATACGGGTGAAGATGCCTTATCTGCGCTAATGAAGCCCTATGGCGGGTTTGATCACAACGCGCAGGCCATTCGCATCGTCACAGACCTGGAACGCCACTACGCGGCTTTTGACGGATTGAATCTCACCTGGGAAACGCTGGAAGGGCTGGCCAAGCACAATGGTCCGGTCACAGGCGTGGTCCCCTGGGCGCTGGAAGAATACAATAGCCAGCATGACCTCGAACTGAACACTTTTGCGAGCGCAGAAGCACAGGTGGCGGCCATCGCGGATGATGTCGCTTATAATCACCATGACCTGCATGACGGTCTGCGGGCAGAACTGTTCTCAACCGATGAACTTGCCGCTTTGCCGATTTTGAACGCCTGCTTCGAAGAGGTCGATGAAATCTATCCCGGCCTCAATTACTACCGTCGGCGCCACGAGGCGTTGCGCCGGTTTTTTGGTGTGCTGGTCGAGGATGTCATCCACTTCGCGCAGGCGCGGCTGATGGAACTGCAACCTCAATCGGTGGAGGACATCCGCAGCGCTGGCAAGACAATCATACGATTTTCCGACGACGTATTTTCCGATTTGAAGGTAATCCGGTCTTTTCTGTTTGTTCGGATGTACCGCGCACCCAGTGTGATCGAGATGCGGGCACAAGTCACTCAGGTAGTGAATGAACTTTTTCCGCATTTCATGTCACATCCCGAACAATTGCCCAAGCAGTGGCGCAAGGATGTGCAGGCGGCTGATGGCGAAACCGCTTTGGCGCGCATCGTATCTGACTACATATCCGGGATGACGGATCGGTTCGCTTTGCAAGAGCATGAACGCTTGCTAGCCTGAAACGGATGCGTCCGTGCCGGTTCATTCTGGGTCTGAACAGCAAATCCAGCGGCGCATTCCGGGCAGGATCGCGCCGAAAACCCCGTGGCATTTGTAATGAAGACCAGAAGTCGCGCAACATGCGATGCCACGACGAGCGGCAATCGGGCCAAGTTTTGGACGACTTTACAAATGATAAACGTGTCTATCTAGGTGGCACGGCGTTGCGCGGTTGACCCGATCTTTGGGCGTGATACACCGCGCAGAACTTCTGGTAGGGACCTAAAATGAACCTTTTCGCCGATATCCGCGCGCTTGTACTGGACCAATTGCAGGATATGACCGCCGCCGGGCATTTGCCGGAAGGATTGGCGATGTCGAACGTCACCGTTGAGCCGCCGCGCGATGCGGCTCATGGCGATATGGCCACCAATGCGGCAATGGTTCTTGCAAAACCAGCTGGAATGAAGCCACGCGATATCGCGGAAAGGCTTGCAACACTGCTGGTCGAGGATGACCGGATCACCAGCGCCGATGTGGCAGGACCCGGGTTCTTGAACCTTCGGCTTGCCGCGCCCGTGTGGCAGGGTGTCGTCTTGGCGGTTCTGTGCCATGACACCAACTTTGGCCGGGCCTCGCTGGGGCAGGGGAAAAAGGTCAATGTGGAGTATGTCTCGGCTAACCCGACCGGGCCTCTGCACGTAGGGCACACGCGCGGGGCGGTGTTTGGCGATGCCTTGGCATCCCTGCTGGATTTTGCCGGCTACGATGTGACGCGGGAGTATTATATCAATGATGGTGGGGCACAGGTCGATGTGCTCGCCCGCTCGGTGTACCTTCGGTATCTTGAGGCGCATGGGCAGGATGTTGCTTTCCCGGACGGCACATATCCGGGCGACTATCTAGTTGCTGTTGGCGAAGCGCTGAAAGACAAGGTGGGCGATGCCTATCTGGACAAGGGTGAGCAGTTCTGGCTCGAGTATGTGCGCGCCTATGCGACCGACGCGATGATGGATTTGATCCGCGCGGATCTCAAAGCGCTTGGTGTCGAAATGGATGTGTTTTACTCCGAAAAATCTCTCTATGGCACAGGCCGGATCGAAGCGGCGATCGATGACCTGCGCGACAAGGGCTTAATTTACGAAGGTGTTCTGGAACCACCAAAAGGCAAGAAGCCGGAGGACTGGGAACCAAGAGAACAGACACTCTTTGCCTCTACCCAACATGGAGACGATGTGGATCGCCCTGTGCAGAAATCCGATGGCAACTGGACTTATTTCGCCCCGGACATTGCCTATCACTTTGACAAGGTCAGCCGGGGCTATGACGCGTTGATCGATGTTTTCGGAGCAGATCATGGCGGGTACGTCAAACGGATGAAAGCGGCGGTGTCCGCTCTGTCGGACGGGCAGGTGCCGCTTGATATTAAGCTGACGCAACTTGTGAAGCTTTTCAAGAATGGTGAGCCTTTCAAGATGTCCAAGCGGGCCGGGACTTTTGTGACCCTGCGTGATGTGGTCGATCAGGTCGGGTCGGATGTGACACGATTTGTCATGCTGACGCGGAAAAACGACGCGATGCTGGATTTTGATTTCGACAAGGTGATGGAGCAGACGCGGGAAAACCCGGTGTTCTACGTGCAATATGCCCATGCGCGGGTGGCTTCGGTGATGCGCAAGGCCACCGAGGCCGGCATACCGGTCGATGACGCGACCTTGCAGGCCGCTGACCTGAGCTTGTTGGATCACGCGGCGGAATTGGGGCTCGCGGCCAAGCTGGCAGAGTGGCCAAGGCTTGTCGAAACGGCAGCGCGCAGCAATGAACCACACCGGATTGCCTTCTACCTTTATGAATTGGCGGGCACCTTCCATGCGCTCTGGAACAAGGGCAATGAGGTGCCATCGCTGCGCTTTGTGCAGGATGACCCAAAAGTCACAGCGGCGAAAATCGCGCTGGCGCGGGCTACAAGCGTTGTAATTGCAGCCGGTCTTGGTATTCTTGGCGTCACACCGGCGCAGGAAATGCGGTAGCAAATCGCACCCTCCGCCAGAGCAGACGAACCCAAGACAGACCACCCGGGCATGTATTCAGGTGGCAGCGAGGCGAAGATGGCGGATATTCAGTTCTCCCATGGCATGGGAGCATACGGGCGTGCACCTGAAGACCAACAAGACGACGAAACATCATCTGGTTCCTTGAGCATGATGACAAATCTGGCCGGTGCGATTGTGTCGCTGGCGTTGATCGCGGGCATTGGCGTCTGGGGATACAAACTGATGGTGCGCGATGTTAGCGGAATCCCGGTTGTGCGGGCCGCAGAGGGTGAGATGCGCGTGCGTCCCGAGGTCCCGGGCGGGCAGGTGGCGCGTCATCAGGGTCTGGCTGTGAATGAAGTGGCTGCAGAAGGTGAGGCCGCAGGCCCCGTTGAACAGGTCGTGCTGGCCCCTCAAGATGCCGAGTTGTTGCCAGAGGATCAGCCCATCAGCACTGCGTCCGTAGACCCGATTATACCGCCTGAGCCCTTGCCGCCGGCCTCGGAGTTTGTGCAAGGCCGCGTGGACACCAGCGTGGCCGACAACCTGCAAAGTGGCGCGATTGACGCCGTTGTTGCAGAGCTGACCGCTAATGTGGCGCCGCTTGCCGATAGTGCTGAAGCATCCGATGACAGTGCGATTGTCGAGAAACCCGATGACGTAACAGTTTACCCCCAACGGATGGTCCATCGCCCGAAGCTGCGCCCAGATAACCTGGCCTCCCTTCAGGCCGCTGCCTATACGGGTCCAGCCAAAACTGCGGAAGTGGATGCCGCGGCCATTCCTCCCGGTACCCGTCTGGCCCAATTGGGCGCATTTGACAGCGCAGATGTTGCGCGGGCGGAATGGGAGCGTCTGGACGCGCGTTTCGGGGATTACCTCGACGACAAATCGCGTGTGGTTCAACAGGCCCAGTCGGGTGGACGCACATTTTACCGTTTGCGCGCCATGGGCTTTGTTGATCTGGCAGATGCGCGTCGGTTTTGCTCTGCCTTCAAGGCTGAAGGCGTGGATTGCATCCCTGTCGCCACGAAATGACAGGCTTTGGAGCCACCATATTGGATGCGGATGGGCTCAGCCTGACAAATGACGAACGCGCATTCTTTCGCGACGCCAATCCATTTGGTTTCATACTATTTTCCCGCAACATCGATACACCTGATCAGGTGCGACGGTTGTGCGGTGAGATGCGGGAGGCGGTAGGTCGTGAAGCGCCCATCACAATCGATCAAGAAGGCGGCCGCGTGCAACGCCTGCGGGCACCGCACTGGACCGAGTGGCAGCCACCGCTCGATTTCGTCATGGCAGCGGGCGCGCGGGCCAAACAGGCGATGTACTTGCGTTATCGATTGATCGCGGCCGAACTGAAAGACCTTGGGATTGACAGTAATTGCGCGCCGATGGTCGATCTGGCGGGACCAAAAACCCATGAGTTCTTGCGCAACCGCTGTTACGGCTCCGACCCAACGGAGGTCGCAGAATTAGGGCGCGCGGTGGCCGAAGGGTTGCTGGCAGGGGGCGTATTGCCGGTTCTCAAACATATTCCAGGCCACGGGCGTGCGACGCTCGACAGCCACCTCGACCTGCCACATGTGGACGCCGATCATACCGCGTTGTCGACGCGGGATTTCGCTCCCTTTGCCGCTCTCGCGGATGTGCCCATGGGGATGACCGCGCATCTGGTGTATGAAGCGCTTGATGATCGGCCTGCCACGCTCTCGCCCAAGGTTATGGATCTGATCCGCAAAGAGATCGGATACGACAATTTGATTATGACCGATGATATCAGCATGAAGGCGTTAAAGGGATCGTTGACTGATATCACCCGTAACGCTCTGGCGGCCGGTTGTGACGTGATCCTTTACTGCAATGGCCCACTGGCGGATCGGCGCAGGGTGGCGGAGGCTGCAGGAACCATGACGCCTGCGGCACAGATCCGCGCCGAGCACGCGTTATCCATGCGGAAACCCCCGGACGATATTGACATTAACGCCGCACGCGCCCAGCTTGAGACGCTATTGAACGGGGCGTAAATCGATATGGGTCATGGCTGAAGTCCCCTTTGAAGAAGACAGACCATCGGTCTCGGATCGGCTCGCTGCCGAGGCGCTGATCGTGGATGTCGACGGGTTTGAAGGCCCGCTTGATTTGCTGTTGACCATGAGCCGCACTCAAAAGGTTGATCTGCGCAAAATCTCAGTACTGGCGCTTGCAAAGCAATACCTCGCTTTTGTGGAGCAGGCGAAGGCGCTCAGGCTGGAATTGGCGGCAGATTATCTGGTGATGGCGGCCTGGTTGGCATTTCTGAAGTCGCGGCTGCTGCTACCGCCGGATCCAAAAGAGGATGGTCCTTCGGGCGAAGAGCTTGCCGCCCACCTGGCGTTTCAACTGGAGCGGTTGCAAGCCATGCGTGATGCAGCGGCACGGCTCATGGGGCGGGATCGTTTGGGGCGCGATTTCTTTGCGCGTGGTCAGACACATGAGGTCACCCGGATTCGAAAAGTGAAATACACCGCCACGTTGCTGGATCTGATGCAAGGTTATGCGCGTATTCGCACGCGGGATGAATTTCGCCCCTTCGTCATGGACCGTGATGCGGTATTTACCATGGAACAGGCTCTGGAACGCATGCGCGGTTTGATTGGTTTTGCTGGAGATTGGACCGATATTTCCAGCTACTTACCAGAAGGTTGGGAGGCCGATCCGGTGCGCAGGCGCTCGGCCACGGCGGCAACCTTCGCGGCGTCGCTTGAGCTTGTGAAAGAAGGTCATCTGGAGATCCGTCAATCGGAATCATTCGCGCCCCTGCAGCTGCGCAAGAGGGATACCCCACAGTGAGCGAAGACGCATCCGAACTGACCGAAGAGAGCCTCTTTGAAGCCCCGCCCATGGGCGAGCAGGAACGCATGGTTGAAGCAATTCTGTTTGCCACGGCGGAACCCATATCACTGCGCGAACTGTCAGCCCGAATGCCGCATGGCTCTGATCCGGCTGAGGCTTTGGTGCATCTGCGAAAACGCTACGAAGGGCGGGGTGTGAATCTTTGTAAGATAGGGGATGCCTGGGCTCTGCGCACGGCGCCGGATCTTGGCTTTCTGATGCAGCGCGAAACAGTTGAAACGCGCAAACTATCCCGTGCCGCCGTCGAAACTCTGGCCATCATCGCCTATCATCAGCCGGTGACCCGAGCAGAAATTGAGGAAATCCGGGGTGTGTCCGTCAGCCGGGGTACGGTTGACCAGTTGCTGGAAATGGAGTGGGTTCGGTTTGGTCGGCGCAAGCTGACACCGGGCCGACCGGTGACATTTGTGGTGACGCAAGAGTTTCTGGATCACTTCGGCCTGGAGAATGCGCGCGATCTGCCGGGCTTGAAAGAGTTGCGCGCAGCGGGATTGTTAGAGAACCGTCCGCCGCCGGGCCTGGGTGTTCCAGGGCCGCGGGAGGAGGATGAAGAAGAAACCGTTGAGGGGCAGAGCGAGCTTTTCGAAGACGACTGACACTTGCCTCAAAATTGCCCCTTTGTTTTGCTAACTTTGCGCCAGAGAATAAGCAATGAGGGCTTGGCATGGATCAGATTCTGCGCATGATTTTCCAAATGGTTACGCGCCGTATGGTGCATAAAGCCATATCGACCGGTATGGATAAAGCGGTTTCCATGGGCCGCCAGCGTGGCCAATCACCTGTGGCGCGCCCCTCGAGACGGACCAAATAGCCAACAAGCCATCGGAAAGCCTCATTGCGCAATATGCGCGCCCGATTCGATTTTTTAGCCAGATTTGAAGTGTTTGCTCAGCTTCAGGCCTTGCCCCTGGTAGTTGGACGCGATGCCTGCACCGTAAAGCTGTGTCGGCACTTCCGTCATATGTTCATAGACCAGCCGCCCGACGACCTGACCATGTTCCAGAACAAAAGGGGCCTCATGGCACCGAACTTCCAGAACGCCACGTGACCCGGCACCGCCTGCTGCATCAAAACCAAACCCGGGATCAAAAAAACCAGCGTAATGCACCCGGAACTCACCAACCATGGCCAGAAAGGGCGCCATTTCTGCGGCGTAGCCGGGCGGGATCGTTACGGCTTCGCGACTAACCAGAATATAGAACGCACCGGGGTCGAGAATGATCTGGCCATTGCTGCTGTGGACCTCTTCCCAGTAGTCTTCGGGCGGGTAGTGGTTGATCAGGTCGAGATCAATCACACCGGTATGCGGCTTTGCACGGTACCCTACCAGCGTCGTGTCCGGCAGGCGCAGATCCACCGAAAACCCCAGACCGTCATCGATGACCGCGCTGCCATCGACAAGCGGTGTTTCTGCGTGAAGGGCGCGCAGAGTATCATCGTCCAGAACGGCTTGGCCGCTGCCAAAACGGATCTGGTTCAACCGCATCCCTGGCCGAACGAGCACAGAGAAGGAACGTGGGCAGATCTCGGCATAAAGTGGTCCGCAATAGCCGGGTGCAACACGGTCGAATTCTGTGCCGCCATCCGTAATGGTGCGTGTCAGCAGGTCCAACCGACCGGTTGAACTTTTGGCATTGGCGACAGCCTGAACACCTTCGGGCAGGGCGAGCGATTCCATGAGGGGCACCACATAGACGCAGCCCTTTTCCAGAACGGCCCCGTCGGTAAGATCGACCCGGTGCATCTCAAATTCCCGCAACCGATCCGACACCCGCTCGCCGTGTCCGGCCAGAAACGACGCGCGCACACGGTAGGCCATTGTGCCTAGACGCAGATCGAGACTGGCGGGTTGAATTTGTGCTTCCGTGATGCGGCGCGTCGAAGCGATTTGATCTTCAGCGATCATTTGCGCGATGTCTTGGTTCGGCAGCACGCCGTTCATGATGCTTCTCCAGGACATGCAAGAGCCCGCGCATGGGCTGCGCGGACGCTTGGAAATTGTCGGATGTTGGTCGGGCTAGCAGGACTCGAACCTGCGACCTTCCGTCCCCCAGACGGACGCGCTACCAGGCTGCGCCATAGCCCGACATGACGCGCTTCATACCCGATCTGAGGCCCGAGGCAAGAGAGAAGTGCCATGCCTCAGTCTTTGTGGACGTCTTTGCGCGGGCTGGCCATGCTGGCGCGCAAACGGATCAACTGGGCAAGCAGGGGTTTGATGGCATCTTGTTCGCCGGGCCCCAATTTTTTCATACCGGTTACCGCCGACAAGGCAGAGGGTTTGGCCGGAATATCTGCCTCTGCCGGAGGCAAAGCCACATCCACCACAAGCGGTTTCGGCGCTACGGCCTCTTCAATAGATGGATCGGCATCCTCAGCTGCTGTCTCAAGAACATCTTCTTGCGGCGGTTCGGCTTCGATGCTGTCGACCGTATCTGCTGAACTCATCTCGTCTGAGGCCTCAGCTTCAATCGGTCCTGAAGCGGGTGCGTCGGATGTGGCGGAAGCTTCGGTCACGGGTTCGGGTACGGGAACCGAGCGGGGGCGCCGGACGAAACTAGGTATTGCGTCGGGCTGTGGTTCCGCTTCGGCGTCGGCCGGCGGGGTTTCGTTTTCGCTATCAATGACCGGATCGACCGGCGCAGGTTCATCGATATCCAGCGTCGCTTGTGCCTGCGTGTCAGACTCAGTCGTCAACTCCTCTTCCATTGCCGGTTCATCCGACGGAGCCGCTTCGATCGGGCCAACTGCTTCTGTCGCTTCCGGTGCATCTTCAACGGGTTCAGCCGCAACAGTCTCGACATCTGGTTCAGCGGGAATTGCTGCCGCTTCTGGTGCTACCAAAGTCGTTTCGACCGGTTGCGCGGTTTCAATTGCTGCTGATGCTTCTTGACCAGCGTCTGTCGCGACGGGTTCATCTGCTGCTTCGGCAAGACCTTCTGGTTCAACTGGTGGTTCAACCTCAGCGGCCTGAACTTGCGCCACTACTTCGTTTGATTCCGTCGATGCGTCTGCGGCGTCTGTTGCAATAGGCGCTACGTCTGCCTCTACAGGAACTTCCGTCGCTTCCGGAACAACTGCTGGCGTTTCAGGTACTTCAACCACTTCGGTCGTGTCATCAACACCATCAGACATGGCCGATGCATTCGCTACGTTTTCAAGCGATTGCCCCGTCTCGGTCGTCTCTGAAGTCTCGGGTTCCGAGGCGGCTGGCACGGCGTCAGAAACAACAAGATCATCTTGCGAGCCCAGTGTTTCGGTTACCTCTTCGTCCAGGGCTTCGCTCTCATCTGCCGTGACTTCCAATTCGGTCAGGGCTTCCAGTATCGCCGCATCCTGTGCATCAGCGGTGGCGCCAGAATTATTACTTTCGATGACGGCCATGGTGAGATCGTCAAGCGCTTGAGATTGGTCTGCCACATGGCTAACACCTTTCTCCCGCAGTATTTTTTGTACGCCTTTGATGGTCAGCCCATCATCATGCAGCAGCTTTTTTATCCCGCCTAACAACAACATATCCGCCGGGCGGTAGTATCGCCGCCCGCCGGCGCGCTTGACAGGTTTGACATGGGTAAATTTGCTTTCCCAAAAACGCAGGACATGCGCCTGCAATCCCAGCCAATCGGCGACTTCCGAGATTGTGCGAAAAGCGTCAGGTGACTTTGGCATCAGTTCAGGACTTGTTCCCATCCGCAACGCGATCTTTCATCAGATGCGAGGGGCGAAATGTCAAAACACGCCGAGGGTTAATTGGAACTTCTTCACCGGTTTTAGGGTTCCGGCCGATGCGGGCGGACTTGTCTCTTACCGAAAACGTGCCAAACGAGGATATCTTGACTTGCTCGCCACGCACCAAGGCATCGGAAAGATGCTCAAGGACTGATTCAACGAGTTGCGCGCTTTCGTTACGCGACAATCCGACTTCGCGAAACACGGCCTCGCTCAAATCCATACGCGTCAAAGTCTTTTCGGCCATGCCATCCCCCTCTTAATTTTAAACAACCATAGGGGAGAGCGATTTTAAGAGTCAATATCAATGGCTTGGCGGAAGGTGTTTGAGCAACATTAATGCGCTACCAGCGCAGAACAACCGCTCCCCATGCCAATCCACCGCCAATTGCTTCTGTAACAAGCAGGTCGCCTTCCTTGATTTGCCCTCGCTCGCGGCCCACGGAGAGGGCCAAGGGAATCGATGCGGCTGAGGTGTTGCCATGATCCTGTACAGTCACGACAACGTTGTCCATTGACAGGCCTAGCTTTTTTGCCGTGCCTTGAATAATGCGAATGTTTGCCTGATGCGGCACGATCCAATCCACATCTTGCGGCGAAACACCCGCGCGCTCCATGGCCTTTTGAGCTGTAGATGCCAATTTCTCTACTGCATGGCGAAACACCTGATTTCCCTGCATCCGCAAGTAACCGGTGGTCCCTGTTGAGACGCCGCCATCGACATACAGCAGGTCCTTGTGCCGTCCATCAGAATTGAGGTCAGTCGACAAGATGCCACGGTCCTGCGGTGTGCCCTTGCCGGGTTGCGCTTCGAGAATCAATGCCCCGGCGCCATCTCCAAAAAGCACGCAGGTGGACCGATCCGACCAATCCATGATCCTGCTGAATGTCTCTGCTCCGATCACCAGAACCCGTTTGGCCTGGCCCGACAAGATCATCGCGTTGGCATTGCTTAGAGCATAGATGAACCCTGCGCATACCGCCTGAACATCAAAAGCAAATCCGGTTTCCATGCCCAAGTCCGCCTGAACCATGGTGGCCACCGACGGGAAGGTCAGATCTGCAGTTGATGTTGCGACAATGATGGCATCGATGTCAGCGGGCGCCAAAGACGCATCGGTGAGAGCGGCGCGCGCGGCAGCGCTCGCCATAGTTGATGTGGTTTCATCCTTGGCAGCGAAATGGCGACGTTGAATACCGGACCGGGAGCGAATCCAGGCATCATTGGTATCCAGGCTGTCTTCAAATTCCGAATTTGGAACAACACGTTCCGGCAGATAGTGGCCAACACCTTTGACGACGGCGCGCAGGGTCATGCTTCTTTCTCCTCTGCGGGCAGTCCGGCAACACGGGCGGCCAGTTTATCTGTAAATTTGATGTCGGCCAGTTGGGCCGCAAGCTTTAGCGCAGCCGACACACCGGTTGCATCCGCCGAACCATGCGATTTCACTACCGTGCCATTGAGACCAAGAAACACTCCGCCATTCACGCGGCGTGGGTCGATCTTCTTTTTCAGGCGGTTGAGGGATGTGAACGCTAGCAGTGACGCCAACCGTGACAAGGGAGAGAACTTAAAGGCTTCGCGCAGCCGGTCACCAATCAGGCTTGCCGTGCCTTCGCCCGTTTTGATCGCTACATTGCCGGTAAAACCGTCTGTCACGATAACATCGCAGACATCGCCCGGGATATCGCCGCCTTCGACAAATCCGACGAATTCGAAACCTGCAACGTCACGCTGATCGCGAATCAGTTCATAGGCCTCTTTGAGTTCCGGACGACCTTTGTGCTCTTCGGTGCCGACATTTAAGAGCCCCACACGGGGGCGCGGCAAATCCAGACCGTTTCGAGCGTAGGACATGCCCATCAACGCATAGCGCAGCAGATCTTCCGCTTCGGCTTTTATATCCGCGCCGACATCCAGCATCACATTGAAGCCTTGCGGGTTTGACGAAGGGTAAAGAACTGCAATCGCAGGCCGGTTTACGCCGGGCAGTTTGCGCAACCGGATCATCGACAAGGCCATCAGCGCACCGGTGTTGCCGCAGGAAACGGCCACGGTTGCAGAGCCTTCCCGCACCGCTTCGATAGCGGACCACATACTTGTGTCTTTGCCGTTGCGCACAATGTGGCTGGGCTTGTCGTCCATGGAAACCACGCTTGCCGCGTCTCGGATCTCTACACGACCTGCTAAAGCGCGCTTACGGTCTACCAGTGGGGTCAGCTGCGCTTTCGGCCCATGCAGGATGAATTGAATGTCGGGGTTTTTGCGCGCGGATACATCGCAGCCCGCAACAACAGCTGCGGGGCCTTCATCCCCGCCCATAGCATCTACGGATAGAATGATGCGCCTGGCGTTCGCGGGTGCCTGATCGGTCTGCGCCGTCATGTGCCACTGCTCCCCAAACCTTTGC
Source organism: Roseobacter sp. (assembly GCF_045106495.1). Classification (GTDB taxonomy): domain Bacteria; phylum Pseudomonadota; class Alphaproteobacteria; order Rhodobacterales; family Rhodobacteraceae; genus Roseobacter. The sequence continues at coordinate 102,864 of NZ_JBGCEQ010000017.1, forward strand.
CCCTTGCTGTGTAAGGGACAGGTTTAGGCCGCGTCGTCTTCCAGATCAATCTCTTCTGTCAGTGCAACGATCTCTTTGTCGTCATAATGGCCACAGGCGGCGCAAACGTGGTGGGGGCGTTTGAGTTCACCACAGTTGGTGCACTCGTTGGGGTTTGCCGCAACCAGAGAATCATGCGCACGACGGTTGTTGCGACGCGATTTGGAGACTTTGTTCTGCTGAACAGCCATTGTCTTGGGCCTTTTGTCTTTCGGGGCCAGTCGCGCAATCGGGCGCGGAGCCGTGTTTCTATTTTTTTCCCAGAGATCGGGTGTGACGTGCGTTTAGGCCCAAGCCTGCGTCTTGTCCAATCCTAATTGGATGAGCGGCGCAAAATACTCGGAAAAAAAGTCAATGCAAGGCGTTTTTTGAAGGCCATTTTTCGCAAAAAAGCCGCGCCCAAGTCAGTCTTTGCCTGGCTCGGGGTCGGACAGTTGATTCTTGAGGGCAGCCAGACCAGCAAAGGGTCGTGCATCTTCGTCACGCATTGGGCTGACACCGGGTTCAGCGAACACGCTTTCCCCCAATGCGGCACCTTCGCTGCGCGGATAGAGCGGCAATGCCAATACCAGCGCCTCAAGCATGATCTGTTCGGGATCGATCCAGTCCCCCAACGGCTCAACGGTATCATCTTCCGGCATTTCGACATCTGGGGCGTCTTCTTCCACGTACCCGCTCAGAAACATTCGGTTAACTGGTTCATCAATGCGAGTGGACACGGGATCAAGTGTAACACCGCAGGGCTGAACGACTGTCGCACCCAGCTTGCCAGTCAATCGCCAATCCTTACTGCCCTCTGCCAAGATCCGGCCTGAAAACGAAAGCTTGCGCAACCCCAGAAGTTCCAGATCCTGTGCCATCGTCTTCAACGCCGACGCGTCCGGGCGCAGCGAAAAACGCGTCTCGGTGTTTTGTTTTAGCGTGGCCACGCGGAATGCGTGTGGACTGGGCGGTGTTTGCTGGGACATCTGTCGCTTTCGTTTCTTGAACCCAAGGCGGTGCATGGTGTAAGCGGGATAAAAGCCACAACGCGCAAGGGCAAGAGGGCAGAGTTTATGAGTTTGGCGAATGCAGTGTTAAAAATCGCACCCTGTTGTGTGCGACGTGGCATTGCGGTTCTGTTTTGCCTGACCCTTGTCGGCTGCGGCGGACAATACCGAGACCACGGTTATGTCCCTCCACCCGAAGATTTGGAACAGATCGTGGTTGGAATTGATACCCGCTCAACCGTCGAAGAAACGCTGGGCTCGGCATCGGCGCAATCAGTTGCCGATGAGAGCAGTATTTATTTTGTGCGCAGCCGTGTCCGCACCTTCGCCATGCTCGCGCCGGAAGTGGTCGAACGTGAAGTCGTTGCGATCAGCTTTGATTCTGGCGGAATTGTCGCCAATGTCGAAAAATTTGGTCTTGAAAAAGGTCAGGTCGTTCCCTTGGCCCGTCGCGTGACCAGCTCCGGCGTTTCGGACAAATCGTTCCTGCGTCAACTGTTGGGCAACATTGGTCGCTTCACGCCGGGCAGTGCATCGATTGATGGCTGATTTTTTCCGTCGTTGTCGGAAACCGCATGATGGGAGTGCGACCAACTGGCCGTGTGCCGAGAGGGTGCCATGTCTTCAGGAAATAAGGGTCGCTATCGAACGCGCATGACGGACGCGCCTTCGGACCTACGCGCGGCGCAAGTGCTTCGGGCGCAGTGTTTCGGGCTGGACAAACCTCTGGACCGGGATGCATTCGATGACCGTTGCACTCATTTTCTCATCCATGAACGCAAAAGCGGCGCGCTTGTCTGCACGTTCCGCATGCTCGATGTGACGGGTGCGGACATTTCGGCCAGTTACGCGGCACAGTTTTATGAATTGTCGGCTTTGGAGAAATTCGACGGCAAAATGGTCGAACTTGGCCGGTTCTGCATCGCGCCGGAGGCCAAAGATCCCGAGATCTTGCGCGTGGCCTGGGCCGCGATGACGACTTATGTTGATCAGCATGACGTCAAACTTCTCTTCGGGTGTTCTTCCTTCGCGGGGACGGAAATGAACACCTATCTGGATGCCTTTGCTGTGCTCAAGGCTCAGCACTTGGCCCCAACGCGGTGGTTGCCCCGCGTCAAGGCACCCGATGTGTTCCGTTTTGCCGCGCGGTTGCGCCGGAAACCAAACATGAAAAAGGCGCTCGCCCATATGCCGCCTTTGCTGCGCACCTATCTGATGATGGGGGGGTGGGTCAGCGATCACGCAGTGGTCGACCGTCAGATGAACACCTTGCATGTTTTCACCGGTGTCGAGATCGGCGCAATCCCTGCGACACGCAAAAGATTGCTGCGCGCTTTGTGCTAGGGCGTTGCCCGCCCGCCCGGGATTTACACAGCCTGGGTCACAAGATGCGTTGACGCTCGCCCAGATGCGGATTAGCTGCGGCACATGGCACGCATACCTTTGTTACAACTCAACGACATTTCGCTGACTTTTGGCGGTGATCCGGTTTTCGAAGACCTCAGCCTTGTCGTTCAGCCCGGCGATCGGCTGGCACTGGTCGGGCGCAATGGCTCCGGCAAATCCACCTTGATCAAGGTCATGGCCGGACAGGTCGAACCGGATGTGGGGGAGGTGGTGCCAGGTCCCGGCATTTCGGTGGGGTATATGGAGCAAGACCCCGATCTGAGCGGCTTTGAAACCTTGGGGGATTTTGCGGCCCATGGGTTGGAGCCTTCCGAGATGTATCTGGTGGAGCGGGCCGGTGAGGGCTTGAAGTTTGATCCCGCCCGCCCGGTTGAAACCGCGAGCGGCGGCGAAAGACGGCGCGCCGCCTTGGCGCGGCTGATGGCGGGTAGCCCCGATCTGATGTTGCTGGATGAGCCCACCAACCATCTGGATATCGAGGCCATCGCCTGGCTGGGAAACGAGCTGAAACAAAGCCGCAAGGGCTATATTATCATAAGCCACGACAGGGCGTTTTTGCGCGCGCTTACCCGCGCCACACTTTGGGTGGATCGCGGTGCGGTGCGGCGTCAGGAGAAGGGGTTTGCCGATTTTGAGACCTGGCGCGATCAGGTCTGGGAAGAGGAAGACACCCAGCGCCACAAACTCAACCGTAAGATCAAGGCCGAGGCTCGCTGGGCGGTCGAGGGCATTTCAGCACGGCGCAAACGCAATCAGGGCAGGGTGCGCGCCTTGCAAGAACTACGTGCAGAACGTGGTGCCCAGATCAAACGTCAAGGCACGGCGGCAATGGCGCTGGACTCGGGTCCGAAATCTGGGCGCAAGGTTATTGAGGTCACGCAGATCACCAAGACCTTTGGCGACAAAGCCATCCTGAAGCCTTTTTCGCTCACGGTTCAGCGCGGCGACCGGATCGCCTTTGTCGGGCCCAATGGAGTGGGCAAAACGACCTTGCTGAATATGCTCATCGGTCGCGAAGAACCAGACAGTGGCACGGTCAAGCTGGGCACAAACCTGGAAATTGCGCTATTCGATCAGGCCCGCGCGCGGCTTGATCCGGATATGAGCCTCTGGGACAGCCTTACAGGTGACCCGGACATGCGCGTCTCAGGCAAGGCCGATCAGGTCATGGTGCGAGGCGCCCCGAAACATGTGGTGGGCTATCTCAAGGAATTCCTCTTTGACGAGGCACAGGCCCGCGCGCCGGTACGGTCGTTGTCGGGGGGCGAGAAAGCGCGGTTGCTGCTGGCGAAGATCATGGCCCGTCCCAGCAATCTCTTGGTGCTCGACGAGCCGACCAATGACCTGGACGTGGAAACGCTTGATTTGATGCAGGAGCTTTTGGGAACTTACGATGGCACCGTCTTGCTGGTCAGCCACGACAGGGACTTTCTGGACCGGGTTGCCGCTACGACAATCGCCATGGAGGGCGATGGAAAAGCGACCGTCTATGCAGGTGGTTGGACCGACTACATCCGCCAGCGTGGTCAGGATGATTTCGCGGATAGCGTGACCGCCTCGAAATCATCTGGGGGTTCGAGCAAACCCAAACCGGCGCAGAAAACCGGGTTGAGTTTCACTGAAAAGCACCGGCTGGAGATCTTACCCGCGGAGATCGCCAGATTGGAGGCGGAAATTGCCAAGTTGGAGGAGCTCTTGAGCGATCCGGCGCTTTTCAATGACCAGCCTGTCAAGTTTCAAAAAGCAACGGATGCGCTGGTGGAACGCCACGAAAAATTACAGTCAGCTGAAGAGGAGTGGCTGCTTCTCGAAGAGAAATCCGGAGCTTAAACCAGACGGATCGTATCGCCTCGATGTATGGCTCCGCTTGAGATTATGCGACAATTCAAACCTGATCGATGTTCCAAGAGGTCACATATTGTCATTTTTGTGATCATATCGAGGTAACGGCAGGGCGTGTTCAATCGTCCTCCTTCCAACACAACCTGGCCCACCGAAAAGCGCCTGCCGACCAAATGATTCAACGGGACATCTTGAGTTGTGAGGTTGCGCCGGTGCTCTTGCGGTTCCACTTTAATGTCGTGGTCCCGCATCAAGGCTTCCAGTGTTTCCTGCTCGATCAAAGTCACCTCGCGCACATCGGGAAGCGCCGAATAAGTGCCCTTATCCACGCCTTTGGCATAGCGATCACCTGCAATGCCCACGCCGGCCATCAGCTCGGCGGTATCGTGCGCGATCATAGGCGCGCGTGCACGGGTCGTTGTGTGGATGGTCAGCAATTTTCCTTGCCACATTTCGTTGCCTTTCACTGCACGCTTTCTTGCTAACGCATGCGCAATGCGCCGTCGATACGGATCACCTCGCCGTTCAGATAACCACATTCTACAATGAAACCGGCGAGGCGCCCGTATTCTGCCGGGTCACCTAGTCGCGGCGGGCAGGGGACATCCGCGGCCAGTTGTGATTGCACGTCTTCTCCCAGGCCGGCGAGCATGGGCGTCATGAAAATGCCGGGTGCGATGGTCATCACGCGGATGCCGGTCTTGGCCAGATCGCGCGCCATGGGCAGGCACAGCCCGACCACGCCGCCCTTGGACGCGGCGTAGGCCACCTGTCCCTTTTGCCCGTCAAAAGCCGCGATGGAGGCTGTATTAATGATCACCCCGCGCGCGCCATCTGCCTCGGGGGCATTGCCTTGCATCGCTTCAGCCGCCAGACGCGACACATTGAAGGTACCCACCAAATTGATGTCGATGGTGCGTTGAAAATCGGGCAGGGGATGTGGCCCTTCACGCCCAACCGTTTTGATGGCATCCGCAATGCCTGCGCAGTTCACAGCAGCTGTGATCAGACCCATTTTTTCAATTGCATAGGTTACGGCGGTCTGAACCGATGTTTCATCGGTCACATCGGTCTGTACAAAGTGACCGCCAATGTCCTGCGCGACCTGCATTCCGCGGGTGCTATCGCGGTCAAGCAGGGTAACCTGAGCCCCTTGCGATGCAAAATAGCGCGCCGTTGCCTCCCCCAGTCCGGACGCGCCGCCGGTGATGATTGCAGATGTGTCGCCGAGATGCATGCGTTCCTCCAAAATATGAACACACGTTCATTTAATCATGGAAGATTGCTCGCTGTCTAGCTGTTGCCCATTAAACGGTTGTCCCATCGCGCGATGGGTCTGAGCGCGTGGCTGAAAGGCGGCCACCAGACCCATGTGCCGCCCAGCCTACGCGTTTGGGCGCCAGTGCCCAATTTGAAACGGGCTAGCCCTTGACCCTCTTCGGTGTCGAGCGTTCCCAACTCCAGATGTTCTATGCCCTTGGTCTTGCACCAGCAGATCACAGACCACATCAAGAGGGTGTGCGCCGAAGTAATCCGCCCCGACGCCCGGGAATGGCCGATGTGATAGCTGGCCTGCACGCCATGCCGCAGGATCAAAATCGCGGCTACAGGTTCACGCCCCCAAAAAGCGGTAAAGAGTTTTGACTGGCCCCGGTTTTCGCGTCCGTATGCCAGGGTGAGTGCAATGGGCCAGCTGCGATAACGCCGGCGCGTCTGTTGCAAGGAGTCAGCCTGGAGCAACCAATGCCCAGCATCATCCGGCATGTTTTGACGCGTGATGCAAAGATCTTGCCGCTGTGCGTGTTTGAGACGGTTGCGCCACTTCTGGTGCAAGCCCGCCATCAGACTGTCCGTATCCGGGCGCAGATCCAACCCTGCGACACTACTGGGGCTGACCAGAGGCAGCGCGCCGTTTGAGTGCAATCGCATCGGGCTGTCGGGGGCCAGAATTACGGGGCCGCGCGACGTCAAAGATCTTGCAGTATCCATCAAATGCGTCGCAGATGCTGCGCGCGGACGCGCGATCATTTGGACCGGCAGCGGCCCGAATTTGCGGTGCAAAACAAGTGTGCCATCATTCAGCCGTTGGACAGGCATGTCCAGGCTCCGCAAGGCCCGTTCAAACGCATCGCTTTGTTGCAAAGAACTTGGCTCAGGAAAGGGTGCAGCATCAAACATGGGCGCAATTAACGGGTAATTTACCTAATTGCCGGTTAATGCAGCCATGAAAAAGACTGTCCAAGGCGTGACTGCCCCCGCACCCCGCATGACAAAGACCGCTGCTTTTCTGATCGCAACGGGCCTGTCGATTCCGGTATTTGCGATTCTGTCGCTGGTGGAATGGATCTGGCTCTAACCCAGTTGCACCAAGGCGTGTCGTTTCTTACCTGCGCTGAGTTTGATCGGGCTTGATAGCGCCGCCGCATCGATCATCAATCCTGCATTGGTCAATGGCTGATCATCCAGGCGCGCGCCGTTCTCTGCAATGAGACGCTTGGCTTCCTTGCCTGAGCCTGCCAGTCCGGATTTTACAATCAGCTGAACGATGGAAATACCCGCGCCCAGTTCGTCGGACGAAAGCGATAAAGTTGGCAAATCGTCCCCCACACCGCCCTTTTCAAAGACTTCTCGCGCCGTGGCTTCTGCGGCAGCCGCCGCATCTACGCCATGCAGTAGCGCAGTGATCTCATTGGCAAGACGCACCTTGGCCTCATTGATCTCCGCCCCTTCAAGCGCGCCGAGCCGATTGCATTCATCGACAGGCAGTTCCGAATAGAGCTTCAGGAACCGGCCGACATCTGCGTCGGTCGTGTTGCGCCAAAATTGCCAAAATTCATACGGGCTGAGCATGTCGCCATTCAACCAGACCGCGCCGGACTGGGATTTGCCCATTTTCTTGCCATCCGAGGTCGTCAGCAAGGGCGAGGTCAGGCCATAAACCTCGCCGTCGATGACCCGACGCGTCAGATCTATCCCGTTGACGATATTGCCCCACTGATCTGAGCCGCCCATCTGGAGGACACAGCCGTAGCGCCGGTGCAGTTCCATGAAATCATAGGCCTGTAGGATCATATAGTTGAATTCGAGAAACGACAGGGATTGTTCCCGATCAAGCCGTGATTTCACGCTCTCGAACGACAACATCCGATTGATTGAAAAATGCCGCCCGATGTCGCGCAGAAAATCCAGGTAGTTCAGACCATCCAGCCATTCGGCATTGTTGATCATCAGGGCATCTGTTGGCCCATCACCGTAGGTCAGATAGGCGCTGAAAACCCGTTTGATCCCGGCAATATTGTCATCAATTGCATGCGCGTCCAGTAACGGGCGTTCATCGGCGCGAAACGATGGATCGCCGACTTTGGTTGTGCCACCGCCCATTAATGTGATCGGCTTATGGCCGGTTTTTTGCAACCAGCGCAGCATCATGATCTGGATCAGCGAGCCAACATGCAGCGACTTGGCGGTGGCGTCAAACCCGATGTAGCCCGGCTGAACGCCTTTGAGCAGCGCGTCGTCCAAGCCTTGATAATCCGTGCAGTCGGCCAGAAAGCCGCGCTCCATCATGACGGCGACAAAATCGGATTTGGGATGGTAGGTCATCTTGCTTGCTCTCGGCTTGAATTGCGATCACTCTATAGGTGGTGAGCAGACAAAGGAAAAGGCTTTGAAAAGAGCCATTGCGAAAACGGGCAATGTCACGGCATTGGGCGCCATGAGTGGCACCTCACTGGATGGTGTGGATGCGGCGATCCTTTCGACGGACGGGCAGCGCATTGACGCGTTTGGTAAAACATCATATCGCCCTTATTCTGCGCAAGAACAGGTAGTTTTGCGTGCCGCTTTGGGACAATGGTCCGGGGAGGCCGTCTATGCGGCGCAAAAAGTGGTGGAAAAGGCGCACAAGGACTTGCTCGAACCCTTCGGGCAGGTGGACCTGATCGGGTTTCATGGTCAGACTCTGGCGCACGCACCGCGCACCCGCGGGACCTTGCAGGTTGGCGATGGGGTTTGGCTTTCGCAGGCTTTGGCCTGTCCAGTGGTGTGGGATTTTCGGACAGCGGATGTGGAGCTAGGCGGCGAAGGCGCGCCACTTGCGCCGTTTTTTCATTTCGCTCTGTCGCAGCATATCCGCGCGGAAACGCCCTTGGCATTTCTGAACCTCGGCGGTGTCGGAAACATCACCTATGTGGACCCGGGCTATTCAAAACCAGAGGAAACTGGCGCTTTGCTGGCTTTTGACACGGGGCCAGCAAATGCGCCCTTGAATGATCTATTGCAGGCGCGCCTGGGGCTAAGCTATGATAAAGACGGCAAAATCGCCCGCAGCGGTACCGTGGAACAGGGCGCGTTAGAGCTGTTTCTGTCTGAACCCTATTTCGCAAAAGTGCCTCCTAAATCATTGGACAGGAACGATTTTTCGGAAATGATCGCTTTGGTTTCAGAGCTTGATGACGCAGATGCTGCAGCCACATTGACTGCCATGTGTGCAGCCGGAGTGGCAGAGGGAATGCGGCATTGTCCTCATCCGCCGTCGCGTGTGTTGGTTACGGGCGGTGGGCGGCACAACCCGGTCTTGATGAAAATGCTTGCTGTCTCTCTGGAATGCCCGGTCGCACCGGTTGAAGAGGTTGGGCTGGACGGCGATATGCTAGAAGCGCAAGCGTTTGCTTACCTGGCCGTGCGGGTTGCACGCGGATTGCCAACTTCATGTCGCGGCACCACCGGGGTGCGGATGGCCGTGGGCGGTGGAACGGTTAGTTGGCCGTAGAGTTATTTTCGAATAGATACAGTGCGTACCAGTCACGTGAGGTCTTCGATGTAATGGTTTGATAAAATGCACCTATTTATCGCGAGGAATGTCGAACCCTTGCGGTGCTAAAGTGAAACCTTCAAATTGAAAACCCGGTGAAACGGTGCAACTGACCAACGTGTATTCCCCGGTGGTTTTCGCTGCTTGCCAATGGTCTTTCGGGACAATCAGTTGCGGAGCGCCCTGGGTCAGATCTGCAGACAAAACATGATCTGTGGCTGGACCGGCTTCTGTTGCGCTCAGCGACAAAATCAATGGGGCGCCAGAATGGTAAAGCCAGATTTCTGTTGCATCGACACGGTGCCAGTGGCTGGTTTCGCCGCCGGCCAAAAGAAAGTAAATACAGGTGCCGCTGGGCCGTGCGTCGCCTTTGGCCACCCATGTTTGACGATAGTGGCCACCTTCGGGATGGGGCGATAGGTCAAGGTGCGCGATGATTTGTTCTGGTGTCATGGACATAGGTTAGTCCGGCATCGCGGATAGGCCAAGGAATATGATGAAGGATTGCACTCGGCTGAGGCAGCGCCTTCATCACACCGATTTGCAAGGCGGCTAGATTTAAAACACATTAGAAAATCGACGCAAGATAATGATTTTACGTTATATTCTGGGTCAATTCACAGCATAAGTTCATAGAACACTAAATGCCTTTCAGTGCCTGGTGGCAGGTCCGAATAGGGGCCGCGCGATTTGAAGCCCAGCTTTTCATACAACCTTTGCGCGCCTGTAAGCCAAACAGAAGTATCGAGCAGGACCCGTCTGTAACCATCTTTGCGGGCTTGGTCGATCAACGCCTTTGACAGCATTTGACCAGCGCCAGTACCACGTCCGCTTTTGCGGATGAAAACGCGTTTTACTTCCGTATCAGTACCTTTGAGAGGATGGGTCATCCCACACCCAATAGGCTTGCCGTCATGTTCAATCAGCATAATCACACCACGGGGGCGAGCGTGTTTTACCGGCAGCTCTTCCATCAGAGTGGCATAAGCATCTTTCGGGTAGAAGGTTTCTGCGATCTCTCGCATGTCTTCATTGAACCCGATGAGGAAGTCGCGATACTCCCAGCACAGTTCTTGCACCACAGCAAGATCGCGCGGCATCTCTGCCACGCGCACCATGATCTCACCCATCAGCGCAGAATGGAGCGACCGGCGTATTGAGCCGTTTCACCCAAAGCTTCTTCGATGCGGATCAATTGGTTGTATTTCGCCAACCGGTCGGAGCGGGCAAGGGAACCTGTTTTGATCTGCCCGCAGTTCGTGGCGACGGCCAAATCGGCGATTGTGGCGTCTTCAGTCTCGCCGGAACGGTGCGACATTACATTGGTGAAACCCGCGCGATGTGCCATGTCTACAGCTTTAAGAGTTTCCGTCAAGCTACCGATTTGATTTACTTTTACCAGCATGGAATTCGCAGATTTCCGCTCGATACCCTGAGCCAAACGAACAGGATTAGTGACAAAAAGATCATCGCCTACAAGCTGAACACGGTCGCCAAGTGCTTCGGTCAGGGCGTGCCATCCGTCCCAATCATCTTCTGACATGCCGTCTTCAATCGAGATGATCGGGTAGTCATCCACCAGCGCCGAGAGGTATTCTACATTCTGCGCCGAGGTGAGCGTTTTACCTTCACCGGCCAGAACATATTGCCCGTCTTTGTAGTATTCGGTCGCTGCGCAATCCATCGCTAGATAGATGTCATCGCCAGGCTTGTATCCTGCCTTTTCGATTGATTTCAAAATGAAATCAAGGGCATCCCGTGTGGAATTAATGTTCGGGGCAAAGCCGCCTTCGTCGCCAATGCCGGTTGAGAGACCGGCAGCAGATAGTTCTTTTTTAAGGGTATGAAACACTTCGGAGCCCATACGGACCGCGTCGCGGATGTTATCCGCTGCCACTGGCATGATCATGAATTCCTGAATGTCGATGGGGTTGTCGGCGTGTTCTCCCCCGTTGATGATGTTCATCATAGGGACTGGCAAAAGGCGCGCCGAGGTGCCGCCAATGTAGCGATAGAGCGGCTGGGTGCAGTAATCTGCAGCCGCTTTTGCCGCTGCCATGGAGACACCGAGGATCGCATTTGCACCTAAACGGCCTTTGTTTTCAGTGCCGTCCAGCTCGATCATAACGGAATCGATCTCAACCTGTTCGGTGGCGTCAATGCCGACCAGAGCTTCGGCAATCTCGCCATTGACCGCGGCACAGGCCTCCAGAACGCCCTTGCCCATGTAGCGCGATGTGTCACCGTCCCGTCGCTCAACCGCTTCATAAGCTCCGGTGGAAGCGCCGGATGGCACGGCAGCGCGGCCCATCGTGCCGTCCTCAAGGATCACATCGACCTCGACCGTTGGGTTGCCGCGGCTGTCGAGGATTTCGCGTGCGTGGATGTCGATGATCGTGCTCATGTCAGACTCCTTTGAAAACTGTTAACCGGGTCATAGCGGGCTGGGCCCGGTAAGGAAAGTGTTAGGCATTGTTAGCGCGAACATTAGTTTCCCGCCAGAGCGTGTAAAGCCCGGATGCCACGATAATGAAAGCGCCCAGAAGCGTCCAGAAATCGGGGCGTTCGCCAAAAACGAATACGCCAAGGATGAGCGCAAAGATGATTCTGGAGTAGCGGAACGGCGTCACAAAACTGACCTCTCCCACGCGCATGGCGGTTACGATCCCGTAGTAGGCGATAATCCCGATGAGCAAAGCGGCGGTGAAATAGAGCCAATTGGCTGCGGACACCGGCACAAAGGATGTGCCGTTGAACCACATCAGCACGCCTGCCGCGGGGATGATCGCCAGAAAAGCCAGAAAGCTGAGCTGCATGGTGGTTGTTGCCTTGGGCACGCGCCGGGTCGCCAAATCCCGTATGCCGAGGCCCACAACCCCCTGTAATGCAAAAAGAGATGACCAATCAAAGGCTTCCAAGCCGGGGCGGATGATCATCAGGACGCCCATGAAACCCACCAAAATGGCCGACCAGCGGCGCCATCCGACAGATTCTTGCAAGAACAGGGCAGCGCCAAGCGTGACAAAAAGGGGCGTCGCTTGAAGTATCGCCGAGGCGGTCGACAGGGGTGTTAGAGCAATCGCTGTGACAAATCCCAAAGAACCGATCATTTCCCCCAGGGCCCGTAGGACAATTGCGGGTGTGAGCATGGCTCGGGAAAAGAGCGGCTGCCGTTGAAAGACCAGAATACAGCCAACCAAAACGGCGCTGGCCAAACCCAGCATGCCAATGATTTGGCCAACGGGTAGGGCGATGGCCATGAATTTGATCAGCATATCTTCGATAGCAAATGCGAGCATTGAGAAAAACATGAAGGCAGCGCCCCGAAGATTGTCCATGAAATATCCTTAGGGGTGTGCATCCGAGCCATAGGCGCGTTGGCTTCCGACTCCCAGATGTGACGATTGAGGTCAAGGCCCGGCGTGGGTTTCTATTGGGTCTCGGATCTCGTGGTGTGCCACGGCGCCGTCAACCGCGCCGCGAGTGATTTGCAAGCCGAGCAACTTGTGTTGCCACCAAAGAAGCGTCATGCGCGTGCAGTGCCGCTTGGCTCATCAAAGGCTCACGTTATGGACGAATGGTTCAGATTAGCTTTTTTTGAGTGGGACACCGTAGAGTTCCAGCCTATGTCCGCGCAACTCATACCCCAGCTTCCGGGCGATCCTGTCTTGCAATTCCTCGATTTCGGCGTCCACGAATTCGATGACCTCTCCGGAATTCATGTCGATCAGATGGTCGTGATGGTCCCGTTCGGCGTCTTCGTAACGCGCACGCCCGTCGCCAAATTCCAGTTTGTCCAAAATGCCCGCTTCCTCAAAAAGCTTCACCGTCCGGTAGACGGTCGCAATCGAGATGCCCGCGTCAATGGCGGATGCGCGAGCGTAGAGTTCTTCGACGTCCGGATGATCTTCGCTGTCTTCCAGTACCTGGGCAATAACGCGCCGCTGCCCGGTCATGCGCAGGCCTTTAGCTTCGCAGCGTCTGATGATGGATTTGTTCATGTCGGTGCCTTTGAATCGAGGCCTGCAGGTGTAGCGACATTTTCGCCATGCGGCCAGACGCGTTTTGAACGATGTGTTGACTTTTGCCACTGAAACCTCCATCTGCACGTCAAGCGATGCCTTCTGCCGCGTGAGCAGTGCTGAGCGCCAAAGCCAAAAGCTTTATGATGCGCTCCTTTTCAGAGGCTCGTCGATGTTCCCAAAATCACGCGTGGGTCCAAACGCAACGGACAGGTTCTTGGCAATTGGCCGTACCTGCGATCCGTTTGCGTGTCCCAAGCGGTGCCCTTGTTGGCACGGTGAAAATATTGGTGCGTCCCATGCGGCGCGCTGGAAAGAAAAGAATGAGCGATTTTGATATGATGGACCTGCCGGTCAAGCTGGTGGCACGTCTTGATGAGATGGGTCTGAAAGACCCAACCCCGATCCAGAAGCAGGCAATCCCACATGCTCTGAACGGTCGGGATGTGATGGGTCTGGCCCAGACAGGCACTGGTAAAACGGCGGCTTTCGGGGTGCCGATTGTTGCGCAGATGATGGCGCTCGAAGGGCGTCCTGCGCCGAAATCGGTGCGTGGTCTGGTTCTGGCCCCGACCCGTGAGTTGGCCACGCAGATCAGCGTAAACCTGCGCGCCTTTGCCGAAGGCACGCCGATCAAGGTGGCGATGGTTGTGGGTGGTCAGTCAATTAACAACCAAATCAAACGGTTGGAGCGCGGTGTTGATCTGTTGGTGGCGACGCCGGGACGTCTGCTTGACCTGATGGATCGGCGCGCTGTGCGCCTCGATGAGGCGGTGTTTTTGGTGCTTGATGAGGCTGATCAGATGCTGGACATGGGCTTCATCCATGACTTGCGCAAGATCGCAAGTGTGATCCCGAAAGAACGCCAGACGATGCTGTTTTCGGCCACCATGCCCAAGCAAATGAACGAATTGGCGCAGAGTTACCTGCGCAGCCCCATCCGTGTGGAAGTCTCGCCTCCGGGCAAGGCAGCAGACAAGGTCACACAAGAAGTGCATTTTATCGCAAAATCCGAGAAGCCCGGCTTGTTGATCGAAATGCTAAACAAACACCGTGAAGAACGGGCGTTGGTGTTTGGGCGCACAAAACATGGCTGTGAAAAGCTCATGAAAAACCTGGTCAAGGCGGGCTATGCTGCGGGATCCATCCACGGCAACAAATCGCAAGGCCAACGGGATCGCGCCATTGCCGCCTTCAAATCGGGCGAAATCAAAGTGCTGGTGGCGACGGATGTTGCGGCGCGGGGGCTCGATATTCCGGATGTGAAACATGTCTATAACTTCGACTTGCCAAATGTACCGGAAAACTATGTGCACCGGATCGGTCGTACCGCGCGCGCCGGCAAGGATGGCGCAGCGATCGCCTTCTGTGCCCCCGATGAGATGGGCGAATTGAAGGCCATTCAAAAAACCATGGGGCTCAGCATCCCGGTGGGATCAGGACGCCCATGGGAAGCTGTTGACATTCCTGAGGGCACCAAGCCGAAAGGTCGGGGCCGTGGACGCGGTCGTGGAGGACGACCGCAGGGCGGTGGCAACGGAGCTGCAGGCCAGCCACCACAGGCCAAGAAGCCAGGCGGCGGTCGCAACAGACGAAGGGGTCGAAAACCTGAGGGGGGCGGTCAACGCGCGGCCTAGCGCGCAATTTCGTGAATCAAGCCATGTATGAATTTCCCGCGGTGTCTGCCAAAGCACCGCGGGGTAATTTTTATGTGTAGAGCGACGGCACCCCTAGCTGTTCGTGAATACCATTGACCGTCTGTGCATCCAGCCCATAGGCCTGTGCCAGACTGTGCAGATACTTTGCCTCGGACTGATCGTCCAGATTGATGCCCATGACAGACATCGCGTAAATCTGGCTTTCCATGCCGCTTGGTGTGTCCTTGACCAAGGCGTCTACATCCACCGGCGCCTGCAGCTGACTTTGGACAAAGCTTGCTTCTTCCGCGTCCACGTCATCGCCCAGTTGGCCCAGTAGTTTTTCGCGTTCTGCGTCATCCAATTTGCCGTCGGATTTGGCGGCCTGGATCATGGCGCGCAGCATCAATGCTGCCGCTGCTTCCTGGTCTGCGCTCGGTTCAATCTCCGGCTGAGGCGTGGCGTCGAACGCGGAGTTCAAAACTTCCCCAAAACTGGCGTTACTGGTTTGTGGTCGGGCTTGTGCCTGACCTGTGAGCGCGCCCAAGAGCCCGCCTGCGCCTGCGCTTCCCGCAAGACCCGCCAACATGTCCTGGAGCCCGCCGCCGCCCTGCGTACCGCCCAGACCTTCCAGCAAACCACCCAGACCGCCCTGCAACCCACCTGCAGACCCGGCCGCTGAGGAGCCACCCAAGAGACCGCCGAGCATATCCTGTAAGTCACCGCCCATGCCCGCGGTTCCCTGACCCGTGCCTGTTCCGGCAGTGACATTGCGCATCATGTCTCCAATGCCGCCACCGCCGCCTTTCATCATGCTCTGCGCGCCCTTTGCGACGGCCACACCAATGGCCACCTTGGCCAGCGTTTTCATCAAACTCATTTTGGAAATCCCCCAACGTTTTCAATATGTGCGTTGAGTGTGACATCATTTGGCGGGACCGTAAGGGGAATAATCGCGTTGCGGCACCTTTTTGCCATCGGTTGATCTGCCTATGTGATCACCGGCAATTGACATTTCGACGCGTGCGACGCTCTGTGCGGCATGGAACCGAAATCACACATGGATGCCTTTGGGGCGACGGCTCTGATCGCCTTTGCACTGCATCTGGCCTTTAATCAGGTGGTGATCAAGCTCACAAACGGGGGGTTTGGGCCGGTCTTTGCGGCTGGATTGCGCTCGGCAGGAGCGGTACTGGTGTTGCTGGTCTGGATGCGCTTGCGCGGCGTCAGCTTTGAAGTGCCACGCGCGGCCGTTCCGGCCGGTATTTTGTCAGGCAGCCTCTTTGCTCTTGAATTCATGTGTCTTTTTTCCGCACTGGACTTCACGACTGTCAGCCGGGCTTCCGTGATCTTTTATTCCATGCCCGTTTGGCTTGCGATTGCCAGCCACTTTCTGAACCCATCTGATCGGCTGACCGGGTTGCGGACCATTGGTTTGATTCTTGCCATGTGCGGCGTCGGACTTGCCTTGCTGGACCGAAGCGATACCACCGCCAGTCTGATCGGGGATGTTTTGGCGTTGACCTCTGCGCTGTGTTGGGCTGGCATCGCGCTTTGCCTCAAGATCACACCGCTCAAAACCGTGCCGCCTGCGCAGCAACTGATGTTTCAGGTCGTGATCTCCGCGCCGATCCTGCTTTTGGCCGCTGTGCTCTTTGGTGACCTTGTACGGGATTTGCAAATCATCCACATCGCTGGGCTATTATTCCAAATCGTCGCTGTGGCAAGCTTAGGTTTTCTCGCCTGGTTCTGGCTTTTGACCATTTACCCGGCGTCTTCCGTGGCGTCTTTCAGCTTTTTGTCACCTGTCTTCGCAGTGCTTCTGGGGTGGTTGCTATTGAATGAAGACGTTGGCCCAAAGGTTTGGATTGCCTTGGCGCTCGTGGCAGCCGGGATATTTCTGATCAATTGGCGGCCAAAAAGAACGTGAAATTACGTGCCACAGAAGGTTGCGGGCACCCGCTGCGCCTTAGTCGGCGGTCGCATCAGGTCGGTATCCTCGGTGCTGTAAGGGTCTGACAAAGCCTTCAGCAAGCGTTCAAATGGTGCATCATCCCCAGCGACCGCTGCCGTGATCATTTCTTCAATACGATGATTGCGTGGAATGATCCTCGGCGAGGCCGCTTGCATGACGGCGTTCGGCCCATCCTCAGTGGCAATCCGGGCTTGCCAAATCTTGGCCCAGGTTTCATAGGCATCGAGGTCCAAAAACTGGTCTTTTGCATCGCCCCGTGCCAAAGCGTCGAATGTATTGGTGAAATCTGCACCGTCCTGTTGCATCAAATTCAGCAAATCAGAGATCAATGCCGCGTCTTCCGGCTTTGGGTTAGCGATGCCCAATTTCGCTGCGAATTCTGACAGCCAGGCTGCTTCGACCTGCGCAGGCATTGCGTGCACGATCTCAGTAGCCTCGTCCAAAACGGTTTTCGGATCATCATAGAGCTGCAACAATGATGTCGCCAGCTGTGCCATATTCCATACGATGATGCGTGGCTGGTTTGAATAAGCATATCGGCCCGTTTGATCAATTGAACTGAAAACGGTATCTGCATGAAAGTCGTCGATGAATGCGCAGGGCCCGTAGTCTATCGTTTCACCGGAAATCGTGCAGTTGTCGGTGTTCATCACGCCATGAATAAAACCAACGGACATCCATTTGGCCACCAAATCTGCTTGTGCCTGGCAAACTGCGCGCAACAGGTCCATCGGCCCGTTCGCCTGTGGGTAATGTCTTTTGATGGCATAGTCCGTAAGGTTCTGTAGTTCTTCTTTCTGACCACGGTGGGCAAAAACCTCAAAGGTGCCGACGCGCAGATGGCTTTTGGCAACCCGTGTCAAAACCGCACCTGGCAGCACGGCCTCTCGTATGATGTCCTCACCTGTCCGTACAGCGGCGAGTGCGCGGGTCGTTGGAATACCAAGTGCATGCATCGCTTCCGATACAATGTACTCGCGCAGAACCGGGCCAAGCCATGCCCGCCCGTCGCCCATCCTGGAATAGGGTGTCGGGCCGGAACCCTTGAGTTGAATGTCCCTGCGGACGCCATCTGAGGCGATGACTTCTCCGAGCAAAAGTGCCCGTCCGTCGCCAAGTTGCGGATTGAAGCTTCCGAATTGGTGACCTGCATACAGTTGTGCCAGGGGGTCAGCGCCCTCCGGAACAGACACTCCGGAGAAAACAGCTGCAATCTCATCTCTGTCCGCGCCTGATATCCCAAGCATGTCACCCAGTTGCTTGTTATATGCCACCAAGTTGGGCGCTTGGACCGGTTTTGGGTTCAGACGCGTGTAAAAGGCGCTGGGCAGGCGGGCATAGCTGTTATCAAAAGGAGCGGTAAGGGTCATCTGAGACATATGGTCTTTGCGTGACAGATTTCCACATTTGCAAACCAGAAACTAAAGTTTGCAAATCTCTCGGTGGATTTGCAAACAGGCGTGTCAAGTTTTGCAAACATCTTATTGAGACCGGCTCATCAGCATATACTTTGGGCGCGCAACAAATCCCGCGCGTGTATACAGTTCTTGGGTTTTTTCTGCGTCTCGCTCAACTTCGAGATGGAGCGCTTTCAGACCGGCATCGGCCAATGCCCTTGGGATACTTTGCAAAGTTTCTGAACCAATGCCGCGGCCACGCACACCAGGCCGGACGTAGAGTTCGTCAATGAACCCGTCGAGACCGCCAAATTCCAAAGACCATCCGAACGTCAATGCAACATAACCGATCGGCGCGCGCGGTGGGCCAATGAGATAAATTGCGCCGTGCGGCGACCCCTCAAGCAGAGGCATGATTCCAGCTCTACGGGCCTCTGCTTCCAGGGATATGTTGCATTCTTGATGAAACGCCGCGACGAGTGCGTCTAGCCGATCCAAATGATCGGGCGTCGCGAGCGTGAGCGCCGCGCTCACAGTCTTGCCAACCGAGCGGTCAACAGATCAAAAAACCGATCTGCGTCAAGGTCTCCGATAAACAACGCATTTGCGGGTCGATCCGTGACGTCCCACCAGTCCGCGACCGTCATGCCCATCGTCAATTCTGAGCCGGTTTCAATCTCAACGTTAACATGGCGCCCGGAAAAAATGTCGGACGCGATGATATATGCCGTAACGCAAGGATCGTGCAGAGGCGCGCCCTCACTGTCATATTTAGATTTGTCGAACCGTTCAAAGAAATCGGTCATTTCCGCAACAGCGTTGCCAACGGGTGTCGCCAATGCCCGGAAGGCATCATTTCGGGGTTTTGTGACCAGCGCCTTGTGGGTGACGTCCAGCGGAAAGACCACGATTGGAATACCCGATTTGAACACGATTTCAGCCGCCTGCGGATCCACGTAAATATTGAACTCTGCCGTTGGTGTGATGTTGCCAACCTCAAAGTATGCGCCACCCATCAACACAAGTTCCTGAATGCGATCGGCAATTTCCGGCGCTTTCTGCAGTGCTTTTGCGACATTCGTGAGAGGTCCCAGGGCACACAGCGTCACAGTGTTCGGCGGTTCGCGACGCAGGGTGTCGATGATGAAATCGACGGCGTGCCCGTCCTGCAAAGGCATTTTGGGATCCGGCAGAACCGGGCCATTCAAGCCGGTTTCCCCATGAACATGTTCAGCCGTAACCAACCTGCGCGAGATCGGTTGCTCGCTTCCGGCGTACACAGGTACATCGGGCCGTCCCGCCAATTCGCATATGATCAGGGCGTTTTTGCAGGTCAGCGCCAGCGGCACGTTGCCAGCCACACAGCTGATGCCCAAAACGTCGATCTCTTCGGGGCTCGCAAGGGCGAGGAGAATGGCCACCGCGTCATCCTGACCCGGGTCAGTATCGATAATTATTTTGCGGGGGGACATGGATGCTCCAGATTCGAGTGCGCGCGACAGTCGCAAGCTTGGTCCAATTTGTCCAGACGGTCAGGTGGCCTCACGTAACCCTGTGCCTATCCGGTTGGAATTCCCTTATAAAGGGTTCTTGTGGTCATCTCCTGAGTGGACAAAAGCTCGGATCACACGGCTTTTTGATCGTCCAGTGCCTCGCCAGTGGTCAACTTGTGAGAACGGCCCGTATCAGAGCAGAGTTTACAAACTGGCTTGTCCACCGCGCTACCTGCGTTCCTTAGCTTTGACCGCATCCCACAGGGCATCCATTTCGGCCAGATCACTCTCAGCCGGAGTTTTGCCGCGGTCTGCCAAGCGCGCTTCGACAGCTTCAAAACGGCGCGTGAATTTGGCGTTTGCGGCCCGCAAAGCCGCTTCGGGGTCCAATCCCAGATGGCGCCCGAGATTGGCCATGACAAAAAGAAGGTCGCCAAATTCTTCTTCCACCTCGGCTTGTTTCATTTGGTCTTTTGCTTCGACCAATTCCGCCGCTTCTTCGGTAATTTTGTCGAGCACCTGCATGGTTGAAGGCCAGTCAAACCCAACCCGGGCAGCGCGTTTTTGCAGCTTCAAGGCGCGCAGGAGGGCGGGCAGTCCAACTGCGACACCTGCCAAACTGCCCTTTTGGGCTTTCCCTGCGCGTTCCTTGGCTTTGATGGCTTCCCAATCGGCGGTTTGCTGGTCTGCCGTTTTGTCGCGCGAATCTTCGCCAAAAACATGCGGGTGCCGCGCGACCATCTTGTCGGAAATCTCCTGCACAATACTGTCAAAGTCAAAGTGCCCCGCTTCCTGACCCATTTCGGCATGATAGACAGTTTGCAACAACAGATCACCCAGTTCGCCTTTGAGATCAGACCAGTCGCGCCGCGCGATCGCATCGGCAACTTCATAGGCCTCTTCGATGGTATAGGGCGCGATGGTGTCGAAATCCTGTTCGATATCCCACGGGCAGCCAGTTTTAGGATCCCGGAGCCGCCGCATGATTTCCAGCAAGCGTTCAATACCCGCATTACGGTCGTGGATCAGGTCTTCAGCCATTGCAGGTCGCCCATCTGTCGTGTCACAAGCAC
This sequence comes from Roseobacter sp., assembly GCF_045106495.1. Taxonomy (GTDB): domain Bacteria; phylum Pseudomonadota; class Alphaproteobacteria; order Rhodobacterales; family Rhodobacteraceae; genus Roseobacter. The sequence continues at coordinate 123,551 of NZ_JBGCEQ010000017.1, forward strand.
CTGACAAATATTTCTACAAGGAGTCCACCCCATGCCCGTGGTCAACCGCATTGCTGATATGAGTACCGAAATGACCTCTTGGCGTCAGCACCTGCATACCATTCCCGAACTTGGTTTGGACTGCCATAAAACCGCGGCTTTCGTGGCGGAACGCTTGCGAGAGTTCGGGGTGGATGAAATTCATGAAGGCATTGCCAAGACGGGCATTGTGGCGCTGATCAACGGGCAGGGTGCAGGCCCGACCATTGGTCTGCGGGCCGACATGGATGGCCTGCCGATGGAAGAGACCGCAGCACTCGATTACAAGTCGACGCATCCGGGGAAAATGCACGCCTGCGGCCATGACGGTCACACAACGATGTTGCTGGGGGCCGCGAAGTATCTTGCCGAGACACGTAACTTCGCAGGACGTGTTGCCCTGATTTTTCAACCCGACGAGGAAGATGGCGGCGGGGGTGAAGTCATGGTGAAAGAAGGCATCATGGATCGCTTTGACATCGCTCAGGTTTTTGCCATGCACAATGCGCCGGACCATGAAACTGGCACGTTTCATCTAAATCACGGCGCCATCATGGCCGCAGCGGACGAATTCAATGTCTATGTAACGGGCAAAGGGGGACACGCAGCGATGCCGCATACGACGGTCGACCCGCTGCTGGCCGGGTGCAGCATTGTCCAGGCCCTGCAAAGTATCGTCAGTCGGAATACCGACCCACTCGAGCAGCTTGTGGTTTCGGTCACACAAATCCACTCCGGGACGACACATAATGTCATTCCCGAAACCTGTAAGATCACGGGAACGGTGCGTACCTTGAGCAAGGATGTCCAGGCCATGGCCGTAAAGCGCATGGAAGATATCATCGCGGGACAAGCCGCATCTTTCGGTGTTGAGGCACGGTTGGAGATCAAATACGGCTACCCCCCCACGATCAACCACGCACAAAAGGCTGCTTTTGCGGCGGAGGTCGCGGCGGACGTCGTGGGTAAAGCACATGTAGATGAAGACACGCGGCCTATCATGGGCGCAGAAGACTTCTCTTTCATGCTCGAGGCGCGCCCAGGCGCTTATGTCAATCTGGGGCAGGGGGAGGGGCCGATGTGCCATCACCCGAAGTACAACTTCAACGATGAGATTGCCCCTATTGGCGCGTCATTCTTTGCCCGTCTGGTCGAACGCGCGCAACCGGTGAACCGGGGATAAGAACATGGCGTTGGAAGATGCAAAGACCCAGATCGATCACGCCTTTACCCGCGAAGATCTGAAAGGGCCCAGCTTTGAGCTGACCTTTGGTGGTGCAACCTCCTTTCTGCGACGTAAATACAGCAAGGATTTGACCGGCGTGGACATCGCCGTGACGGGTGTGCCTTTTGATCAGGCGGTGACCAACCGGCCCGGTACGCGGCTGGGGCCGCGAGCGATCCGTGAAGCTTCAAGCCTGCAAGCGCCCGATGCGCCCTATGGTTGGCCCTTTGATGTGTTGAGCGAATGCGCCATCGTAGACTACGGCGATCTGGCATTTGACTATGCCAATGTTCCGGCCTTCCCGGATGCGTTGACGGATCATATTCGCGGCATTCTGCAAGCAGGGGCGGCAAGTGTCGTGTTGGGCGGGGACCACTACATCAGTTTTCCGATCCTCAAAGCCTATGCCGAAAAATACGGCCCCCTCAGCTTACTGCAGTTTGACGCCCATACCGATACATGGGTCGATGATGACTTTTCGCGGGTAGATCACGGTACGATGTTCTACAAGGCAGTGAAGTCAGGAATTGTTGATCCAGCGACCAGTGTGCAAGTTGGCATCCGTACGACCAACGAAGATACGCTTGGTGTGACCATTATCGATGCGCGCGAAGTGCACGAGAAGGGCACGGCGGCAGCCGTTTCCAGGATCAAATCCGTCCTGGGTGATCGTCCCTGTTACCTGACATTTGACATTGATGCGCTGGATCCAGCTTATGCACCTGGCACTGGCACGCCCGTATGGGGTGGTTTGACCTCCGCACAAGCGGCTTACATGTTGCGCGATCTGGCGGGTATCAACATACGCGGCGGCGACATCGTGGAGGTATCGCCTCCTTTTGACACAACTGGGGCCACGGCGATTGCCGGTGCCCATGTCGCAACAGAAATTCTGAGCCTGCTGGGCTGGCGGATGCGCGAAGAGGCAAAAGCATGAGAACCAAGAACCAACCGGTCAGTGGCAATGATCTGGCCCGGTTTTCCGGCATGGGCAGTTTTATGCGCTTGCCGTTCGTGAATGACCTTAAAGGGCTGGACGTGGCCTTTGTCGGCGTGCCGCTGGACATTGGAACGTCCTGGCGATCGGGGACGCGGTTTGGCCCCAAGGAGGTGCGCTCGCAAAGCGCGATGATCCGGCCATATCACATGGGCACCGGGGCAGCACCCTTTGACAGTCTCCAGGTGGCGGACCTTGGGGATCTGGCGATCAATACGTTCTCTTTGGTTGAGAGTCTCAAGATCGTGCAAGAAAGCTATGACGCAATTCTGAATTACGACGCCATGCCCATGGCCATCGGAGGCGATCATTCCATCACTCTGCCCATATTGCGGGCAATGCACCGCCGCTTTGGGCCAGTGGCGCTGGTCCATGTGGACGCCCACGCCGATGTCAATGACGAGATGTTCGGAGAGCGCGAAACCCACGGGACCGTATTCCGTCGCGCCTACGAGGAAGGATTGGTCATTCCCGAAAAGACCTATCAGATCGGTTTGCGGGGCACCGGCTATACCGCCGCTGACTTTACCGAAGCCCAAGGCTGGGGGTTTCAGCAGTTCCCCGCGCAAGAGCTTTGGCACCGCAGCCTCACGACGCTGGGTGGCGAGGTCCGGCGGGATATCGGGCCGGAAACGCCTGTTTATGTCAGCTTTGACATCGACAGTCTGGACCCGGCCTTCGCCCCGGGGACCGGCACGCCTGAAATCGGCGGGCTGACCACGCCGCAGGCGATGGAACTGATCCGCTCGCTTAAAGGACTAAATATCGTTGGCTGTGATCTGGTCGAAGTGTCGCCCCCCTATGACACCACCGGGAACACGGCCCTGGTGGGGGCCAATATACTTTTTGAACTGCTCTGTGTTTTGCCTGGTGTGGCCTACCGCTAAACGCGCGAAACCCGTACGGAGGGGAAATTGGCGGCAGGAAGGATACAAGGGTTGCGGATGATGGGCAGTGTTTTGCTTGTTCTAATTGTGGCTTTTATGGCCTACGTCCGATTGGCACCGCTTGAGCAGTCTCGTTGGCACCAACCCATTGACGCAGCATCCGACGTGGATTTCGCGGGCGGTGCCATCCGGGTTCTGAAGGGCGATGCGGCGCTGTTTGAGCGGCTGGATCGGGCATTGTCCGACTTGCCGCGCACGCAACTTTTGGCGGGATCAGCAGCGCAGGGTCGCGTGACCTATGTCTCCCGATCCGCCCTGTTCGGATTTCCCGATTTGACCACAGTGGAATGGGACGCGGGCGAGGTCAGACTTTATGCAAGGCTGCGCTTTGGCGCGTCAGATCTTGGCGTCAACCGCAAACGACTGGAGGGGCTGATCGCCAGTGTTCAGGGAGGATGACAGGCACCCTTCTTCCACTTCGCGCCACATCGGCACGTTGAGCGACATCTGGCATTGTGCCATGAACATGCGGCCATCGACCTGCAGGCAGATTGTCTGACCCAGTTCGATACGGGACCCTGATTTGTCGGTGCAAAAACAGTCCACCGTTTTGCCGCTGGGACTGGTCACATCGGCAAGGCTTGGCACAGCGAAGCAAAACAGAAATAGGGCCAAACATCTCATGTCCAGAACAATAGCACGAGTGCTGCTCTTGACCAATGGCTTTCAATGTCTCACAGAACGGTATGATCCCACGAGACCGATTAGAACAGATTACGGCCCGGTTTCAGTATCTTGAAGCAGCAATGGCAGCCGGCGATCCGAAGGCGGATATCGCGACGCTGGCCAAGGAGTACTCTGAGCTGCGTCCGGTGGTCGAGCAGATCGCGGCGTACCAGCATTTGCAGCGTGATCTGGAAGATGCGCAACAGATGTTGTCTGACCCCGATATGGCCGCCCTGGCACAGGAAGAAATTCCTCGCATAAAAGCGGCGTTGCCCCAGGCGGAAGCCGAATTGCAACTGACGCTGTTGCCAAAGGACAAGGCGGACGCAAAACCAGCCATGCTTGAAATTCGCCCAGGGACGGGCGGGGACGAGGCCGCGCTTTTTGCCGGGGACCTGCTGCGGATGTACCAACGCTATGCGGAAAGCAAAGGGTGGAAATTTGACATCATCGAGCTTCAGGAAACCGAGTTGGGTGGGATCAAGGAAGTTGTGGCCCACATCAAGGGGCAGAATGTCTTTGCGCGGCTCAAATACGAAAGCGGCGTGCACCGGGTCCAGCGGGTGCCCAGCACCGAAAGTGGCGGGCGTATTCACACGTCGGCGGCCACGGTTGCGGTGTTGCCCGAAGCGGAAGACGTGGACATTCAGATCGATGCCAATGATCTTCGTATTGATACCATGCGGTCCTCTGGCGCTGGCGGTCAGCATGTGAACACCACCGATTCTGCTGTACGCATCACCCATTTGCCCACCGGATTGGTAGTGACTAGCTCGGAGAAATCCCAGCACCGCAATCGTGAGATCGCCATGCAGGTCCTGCGCGCCCGTCTCTATGATCAGGAACGTGCGCGCGTGGATGGGGAACGCTCAGCCGACCGCGCTGCGCAAGTTGGCTCGGGGGACCGCTCGGAGCGGATCCGGACCTATAATTTTCCTCAAGGCCGAATGACGGACCATCGGATCAATCTCACGCTCTACAGGCTAGACGCGGTCATGCAGGGTGATTTGGACGAGATCGCCGATGCGCTAACGGCAGACGCGCAGGCGCGGTTGATGGCGGAGATGGGGCAGTGACCGCAGCCGAAGCCATGGTGACGGCCGTGGCGCGTTTGCGTGCGGCGGGTGTGCCAGATCCGGCACGGGATGCCCGCGTCCTTCTTGCGTATGCGGCAAAGGTTGATGCCGCGCGGGTTACATTGATCGCGCCCGAGGACATCGCGCCCGAAATTGCGGAACGCTATGATCATCTGATCGCGTTGCGGGCGGTGCGGGTGCCGGTGTCGCAATTGATTGGGTCACGCGAATTCTACGGGCGCGCGTTCAACATCAGCCGCGACGTACTCGACCCGCGTCCTGAAACCGAAGCGCTGATCGAGGTGGCTTTGTCGGACCCCTTTGACCGGGTGCTCGATCTGGGAACCGGGTCGGGCTGCATCCTGGTCACGCTTTTGGCGGAACGGTTGGACGCTGAAGGGCTGGGTGTTGACGTCAGCGAAGCCGCCTGCCTGCACGCCAGTGCCAATGCTGCGCGTCATGGCGTGGCGGCGCGCGCTAGCATCCTGCAATCCAATTGGTTTGACGCCGTTGAAGGACGATTTGATCTGATCGTGGCCAACCCCCCTTATCTGTCGCTCGGTGAAATGGACGAGGTGCAACCCGAGTTGCGGGACCATGAACCGCGTTTGGCGCTGACGGATGAACGGGATGGTTTGTCTGCCTATAAAACCATCGCTGCTCAAGCACAGGGGTATCTGAATGCACAGGGTCGCGTTCTGGTTGAAATCGGATGGCAGCAAGGCGGTTCGGTTTCAGCGATCTTTGACGCACAGGGTTGGGGTGATGTGGCGATTCTCCCCGATCTGGGCGGGCATGATCGCGTCGTTTGTGCGTCGAAACCTGGTTAACAACCGCTGAAAACGCAGTAAATTTTCGCAAATCTGGTTAAAATCCTGCATTACCTCTTGCAGCAACGCGCGGGCCGTGCTTATTCAAAGTTGTTGCAGCGGTGGAGGCTCAAAGGAGCGGTCCCGCGCGGCGTTATGCCCAACATTTCGACACCCCGGCTATCACATGTGCACAGCGCACCCGGCAATACGATTTACAGCACGAAGGCTGAGCGAACTTAATGAAATCATCGAGATCCCGGTCCCGCTCCAAGAGCAACCGCAACCGTTCCCAAGGCAATCAAGGCGGCAATGTCGTCAACCGTGTGTTCGACAGTTCGGGCCCGGAAGGCAAAGTGCGTGGGACGCCGCAACAGATCATTGAAAAGTACAATCAGTTGGCGCGCGACGCTCAATTGAGCAATGACCGAGTGGCCGCCGAAAATTTTCAGCAACATGCGGAACATTATACACGGATGTTGTCCGAGGCGCAGCGTGAGATTGATGCGCGCCGGGAAGAGCAGGATCGCCAGAACCGTGAACGTCAGGCAGAGCGTGATCGCGAACGCGCTGAACGTCAGGAGCGCGAAGTCAGCCACGTGGCAGAGCAACCCGTGGTTCCAGTGGAACCTGTTGCGTCTGTCGCGCCGGTTGAGGAAGCAGAGAGCAATCTGGTCGAGACACCGGAGAGCCAGCCCAAACCTAAACGAGCGCCACGCCGCAAACCCCGGGCCAAACCGGCCGCCAAGGAAGATGCACCACCCGAAGGGAACGATGCGCCGAAGGCCGCTGAATAATCTGCAATTTTGAAACCCCGGGCCGGCCTCGGGGTTTTTTTATGGCGCGGCGACGGCGCGAGCGAGCGCACAAAACCCTTCCAAGTGAATTTGTTCAGCGCGGTCAGTTGGCTTCAGCCCGGCGGAAACAAGCCTGTCTTCAATGTCCGGAGCAACGTTTTTGAGCGCTGCGCGCAGCATTTTTCGCCGCTGGTTGAACGCGGCAGCGACGACCCGGCTCAACACGGCGGGATCGGCAGGATACCGCGGCTCAGACAATGCGCTAAGATGAACCACGCTGCTGGATACTTTCGGCGGTGGTGTGAAAGCCTCAGGCGGCAACTGCAGAACAATGCGCGCATCTGAGCGCCACTGCGCCAATATCGCAAGGCGTCCGTAGGTTTTACTACCCGGCGACGCCACGATGCGCTCCGCCACTTCGCGTTGAAACATCAAGGTCAGGCTTTGCCAGAAGGGTGGCCAGACCTTGGGTGTTAACCAGCGCACCAAAAGCTCTGTGCCCACGTTGTAGGGTAGGTTGGCCGCGACCCGAATGGGCGGCGTCAGATGGGTCAACGGATCGATCTCAAGCGCATCGCCATGCAATACCGTGAGCCTGCCGGGGTAGGCCTGTGCAACGTCGGATAGGGCTGGCAGACAACGGGCGTCTTTTTCAATCGCCAGGACATGACGCGCGCCCTCAGACAGCAACCCGCGGGTCAGCCCGCCCGGACCCGGTCCGATCTCGAGTACATCGCAACTGCTCAAGTTTCCGGCCAGCCGGGCAATCTTGGCGGTCAGATTCAGATCGAGCAGAAAGTTTTGCCCCATTGATTTACGGGCTTGCAAATCATGGGTGCGGATCACGTCGCGCAGGGGCGGAAGGCTGTCAATGACCATGGTTCAAGTCCGCCACGCCAACTTGGCTGCGAGTTTCAGCGCTTCGCACATGCTGGTCGGATTGGCGACGCCTTTGCCCGCAATGTCAAACGCAGTGCCATGGTCGGGAGAGGTGCGTACAAAAGGCAGCCCCAGCGTGACATTCACGCCCTTGTCAAAATCCAGCGTCTTGATCGGGATCAGTGCCTGATCATGGTACATGGCTACGGCTGCGTCATAGCCCGACCTAGCAGCCGCATGAAACATCGTATCGGCAGGCAAGGGACCAAGCAGGTCATGTCCTTCGCGGCGCATGTCGTCGAGCAAGCCGGAGATCCAGTCCAGTTCCTGTCGGCCCATTGAACCGCCTTCGCCTGCATGCGGATTAAGACCCGCAACGGCAATCCTTGGTTTTGCAATGGCAAAACGGTCTCGCAACTCTCTCAGCGTGATCTCGATGGTGTCGCGCAGTACCACAGGGGTCAGCGCGGTTGGCACCTCTTGCAGCGCAATGTGGATGGTTGCCGGGACGACGCGCAATTGCTCGGAGGCCAACATCATCACCGCGCGCCCACCGCCAGCCAGATCCGCCAGATATTCCGTATGGCCCGGGTGGGCAAAACCGGCCCCTTCGATCAGGATTTGTTTGTGAATAGGGGCTGTACAAAGAGCGCTTGCTGCTCCCGATTGCACCAGAGCCACGCAAGCGGCAATCACATCGATGACGCCCTGCGCATTGGCGGGTTCCGGCGTTCCGGGCGTGACAGAGCGTGGAAACGGGTGGTGCAAGACCGGTAAGACTTCTGCGGCAACCTGTGCTGCCGCTGCCGGGTTTTCAATCACCCTATGGGGCGTGCCTTCGGGCAAGTGTCGCGCATCACCCATCCAAACCATCGGGATATCTTTTCTGAGCAGTGCCCAGGCTTGCGCTGCTATTTCAGGGCCAATCCCAGCGGGCTCGCCGCAACTGATGATGACGGGCGCGTCGGCGCGTGTCACGGGATCACGATACGCGCGTCTGCACGCAGCTGATCCAGCAGGCCGTCGGCATAGGCGTTGATGCGGTTCGCGCGCAAGGCAGCGGCGGCATCTTCTCGGGCAACATCCTCGTTCACGGCAGCCGTGCGCCCGCACATCATCAAAAACAACAGTGTTTGCCCATTGTTGCGCGTAAGCGCGGTTGAAACTTCGCCCGGATCCAGTTTGCTAAGTTCGATCCCGATGTCCTGTGGAATGTCGGCAGGTGGCAGCGTCTGGCGGTCGAGCTTTTCTTCCGGCTCACCCTGAGCAATGCCATAAAGATCATCGCATTGGTCCACACGCGCACGCAGCTTTTCCGCCGCAGCCAATCCGGCAGAGGTGCGCCCACCGGGGATAAAATAGGTCGCATACTCGATGGCAGCAAAGGCCTCCGCGACCGCACCAGATTCCTGTATGTCACGCAATTGGAACAACGCAACTGCGTCGGGAATATTCAGAGGATCAGTCACTTCGCCCGGTGCGAGCGACAAGAGCAGCGGGCGCAAAACCGGGGGCAGATTGTTCAAATCCTGCCACGGCAGCCGGCCGCCCTCATCGCGGGATGCGGTGGCAGAAAACTCGCGGGCATAATCAGAAAATACGTCCAGGGAGTCCGTCTGAGCGATTTCGATTGCCAATTGTTCGACGTCTTCCCTGGCTTCCGGTGGCGCCGGGATGATGATTTCGGAAACCAGCACCCTGATCCCGGTGGTCCCAACCGACGTACCAAGCGCGCGGTCAATTTCTGCCTCCGTGATCTGAACCCGACCCCCAAACCGTGCGGCAATCAGGTCGCGCCACGCGATACCGACCTCAATGAATGATTTAAAGCTGGCTTCATCCACGCCATTCTCGGACAGAGCGGTAATGAATTGTTCCTTGTCCATATTGGCCCGACCGGCAAACTCGACCATCCCGGCATCAATGCCTTCAGGCGTCAATTCCAATCCGAATGTGTCAACAGCCTGCGCCTGCAAGCGCTCGTTGACCAAGGTTTCGATCACGTCCTCGCGGTTGGAGCCGGGCGCATTCAACAACCTGAGAAATGTGGTGCGCTGTTCGACTTCATATTCGGTCACAACGTCGTCATTGACCAAAATAACCGGGTCAAAAAGGTTTTGGGCTTGCAAAGGTGCGGAAACTGACAACCCAAGAACCACGGCAAAGATGTTTTTCAATCTGGTAGATGCGCTCATTTTTTCTTATTTCCCGCATGTTCTGGTGTAGGTTTCTGTGCCCTTGCGAGCTGAAAACCCTCGTAGGCCGATGGATAAGCCCAAAGTCGTCGAAGGCGCAAGGCTTCGAGATGTGGCGTAGTTGCGGCTGACCGAAAAATTGACCGACACGCATTCGTTGCTGTACCTCACCCCAAGCCCCGCTCTGGCAGCTCTGTTGAGAGACAGGTCGTATCGCCATCTTGCAGATGTGGTCCATGAACGGCTCAAATTATAAACCCCTGCCAACGCAACTTCGGCAATTTTTTCCTCACGTTCTTCCACAGGATCCTCGGTAAGCCAGACGTAACTGCCGGCAAGGCTACCACGGTTATGTCTGTAGCTCCCACGGATTTCAGCTTTGGTGAAGTCGAAGCCTTCATCAAAAAGCGTGCGCGCGGTGATTGACCAGTGCTCGCGTGTTTTGATTTGACCGGCAATGAGGTAGTTCGATTTGGTTCCTGTCAAACCTGAAGTAATCGTGAATGCGTCGTCTGCCTCGTCTCGTAGAACCTGGCCCAATGTGAGCGATGTCTCTAACCCGTTGGGGTCGAAACGTGCCCAGTTTACGCCAATGGCCGTGGCCCGTCCGCGTTCGCGCCGATCCGGTTCAGGAAATCGCGACAGTGAAATCAGATTGCCGCCATCGAATTCGACACGGGTGCTTTCTTCGTTAGGAACGTTGAGCCGATCGCCGCCTGTCCAGGCCAGTTGCACGATTGGTTCAAGCAACTCGGACACACCGGCAGATGAGCTGCGCGACATGGGGTAGCGGAAGGCAACGGTCCCATGCGGACTTAGCTGTGTTTGGTTCTGTGGCACGGAGCTGTCTTGTGTAACATTGAAAAGATCAGCAGAGGCACCAAGGGTCAATTCTGTGCGCAAGCCATATGCAAGCGTCCAGCTGCGCAGCCAATCGACATCGGTACTAAAGCGGCCTACATCCCGTCCGACGATATCCTCATCCGAATAGCGGTAATGGCTATGTGCATTCACATCCAGTCGCAATTCGCCTCCGAGAGTGGATGGAAAAAACCGCGTTTCATAGATGCCGTCCGCGACAATTGTGGGCAGCTCCGCGTTGACGTCGGCGTCGCGGAGCGACTTGAAACCGATCAGGGTGCCGGAAATGAACTCGTCCCTTCGGGCACGGCTGATGGTAACAGCGCTGTCGAGCCTGTCTTTTCTGGAAAAGCTGTAATTATTGAGATAGGCATTGTCGGTCGTGAGCTCGACATCGAAATCGAGCCGAAAATTATTTTTCAGTGCAAAGCTGCCAGCACCAAAAAGGTACCCCCTGATTTCGCCCGGCCGGATTTCATCGCGGCTGATAGCGCCGTTAAATTCGATGCGACCTTTTACAAAGGCCTGACGGTATCGAAACTCCAGTGTGCGTGTGTTTGCGGACAAATAAGGCGTGAGTGTTAGATCACGATCCTCTCGCAGGGCGATAAAATAAGGTATTTTTATGCCTGTTCCCAATTCACTGGTCGTTCGAAGAGAGGGTATCAGGAAACCGGTAGCGCGTTCCAGTGTCGGATCAGGCAGGCGCAATTGCGGTAAGTAAAGGACCGGAATATCAAGTATACGGAATTGCGCGCCGTCGAAGTATAATTGGCGTTCCTCTTTGTCATGTACAACCCGTTTGGCGCGGATTTGCCACAAGGGCGCTTTGCCATCTTCGCAAACTTTACAAGAGCTTACCGTCGTTTTGTAGAGTTGACTGTAACGCCCGTTTACCCTTTGGATCTGCACTGCTGCCAACTGCAGCTGTTGATCCAGAACCATTCTGGCACTGGTCAGAAGACCCGTTTGCAATGTGGTATCGAGATCTGCAGCCGACGCCAGAATGGTCGTACCTTCACCGTCCTGTAGGATGATTGGCCCTGTTATGGTCAAGGCTCCGGTTTCACGGTCGTAGCGTATTTCCTTGGCTTCAATGTGTGTGGTGCCTTGAAAAGCCTCGACATTTCCCCGTGCGATCAATTCCCGATCATTTTCGATAAATAGTTCGTCCGCGATCAAGACGGCCGGGACCGGCTCGTCTTCCTGTGCCCATGACGCGACTGGAAAAAATAAAAACAGGCATAAAACAACCAAGTGCACCACAGTCTTAGCCATCCTCCGCGTGGAGCAATAGGCCAAGTGCTAGCAACACGGCCGCCAAGGGCGGCGCCCAAGCCGCGAGGTAGATGGGAATTTGCCCGTTCTCTCCCAAAATCTGCGCGAAACTGCGAATGAAATACAAACCAAACCCCAAAAGAACTGCGGCCAGTACCGCAATGCCCGTCCCGCCAAATCGGGTATGACGCATGGTGAAAGCGCTCGCAATCAAAACCATCGACATCAGAAAAAGCGGGCGCGCCAGTTCCGATTGGAGCCAAACCCGGTGTTGGCGAGACGAAAACCCTGCCTCGTCAAGCTGTTCAATAAATTGCGGCAGTTTCCAAATGGAAATTGCATTGGGCCGGGCAAAACTCTCACGGATGCGGTCGAGGGTCAGGCTCGACGGAATGAAAAGTTTCGAATGAGTTTCCGCGTTTGCTTCGGAATTGAAACCTTCTTTCAATTTCCAGAGTTTCGCGCGCCGCAGGAGCCAACCGCCTTCCTGCAGCGCCGCACTGCGCGCCTTGATCCGCCGTACCGGGCCTTGACCTGGAGCATAGGTGACGATCGTGACATCATAGAGTATCGACGCGTCAGAATTTGACCGCCACGCGCGGATCACGGACTGGCCCGTGGCATCGCCTTGTCGCAACCAAAGACCTTCCCTGGAAATCGATAAGGTCGATTTGCCCCCGGTCCGGTAGCTTTCAGCCAACTCACTGTAGCGTTTAGAGGTGCCAGCCACGATCGGGTTCAACATTGTCACTGCCAATCCTCCGATCACAAGCGCGACCAAAACCGGTGCGAACAGGGCGCTTAGGCCTGAGCGCCCGGCAGCGCGGGTTGCGACAAGTTCCGAAGATCGAGCCAAGCCAATGAAAAGCGCGATCGTAGCCAGGATCATAATGAGCGGGAGGATTTCATTGACAGTTTGCGGAGCATTCAAGAGTGTCAGTCCGACTATCTTGCCGAAACTGATATCAAGTTCACTAAACGAACGCGTTTGGTCGACAAGATCGACCAGAGCGACCAGCGAAAAAAGAACGACGGTCAGTACCAGAAAATTGAGCGCAAAACGTCTTGCGAAGTACGCATGGAGGATCACGCTGAAACCTCCTGTGGCGAAGCGACGGCAAACTTGCGCCGTTTTGGGCGCGCCAGATACCATAGCATGGCCAATGACAACAATGCGCCGAAAACAACGGGCGCGTAGAGCAGAGGCCACAATTCGGAATTGTTTCGTACCGGGTTTTGAAAGGTAGATCTGGCGCCATTGATCAAGAGCAAAAGTGCAAAAGCAATCACCACTTCGCGCCAGACGCCAAAACGCGAATACCCGCCGATTAGCAGGGTTGTAAAGCCGATCAACGCCGCAACAATGCAGAAAAGTGGTTCGGCAAACCGGGAATGGAATTCCTCTGCAAGTTGCCCCGCCGATTGGTTTGTTAGTTTTGTCAGGTCGTCCCAGGGCGCCATTAAATCAAACGTGATCATATTGCGGGCAAGCAGCCGGTGCGCTGCATCATTTCGCACCAGTGAGCTGATATCAAATGAGAAATCTCTGAAATTTGCTGTGGACAGCCTATTGGTTTCATTGCTCAGGCGTTGCGCCAGACCGTCCAGCATGATCAGCGTCGTCATATCCTGATTGCGGATCAAATAAGCTTCGTCAGCGGTATATATCACACCTTCTTCGGGTTTGCGTCCGTCAGAAAGAAACACATCTTTCAAGATACCTTCTTCCGTGATTTCCCCCGCATAAAATGTGACGGAGGTTGATGGATGCAGAAAAGCGCCTTCCGTGAGCAGGCGCGACGTTGCGTTCTGCGAGATTTCTGCTTCTCTTTCCCCCAGTTGTTTCAGCGCCAAAGGCAAGAGCAGGTGCTGCAATGCAGAGGCCATCAAGAACACCAAAAAGCCAAAAACAACAACTGGTCGGGCAAGTCGAAACGGGCTGGAACCCGTGGCCTGCATGACCGTCAGTTCGCTCTCGTTGTTGAGGCGATTGGTGACGTAAACCGTTGCTGCAAAAGCAGAAATGGGCAAAACGGTCGTAATGAGTTTCGGCAAACCCAAAGCGGTGAACTCAAGGAACACAAGCGCGGATTGTCCATCGCTGATCAGGCGGTCGAAAAGGACAACCGCGCGATTGATCCAGAAAACAGCCACGAGAACGAGCGAGAAAAATCCAAATAAGACCAGTAATTGCGACAGCACATATCTGTCGAGTCTCCTCACGCTGCTCCCCTTTTGTGCCTGCTCTTGCCTGTTAAAGGCAGGATAGACCAATCTGGGCCACTGTAAAACTGCTATCTGGTCATTGGCGTAGGAGCGCGCTAGGTCCTTACGAAACCGCAATTCCTGAAAGGCCGCTGCCATGACCACGCTTACCGAAGTTACATTCTCTGAAACCGACATTGAACGGCTCGCGGGGCACGAAGGACGCATCGGTATTATTGTCGCGCCGGAGGGTCAGCTGGACGTGGCTGCACGCAGGGTGAACAGACTTAGCAAAGGAGCCCTCAAGCGGGCCGTGGACGCACGCGTCGAAAAGGGCGTTAAGGAAGGGGAAAATCTGACGCTGACCTACCCCGCGGGCATGGCGTCGGAAGCCGTTGATGTTCTGTTCCTGGCCCGGAACGCCGCGGAGGGCGCTGCCCGGAACGCGGGTGCCGTCTTGGGCGCACAACGCGGTAAGGCGGATTTGCTCCTGGCGGTAGGATCACTGCGCCGCAGTGCTTACGTCGTTCAGGGTGCTGTTTTGCGCGATTATCAGTTCCGCGACCACAAGACATCGGATGACGCGGCCGAAGGCGCCATCGAGGTCATGTGCAATGATCCAGAAAGCGTTGAGACTGCAGCAGCACCTTTGTTGGCGGTTGCGGATGGAACATTCATGACCCGGGATCTGGTAAATGAACCGGCCAATATTCTGACCACCACCGAATTTGCCGACCGTCTCGCGGAGATGAATGCGCTGGGTTTGAAAGTCGAAGTTCTGGAAGAGAACCAACTGGAAGAACTGGGCATGCGCACGCTGCTGGCAGTGGGTCAGGGATCGGCCAGCCCATCCAAAGTCGTTGTGATGCAATGGAACGGCGGCGCAGATGGAGACGCTCCACTTGCCCTGATCGGCAAAGGTGTTGTGTTCGATACAGGCGGCATCAGCTTGAAACCAGCCGGCGGCATGGAAGACATGACAATGGACATGGGCGGCGCAGGCACGGTCGCAGGGGTTATGCGAGCTCTGGCGCTGCGCAAGGCGAAGGCCAATGTGGTCGGAATTGTCGGGCTGGTAGAGAATATGCCTTCGGGCACAGCGATCCGCCCCGGTGACGTAGTCCACACCATGAAGGGTGATACGGTTGAGATCCTCAACACCGATGCGGAAGGCCGCTTGGTGCTCTGCGATGTGATGTGGTACGCGCAAGAACGGTTTGAACCGGCGGGCATGATTGATCTCGCGACTCTGACCGGTGCGATCATCATCGGGTTGGGCCACGAAAACGCCGGTGTGTTTTCCAACGATGATGGTCTGTGCAACGCCTTTCTAAAAGCAGCCTCATCAGAGGAAGAAGGCGCGTGGCGCATGCCTTTGGGCCAAGCCTATGATGACATGCTGAAGTCGCCCATTGCTGATATGAAGAACATCGGGGGTCGCCCTGCCGGGTCGATCACGGCGGCGCAGTATTTGTTGCGCTTCGTCAAGAAAGACATGCCCTGGATCCATTTGGACATCGCCGGTGTGGCCTCTTTGAAAACTTCGACCAAGCTGGCACCCAAGGGGGCCACGGGGTGGGGCGTTCGGGCGTTGGACCGCCTTGTCGCAGACATGTTCGAGAAGGGTTAATCCTTGGGCACAGCCCTGTTCTATCATTTGACGCGCCGCCCGATGGAAGACACGCTGGCGATGTTGTTGGGCAAGGCCACGCAGGCTGGCATGCGCGTTATCGTACGCGGTGCCGACCTTGGACGCCTTGGATGGTTGGATGAAAAGCTGTGGCAAGGAGCGGAAGACGGGTTTTTGCCGCACGGTTTGGCCGGCGGCGCGCAGGATGCGATGCAGCCTGTCTTGCTGACCGTCGCGCGCGACAACCCCAATGGCGCCACATGTTTGATGACCATCGACGGGGCACCGGTCACAGCAGAAGATGTGGCGGCGATGGACCGCGTCTGTGTTTTGTTTGATGGAAACGATGCGCAGGCTTTGGAAACCGCGCGTGCGCAGTGGAAGACACTCAAGGACGCTGGCAGCACCGCGCAGTATTGGTCTGAAGAAGCAGGTCACTGGGAGAAAAAGGCGGAAACCTAAACGAAGGCGGACCACTCCGTCCTCGGCGCATGGTCAGCGGGTCAATGTCAACTCGCCGCCTGAGATCTCAATTTTGCCCCAGCGTTGCAGGTATGTCATGCCCAGCAGGCTGCGTGACATCTCGCCATCGTTGACAACAGCGGTAACATCACGGTCGGTCGCCGGGCCCAGCTGTACAGTGTCCAACCGCACTGGCGCCGTGCGAACTTCGCCGTTTGCCGTCATCGCGCGCCTGGTGAAATTGAGGCTGTCGGGCGACAATCCCACAGCCGCGGCATCATTGCGTGTCAGCACGATCTCCGTTGCGCCAGTATCGAGGACAAATTGCAGGGGCGCGCCGTTAACTTCAGCGGCAATATAGTAATGCCCATCCGGACTGCGGGGTACGACGATCTTTCCTTGTTCGGCAAAGACAGATTGTTGCGGGCTTACAGTCTGGCTGATGTCATCCCAGAGCCCGTAAGCAGCGATGGCGCCGAGAAAGATAAACCCCCAGAGGGCCACCTGTTGAAGCGATTTGTTCATTGACTGACGGTTCTGCGTAAAAAACCAGCTGCAGACCATCAATCCAAGAATGATCAGATAAATCAGACTGCCCGTGTCGTTGCTGTCCACCGAAAACTCCCACCATGCGTCACTTTAATATAGGAGGTCTTGTCAGATTTTCAGCCTGTGCCGGGTCCAAAGCCAAACGCGCTCAGGCCATCCAGCACGAATTGAACGGAAAGGGCGGCAAGAAGCATGCCCAAAAGACGGGTGACCACAATAATACCGGTCTTGCCCAATGCGCGTTCAATCAGGCTGCTGGCCAGGAAAAATGCCAGCACAATGGCCAGAACACTTGCCGTGGCCCCGAGCACGATGACGGTACCTTCGATGCCAGGGCGTTGGCCCATCAACAGGATCACCGATGCAATCGCGCCGGGGCCAGCGATCAGGGGAATGGCCAGTGGAAAGACCGATGGGTCGTTGTGCTCTTCTTCGCTTTGATCTTCGCGGCGCTTGGTGCGGCGCTCAAACAACATGTCGAGGGCAGTGATGAACAGCAAAATGCCACCTGCGACGCGAAAGGCGGCCATTGAGATGCCGATAAAGGCCAACAGCGCTTCGCCAAAAGCGGCAAAGGCCATGAGGATCAGGAACCCGATCAGGGTGGCGCGCAAGGCAATGCGTCGGCGCGCGGCCTGAGTCATGCCTTGTGTGAGGGCCACGAAAAGAGGGGCCAGACCAATGGGGTCGATCACCACGAACATGGTGACAAAGGCCGTGATCAAAAACGCGGTGTCTATCGTCATTCAGATCCCCCACGAATCCCGATTTGCGGCACAAGGCCCTGTATCTTTGTGCAGATTGATCACTAGACTTGCGCTTTTTCTAGCTTTTCCAGCGCAGACATCCAAAGCCCTTCGGCGCGGTCCAGCGCGGTCATGACTTCCGCGTATTTTCGGTTCCACACTTCCAACTCGCCAACATTGGCATCTTCGTACAACAGCGGATCTGCAAGCTTTTTGGCCAGCTTGTTGCGCATGTCGTTCAGCTTTTCGACGCGGGCTTCGGATTTGCGAGCTTCCGACTTGAGCGCAAGGATGTCTTCACGGCTGGCGCGTTTGGGTTTTGGGGCTTCTTGCGGCTTCTTGCTGGATTTACCCATGGGTTTGGCCGGGGTCAGCAGCATTTTACGATAGGCTTCAAGGTCGTCTTCATAGGGTTTAACGGTGCCCTCGGACACGAGCCAAAGGCGATCTGCCACCATCGAAAGTAGGTGCATATCGTGGCTGACCAGGATCACGGCGCCCGAATAGGCAGACAGAGCCTCAACCAGCCCCTCGCGGCTCTCGAGATCGAAGTGGTTCGTCGGCTCGTCGAAGATCAGCAGGTGCGGTGCATCCAGCGTGGCCAACAAGAGAGACAGGCGCGCCTTTGCCCACCCGAGAGCCTGCCCACTTCGGTTTCTGCCTGCTCAGGTCCAAGGCCAAA
>NZ_JBGCEQ010000018.1:0-53905 GCF_045106495.1 Roseobacter sp.
GTGACGATGGCCCCGATGTGCGGGGCATGTTTAGTGACACGCAAGACCTGGAAGGGTTGATATGGCTACGAATTCGACGGGCGACAGCAAGAATACTCTTTATTGTAGCTTTTGCGGCAAGAGCCAGCATGAGGTGCGCAAGCTGATCGCCGGGCCTACCGTCTTTATCTGCGATGAATGTGTTGAGCTCTGCATGGACATCATTCGCGAAGAGACCAAGGCGTCAGGTCTGAAAGCCACCGATGGTGTGCCGACGCCCAAGGACATTTGTGAAGTGCTGGATGATTACGTAATCGGACAATCAACGGCCAAGCGCGTGTTGTCCGTGGCGGTGCACAATCACTACAAACGTCTCAACCACGCGCAAAAGGGTGGTGACATCGAGCTGGCGAAATCCAATATCCTGCTGATCGGCCCGACGGGCTGCGGCAAGACACTATTGGCGCAGACGTTGGCGCGTATCCTGGATGTACCTTTTACCATGGCCGATGCGACCACATTGACCGAGGCGGGGTACGTCGGGGAAGATGTGGAGAACATTATCCCCAAGCTGTTGCAGTCTTCGGAATACAATGTGGAGCGGGCACAGCGTGGCATCGTCTATATCGACGAGGTCGACAAGATCACGCGTAAATCTGAAAATCCGTCAATTACCCGCGATGTCTCAGGCGAGGGCGTGCAGCAGGCCTTGCTGAAATTGATGGAAGGCACCGTTGCCTCGGTGCCACCGCAGGGCGGGCGCAAACATCCGAAGCAGGAATTTCTGCAGGTGGATACCACGAACATCCTTTTCATCTGTGGCGGCGCTTTCGCGGGCCTCGACAAGATCATCGCGGCGCGTGGCAAGGGCTCGGCGATGGGTTTTGGCGCGGACGTGCGGGACAATGACGAGCGCGGTGTCGGCGAGATATTCACCGAGCTGGAGCCCGAAGACCTGCTGAAGTTCGGGCTGATCCCGGAATTTGTTGGCCGCCTGCCGGTGCTTGCGACCCTTGAAGACCTCGACGAGGACGCGCTGGTTACTATTCTGACGCAGCCCAAGAACGCGCTGGTCAAGCAGTATCAGCGGCTCTTTGAGCTTGAAGACACGCAATTGAATTTCACGGATGATGCGCTGTCTGCTATTGCCAAACGCGCCATCGAACGCAAAACAGGCGCGCGAGGTTTGCGTTCCATTCTTGAGGACATTCTGCTCGACACGATGTTTGAGCTACCCGGGCTTGACAGCGTTACCGAGGTGGTTGTCAACGAAGAGGCGGTGGCATCGGATGCCGCACCTTTGATGATACATGCGGATGCCGAAAAAGAGCCTGCCAGCGCCGGCTGAAGCAGAATGAAAATGACACAAACAAGCGGGCCTTCTGGCCTGCTTTTTTGTGAAGTATTGTCGCGGCATGGGGTTTGAAAAGAGCGTCAAGAACCACGTACGCGCGTGCAGAACCTTTAAAATACAGGAGACCGGAAATGACCATCAAACGCATTCACTCCGGTGGACCCTATGAGGAAAAAATCGGGTATTGCCGGGCTGTCGTTGCTGGTGACTGGGTTCATGTGGCGGGCACTGTCGGGCAGGGCGACACGGTAAAAGAGCAGTGCCAATCGGCGCTCGATGTCATTGAACAGGCGTTGCAAGAGGCGGAATGCGGTTTTGCCGACGTGGTGCGTGTGACCTATATGCTGCCCGATGCAGCGGACTTCGAGCAGTGTTGGCCGATCCTGAAAAACGCTTTTGGCGATGCGCCGCCCGCCGCAACCATGATCGAATGCGGGTTGATCGACCCGAAGTTCCGCATCGAAATCGAAGTCACGGCACTCTTGCCGGAATAAGAACGCGAAAGGGGCCGGAAGTCCCGCATCCATCTGGACGTCCGGCCTGCAATCCTGCATATGTTGTGCAACAAACCGACCGGAGGCA
Source organism: Roseobacter sp. (assembly GCF_045106495.1). Classification (GTDB taxonomy): domain Bacteria; phylum Pseudomonadota; class Alphaproteobacteria; order Rhodobacterales; family Rhodobacteraceae; genus Roseobacter. Next base: position 1,916 of record NZ_JBGCEQ010000018.1, read on the forward strand.
TTTAATGCGACTTCTGACATCTATCCTGCGTGGCGTCACGTGGTGGGACGGCCAGACGTTGAACACGCAGCTTTGGACTTGGCGCAACGGTGTCAAGGTCGGCGAGGACAGCCAGGGTAATTTGTTTTACGAAAACAATGACAAGTCGCGCCGCTGGGTGATCTACAATGGGGAGGCAGAGGCCAGCCGCGTTGATCCCGAATGGCATGGCTGGTTGCATCACACTTGGGATACCACCCCAACGGACGCGCCACTGGAGCATAAAAATTGGGAAAAGCCGCATCAGGAAAATCTGACGGGCACGGCGCAATCTTATGCGCCAAAAGGGTCCATTCGCCGTTCCGACCCTAAGCCGCGCAGTGACTATGAGGCCTGGTCCCCGGAGTAAGCAGCCAAATGTCTGAAAACACAACCGAAGTCATTGTGGGTGCAGCTGTACTTGCGGCCGCCGTCGCCTTTGTCGTCTATGCCGGTCAGGTCTCGGAATTCTCAAGCGGCAAAACGGGCTATCCGCTGGAGGCCAGTTTCCGCAGCCTTGAAGGCGTCAGTGTCGGGACGGACGTGCGTCTGGCTGGTGTGCGTGTTGGCTCGGTCACGGAGGTTGATCTGAACCCTGAGACCTATCGGGCCGATACGACGGTGTCTGTTTTGGAAGGGATCGCAATCCCAGATGACAGTGCGATTATCATTTCATCCGAGGGGTTGTTGGGCGGCAATTTCGTAGAAATTGTGCCGGGTGGATCCCCGTTCAACTATGAACCCGGTGACCGGATTGAGGATACGCAAGGGGCGGTCAGCCTTGTGTCATTGCTGCTGAAATTCGTCAGCGGATCGTCTGAATGATCCTGCGGATTGCTTTGGCACTGATCTGTTGGGCCGGAGCGCTTTCGGCGCAGCAAGTCAGCGAAGCGCAGGGTGTTGTGCTGCGGGGCCTCGATAAGATCAGCGGCCAAGTCTATGACATCGAGATGAACTCGGGGCAAACGACGGCTTTTGATCAATTGCGTATCACGGTTTCGTCGTGTCGCTATCCCGTGGGCAACCCAGCAGGCGATGCCTTTGCGGCGCTGGAAGTGGTAGATACCAACAAGAATGAAATCGTGTTTTCCGGCTGGATGGTCGCGTCAGCACCGGCTTTGTCTGCGATGGATCACGCGCGCTATGACCTTTGGGTGATGCGTTGTACGACGTCCTGAGGCGACCGGACGGGGGGGCGTGAAAAATCACCCGACAGCGCAAGCGCCTGCGCCAAAACTTTGTGATAGCTCGCGCGGCTGATCTCGATCCCGCCCAGAGAAGCGAGATGTTCCGTCAAAAACTGGGTGTCAAAGAGATGAAACCCACCTTCCCGCAGGCGCTCGACTAGACAGGCCAGCGCAATTTTGGACGCATCGGTGCGCTTGGAAAACATGCTCTCGCCAAAGAAGGCCGCCCCCAGCGTCACCCCGTAGACGCCACCAACAAGGCGGGACCCTTCCCAGATTTCAAGCGAATGGGCCTGGTGAGCGTCGTGTAACTTAATGTAAAGGCTTCTGATTTCGGCGTTGATCCAAGTGTCTGCCCGATCGGCGCAGCCATCGACAACCCCAACAAAATCTTGATCCACACTGACCTCAAAGGTGGTGTTGCGCATGGCGCGCCGCAAAGATCGGGAGGCATGGAAGCCCGACAACGGCATGATGCCGCGTCGTTGCGGGTCGACCCAGAACACCTCCGGATCATCGCGGTGTTCCGCCATCGGGAAAATCCCGGTGGCGTAGCCCTGCATCAGAACATCCGGGGTGAGACGCATGAGGCCGGTGCCTCAGCCGTTGCCAAGATGGGTTTCGAGCCAGTGTTCCAGCCAGTGAATGTTATATCCACCAGAAAGCACATCAGGTTCTTCCAAGAGTGCATGAAACAGCGGCACAGTTGTGTCGACACCATCCACGATCAACTCGCCCAGAGCCCGTTGCAGCCGAGCCAGCGCTTCGTGGCGGTCGCGCCCGTGCACGATGAGTTTCCCGATCAGACTGTCGTAGTAGGGCGGGATCGTATAGCCGTCATAGAGCGCCGAATCCATCCGCACACCAAGACCGCCCGGCGCATGGTACTGTGTAATCCGGCCCGGACAGGGTGCGAAATTGGGCAGCTTTTCCGCGTTGATCCGCACCTCGATGGCATGGCCATTGATTGTAAGGTCGTCTTGTTGAAACGACATCTCGAGCCCGGCGGCGACGCGGATTTGTTCACGCACCAAATCGACACCGAAAATCGCTTCGGTGACCGGGTGCTCCACCTGCAAACGGGTATTCATTTCGATGAAATAAAACTCGCCATTCTCATAGAGAAACTCAATGGTGCCCGCACCGGTGTAGTTGATCCGGGCCACGGCATCGGCACAGACCTTGCCAATGGCCGCCCGTTCATCCGCGGAAATCGCGGGGCCGGGAGCCTCTTCGAAGACTTTCTGGTGGCGGCGTTGCAAGGAGCAATCGCGTTCGCCCAGATGCACGGCGCGGCCCTTGTCGCGGCCAAAGACCTGTATTTCTATGTGGCGTGGCGTTGTGAGGTATTTCTCGATGTACACCTCGTCGTTGCCAAAATTTGATTTGCCTTCGGCGCGCGCGGTCATGAAAGCTTTTTCCATGTCCGCCGCTGTTTGCGCCACCTTCATTCCGCGCCCGCCACCGCCTGCTGTGGCCTTGATGATGACCGGATAGCCGATCTCCGCGCCGAGCCGTTGCGCATCCTCCAGCGTGGCGACACCACCATCTGAGCCGGGCACACAGGGCACGCCGAGTTTTTTCATGGTGTCTTTGGCGGTAATCTTGTCACCCATCACACGGATGTGTTCGGCAGTGGGGCCGATGAATGTCAGGTCATGGTCTTCGACTACCTGTACAAAGCCCGCGTTTTCGCTCAGAAACCCATAACCTGGATGGATGGCTTCGGCACCGGTGATTTCGCAGGCGGAGATGATCGCGGGGACAGACAGGTAGCTTTGCGTGCCCGCGGGCGGGCCGATGCAGACGCTTTCATCGGCCATACGCACATGCATGGCGTCGCTGTCGGCAGTGGAATGCACAGCAACGGATTGAATGCCCATTTCACGAGCGGCACGCACGACTCGCAGGGCGATCTCGCCGCGGTTGGCAATCAGGATTTTTTCGAACATTGCGCGCGTCCTTTATTCGAGGATCACAAGCGGGGTGCCAAATTCAACAGCGGCGCCATCCTCGACAATGATACGTTTGACCTTGCCAGACCGTGGGGCCGGAATGTGGTTCATGGTCTTCATGGCTTCGACGATCAGCAAGGTGTCGCCCTCGGATACTGCTGCGCCGACGGAGATGAATGGGTCTGCGCCGGGTTCGGCCTGCATATAGACCGTGCCGACCATGGGCGACGTCACGGCGCCGGGATCTTCAGCGGGATCATCGGTTTTGGGCGTTGGAGCGGGGCCAGCGGGGGTGGCGGCAGGTGCAGCGAGGGCAGGTGTTGGCGCAGAGACCTGAGTGACAACCTGTTGTTGTGTGTGTCGGCTGACCCTGACGTTCAAGCTGTCATCGGCACCGTAGTCACGTTTCACCTGCAGCTCGGTCAGATCGTTTTCGCGCAGCAATTCGGCCAGGGCCTGAATGAAGGCCACATCGGCGTCATGGTTCTTTTTTGTCATGTAAGTCCTCAACCGTTCCGGGGGAGCCTTTTTGCTTGCGGCCCTTGCTCCTGCGCTTTCGTTATAAGGGAAGGGTGCGCCCATGAAAACCCGCCAAGTGCAAGCCGGGTGTGACCAGTGCCCGGTTACTGAAAGGGGCTTTAGACATGTGCCTTTTCCAGATCAGATGTTGCGCCCGGATTATAGAGCTTAGGGGGCATTGCATCACGTCAGACCACTTTGGCAGGTTGCGCAGGATTTATTTTAGTATGGTCGCAGGCAGGGCAAAGATGCTTCGTCTTTTGCTGGTGTTTGCACGGAGAATTTAAGTAAATCGCGGACAAGCAGTTCATCAAATTATGCTGCCGTGACGCGTTTTCGGAAGACTATCCGTCTTCGCGGAGCTTTGTGTTTGCGCGAACCTGCGGCACACTTGCGCCGTGATGGCCTTTGAGCGGGCTTCAAGTTGTGACTATGTCACCTTGTCTCTTCGCAGCAGGTCGTGACGAAGCCTCCAAAAGCGGAAAAGGTTTCGGCCACGGAGGCGATCAAGATTTGCTGCGAGGCAGGGCGTTTTGCCACTTCATCCAAACTTCGGACCAACTCTTGCCACAGAGTGGAATTGGATATTTGCCCAAAGTAGTGTCTCGGCGCGTCCGGAAGCTCTTGTTGAATATTGGCATTCATTTGTCGTCCGCCGAAGCCAGAGCCGTGCATAACATATAGTGCGCCCAGCACTTTTTCTTTGGTGTTCAAGAAGCTGAAGGCACGCGTTTCGCCATCTGGAAGCGCGTCCAGCTCCTGTAGGTCTTTGTGCAAGGCCGCAATTGATATCTCGACTGATAGGCTTTCAAAGGCGCCGCATCGCAAGCGCGATTCCTCGATTCTCTTGAAAAACTGATAATACGCACTGAGCAGTAGCGTGTAGTCGTTGGGGTGCAAGGGCGATTGTGTCAGCCGGGAAATCCATGGATGGCTATGCAACAAAAGGTGTTCTTCATGGGTCGCTTTGGCGATGATCCGGCGCGTTGCACCCGGTGCGATTTCTATCATTTCGCGGCACCACAAGCAGCATGGAAACCGTAATAAAACATCTGCGATCCTTAAATGAAGCCGCCGTTGTAAATGGCTTGTTCTTGGCGGAAATTAACACCAAGAAGATGCCGCGAGAACCCATGAAAACGGTGTGTGTGGCGCATGGAAGAATCTGGCCGCTGGTGTCTAAGGGAAAGTGTTCCGGAAACCATGTGACGACCGCAATGACGACACTCTGGCCGCAATTCGACACGAAATGTGTTCCCTCAGCGCGCGGCGTAAGGGAACATTGCAGGTGTTGTGAAGCTGTCTAATGCTCAGATTGCGAGGTACTCTTCCCGTAGTTCTTTGTTTTCGAGAACCTCAACGGCGGTGCCGTCAAACACAATTCCGCCGGTATCGAGGATCACGGCACGGTCTGCCAGTTGCAGGGCGCGCACGGCATTTTGTTCTACAAGGATGGTGGTGATGCCCTGTTCCTTGATGATCCGAAGGGTTTTTTCGATCTCATCGACAATCACCGGCGCCAGGCCCTCGTAGGGTTCATCCAGCAAAAGCACTTTGACGTCGCGGCACAGTGCGCGTGCGATGGCAAGCATCTGCTGCTCACCGCCTGACAGTGTCACGCCTTCCTGGGTGCGGCGCTCGCGCAACCGCGGGAAAAGGTCATAGACCCGATCCAGTGACCAACCGATAGGGGGCGCGATCTGTGCCAGTTTCAGATTTTCCTCGACCGTTAGGCCGGCAATGATGCGGCGGTCTTCGGGCACAAGGCCCAGACCTGCCTGCGAGGCCTGATAGCTCGACATATTATGCAGCGGCTGGTGATCCAGCCAGATTTCGCCGCGTTTTACTTCCGGATCCGCCAACCGTGCGATGGCGCGCAGCGTCGATGTCTTGCCCGCGCCGTTGCGGCCCAAAAGGGCGAGGATTTCACCTTCATGCACGTTGAAACTGATGCCCTGCACGATATAGCTTTCGCCGTAATAGGCATGCATGTCCCAGACGGACAGGAAAGCAGGTGCCGTAGCGGCCTGATTGGCGTTCTTGGAAAAGTCTGGTTTGACGTTCATTTTATCAGGTCCTCATTGAGGGCGGGTAGGTAGGGTGGATCCAGGTCCACCTTATGGGCGTGTTTTCAGGCGGCGTCTTGGGTTTCGCCCAGGTAGGCTTCGCGCACCTTGGGGTGGCCCTTGATGTTGTCGGGCGTGTCCTCGACCAGTGGCGTGCCCTGCGCCAATACCGTGATACGTTCGGCGAGCGAAAACACAACATGCATGTCGTGCTCGATGATTGCGATCGTGATGTCGCGCTCGTCGCTGATCTGTTTCAGCAGATCAATGGTATTGTTGGTGTCAGCGCGGGCCATGCCTGCGGTGGGTTCGTCCAGCAGCAGCAGGCGCGGTTCCTGACTGAGACACATGCCAATCTCCAGACGCCGTTTGTCGCCGCGTGACAAGGACCCGGCATGCATCTCGCGTTTGTCGGCCATGTTCATGTCTAGCAGCATCTGTTCCGCTGTTTCGATCACGTCACGTTGCGAAGCGACGCTGCTGATTGCGTTCATTTCGAAGGCGCCGTCGCGCTTGGCAAAGCAGGGGATCATCATGTTCTCCATCACGCTGAGATCGGCAAAGATCTCAGGGGTCTGAAAAACACGGGAGATGCCCATCTGGTTGATCTCGAACGGTCGGCGACCCAGGACGGATTGCCCGTCGAACATCACCGAACCGGTATCCGGGATCAGCTTGCCCACAAGACAGTTGAGCAGGGTGGATTTTCCCGCCCCGTTGGGGCCGATGATCGCATGCACGGAGTTCTCCGCAATCGACAGGTTCACATCTCCGAGGGCTTGCAACCCGCCAAAGCGTTTGCCGACGTTTTTGACTTCAAGAATACCCATCTGATGTCTCCTTATTCGGCTGGGGTTGTTTTGCCATCAGACGTGTCGTCGGATGGTTTCTTGCGTTTGAAGAGCCGCATGACGCGTTGGCCGCCCTCGACCAGCCCACCGGGCAGGAAAATCACCACGAGCATGAAGACGATCCCCAGCGTCAGGTGCCAGCCTTTGCCGATGAATGGATAGACGATCGAAACAAGGATGTCCTCAAGTCCATCCGGCATGAAGGCGAACCACTGGTGCAGAATGCTTTCGTTGATCTTCGAGACGATATTCTCGAAGTATTTGATGAACCCGGCACCCAGAACCGGCCCGATCAAAGTGCCAGCACCGCCGAGAATGGTCATCAGAACAACCTCTCCGCTGGCGGTCCAGAACATGCGTTCCGCGCCAACTTGAGTGTCCATTGCCACCAGCAGGCCTCCCGCCAGACCGGCATACATGCCTGAGATCACGAAGGCTGCCAAAGTGTAGGGTTTGGCGTTGAGCCCGGTGTAGTTCAGGCGTTGCTGGTTGGATTTTACCGCGCGCAGCATCATGCCGAAAGGTGAGCGGAAAATGCGGATCGAGAGGTAAAAGGCCAGCACCATGACCACGGCTGCCACATAGTAACCGGCGTTGAAGGTGAAGACCCAGTCGCCTGCGGTAATCTCGAAGCTTTGCTTCATGTCGAGGCCAAAGAGGTTGGCGCGTGGTGTCTGCCCCGGCTCCAGCGCGCGGTCCAGAATGCGTGGATCGGTGTATTTGGGTTGCAATCCTGTTTCACCGCCAGTGATCGGGGTCAGCACTGAATAGGCCAGCGCATAGGACATCTGCGCAAAGGCCAGGGTCAGGATCGAGAAATAGATGCCCGACCGCCGCAGAGATATCCAACCGACGAGCAGGGAAAAGAGACCGGCCACCAGTACGGAGATGATGATTGCGGGGACCACATTCATGGTCAGCAGTTTCATCATCCATATCGCCGCATAGGATCCCACACCCAGGAAGGCGGCGTGCCCGAAGCTGAGGTACCCTGTGAGGCCAAACAGGATGTTGAACCCGATGGCAAAGATGCCAAAGATCACGAGACGTTGCATCAGGTCGGGGTAGCCCGCATTGAACTGCGCCATCGCCGAGCCTGCGGGGAAGGGGTTGAGGATGAAGGGCGCAAAGAGCGCCAGACAGGCCACGATGATCAGGAGGGTGAAGTCTTTTTTGGTAAGGCCCATGATTATTCCTCCATCACGCCCTTGCGGCCCATGAGGCCCCGCGGACGTGTCAGCAAGATGATGATGGCGACCAGATAGATGATGATCTGGTTGATGCCCGGCAGGGTTTCAAGGACGATAGACATGGAGGCGAAGCTTTCGAGAATGCCCAGAAGGAACCCTGCCAGCACAGCGCCTGAGAGCGAGCCCATACCGCCGACAACCACCACCACGAAACTGAGCACCAGAAAGTCCATGCCCATGTGATAATTGGGCGAGTTGATCGGCGCATACATGACACCCGCAAGCCCTGCGACGGCGGCGGCGATGCCAAACATGATGGTAAAGCGCTTGTCGATGTTGATGCCCAAGAGCCCTACGGTTTCGCGGTCGGCCATACCTGCGCGCACAACCATGCCGAAGGTCGTGAATTGCAGGAAGGCGAATACGGCCCCGATGATCACCGCCGAGAAGGCGAAATAGACCAGCCGCCAGTAAGGGTAGATGATTGTGTTGGGGTCAAAGCCCATCATCGCGCCAAAGTCGAACGAGCCTCGGAAGGCGTCCGGTGCGGGTGTTGGGATCGGGTTTGCGCCGTAGAAATATTTGATGATTTCCTGCAAGACGATGGCCAGTCCGAAGGTGACAAGGATCTGGTCCGCATGAGGGCGCTTGTAGAAATGTTTGATCAAACCGCGTTCCATGATGAAGCCAATGGCTACCATGACCGGGATCGCAAAAATGATGGAGATTGGTACAGCCCAGTCGATGATCGCGTCACCGGTGGTTTGACCGAAGATGTCATAAATGTAAGGGACTTCGACCTTCAGTGGATTGCCCAAGAAATCCTTTTGCGACTCGTCGACCACAACGTGGCTGAGGGTCAGAATGCGGCTGAGCGTGACGGCGCAGAAAGCACCGATCATGAAAAGCGCCCCATGCGCGAAGTTCACCACGCCAAGCGTGCCAAAGATAAGTGTCAGCCCGAGTGCGATGAGCGCATAGGCGGAACCTTTATCAAGGCCGTTGAGAATTTGCAGGATAATTGCGTCCATGTCCCCACCTTCATGAAATGAGTGTGGCCCGTTGGCCGAAAGAGCAGGGCGGAAGAATACTCCGCCCTGCTTTTTTAAGTGATCAGGCGCCTGGGTTGCAATTGCCCAGGGAGCCGCCCGCGACCTGCGGGTGATCCGGTGCGTAAGTGACCTGTGCCACAGGCGTCACTTCGACAATTTCGAGAAGGTCGAATTCGGAAGAGGGGTTCTCTTTACCTTTCACAACCAGCACGTCCTTGAAGCACTGGTGGTCTTCAGCGCGGTAGAGGGTCGGGCCGTTGCCCATGCCGTCGAACTCAAAGCCTTCGAGGGCTTCGACAACACCACATGGGTTGAACGTGCCAGCACGCTCACAAGCATCTGCATAGAGCAGCGCCTGCACGTAGCAGGTGTGCGCGGCCTGGCTGGGTGGGAAGCCGTATTTCGTGCCGAAAGACTTCACGAAAGCTTGGGAGCCTTCATCCGTCAGCGACCAGTGCCAGTTTGTTGAGCCGAAGATGCCTTTAACGTTGGCACCCGCACCTTTCGCCATCAGACGGGAGTAGAGCGGCACGATGATTTCGAAGTTCTTGCCGTTGACCTGCTTGTCGCGCAGACCGAACTGAACCGCGTTGGTCAGTGAGTTCACCATGTTGCCGCCGTAGTGGTTCAGAACCAGAACATCCGCACCCGACTGTAACACCGGCGCAATATAGGAGGAGAAGTCTGTTTGGGTCAGAGGTGTTTTCACCGCGTTCACGGTTTCCCAGCCCATGGCTTCTGTGGAGGACCGCACCGCTTCTTCTGTGGTGTAACCCCAGTTGTAGTCGGCTGTCAGGTGATAGGCTTTACGGTCGGAACCGTAAGCGTTTTGCAGCACCGGCGCCAAGGCTGCGCCGGACATATAGGAGTTAAAGAAGTGGCGGAAGCCATTGGCCCGCTTGTCTTTTCCTGTTGTGTCGTTTGAGTGGGTCAGGCCCGCCATGAAGATCACACCTGCCTCCTGACAGAGTGCTTGGACCGCAACAGCCACACCGGATGACGACCCGCCCGTGATCATGATGGCGCCGTCTTTTTCGATCATCGATTTGGCCGAGGCGCGTGCCGCGTCCGACTTGGTCTGTGTGTCGCCCGTGACATACTCGACTTTCTTGCCGAGAATGCCGTTACCCTGCAGGGCTTTGGACGAGAAAGTGTTCATCATGCCTGCGTCGCCGCCACCATTCAGGTGCTCGACTGCAAGCTCATAGGCGCGCAATTCATCGGCGCCTTCATCGGCGTAAGGACCGGACTGTGGCACGTTAAAGCCAAGTGTAACGGTGTCGCCTTGTGGCGCATTCAGATAGCCCGCGTGCGCATCGGCGCGCAGGTACGTCGGCAACGTCAGGCCGGCAGCGCCAGCGACGGCACCGGTCTTGATCAGACCGCGACGCGTTAGTTTCGAATTGGACATTGAAATCCTCCCAGTGGTTAAGATCACGCGCCTTTAGAACTTCCTCTTCCATGGGCGCGCGAGGCACAATGGTGCAAATGAGTTATCGCTTAGTTAATGAAAATATCGCAACAAGTGCCTTGAAGTATTCATTAATTTTGTAAACTAATCCACAAAACGGGTGCAATTTTTGTAAATTAACTGATATTGCGGTGCAGAAACCTGTTGATAACATGCGATAATACCAAAGGGGTTAAAATGGCGAGAGAAGGGTTGACCGGCAGTCGCATCCGCGAGCGCCGTTTGGTCTCGGGGATGCGGCAGGCGGATCTGGCCCGCGCATTGGGCATATCAGCCTCCTATCTGAACCTGATCGAGCACAACAGGCGCAGAATCGGCGGCAAACTTCTACTCGATATCGCGCGGTTGCTTGGCGTGGAGCCCTCTATGCTGACGCAGGGCGCAGAAGCGGCTTTGATCGCCACGTTGCGGGAGGCTGCGACCCAGGCCAACATTGCGGGATCCGAGGCCGCGCGGGTGGATGAATTTGCCGGTCGGTTTCCGGGCTGGGCAGATGTGCTGGCGGCGGGCCATCGTCGTGTTGCCTCGTTGGAGCGCACGGTAGAAACCCTGTCGGATCGCTTAACGCATGACCCGCATTTGGCAGCCTCGGTGCATGAGCTGTTGTCAACGGCTGCGGCCATTAGATCGACGGCCTCCATTCTAGCGGATGAGGATGATCTGACCGAAGACTGGCGCAACAGGTTTCACGCCAATATCAATCAAGACAGCAAGCGGCTTGCAGACAGCTCCAAGGCGCTGGTCGACTATCTGGATGCCAATCAGGGCGTCGCAGATGCTGCGGCCAGTCCTCAGGAAGCGCTGGAAGCATTCCTGCAAGATCACGACTACACGTTTGAAGAAGTCGAAGCCGGGCGGATCACCCCGGATACCATGGTAAGGGCGGCGCCCAGCCTGAAGTCCAACGCGGCCCGTCACATCGCGAAGGGCATTTTGACGCGTCTCGTTGCAGACGCGAAACGTGTGACAAAGCAGCGCTTCGATGCCGCCTATGACGAAATCGGGCCTGACCCGGTGCAGTTGGCACGTCACTTGTCGGCTCCGGTGTCTTTGGTTATGCGCCGCCTTGCCGTGCATCCTGAGCTCGACGCGGGTTTTGTCGTGTGTGACAGGGCGGGCAGTTTTCTGTTTCGCAAGCCAGCCACCGGTTTTGTGATCCCGCGATATGGTTCTGCTTGTCCGCTTTGGCCGCTGTATGCAGCACTTGGTCAACCGGGACAGATCATGCAGACCCCGCTGGTGCAACTGGGCCGTGGCCGCGCGGGATTTGAGTGTTTTGCCTTTGCCGAGGTTGTGGGGCAACCAGTCTATAATCAGGCACCCCTGCTGGAGGCCAGCATGTTGGTTTTGCCCAACACGGCTTTGAATGATCAGGCGATCCTGGAGGTGGGCGCTACTTGCAGCCTGTGCCCCCGCGACGCCTGCCCGGGAAGGCGGGAGCCGTCTATTCTCAGTTCCGGCTTGTGACGGGCCGTCACTATGCTGTTTTGCGGGTTAAGGTTTTGACAGGTCGTTTAAAACCGTTGATAGTTTGGTATCCGTCCTGAGGGAGACAGACCGCAGGTCTGGCAGGGTGGAAGTCTGGGAGGAGAGCACGATGGGCAAGCAAGTGCTTTTGGTCGAAGATGAACTGAACATCGTTGAGGCCATCAAATTTCTGCTCAGCCGCGAAGGCTGGCAGGTGGACACGCATTCAAACGGGACGGACGCCGCTGAGGTGATCCGTGACCGAAATCCGGATCTCGTGGTTCTGGATGTCATGTTACCGGGAAAAAGCGGGTTCGATATTCTTGAGGAACTGCGCGGCCATCAGCAAACAGCGGATTTGCCAGTGCTCATGCTCACCGCACGCGGGCAAAGCCGGGATCGCGAAATGGCCGAAAAGGCTGGTGTGAGCCGCTTCATGACCAAACCATTTTCCAATACGGAGGTCCTGACCGCTGTGCGCGATCTGCTTTACGTGCACGATCAAAGGACTTGAAGAATGGCCAAGCCCGGCACACCCTTGTTTTTGGAGCGCGGCAGCTACCGACAACGGCGGATGATGGATGCGGTACGCCTGCTGGTGTTTTTGGGGGCCGGGTTGTGGATGGTGCCGCTTTTGTGGCCCGTCGAGGCCACCACAGAGACGGATGCAATGCCGATGTCACGGGCGTTACTTTATATTTTTGGGGTGTGGTGGGTATTGATCCTTGCCACTTATGGTCTGGCACGCCAGCTACGCCGAATGCCTGAGCAATCGGATGCCACCGAGGCAATGTGATGGCGTCTCTGAATGTCCTTATCGCTGTATCGCTGGCCTATGTATGTCTCTTATTCTGTGTGGCTTTCGCCGCCGAGCGCGTTGGCAGCAAGGGGCGGGCCGGAAAGCTCTTGCGCTCTCCGCTGGTATACACGCTGTCTTTGTCCATCTACTGCACGGCCTGGACGTTTTATGGCGCTGTCGGCTATGCGGCCCGCTCCGGTCTGGAATACCTGACCATATACCTGGGCCCCAGTCTGGTGATGGTAGGGTGGTGGTGGATTCTGCGCCGATTGGTGCGCATTGGGCGTAGTCACAAGGTCACATCCATCGCGGATCTGATCTCTTCGCGCTACGGCAAATCAAATGGGCTTGCCATTGTTGTTACCGTGATGGCGGTTGTCGGTGTGACCCCTTACATTGCGCTTCAATTGCAATCGGTCACCGCATCTTTTGCGATTTTTGCAGCAGCTGGCGAGGGAGTGGATGCCCACGGCACCGGGGTTCGGGCCACAGGGTTCTGGGTCGCTGTCGGTCTGGCGCTTTTCACCGTACTTTTCGGCACCCGGAACCTGAATGTGAACGAACGCCAGCACGGTGTTGTGATCGCCGTGGCCGTCGAAGCCGTTGTGAAACTGATCGCTCTTCTGGCGGTGGGTATTTTTGTGGTCTGGGGGATTGCCGGTGGACTGTCAGAAACTCTTGCCCGGATCGATGCCTCATCGCTTGGGCGTTGGGAGATGGACGGCAGTCGCTGGGCCAGTCTGACCTTTGTCTCTGCTGCCGCATTCCTATGCCTGCCGCGGATGTTTCAGGTCATGGTGGTAGAAAACGACGATGAACGGCATCTGCAAATTGCCAGCTGGGCTTTTCCACTTTACCTGATGTTGATGAGCCTCTTTGTGGTGCCCATTGCGGTGATCGGGCTTGATCTCTTGCCTGCCACGTCCAACCCGGATTTCTTTGTGTTGAGCCTGCCTCTCAGTCAAGGCCGTGAAGGTTTGGCCATGCTCAGCTTTCTCGGTGGGTTTTCCTCTGCGACCTCCATGGTGATTGTTGCCACCTTGGCTTTGTCGACCATGGTGTCCAACCATCTGGTGATGCCTGTCTTTTTGTATTCGCGGCAGGGCAGTGCCACCCAGTCGGGCGATGTCCGAAACGTTGTTATTCTCTCTCGTCGCCTGTCCATCCTTGTGATCATCGGGTTGGGCTACGTTTATTTTCGCGTTTCGGGTGGCTCTGGTACCTTGGCCGCGATCGGTCTGATATCCTTTGCCGCGGTCGCCCAGTTTTTACCCGCAATGTTGGGTGGGATTTTTTGGCGGGGCGCCACGCGGTCGGGCGCGCTGGTAGGGCTCGGCGTCGGGTTTTCGCTATGGATTTTTACGATGCTCTTGCCCAGTTTCGGGGCCGGTGCTGCGCTGAGCACAAACACTTTTGAAAACGGGCTTTGGGGGATGTCCTGGCTGCGGCCGCAAGCGCTTTTCGGGATTTCGGGCTTGGATCCCACGGTGCACGCGATCTTCTGGAGCTTGTTGCTGAATTTTGCGAGCTTCGTATTGGTATCGCTGGTCAGTTTTCCGCGCCCTCTGGAACGGTTGCAAGGCGCGCAATTCGTAAATGTGTTTGACCATTCTGGTCAGACCCGCGGCTGGCAGGCGTCCGTGGCGGAAAGCGAAGATCTGATGATCATGGCCCAACGGATTTTGGGTGCGGATGAGGCGCAGCGGTTGTTCCAATCGGAAGCTGAAGCGCAGGGTCGAGGCGATTTTCTGCCCGAACCCACCGCCGATTTTCTGCAGCATCTGGAACGCGAACTGGCCGGATCTGTTGGCGGTGCCACGGCGCATGCGATGATTAGCCAGATTGTCGGTGGTAGCGCGGTCTCGGTTCAGGATTTATTGGCGGTAGCGGACGAATCCGCACAATTGCTGGAATATTCCAACCAACTGGAGGCCAAATCGCGCGAACTCAGTCGAACAGCGGCGCAGTTGCGCGACGCAAACGCCAAACTGCTTCAATTGAGCGACCAAAAGGATGTGTTTCTCAGCCAGATCAGCCATGAGTTGCGCACGCCGATGACCTCCATACGCGCGTTTTCCGAAATTTTGCGAGATACCGATGGTTTGGGACCGCTGGAAAAGACCAAATATGCCAATATTATCCACGTGGAAGCCATCCGCCTGACAAGGTTGCTGGACGATTTGCTCGACCTGAGTGTTTTGGAAAACGGACAGGTCACGTTGAACAGGCAAAGCGGCAGTTTGGTGGATGTTCTGGATCAGGCGATTGCGATGACACAAGCAAGCGCGGAAGGGACGATCCGTATCAAACGCAGGCATCTGGATGAAACAGTAAGGCTGCATACAGATCTTGATCGGCTGAGCCAGGTTTTCATCAATCTGATTACAAATGCCCAAAAATACTGCGCGGCTCCGGAGCCTGAATTACGCATAGAAGTCAACCAAAGCGCCGAAAATGTTACTGTCGACTTTATCGACAATGGGGACGGCGTTCGCCCGGCATCGCGTGAACTTCTGTTCGAAAAGTTCAGTCGTATCGGCGCAGAAGATGGCAAAGGTGCTGGTCTTGGCTTGGCGATTTGCCGCGAAATCATGGCCCGTCTTGGGGGCCATGTTGACTATTTGGACGGCACGGGAGGCACGGCCTTTCGCGTGACACTGCCGCACGCGCAGGCGCTTGCTGCACAATGATTTTCCTCACTTTTTAACCGAAAAAAGAGTGTGATAAAGGCAATGGTAACCATTGGCGATTATCCCTTCAGAAGACAAGACGCGCGACGGGCGAAGCGTGTGTCGTTTTGACAAGGGTCATAGATGTCGATTTTGCAGCGCAAAGCGCAGGCAGGAAAGCAGGAGCATCAGGCGCGGGCAATGTCCGTGCCCAAAGCGCTGCGCGTGAGTGTCGCCAAGATTGCCGATGAAATGTTTGACATGGCGCTGGCCGTGATCGGTGCCACCCAGGAGCGGTGTGGCGGCGACGACCTCGCGGACAAAATGGACGATGTATCCTTGCTTGCATTGCTGGACGGGCCGCGAAGTTTTGCCGGAGGCGCTGTCATTGGCCCCGAACTTGTTGCCGCGCTCATTCAGCAGCAGACGACTGGAAAAGTCTTAAAGACCGAAACGTCGAACCGTCCGTTGACCTCGACGGACGCGGCCCTTTGTGCGCCGCTTCTGGATGCCCTGTTTCAGCGCGCTTACGGTTTGTTGGAAACCGATGCCGATCGGGAAATTCTTTCTCCATACAAATTCGGAGCACGGGTAGAAAATGCCCGGCTTTTCGCACTGGCTCTCGAGGCAAACGAATACCATATCGTCAAACTGACGATCGATGTTGCGGCAGGTTCTTACCAATCGATTCTTACGCTCATCTTGCCAGTGATTGAAAAGGGCAGCGACTATGACATCGCCTTCGAGGAGGAAAACCCAAAGGCACCTCGTACGCTAGAAAAAACGGTCATGAACATCCCGGCAGATTTGACTGCAATCCTGACTCGCGTCACAATTCCTTTGTCTGAGTTGGGTCGTCTGGCGCCTGGTGATATTCTCTCCCTGAACCCTGATGCTTTCGATTCAGTGGAACTGGTGACCCGCGATCGCCGTGTGATCAGCCAGGGTGCCATGGGTCAAGTCGAAGGGCAACGTGCGATTCAGTTGAACAACGGTGCGGCGAACGAAGGCTCAAGTAATCGATTGTTCGATGGCGACGATCCATTCGATGCTCCGCAGCTAGAGGCGTTGGGCAGTTTCTCTCCTGGTGGTCCCATGGATGAAGCGCCTGACATCGGACTGGACATAATTGATCACAGCGCAATTGATCTGCCGGATCTGCCAGCCGTTGACGGCATGGAAGGCCTGCCGGATCTGCCTGAGTTGCCGGAAATGTCCGAAGGCCATGGTTTGCCGGAGCTACCCGACCTGCCTGATTTGCCTGACTTGCCCGATTTACCTGACTTGGACGGCACAGACGAATTGCCCTCGCTTGGCGACGTTCCTGATTTCAAAATTGCCTAACTGCTCAACCCTTGGCAGATGCAATAGCATTGAAGGTTTGTCGCAGGTTCTCGAGATCATAGCCGCCATTTCGAGCGGCTTCGATAATCTCATCCGCAGTCAAATCCCCCGCTGCAGACAATGCCCATGCAATCGTAGATCGCGTGCCGGAAGCGCAATAGGCCAATACCGGCCCGTCACAGCCGTCGATCAAAGCCCGGTTATCTGCGATAACGTCGGGCGTCATAGTTTGATGGGTCAAAGGTCGGACCGCAAATTCCAAGCCGGCGGCGGCCGCGGCTTGTGAGATCGCGTCGCTCTGGTGACTGGGCGGGATTTCAGTGTCAGGTCGATTGCACAACACCAGTTTGATCCCAGCGGCGGCAATGTCGGGTAAATCGTCAGGAGAAATTTGTGGTGCGGCGAAAAAGCCGGGGGTGATCTGGCGCATATCCATGCGCGAAAGCTACGAAAGCGCATGCGAACTGTCCAGCCCATGTCTCGGAATGCGATCAGACAAAGCCGATTATGATTTGGATCTCAAAATCAACAAATAGCGAAAGCGAATTGGTCTGCGAAAGGGCCTGTCCGCGTTCCGTTGAGCTTTGTCGCGCGCAAGACCCAAGACGTCTTGATGAGTTTTTTTACTCTCAGTCCAAACCACTTAGGATTGTGGTTGGGCATCGAAAAAACCAGAAACCAGTTGACTGTGCAAAAGTCGCCGAGGTCAGATCTTATTGATGGGGATCTTGAGCATGATGTCGCCGTGTACGTCGGGTTCAGGCATGTGTCCTGCGCGCATATTTACCTGCAAAGACGGCAAAATCAGTTTGGGCATACCGAGCGTGGCGTCGCGGGCCTCGCGCATTTCCACAAACTGTTGTTCCGCGCAATCCTGGCCAATGTGAACATTGCGTGCTTTCTGGGCGCCCACCGTCGTTTCCCAGGCGAACTCCTCGCGCCCCGGCGCTTTGTAGTCATGACCTACGAAAATCCGCGTCGCGTCCGGTAGATTGAGTATACGTTGGATGGATTGGTAGAGATCGTGCGCGGAACCGCCTGGAAAATCACACCGCGCCGTCCCAAAGTCCGGCATGAAGAGCGTGTCACCAACGAAAGCGGCATCCCCGACCACGTAGGTCATGCAAGCAGGGGTATGCCCAGGCGTATGCATGACATCTGCACGCATTTGTCCGATATGAAAACTCTCGCCGTCTCGGAATAATTGATCAAATTGGCTGCCGTCACGTTGGAATTCTGTTCCTTCATTGAACACTTTTCCAAAGGTATCCTGAACGGTTGTTATCTGTGCGCCAATGCCAATTTTACCACCCAGTTTTTCCTGCAGATAAGGGGCTGCTGATAAATGGTCCGCATGTACGTGCGTTTCCAGAACCCACTGCAATGTCAGGTTTTCGGATTGAATATATGAGATGATCTCATCCGCAGAGCGGGTGTCGGTCCTGCCGGAGGCTTGGTCAAAATCCAACACGGAATCCACGATGGCGCATGCCGTTCCCTGCGGGTCGCGCAGGACATAGCTGACGGTATTGGTTGCCGTATCAAAGAATGCTTTGACATCTGGTGACATGCAGGACCTCCCTGATTTTCGCGAAGTATAGGGGCAGGCGTTTCCAGCTGGCAAGGGAAACCGTCAGGAGAGAAAAATCCCCAGAATGACCAACATCAATCCAATGACAGATAGAAAGAGTGCGCCAAGGTTCATCGGAAGCGCTTTTTGCAGTTTAGCGCGCATGGCATCATCTGAAAGTTTGGCACGCCGGGCGCGGGCAACGTAAATGATGCACCACATCAAACCCAACAGACCAATCAGAGACAAAAAAGCGCCCCCCCAAATGAGGTAGTCAAGAATAGGAGAGGGTGCTGCGCTGACCATAAACGTGAGCTAAACAATGAGGCGTCCGAGTGCAAGCATGCCGCCGCTAGCGTGGTCAAATCTGAAGCGCTTGAGGGTCGGGGCTTTAGAACCGGTGCGGCGTTTTGTATCTATCGCCGGGTGGTTTCCTCCCGCGTTTGCCGGGATGAGCATGGATGGCAATTGGTAAGCCTATTCTGTGGTGGTTGGACTATTTTACCTGTCTTTGCAAGCTGGGATGAAAGCGGCTTGCAGCGCTCGAGACGGACAGCTAGGCAGGGCCTATTCCGATCACCCTTTTAGAGGAAGCTCCGATGAGTGAAACTGCAACCAATCCATCTGATGTCGAAGCGCAAGCCGATGCCACCTACCGTGTAACGGCGAACGAGTTACGCCAGTTCGTGGAGCGGATCGAACGTCTGGATGCAGAAAAGAAAGATCTTGCCGAGCAGCAAAAGGAAGTTATGGCTGAAGCAAAGGCGCGAGGTTACGACACCAAAGTGATGCGTAAAGTGATTGCGTTGCGCAAGCGGGATGCAGACGACATCGCAGAAGAAGAAGCTGTTCTTGAAATGTACAAAGAAGCATTGGGCATGTGACGTCACTGCGCATTCTTTTTAGCTGGAGCGTTCAGACCGCAGCAGGGGTGTCCTGGCTAAAGACGTTGAACCAATTGTTGCCCTGTTGTTCCCAGATAGAACTCACGTACATTACTTCGCTCGTGGCATTTGAATCGCGTGTGAGGACGGCGCGGTAAGACAATACCGCGACCCTGTCGCCCAATGGTAAAACCCGCGCGTCATGCAGAGAATATGAGGCGATTGTGGGGCCGTTCGCCAATTGCCCGACGTGGTCTGATTTGTTGGCAAATCCATCGGGATAAACACCGAGAAACGCGTGATCTAAAGCGGCCGCGTCACGCGCCGCATCCCCTTTTTTCAAAGCCTCCCATACGTTGGTTTCGGCTCTTAGTAAAACGGTGAGCAATGCAGTGTCTTGCGGTAACTGTGAAGGCATGGAAAAGGCCTGTCCGATGCTAATGGAAGAGTGTTTAGCGCGACTTGGACTTCAAGATAATCCGGTAGGTGCAGTATTTTAAGCCCAGATCCGTAAAACGTAAGCGAATGTGACTTCAACCCCCAAAAAACTCAAATCACTGTATTGACACAGTGTAAAGTAATTTGTATTTACACTGTGTAAAGTTTACGCAATGTCAAAATTCGAAATATCGGAGAAAACTAGTGAAAGTCATCGTTTTTGGAGCAACAGGAACCGTCGGTCGTCTCGCGATTGATAACCTTCTGTCCAACGGCCATACCGTGACCGCATTTGCGCGCAACCCGGATAATCTGAAGAACCAGTCTACCAGCCTGCTTCGTGTTTCCGGCGATGCAATGGACGCGGAAACAGTTAGCAAAGCTATTGCCGGGCACGACGCAGTTTATGTCCTGTTGGGTGCCGGCAAGTCGCGCCGCAGTTTAATCCGGTCGCAAGGCACTTTGAATGTCATTCGCGGGATGCAAACGCAGGGGGTACGGCGGTTGGTATGCCAGTCGACGCTGGGTGCACATGAGAGCTGGGGCAACCTGAATTTCTTATGGAAGCGGATCATGTTCGGCGTATTGCTTCGTCCCGTTTTCAAAGATCACGAGTTGCAGGAAAAGCTGGTGCAGGCCAGTGGTCTCGATTGGACAATCGTGCGTCCGAGCGCATTCATCGATGGCCCTGCGACCGGTACCTACAAAGAAGCGTTCGGTCCCGAAGAGCGCAATCTGTCGCTTAAGATCACGCGCGCTGATTTGGCCGCGTTTCTGGCGGAGCAATTGAGCGGATTGACCTATCTACAGCGCGCCGTAAGCCTGTCCAACTGATCGAAAGGAACGCGCCATGTCGGTTTCACCTGCCGTTTTTGGCTTAATCGCATTGGCCCTGGCCAGTGGACTTGTCGCCGGTGTTTTCCTGACCTTTTCGGACTTTGTGATGAAGTCCCTGATCGCCTGTGCACCCACTACCGGCACGCAGGCGATGCAGAGTATCAATCGTAAGGTTTACAAGTCGCTCTTTATGATTCTGTTGATGGGGTTGGTTCCGGTATCGACGCTTGTTTCTGTATACAGTGCAGTCTTTCTAACGGGCAATCTTCAGTGGATTCTGATAACCGCTGGCGTGCTTTACTGTGTGGGTGTCTTTGGCGTTACCGCCATTAGAAATGTTCCTATGAACCACCGGCTTGATGCCTTGGCTCATGGCAGCGCAGAAGCGGGCGTATACTGGCCTGAATACGTGCTGGGCTGGGTGCGATGGAACCACGTTCGGTGGGTGACGGCCCTTGCCGTATCGACCTGTTACATGGTGGCAGCCGTCCACGTCGCGGCGCAAACAGGCTAGTTCACTCACATATGGGGAAAAGCGTTCTCCAAGGCGGATTGGTAGGCAAAGAGCGATGCCAATCCGCCTGTGTGAACAAAAAGAACCCGGCTTCCCGCTGCAATTTCGCCCGAGGTGATCAGCGCGGGAATAGCGGCAAAAACCTTTGCGGTATAGACAGGATCAAGCACAATGCCTTCGGTGCGGGCCATCATTGCCAACGCCTCTGCTGCGGGCGCGCCCAACTGACCATAGCCCGGCATCAGCGCACCATCCCAGATCATGATATCGGCGTCTTGCACCTGTGGCGTGTCCGGATCCAAGGCCACCAGGGCATCAAGCACTGTTCGGATGCGGTTGCGTTGTTGCACCATGTCTCGCCGCACGCAACTGCCGATGACCTGCGCGGTATGACCTGCTTGGCGGAGACCTGCCAGCAATCCGGCATGGGTCAGGCCGCTGCCCGAAGCGATGACCACAACGTCAAATGCGGCGTCCTGTTTTAGGATTTCCCGAGCCGCACGCATATATCCCAAAGCACCCAGCGGCGGATTCGCAAGGGCCAGCGGAATGACGTAAGGCGTGCGCCCGGCTTGTCGCTCCTGATCGGCACGCGCACGAAGGGCGGCATCAGCGCCGGCTTCGTCCTCGCCTTCCGGATAGTGCATGATTTCAACGCCCAAAAGTCTGGACAACAGCACATTGCCGTTGGTGCCATAAAGAGCATCGACATCGGGTACACGGGCTTCCAACTGGACGATGGTCTTCATGCCCAGTTTTGCAGCCGACGCCGCGGCCGTACGGACAAAGTTCGACTGCACGGCGCCCGTGATAAGTACCGTGTCTGCCGCAGCCTGCTGGGCTGCTCCCAGGTAGTATTCCAATTGGCGTGATTTGTTGCCGCCCATGGTGGTTCCCGCCAGATCATCGCGTTTGATATGCAGATCGACGCCCAACACCTTGGATATATTCGGCAACGACTCAATCGGGGTGACCGCACTGACAAGCTCCGCGCGCGCGAATTTCATGGTCGCAATGTCCTCTTCTATGTGCGCTGCGTCCAGCTTTCGAATGAGATTGTCGCACAATGTTGATCTTTCGACAAAGGGCTCTGTCCTACCGGCAGAATGCAGATCACAAGAATTCTTGTTACTGGCACCTTCTTTAGGGAAAAGTTCGCCAAAAGGTGCAACAACCTTGCGGTCTCAAATCGCGCCGTGGTGGAAGTGGCGACTGCAGGCGCGGCCATTGGGTCTTAAGCGTCAATATCGATCCTTTGAGACATGGCCAGCAAGACATAAGGTCCTGAGACCGCTGCTTTGAACAATTCAAAGTTTGATGGCGGTGTCAGTTTGAAAGGGTTCGCAACGGCGCGGAACGTAGCGGTGGCTTTGGAACGCTGGCGGCTTAAGGAAGGAATGGTCTTGCGGCCATCGGTTGGATTTTGCCAAGTTGCCGGGCGGAGATTTCATGACGGGTGCAACGTTGTCGGCAAACCCAACGAAGGCAGAAACAAGATGGCATTGAAGGCGATCTTGGCTTTGCACAGGTGGCTATCCCTGTTCTGTTTCCCTTGGTCCTGGTCGCTGTCAGTAAGAGACATGTCTTTGAAATTCCATAAACTTCATTTTTTTCTGGGCTCCACTGAAATCTTCAGTCATGATCGGCGAAGTGTCACAAATTTGTAGAATGCTGCCCTAAGGCAATGTTCGACACTCAGGGAGGATAAAAAAACATGAAACAAACATTACTCGCTTCAACCCTTGCCATGGTGGTCGCAGCCCCGGCAATGGCGCAGACGGAAATAGAGTTCTGGCACGCCTTTACCGGTCGTTTGGGCGAACTGGTTGCGGAACAGGTGAGCACGTTCAACGCCGCACAGTCCGACTATGTTGTGACTGCAACCCATAAGGGTAATTATTCCGAAACACTGAATGCTGGGATCGCGGCCTTCCGGGCCGGTGAGCAGCCAGATATTTTGATGGTATTCGAAGTTGGCACGGCCACAATGATGGCGGCAGGCGGTGCGGTGAAACCGGTCTATCAGGTGATGGCGGATGCGGGCACTGCGTTTGACGGCGACGCTTATATTGGATCAGTCAAAGGCTACTACACATCTACAGACGGCAAGATGCTGTCACTGCCTTTCAACTCTTCCACACCTGTGCTTTGGGTCAACCGAGACGCGCTTTCTGGCGCAGGCATTGATCCCGATGTGGATCTCTCGACATGGGAGCAGGTCGGCGATATTCTGACCCAGCTCAAAGACGCAGGCAGCTCTTGCCCCATGACCACTGCATGGCAGAGCTGGATTCATCTTGAAAACTTCTCTGCTTACCACGATGCGCCCTTTGCAACCAAAGCAAACGGCTTTGGTGGTGTTGATACGGAATTGGCGCTGAATGGTCCCGCGCAGGTCGCGCATATTGGTGCGATGGGTGAATGGGCGCAGGACGGCAAGTTCATCTATGCTGGACGCCGCAATGAAGGCGGTGCAAATTTCCGGGCCGGCGAGTGCGCGCTCTTTACTGAAAGCTCCGCGGGCTATGCCGGTATCAAGGCAGAGGCTGCGTTTGACTTCGAAGTGCGCCCCTTGCCGTATTGGGCTGCTGTGGCCGCCGAGCCGCAAAACACCATCATCGGTGGTGCATCGCTCTGGGTGATGGAAGGCCAGACGGATGAGGAATACAAAGGCGTTGCTGAATTCCTGACTTTCCTGAGCTCGTCCGAAATCCAGGCCAAGTGGCATCAGGATACCGGTTATTTGCCAATCACCAATGACGCGGCCAAACTGACGCGCGATCAGGGCTTTTATGACGCAAATCCGGGCACTGATGTCGCCGTGATCCAGATGACAGCCAAAGCGCCGACGGAAAATTCCAAGGGCCTGCGTCTGGGATCCTTCGATCAGATCCGCGGTATCATCGACGAGGAGCTCGAAGCCGTCTGGTCCGGTGATAAAGACGCGCAAACAGCACTGGACAGTGCTGCCGAGCGCGGCAACGCACTTTTGCGCCGCTTTGAGCAAGCCAACCGCTAAGGCATTGGCGCACGCCCGGTTGAAAATGGGGCGTGCGCTGTAAAGCTCATGGAAAAGCGTGTCACATTCAAAGGCTTATGGTTGCCGCTTCTGCTGGTGCTGCCGCAGATCGTCATTACGGCCGTCTTTTTCTTTTATCCTGCAGGCCAGGCGATCTGGCAGTCGCTGTTCATACCGGACCCATTTGGCCTGTCGATGCAATACGTCGGTTTGGGCAATTTTGAATATCTCTTCGGGGATCCGTTTTATCGCGCCTCCTTTCTTACAACTGCCGTGTTTTCCATCCTGGTGACCGTCGTTTCCATGGGGATCGCGCTCTACCTTGCCGTATTGGCAGATCGTCTGATCAAAGGATCCGGTGTTTATCGCACCTTGCTGATTTGGCCCTATGCGGTTGCACCCGCTGTCGCCGGTGTGCTGTGGCTTTTCATGTTCAACACACGGGTCGGCGTGGTGACCTGGTATCTGGGCCTTTTAGGCTACGACTGGAACCATGTTCTGAACGGCGAAGAAGCCATGGGGCTGGTTGTGGTCGCCTCCGCCTGGGGGCGGATCAGCTACAATTTCCTGTTCTTCCTGGCAGGGTTGCAAGCCATCCCTAAGTCCGTGATCGAGGCGGCAGCCATTGATGGCGCGCGTTTCTGGACGCGGTTTCGAACCATCGTCTTTCCACTGCTGTCGCCAACCACGTTCTTCCTGCTTGTCGTAAATATCGTCTACGCCTTTTTTGAAACCTTTGGTGTGATCCACACGATCACCTCGGGGGGGCCGCAACAATCGACCACAATCCTGGTCTACAAGGTCTACTCAGACGGCTTTGTCGGGCAGGACCTTGGCTCATCCGCGGCGCAATCGGTCGTGTTGCTCGTGATCGTGGGCTTTTTGACCATTGTGCAGTTCAAATTCATCGAACGCAGGGTGCACTACTGATGGCAGAAAAGAAGAATTTACGCACAGGGATGGTCGAAAAACGCGGGGCAGGGCTTTGGCTGACGCACCTGGGCCTGATCATTGGTTTGTTCTTCGTGTTTTTCCCCATTTGGTTGGCGTTTGTCGCGTCCACTGTGGATCAATTGGACATCGTGCGCCCGCCTATGCCGCTTTGGCCCGGTGACAAATTTGTAGAAAACTACACACGTGCCCTGTTCTCAGGGGTTAATGCGCCGGTGGCTTGGATGATGGTCAATTCGCTTTTCATGGCGTTGGGCATTGCATTCGGCAAGATCATCATCTCTTTGCTGTCTGCATTTGCCATCGTCTATTTCAAGTTTCCGGGCCGCAAGGTGTTCTTTTGGCTGATTTTTCTGACGCTAATGCTTCCAGTTGAGGTTCGGATCGTGCCCACCTACGAGGTCGTGGCTGGATTTGGCATGCTCAATAGCTACTCGGGCTTGATCTTTCCGCTGATTGCATCGGCCACTGCGACGTTCCTTTTTCGGCAATTCTTTATGACCGTGCCGGATGAACTGGCCGAAGCCGCGCGTGTGGATGGCGCAAAACCGATGCGGTTTTTCTGGGATATCTTGCTGCCGATGAGCCGCACGAACATAGCAGCACTTTTTGTGATACTTTTTATATACGGCTGGAACCAATACCTCTGGCCTTTGCTGATTACCACGGATCCGTCGATGAACACCATCGTGATGGGCATCAAACAGATGTTCCCTTCCGGTGATGACATTGCCGATTGGCCGGTGATCATGGCGACCTCGATTCTGGCGATGATACCACCGGTGATCGTCGTGATATCCATGCAGCGGCTCTTCGTCCGTGGCCTTGTCGATAGCGAGAAATAATCATGGCAACTGTAGCACTCAAGGACGTCAAAAAGTCCTTCGGTAAAACCGATGTTATTCATGGCATCAACATCGACATAGAAGATGGGGAATTTATCGTTATTGTGGGTCCTTCGGGATGCGGCAAATCCACCTTGTTGCGCATGGTCGCAGGCCTGGAAACAGTCACCACGGGCGAGGTGCAAATCGATAGCGCCAGGGTGAATGATCTGGAACCCATGGACCGCGACATCGCCATGGTGTTTCAAAATTACGCGCTTTACCCGCATATGTCAGTCTTTGACAACATGGCCTACGGTCTCAAAATTGCCGGTACGTCCAAGGCCGAAATCGCCCAGAGAGTGGAAACAGCCGCGACACTCTTGCAGCTCGAGCCCTACCTTGATCGTCGGCCGCGTGAGTTATCCGGCGGGCAGCGGCAGCGGGTGGCCATGGGGCGAGCTATCGTGCGCAAACCCTCGGTATTTCTCTTTGATGAGCCGCTCTCGAACCTGGATGCCAAGCTTCGTGTCCAGATGCGGTTGGAAATCAAGCAGTTGCAGCGCCGCTTGGGGGTTACGTCGCTTTACGTGACACACGATCAGGTTGAGGCCATGACGTTGGCGGACCGGATGATCGTGATGAATGGCGGCGTGGCGGATCAGATCGGCGCGCCATTGGAGGTTTACGCGAACCCGGCCACAGAATTTGTCGCAGGTTTCATTGGCTCGCCGCCGACGAATTTCATGGCTGCGGATTTGGCGCAGATTGCCAATCCGAACGCGGCAACTCTCGGCGTACGCCCAGAGCATATGAATATCGCGACCATCAACCCACGCGTGACTGGTGTCGTGCTATACAACGAGGCTTTGGGCGCCGAGACACTGGTGCATGTGAAATTGCCCAACGGCGCAGTGGTCACCGTGCGCCAGCCCGCATCAGCAGAAATGCCGCTTGAAGGCGCATCGGTGGGTTTAAACTGGTCCGATCCGGACGAAATGATTTTTGACGCGTCGGGTCGTAGATGCACCTGATCGACGCAGTGTTTTTGACTGTAACGTCTGGTGCAATTTCCGGATTGGCGTGCGGCAAATCGAGGCGGCGTTCGGGCTGAAATAGCCGTCGCAAGTCTGGACAGTGTTTCGCAACATCAACTCTTGTCGCTGGCCAACTGCATTTTCTCATTATTGCAGCGTGCGACTGGTATAACCCCGCGAGACATAAGCTGTTTCAAGGAGATCAAAGTGAAAACGATCTATAGCGACTTAACACAGCTGGGCGGCAAGACTGAATTGCCCGGTTCCCCGGAAGAGGCGACCCTGGAGCGGGTGTCTAATCCACAAGAAGGTATTGCTTATTGTGTGCGTTTCACGGCGCCTGAATTCACCTCTCTTTGCCCCATGACCGGGCAACCTGATTTTGCCCATCTGGTGATCGACTATGTACCCGACGCATATCTGGTTGAATCCAAATCGCTTAAGTTATTCCTTGGTGCGTTCCGTAACCACGGTGCATTTCATGAAGACTGCACAATTTCCATCGCGCGCCGGTTGGTCGATTTTCTGGAGCCAAAATGGCTGCGTATCGGGGGGTACTGGTATCCACGTGGCGGTATTCCCATCGATGTTTTCTGGCAAACCGGAGGCATTCCCGACCAAGTCTGGATTCCCGATCAGGGCGTCCCGCCATACCGTGGCAGGGGCTGAAGGAACTTCTATTTGACATTGGGCTGCGAGGTGAGGCCACATGGCATTTTTGGGCGCGGTCTAACGCTTGTTCAGCAAGGCGCTGACGACTTCAATCGCCATTGTGTGATCAGTGAACGCGAAATTTACTAGTCTCAGTTGGCGCGTGAAATGGCGGATTTTCAAAAAGATGCGCATACGTTGAAGAACTTCGAAACCGTTGCGTCACTTCATTTGTTTTGGAGACCGTTGGATAGGCATTGGTGGCTCATCCGAGGCTGGACTTGCGTTGTGCGTATTCTCAGTTGCGAAAGGATAAAGGGAAATCGGTGTTTGGATTGCAAGTTCGCAGTCTTCGCGGTCGAAATACTGCAATTGCCAAAACGACCAATTTGAAAACCTGATTGAACGGCTGACCGAACCCGGTTCCATTTGTCGTCGTCAGCCCAAAAAGTCACCAAATCAGTCGGCGATTTGTAAGAACCCGCCACCGCCGGTCGCACCTATTGTCGAATTTTTTCCGATAGCTTACCAAGAGGCGGGACATTAGTTGCAAGTTGTTGGTCGGCGACGATGTTGATTTGGCGTACTGACGATTTGGTCAATGCGTGGGCAACAGATTCTGACTGCAAGGACTGGTAACCGAAGATGTGCCCCAAAAGGAGAACGCATGGCTCAGATCACCACCATTGACGCATTGGAAGCGCTTTACGACGACGCCGTACCTGCCGCGCTAACCAAAGTCGCCAAGAGGATGACACCGATGTATCGTCAGTGGATCGATATGTCGAAATTTGTTGTGCTTTCGACGGTTGGACCAGAAGGCACAGACGCTAGCCCGCGAGGCGATGATGGGCCGGTTTTGAGCATCGTCGACGATGTTACTCTTCACCTGCCGGATTGGCGTGGAAACAACCGGTTGGATTCTTTGCGAAATATCGTACGCGATGGCCGGGTAAGCCTGATGTTCATGGTTCCCGGATGCAACAACGTTGTGCGGATCAACGGATCGGCAATTCTGAGCATAGATCCGGAACTCACCAGTTCTTTCTCGAAAAAAGGAAAAACGCCAAGATCAGTAATTATCGTGAGCATTCAAGAAATGTATTTTCAGTGTGCAAAAGCGATAATGCGGTCCCAATTGTGGAGTGGCATAGATCAAAGTGGTTTGGTGCCTACCGCAGGTGATTTCGTTAGTGAGGTCAAGTCCGATTTCGATGGTCATGCCTACGATGTCGGATACGCCGAATATGCCAAACCAAGGATGTGGTGATTGATCGTATCGGTATTGGCGTCATCCGCGTCAAGTACACGCCAGCCAGGTTGGCTAACTCTGGAGCCCAGGCTGAGCTGATCGCGCACCTGCAGTGCAATGCTTTGCAATATTTAGGAAATCACCCGAGTAAATTACTCTCCAAATACGCGATTCCGGAAATGGGAATCTGGTGAATGCGGTAGGATGTGGTTCAGCTGTCGCAATGTAACGCGCGTTTTGATGCGACTGGTCGACTCAGCGCGACAAAGAACCACCAGATTTCAGCGCTTTTGCTGGAAGTTGCGTTTTGAATACGTCGAAAGTGCTTCATGACGCGTGAGGCTTCCTATCGAAGAATGGTTTCGTTGCCTATAGCCAAAACGTGCTAAAAGCGTTGTCGCGCGTATCCCAATTTTCAGGAAAATTGCAAGAGAACTTGTCTCGGTACATGCAAATTTCCCGGCTTGGAGCCCTACGTTCGCCAACGCCGATGTGATTTGGAAATGCGACACAACAAATGGACGCCAACCGTGGGATCATCCTGTAGCCTTTGTTTGAACGGCCAGGTGGATTGCTCATTTTGCAAACGAGTTGACTTTTCGCCGTAAAAAAATGGCAAGTCTCGAAGATGGGATGGATTGCAAATGCGCGTTGAAGCGCGGAGGTTTCCGTAGTGAATGCTTAGTTTTTCGCGAATGTCGCCGATTGACCAGAAACCCCGGTTCGCTTTCAAAAAGTAAGAAAGCAAACCCTTCGTACTCAAGTTCACTCCATCCTTGTCAAAAAAATTTGGAGAAGCTGTTTTTGACGATGTCTTATGTAAACGGGCGTGGTTGCCTGTGCCAACACTCTGGTCTCAATTTTTGCAGCCTACAGCGCTGTCTAGTTGAGAACGTCTTCACTGGGAAAGCGGCCAAATCGCATCTTGTAGGCCTGCGAAAACCGTCCAAGGTGGGAAAATCCTGCCTGATATGCCGCATCGGTCACGCTCGGCGGACTTCGTTTCACGGACAAGAAATATCGTGCTGTATCGAGACGGACATCGCGTAGCACCTGCATTGGTGATTTCCCAAATGAGCGCTTGAACCCTTTTTGCAGGGGCCTGGCGTTAAGTCTTGTGGCTTTCGCAATATCGGCCAGCGTAATCGTCTCCGACAGGTTGTCGAGAATGAAAGCCACTGCCCGTTTGATGTCGGCGGGCAGAGCGTGGTGATCTGCGGCATCTATTACATGCGAGATGTTGCTGTTTTGATTGTTCAGAAGGGTCGAGACCAATTCGGTTTCAACCCATAAATCCTGCGCTCGTCCTACACGTCCGAAAGTGAACCTGCTCCAGCCATATACGCAGCCTGTGTCAGAATGCGGACGACGTGTTGACCGCTCTTGGTTTGCAAATCGACGACCGGAATAAACCGAACGGGACCCGGAGCAGGGTGCCCGAGCAGGTCTTGCGCGATCTGATCCAGGAAACTCTTGTCGATCTGCAGCAGTAGCTTCCGGCAGTCACCACTCCAATGCATCCGGGTATCGCGGTCTGGGTTCAGCAACGTTGCGGTCTGCTGGTCCGCAAAGATCTCGAAACCGCGATGGTGGACTATGGCGGCACCGCTTAAAGGAACTTGCAAAAGATAGAAATCTTCTAACATCCCTGGGTCGATTTCCACGTCGGTGCCGTAATGCAGGTAGTTGATCGATACATGTTCACCGGCGACGTGATTATGGCGCACGGCCAGATTGTCTAAGCGGGATGACTTGTCGAGTTTATGGTCGCAAAACTTTTCGGTGAACCCGGTAACGCGCCTCGTCCAAATCATCTGTCCGCAACAGCGGGTAGGCGGTTAAAAATTCGCCGCGCAGCTCGTACATATCGTGTCTCCTGTCGAAACACTGGTCGATCTGCTGCTTTCTTTCAAGCCGATACCAATTGGGTTCGTTTTTTGGATAGTGATCCTGCGTTGACTGCTGCAGGATATCGGACAAACAACAGGGAGAAAACGTAATGGATAAGGGGATCACACCTGCATCTGGCGGAATCGAGAATTTATCATGGAATGTCGTGGGACAAACTTATGTCCCCAAGCTACTAAGTCCCAATACCTTCATTTGGCACGCAACAATTCCCGCGGACACATTTGTACCGCCGCATGTTCACCCAACACAGGATGAATGGATCAATGTTTTATCCGGCAATTTGGAAGTTGAGTTTTTGGGCGACGTGCACAAAGCGGGTCCGGGTGACGTGGTGCGGATGCCAATGGGCGAGGCGCATGGGATCTTTAACCGTTCAGGCGCCGAGGCGACTTGCGTCTTTGGTGTCGCTCCGGCGCGCAAGTTGTTTGATCTGTTCAAACAACTTGATGGTGTGACGGACCCCGAAGAGCTGGTGCGTTTGTCTGCCTTACATGAGGTCGATTTCTTGCCACCGCCTGACGGAGTCTCACATGGTTGATCGAAAGCAAATCGCCATTATCGGTGGCGGTGTCAGCGGCTTGGCGGCAGCCAAAGCCTTTGACGAGAGAGGGCACCGTGTATGTGGCTTTGAGCGCAGCCATGACTTTGGCGGGGTGTGGGAACCATCGCGGTCTTACCCGGATGTTCAAACCCAATCGCCAAAAGACCTCTATTGTTACACGGACCATCTTATGCCGGATGACTTTCCAGAATGGCCAAAGGGCCCGCAGGTCCATGCCTATCTGCATAGCTATGCAGCAAAGCACGACACTGCGCGCCTGTTTCGTTTGAACACCAATGTCATATTCATGGAGCGCCGCGCAGATGAGCGGCCGGGGTGGACCCTGACGCTGGAGGCGGGCAACCACACCTGGACCGAAAACTTCGACTTCGTGTCTATCTGCACGGGTCAGTTCTCTGAAAAGAACGTCATCACGCATCCTGGGCAAGACGCCTTTGTTGAACACGGGGGAAAGGTGATGCACTCATCCGAATTTACCGATCCCGGCGTCTGTGCGGGCAAAGACGTTGTGGTTTTGGGTGGGTCTAAGTCTGCCACGGATATCGCTGTTAATTCGGTGCAGAATGGTGCGAATTCAGTGCGGCTTGTTTATTTGAAAAATGTTTGGCGGGTGCCGTATTTCGTAGGTGGGATCAATTTCAAGCGTTTGCTCTTCATGCGCGCGCAGGAACAGCAGTTCAATCAATGGGGCAAGAGCCTCTTTCAACGCGTCATTGCGGCCATCTTCAAGCCATTGGTTTGGGTGAATTTTCGTTGTCTTGAGACCATGCTGAAAACACAACTCAAGTTGAAAAAGCACAACATGGTCCCAGAGACGCCCATTGAAAAAGAGGT
Source organism: Roseobacter sp. (assembly GCF_045106495.1). Lineage (GTDB taxonomy): Bacteria > Pseudomonadota > Alphaproteobacteria > Rhodobacterales > Rhodobacteraceae > Roseobacter. The sequence goes on from NZ_JBGCEQ010000018.1 coordinate 33,788, forward strand.
GTCCTGCTCAGTACCTATTGTGACGCCTGGCCTGATCGAATGCCTCGACAAAGGGCTGATCAAGCCTGTGTTGGGTACATTTGACTGCTTTACGGATGCGGGTTTGAAGTTGTCCACGGACGAGACAGTGCCCTGTGAGGTCGCCATCCTCGCTGTTGGCTGGAAACTGGGCGTTCCCTATCTGCCGCAGAATTATCGCGACAAGTTGATCGACGATGATGGGCAATACCGGGTCTATCGTCTGGCCGTGAACCCGGATTTACCAGACATGGGCTTTGTAGGGTTCAACTCCAGCTTTTGCACTGTGCTGTCTGCGGAAATGATTGCCAACTGGTTGGTGCGCTATGCTGATGGCCAGTTAAAAAACCAGCCAACAGCGGCAGAGATGAACGAGAATATCGACATGATGCTTAAGTGGAAACGCAACGAACGCCCGGCTGCCAAGGTCTATGGCGGCCTATGTTCCGCACCGTTCCATTTCAAACATTTTGACGAGTTGCTGGCAGATATGGGCGCAGCGCAGACGAAACGCGGCAATCCGTTCGCCGAGCGGTTTTCCTACCCAAACGCGGCATCATATGGGTCTTTTCTTGCTTCGACCCCACAATACCGGGCTGAGTGACAGACGCGCATAGAGCTGGCATTGGCGCTCATTGCTCGGTGATCTGAATGTGTCCTCTACGATAGAGCTGCGCTGAACCGAAACTAGAACTACACGGTGCGGCCAGACCAGGTCGGCCGGTGGCGCGTAAACGAAACAGGTTTAGGCAAACTAGGAGTTGTGATGGCACATCGCGTGTCCGGATCGGTCACACGCGGAAACATCAAGCTCGCCGACGGGAAGCCTGACCGCTGGTACCGGTAAAGGAGACTCCATTTGCGTCACCCGCCGTTGCCACGACAAATGGGAGGCCCTATTCAGAAACTGCCTTGCTTAGAGATTCATTCAATTTTGTCATCGTCTTCAGCGCCACCATGCCGGGTTCAGCCTGTTTGACTTGAGGCAATGCTTCCACGGATTACTCGAATTTCCGACGCGGTAAAAAACGTGTCAGCGACGATCAAAGAAGCACCTATTTTTTCGTTGTACGGCATGCGCAGAACGGACCCATTGCCGACGTTGAAACACCGATAATTTAACCAACCAGGCAGTCCTACTCGGGCGCCGCACTTTCTGATGCGCAAAGCGGGCTTTTATATATGCCAGTCAAATACCTGCTTTGTCAGTCCAACACTCTACGCAAATTCGGGTAGGATATCCTTGGCAATCCCTTCCAATGTCTGTTCGATATTGGCGTTGTTGTAGCGCAGGTTCAACGCCACATGGTTCACGCCAATTGCTTCCAGTTCTTTCAGGTGTTTGCATAGAAAGTCAGTGCCCGCGGCGTACCCAAGTGCAATTGGGCGTGCAGGCATTGTGGATTTCGCCATCACGTCAACGTAGAGCGACTGAACCACGGGCTTGCTTACATTTTTGAGGCGCCCGCGATACTCGGCCACGGTGCGTTCTTGCACTTTCAAACTGCGCGGATAAGTGATCCAGCCATCACCATTCTCGGCACCCCATTCTGGAGACTGCTGGGCGCCCCCCGTAATGAGCATCGGGATGCGCCCCGAGATTGGTTTGGGCAGCAAATCCATGTGTCCGTTAAGTCGGCCCTGCGCACCTTCAAATTTTGGAAATCTGTCAAAAGTCGCTCGAATATAATTAACGCTTTCGCGAAAGCGAGTACCGCGGCTATCGTAATCCGCGGCCAAAGCGGGATACTCTTCTGGCCTGTCACCAGAGGCCACCCCCAACAGCATGCGACCATTCGAAAGCTGATCAACAGACGCAGCGCCCTTGGCCACATGCGCCGGGTGGCGCAGCGGCAAGATTACGCTCGCAATACCCAGCCCGATTGAATTGGTCACAGCCGCCAATGTTCCGAGATAGACAAACGGATCCAACATCTGGCCGACGTCGCCGAAAGACGGCACATGGAACGGCACGTCACGAAGCCAGAGCGCCGTAAACCCCAATTCCTCGGCCATCTTGGCCCGCTCCAAGTGCCGCTCAAGAGTGGGGAATTCTTCGTTCAAGTAGGCTTCCAGTGGCGAAACCAGTCCTACGGTTAGTCGCCCTAGCTGGAACGCACCGGCGTAAGCCCGATTAAACTGCGGGAAGGACTTCATGTGGCTATTGTCGCGCATACTAATTCTCTTCAAACCTGATACGAATGTAGATGGACACAAATATCAGGCCGAGAAAACCCAAAAGGCTAGGCCCGGTTTCCGCGATCGCAACATCTGTAAATTTGGGCTTGCCGGTGCAAACCAATAATCCGTTAGATTCATCGGCGCCGCAGTTCAATTTTCTCGAAACAGCTAGTAAATGAACGCGCAGCTTTCGGGCGTCACAGTGAGCGCTTGTAAATTGACTGGGTCATTGCCTCGAAAGCCAGTGTGCTCACAGGTTTCTCCGAAGGCATTTTAGAGTGGCATCTAAGCTCGATTGCCAATGGGACAGCAGGCTTAAACGCATGTCTCCGCGCTGCACGTATCAGATTGGCCTGCCTGGGCTATGGCGAAAATTTGAGATGCGCGACAATGAACTCTGTATCAGACATTGGATCTAAGATTTCTGAAATCAGTTCGTTGCTGGCGCCAAAAGCCTGTCAGGGTCTTGCGCAGTTGCAACTCCGGGATCACATTCAAGATCGCCAGGAAAAAAGCCACTATTGTCTGGCAGTAGCAGCTGCACCATTTTTGAGATGTCTTCGCGGCGGTACGGCCTTACTGTATTTGCCTTGAGCACCATTGCCGGCGCGACGCGGCGAAAACGCAACACATAGCCTTGTACCAGACCTTTGACGCTCTGGTTCCCTTCTGCAAGGTCGTAGACCCCACTGTCATGGCCCTCGATGCAGATTGCGAACAGCTGCGCGGCGATATCCGGTGCGACCCCCATACAAATGAGCTCCGGGACTTGTCGCGACTGCTCCATGCCGATCGTGAACGCAAAGCCCGGCAGCCCGGAAGACGGATTATGCATCGAGATCTGAGCATACCCGTTCTCGGCAATCATCTGTTCGACCCATGTTTCCACTTCTAGGTCGTCTTCAACGTGAGCCTTAATTTGCACAACTTCTCCCTTCAGGCGGAGCATTCGTTAACACATCGTTAACATCTCGTGCTGAAGGGTCGGTGGCAATACTTCCGTGGACTCATGGTAAACGCCAGTTAGGCGCAGTAATTGTGAAAGCGGACCAAAATTCGCCGGAGTATTTTGTAAGCGTGGCCGCATTTCTCCATTGCCAATTAAATCAGAAGCAGCATTGGATTTCGATGGGGCGACCTTGCTTCAAATTGGGATCCCGCGCAAATTGAGCCAAGCGGTACCCAAAGAACACGCAGCCAAGTTGCAGCGACATGGCGCTCCGGTATTTTGGTGGCAGTAGCAGGAAACACCGTCGGACCACTCAGGTCGGTCGAAATGACGCATCACTTTGCTCTTTCCTTCGCGATGAGACAGTTTATATGAGTTTCAGAAATTACTGAAATTACTAAACAGCGACTGGAGCAAAGAACCAAGGCATGACAATGACACCTGTTCAGAATGAGTTTGTCCTGCATTTCGGAGAGATGGGCAGTCGGTGGGGCATTAACCGCACTGTAGGGCAGATCTATGCGTTACTGTTCCTGTCAAAGCGCCCCTTGAACGCCGATGAGATCACGGAGGCTCTTTCGATCAGTCGCTCGAATACTTCAATGGGTTTGAAGGAGCTGCAGTCCTGGAGCCTTGTGCATCTGAAGCATTTTCAAGGCGACCGGCGGGACTATTTCACCACGCCGAACGACCTATGGGAGATTGTGCGAATCCTGGTGGCTGAGCGAAAGAAACGAGAAATCGACCCGACGCTGACAAAGTTGCGGGAGCTGGAGATGCAAGGCCGGTCAGGCGACGACTATGCCGAGGCGCGGATCGCAGAACTGCGCGAGTTGATTGAAATGATGACCGGCTTTTACGATGAAATGGAAAAATTGGAGACCGAACGGTTGGTCAAATTGATGACGTTCGGCAGTCGCATCGTGGGATTGATTGACAAGGCGGGGGGAGCCATTCCCGCACTGACGAAACGCAAGTAAAAGGGTTAGTTTAAATGGAAGCTCTCGACACCCTCATCCTGAGCCGCATTCAATTCGCGGCGAATATTTCATTCCACATCCTGTTCCCGACGATTACGATTGCTCTGGGATGGGTCTTGTTCTTTTTCCGCGTTCGATTTGCACAGACGACCGACGAAAAGTGGATGAACGCCTACCGATTCTGGGTAAAGGTCTTTGCCCTCTCGTTCGCCCTGGGCGTCGTATCGGGCATTACCATGTCTTTTCAGTTTGGCACCAATTGGCCCGGGTTCATGGAAACCGTAGGTAACATCGCGGGGCCGTTGCTGGCCTATGAAGTGCTGACGGCGTTCTTCCTTGAGGCCGTATTTATTGGTATTATGCTATTTGGCTTCTCTCGTGTGCCCGGATGGTTGCATTTGCTGGCCACAGGGCTGGTGGCGTTTGGCACAACGGTGTCAGCATTCTGGATCATTGTTTTGAACAGCTGGATGCACACGCCGCAAGGTTTTGAGATGATTGATGGCGTGGCCCATGCAACCGACTGGTGGGCAATCATTTTCAATCCCTCCATGCCCTACCGCTTCGCCCACATGTGGATTGCCTCAGGCCTGACGGTAGCGTTTCTGCTTGCCGGTTTGTCTGCATTTCGCTGGCTACTGAGCGACAGATCTCGCGATGTTCGCACGACGCTCAAAGTCGGCGTGACACTTGGCGCTTTGCTGATCCCTGTGCAAATTTTTATGGGCGACATGCACGGCTTGAACACCAAGGAATACCAGCCCGCAAAAGTGGCCGCGATGGAAGGACTCTGGGAAACCGATACCAATGTGCCGTTGTTGCTATTTGCGATCCCGGACGATGAAGCGCGGGAAAACCATGCAGAAATCCGCATTCCAGGACTTGCTTCGTTGATCTTGACCCACGCTTGGGACGGAGAGGTGAAGGGTTTGAACGAATTCGTGGCTGAGGACGGAACGCCCCTGCACCCGCCGGTTGCGCCTGTCTTCTGGTCTTTCCGCGTGATGGTCGGCACTGGGATGGCAATGCTGCTGATGAGTTGGAGTGCCATCTTTTTCATGTGGTCGCGACGGCGCATGCACCCCAGCCCTGAACGCCGTCACTGGCTGGCTGTGGAAGGTTTACCCAAAGTCATGATCTATGCCTTGGTGCCCATGGCGTTTTCGGGATGGGTCGCGACACTCGCGGGCTGGTACACCACCGAAATCGGTCGCCAGCCATGGCTGGTGCAAGGTGTTGTCGCCACGCATGAGGCCGTGGCAGAAGTGCCTGCGCCCATGGTGGCCGGTACGCTGTTTGTATACCTCGCGATCTATGCAGCGCTTCTGCTCGCGTACATCAGCGTAATCGTCTACCTCGCGCGCAAAGCCGCGAGGGGAGACGACGGGCGCGCCAATGACATGACTCATTCCGGCAAGGCGCAAGTCGCCCTGCTTTCACCGGCGGAGTGACGCGCGATGCTACCTGATTTCAATAACCCCGCAGACTGGCTGCCTTGGGCTTTTGCTTCGCTCATGGGGCTTTCGATCTTGATTTACGTTGTGCTCGACGGTTTCGATCTTGGTGTTGGCATCTTGTTTCCTCTGGCCGAACCGCAAGAACAAGACAAGATGATCGGATCCATAGGGCCGTTTTGGGACGCAAATGAAACATGGCTGGTGTTGGCAGTTGGGCTGTTGCTGGTCGCTTTCCCAACCGCTCACGGCACCATTTTGACGGCGCTTTACCTACCGGTGTTCGTCATGCTGGTAGGGCTGATCCTGCGCGGCGTGGCATTTGAATTTCGAGCGAAAGCGCGCGACCATCACAAAAAACTATGGAACCGTGCCTTCTTTGCGGGATCGCTCATGACGGCACTGGCACAAGGTTTCATGCTTGGCATCTACGTTATGGGTTTGGAAAAAAACTCGGTGACCTATGCTTTTGCCGCGATCACTGCGGTCTTCTTGACCGTGGGCTACAGCTTCATTGGGTCGACGTGGTTGATTCATAAAACTGAGGGCACTCTGCAGGTCAAATCGATCCGTTGGGCACGCGAAAGTCTTTGGGGCGTGATCCTCGGCATTTGCCTTGTCTCTGCGGCCACACCGCTGGTTTCATCGCGCATTCTCGAAAAGTGGCTCAGCTTTCCGGAATTTCTCTATCTTGCACCGCTGCCAATACTTTCGGGTTTGCTGATCCTTTGGCTCTGGCGGATGCTGCGACAAATGCCCTTTGCAGAAGACGAACTTTCTTGGCTGCCCTTCGCCGCTGCAACCAGCCTTTTCGCGCTGGCCTATGTTGGAATGGCTTACAGCTTCTACCCTTATGTTGTGCCAGAAAAGCTTACGATCTATGACGCCGCGGCCGCGCCAGAAAGCTTGTTCATCATTCTCATCGGGGCGCTCTTCGTATTGCCAGTCATCATGGGATACTCCATTCTAGCCTATACAATCTTTCGCGGTAAGGCGACTGAGTTGCGCTACGACTGAAATTACAAGGCATCGACAGTTTTGCATCAAGGCTTTTGACCCAAGAGTGCCTAAACGCATTGGCGCGTTTAATGTCCGTCCCTGGCCCTCCGTGGTTTTTGCGCCTTTTCGTGTGACATTAACGCGCTAGTTAACGTCAGCTGCCATATGAGCAAGTTTGCCATCCCAATTCTCAGCCGGAATTTTCGGCACTTCGGTGTCAGCTTCATAAGAGGGGGTCATGATCTGCACATTGTTTTCATTGAAGACGGTAATGATGTTGCCGTGCAGATCGGAGAGAATCCTGGGCAGACTGGTCCCGCGGGTGGTGAAGGCATTAACTTGGTAATTGATCGCGTAATCAGCGAGCGCAGCCACCAGAACAAATGGCTCGGGTGATTTTTTTAAGTCTCTTGTCCGATTGGCAGCTTCAACGAGCATGGCTTCGATTTTCGCTTGAGGTTCTTCGTAGCCGATGCCAACTGTTGTATGCAGTATCAACCCGCGACCATCGATTTTCCTGGAGTAGTTGACCACCTCGGAATTTAGCAGCTGGGCATTGGGGATGCTGATCATCTCGTTTTTTATCGATTTGATAAGCGTCTCCATCAATCTGATTTCTACGACGTCGCCAATCTGCTCGCCCACTTTGATCCGATCCCCAATATTGGTGCTCCGGCGATAGAGCACAAACAGACCTGCCATCATGTTGCTGACGACAGTATTTGAGCCAAGTGACACCATGATACCCGCAAGGATCGTTAGCCCCTGAAACGCCTTCGATTCAGCGCCCGGCAAATGGGGATAAGCAAAAACCACCGCGACGGCGATGATGGCAACTCTGACGATATTGAATGTCGGTGTGATCCAGTGACGTTCAAAGTTCTCAAGTTTAATCGTTCCGGCTTCAACATTCTCCATAAATACCCGGAAGCCGTTAATGATAAATCTGGCGACAAAGGCAATAATAGCAAGTGTGACCAAGTTCGGAAGGTAGGCCACGAAACCAAGCACAACCTCGATAAGTGGTTCAGAAACGTAGGTTAGTAGAATTTGCGCGATTGGGCGCGTTTCTGCAAATGAGAGCAAAACGAAAGAAAGGTAGTAGTAAAGCAGGAACAAGTATCCAATCCACAAAACGCCCTGAACGAAGAAGTTTGTCAGCTTTGCGATTGCTCTGCTACGCACAACTGAGCCGGTCGCTTTCTCAAACTTGGAAAAATAACTTTCAGCGATAGCAGCCAGTCCCGAACCGGCTCTTTTTCGTTTTCCAACGAACAGGAATGTGATGAAGAGAAAGCCTACTGTCCAGCCAACCGCGACCATCGCACTTTCGACACGGGCGGAATCTGATCGATCAAAGCGGTATTTCTCAATGGCTTTTTGAATGGCTTCCGAATGCAAAGTTGCCATTACGTCTATTTCGAAGGCCTCCATCTCTGCATCTGCAAAAGTTGTGATGGTGACCATCGCTCCATTTGCAAGAATCTCGCGCCCAAACTCATTGGTTTCTATGGAGAAAGTAATCGGCTTGGTATCTGGTTGCTCCGCGAGCGCCAGGATGCGTTGGGCGATGGTCTCCGCACGGACTGTCGCGGGCAGAGCGCTTGATCCGCGCACAACAAACAAAGTCTCTCCGTCTACAATTACCGGAGCTGAATAGGTGCCCTGCGATAACTCTTCGATCTGCTCATCCGGTGAAACAATTTCTTGATCCTGCGCCGAAGATCGGTCAGCGGCAAAAAAAAGCACCGACAGCCCTGTCAACAAGATAAACACAACCGAAAGCGACGACCTGGGAAGTCTATCTGCGAATTGTTTCGTCATAGTATTTCCTAAATTGTTTTCAGTGGTTGCACCGGGCAGAGCTTGGAATAATCGCGCAACAGTTGTCATTGGGGAACGCTCATGGCCAACGCAGGAATAAAGTGGACATCGCGTTTAGGAGACCGAATAGAAATTCCTTTTGCATCCAAACGCTCTTTCGCTTGGCTGGTAAGATCCCGATAGAAAGTCCAGCAGTTTTCTGATCTGCACCGAGGGCGACAGAAATAATTCACTGAACTGTCTCCCAGTTCGTTCAAAACGCCGATCGCGTGACTGGTCTTGTCAAAACCCGCAATGCGAACAAAAAGATCCTCACGACGTTCAAGTGACGCACTGATGTTGGTGATGACATTGCCCGAGATATTGGATTTTGGAACAACAAAGATCTGGTCGTCAAAAGTGTATTTCTTGTTGGAGAAAATGGTCATTTGGTCAACGAAGTTACATGCCGCCGACACTTCGAAGCAGCCCCCGATATCGAAAGTCTAATTGCCCGGTTTTGGTATGCGCCGTTTGATGTTTTGAAGTCCTTTCTAGGCTTTTGTTTTTAAAGCGTCAAAACACAACGCGTGCCCGGAGGCCCAAAACAGTTGTGCTGGATTGTCCCAAGTTGAGAAGCGGATTGTTAATGTATTGAATAGAGGGCGTGATCTGCAGTCCCGGCGATACTGAGAAACGATAAAAGGCTTCCAACGTTGTTTGGTTGCCCGGAACGCCGTTGGCCTCGGCCCAGTTTACCCCCAAGCCTGCCAAGTCGGTATTGCGCGCGAAGTAACCAATCCCGGCAGACACGGAGTTTTCATAGAGCGCCGCCGTACCCTTTGACGTTCCAGCCCGAACGAAAGGCATCCATTTATTGTCGACGAACCAAGCGGCGGAAAACGTGGCTCCGTAATCCTCTGCTCTACTGCCATCGTCAGCGGCATCTGCGTGCCAGAGGGTCACATGAACGTTATCAAAATAAACGCGATCAAAGCCACTTGTGTATCCAATCTCAACGCTCTTGAAGAGATCGCCATCACTGAAAACGTCCAAATCGGGTGACGACGGGTCTGCATTTGCGTCAGCGATACTGCCAATGACATAGAGGTTTGACCCCAACTTCGTGCTGCCAGCGACACCAAGTCCCGGGTTTGGTGCATTAATGGTAGGGTTGGTGTTGAACGCCAGGTTTTGGAAGGCAGTATAGGGACTGACCAAACCGTAAATATCCAGGAAATCTGTCACATCGATTTGGCCGGCCTGAATGCTCCACGATCCATCCGTTGCGCGTTGCGTCCAGTAAAGGTTCGTCAGCAGGGTCCCGTTGTCATTGAAAGCCGTCCCCGTGATCGAAACTGCGCCGCCATCCAGACCCAGAAATTGCGGCGCCACCGCGCCATATGCGTGCCTGTTTTCGATCTTGAATGTCAGCGACCCTTGCGCTGTCGCTTGCCAGGAGCCATAAAAACGCGCGATGCCGCTGCTCGCTTTGCCTGTGCCGATATCCGAGTTGGAACTTTGCGCCAGCGACAGGTAGTCGAAATTGAACGCGAATCCACGCTCTGCCAATCTTGCTTTGCTTGCGAACCATCCCGGTGCAATGTTTTGTGGGAAATCAAATCGAAACTGAGGGTCTGTTAATCCGTCACCAGGCGTCAGGTCAGCTTCAACGGAAGAAGGTCCACCAAGCCCTTGGGCCGTCGCGGGTCCGGATAGAAGGGCGGTTAGCAGCGCTATGAAAAGTGCTCGTTTTATCATGGGCAATTACCTTAAGGGCGCAAGAACTGCCGCACGAGTGGCTTCGTCCACCAAGGGCGTCGGCGGATTGGCCTGGAAAGGATTTTTAATAACTGGGCTAAATGTGAAAGTGAACTTCCAGTCTGAAGCAAAAGCATCCGGCGCAATGGCATTTTTCTCAATTCCGGCGTTCAGCTTTACAAGTTGCTTACCAAAGGCAGTTGTTTTGGCAACTTGAACCCCAAAGGGAACTGTCCAGGCGTTATCGCTGTCTGCTTCCCAATCATACGTGATTGTCGGCCCGGTGCCGACCTGCCAGCCCTTTCCCAAACTGTAGAACAAAAAGTACTGTAGCGAAGTGATGGAAACGTCCGGCCCGCTGCCGCCAACTTTTTCATTGTGAAACGGAAAGACCCCCCAAACACCCCAGTCCTCAGTTTTGACTGCCAATGCGCTTGGACCCAGCAGCCAATTTTCTGATGAAATATCGCTCCCAGAAGGTACTGCGCCAACGACGCCGCCACCGAGTGTCCAGCCGTTATTCGAGCCGGCATACAGCAGGTCAAAGGCGATATCTCCTAGAGCGTCCTCAGTGCCGAAATCTCCGCGCCCAGCGTCAAAAGAAGGTTGGCCGAATGTGTACGCGAAAGCCGGTCTGAAGATCAGGTTTTTCCCATTGGATAACACAAACGGAAATACGGGCTGAAAGGTTGAAGTAAAACTGTCCTGATCACCGGCGTTTGGCAAATCACCATCAAATGTCCGATACTCGAACTTGAAGTTCAGCGTTGCATTTGCGGCGCCCGGGTTCGCCAACTCCTTGGCCAATTCGTCAACGCTGGGCCCGACACCTTGAGCCAACGCAGTGTGGGACAATAACCCAAAGACAAATGCACTCCGGAAAATACGACGCGGATTCATTGCTTTACACTTTGCAGCGTTGAAGGCAACGCTCCAGAAGCGCGCAATTTCTGTGTAATTTCATTGGCCCAGTCGTTGGCGATCGGGGTGTCCAGCTGAGCCTTAATATCAGCAACCGTCTCGGCCTGCTCAACTTCCATTTGAAAAGTAGCGTTCATTTTAACCGGGCCATCTACAATGCGAAAAACCTCTTTTGTCGGAGCGATAGAAATTTTGCCGGTCAGGCGCACGGGCTCGTGTGCAATGCTTGGTTGCCACGCATCGGTCAATCGAACTCTTATCATCTGATTGGCATTCGGCGGAGGCATGTGGCTGCACATCCCGCGTTCGGGAACAAGGTATGCCACCGGCGTTCCGTCCGGGTCCGGTGGGGCAGGGATCGCAAAACCGCCGACAGTTATCACTTGACCATCAACCGCCGGATTGCCGGCTGTTGCAGCTTTTTCCCGCCGGTCCGCAACGACCCATCTCTGTTCGATCAGCCAATCGGCATCTATGTCATTTTCCAACAACTGTTGGTTTGCTTGATGGATTTTCTCTTCAAGTTCTGTTTGTTGACCTTCTGACAAATCACCCGATACAAGCGACTGCCGCGCCAATGCAATTGTCCTCAACGCCTCGATTTCCGAAAGAGACAAATCCCGATACGGATCGTCGAACTCTTGCGCCGAAGGATCTATGAGATCTGACCACTCGACTGTTTCGGATGAATGAGCTGCACTTCCGAGTGCTGCCAAAACGGCAATTACGATCAAATGCTTCATTGGAGTTAAACTTCTCTAGGGATTGCGACGATACAGATAACTATGCAGGACGGCCGAGGTAGGAACCGCCCTGCAAATCTACTCAGTTCAGTGTATTCTTGTAGATTACGCCATCTTTCATGATGATACGGATGGTTTCGGGGCTATCAGGGCGTGGGTCTGCTCCAAACCATTGGTCACCCGTGCCAACAACTGAAAAATCTTCCAGCGGGTTGCCGTCGAGGATTAGGATATCAGCGTAGGCGCCTTCTTCGATGACACCGAGCTTGCCGTCAGGATAAGGGTTCATGAAGTCCCCGGTCAAAGCCGCGATTTCGCCACCAACCGAAGTCATCGCAACGAGTGACGTGTGCGCCCCGAAGAAATCATTTGCCAGTTTCTTCTCATAGGCGATCTGTATGTTGCAGGCATCGGCTGTTCCGACACAATCGGTGTGATGGCCACGCTTGACGGGGCATTCGAGCATGTTGTCGATATAATCAACGAATGCAGCACTTGCTGACGTTGCTTTGGCCAGGCTGGCCGGAACGTCTTTGACCGCCGGGATGTCGAGAAGACCTGGATCAAAAGCCGTCAGGTTCGTCGTGATGTACGCCTCTTTTTCTTTCATGAGTTCACCGACTTCACAATCATACATAAATCCATGCTCGATTGAACGGACACCGGCGTTCAAGGCGTTCATGATTGCCTCTTTGCGATAGGAGTGTGACATCACATAGCTGCCATATTCGTTGGCGACCTGAACAGCCGCCTCAATTTCCGCCTTAGACCCAGCAACCAATTGCCACGGATCAAAAGCTGAAACGGCGCCACCCGATTGCATGAATTTCAGCTGGCTCGCCCCCATACGGAAGTTGTTGCGTCCGAACTTTTGAACATCACCAACATTGTCGACTTCTTGGGCCATGTTTAAACGGTTGAAATTGGAGGTTGCACCAACTGGTGCAGTGAAGGTTGCAAAGTCAGCATGCCCACCCCGGCTACCGAGAAAGGCCGCTGATGGGTAGACACGCGGCCCAATGATCGTTCCGGAGTTGATGGCGCGCTGAAGACCGGCGTTCGCTCCGCCGGCATCCCGGACCGTCGTAAACCCCTGCATCAAGTACATTTCCGCTTGAACGACACCCGAAATCGCTAGGTCTTCCCAGGTGCTGTTCGTCTCCATCAATGGAATCGTCGGTCCGGGCAATTGCAGATGGACGTGGTTGTCTATGAAGCCGGGTGTCAACGTCCGCCCACCGCCGTCGATCACGGTAGCATCATCCACCTCTATCGCCTCTGTCGAAACCGTTTTAATTAGGTTGCCCTCGACCAAAACGCTCGCGTTCTCGAGCAGTGCATCGCTAGTTCCATCGAAGACATGGACGTTTGTGAACAGCGTCATTGCTGGCGTGTCGTCTTGAGCCAAACCCGGACCGGCTCCAAAGGCAAGCATCCCGCTCATTGCAGTTGCAGTCAATAAATTGGCGATTTTCATGGTAGACCTTCAAGTTGTATCAATTTCCTGTGATTAACTTATCCCGGTAGCGCTGATTAACTCAACCAGAGCACTGGTCATTCTACACCTTGCCGGGTCGTATTTTGGCAAATAATGACAGATCTAATTGACCGATTGATCCAATTCAGTCTGAATGCGGTTTCTGAATGACTGTTTTTGGATCCGTATGTCGAAGCCTTTGCCTTTAGTTCATCTGCAACTTCTCCGCCCGCTTATTGCAGGACTGAGAGCAAGTGGTGTGGATCCCGAACCGGTTTTGGAGAGTGTTGGCTTAACCCAGAGCGCCGTTGATCAGGAGGGTTCATCCGTCCATGTTATGGTAATGCACCACTTCCTCCAAAACTGTGCGGATGCTGCCAACGATCCGACTTTTTGTGCGACGATAGGTTCCCAGCTGGACCCTACCGGATGGCCTATGGTGCGAGACGCTTTTGAACGAGCCACAACCCTTGGTGATTTCCTGAACATCTACGTGGCACAAGCTTATAAATACGCATCCTCCACGACATCGTATGTCGAAGTACGTGGAGGACTGGCAAGGTTCGGAGAAACACGCAGATTCGAGCCGCTGATCGAACCGGCACAAAACGACGGCTTTATGATCGGGCTGAAGATGGCCATCCTCGAAAGAGTGCTGGGTGAGATCAAGGAACCAGAGCGCGTGCTACTGGTCTTATCTGATCCAACAGTCCTGCCCAAATCGCTGACTCGGTTTCAGGCGTTGCGAGGCAACAATATGGGTTGTCGCATTCAGTTCCCCTCTGAATGGTTGTCATTGCCCGCTTCGGAAAATCGCGTTGAAACAGCCTTTTTGGGAACCGAGAGGCACACACATCAAGACGCGTTTTTGACCAGTATCAGGCAGCAGTTGAAACAGCAGATCGGAAACGGAGGGTTAAGCGCCAATAAGGCCGCAGAATTGCTGCATCTGAGTCCACGCAAGCTCGCAAGGCAATTGTCTAAATTGGGAACCAGTATCTCTAAGGAGTTGTTAAACGCAAAGATGGAGCATGCAAAAGAAACGCTTCTTAGGTCTGATCGTTCAATAGAAGACGTTGCCACTTCGCTAGGTTATTCCGACCCTTCGAATTTCACCCGCGCATTTGCCAAGCTAGTCAATGCGACGCCGTCAGAATTTCGAACGCAACGACGGAAGAAACCGGATGAGTACTGATGGGCACGGGGCGTGATCGCTCGGGAAGAAGGTTTGGGTTTGGCCTTGAAAGGCGATAGCTTTGGCGGCTTATCAGTCGGCTCTTGACGAGAAATTTGACGTTTGGCTCTGGAGTAGCGAAAAGCAAAATCTAAAATGGGCTCATCAACGCACGCTGCACCGAGAGGCCGGATAACCATGCAATGACAGCAAACATGCCGCGTATCGTTGGCTCAAATGATGCCGCCGTCTATGGTTTGCGTAGCACAACGCGTAGTTTGGTGGTTTCTTGATCCTCTTCAGACATGGCTCTCCATTTCGGCAACATTCCGTCACGTGTTTTTTCAGGTATTTTTACTCTAGTCTGCTTCACATCGAGGATTTGAAAGCCTGCTAACTTAATCGCCCCAATTTGCTCAGAGGCTCTCAATCTGTTTATGCCCGGCGGAGCCTGTTCCTCGGTCAAAAAAGAAAACTGATTAAACTTGCCGTCGAGCCGGTAAGCGCGGTGATCGGCTAAATCGACAAAGTGAAAATGGAGGCCTCCTGGTTCAGTTATATCAAACAGATGTTGCCACACTCTTTCAATTTCTGTCACGTGTTCAAATACAGCGAAGGAGGTCAAATAAGAGACACTTTCACTCTCAATTCCTGCGTGCAAGATATCTGAAGATACAAAGTCGACTTTTCCGGCTAACCCACTAGTTCCTTTTTCAAAATCACCTGCTAGCAGAGCGATTAGATCAAACCGGGAAATTCGGTCACGAAAAGCTTCAACGTCTTGGTCCAAAGCTAAAAAATCTCCTGGAAAGCTATTGAGATACGTAATTATGTCATACATCGACAAAGCCGCATATTCGGGTGATCTAATTGGCAGAAAATCGTATGAAATGAAGCGAGAAAAACCATTGGCAAACCAATAAGTTGAGAGCGCGAGAGGTTCATGTGCGCCGCAACCGAAATCCAAGTATAAATTTCTGCTCGGAAGACCGTACTGCTCAGCAATGGTTCGGAGTTTTTTTGACTTTCGCCTTAGTTTTTCAACGCCGTACTTGCCAAGATTAGCATTTTGCAAACGTCGCCCAGCAAAAGTCAGATGCTTTAGCTTTTCCTTGCGATTGGTAGGACCACTAAGTATTACTGGTAGCGCTTCAATCAGATAGGTTAGAGTTTTCTCGGTATTGCCTTTCGAAATCAATGCGTTGAATTTATTATAAAATTCATCTTCTCCGAGTTGGTTGGAGATTTTTGTTTCAACATCTGTCGTACGTGGGCTTCCTAATTTTCCCAGTTTGATGAGCTTTCGATTTAGTCCTTTGAACAATCTTCAAACCTTCCAATTTTTGACCTTGTCTCTGGGCGAACCAAAATCAGGTGGATATCACATCAGGGTTCACACTGAAGAGAACCGGCTACAAACCAGTGGCTTGTCTCCTACAGGTGGATAGTTGACCATCGTAGTCACACGCGTTGCGACGTCCGTTCCGCAGTTAAGTTTGGGAAACCGACATCCTGTAGTATTGCACAAAGTCCCTGTCGTCTAAAATTCTTCTAGTGATCAGCGTTTTTTGATGGCCAACTCAACTCTTCGTTTCTTTATGCGCAGCTAACATATCTTCAATGGATTTTGTCAACTTGATCGGCGGCGGGTGAATCGCCATGTGGCAAGGCAACATGCCAACCACAAAACGCGCGAACTGTCTGCCATGAAAGGATTCAAACGCTGCAAGGACGTGTGTTCAACGTGTGGCAATACCAAACTGGTTATTCGCAGCGCATAAGCCGTTTCCATCGCTCGTTAAAGTTATGGAATTCACACTGCGTTGCGCTCTGTTCGCTGCCGTCTCGACTAGCACGGCTATTGGCCGGTCGTTTAGAGGGGGATTGATTCCAACACACCCCTGCCTCCGGCAGCTAATATTGCGCACGCACCTTCAGGGTTGGTAATACATGCTCGGAAAGTGTTTTTTATCTGGGGGCGTCCTGCGGCACCCGAAAACGTGCGGGGGCGAGTTGATCCACATGGGAAAGCTTCAACCAAAGCGCTGGAGGACCTTGCGCTAGGCAGAGAGATTATCTGCTATCTTGACGGGACACGGGCAAACCGACGTCCGGTCGGCGTCTGTGTGCTGGACGGGCAAGACCTTGGCCGCGTGATGGTCGAAATAGGGGCCGCTAGAGATTGTCCTGCGTACTCACTGGGCAGATACTCCGCCGCAGAGGATCAAGCCAAGAAAAACGGCCATAACCTTTCAATCGACTATTCACTGCCACCCTATTGCTGATAAATGTACTGCGAACTGATTTCTTGCGGAACCTGTTCGTTAACAAAATAGCTTTTCCACAATACTTCGAGTAGGCTCGCCAAATTACATTTGGGTGATTTCATAATGCGTTGGATGTGGATTTTCGGCGGGATAGGCCTGTTTGTCTGGCTTGTTGGGCAAGAACTGCCTGACGCTGACCCCGCCACAAGGCAAGCGCTGACCAGCGAGGCAAGTAAGAACAATCATGCATTTGACAAACCAGCAGCACAAAACCCGGCTGTTTTGCCAAGCGATTCAACGAATGAGAAAGCCGCTCTGTTTGTTTCCGGTTCGCGGGTCAATGTCCGAAGCGGCCCTGGCGTCAGCCATGGTGTGATGGGGCAATTAAACCTTGGTGACAAAGTCATGCAAGTCTCCGTCTCGGGTGGATGGAAGCAAATCGAAACCCGCTTCGGCATAGGTTGGATGTCATCTAACTATTTGGCGACCTCTATGCCAAAACCGAAAACGATTGAGCCGCCGGAACCGCGCAAACGACAAGTCGCGGTACCGACAAGCCGCGAGATCCAAGCTGCCCGCAATGAAATTATTCAGCAAAGCATCAGGGCTTACTCTGGCTCCTGCCCTTGTCCATACAATAGGGACAGAGCGGGCAGGCAGTGCGGCGGTAGAAGCGCTTGGTCAAGGCCGGGTGGATACAGCCCGATTTGCTATGATAGCGACGTTAGCGAGGCGCGGTTAAACACCTACTTTGCTCGCAGACGTGGGGTTGGGAATTGAATTCTCGTCAACTTTGCAAATTCAGGCTTGCTGATTTTCCCTTGCTGAGCGAGAACATATCATGAACAAATGGCCTCACGCTATCCCGTACGACTTGGACAAAGCACTCGATGAGCTTGATCGGTGGCGAGCGACGCCAGCAAACTCCGACCTATGGAGTGCCATGCGAGATTGGCTTCAGCAGCATGACGTGGAAGCACCGGCGCACTTGCCGACTAGGCCAAAAGAATAGAATTTTTAGCACTTAGGAATTACTGCAATGCGGAGAGGCTGTGTGAAAACTCCCCCGCTTTGCCCAGATGATGGTATGATTTCTGTATTCGGTACGGAGGTTGTTCATGGCGCAATTTATCGAAGGTTTGGATCGTCAGCAAACGATGTTGCTGCCGGAATATCTGGATGATTACGTTGATGGGAACAGCCCGGTTCGTGCCATCGATGCGTTTGGCGACATGCTTGATCTCGCGGCACTTGGCTTCAACGTGCAACCTGCGTCTACAGGTCGGCCCGGTTATCATCCTGGACTGATGCTGCGGATTTATCTGTACGGATATTTGAACCAGATCCAGTCATCGCGGCGGTTGGAACGTGAATGCGGGCGTAATCTGGAACTCATTTGGCTGACAGGTCGGCTGAAGCCTGACTTCAAGACAATTGCGGATTTTAGGAAGGACAACGGTCCGGCGATCCGCAAGGTGTGTCAGCAATTCGTGGCGCTATGCCGCAACATGGGCTTACTCGACGCAGATGTGGTCGCCATTGATGGCAGTCGATTTAAGGCGCTGAACTCCAAAGCCAAGAATTACACACGCGGTAAGCTGCGCCAAAAGTTGGGCGAGATCGATAAAGCAATCGAGCGCTATTTGGGAGAGTTGGATCGTGCCGATGAGGTCTTTGAGCAGACCGGTACGGTGCTGCCAGAGGCACGCATGGAACGCACTTTGAGAAAGCTGGAGCATCTGCAAAAAGAGGCGATGCGTTACAGAACAATTGAAAAGCGGATGGATGAGACTGGAGAAACACAAGTCTCATTCAGCGATCCCGACGCCAGATCAATGGCGACTACAGCGCGCATGCCGCGTATTATTGGCTATAATGTCCAAACGGCTGTCGAGGCGAACAACCATCTGATCGTTGCACACGAAGTTACAATGCTTGGTTTTGATCGCGACGCTTTGTCGATGATGGCTGCGGCCGCGAACGACGTCATGACGACTGAACAGCTCACAGCAATCGCCGATAAGGGCTATTACAAGGGCGAGGAAATTGTCGCTAGCGAAGAGGCTGGTGTCTCAGTCGTCGTTCCTAAACCGATGACATCAAACGCCGGCGCGCGTGGTCAGTTCGATAAAGCTGACTTTGCATATGACAGCGTCGAGGATGTCTATATTTGCCCAGCAGGTGAGAAACTGACGAAAAGATTTACGAGCCAACAAGACGGCAAAGAGATCAAATCGTATGCGTCAGGCGCGTGCGCTGGTTGCGCGATCAAAGTCAAATGTACGACGAGCAAAGACCGCCGAGTACGTCGGTGGGAGAAAGAGGATGTCCTCGATCGGGTGCAAGAACGCTTGGACAAAGATCCAGCCCAATTGGCGGTCCGCAGCATGACCGTCGAGCATCCATACGGCACGATCAAATCCTGGATGGGGGCTACTCACTTCAAGATGAGACGGCTGAAAAACGTCGCCACCGAGATGTCGCTGCACGTGCTGGCTTACAACATGACCCGCGTGATGAACATCATGGGCATTCCAGCAATGATCGCGGCCATGAAGACGTAACAGGCCTCGCTTGCCCCGCAAAATGCACCCAAATTGCCCAATCCGCGTCAAAGGGCCACCTCCGCCCTCACATTCCATCCAGCTATCCGACATGACGATTTAATGCCAAACGGGTAGAACCGCCGGAAAAGACAGACGGGCATCGCAATCAGCCGAGTTTCCACACAACCTCCGGACTAAGCTGCCAGAAGCTTAACGGCAGCTTTTGGACCGCCAACGTCATCCTGAGGATCAGGAGCTGTCGGGATGGTTGCCTAAGGTCATGAATTTATGAAGTAGGCTCCCCGCAAAGAATGTCAGGAAGCCTATCTTCAATCAATTTCAGTAATAAGCGAAGAAAATACTCTAGAAGCCGTAATCATTGACGAAATCCTATCGAAACTTGCTGGAAATTTTATAACATTTTGACCAGCAGGCTCTTGGCATAATTGTGATGCATCTTCGTCATCAATCCCGGTTTTGAAGGTTAGGCTGAACAAATCAGCCAGTTCGGCCATAACAACATCAACTAGTCTGCGCACTTCGTCGTCGTTTCGCAGCAGGCGGTCAACTTCTGAAACATCAATCATCATTAACTCCAGTGTCTCGTAACGCATGTGCGACGCGAATTCTTCAATATCACCGTGGCGGAACTTTACAAAACAATATGAAACGACGCGCCTACCGAGATTTTGACCTTCAACTATTCCTAAAACTTCCGCTTCTTTGACGTTCATGGCAAGTGAGGAAACACCCACAATTTCCGATGGAGAAAGGAGTCCTCTTTTTTCAAAGAAGTCCCGAGTGGGTAACGCATTTAAGCGTTTTTCTCTGACTACTCTGTCAGG
>NZ_JBGCEQ010000019.1:0-83736 GCF_045106495.1 Roseobacter sp.
GCGTAGAGGATCACGCTTTTCGGATACTGGCTGCCTTTGAAGTCAATCGTCATCGTCTGATACCTGCTCTCAAATACAAAGGCCTGCGGCTAACACAACTCGACAAGAACGCCCATGTTTCGAAAACTTTGCGACAGAACCGTCAGCAATGCCTTGAACAATTCCGGGTCGGCATCGTCAAGTTATCGGCGCTCCTGGCAGCGAAAGCCGGGGCGCTAGACCTTAGACGGCTTTCAACTCACGCGTGATGTCGTCCCAAATCCAGTGGGCATCGGCTCTGGTTTGGAGATAGGCAGCGGCTGAAAGTGTACGGCGGCGCGGACGGAAGATTGTTTGGACCTGATCATGAACGGAAAGAAATCGCTGGGCTTGTCGCGGTAATTTGAACCTCCCCATGATCTTTTCTCGTCGTCGGGTGGGACGGTGCGACCCTTCGGATCTGTTGTTGAGACCCTTATGGCTGCGGTGCTCTATTCCCGGAGCAAGCTGCTTTAGGGCGGCCCTGTAGCTTCTGAGTTTGTCCGTGACAACAACTCGTGGCTGGCCAAACGCCTTAAAGAGCTTGCGAAAAAACTGAGTGGCGGCTTGATTGTTGCGCCGAGACTGGACGAGGATGTCCAGCACATCGCCCTTGCTATCAACAGCGCGCCACAGCCAATACTTCTTACCGTTTATCGGGAGGACGACTTCGTCCAAGTGCCATTTGTCCGCCACTTTGGGGCGCTCCTGGCGGATCGCCTTGGCATATTGCGACCCAAATTTCGCAACCCAAGCGCGGATCGTCTCGTAGCTGACCACAACACCGCGTGCGGCTAACAGGTCCTCAGCATCGCGCACACTCATGGGAACTCGGTGATAGGCCCAGACGGCGTATCCGATGATTTCAGGTGGAAAACGGTGGCCTGAAAAGGCACCAGATTGCTTGGGTTTGGTCATGCGCCCAAGTACCGGCTCTTGAGATGTACCGCAACTTGACGAGGCCCTTGGTGGCCTTCGGGATGGAAAGCCTCCGCGATTTGCCCGATCGCGACGAGTTAAAGGATGCCAGCTTGGCAGGTTGACATACAGAAGTCCATGTAGTGTGCAAATGGTGAGACTCCTAATGAGCAAATGGTGGAGGTTCTAATGGACAAATGGTGGGTTCTCTAATAAGCGACCAGTGGTAAGGAGCCAGACCTCTCATACGGGATGCGTTCTGCAAAGCACGAAAGGGAAGCACCGATCCATGAGTGATACAGAAGACTATCTGCCAAGACATCTCATTCCAGAGCTTGAAGACGCGATCGTATCAGCGCGTGTGGTTAACCTCATCGGCCCGAGGCAGGTTGGTAAGACGACACTTGTAAGAGACTTGTTTGGCAATGGCCGTTTTATCACTTTGGATGACGCTGCAGTCTTGGCCGCCATTGAAGCGGACCCAGAAGGGCAGCTCACCAGTCTAATGGAAGACCTGGACCACGCACCGCTTATCATCGATGAGGCTCAGCGGTCTAAAAAGCTGGCTCTGGCAATTAAGAGGGTGGTCGATACCAATCGGCGCAAAGGGCAATTTGTACTTACCGGATCCTCCAACGTATTTACGACCACTGACGTAGCTGACTCGCTTGCGGGCAGGATGCGCACACTTAAGCTCTGGCCCTTGTCAGTTGCGGAAGTCAAAAGAGCACCTGTCAGCCGCCTAATGGATTGGGCGATGCAAAATGACCCGAAGCTAGGACAAGTGGCCGATCCAGAGCTGGTCAGCCGCAGCGGCTACATTGATCTCATTTTGGAAGGTGGTTTTCCTGAAACCAGAACGCTGCCCGTCAGATCCCGTCAACGGCAGTATCGGGATTACATCAACGCGGTCGTTGAGCGCGATGTGGCAGATATCACGCCGGTTCGAAAGCCAGATGCCCTGCGTATCCTGATAGACCAAATGGCGGCACGGTCGGCTCAAGAAATCAACGCGTCCGAACTTGCCAAACTGACCAAGCTGCAGCGCGCTACGGTCGAACAATATCTGGATATCCTGATACGGTTATCAATGCTCACCAAGCTGGGTGCCTGGACATCGGGTGAGGGCAAGCGAGAAATCAAGAATCCAAAATATCACTTCGCAGATTCCGGCATAGCCTGTGCCTTGCGCCGTTTCACTGAAGATACCTTTACCATCGATAACAATCCGCAAGCCCTCGGCGGTCTGCTTGAGAGCTTCGTATTGAACGAGATCCAGCGTGCTGTCCCAATGCAGGCCGCTGACTATCGGCTCTACCACTGGCGCAGTGCGGACCAGCGGGAGATTGACATCCTGATCGACGGCGGCAGTCATCTGGTCTGTGTCGAGGTCAAGGCCTCTGCATCGGTCAGCGGTGATGACTTCAAACATCTCAAATGGTTCTCAAAAAACGGGCCTGGAGGCAGCAGGACGTGTACTGGGATCGTGTTTTACTTGGGTCAAGAAAAACTCACCTTTGGCGACAGGAATTTTGCTCTCCCGGTGAGCGCCCTTTGGAGCGACATCAATGCCTAGGTTGGCATATCAAGTTTCATAAGCCCTGCCTTGGTCTTTCCTCATCGTGACTCGGGCCGAGAGCCGCAGGGTAAGGGGTTTGTTGCGACACCGATGTTCAGGTTGGATTTCGCCAATTCTGGTCCAGAGTCGCATTAGAGCTTATGGTTCATGGTGAAGGTCAGGATAACTTCCTGTTATCGTTACTATACAGGATATTTGTCGGTGTATCTTCAGCTTGGCAGAGGGCTAAGGTGTTCTTTCACCCTGCAGCGAAGGTTTGGGTTTTCAGGTCAGCAATATGGTAACGACAAGTTGTCACATGAGGGAGTAACACATGAAAATCTGCGGATGTGAGATATCGGCAAAAGAGGTTCGGCTTGCTGTGGTCTACCTAAATGATGAAAGCAACTTGGAAATGCTTCGCCTGAAGACCACTCGCATAGAACTCGAGGATGACACATCTGAGGCCGATCTAAGATCATTCTTAGCGGATCTTCAGGCGTTTTCCCGAGAACACGAAATCGATACCTTTGTGATTAAAACCCGCGCTAAGAAGGGCCGTATGGCAGGAGGAGCGGTATCCTTCAAAATTGAAACTCTGATTCAACTCGTCGAGGGATGTCACACCAGGTTCGTCAGTCCGGTGGCGCTCGCTCACTTTGCCAAGAAAGACCTTGAGAAATATCCGGAGAAGCTGCCTGTCTATTTGAAGAACGCCTTTCTTTCTGGCGCTCATGCTTTGATGAAGGGATGACTTCCAGTTTAGTGAAGATGGTGAAAACCGGCACGACCAAACCTATGTAGGCACATAGAACACAAGGAATCCAAAGTGCACCATTTCTCTCTGCTTGACCTCGCGCCCATCCCAGAAGGTGGAACAGCTGCTGATGCCCTGAGCAATACGATTGATCTGGCGCGCCATGCGGATGCGAGCGGCTATCATCGCTATTGGCTGGCCGAGCACCACAATATGCCGGGTATCGCCAGTGCCGCGACGGCGGTTGTGATTGGGGCGGTCGCGGCTGCCACAAAAACCATCCGCGTTGGAGCTGGCGGTGTCATGCTCCCAAACCATGCGCCTTTGGTCATTGCTGAGCAATTTGGCACGCTTGCCACGCTCTATCCGGAACGTATTGATCTTGGGGACTGTTGCGTTAACGGTTAAATTTCTGCGATGCTTTTTGTGAAGGAGCCATCTCATGCCAAGTAAGTACCCGTTCAAGCGTCATCGGTTTCCAGCTGCAGTGATCCTCTGCGCCGTGCGGATGTATCTGCGATATCCGTTGTCCTATCAGGATGTTGTTGACCTGCTTGCAGAGCGTGGGCTGGATGTGGATCGATCTACTGTCTACCGATGGGTACAAAAATTCGGTCCTGAATTGGCCAAGCGAACTGAGAAGCACCTGAGACGCAGCAGCCTAGATTGGCACGTCGATGAAACTTACATCCGAGTAGGAGGAAAATGGCGGTACCTTTGGCGGGCAATTGACGCAAATGGCCAGCTGGTGGACTTTCGACTGACAGCGCGACGAGACGCTAGAGCGGCCAAAGCCTTCCTGAAGAAAGCTATTGAACGAGTGCGTTTGCATCGACCCGTATCCATATGTACGGACAAAGCACCCACGTATCGCAAAGTGATCCGCGAGATCAATCACGCCTATGATCCACATTTCGACTCCATAACGCAGATTGATCGCAAGTATCTGAACAACCGCATTGAGAGTGACCACGCTGCTTTGAAAAGGTTGCTTGGTTACCGCCAAACTTTCCGAACATTACGATCTGCGAAGGCGACGTTAGCAGGGATGGAAACGGTCAGAACAATCAAGCGAGGCCACATTCACAACAAAAAACTAGGCGTCCGAGGAGAGATCGAATTCATGCATCAGCTTTTTCAAGTTGCTGCCTGAAACGCGTCCTAGTTTGATAGATTCCGGGCTATCACAATTAACGCAACAGTCCCGATCAAAGTCCTTAAAATGCCGCAGCATATGTGTGCTGACATGGGATGCATTTTCGAACATTGCACAGCCAAGAGAAATCTGCGCTCTGAACTCGTTGGTGATTTCATCAATCGACCACGCAGTATTTGCCAAGGGGAGCCGAATATCCCCTTCGCGCGGCAGTACCAAAGGTAGAAAATTGCCTTGCTCATCAGTCAGACTCGGGGCTGGCGTCAGTGGCCGCCATTTCACAGCATCCCACTCGCTTGTCAGAGTTAGGTGAATGCCGATATCGATTTCGGGATGTAGGTTGAAAAGAGAAGCGGCGTGCGTAGACCAGGGGCAAGGCATCATAACCTCTACACTTCGCGCGATGCCATGTGTACAGGCCTGCAAGCAGCCGATATTTGAAGACCAACTTGAGCCAGCATCATCAGCTCTGATAAGCAATCTGGTACTACTTTTCATAACGTTGACCTCGACACTGTTCAGGCGTTGTCCCGGCGGAGTCACACTGTCTTACAATGAAATATTTGCCTAGGAATAGTTGGCTGATCTCATAGTTCAATAGGCAGGTTCCTGACACCTTTTAGACAACCCCTCAAGGCTTACCGGAGTGCAAAAAGAACTCAAGGCGAACCCTATGATTTTCCTTGACCTAAAGCTGCTTGAGGTCGGTATGACGTTGGTCGGAAGGGACAGCAAAGCATGAAGATTTCAGAGGTCGCCGAACGCACAGGTCTAAGCGTTTCCACGATACGGTTCTATGAGAAATCCGGCCTATGCCCGAAGATCAGGCGTAACGCTGACGGGAAGCGACATTTCTCCAATACGGATATCCGCCTCCCGCGCCAATCGCCCTTCCAGTTTCGACGTCGCGGTGGCGGCGCTCAGCGCCAGCCGGTTGGCGAGCAGTTTCACCGGCACGCCATGCCTGGGATCACTGACCAGCTGATCGAGAACCGTCAGCGCTACCCATGACCGAAAGGCCACAGTTTCAAGGGTTTCCGCACGGCTCGAGGTGACCCAATCCGGCAATTGCGATAGGTTGGTCAAGCCGTTCGAGATGGCTGCAGACTGATAGTCCATGCCACAAGACTATCCCATGGCGGCGCTTTCGTCCAAAATATAGCGCACAAACCGCCCCGCTCTGCCACGCATATATATGTCCAATAAGTTTGCATTATCGGACTAATTAAAGTATCGTCAAAAAATGCCCGATTTTCCCAGAAGAGAACGCACGACTGCGCTTCATGACAGTGCATCAGCAAAGCATGACTCCAGCCAGACGTCTTCCGATGATGCACTGGCTCTCCCCGCCCATGTGGCGGGATCCGGAGCTCTCGATCATCTGGTCGAGACAGCTCGAGATTACGCAAATCAAGCCGCCTCGGACAACACGCTAAAGGCCTATGCCAAGGACTGGGCGCATTTTGCACGCTGGTGCCGCCTGAAGGGAACCGACCCCCTGCCCCCCTCACCGGAATTGATCGGCCTCTATCTAGCGGACCTTGCCAAACCAACGAATGGCGCCCCTGCCCTTTCGGTCAGCACAATCGAACGCCGCCTCTCGGGCATAGGCTGGCATTACACACAACGCGGCTTCTCGCTGGACCGTAAAAACCGCCATATCGCAACGGTTTTCGCCGGGATCAAACGCAAACACGCCCGCCCGCCGGTCCAAAAGGAGGCTATTTTCGCCGAAGACATCCTGAATATGGTCGCAACCCTGAGCTTTGGGCTGTGCGACCTGCGCGATCGTGCCATCTTGCTGATCGGCTACGCGGGGGGATTGCGCCGCTCCGAGATTGTGAGCCTGGATGTGCACAAAGACGACACGCCCGATTCCGGCGGCTGGGTCGAAACCTTCGCCGAAGGGGCCCTGCTCACGCTCAATACCAAAACCGGCTGGCGCGAGATCGAAATCGGCCGCGGGTCGTCTGATCAATCCTGCCCCGTGTACGCGATCGAGCAATGGATGCACTTCGCCAAGATCGACTTTGGCCCTGTGTTCCAACGGGTCACGCGGGACGATCGCAAGGCGACCGGTGCAAGGCTCTCGGACAAACACGTCGCGCGGCTTGTCAAACGCACCGTGCTGGACGCCGGGGTCCGTGACGATCTGCCGGATGCAGAGCGACTGGCCCTGTTTTCTGGCCATTCTCTGCGCGCGGGTCTCGCCAGTTCCGCCCAAGTCGACGAACGCTACGTGCAAAAACACCTCGGCCACGCCTCCGCGGAAATGACACGACGCTACCAGCGGAGACGTGACAGATTTCGCGTGAACATGACCAAAGCTGCGGGGTTATAGCTTTGACTTCAAATGGTTTTTCTTCCAAAACAAGCTTCACAAACAGATGACACAGATTGCCTTATCGGGTACTTGGGGTCTCGCCCAGCTGAAACCAAATTCACATCAGATTGCGCGCCGCAATCTGGAGCGTCAGGGTTTCAATGTCTTTTTGCCGATCTTTGTTCAAACAATGCGCCGCGCCGGCCAATTCAAAACGCAATCGAAACCGCTTTTTCCCGGGTATATCTTTGTCGGCTGGACCACGGGCACGCCGCCCTGGCAATCGGTGAACGCCACGCAGGGCATCACCAAACTCGTCAGTTTCGGCACCCAACCCGCAACTGTGCCACAAGATGTCATGACCGCGCTGCAGGAGCGCTATGATGAAACTGGCGATACAAATCCGACTGTTCCTCTTGAAAAAGGGGATAAAGTGCGCGTGGAATCCGGGCCATTTGTCGATTTTATCGCGCAGGTCGAAACCGTTGATCCAGATCAGCGGGTCTGGTTGTTACTCGATGTGATGGGACGGCAAACGCGGATACTTGAGTCCGCAAAAAACCTTCGCCCAACCGACTGACCCCCCTGCCCTTTCGTGCCGGACCGCCACCGTGACCAGTCACGGACCAAAGCCTAAAGACCGTCAAACGCACCGGGATAAATGTCTTCCCAAAAGGCAATCACCGCCTGCGCATTGAGTGCCGACATCCACCCGTGACGCTCAAAATCCAAACGCGCGCCGGCATCCGTGATGCTGCTCAGGATCAGCCGTTTATCCGCATCCCTCTGGGTCGGTGTGCGTGCGGCCACAAGCTCCTGCACCCGGCCCAACCTTGCCGCTCGTGCGCTCACCGGCGCAGGGGGTCGATCCTCTTTTTCAGCCGGTCGGTAGTCATCCCGCAAGGCCGCTGCCAGGTAGCGCGCCGGGCTTTTCACGTCCGATTGCGCCCCGACATAATCAAGTTTGCCCGCGATCTGAACTTCACCGTGTTCGGTCATCCACTGGCGTGCAAGACGGTCACTGACCCCCATCGCGCGCAGACGATCGTAGACCGGCGCCCGGCGCTGACCCGCGCCATCATCCAAATCCAATATCGCCAATTGCGGATTAGGTTTTATGCTGAAGCGGATATCCGTGACCGCCCTGCCCCGCTTGCGGGTCTCGGGCGTTATCACGATGTTGCTGGTGCGGTTCACTTCCGCGACCGCCGGTTTGATTATCTTGGCGTTCAAATGCTTGTAGATTTCATAGTAGCCGCTGTCGTCCACCCCCATCAGCCGGCGGAATGTGTCCAGCGACCACCAGCCGGTGCTGCCTGTCCGGTGAAACCGATAGCAGTTTTCATAGAGCGCCAGCGCATGGCCACTGGTAAACCGTCGCTGGATGTTGAGGTTGATCAGGGCAAAAACCTTCGGATCAGCCAGCTTTTCGGCCAGTGCCGGGGAATAGGCATATTCACACACGCCTGCCTTGAGCTTGGCGTAGCTGAGCAGGCTGGAGACACCCCATTCCTGCTGGCCCTTGTCATCGAGCATGTCCCATTCAGCAACGGTTTCCGCCAAGCCGCGCAGTGATTGTTTGAGCGTGGCGAAATCGTTGGAGTTATATCCCACCATCAAGCACAGCGTCCGTGCGTCCATCTGAAACGATGGAGCCTGGGTCAGGGTGTCATAGGCGTTTAGCAACAAGACATTGCTGAGCTTGCGCTGCAACAGCGACAGCTTGCCCGATACATGAATCGCGGCCACATGCTTTTTGACAGCGCCGCGTCGCAAAGCGCCCGTCAGTTTCTCTCGCGGAATATCATCCATTGCTCTGTGCCTTTTGAGGCGAGCTTCTAAGAGCTCTTGTGGACAATATTAAACTGAAAAGCACCCGCGTTCAATCCGTTTCCGGATACTTTTACAACAACGGCTGATCCGAGGGCTTCTAAGCCTTAGCCGCCCTAAGGGACCCAGTTACAGGATGGCTGTTCGATCTCCTCGACAGTATTAGGCTCTATATGGGACATTCGAGACTGGAAACCGCGAATCGGTACCTTTGTTCCCGTTTAACGGCACCCATTGTCCTGTATTTGGGTGCCTTTTGTCCTGTATACGCACACCCGAATCCATCTAACAACCAGATTTTATTTGTAAAATTGAGCTCAAAGTCCTTAAACTAGATAAATTCTATAAAGTACTCTGGTCGTTCTTTCAGCTAAAATTCATTATAGTGATTCACATTCTGCAGGTCATGTGTGATAGTTTTGAGTACGGCATAGAAAAACAATTACATCGGCAGTTTTATATGACTTCAAATGAAAAACCTCCCTTGCCCCCTTATATGGGAATAGATCCAGCAAAGGCAGCAGAGCGTCTCGTCGATCCTATCCATACAGCGCGATTCGCGAAAGCCGCAGCTTTCGCGGCGAAAGGTCGGGAAGAGCTTGCAAAAGGCGGTCATGCGCCGGATGGCCAGAAGCGTTTGCGCAAATTTTCAACCTGGGAAGTTTGCCGCTATCTTATCCCCGTGGCTCCCGCTCACTTCCGGAGGGTTCTGAAAGCGCATCCTGAATTGCCTCAAGGGACAGGCGAGGGTAACTCCAAGTGGTTTGCATTGGAAGAGATCATTCGGTTGCGTGAACATTTTGCGACGGAGGGCGCGGCCCATCGCGAATACCGACCCTATCGACCAGAAGGATTGGACGCAAAAGTCTTGGCCGTGGCCAACTTCAAGGGTGGCGTTGGCAAGACATCCACCTGCGCGCATCTTGCCATGTCTGCTGCCCTGGATGGGTATAAAGTCCTGGTGATTGATCTTGATAGTCAAGGATCCCTGACCAGCATCATGGGCGGGCAGGTTCAGGATGAATGGGAGACGGCCTTCCCCATTTTAGCCCGTGATTTCGCCAAGCATCAGGAGCGGGAAAATGAGGTTCGAGTCGCGCGTGGCGACCCTCCTGCTGCCCTGGATGAGACGCTTACAGAGGCGTTGAAGGTTTCGCCGCGAAACCTCATCCAAAAGACGCACTGGCCTAACATCGACCTCATCGGAGCACAGCTTAATCTATATTGGGCCGAGTTTCAGGTGCCGGTTTGGCGCATGCAGAGCAGGACCTGGCCCCTCTGGGATGCATTAACCAATGGGCTTGAGGACGATGGCATATTATCGGAATACGATTTGATATTTCTTGATACGCCACCTGCACTTGGCTATCTCACCATTAATGCTTTGGCGGCGGCCGATATTCTGATAGTTCCGCTCGGGGCTTCTTTCCTGGAGTTTGATTCCACGGGGCGATTTTTTGATATGCTCTACTCGACTTTCGCCAGCATTGAGGAAGGTGAAAACACGCAGCGGCGCAAGCTGGGCCTTGATGACGTCAAGTTCGAATGGGATGCAGTACGCATTTTGGTCACACGTTTCGATGCAGCACAACAAACCGACCTGGCCAATGTGATTCAAGCCTATTTTGGCGACCTGATGACCACATTCCGTCAGGATGTAACGGCGATGGTCGGGCAGGCTGGCGAGCAGGTCAACGGGATCTACGAGGCGGATTATCGAGACTTTAACAGGGATACTTATGTTCGCGGAAGAGAAACGTTTGACAGGACTTGGGCAGAAGTGAAGGAGCTCATTTTAGGGGCCTGGTGGCGTGACGAGCAGGAGATGAAAAATGGCAAAACGTAGAAAGATTGCAGCACCTAGCGCGGATGACCTGACCCGCATCGAAGATGAGTTTCGCCGCGAAACCCTTAACACGCCGAACCCTGCGTTAGCGCCAATTTCACAGGTTTCTGCAGAGGCCGCGCAGGCCCAGCCGGTGCTGGACGCCGAAACGCGTGCAAAGCAGGCGCAACAGGAAGCGGATGCCACAGCACTGGAGGATGCGAAAGGGCAGGGGCGTTTGATCGAAAACATCCCTTTGGACGACATTCTGGCCGACGCGATGGTGCGTGACCGGACTGTGATCGACCCCAATGACATGTCCGAACTGAAGGCCTCGATCGCGGCGCATGGGCTACGGCTCCCGATTGAGGTGTTTCGCCGGGACGACCCGGAACAACCATTTGGTTTGCTCTCGGGGTATCGGAGGCTCTGGGCCATCCGGGAACTCTTCGGCCTGACGGGTGCTGAGAAGTACAAGACCATCAAATCGCTGGTGCGGGACCCTGAAGCGCTTGGCGGTGGCTTTGCAGCGATGGTTGAGGAAAACGAGGTGCGCGCTTCGCTGTCTCACTATGAGCGCGGTCGCATCGCGGTTGTCGCAGCACAGCAGGGGGCTTTCCCGAGCACGGAGAAGGCTGTCTCCAGTTTGTTCAGTGTGGCGAGCAAAGCCAAGCGCTCGAAAATCCGATCCTTCTCTCTCATCTTCGAAGAGTTGGGCGATCTGCTCGAGTTCCCTGAAAGCCTAAAGGAGCGCGACGGTCTGCGTTTGTCAGCCGCGTTGAGAAACGGCGCAGAGGCGGATCTGCGGGATGCTTTGGCCAAAGTGCAACCTGCATCCGCGGAAGCGGAATGGGCCTGTATGGCCTCGGTGATAGATGCCTTTGAAATTACCGGTGCTGTGGAAAAGAAGGGGGGGCGCCCAAAGAAACAAGCGCCGCAGATTGGCTGGGCCGGTCAGGACACGCTGCATTTGTCCAGTGGCGTCACGCTCCAATATGGCACAGATGCTCAAGGGTACGTGATCCGCCTGAAGGGCAGGGGGGTTGATGGCGCTTTGGTGGAACGCGCGATGGAGCATTTGCGCTACTTGTTTGAGAAGGGATGATTCGACCTCTTGCGCAAACGAAAAAACCTAAATAACGTATTGTTTTTAAATTAAAAATTTTTTTCTACGGATCTTTTGACCTACGGCCTGTGGTCTCTGGAACGCGGTTCTCCGCATCGGCGGAAAAATGCGCGAAGGGGAGATTTACCGCTGATGCCGTAGCAAAAAACCTATCGGAAGTAGTTTAATTCGGGTACAGGACCCGGCAAAAGCGCATTTTTCAACCCAGGCAAGAGGTTTATTAAGCATCTTCCAACCTAATAGGCGCGTTGGCTTGCTTTGGTGTGGCGCTTTTTGCATTTTCGTCGTGTTCAGAGTTTGGTAGAGTTTGCCATTGTTTATGCAAGCTCAAGAGCTCAGCAATAAGAGGTAGATCCGTGTCAGGTGTCGAAAACTCTCAGGTCAGCGAATTGACCAAAGCCCGGAATGCCGGGTCGTCGTTCATATCCGTCAGCTTTTTGTTCAGTATTTTCGTGAACCTGCTGATGCTGACCGGTCCCTTGTTCATGTTGCAGGTCTATGACCGGGTGCTGGGCTCCGGCTCGGAAGAAACGCTGGTGGCGCTCTTTGTGCTGGTGGGCTTCCTCTATGGGCTGATGGCCATGCTGGATTATGCTCGAGGTCGGATCATGGCGCGGTTTGGCGCCCGGTTCCAAGCCTTGCTGGACGGCCGGGTCTTTAGTGCGACGCTCAATCTGGCCGGCAAGCGGCGCCCTTCCGAGATTACCGGGTTGCGGGATGTTGAAGCGATCCAGACCGTGTTCAGTTCGCCGGTTTTTCTGGCGTTGATGGACATGCCCTGGTCGCCGATTTTTATTGCTGCCATTTTCATTTTCCATCCGATGCTGGGCTGGCTGGCCGTTGCGGGGGCTTTGGTGCTGACCATTCTCGCTATTGTGAACCAGGTGTTGACGCACCGGAAGGTGGCGCGGGCACAGGCGGCCTCCAACGGGGCGCAGGTCTTTGCGGATCAGGCGCAGATCGCTCATGAGGTTGTGCAAGCACAAGGCATGCGCGGTGCCGTGACCGAGCGCTGGCTGAAGCGCCGCAATGAGGCCTTGCAGGAAAAGATTTCATCTAACGACTGGACCGGCAGTTTCACGGCGGTTACCAAATCCTTCCGCCTGTTCCTGCAATCGGCGATGTTGGCGGTGGGCGCCTATCTGGTGTTGAAGGGCGAATTGACCGCTGGTGCGATGATTGCAGGCTCGATCCTGTTGGGTCGGGCACTGGCACCGATCGAGCAATCGCTGGGCCAGTGGCCCCTGATCCAGCGCGCGCGCATGGCCTGGATATCGCTCGGCAAGCTTTTGTCTGAACAGCCGCAGCCGGGCCGCTATGTGAACTTGCCGGAGCCGGAGTCCAGCCTTCTGGTGCGCAATGTGACGTTGATCCCACCGGGCAGCCAAGTGCCGACGCTGCGCAATGTGTCGTTGCAGGTCAAGCCGGGCTCTGCGGTTGGTCTGATCGGCAAAAGTGGCTCGGGCAAATCGACGCTGGCCAAGGCGATCATGGGGCTGTGGACGCCTGCTGCGGGCGAGGTGCGTCTGGGTGGTGTCGAGCTGAAGCACTATGACCCGGACCGCCTGGGCGGCTACATCGGCTATTTGCCGCAACAGGTGACGCTGTTGCCGGGCACCATTGCGGAGAACATTGCGCGCATGGCGGTGCAGCCGGATGACGAGCGCGTCGTTGAAGCGGCGAAAAAGGCCAATGCGCATGAGATGATTATTCAGCTGCCTGACGGGTACAACACCTATGTCGAAGGCAATGAGAACCAGTTGTCTGGCGGTCAGCGTCAGAGGGTCGCGCTGGCGCGCGCGGTTTTTGGCACGCCTGTGTTGCTGGTTCTGGACGAGCCGAACTCGGCGCTGGATGTGGATGGGTCGAATGCCCTCAATCAGGCGGTACGAGACCTCAAGGCCGACGGAAAATCGGTGATCATCATGACGCACCGGCCGATGGCGATTTCCGAATGTGATGAGTTGATTGTGATGGATAAGGGTATGATCGTGGATGCAGGACCGCGCGATGAAGTGCTGCGCAAGCAGCTGAAAAATGCGGAATCAATCAAGCGGGTGCTTAAACCCGTGGGAGCGGCATCATGATGATGGCAGCCCCGCCGCCGCCGCCATGGCGTGCCCGGTTTCCAATGATCGTGGGCGGTGTGGCCCTGGTCGTTTTGGTTGGAGGTCTGGGCTACTGGAGCGTCAGCACGCAGCTGGCAGGGGCGGTGATTTCATCGGGTCGGCTTGAGGTCGAAACCAAGCGTCAGGTCATTCAGCATCCCGATGGCGGCGTTGTGGGCGCGATCATGGCGCGCAATGGCGATTTGGTCGAAGCCGGCGGTACGCTGGTGCAGTTCGACGCGACATTGCTGAACTCCGAGCTCGCGATTGTGCGCGGGCAGCTACACGACATTGCTGCGCGCAAAGCACGGCTAGAGGCAGAGCGCGACGATACGGATGAGGTTGTATTCCCCGACTGGCTGATGGCGCAGGAAGCGGAAGATGTTCAGGACGCGATCCGCGGCCAGACCCGGCTTTTCGAGGCGCGTCGGGTCTCCATGGAGCGCGAAACCGAACAGCTTGCCGAGCGACGCAGTCAGTACGA
Organism: Roseobacter sp.; assembly: GCF_045106495.1. Lineage (GTDB taxonomy): Bacteria > Pseudomonadota > Alphaproteobacteria > Rhodobacterales > Rhodobacteraceae > Roseobacter. The sequence continues at coordinate 14,104 of NZ_JBGCEQ010000019.1, forward strand.
GTTTGAGATCGAGGGGATCGCGGCACAGCTGGAAGCGTTGAAAACGCAGCAGGTGCTCATTGCGCAAGAGTTGAGTGATCAGATCAGTCTTTTGGACCGGGGGTTGACGCAGGCGACACGGGTATCGACCCTGCGCCGCGAAGAAGCCCGCTTGTTGGGCGAGATCGGTGGCCTGAAAGCCTCATCTGCGCAGCTGCGCGGCAGTGTGGCCGAGGTCAATATCGAAGTGATCAAGCTCAAGACCACGCAGCGGGAAGAGGCGATCACGACCTTGCGGGATCTCGATTTCCGCGAGATCGAGCTGACGGAACGGTTGCTGGGTCTGGATGAACGACTGTCGCGTCTCAGCGTGACCTCACCGGTCAGCGGCGTGATTTACGGTAGCGAGGTTTTTGCGCTGCAATCGGTTGTACAGGCCGGTGCGCCGATGATGTATGTGGTGCCGCAGGATCAGCCGATGGTGATCGAGGCGCGGATCGACCCGACGAATGTGGACCAGATTTATCGTGGTCAGGAAGCCGGGTTGCGCTTTACCGCCTTTGAAAGCCGGACAACGCCTGAGCTCATTGGCTCGGTAGTGGATTTCTCTGCGGATGCCATCACAGATCAGGTGACCGGACAGATCTACTACAGCGTCGAGGTATTGCCCAATGAGGGCGAGCTGGAAAAGCTGGGCGACAATACCTTGATCCCAGGTATGCCCGTTGAAGTGTTCATCAAGACGAATGAACGCACGCCTTTGGATTACCTGACCAAACCACTGACGGATTACTTCACCCGTTCGATGCGCGGCTGATCTGCGGCGCGACCCGGTATCAGTTGTTTTGATCCGGGTGCGGCCTTTGATTGTTGGGCGGTAACTGCGTGCTAACGCCTGCGGGAACGCTTCTGGAGCGCTGCACATGCGTTCAAGGCAGCGCGGGGATGGGTCACACAGCTACCAGAAGCGGGCACCGAGCCACTACGCGGGCCGGTGTGTGTCTTGGGAGTTGTTCGAGCACACACATCTCGCATAATCGTCGCCAACGGCTTTCCAGGGCGCGCATGCGGCTTCGCCGGATTCTCCCGGATTTTTCATTTTCGGATCGCCTGCAGTTTTTTGCGGTGAACATGTTTTGACGCATGAGATTTTTGCGTCGCGACATCTGCTGCCAAACGTCAATCGCACTCGTGACAGATCCATGCGCCAAGGTGTTGTCGCAATTGATGACGTGCCCATCCGTCATGTCGTGGCTGGCGAACTGCCATGGTCAATATCGATTGGTCGCGCTAAAGGGCAGGCTCCATACGGTGTTGTCGGTTTTGAGCGGTCCCTGCTTGACGCCAGTGCGCCCACAGCGCGGGTTCGCAGGGAGATGACTGGTGGCCGTATGGCGGGTCCAAATGGCAGCCGGTGGGCAGTATCGTGCAAAGGATACGTGGCATGGCTTGCCTACCGTGGCGCGGGACATCCGTGCGCGGATTTTGATCTCCTTTATTGAACTGGTGGCAAGGGTTTTTTGCGGAGCGCTGCAACATTGCTTCTGTGCGACAAATTCAGCGTTTTCACAAATTTTCCGATAGCGAATTGGAAATAGATACATCTTAAGGTTGTTTAAGTATTTGTAAATCAAACCCCATAGTCGCGATGTATATTAAGCTGGGGTTTATTCACGTTTAGTACGGCTAAATCTTGCAACCTGAGCCTGAAATTCGACGTGCGAGGTCGGTGCTCCGCCGTCTCCATAACTCAGGCAGTTTGGGTAACGCCAATTGGTGAATCGCTCACAATAGTGACTCGATTACTCGCGTTAAAATTGAAAAATGCTTTTAAATCTGAAACATGCACAAATTTTAACCTTAACGTGGCGCCGCGAATGAGTGTGAAATACTACCTCAGGAGGATCAATTTGATCCAATATATATTCATGAGGGAGGTTTTTTCTACCCTTGGGGGAGATCAATCAGAAACTCGCAAAATCGATTAAAATCGGCGATTTTCTGCTTGCCTGAACGTAAGCAAGCGGGTCTCATCATTCAGAATTTGAATGTTTTGACTTGCTTGTGCGCATGTTCGGTAACTGGTAATACCTGATGGTTGAAGGCAAAAAACAACCACAGATTGTATAAAGAGCTAGTTTTCGGAACACGCAATTTGCGTGAAATTATGCGCGCGGGCTCAAGGTTTTTTATCTGGAGGACCGACCGTGGCCGTAACAAATAATTTTTCCGCAAGCACACTTGATCTGAATGGAGAGGTTTCTCTCTCTCAGCCGACCGCATTGGTTTGGGGACCAGATGGACGGCTCTACATCACGGAAGTTGATGGCGACGTAAAGGTTCTGACCGTTGCTTTTGGCGACAGTAACCTTGCTGATGACGACGACACTGCGCAGTTCTTCGTGACCGAGTCGACAACGGTGGAACTGATCAAGGGTGCCGTCCAGAACCACGATGACGACGGGATCGAGAATAACAGCGTGAACCGCCAGGTCACCGGGATTGACGTCACACAACAATATGATGACGCCGGCAACCTGATGACCCTGCCTGATGGCACGCCGATGGTAACGATGTACGTGACCTCGTCCGACAATCGCATCGGTGCCGGCGGCAGCGGCAACGACGCCGGCATAGACACTAATTCCGGCGTCATCACGATGATGACGCAGACGGGTCCGGATAGCTGGACAGCCATTGACATCGTGCGCGGCTTGCCACGGTCCGAAGAGAACCATGCCACAAACGGGCTCGAGGTGATCCAAGAGTTTGCTCCCGACGGTGTCACATTACTCTCCGAGCGGATGATTGTCGCGAACGGCGGCAACGCCAACACGGGTGCGCCGTCCAACAATTTCGCGGGCCAGCAGGAGCAGCCGCTGTCCGCGGCGATCCTCGAGGTTGACCTGACCATGCTGAAGGGCATGCCGGTACTTGATGATGACGGTCGCGCCTATGTGTATGACATTCCGACCCTGAATGATCCCGCGCGCACTGATGTTGGCGATGACGACGCCAACGATCCCTTCGGCGGCAACGACGGGCGCAACAGTGCCAAGCTGCTGGATGACGGGCCGGTCTCGATCTACTCACCCGGTTACCGCAATGCCTATGACGTGGAGGTGACCGATGACGGTCGCGTCTGGACCTACGACAACGGTGCCAACAACAACTGGGGTGGCCGACCGATCGGCGAGGCGGGTGACAATGGCGGCACGACCGACAACGCGCAGGAGGCCGGTTACATATCCACGAACCTCAATAACGGCGAGGGCAACACAAATGACGACATCAACCTGGAGAATTGGAATCCGTCGAACCAGGATAACTTCCATGAGGTGACGCGCTCCGACGATCTGAACGGGGGGAGTCTCTCGGTCGGCGGCAATGGAGCTGTTACGACCTTCGTAGGGCCAGATGGAAATACCTATGTCTACGGCGGCCACCCGAACCCGACGCGCGCCGAGGGCGCGAAGGCGGGGCTGCTGTTCTCGCCAGATGCGGGCACCGACAATGCATATCTGCTGGTGTCGGCTTTCGACACCTACAACGAAGATGGCGACAACGATCCATTGACCGGCACCGATTATGACCAGGTTGTCGCCTGGTTGGCGGCGGTTGAGCTCAACGATGCGGATTTCCCGAACATCGTCCCTAATCCGGATGGTGACGGCACGATCACAGTTGGCGATGACTATGTCGATCCTGATCTCACTGATGGCGAAGACGCTGACCCTGCGAACTCTCTTTTTGGCGCGCGGTCTGGCGACCTGACCAAGAAGGTGCTCGCAGTCGAACCAGGCGTGCTTTATGACATCTATTCCTTTGCTGACGGCTCAGGCGAAGCAGTTGCCGCGGGCGGGACTCCTCCTTCTGGCGGAACGCTGCAGGGAACTGCCGGGATTCCGGCCGACATCGCCGAGATCGTCGCCTATCGGAACGAGGTCGAGGGCGACTACCTGGAGGGAGGCAAAACCGACGGCGCGCTTGATTCCGGCGGCGGGTCAATCAACGGGCTTGCGGAATACACTTCGACCATCCTCGACGAGGGCGACATCAAGATGTCGGGCGCGATCCTCGCAACGCAGCTTGGCGGCGGCAACATCATCGTGATGGGCCGCAACGCAGACGGTACAATGTCGAGCACGGTCTCGGGAAGCGGTTTTGCCGTCGCGGCCGACCGCACGGTCGTTGCCGCGAGCGGCGGCCCGCTGGGGATCAGCACGGTCGGCGATGACTACCTCGAACGCGGGTTGAGCCAGCCGTTCCAAGGCTCGATCTGGACAGCCGTATACAATGGCGTTGGCGCTCCATCGATCGAGATATTCCAACCCGATAACGGCGCCGTGCCGCTGGCGGGAGCCGAAATCGTCAACCCGACCGACCGCGACCTCGACGGTGTCGATTATGTCACCGACCCCTTCGAGTTCAGCGATGACAACGGCTACGCCATCAGCCCTGGTGAAAGCATCGTGCTCGACTTCAACCCGCAGAACACAAATTTCACGATCTCGCTTAACGGTACCGGGTTGCTCGGCGCGGCACTTGATGGGGACACGCCCAACCGCGACGCGCAGACGGCGGCTGAGAATTTCCCCGACGACCAGCAATTCGACGGGCTTTACAACATCGGTGAAAACGTGCTGCCCGGCGGCAATGCACCGATCCTGCAGATCAAGAACGTAATCGCAGGCACCGTCGTTGGCGATGCCAACACGGCGCGCGATGTGCTGCATACCGGCATTTTGCCGTCGGCCGATACCGACCGCATCGTCGCCACGATGAATATCAAAAACTGGATCCCTGCCGAAGGCGGTGTGGCCGCTGGCCAACTGACGGGCATGATCTTTGGCGACGGGACACAGGAAAACTTCCTGCGCGTTGTGTTCGGCGCGGTGGATGTCGGCGGAGGCCTGGTTCCCGGCATTGAGGTTGGATTCGAGATCAATGACACAAACTACACCGTCCTCGAGCAGATCGCTTTGCCCGGATTGTCCAGCTCCGACATCAGCGTGCTCGATCTGCGCCTGACCATCAACAAGGCCGAAGGGTTCACGGTAGGTGTTGACTACCGGCTCGAAGGCGCGGCGGATTTCACCGCGCTGGATCTCGGCGGCTTCGTGCTGCCTGAGGGCGTGCTACGGGATGTGCTGACGGGTGATCACACCATCGGGACTGGCGCGGCGGAGGCGACCTCCGGCGCGGCCATTGGCTTCCTCGCCGAGACCTCAACAGGCAATGGTTTGGAGACAATTGACTTCAACGAGCTCAGAATCGAAGCCTTCGGCAACGAGATCGAAGCGAGCACCGCCGCAGAGGTTGCTCAAGCGGGTACTGCGGGTCTTGATACCGTCATTTACGACGGTGCGGACATAACACTCGCCCTGGACGACACGGTCGAGAACTTCGACGGCTCGGGCTCCGATGTGGACTATGTATTGACCACCAACGACAGCGATAACGTGATCAAGGTTGGTTCGGGTGCGAACACCATTACCACCGGTGAAGGTGCCGATAGTATCCAAGGATCGCTCGATCAACTGGATGGCGATACTATCACTGACTTCAGCACTGACGACGAGATCATCATCAATGGTGTCTCTGTTGACGATCTGACGGTCACATATGAGGCGGGTTCCGCGATCGTCAAAATCAATGACGTTGTTGAATTCACTCTGGACGGACCTGAGTTTACCGATTTCGACCCAGCCGATGGCGACAGCACCTTCGTCTTTGAAGACATCGAGGGAGGGGGAGTCCGTCTTGTAGCCAAGGCGCCCCTGACGCCGGTCATTGCGATCAACTCCGGTGGCCCCGACGCGTTGGGCCTCACTGTGCGCGACCAGGTCGTGGACTTCGTGTCCGATCTGCCAACCGCGCCTAAAGTGGGCTTCAACACCGGCACAACCTACAACGACTATACCAACGCAACGGCGCAGTCGACGGATTTCCCTGATACGGATCTTGACCCGATCCACGCATATGAGCGCTCGGGCAACTTCGCGACGTGGAGCTACAACATCGATGTGCCGAATGGCGAATATCTGGTGGACCTCTACTTTGCCGAGATCTTCCACGGCGTGCAGAACACAAATGATCCCAATGACAAGCGAACCTTCAATTTGGAGATCGAGGGCGACGAGGTCCTGTCGAACTATGACATCATCGATGATGCAGGCGCGGCAGCTACCGAGGTTCTGAAAACCTTCCAGGTGACCGTCACAGATGGTCAATTGAACCTCGACTTCATCAAGATCGTGGATCAGGCGAAGCTCTCCGGTCTGGTGGTTTGGGCTATTGGTGGCAACTTCGAACCGCCAGCCGATGAAACAGCGCCGGAGATCATCAGCATTGTTGTTGAAAACCCGCCAAGCGTTCAAGATGGCGCGCGTGATGTCGTTGTCACCTTGCAAGACAATGCCGGTTTCGAAGAGGCTGACTTTGTCGGTCTCACAGGTGCGGATCTGACTTTTTCAGGGATTGTTCCCTCTGCCGTGGGCGACCCCGAGGTGGTCCTTTCGCAGAATGGCACGATCGCGACGCTGACCTATGAGTTGCAGCCGCCCACCGGCAGCAACGCCTGGCCCACCGGCGAAGGTCAGGTCAGCATTGCAGCAGACGCCTTTGGTGACGCGGCAGGCAACTCCACCGATGCGGCCAGCGCGGCCTTTATCCTGGAGCCAAACCTGGCGGCCCTGGTGCCCGGAACGGTTGTGCGTGCGATTAACGTAGGCACAACCGACACCACTGCTGCAGCTGACCTCGGTACGGATCTGGTTGAAGGCGGCGTCGACAACAACCGCTACGCCGGTGCAATTGCCGCTGACACGCTGATAACCGATGCGGCCGGAAACCCGATTGCCTTCGAAGCGGACGATGCGGCCTATTACACAAGCCCCAAGACCAACGCGCAGTTGAACGCGAACGTCGACGGAGAGTCTGGACCCACAGGCAGCAACTCCGGCGGCGTCGATCTCGACGGATCTGCATTGCACACCTACCGCGACAGCAATACCAACGTCTGGACTGCGACTTATGGCGGTTTCGCCAATGGCACCTATGTCGTTGAACTGCACTTCGCAGAGCTTTTCCAATCGGCACCCGGCACACGGGTTGGCGACTTCTACATCAACGGCGAACTTGTCGAAGACAACTACGATGCCTTCGCTGAAGGGGGTGGCGCGGACAAGCCATCTTCGTTCAGTCACAACGTTGCCGTCACAGATGGCATCATCGAGATCACCGTGGACAGCACACCCGCCAATGGTGGTGCGGGCCAGGCGGGATACAGCGCCATCGTGGTCTACGATGCCGTACCGTCCGATCTGCCGCCCACCATCTCGGTGGCCGATGTGGCCACGGCAGAAGGCGAGGATGCAACGATCACCTTCACGCGGATCGGCGATCTGACCGAAGCCGTCACCGTGGAATTCTCGCTAACGCCCGACACAGCCGGTGCTGAGGACTTTGGTGTTGCCGCGCCTTTGACCGCTGTCATTCTTGCGGGTGACACAACAGCTACCGTAACTGTGCCGATTGTGGATGATGAAGACGAGGAGCTCGCGGAGAGCTTTAACGTCGCCATCACTGGCGTGACGAATGCGGCCACGGACGCAGTGATTTCTGCGTCTAGCGGCAGCGCGACAGTTACCATTGCCGCAAACGACCAGTCGGTTGCGATCCCAGCAGGCGGTGCTTTATTCAGCCTTGATTTCGAAGGCGTAACGGGTGAAGCACTTGCCGTAGGCGGGTTTGATGACGCCTTGGGCCTGGGTGCCACGATTGATGAAGCCACATCCGAAGTTACGGGTGGCAAGCTGGTGGTGCAAACTGCCGAAGGCGACATCAACGATGGAACGGACGACGGCAGCATCAACGATTTCACCAAGATTGTTGACGTCAGTGATGCTTCGTTGAACGAGCTTTTCCTGACCACGCGTTTCGACAACCCGTTCACGCAAGAGATGCTGACAGCACAGGGTGTGACCGGCAGCGCCGTGCCGAACTATGCCCAGCAGGGTATCGTGTTTGGTACTGGTACGCAGTTGACCGGTCAGATGGTCAAGCTGGTCTGGGGCGGTGTCGCCGCGGGCACGACCGCCCCGGATGCCACCGGTATCCAGATGTGGTCGAAAGGCACTGGTGGTGTCAATCAGCAGGCGACGATTGCCCAGATGATCGAAGCTGGCAAGGATCTCTTTGATGTCGCCTCAGTCGAAATGTCGCTGGAGATCAACAAGAGTGCCGGTACGGTTAGCCAGTGGGTTACGCTCTATGACGCGTCCGGTGCGATCATCGGCGGCACCCGTCCGGAGGCGACGGATGGGTTCTTTACGACGCCACCTGTGGGAATGCCAGCAGCGGTTCTGGCCAATCTCACCTCGACAACCGAAGCGACACATTTCGGCGTGACGTCTTCGGACAACACGGTTTCTCCGGGAACAATCACGAGCTTTGAAGCGAGTTGGGATTCCCTGTCGCTTACATCGCCACAAGTGGAGATCGTTGAGGGCCCGGATGCGGCGGGTGGCGTCGTTTACGGAGACTTCTCCGACGACGGGCTTGCACCGACCGATATCGGTGCGTTCGAGAATGGTAGCAATCTCGTGACGGCCCAGCAAGTCGGCGACGTAGGCGGTCGTGACCGCGATTACATCACTTTCGAGGTTCCCGAAGGGCAGGTGCTGAACGCCATCACCCTGAATAGCTATGACAACGAGGACCCGGGCGACGTGCAAGGCTTCATGGCTTTGCAAGAGGGCCCGGCTGTGACCGTGGATCCTGTGACGGGTGCGGGTCTGGCGTCGCTCAAAGGCGCGCTGGTTTACGGCGACGGCGTACTCGGCAACGACCTGCTGGCGCTGATGGCGGAGGGCGGTGTTATTCAGGAAGGCTTTTCCCTTCCCGCCTTCGATCTGCCGCTGGAGGCAGGCACGTACACCTTGTGGCTCAATCAAGGTGCTGATCTGCCGACCACGGTCGAGCTGGACTTTGTCCTTGCGGACCGTCCGGCCGATGTGACCCTGTCGATCGCCGATGCAGGCGATGTGGTCGAAAACGGCGACTTCGGTGTCACGGTTCTGGCGTTCGACGTGACCGCCAGCGACAGCTTCGATGGCACGTTGACCGTGACGTATGACACGGCCACCGACAGTGGGCTGACACAGGACATCACCTTTGCCGCAGGCGTGGGAGCGCTCACGGTACTGGTGGACAACGATAATGTGGACGACGGCGCCGATCCGGTGACCGTCACCTTAACTTCGGCGGTTGACTCCGTTGGCACCAACACCGTGGCGATTGCGTCCGCGGCTACAGGAGACGGCAACGTGATCGAAGATGACATTGGAAGCGGAACGGGCAAGGGTGCGGCAGTCTTTGCGCTGAACGTGAACGGCCCTGAAGTGACAACCACAGACGGCGTAACTTACGCCGCAGACAGCGATGATACCGCCTGGACGAACTCCAACAAATACACAGATGGTCCAGGTGCCAATGGCGGGAATACGGCACTGGCAGGTGGAGATTACAACCGTGATGGGGCCACCAACGCGGATGATGCTTTGTACATCAACGAACGCTGGGGTGGCGCTACCAACGCGATGACATACACCACCGACGGGCTTGCACCCGGTGAGTACATCATGACGCTTAAACTGGCTGAATTGTTCGACGTGAATTTCACCGACAACAAACGCATCTTCAGCGTCACGATCAATGGTAACGAAGTCGTCACTAATCTTGACCTCTTTGACGTCCCCGGTTTGGAAGTCGATCAGGCTTATGACGTGGATGTACCAGTGACCATCGGTGTCGATGGCATCCTGAACATGAGTTTCTCGGCGTTTGCGGACAACGCCAAGATCAACGCCTTTGCACTTTACGAGGCGGTGACGGTGGTGGATCCAACCGATGTGACCATTTCGGTGGCCGACGTGTCAGCGGACGAGGACTCCGGCGCGGCTCTGGTGACATTCACCCGTGAGGGCGACACGACTTCAGCCATGACCATTACCTTTGCGGTGGCCGATGGCACAGGTGTTGCCGGCGTCGACTATGAGGTGCCTGCAACCAACACTGTGACCATTCTGGCCGGTGAGACGACGGCAGACCTGTCAGTCACGCTGATCAACAACTTAGACCAGGCAACCGAGGTCAAGGATTTCACCGTTGCCATCACGGACGTTGTGGCAGACGGCGGCGAATCCGTCAGCTTGGGCAATGCGGCGGCGACCGTGACCATCGATGATGACGAAGCCTTCGACCCGGCTGACATCGACGGCGACGGTATTCTCAACCCAGTCGATCCGTTTGCATATGACGAAGACAATGGATTGGGCAATGTGCTCACCGTCGGTGGCACCTTCCGCCTTGACTTTGATACCGACACCGCAGACGTGTTTGCGCCAGAAACCGGCTTGACTGGTATTTTCGTCAATACGCAGGGTGCCGCTTCTCCAGGGTCCTCTGAAACAGATCCATACGGCGACCGGACCACGGAAGCCACGAGCTTTGTCCAAGATGGTCTGCTCAATGTCACTGCGTCGGATGACGACACCAATGGCACCGGAACGGCAATCAACAATCGGGTGAAGGACAATTACGTCACGGGGGTAGATGTCTCTGGCGTCCAGGAATTCTCCATCGAGACAAAGGTGGTGAACCCTTGGCCGACCATCACAAGCGGCACAAACGGTTTCCAGTTTGCTTCGCTGGGCCTTCACATCGGGGCCGGTGGCACGGACGACTTCATCAAACTGGTTTATGGTGTTCGAAATACTCAGGTGAACATCGAGATCGCTTCGCAGGGCAGTGCGTCCGGCCCCAATGTGCTTACAGCCGTTGACTACGGTGGTGCCACAGAGGCTGCATCCGACATCATCTTCCGCTTTGACGTGACCAAATCGAGCACATCAGTGGCCTTCGAGGGGCTGCCGACAATCATCGGCTATGTCACGCTTCTGGACGTTGATGGCAATGAATTGCAGACAATTGCCACGGCGGAGAAACAAATCACCGGATCTCTGGCAGATGCCATTGAAGGCAACAACCCCATCACGGGGGGCACAGGCGGCCTTGCCTACGGTATTTCGATTACCGAGGCAGCAGGTGGCGCACCCGGTGCCAACGGTTTCACCGGTCAATGGGATTATCTCGAGATCACTGCGCCGGACAACGCGCCGGAAGTGGACGCGGGTATTCTGCCGCAGGTTGCGACGGAAAACACCGCAATCGATTTTGTCCTGCCTCTGGACGTTTTCAAAGACGACAATGGTGTTGCCAACCTGACGCTGTCGGCGACGCTGGACGATGACAGCCCGCTGCCAGCATGGCTGAGTTTTGATCCGGAAACTGGTGCGTTCTCCGGAACACCGGCGGATGGCGACGGGACAATCACTGTCAAAGTGTCTGCGGACGACGGGACGAATCCGCCGGTCTCCACGACTTTTGAACTCACCGTGACCGATATTCCCGGACCGTTCATCTGGTATGCAGATGCCGATGGCGACGGGGTTGGAACCTCTGCCGATCAGGTTACGGATTATGTCGCACCGGGTGCGCCTGGTGACTATGTCCTCTCCGATCTGGGTGATGACTTGGATGATACGGATGACACGATCTATCCGGATGCGCCTGAAATCAACGATGGCAAGGACAACGACCAGGACGGTGACATCGATGAAGACAACCAGGCCCCTGTTGCTGGCAACGACGATACAGCCAGCGCGCCGGATCAGGTGGTTGCCTTCACCCGGGCCGGATTGCTGTCGAATGACACGGATGCGGACGGCGATGACCTGACTTTCAGCCTTGTGGCCGACAGTGGTGTCAACGGCGTTGTCAGCTTCGATGAGGAAAGCGGCATTGTGAGCTTCACGCCGAGTGCCGGTTATGAGGGACCTGCCAGTTTCGAGTACCAGATCGAAGATGACTTTGGTGGTGTGACGACGCAGGTTGTCAACATCACCATCAGCAATGATGGATCCCTGCTGTTCAACGAACTTGAGGTGACCAATGCGGATACAGCCTCTTATTCTCAGGAAGACAGAACAGGTACGATCGTTGTTGATGAGGAGACCCAGGAGATCACCCTTGCGGGGAACGCCTGGAAATCCGTGGCCATTGACAGTCTGATCGCAGACGGTGCCCCGATTGAAGGGCCTGTTGTTCTGGATGAGAACGCGCTGCCGGAGGATTTTGTTGTCACCGAGGGCATGGAGCTTTGGGTCACGGTGAATTCGTCGGAAATTCCGGAACTGTTGGGCATTGGTTTTGACAATGACAACAACTTCAAGAACGAAGGCACCGCGATCTTCCAGCTTGGTGGTACAGCGACAACTGGGTTCTTCAACCAGGATTACAATACCTACAATCCAACATCCGGTGTTGTGCCGGGCGAGGACGTCCTTTTCAAAATCCCGCTGGACGGTTTGATTGGCATGAGCTTCTCCAAACTGGTGCTGGTCAATGACCAGGACGCAGAACCCCAGACAGCAACCACCACGTTCTCTGACATCCGGATCGTTACCTCGACGGTGGCCAATAATACCCCACCTCTCGCCGCAGAAGACGACCTGCGGATGGAATCGGACGACGCTTTGGTGATCACGACAGCCGAATTGCTGGCGAACGATACGGATGCGGATGGTGATGAGCTGACCGTGACCGCTGTGAGCGCTGCCAGAAATGGTACGGTCACATTGGAAAATGGCTTGATCACTTTTGAGGCCATTCCAGACTTTGCCGGGACAGCCAGCTTTGAGTACACCATTGCCGATCCTTCCGGTGCGACATCGGTGGCCAAAGTGGACATCGAAGTGCTGTCTCCGGGCGGTGGCGACGTTGTCACGGACATCGATTTCAGCGCAAATGCGATCGAGTCCTATGATGATCAGGACAGCAAGCCCGGCACCGGTTTTGAAGTGTCGCCTGATGGCAAGAGCCTGACGCTGGATGGCAACGTCTGGAAGAAGACAGCCCTGACCGAAGGCGACTACACCGTCACCGAGGATACGGTTCTGCGCTTCGACATGACGATCCTGAACGGGTCGGGTGAGATTGTTGCGATCGCTCTTGAGAACAACAATGCCTACCGCGGAAACGACGATGTGACGTTCCAGTTGTTTGGCAGCCAGAACTTCTCACAGCACTCTATCCAGGACTACAAAGATCAATACGATACGGTCGGTGAGACAGTGTCCTACGAGATTTCGCTCGCGGAATTTGCAGGTCGGTCTTTCTCAACGCTGGCTCTGATCAACGATGATGATGTGAACGGCACTTCCATAGCGCAATTCGCCAATGTCAAATTGGTCGAAGAGCTGGGTACGTCCGGTGAAGAAACCGACGCGCCGCAGATCTTTGGCGACGCGATCCCGGATCAGGTGGTTGTCGAAGACACACCCTTTGAGATTGACCTGCCGTTCTTTGATACGGACACGCCTTTCGAGGATCTGGTCTTCACCATCACAAATCCACCTGCGTTCCTGCAGCTGGAGGCAGGCAATATCGCTGCAGATGGTGTTCTGATAGGTGAGCCTACCAATGACGATGTGGGTGAATACACAGTTGGTGTTACGGCGACGGACCCAGAGGGCAACAGTGTCACAGGCACGTTGCAGCTGACGGTTGAAAACACCAATGACGCACCAGAAGTCACAGGGGTCTATGCCGACGTCGGAGTGATCGTGAACAACCAGATCCTCTTGGCGCTGCCTGATGGACTGTTTACGGACATCGATGCAGGCACTGTTCTGGTTTACTCTGCAGAAGGTCTGCCAGAGGGCGTTGACATTGATCCTGATACGGGCGCCATTTCAGGCGTGCCGCTGGAAAGTGGTGATTTCGAAATCACGATCATTGCCAGCGATGGCCCGGTCGACGATCCCGACACGCTCTCTGCGTCGACGACCTTCACCATGGACATCGCCAGTGGTCCGCCACGCGAGACGGTGCTGATCGAGGCGGAAGACTTTACCGCCTTCACCGACCCAGAAGTCGACGTGGAAGGTTTCTTCACCAGCTTTGTTGGCACAGCTTCGGGCAATCAGCTCATCCGTCTCGGTGTGAACGGCGAAGGGTCGATCTCGACCAAGCTTGACGCTGCGGGTGTGGTTCCGGGTTTCTATGACATCTCGGTGATCCACTTTGACGAGAACGATGGTATATCTGCCTTCACTCTGAAGCTTGATCTGGGCGACGGTTCTGAACCGACGGTCATCGGCTCCTACACAATGGATCGCACCGACCTGCCAGGTCAGGGCGGTACCACCCAGGCAGGGAACATCAACGCAGCGGTGTTCAACACGGTCAATATTCCGGCCGGCGCACAGCTGATCATCGAAGGTGTCGCGGAATCGCAGCCTGGACCGGGCAACCCCGGACGCGAAGTGCTGCGGATCGATGCGGTTCTCCTGGAACCGATCGACAACACACCGCCCACCATCACCACGCCTGCTGAAGCCACAATCGACGAAGGCACGCTGCTGGCAGCGGATGTAGATGCAACCGATCTGGAAGGATCGGAGGTCACCTACACCATCGCGGGTGGCGATGACGCCGGTCTCTTTGACATCGATCCGGTCACCGGCGAGGTTTCCTTCCTTGCGGCGCCTGACTTCGAAACGCCTCTGGATGCGAATGGTGACAACGTCTATGACGTCATCGTTGAAGCTTCTGACGGTGATGTGGCCGCGCAGCAGTCTCTGGTGATCACGGTCGCGGATACTGATGAAGCACCGGTCACGGAGGCTCAGGTCTCTGCAACGACAGGTGAGAACATCGCCGATGCTGTGGCCACAGTGGTCGCAACTGACCCTGAAAACGCAGCTATCACCTACACCCTTGCAGGAACCGGTGCGGACGAAGCCTTGTTCACGGTTGATCCCGTCACCGGGGTCGTCAGCTTCATTGCAGCGCCCAACTTCGAAACACCGGGTGATGCAGATGTCGACAACAACTATGAGCTCGATGTGAATGTCAGCGATGGTACCAACACCGTATCGGTTGCTGTCGATGTGACAGTGACGGATGAGAACGACGCTCCTGTCGCGGATCCGGCACCTGTTGCGGCCTCGGCGATCATCGATGCGCCTCTGGCAGTATCGGTTGCGGGTCTGTTCTCTGATGAGGACGTGGCTGACACGCTCACCTACACGCTGGTCAGCGGTGCACCTGCTGGTGTGACGGGGATCGATGTAGACGGTAACCTGGAAGGAACGCCAACCGAAATCGGCTCCTTCGATGTGGTAATCGAAGCTACGGACGGAACGGAAGTGGTGCAGGCAACTCTGCCGCTTCTGGTCGACGTGGCCGACAATACCTTTGGCCCCGTGGCGCCGTCGCAAGATCTTGATACGGACGGCACGGTCAATGCGCTCGATGACGATGTCGATGGAGATGGTCTCATCAACTCCGCAGACAGCTTTGCCTATGACGCGGACAACGGTACGCTGATCGCCGATGGCGAGAGCATTGACCTGACCTTCGACGTCAACGGAACGCCATATCAGAACGGGTTTACCGGTCTGCTGCAGGGTGGAACGGCGGGCAGCGCTGCGTTGGCGGCCTTCGATGAGGACACCGGCGTGACAACCGTGGCGAACGGTTTGCTTTCAACCACGGCAAGCACCGGTGACACTGGTACTTCCAACGACCCCGAGGATGACTTCCAGCTGGGCGTCAAGAACGCGGACTTCACGGTCGAAGCACGGGTGATCAACCCGTTCGAGACCACGCCCGCGGTCAGCTTTGACCAGATTGGGGTCCATGTCGGGGTCGACAGTGCGGACTTCGTGAAGTTCGTCTTCGGCAACGCGGTTGAATTCTCGTCACGGACCGACGATGTGGAAACCAAGGCAACAGGGGGCAACCAACCGCTTCCGGCAGGCCTGACAACCGCTGGTTTCAGTGCGGTGGACGTCTCGCTGATCGTGAATTCCACCAGCGCAACTGCGGCGACCATAACGGCAACCGCGACCTTCCTTGACACCAACGGCGATCCGATTGCGGGCGCCACCGGTGTCAGCTTTGGGTCGTTGGCGATAACTGGTGCCATGGCGGCCGCTCTTGCGGACGAAGCAGTCGGTGTCGGAACGGGCTTCACACATGCCCATGCACCGTCAAGTGCACCGTTCACAGCACAGCTGGACAGCTTCAAGGTCACGGCGACGGACGGGGGGTCGGTTGATCCATCGAATGCGCTGGCCGTGTTCGAAGGAGAGACCGATATCTTCACCGGCAACTCCTACGGCACCAATGAAGTAGGCGCTGCCGTTCTCGAGGTCATGACTGGAAACAACAACATCCAGAGCTCGAACTTCGGCTCGAACTCCTTTGAGTTGACCAACACGGGCGACAAGCAGATTGCTGCGGTGTTCATTGACGTCAGCACGGCGCTTTACCCTGACAGTGTCTTTGACCCTGACGGGGCCGGCGGCGACGACTCGGTCAAGCCCTGGGGCATTAACTCTGGTGGCGCGCAGACGGGTGCCAGCATCAGCGGTGGTGACGGCGGGTACTTTATCGCCGGTGTGGATCCGCTGGCCAATACAACCGGCACGGGCCAGGCGTCCAACGGCGGTTACAAAGGTGCGATCATCAAGTTCACCGATTTCCAGAACGGCGAGACAGTCGGCTTCTCTGGTGACATGGACCCCAACTCCATCGCGGGGCTCGACAAGGGCAGCACCAATGGCGTGGACACCAATGCCACCAATGGCTGGGACGTGGGCGGTATCTCCGGCCACGAGATCATCGGATCAACCTTCACGGTGCTCTTCGATGACGGCAGCACGGCCACGGGTCAGCTTGCCAGCGATGGCAGTGCGGCGGGCTCGCAAGGTCTGGCGACGGAAGCGGGCTTTGCCTCTGACGCGCCGACACTGACAGTCAACGGCTTCGGGGCAGGTGATCTGGGGACCTATGGCGGCACACAGCCGACCATTCTGGTCACCGGGGATCCGGGTTCAACGGTCCGTATTACCATGACCAAGGGCTTCGACCCGGTCGGCAATAGCACAGCTGGCATCGACACGTTGGTTGAGGATCGCCTGGAGCGCTATGACTTCAAATCCTCCAACGCCTTCGACGCCCAGTCGGTTGATGTGGTGATCGGTACTGATGGTACCTTCGATGCAACGGGTCTCTTCGACTACGACGACAATTTGGCCTATAGCGGCACCTTCACAGGTGACGATGTAGCCGAGATCGGGTTCGTCGCCTCCGTCGTTGATCCGTCGCAGAGTAATCTGGCCGTAAGCCCGGTCACCAAGCCGATCTACCTCGTCAACGAAGGTGGCCCGGTGGAAGGCGATCCGATTGGCAACGATGGCACCAATGCAGCCGAAGTCTTTGCCGGCGAATCCGATCTGGTCACTAACGCGGACTATGCGGATGGGGTCACCGGATCGGCTGTGCTCGACATCATGGTGGGCGCGAGCGGTATCGACGCTTCAAACTTCGGGGCGAATTCCTTCCAGGTCACCAACACGGGTGGCAAGAAGATTTCCGCGGTGTTTATCGATGTGTCGGATGCGCTCTATCAGGATGTGGTCTTTGACCCGGATGGGGCCGGTGGCGACAACGTGGCCAAGGCCTGGGCGGTGAATTCCGCAGGTGGCACCGGAGCCTACATCGGCGGTGGCGAGGGCGGCTACTTCCTGCCCGGTCAGGATCCGCTGGCGAACACGACCGGTACCGGTCAGGCGTCCAACGGTGGCTTCAAAGGCGCAATCGTCAAATTCACCGACTTCGACAATGGTGAAACGGTTGGCTTCTCCGGCGACATGGACCCCAACTCTATCGCAGGTCTGACAAAGACCTCCGTGGACACGGGTGCCGTTGATGGCTGGGACGTGGGTGGTGTATCCGGTCACGAGTTGATCGGCTCGCGCTTCACCGTGCTCTTCGATGACGGGACGACCGCTTCTGGTCAGCTCGGCAGCGACGGCAGCGCCTCCGGTTCGCAAGCTCTGGCGGATCAGGGTCTTACAAAAGCCACAACGCCAACGCTCGAGATCAATGGCGTGGCCGCTGGCGGGACCGGAACCTACGGGGTCACGCAGCCGACCATCATCGTCACAGGTGATGTCGGAGATACCGTGCGGATTACCATGACCAAGGGCTTTAACCCGGTGGAGAATAACGCCAGCGGAGTTGCCCAACTGGTTGAAGACCGTCTTGATCGCTACGACTTCCAAGCGAACAACAACTTCGACAGCCAGTCCGTGGACGTGGTCATCGGTGCGGATGGCACCTTCGACGCAACTGGGCTCTTTGACTATGATGATCCAGTCGCCAACAATCAGGGGGACGGCACCTTCGCGGGTGACGATGTGGCCCAGCTCGGGTTCGTCGCCAGCGTGATCGACACGTCGAACAACGACTTGCCGATCAGTGATGTCACCGCGCCGATCTACCTGACCAACTCCGGCGGACCGGTAACTGGTGATCCTGTTGTTCCCGGCGATGGGTTCTTCGAGATCATTGGCTCGGGCACCAACAACGCCCGGTTCAAGATCCAGGTCGAAGATCCAAACGGCACCGGCGGCACAAACCCAGGGTCGTTCTGGACGTATGCGACAGGTCCGGATGGAGATGGAAACCAGCCAAATCCACAAGGAACCGGCTACTATATCTGGAAAGAAGGCGATGTTGCCGGCACCAACCCGGCACAGGGTATCATCGAATATGAAATCTTCATTCCAGAAGGGGATGAGGGGGTCTATACCTTCCGGGCACGAGGTTCACGTGACGACGATCCGGCAATTGCAAGCGATCAGGCCAACGATATCTGGTTCCGGATCGATGATGATGCCGAAGCGCTGCAGGTGAACGACACCAATTCGGTTTCCAACGCAGGGTTTGTGAAGGTCTTTGGGGTCGGCACAGGCGGCTGGGGTAACGGGGCAGTAATCGATAGTGTCCTGGAGGAAGAAGCCAACTTTTCTGCTCAGTTCGAGTTGACGGCTGGCTTCCACACGCTTGCGATTGCGGGCCGCTCAGGTGGCTATGCGATCGACTTCTTCGACTTCTACAAAGGTTCGGCACCAGCCGTTACCGCCTCCAATTCGAGCTTCGCAACCGACAATCCGGGGGGCGGCGTGGATCAGATTTCTTCGTCTATCAACGCCTCTTCGGATGACTGGGAAGGTATTGGCGGTGCGGGTAGCGGTGATCTGGAGTTCGGTGTCAATGGACTTACCCAGCAGTCGGTTGGCATGCGTTTCACCAATATCGACATTCCTGAAGATAGGGTGATCTCAGAGGCATACTTCCAGTTCCAATCCAATGGCAGTGATGGCAACGACAGCATCTATGGGCCAGCGGTCTTCACGATCGAGATCGAAAACACGGAATCTGCGGTAACCTATTCCAACGGTTCCAAACCAGATTCCAGATCTTACCTGACCGAAGACTTCGATTGGGTGCCCACACAGGATTGGGTTGACGACGGCATCTATCGGACGGGCGACATTTCCAGCCTGATCGAAGCTGTGGTCGGGCCAGATGGTGTGGAAGATGGGGCACTTGCTTTCCGCGTCACTGGAAATGGCGAACGCGCCGCCCATTCCTTCGACTCGGATGGCGCTGCACCAGAACTGATCATTGTCTTCGAAGACCTTCTGATTTGACCAGTTATTGAAAAAGAGAACGAAAGGGGCGTCTGATGGCGCCCCTTTTGCTTTGCAGGGCGTCCGATTTGAAGGCGTCAACGCCCAGTAAAAGAAGACTGTCTTTCGTGTAGTTTGGAATTTTAACTTATTTGTATGGTTTTGATAGGTCACCGCCGCTAATTGATATACCAAGTCGTTGGAGCAAGTGTGGTAGTTGGAAAAGTGTTTCAGTGGTTTTTTAAACCAACTGCGAAGCAGCAGTTGGAAGCTTCGGTTGGCGTGGCTCCGACAGAGCGTCTTTATGTCGTTGGTGATATCCATGGGCGAAATGATCTTTTGGTCGCCATGTTGGACAAAATCATCGAGGACGCCGAAGCAGCAAGCGATGAACGGCGCCCACGGTTTGTCTTTTTGGGCGACTATGTGGATCGGGGCGATCATTCAGCAGAGGTTCTTGACACGCTGAGCACGCTCAAAGACGAATCCGCGCAGGCCTGTGAATTTCTGATGGGCAACCATGAGGCCGCAATGCTGGCCTTTCTGGAAGATCCCGTGGCAGGTTCCGCTTGGCTGGGCTGGGGTGGGCGTCAAACGGTGCTGAGTTACGGGTTGGATCCGGTATCACGGGAGCCGGATGAGACGGAACTGTGCGACATACGCGAAAAACTGCAGGAAAAAGCCAGCATCCATCTGCCGTTTTTGAAATCGCTTAAACGCTATATTGTCTCGGGCGATGTGATCTGCGCCCATGCCAGCCTTGATCCGACACTCGTACTGACTGCACAACCTGATATGGCCTTGTTGTGGGGTCGTCGGCCGTCAGGTCAAAAGTCCGGCATGCCCGGGCGTCGGTTGATTCATGGCCATTTTGCGGAATATGAGCCCGTTGTGCGCCCGGAACGGATTTGCGTGGATACCGGGGCTTGTTATTCCGGCCGTTTGACTGCGGTCCGCCTGGATGAGGGCGCGCAATTTCTGCAAGTGGATGTGCTGGATCTTTTGTCGTGAGACGGCAGCGGCTGACCGGGCTTCAGGGTGTTATCGGGATGTTCGTGTTGGTGATTGTCTTGCTGTTTGCGCTTGCGCTCGGGGCGAACCGGCCGGTGTCGTGGTCCTTTCTGAGCCTTTTTGTCCTTTTTGCCTTTGCGCTTCAGGTCGCTGTGATCTTTGCAAATCCGCTGCCCTTGGCGCTGCGAGAGGCGTTTTTGCCGGGGGTTCTGTTTGTGTCGGCCGTGCTTTGGGGGTGGGTGCAGTCCACTCCGGGCGTGTTGACTGGTTTGGCGCATCCGGTTTGGGATCTGGTGCCGGAAGTGGCGCCAGCGATTTCGGCGGATCCGGGGCAGGGGCGTCATGCGGTCATGCGGCTTTTGTGCTATGCCTGTATTTTCGTGATGATGGTCTGGACCTGCACCAGCTCAACGCGCGCGGGTCTTGTGCTCAAGATCATCGCACTGTTTTCCAGTGCCTTGGCGGCTTATGGCCTTTACGCTTTTCTGACTGGCAGCAATGTCATTCTGGATGATTGGGCGCAGCGCGGCGTGGTGCAGGCCAGTTTTGTCAATCGTAACAGCTATGCCACTTACGCGGCCTTCGGGGTGCTGGCCAATATTGCCGCCTATCTTTTTGTGACCGAAAACAGCAACACAGGCCTTCGTTCGCGCTTGGAGGCGTTTTTCGGCGGTGGTTGGATATTTGGCCTGGGGGTTTTGCTCTGCCTTGGTGCATTGTCGCTGACCCAATCGCGGGCGGGGGGCGGTGCGGCACTTGCGGGCCTTGCGGTTTTTCTCGTGGCGTGGCGCGGCGGCAAAACCCGTTGGGATCCGGTCATGTTGGGGCTGATCGGTGCGGTGTTGATTTTCATTGGTGCCACCAGCGCGACGGGTTTGATGGAACGTCTTCTGGCGACGGATGCATCCGGCGGGCGGTTTGTTGTCTATCCCGGAATGATCGAAGGCATCCTGGATCGGCCTTTTTTGGGGCACGGTCTTGGTGCGTTTCACGAGGCCTTCCGACCCTATATTCCGCTCGAGGGCGCAGTGGGTGAATGGGTGCGGGCGCATAGCACCTACCTGGAAGTGGCATTCGGTCTTGGTATTCCCGCGGCGTTGGTTTTTTTTCTGGGGCAGGGGCTGCTGATCTGGCGCATCTGGCGGGGTTCGGTCGAACGCCGAAGCAACCGGGTTTTCGCTTGTTTTGCCCTGGGGTGCGTTGCCACGGCGGCCTTTCATTCTGTCTTTGACTTCAGTTTGCAGATGCCAGCGACGGCGGGCCTTTTTTCCGTGATCCTTGCTCTTGGGTTTGCACAGAGTTTTGGCCGTGAGGCGATGGACCGTAAGATGCGGACAGACACCCCATCGGCGCGTCTGAGTTTTGAAAGCGAGAATGCAGGTTCTCGAAGTCGGGAAAAACTGCCCCAAGGACCTGCGGGTAGTGAATCCGACGATTGAAAATTAGCGAAAACATAAGACAATCAACCCTATAACGCAGTCGATTCATTATGAGATTAGCCAGCAGCATGGTATGCCATTCAAGGCAGTTTTGTGAGAGTTCGTGTCCTGTTTAACGTCTGTGATACTCCAGTGCAGCGCAAAGTCTGAAAGGACGGTTTGTGAAATTGAATAAAACGGATCAAGCCGCGTCCTATCCGGTGACCATGATGCAAGCACCAGGCATTGCAGCAAGTGACGACGATGATCGGATCGATCTGCGCACGCTATTCACCACGCTCTGGCGTGGCAAGTGGATCGTGATGATCACCACACTGATCGCGATTGTGCTTGGGGTGTTGGTTGTGTCGCAGATGGAACCGACCTATCGCGCCTCTGCCAAAGTGATGTTCGACATTCAGCAAACCAATGTGGTGAATATTCAGGAAGTTCTGGTTGATCAGCAGTTTGATGCCAGCAAACTCGAAGATCAGATCGAAGTTTTGCGATCGACCAAGCTCATCGAAAGGGTGATCGAGGAATTGGCGCTGGATGAGGATCCGGAGTTCAATCCCAGTTTGCGTGTCCATGAGCCGACGATTCTGGAACGCATTGGCTTGAGTGTGGCGATGCCGCCGGAGTTGACCGATTTCGCCATGAACGTCGGGTTGATCGCGCCGCCGCCGCCCACGCCGGAAGCATCGGAGTTGGCACGGCAAGAACGCTTGCAAGTCATCAACAACGTGCTCGAAGGGATTGAACTGACCCCTGTTGGCCGCAGTCGCGTGATTGAAATATCTTTTGTATCGGATCACCCGCGCACGGCAGCCCGCGTCGTGAATACCATCGCTGAGCAATACATCGTGGATCAGCTCGAGGCCAAGCTGGAGGCCACGCGTGCAGCGACCTCCTGGTTAAGCGCCCGCGTTGACGAATTGCAGGAACGGGTCCAGTTGGCCGAAGACAAGGTTGAAGCGGCGCGTGTCGAGTTGTCTGATGAAACTGGGCAAACGCTGGCAGTTACCCGTCAACAGCTTGAAGCACTCAACGGGTCTCTGGCAAGCTTTCGGGCGGAGGCTTCCCGTCTTGCATCGCTTTATAATCGGTTGACATCCGCCGTGGAAGAAAACCGGGACCTGGGTGCGATATCCGAGTTCCGCGCGTCCAATTTGATACAGACCTATCGGGAAGAACGAAATGAGCTGCTGGGTCAGAAAGTTGTTCTGGAAAGCTCGGTACGTGAAGGTCACCCCGCTCTTGTACGCCTGATGCAGCAGATTTCTGAGGTAGAGCGTAACATCAGTGATGAGGCACGTCGCATCGTTTCGGCAGCTGAACTTGATCTGCGTGGCGCTCAGGCGCAAGAGACATCACTGGAGAGTGAGGTTCGCCGGCTTGAGCAAAAAGCGCTGCAGCAGTCGCGCAATGAGGTGCAATTGCGGCAATTGGATCGTGAGGCAGAAGCCAGTCGCGTGCTTTATGAGAATTTTCTGGGGCGTTTACAGGAAACATCTGAGCAGGAAGACCTGCAGGAAGCGGATGCGCGCGTGCTGTCACCGGCAGAACAGCCTTTGTTGCCAGAAGGTCAGGCCAAGACCCGCGTTCTGATGCTTGCGACGATCTTGGGCGGAATCGTCGGGATCGGAATCGTGTTTCTGCTCGACAGGCTGAACAACACATTCCGCACACCAAACCAATTGGAAGACTTGAGCGGGGAGAATGTCCTTGGCGTTCTACCGGCCCTCGGCAACCGGACAAAACGCAGCGACATCATCAAACATCTGCGCGAAAAGCCGTCTTCTTCATTGGCGGAATCCATCCGCAATCTGCGCACAAGCATCCTGTTTTCCAACATCGACAAGACCCCAAAGGTAGTGATGTTCACGTCGTCGATCCCACGCGAAGGAAAATCCACATCGTCGATGCTGGTTGCAATGACCAGCCGCCAGATGGGAAAATCGGCCATCATCGTGGACTGCGATTTACGCTTGCCTGTGCTTGCCCGTCTTTTGAATGCCGCAGACGGGAAGCCAGGGCTCATTTCTGTTCTGGAAGGTACGAGCCCTGTCAATGAGGCGATCTTCAAGGATCCTGACACAGGGCTGCATGTTCTCATGACGCGCAGTAGTCAGCGTGCCAGCAAGATCAATGCCGCCGATGCTTTGTCCTCCAAGAAGTTTCAGGATCTCATCCAAGAGCTGTCGAAGATTTACGACCTTGTCATTCTCGATACGCCACCAACGTTGGTCGTGACCGATGCACGCATCATTTCAAAGCTGGTGGATGCGGTAGTCTACGCCGTTCGGTGGGACTCCACGCCGCGCGGTGCGGTGATGGAAGGGTTGAAGGAGTTGAAGTCCATTGATGCCCCTATTGCCGGCGTTGTGATGACAATGATCAACGAAGACAAAGCGAGTCGTTATTCTTACGAAGGCTACAGTTACTACAAAGGCCAATATAAGGACTATTACGGCAGTTAGAGGCTATTATTTCTCTAATTGGAGTTGTGTACCGGAGGGCTTGCTTACCGTAAGTTGAAATGCCCCGATAAACCCAATTTTTACTGGATCGACCAGAAATTTCCGTGTATTTTCAACGATAGTTTTGTTTAAGCGCAATTGAGCGCAGTCGGAAAAAAGTTGGGTTATTGATATGATGGTTAAACGTTTTCTAGCGGTCACGGCGACTGCGATTACAATGGCAGGCGCGGCGATTGCTGCTCCGGTTTCGTTCACTCTTGACGCCTTCGTGACGTCGAACTTCAATGCGTCTACAGGTCTGCAAGAAACTAATTTTGTAGACCCGGACAACCCGGCCGGCACATTGAGCTTGTCCTACGATACCGACGATGTCTTCTTCTCGTTCGTTTTTTTTGATGGGTTGAATTTAAACCCAACGTCTTTTGACCTTAGCCTCACGCTTGGAGGCGTGTCGCAGACTTGGAGCCAACCGGAATTTCTTTTCGCTTTTGCAATCGCGGATGAAGCAACGGGAACTGAGCTTGAAGAGGCAGGGTTCTTTCTGGCCACCTCGGACGCAAGCGCATCGCTGGCTGATCCCAACATCATCGGCATCGCGCCTGACCTGTTCTCGTTCGGCGGTGAATTCATGCGCTTTGATGAGTTTGGTGCTGCGGTCGGCATTAACCTGGAAATCAGCAGCATTGAACCACTGGACGATCTACCCACTCCTGTGCCAGTACCCGGTTCCTTGCCATTGCTGTTAACTGGCGCTTTTGCAGTTGTTGCATTGCGCAGAAGAAACAAAAAGTCCTGACCGGATGCGGGTTTTTTACGGGGCGCTCCTGATCCTGTCAGGGGCGTCTATTTTTTTGACACTCTCCAATGTGCCGGCGTTTGACGCCGATTTGCGCAAACCAACCATTTTCGGCGATTGGCGGGTCGCGACAAATTCCGCAATGTACGACAAGGCGACTTATGCGTTTCAACGGGGCTATGGTTTTCTGGCAGCAGATGCGCTGGTTTCTTCGGAAACTGAAGCCGGCGATGAGATTGCCACAATTGAGATGGCTGAGAAGCGCGCGCGGGCTGCAGTAGATGCTTTGGAGGAATCTATCGACTCTGACCCAGGCAACGCTCACGCCTGGGCATCGCTTGCCTGGGGGCATGCCCGTCTGGGTGCCGATGAGATTGCTTTGACATCACTCAGGAACTCGTGGGAATTGGCACCTTACAACAGAGTATTGGCTGCCACCCGGGTCAATCTCGTCAGCATAGTCACCACACCTGAACTGGCGAACATTCGTTTGTCGGAACAGGATATCCAAGCCGTAAAGCGTGATTTTTCCACGCTGCGCCGCTTCGATCATGAAACATTTGAATTTTATACCGACGCGGCACCTTACCTAAAAGAGTTGGCTGGCATCAGGTCGGACTGACGTCTTCATCCTGAAAGGTGACGATGTCTTCCTGAAGCTGCTCGTTTTCCACGGGGACGCTTGGAATGACGCGAAGTAACGCCACGAGTTGTCCACGACGGACGTTCAAAGACTGCTGCTGACTTCTAAAGACCGCCAGTTGGCGCGCGGGACCACCGGCGTCGATGAGTGTTTGAAGGTCAGAAATCTGTACTGAAATTTCATCAATGCGCATATTCAGAGACGCCACCAATTCTTCATTTGCCATGGCTGACGCAGGCACAGATGCCATCGTCAACAAAGCTGCTGCCATTAAGCTCGTTCTTACTCTATTCATCGTTCAACTCCGTTGGCCTTGGCTTCAAAGTTATAGCTCAAAGATTGGTTCAAATTCAATTCCGTAGTCGTTCTATTGATCGTGGCGTTACTTTGCCCCGATCCCGCTCGTGACAACACCAATTGTGCGGTAGAGGATGTATAAATCCATGCGTCCACAACTGCGTTCCACGTAGAGATTGTCGTATTTGGTTTTTACTTTCGTCGCAGTCTCGTCTTCTACATATCCTTGTTCGACCTGAGCCAAGCCGGTTATTCCCGGTTTGACGCGATGGCGCTCAGAATACCCGTGAATTTTACCAGAGTAGTATTCAACATGGCTTGCCGCGTCAGGCCGTGGCCCAACCACGCTCATTTCACCGCGCAGGACATTTATGAGGTTGGGGATCTCATCCAGACGGGATCTCCGCAGCATACCCCCCAAAATCGTAATCCGTTCTTCTTCAAGCGCCACGTTTGGGTCGCGGCTTTCAATTTCTGAGGGCATCATCGTACGGAATTTCCACATGCGGAAAGGCTGTCCAAACTGACCAACGCGGAATTGCCTGAAAAATACGGGTCCTGGGTTCAGAAACGGGTTCACCACCCACAAGACCATCGCCATTAATGCGATCAGCGGTAGCGCTGAAACAGCGCACACCAAGTCCAGAACGAATCTGAAGGCACGGTATTTGAAAGACCAATTGGGGACGTCCTTTGTCAGCAAATCCTCAATTTGATAGGTGCTTGGGCACAGAACAGGGCTGCCGGAGCAAAACTCTGTGTAGTGGTCGATGTTAAAATATCGTCGCATTGCAAAGGAACCATCCAACTAAGAAAACACTCGATTACCGTTCATCAATAACTTTTCAAAGTTAGCATGGAGCGTGTCGCGGAAAAACGATAACTTATTATTTTTGCTCATAATTCTGTTATGTATGGGTAAAAACAACCACAGGGTATTTTCCCTTCAACCATGGCAAGAAAATGTTAACCACGCTGTGCAAAAAATACGCATCATCCTCTGCAGTTTGAGGTGCACTACCTGATTCTCACGCGTCAGGTTGCCTTCGATCTGTGGCACGCATCCCACAAGCGGGATAAAGCAAATCTGTCGTAATTGCCTTGAACCCTGATGATGTGTTCATGTGGTCAAAAATATTCGAGCGAGTGGTTTCAATGCGATATATAGCCGGACTAATGGCCACGGCCCTCTTGTTTGGGTGCGCTGGAAGTGGCCCCCGCACAGAAAGTATTTTTACCGACGAGCAAGCCGTTATTGCTGAGAGCGAACAGGATATACCCTTTGCCGTGGTTGCGATTAGTTCGCGTTCTGCAAAGGCGTCATCTGACTGGCTTGATCGCTCGCAATCCGCAAGTTTCATCCCGGACACCGGATCTGCTCCCGTAGTGATTGGCCCCAGCGATATTTTGGAAGTCTCGATTGTATCGACCAGCGAAAGTGGCTTCATCGATCTGACAAATTCGACCTTGTCGCCGATTTCCACAACTACATTGCCTTCTCAAGAGGTCGGGTCGGATGGCATGATCAGTGTGCCGCCGCTTGGTCGCGTCAGTGCCCAAGGCCAAACTGCGCAAGACTTTGAACAATTGCTAGAAAGCCGTCTCGGAGAGGTTCTTGTTGATCCTTCGGTGATCGTGCGCATTTCCGAACGTCGAAGCGCGCGGGTCTCCATCTTGGGTGCTGTTGTCAACCCGGGCACATTTTCGCTTAACCAGAACAACATGTTCTTGGTTGAAGTGTTGGCTGAAGCGGGCGGCCCTGATGGTCGTTCCGAAGATTTGGAAATTTCGTTGAGCCGCCAAGGTGTTACAGGCCGAGCCACATTGAATCGGGTGTACGAAAACCCAAGTCTGAACATTCATATGCGTGCGGGAGATGTCATTTCGGTTGAGCCTCCAAACCGCCGTTTGACCGTTTTAGGCGCCGGTGGTGTGAACAATACAATTACATACGACCAGCCCGTTATCAGTCTCGCGGAAGCACTCAGCCGTGCGGGCGGGCTTCTCAACCGTCGCGCCGACAAAAAGGGCGTATTTGTATACCGTGAGATATCGTCTGCCGCCGCAGCAGATCTGGGTATTGATGTCACTGTTTTTGGGTCCGGCCCAGTGCCGGCGATATTCAATATCGATCTATCGAAGCCGCAAGCCTTGTTCGCTGCTAAAGAATTCAAAATGGGAAGAAATGACCTGATCTATATATCCGACAGTGTGAACGAGGAAATCTCGGCAGTGTTTGGGGTCTTGACGAACTTCACACCAACGCCAGCGGAATATGTCAGGGATGCAACGATCGGTACGTCAAACTAATTGTTGAACTGCCCGATTTAAAAAAGAAAACGCCCCAAAACCGGGTTTTGGTTTTGGGGCGTTTTCTGACTTGGCGGCGATGCTATAAGATCAATTATTTCACTGAAGTCGTTATTATGATTGCCGGAGCGCGCGCTCGCTTTGATCCAGAAACCAAGCATAAGTTTCTTGGATGCCATCCTCAAGATCAATTGTCGCCTGCCACCCCATGCGCGAAAGGCGGCTTACATCCATCAGTTTGCGCGGGGTCCCGTCCGGCTTGGTCGCGTCAAATACAATGTCGCCCTGGAAACCGGTGGTGCGCGCAATTGTTTCAGCCAAGTCATGGATCGATACGTCGGTGCCGGAGCCCACATTGATATGGCTCATCATTGGATCTGTTTCTCGGTCGTAGGTTGCTTTGTCGAGCTCCATGACGAACAAAGTTGCATCTGCCATATCGTCTACATGAAGGAACTCCCGCCGCGGTGTGCCGGAACCCCAGACAGATACAGTATTTGCGCCTGATTGAGTCGCTTGGTGAAATCGGCGGATCAATGCAGGCAGAACGTGGCTGTTTTCCGGATGAAAATTATCCCCGGGCCCGTACAGGTTGGTTGGCATCACCGAGCGGTAATCAACCCCATACTGACGATTGTAGCTTTCACAAAGCTTGATCCCTGCAATCTTAGCGATCGCATAGGGCTCATTCGTAGATTCCAGAGGTCCCGTCAGCAGTGCATCCTCCCGCATCGGTTGGTCGGCCAACTTTGGATAAATGCAGGATGACCCTAAAAACAGCAGGTTCTGAACGCCAGCCTCGAAGGCCTGATGGATGACATTCGATTCTATCATGATGTTTTCGTAGATAAATTCGGCAGGGTATGTGTTATTGGCGTGGATACCACCAACCTTGGCCGCAGCCAGGATAACAGTGTCGGGTTTTTCAATTTGCATGAAACTCCGCACGGCGGCCTGCTGGGTGAGATCGAGTTCTGCATGGGTGCGCGTCAGTGTCTCAACACCCTGTACCTGCAGTTTTCGCAGGATGGCGCTGCCCACCATGCCCCGATGTCCTGCAACGTAAGTGCTCATGATATGATCCTCAGCTTTCCAAAGAAACGGGCAGATCGAGACCGTGTTCTTTTAGCAGCGCAACCCTTTTTGCGGACTTGAGGTCTTCGTCCACCATTTCCGCACACATCTCACGCGCTGTGATCTCAGGCTCCCAACCCAGCAGGTTTTTGGCTTTGGACGGGTCACCCAGCAGAGTTTCGACCTCTGCGGGCCGAAAGTACCTTGCGTCAATGCGGACGATGACATCGCCTTTTTTAACACCAGGTGATTTGACTCCGGCGATGGCATCGACAATGCCTTTTTCTTCCAGTCCGGTCCCTTCGAAACGCAAGGTGATCCCAAGGTCCTGAGCGGCCCATGTGATGAAGTCGCGCACCGAATACTGTTTGCCGGTCGCGATCACGAAGTCCTCTGCTGTGTCTTGTTGCAGCATCATCCACTGCATACGCACGTAGTCTTTGGCGTGCCCCCAGTCGCGCAACGCGTCGATGTTACCCATGTAGAGACAGTCTTCCAATCCTTGTGCAATATGGGTCAGCCCACGTGTGATTTTTCGGGTAACAAAGGTCTCGCCGCGGCGTGGACTTTCGTGATTGAACAAAATGCCATTGCAGGCATACATCCCGTAAGCCTCGCGGTAGTTGACCGTGATCCAATAGGCATACATCTTGGCCACCGCATAGGGGCTGCGCGGATGGAAGGGCGTGGTCTCGGTCTGCGGGACCTCTTGCACCAGCCCGTAAAGCTCGGAGGTGGAAGCCTGATAAAACCGCGTGCTGCGCTCCATACCCAAAAACCGGATGGCCTCTAGCAGACGCAAGGTGCCGGTTGCATCCACGTCGGCCGTGTATTCTGGCGCTTCAAAACTCACCGCTACATGCGATTGAGCCCCGAGGTTATACACTTCATCGGGTCGCACCTGTTCCAGAATGCGCGTCATGTTGGAGCTGTCCGTCAGGTCGCCATAATGCAGTTTCAGCTGCGGATTACTTTCATGCGGGTCTTGATAAATGTGATCTATCCGTTGGGTATTGAACGAGGACGCACGACGTTTGATGCCGTGGACATCGTAGCCTTTTTCCAACAGGAGTTCCGCAAGGTATGAACCGTCTTGGCCGGTGATCCCGGTGATAAGTGCCGTCTTACTCATTCGAATACTCGCTTTTCATAACCTGAATTGACTGATTTTACGAATGTTCTTGCGCATCAAGGCGTGCACACCGCCGACGCCGTTGTTGCGTAAGGCTCGGTAATCTTCCGTACTTTTTCGAAGGATGCGCGACAGCGACCGATTGCTTTCTCCGCCGACGCGCATCTTGACCATCACCTGCGGGATATAGGCGGCCCGCAGATGTCCCGTCCAGAGCCAACGCAGCATTGCGTCATAATCCGCTGCGATCTGAAAGGACGTATCATAGTTGCCAAGCCGCTCCAGCATTGCGCTGCGGATGTAAAACGTTGGATGGGGTGGCATCCAGCCATGCCTTAAAAGATCACGTTTGTAAGGTCCGGAAGTCCAGTGCCGAATGACCCGATCGACATCATGGGCCGCGACATATTGCAGGTCGCCGTAGACGCAATCGACTTGCGGATCTTCGAAGGTCTCCGCCACCTGCTGCACCACGGTGTCATTGGCAAAGACATCATCGGAATGCATCAGGCCAATCACATCACCGGTCGCGCGCTCTATGCCACGGTTGATTGCATCATAGATGCCATCGTCCGGCATGCTGACAAGGTTGATCCTGGGGTTTCGCACAGAGTGGATGATTTCCAGCGTGCCATCGGTAGATCCGCCGTCCTGTATTACATGTTCGATATTCTGCCAGGACTGACCTTGAACAGAGGCCAAGGCCTCGGCCACGGTGGCCGCACGGTTGTAAACGGCTGTGATAATGGATATTTTCATCTCAACATCAATTTACTGAGACCGATTATCCATGAGGTTAATGCCCAGAACATTTCGGATCGCGGTGGTAACATCTGCATCATGTTTTTTCATGTAGGCTTTCACTTCGAAAAGCTTGAGATCCACGAGATATCTGTACCAAAACCCCTGAAGAACGTGAAAAGCGGTACCTTCCTTGCCATCCAAAAAGCCCAACCGGATGAAGTAGCGATAGAAAAAATAGACAAAGGCCCGCAGGCCGCCGGGAAGACGCACATAGAGTTTTTCCTTAAGCCAACGCTTGAGACCGGCCTGTTGACCGCCGCCAAAATCGGCGATCGTTTCATGGGTCATGAAGCCGTATTCAAGGTTTAGCAAATCAACGACTTCACGCGCCGCATAGGAATTGTGTTTATCGGTCCACCACGTCAGCGAATTGAGATTGTCATCAACGATTTCCCCGGCGAACCCCATCGTTTCACCTTCAACAAGGAGGTGCTCATCCATCCATCTGTTTTCGCACCGACCATGGCCATATCTGAAAATCCGCAAGACACGGACGGGGAAAACACCCCCCCACCGAATGGGGCGGCCCAGGAATTTCATACGCCGAGAGACATAAACGCCTGTTTTATCTACCGGAGGCCCCGTCAAAAACGCTTTGATTTCCGAAGCCAGCCGCGGTGTGACCACCTCATCTGCATCCAGTCGCAACACCCATTGCGTGTCGGCAGGCAGCTGATCCAAGGCCCAGTTGAACTGGGTTGCATAGTTGACCCAAGGGTTTTCAAGCACCGTAGCGCCAGCGGTTTTTGCCAGCGTTACGGTCTGGTCCGTCGATCCACAATCCACGATAATGCAGCGGTCGGCTATGCCCGTCAGCGAGCGCAGCGCGCGCGCAATATGGCGTTCTTCGTTTTTGGTCAGAATGATGGCCGTCAACATCATGCGATCAACTTGTCTTTGCCCAACGGCGGTTTCCCCCGGCGCTTGTCATATCATTGATCGATTTCTCGGGCAGACAGCCGCCGGGCTGGATTGCCAGCATAGATACTCCACTTGTCCAAGTCGCGGGTCGCGACCGCGCGCGCTCCGAGGATTGCCCCGTCGCCAATGCAAATACCCGGCCCGACATACGCCTCGGCGCAAACCCAGGCCTGTTTTCCAATCGCGATGGGGGCAAAGATAAGTCCGCGCTTGAGGGTATGCGTTTCGTGGCTGGCAGAACAAAGAAAACTGCGCTGACTGACGGTCGCGTAATCGCCAATGGTGATGGGCGCCACGTTGTAACAATCCACGCCATCTGCAAGGCAGGAAAAATCACCCATCTTAAGGTTCTTGGGTGACCAGATGCGGCAACTGGCATCGACCCTGCACCCGCGGCCGATGGTGGCCCCAAAGCAGCGCAATAAAAAGCGTCGCCACCCTTTGAAAAGTGGCCCCGGAGTTGTCCGGAAAAGTGTAACCCGCGCCAACACCCAGATCGCGCGCGCGGCCTTGTGACGTGTTCCGAAGTGGTCAACATACAGGCGTTTTGGTTGGTCATTCATGACCGAACGCCGGACATCAAAGCTTGCAGCCTGATGGTCAGAACACGGAAAAAAGCGACACAAAGCTCCAGGCGGCGCAGGTGTTTGAATGTGCTTTTCATATCGCGATCATATATATAAAAGTCTTTTTTATCCAAAGCGTTACGGAAAGAGTGACGCGATTTTTGGGAGGCATCCATTCGTAACTTGTATATCCGCGCGCGCAAGGCGTTGGGTTGGCTTATGTCTGGCAAGTTGCGTTTTACTGGGACCCACAGTCCAAGGGACTCGGCCAGATGCAAGCGATAGGCCAGCCCTTCGCGTCGTTGCCTAAACCCGCCTGCTTGCGCCTGTCGTGCTTCTTTTGCGGTCATTGGGTCGATCTTGATGCGGCCCTCCGCCGATGCGTTATCAATTATTGTACTTAGAGTTTCGTTGCGTGACACCACCATATTTTTGCCTTGCCAATCAAAGGCATATCGAGGCAACCAAGCATCGCCAATTGTGAGGTCTGCGGTTTCTCCGACGACATCGTCACAGTAATTGCAAGCCTCCGGCATCATGGCTCCGAGATTGAATTTGCCGCCGGTAATCGGGGCGGAATCATGTACGGAAGTGACACCCGTTTGCTTGTTTTCTATGCCAAAGAAGTATGCCTTAGCCGGGACGTTTTGAGATTTGACCCGAAAGGTAATTGCGCCAATATCCTTCGGTTCAATGCCTGTTGCCCATCCCAGCGAGGTAGCCCAATGCGTGCTTTTGAGGTGTCCGCACACAAGGGCCATGGCAAAGACAATACGCTCGGCGACCACCTTGTCGGCGAGTTGCGCACGCCTTATGGCTTTGACCATGCAGGGGACACCGACAAACAGATATTTGCCAGGAACCTGCTTTACCTGCGCCAAAACCTGCGAGATTTCCACCACATGGTAGTGTGAATGGGCAGCACTGCGCACCTCATCAACGGTGCGGCTGATTTGGTACCTGAAGAATGGGTCTTCGGCATGATCTCGTGCAACGGGACCGGCATGAATGACCCCATCCACCAGTCCCAGGCGCAGTAGTTCAACCGCGATCCACGATCCCATACCACCCGAACTGCCAGACTCTCGAAAGCCCTGCTCTTCAACGTGAGCGGCAAAGACATCGATGTGTTTGCCCAGATGTTCGTCTCTGTGCGGTGTTTGTTGAAGAAAACGGTCCGCTAACACATCTTCGTTTAGCTCAGGCGCCAGAAACGGGCAGATTTTTTCGACTTCGCTGTCGAGCGCGTCAACACCCTCGTCAAAATGAGGCTTATAGAAACCGTAATCATCAAGTTTCATTTCGCTGCCAACTGCAAAGGCGCACGCGCCGCACCCGACACACAGATCGTTGTCCAATACCGCACGCAAACCATTGCTCACGCGCAAGTTCTCCGACTTGCTGGGGGCTTACCCGCTTCAAGACTACATGCGGCGAGTTGCTTTTGCAGGAACTCGGCACCCGTTTGTCTGACCGCAGCAAGGCGCGTATTGACGGGTTCCCAGTCTATCGGGGTCGCAGCAAGCCGCCTGACTTGACCTGCGTCGCTACTGAGCACCATTCTGTCTTCGAGACCGGAAAGCTTCAGCAGATTTTGCGCCCTTGTGTTCAGGCTTCCCCGCTTGCCGGGCAAGGCCACGGCGATGAAAGGACGGTTCAGAACGATACTCAGAGCAATTCCATGAAACGAATTGCTGATCACCATTTTGGACCGCGCTAACATTTGCAACCATTCAACCGGCCCAGGAGCGGCGCCTTCGCCGATGTCGCGCCAACGTTGCCGGCTGTTACGAGAGGAGATCAACGGGCCGCCGAGTTCAGATTGCACTGTTTCCGCGACATCGCGAATAGTCTCGTCTGTGCGTAGCGCATAGCAGAAAGTGCTGTCATCGCGGGTCAATGTGTCGGCAAGTAATGCATCAAACTGCCCAAGCAATATTGTGGGGTCCGGGACCACCAAGGCGCCATTTGCACCCCCGCATGCGGTTTGGATGATGTCTAGCCCACTGTCTTCGCGAACCGCGATTGCATCCAGCTCCCCCAACATGTGGGCGAGTTGCGAATGGTATTTTGCTTCGATTGAGGCGCGCCCGAAACTGGGCGCATAGGCGACTTTCCGGGCGTGGTCGGTACCGGCGATACTCAGGAAGTAAACAGGGTCAAGTCCCCGCTGGATCGAAGGGTTCCAAATCTGATCGGAACCACAGACCAAAAGCTTACAGTCCGCGACATCCTTTTGGAGTTCGGTGGCGGACAGCCTCCGCGCACCGTTGACCCCCAGTTGATCACGTCGAAATGCATCAAAAGACGCCTTTTGACTGTGATCGCCGAACCATCGCCGCGCCAAATGGGACTGTTTCATATAGAGGATCGTCGCGTTTTTGCGCCACAAGGCTGGGTTCCATGGTCGGTCCAAGGGGCCACCTTCTTCGACATAAGTCGGGTGATAGTTGATGAAATCCGCCGTCACATTCTGGTCTTGGAACCACTTGCGCAAAGCATAGGCCTGATACAAGGCGCCGTAGTTGTCGCTGAAATGATATGTGAAAAGCCCAACTTTCATGGCGTGTTCGCGCGTGTCTCGCGGCGGGTTTTCAAGGTGTTGACGTTTTGATGCGCCATTTTAGTCCAGCCTGACCTGTGGCGGGGGAGGACCGCCTTCCAGCAGCCAGCGATAGGATGCAATCATGTCGCCTGCGATCGCGGGCCATGAAAAATCACGCATCATCCAGGCACGCCCGCGCGCGCCCATGTTCTCTCGCGCTGCATCATCGAGATACATGGCGTTGTTGAGGGCTGCTGCCAGTTCGGAGACCTCTAGATCGATCCACCAACCGCAGCCATGGGTTTGTAGCCCAGCCCAGGGAGCGCCTTTGCTGCTGATGACAGGCACCGAGGCGGCCAGCGCTTCTGTAACTGAAACGGCAAAGTTTTCGCTGCGGCTTGGCAAGACGAAGAGATCGGCCTGCGCATAGGTGTCCCATTTCTGTGATCCGAAGACTGGTTCTGATACTTTGACCCTTTTCAGATTTAATGCGTAGGCCAGTTTCTGCAGCTCTGCTTTATGTCCGACTTGATCCGGGCCAATCACTTGAAGTTGCCACTCAGGGTGGGCCTTTTCTATCTGCGCCCAAGCACGGATCAGCAGGTTCAGACCCTTATGGGGATGCAGACGCCCGAGAGACAGCACAGTTCGGGTTTGTCGGTTGCGATCCAGCGTGCGGGCAGGGCGGACATCAATGCCATTTGGAATGATGGTGACTGGTTGGCCCAGGCCGTGGTTTCTAATCTCTTCATATTCTGAAATCGCGGTTGCATGGAACATCGACACACGATCAAGCGCTTTGTTTTGGCAGGCCAAAGCGAAGAGTTTCTTTCGCCCGCGAGATACCTGCATGGCCGTGGGGGAAAGCATGCCACGGGGAGCTACAGTCAAGGGTTTACCAGAGCGCTGAGCCGCTTGCGCAGCGTAGATAAGGGGCATTTGCCACAAGCCGTGCGCGTGCAGAACATCACTGTCACCCGCTTCAAGTGCGGCCCGAAGAGCGCGAGACTTGCCGAGCTTTTGCAAGGCGGGAATTGCTGTCTTGTCCCTCTCGTACCGCAGGTCATGCCATGGTGCGTCGGTGGGCGCGACGGGTGCG
Organism: Roseobacter sp.; assembly: GCF_045106495.1. Taxonomy (GTDB): domain Bacteria; phylum Pseudomonadota; class Alphaproteobacteria; order Rhodobacterales; family Rhodobacteraceae; genus Roseobacter. The sequence continues at coordinate 50,792 of NZ_JBGCEQ010000019.1, forward strand.
CCGAGCGAGTGCAATGTCACGTCATGGCCCGCTTGCCCCTGGCTCAATGCCATGGCAGGGACAGTGTAAGAGGGCCCAGCAGCTTCCATCGCGATGCCACTGACCACATGGGAAATTTTCAAACCCGTTTTCTTCATGGTTTGTGGATCAATCAGTGAATTTTGCATCAGCAAGGGGCGCTCACTCCACCTTCGTTTCTCGTCTGCGTACGATCAGGCCAGGTTTCAAAGGGTTTTATCATACATCCGGCAAACTTCATGATGGGCTTTCAAGATACGGCGCGCGGTTTTGATTTTGGCGTCAGAAGCACACGTGCGTAGGGTCGAACGAAGTAGAATGGCGCGAGCGGTCCGGCAAATTTCCTGCAGAAGTCCCAGTACATCTTAGGGGGTAATCCTTTTGGACCCATTAATGCCCGCAACCGATTGCCCACTGGCGATGTCGCTGCGTAGAACCAGAATTTAGTAGTGTTTGCTTCGCCATTACATGTGGCATTTCGCAATATCATTGGCCGCTTACCCAGACGCGTTGCTTCAAGCCCGATGTACATGTCCAAGGCTTCCTGGCGGTAAAGACCTTGCGCTGGCAGGCGAAACTGCAAAAGCGCTTCACGGCTGATCAGTAAACAGTTCCCGTTGACCGTATCAGCATGGCAGACACCGTTCTCAAAGTCGTCATCTGTTGCTTTTCTGAACCTGAAGAACGGCAGTTTGAAGATTCCACCGTAAAGAAGCTTGTCGTCCCGATCCAACACGGTAGCGGAAACCACCCAGCTGCTATGTTGAGTCGCTGCTTTTACCATATGTGACAGGCAGTGCGGGTCGAGTGTCAGATCATCGTTGAGCAGCCAAAGATGCGTAGCATCTGTTTGAAGAAAATGGTCGATGCCGAGCCGAACTGCGCCACTCCAGAACAAATTGCCATCGGAGCGGTGCACCTCGATTTCCGGGTGCGCTTTCTTTATCGCTTCGAATGTACCGTCTGTTGATCCATCATCGATCACGCATACGGATAGATCCACGCCTTGCGGCCGCGAAATCTGAGCGAGCGAGGACAGCATTTTCAAGGTTGTATTTTTACGATTGTGTACTGGGATGACAGCAAATACCTTCATGAGAACGACCTCTGCGGTAAACTTGGAATTTGCTCATGTGCCACCACGGATGCCATGTAAGGCTGGCGCGTTCCTCGGCGGAGATATGCTGTGTGGCCCCATGCGATGCCAATCAGAGCCCACATGATCATGGAACTGGATTTGGGGTAGAGGCTCGCCTCAATGAAACACCCGCACATCACTGCCAATAAAACGCTGGCTTGCCGTTGCGCGCGGGTGTCGCGAGACCGTGCCGCCATTTTCAGCGTTTGCCAGATGGCCCCCAGAAACAACACACAATAAAATAAGGCGGGTAAAATCCCAAAGGCCAGAAAAACGCTCATTTGCGTGTTGTGAATGGCATATCCAAAGGTCTGGAGAAATTGCGTGTTGCCGCCGCCGAACCAAAAGTAGCCGTCTGAATGCGTAAAAAAGTAAGAAAACTGTTCAATCCGATTGTCGAAGGAAGATGCGCGCAGGCCAACCAGTAAGGTGAACCTTTCTTGAAGCCAGGTAAAAAGGCCAAAATAGGCAGCAGGTGCGACAAACACCGCGATGGCCGTTAAGTAGAGCGCTAGGGCTTTTAACCTGCCAGAGAGTGTTTTGCCGGGTAACCAAATCAAAACGGCCATCACAAGAGACGTGGTTGCCAGAGCGATCCACGTACTGCGGGAAACTGTGATCAAACCAGCAAACAACACGGCCAACACGAACAGCCACCGCCATTTCCCGCGCAATCCGATCATGGCGCTGGCCATTCCAAGCAGCAACAGGATGCCGTATTCGCCGCGCGCATGTACCAAACCGGTATAGCCCGTTTGGAGGATGCCGGACGTGGCGACCCCGCCGGACACACGCTCAAATTCCATAAGTGGAACCCAGCCGACCAAGTGCCCAAAGGCTATACTGATCGCAAGCGCAACACCGATCAAAACCGGCTTCGTCCATAAGGCTGGCCCGAACCTGTAACAAGCTATCGCGGTAAGCAGAGCAAACAGGACACTGGCCCCAAGACGGATTGCGGTGGTCAGGTTTCCGGACATGATGCCTGAAACCATAGCGGCGAGGGCCAGAGCGGCCGCACAAGACGCCAGTGAACGCAATTTACGCGGCACCCGGATCGGGCCCGCGATCAGAACCGAGCGAGCGATGATGGTGACAAAAAGCAGGGTGAGCAATATCTCTGATGGGTTCAGTTCAGCCGGTCCAAGAGGTATGAAAAAGCTGGAAAGCGGCAAAGAGGCCAGTACGAGAAACAGCAAGACTGAGGTCACGCGGTATCCGGAATTTCTTGAAACACTCGTGTGATTGAATCCATCAAGGTTGGGGATATTTTTATACGATGATCTCATATGTGTTAGAATTTGTTCCATTTGCGTGGATATAAGACAAACATAGTTGATTAATCGTCTACCTTCTTGGGTGCTAAGTTAGGTGTTTCCACTCTATCTTTAACGCGTCCGGACAGTTTCGCATTTCATTAGTATAGCAAAGCCGATGGATCACCGGATCGTACAGCTTGTCCTTGCAAGCGAACATAGAGTTCTGCCATGGCCAACTCAACGAATTCGCCGTAAAGAGCCGGAGATCGGCGCGTTTTTAAGGCGCGCAACTCGACTGAAAGATCGGCTTTTCGGTATCCACAATGGGAGAGCGTTTCGGAGTCAATTTTTGCCAAAATCCGTTGCGCCAACCTGCGTCGCGCAGGCGCGTTCAGAACCGTCTTCCAACGGTCGAGAGATGATGTGTCTATACCGGTGCGATCGATGCCATTTTTGTCGCCTCCCGGGTAAAACACTTTGGAAAAATTGGCGGTTTGCGCTGCGTCCGGGTTCAGCCCAAGAAAGCGCATAATTTTCGCAAGCTCTTGATCAGGCGCGGCGACAAAAGCCTCATAGTTGAGGCAAAGCGCGCGGTTGCCGAGCCGCTTATGCGCCAGGCTCAGGTTCTGATAACCACTGGTGAGGTCAAATTCAGCGAACCGCAATCCGCGCGCCTTGTCATTGTTGTGCAGTATCGTGGAAGCCATGACGCTGAGCGGATTGCGCCAGATGAAAATGAATTTTGATTGTGGGAAGGTATCGACGAGCGCATCGGCAATCAGATGATAGCGCGGTGTTTTGTCCAGAAAGTACTCGGCTCCGGTTTCAGAAAGATCATCATAGATGGATTGAGCCATGGTGGCGACGGCTTTGTAATAGTCGGATCGATTGTTCGGCAGGGCGTCAATGGTGCGGTTGAGCGCCTGAAAACAGCTACGTGAGCCGTATTCACTGGCGCTCCCCGATCCTTTCAAGGCGTGCAATGCGGGCAGTAACAACCATGGTTCCGACGCGGAACTGATCTTAGGATGGCTCGCGAGAACCCGTTGCAAAAGTGTGGTGCCGCTTTTTGGCAAACCCATAAGGAACAAGGGGGCCGTCATGGCTTGGGGCTTATGGCAAAAGATACAAGACCCAGGCTTCGGTAGGCTTGCCAAACAACGACGCAGCGCCATGCCAACATTGACACCGCACTGGCCACAGCCGCTCCTGCGTTCCCGTAGGACGGTATCAAGATTGCGTTCAATGCAATGTTTAACACAATGGCAATGGCAATGGATTTCAACACGACATTTTCCCGATTTGTCATTTTCAGCAAAGTATCGATCGTGCCAAAAAGGGAAAGCGCGAGGTAGCCCACCGCGATAATGACCATGGTTGTATAGGCATCTGAAAATTCCGGCCCGAAAGCAAAGTTCAGCAGTGGACGACCGAACAGGATCAGCACGACAGCAATCGGCAATCCAGATAGAAATACGAAGCGGGCAGCTTGTGACAGTTCAACTTGCATGCGTGGCATGTTGGCGTCCGCATAGAGCCGCGCCATGCGCGGACCAGCCACCATCAGAACACCAGATTTGGCGATGAGCACCAGGTTTCCGAATTGGCTGGCGACATGATAGATCGCAACATCAGAAGGGCCCAGCAAACCACGCAACATGACGATATCAGTTTTACTGACAATGATCTGCAGGCCCGCAATCAGGGAAAGCGGCAGGATCCCTTTTGCCCATTTGCGGGTCTCAAAACGTGCCTTCAAGGCAAACCAGTTTCGACCTTTTTGTTTGTAGAGAACATATGTCGCCACAATCAAAGTCCCCGCCGCTGCTAAAATGTAGACACTTATGGCAGAGGTGGCCGTTAGCGTTCCAAAGAAGGGCAGGGACACAACCGCGACCAGAAGAACAAGGTTGAGCAAGCGGGACAGAAGAAGGCCTAGAACTTGACCGGCAAAGTATACCTGAAAGGCGCGCAGTGCCGCCCCGATAACTGCAAGCAGCGCAAGCGCAGGCAAAGCAAAAATTGCAAGGCTGATCAAACTGGTTTCCGGGAAAACGTCGAAGGCTTGTGGAAAAGCAAAAACAATCAGCAGCCAAATGGTCATCATAAGGATAGGTAAAACCAAAGAGAATTGGAATGCCCGAATGAGAAGACCTTTGACCCGCCGGTGGTCGCTAGCGCCGTCTGCAGCCGATGCTTCCCGCACAATCAATTCTGGCAGCCCGGATTGTATGGGGATCGCCAGAATGGTGAGAACGGACAAAGCAAAGATGTAGGACCCGTACTCTGCGGTGTTCAATGCGCGCGCGAGCAGTATGGTGATCAGGAACGAACAGCAAATCGCGGACCCCCTGAGCGCGACGGCCGTTGCAAACCTACTATAGTTGGTCATACGACCCCGGCAGCAGTTCCGCGAGCGTCGTTTTATATCGACAGACTGGCGTAAACTTGTGGGTTGTAAATAGCACGGTTCTTACCAAATTTGCCAAAGCGGGCTGTCCGCTGTTGGCCATCTGATTGCCCTTAAAACAGGACATACCTACAGTCGGCAGATCGCAGAGCTTCAGCATGTCGGAGAATGCTCCGAACGGGTCTCTTGTTCCGCTTCAAGGGTTTTGATTTCCTCTTCGAGAGCGTCATACTCCAAGCGCCGACGTTCCAGAAATCGAGTTGTCAGCGAATTTTTTGCAGCGATGCCTTTTGGGGTCAGCACATAAGCGCATTTGCGTTTGTCTTTGGTCGCAGCAGGCACGCATGTTCTGATCAGATCCGCTTCTATCAGAGCGCTCAGAATATAGTGGGTGCGCCCAAGACTCATGCCGATTGCATTGGCGAGCATACGCTGGCTGATTTCGGGGTTCTTCCAGAGCAAGCGCAATACTCTAAATCGCGCATCGTCATGTGCGCAGTTACGGTCTTGTTTCATTTCTAGGTTTCAACATAGCTACCGCATGAGGACCGCCTGCGACGCGCCATGACAAAAGGTCTAATAAAACAAGTCGAATCAAAAGCATTGTTCGAAATTGAACAGTATCAGAACGACCTTTGTGTGAAACCTGACAATTATTTTATACTTAATGGAATCTTCGTTGCGCTTTGCGAAACCGGCCAGAGGTTTAAGGGACGGATTGTATAAGCCCAAAGCTGTCTAATCCAAGATATATGCGACTTCGAAAGAAGCGTGTCTATGTCATGGGTCTTTTCATTCAAGCATCTGTTCGCGCGTGCCCTGAATGTCGGCCGCGACAAAGGCTGTGTCTTTGCGTAGGCGTTGGTAGGTTGGGCAACCTTGGCGGCTTTATTGAGCCGGTTCAGATAGTTTACCCGGGGAGACGCGGTAGGTTAAAGAGGCTTCGTCTTGTGCGGCATGCTGATCTGCCTGCGCCTGAAGCGCGCCGTGGTGCGGAGATTTGATGCAAACCGGATCGGTCGCGGCTGCATCTCCGACAATGGCCATGGCCTGGCAACGGCATCCGCCAAAGTCGATGGTTTTACGCTCGCAGCTTTTGCAGGGGTCCGCCATCCAATCGGTGCCGCGATAGGCATTAAAGGCGTCGCCGTTGTACCAGATGTCGCTCAGCGACCTTTCCTGTACCCGATCGAACGTCAAATGCGGGATGGATTGTGCTGCATGACAGGGCAGCACCTGACCATCGGGAATGACATTTAGCCCTGATGTACCCCACCCTCCCATGCACCGTTTGGGATAGTCTTCGTGGTAGTCCGCAGGAACATAGTCAATTACCAGGCGCCCTTTGAGTTCGGTGCGCGCCTTCGCCACGATCCTGGTGGCTTCCTTGGCCTGTTCGCGGGTCGGCATGAGCGCATCGCGGTTTTTGAGCGCCCACCCGTGAAATTGCACCGTAGCGACCTCAATCCGGCGCGCGCCCATTTCTTCGGCCATTTCTAAGGCGCGCGGCAGTTGGTGCAGATTGCGCCGATGCAAGACGGCGTTAAGCGTCAATGGGAAGCCAATAGCGCCGATCCATTCGGCCACCTGCAATTTGCGTTTGAACCCGCCGTTGTAGCCGCCAATTTCGTCGGCCATCTCCGGATTCGTGCCTTGAAGCGATAACTGCACATGGTCAAGCCCGGCCGCATCCAGTTGGGCGAGACGTTTTTCTGTCAATCCGATGCCGGAGGTGATCAAGTTGGTATAGAGACCGGCCTCACGGGCGGCGACAACGAGATCAACGAGGTCGCGGCGCGATGCGGGTTCGCCGCCGGATAAGTGTAGTTGCAGTACACCTAACTCCGCTGATTCACGAAAAACGCGCGCCCATGTGTCGGTGTCCAATTCCTGATCCTGTCGTGTCATTTCGACAGGGTTCGAGCAATAGGGGCAGGACAGCGGACACCGGTGTGTCAGTTCCGCCAACATGGCGATAGGGCGGGGTGCCGTCATGCAAGCACGTCCAGAAATCTGCGATTGCGCAATGCGTCAAGAAACCCGGCGCTGTCTTTTACAATTTCGTCGACGGGCGCGTCATAACGCTTGGCCAATGTACTGGTAATGTCTGCGAAACTGCGTGCACCATCCACTTCCGTCAGTATAGCGTGTCCTACCATGTCCAACGTGATCGCGCGTTCCGGCGCCAGCAATACCCAGGTATCACGCACCTTGTCATGATGCAGGCGTACGCCGCGGGGCAGGGCGGGGATATCCGTTGCGAGCATGTCAGGAGGCCTTCTGAAGCAAAACGCCTTCACCCGGACGCCAGGCTCCGGGCGGAATCCGTGCAGGCTCCACATAGGCGCCCCAGAGTGCGTCGAGTTGGGACCAAAGCACGTCAGTTTTGAAGATCAAAGCCGCTGCGGCTGCATCCTGCTTTTCGGCTGTATCCGCATGGTCCAAAACCCATGCGAGACCAAAGGCAACATCCTTGGGCGCCTCTTTCAAACGGTTCTTGAAATAAGAAAGGGATCTGTCATCCGCGAAATCATAGTTTTTCAGAAGGCCCTGGATGCGGTTTGCATGGATTTTCGGGGCGAACAGTTCTGTCAGCGACGCGCTGACCGCTTCCAGAAGCGTTTTTTCCCGCACGTACCGGACATAGGCATCGACTGCAAATTTCGTGCTGGGAAGCACACCTTGACAGGATGCCACATAGTCAGGATCAAGTCCCACGGCCTCCGCCAGACGCAGCCAACGCCGAATACCGCCTTCATTGTCCGAGGTGCCATCGTGATCTTCGATCCGCGAGCGCCATTGGCGACGCAAATTGGGATCTTCGACGCGCGACATGAATGCGGCGTCTTTCATGGGAATTGAGTGCTGGTAGTAATATCTGTTGATTACCCAGGCACGCACTTGATCGGGGGTGCACTTGCCGCCGTGCAACAGATCATGGAAAGGATGCAGATCGTGATACCTTTCGGCACCAATCTGGCGCAGGCGGGCTTCGAATGCGTCGCGGGTCTGGGTCATTTATGTGATCTCCATTCCATCCTGGCCTATTGTCCACCCGGCCGCCTCGGCAGCGGCTTTTTCTTCCGATCCAGGCCGCAGAACCGGATTCGTGTTGTTCATATGCACAAAGATCTTTTGACCGATGTTCAATTCCTTAAATGCTGCGAGGGATCCGTCGGGTCCGCTCATGGACATATGTCCCATGCGTGCGCCGGTTTTCTGTCCCAGACCAGCGCACACCATTTCGTCATCTTGCCACAGCGTGCCGTCGAAAAACAACAGATCCGCACCCTCCAGACGTCCGCGCAGATCATCGGTCAAAAGAGCACAGCCCGGAATGTAAAACGCAGCCTTGTCACTGGTCTCAAGTGTCACGCCTACGGTTTGATCACCGATCAGGTCGGTTTGAACGACATCGCCTTCAAGGTAGAGCGGTACTTTGCCCGGGACCGGAAACAACGTGGCTTTTATTCCCGGTGCAAGCGTGAAGGGCGTATCCAGTGCGATCGTCTCGCGTGCGACGACCGCTGCATTGAGTGCGTCGAACATAGGGTTCTGGGACAGAACGTCATGAATCCCTGACGTGGCAAAAAGCGTGAAAGGCTGCATTTCGCGTAGCGTCAGCAAGCCAGCTACGTGGTCAATGTCGCCGTTGGTGACGAGCACCGACGTCAACGGCAATGTCCGCAATCCGGTAGGATGCAAGGGAGGGGCCTGCGCGAGTTGGTGACGTATGTCTGGCGACGCATTTAAGATCGCCCAAGATTCACCGTTGCCTGAGACAGCCAACGACGACTGCGTCTGAGGCGGTATTTTACCATTGCGAGCGAGATCGCAATTTTTGCAACCACAGTTCCATTGCGGCAGACCGCCGCCCGCAGCTGCTCCAAGAATGTGCGCGCGGAATGTCATCTAAACGCCCGCGCGCAGATACTTAGATCAGGACTTCGCGCTCTTCGTCGCCGTCCGGGCCGTACATGTTGATTTCCATGCCGCATTCGATTTCGCGGATGATTGGTTTGGTCCAAGCCATGAGTCTTCCTCCTAAAAGCGTCAACGCTACTATCCTACCGTTGCAGATGTCGGCTTCCGGGGCGACTCTTAATTTTTAAGAAACGATAAGACTTTGGTCTATATCACCGCGCATCGATAAGCGGCAGTTGGCCCGTCACGCAGAAGCCTTGATTTCGTACTGTTTTGATTTCAAAACCAAAATCAGAAAAGGAGAGCTTCTTGCGAAGATATCCAATGTACACGTCAACCACATTTTCGTTACTTGATCCTTCGCAGGCCCAAAGCGCATCAAAAATTTGGGCGCGCGATACCGGCGTATTTGCGTGCTGAACCAGAAGTTCCAACAACGAGAATTCACGCTCTGTCAGGCTTGTTTCATGGAGATCATTGGAAAGAATGCGGGTGTCACGCGAGATGCGCGCTGGCACAGGTCGCATCAGGCTGACGCGATGTTCCTGTACCTTGAGGCGGGCAACCAACTCATCGAAATCGAAGGGTTTCACGACGTAGTCATCCGCGCCTGCTGCCAGCCCGGCGGCTCGGTGTTCGACTTCTGACAAGGCGGAGAGCATGAGGATGGGCAGAGTGGCACCCGATGCCCGGGCCGCCCGAACCAGATCGATGCCGCTGTCTGCTCCGAGCATAACATCAACGATAGCGCCTGCATGTGAGCCTGATTGTATTCGTTTCAACGCGCGATCTGCGCGGTTTTCTGTTTCCGTTTCGTATCCATGCAGACCGAGCCCGCGCGCCAGTGCGGATGTAATTTCGGGGTCATCGTCAATGATAAGGAGCTTGCTCATGGTTGCAGACTAAACGCGCGCGCAAGGCAGGAGAACCGAGATTTTGGTGCCGGGTCCCGTGCCAAGGGCCTCGGCTCTGGGCAACGGGCTGGTGAGCGTGATGTCGCCTTGCTGGGCTTCGATTACCCAGCGGACCAGCGCCAGTCCAACGCCAAAGCCCTGGTGCGCCGTCGCGGATTGGCCCTGCGCGAAACGGTCAAAAACCCGTGGTTGATCCTCGGCATTTATCCCGGGCCCGTTGTCGGTAATTGAAACGCCGGCTCGAGCAGTCTCAACCTCCGGGGAAATCTGCAAGTCCTGGCCATGACGCGCATGCCGAATGGCGTTTCGGATCAGGCTGACGATCACTTGTCGCACCCAGTTGGGATCGCAGTGCAGGCTTATGTCGGGCATGTCGGCAACGTGCAAAACCATCCCTGCACTGTCAACTTCGGCTTGAATTTCCAACCGCACATCGTGCAAAAGCTCGGACAGCGCGGTGACTTGCGGGTCAAGTGCAAGCTCGCCCGTATCTGAACGCGCCAGACGCAACAGGTCGTCGATGCGCCGGTTTAAACGCGCCGCGCGTGCTTCGATCGTCGCGAAAGCGTCTTGCGCATTGGGGCTGCCTTTTTTGCCAATTTGGGCTTCCAAAAGGATGACGGTCAGCGGGGTCCGCAGTTCGTGGCTGATGTCGGCAAAAAACCGACGCCTCTTTTCATCCGTTTCAGCCAAAGAGGCATTGGCGGCCTGCAGCTCTTGGGTACGCTGCGCGATGGTTTCATTCAACCTGGCCCATTCGGCCGCTACGTCTTGTTTTCGTGCCAAAAGCGCTGCGGCCATTCGGTTTGTTTCAAGCGACAGTTGGCCGATTTCATCCATTCTTGTGACAGGCAGGGTCACGGTAAAGTCTTCTTGCCCGATCTGATGGGCAGCCCTTTGCAAATGATCCAGACGCCTGAATTGCGGCCGGATCAAACCAAAATAGAAAAGCGCCACCGCCAGCAATGTAGCGAATGCGATGCCGACAGCAATGAAAGTCAACCGGCGACGCAGTGCGTCAATGCCCGACAGAATATTGTTTCTAAACAAAACTTCGTTGTTAACGGCCTGGCTTAACAATTGTTCGAAACTGGATGCGAAACTGTCCAAGTAGGGTTTGAGACTGGAAGGATCTCTCGTATCAGTCGCAAGACCGTCCAGCGTAGTGGTCAGCATCGCTTCCATTCGTGCCAGTCCCAGAGACTGTGCGCCATGCCGCGATTGTTCGTCCAGTCCCAGTGCATTAGCTGCCGCGATCGCGTCTTCAACTTCCTTGTGCAAAAGAATAAAACTGCGCCGCATTTGTTCAGTGACTGGACCAATACGGTCCATCCGCGCATCTTTTTCTTGGCCTGTTTGTACGGCTTCTGTTGCGACAACCAGAAGCGTGGAGGCTTGTGTGGAAAGGTTGGCATAACGTGCCATACGGTTTTCGGATGCAAGCGTTGTGTCCAGGCGTTCGGCAACCTCGTTGAGGCCAAGATAGAGGATCAACGCGATGACAATTGTGCCCGTGCCCAATAGTGCCGCTCCGATACCAAGCCGAAGCTTAAGAGAGAGTACGGATCTCGGGAGAGCTTTTTTCATCCTGCGCTAAGCCAATGCCGATGCCAGAAAGACTGCCAAAAATATAGGCAAATACCAGTAATCATTGGTTCAGAAGGGTTGGTTAACACTACATTTACCGACTTTAGTATAGGTTTTTCGCATAAATTCGAGCAGAAACGAAGAGCGGGAAACCCTGTCCAATGATTGAACTTTTGTTTGTGGCATGTCTGTCTACAGCGCCGGATCAATGCCAAGAGCGTAGTCTTGTTTTTACCGATGTGAACCCGATGCAGTGTTTGATGGGTGCACAGCCAGAGCTTGCGAAATGGGTTGCGGGGCATCCGAACCAGCAGATCAAAAGCTGGCGCTGTCGTACGGTGTCCTTTGCAGAGCAAGATGCCTGAACGCACGGTTTAACCTTTGCGTTTCATCAGGCCGCGGGCTGGATCATAGCCCCAGACGGCCAGCAAGCTGAGCAGGAGCGTGCTGAGGAGTACCCAGACCAGCGCGGACAGGTTAAATTGCAGATAGAACAGGAACCGGATGAGTTCTACGACATGTGTGAACGGGTTGAACGCGCAAATATCGCGTAAAAGCGGCGAGCTTTCTGCCATTTTCCACAATGGATAAAGCGCCGACGACATAAAAAACATCGGGAAGATCACGAAATTCATCACACCTGCGAAGTTCTCCAGTTGGGATATGAAACTGGAAAGAACGAGTCCCAAAGCACCAAGCATCAATCCGCCCAGGATAAGCCCCGGTAACACAGTCACATAGCCCAGAGGCGGCATGGTTATACCGAAAAGGGCGGCAATTCCCAGGAAAGCGTAAACTTGAAGTATTGAAATTGCCGTTGATCCGAACAATCTGCAAAAAAGCAGCCACCATCTGGGATAGGGGCTGGTCAGAAGCAATCGCATTGACCCCATTTCCCGGTCGTAGACCAGGCTGAGGGAGCTTTGCATGCCATTGAAAAGCAAGACCATGGCGCACAGCCCCGGCACAATATACGTCTCATAGGTGATGTATGTCTGGTAGGGCGGAATGATCGACAGCCCGAGCGCTGCCCGAAACCCAGCTGCGAAAATTAGCAGCCAAACCAAAGGGCGCACGAGTGCGGCGATGAAGCGCTCTCTTTGGTGAACAAACCGCAGGAATTCGCGGCCCACGATGGCACGGGTCACGCCCCAATATCCGGTCATGCAGCGGCTCCTGTGTGGCTCAAAAACCAATTTGACAATGTTTGTTTGCCGCGAATATCGCCGGTTTGCCCGGTGGCGACGATTTGGCCCTGGTGCAACACTAGCAACGCGTCACTGTCGCGCACCTCGTCGGTCAAATGCGTTGCCCATAGCACACCGAGACCGTCATCTGCCAAGTCATGCACGTGGTCTGTGATTGATTGACGCGCCGCGGCATCCAGGCCAACGGTTGGTTCGTCCAGTATCAATACCTTGGGCTGATGCAACAAAGCGCGGGCCAGTTCCATGCGTCTGCGATGTCCACCGTTCAAAGCGCTGGCCTTTTCATCGGCGCGTGTGCGCATATCGAGCCGGTCAAGTGCCGCGTCTATGCGCCCGGATGTTTCCCCGCCGGCGATCCCGTGCAGAGCGGCAAAATACTTCAGGTTTTGCCTGACCGTCAGGTTTAGATCCAAGGTGGGCTGTTGAAAGACAACACCCAGTTCAGCCAGTGCTTTTCTGGGCGTAGCGCGCAAATCATGCCCCGCGATGCGAATTTCGCCGGACGGGGCCACCAAGAGGCGCGTCAGCAATGAAACAAGGGTTGATTTTCCCGCCCCGTTCGGTCCCAAGAGTGCGCAAAACCGCCCGGACCCGACTTCAAACGCGACATTGTCGAGGGCCTGCTTTTGTCCGTAGCGAAAACTCAGGCTCTTGACGGTCAGGCATTTTGTCATTCATTGCGTCCTTCGCCGGTCGTATTGGCCCGGGTTAATTCTCTTGACTTGGGCAACTTGCATTGAAAACAGAAAGGCGACAAGCGGTCCATCGCGGCTTTTGGCTGTACTGCTTAGTGCCCTGAGGTTTCGGGCGGCCAATTTACCATGAGATAAGACTGGCTACGGCTGGTTTTCGGTTGCTCAATAGCCCGCGCTGCAAGTGTACCAAATCGAATTGAAAACGACAAAGGACGGCGTGTTCGCAGCAGTCAAACGCCACCGAGGGAGGCATCAAAAGATCGCTGCAATGACAAAATGTGCTCTTACTCATGGTTTGAGGGCAGTTGCTCCGCTTCTTCCATAAGAGCGAGAGTAAGCTGTCTTCGAAGTGACTTACGAATGGGTTCGACGTTGTTTTTGCGACTTGCCCCAATTCTCGCAGACCGTTTTTGCAAAGCTGTTTTCAACCAATTGACGGTTAAACGCGTGGACGAAATCGCATATGCGCCCTACGTTCGGTCGAACTATGAGAAAGATACGATGCACCTATTTGTTCTGAGTTTCTGTTTTGCACTGCTTGTAGTCTCGCCATCGGCCGCCGATCGCGCGACCTATGTTGATCTGGCCCGGCAAGGATGGAACTACCAGTTGCGTACCACAATGCTGGGTCGCGACATGTCTATTCCGGTGCACATCAACGGTCGAGATCTTGCCGGTTCCAGCCTATGTGTTGTCGGTGAAAAGCCGCATCCGAGATCCTTGGAGATCATCAATGCTTTTCGTGCGCTGTCGGCGCATGTTTTCGCCAAACCGCTGACAATGCGATACGCGGGAAAAGATGCCAGTGGGTGTGGTACCGGGCGTACAGTCATACTGCGGCTTTATTCCGGCCATCCTCCCAATCGCGCGTTTTCATCTGATTTGCATTGGATGAATCAGACGTATCAGCTGGGTCTGTCGGATAACAATTTTTATGCGGCAACGTCGCCAGCGATGGCGCAGACGTTTTTTGGTCGACGCGGGCAGGGCACTCATATCATGGTCAAACAGCCTGCCCTGTCACACCCGGGACAGCTGGAGCGGGCTTTTTACAAGTCCATTCTCGTCGAAGAACTGTTCCAATCTTTTACATATGGCATGGATATATTGCAATTTGACCGCACGGCGGCGTTTCAGTCCAAACTCCAGGAAAAGCCTTTTAGTCTCTATCGGTTACCTTGGAACTCGCATGACTTCATGCGGGCATTACTGCGCTCGAATCCTGCAGGTTTATGCGCCTTTGACGTTTTCATGATGCATGCCGTTGCCCTTGCACCGGTCGACCAGACCGTTGACCCTGACTTCATCGATTTCATCGACCGCGAATATGAACAATTGGTGGCACAGGCCACCGCAACAATGGCGGACGCCCGATTTTCTGCCATTGTCGCACCGGGGTGCCTGCGCGCGCCAACCTGAACAGAGTAATACTTTCGGTTGGGTATGCGTAAAGGGGTTATCCCGCTACCGTGTCTTCCAAAAGGTTGCCGAAAAGCGACCGGGAGGAAACATGGATACAAGACCTGACCCCGCCGGCTCGGGTACTTCGTCACTTTCGTCGTATTTGTCAAATGGGCTTGTGGGGCATGATGTCTTGATCGAGCGGTTGCTGATCGCTCTGTTAACGGGGGGTCATCTGTTGGTTGAAGGCCCTCCGGGCGTCGCCAAGACTCGGGCCGTGAAATGGTTGTCTGACGCAGTGGAGGGTAGTTTTGCGCGCATCCAATGCACGCCGGATCTTATGCCGTCAGATTTGACGGGCACGCCCGTCTACAACCCGCAAGACGGATCGTTTGAATTTGTGCGCGGGCCCGTTTTCAACAACCTTGTTCTGATCGATGAGATCAATCGCGCCCCACCCAAAGTGCAATCCGCACTGCTCGAAGCCATGGCTGAGCATCAGGTGACCACTGGAAATGAAACGCATGGTTTGCCGGATCCCTTTCTGGTGGTGGCAACGCAAAACCCGATTGAACATGATGGAACGTTCCCCCTGCCAGAGGCACAAATGGACCGGTTTTTGTTGCATGTGATGGTGGGACTGCCCGACTTGGAAACGGAACGTCGCATCCTCGATTTGGTCGAGGCTGAAACACAAGGCGGTACATCCCCAGTGCAAGGGATGTCGCTGAATGAGCTGGCGGCGGCAAGGGTGTCCGTGCGCAATGTCCATCTTGCATCGGAACTGCGCGACTACATTGTACGACTGGTACTGGCCACACGCGAAGGGCCATTGGCAGCCGACATTGAGCATGCCGTATCGCCGCGAGGGTCTCTGGCCTTGGCCTCCGCGTCGCGCGCGCGGGCTTTCTTGCAGGGCCGCGATTATGCCTTGCCGGAGGATGCGGCTGCCGTGGCCGGGGACGCTTTGGCGCATCGCATGGTCTTAAGCTGGCGCGCGGTGGCGGATGGGCGCAAACCGCGTGACGTTGTGGCGGATGTGCTGAACGCCACTCATCCTTTATGATGGGCGCGGAGACTGTTGCTGTGCCCGGTGCCTTGGACGCACCCGGGGTTCGTTTGCAATCGGATTCATTGATTGCTTTGCGGCGCGTGGCGTTGAACGCACAAGCCGCCCCGGTACTTGCTGCATTGCCCGGTGGCTTCTCAACCCCTCGCAAGGGGCATGGGTTGGAAGTGGCCGACATGCGGGAATATGTTGCTGGCGACGATTTTAGGCATCTGGACCGGGGCACAACAGCGCGCACCGGTCGCTTGCATGTGCGCCAGTTTCAGGAAGAGCGCGACCGGGTCAGCTTGTTGATTGCGGATTTCAGACCATCGATGTTCTGGGGTATGCGGCGGGCGTTTCGGTCGGTTGCCGCAGCAGAAGCCTTGGCGCTGATCGGCTGGCAAGTGGTTGAAAGCGGCGGGCGCGTGGGCTTGCTGGCCATAACGTCGGACGATTATGTGATCGTCCCACCCCGCGGTCGGACACGCGGGATGCTGGATGTGATCGGCGGTATGGTGCAGGCGCATAATGCAGGTTTGAGAGCCATGGCTGCCGGGCAAGATCCACAGGACCCCGCGCTTGATTTGGCCTTGTTGCGGGCGGACCGCTTGGTGCCGTCGGGTTCTGAATTGCTCATCGCGTCGGGGTTTGACATGCCCGGCTCCGGCTTAGATGACAGGCTTGATGCTCTTGCGCGAAGACGCATGCCCAGGCTTATTCAGGTGACCGATGCGCAGATCGCAAGCATGCCGCGCGGGCGTTACCCGATCCGAATGACGGACGGTCGCCGTATCCGATTGAACTTGGGCGGTAAAACACCGGCTGTCGAAACAGATACGGTAAACATTGCGGGCCGTGTGGCATTGGTCGTCGACGCCGGTGAAGAGGTCGAGCACATGGCGCGCCGCCTGATGGCGGCTTTTCCAACGGAGCGTGCCGCATGACCGATCGCGCAATGAGTGAAGAGGCGATGCTGACCAGCCTGCGCGACATTCATTTGCCTGCTGAAGCCGCAGGGGGTTTCATCGCCGATGTTGCAGTTGCCGTCGGCATGGCCAGCCTGCTTGCTCTAGCCCTTGCCGGTATTTTGCGGGCTTTGAGCTTGCAGCGGAAATCCGCAGCGAAAGTAACTTTAAGCGACCGAATAGCAGCTTTGGCGCAATTGCCGGAACGGGAAAAGCGCGTTGCTCTTTTGCACCTTTTGCGGGCGCGGGCACCGGAGCGGTATTCAGCACTTCGAGGACCGATTTATCAGCCCGGAGGAGGTATCGATGTCGCGACGCTGGAGGCGGAGGTAAACCGTCTTGTTTGAACTTGCTGATCCTTGGATGCTGTTGTTTTTGCCGGTGCCGTTCCTTGCGCTGCGATGGCTTGATGGCGAACGAATGGTGGGTGGTGCTATCACAGTACCGGATCGTATCGGAAGTGCCCTTATGGCCGCCGGGCGACAGGGCATGGGACGTGCGGGTTTAGGTGTCAGGCAGGTGATGTTGTGGATGATCTGGGCGCTTTTGCTAATTGCAGCGTCCGGACCGCGCGATCTGGCCCCCGTTTCAGCGCTCAAAATTACCGGTCGAGACCTGGCAATTGTGCTGGATTTGTCTGGGTCTATGGTGCGCGATGATTTCCATTTGGATGGTGCGCAAACTACCCGTTTGGAGGCAGTCACAACCGTAGGTGCGGAGTTCGCCCGCAGACGCGGTGGTGACCGGGTGGCATTGATTGTCTTTGGGTCGGAAGCCTACTATGCCGCCCCGTTTTCTTTTGATGTCGAAGCGATTGCGCGGCGTATTGAAAATGCCCAGATCGGGATATCCGGTCGCGCGACCAACATCTCCGATGGGCTGGGATTGGCGCTCAAACGGATGGCGGATAGTACGGCGGCGACACGTGTCGTGATCCTGCTCTCGGATGGTGTGAACAATGCCGGTGCGACCAACCCCCGCGGTGTTGCCGAGCTTGCCGCGCAGATGGGCGTGCGTGTGCACACCATCGCGCTCGGACCCAAGGATCTCAGCTCGGCGGAGGTCGGCGAACGTGGCGTGGTGGATGCCGCAACCTTGCGCGCCATTTCTCAAATCTCGGGTGGCGAGAGTTTCCGCGTCAAGACCACAGAAGACCTTGTGGCTGTGACTGACGCGCTGGACAGGCTGGAAGCCATAGAAAGCCAAGGGCTCGCGGCGGAGGTTTTTCGGGACTACTGGGTTTGGCCCGCAGGATTTGCAGCTCTCTTGAGCCTGGGCTTGGCATGGAGAGAGTTGGCATAATGGGGCCCGAAGTCACATTGCTGCGCCCGCTTTGGCTTTTGGCTTTGCCAGTGCTGGCGGGGTTTGGCTGGTGGCTCTACACGCGGCGGGGTGGTCTTGGAGATTGGCAAAGGGCGACGGATCCCGCGCTGTTACGTGCGATGCAGGCACTGGGACGCGTCGACAACAACGCTTCGCGCGCGCCGCTTTTGGCGATGCTGGCCGCCGTTGCCCTGACCGTGCTGGCCTTGGCCGGACCTGCAGTTGAGCGGCGCGATACCTTGTCTTTCAGGAACCTGGACGGTGTGATTTTTTTGGTTGATGCTTCCGCAAGCGTCATCGAAGACGCGCGTTGGCCGCAGATGCTGACCATGGGACGATTTGGTCTGGCGTCTTTGGGGACACGTCCGGGCGGGCTGATTGTCTTTGCCGGTGACGCGTACATTGCAACGGATATGACGCTCGATCATTTGCAACTGGGCCAAACGCTTTCCCTAATCGATGCTCAAACCGTACCGGATCCGGGCTCGCGCCCGGAGCGGGCCTTGATGATGGCGTCCGAATTGCTCGAGACGGCGGAGATCATCGCGGGCGATGTCATCTTGCTAACCGATGGCGCTGGTCTGGGTGCATCTTCTCTGCAGGCTGCGGCGCGCATATCTGCGCAGGGTGCTCGACTTTCGCTGGTGTCGCTAAGTCAATCGGACGCGGCATTCGCAACCCATGCCGCCACAGGTGAGGGCAAGGTATTCACCCTCGATGAAACCGATGCGCTGGCCGATTGGTTGTCAGAAAGCGCACGCACCCGACTGGAAGCGCAGAACTATCCCCTGCTGTTTTGGAAAGACATGGGTCGTTATGTGTTGGTTTTGGCCCTGTTTCCCTTGCTCACTCTTTTTCGCAGGCAAGTGACATGAAGGCGTTGGCCATCATCTCTGCGTCGGCGCTGGCATTGGCTCTTTTTCTGGGTGGCACAGCACCTTTTGGGCGCGCTCTGTTGGCTTTGGGTCAGCCGGGCGTGGCGGCATATTTCTTTCGGGCCCCTGAGTGGCAAGGTGTCGCGCATTATCGGGCCGGTGATTATGATAGAGCGGCGGTGCTTTTTGCGCAGGCGCGCGCGCCATTCAATTTGGGCAATGCAGAAGCGCACCGGGGTCACCATGCTGCAGCTTTGGAAGCATTTGACCTGGCGCATGCCCAGGATCATCCTGATGCGATGGCGAATTTTGACGTGGTATCAGCCTACTATGCGGGTCTTGGTGTAGACCCGGAGGCGTTGGCATTGTTCCCAAAACGCAAAGAAGGCCCCAAGGAAGAGAGCTTTGTCGCGCGCGGCAATGCGCGGGCGGCCGGAACAGGCAGCGATGTCACAAATGCCAATACAATGCTTGGACTGGCGCAGCTCGACAGCCGGGGGCAATTGGGCGTGCGGCGTATTTTCGACGACAAATTCATGCTGGCAGATGACCGATGGCTGGAACAACTGGCGGATGTGCCGGGCGAATATCTGGCGGCAAGAATTGCGCAGGCGCATAAGCAGCGCGTAAAACTCGGAATATCACCCCCAGTGCCGGAGGATCCCAGATGAAAATGTTGCTGTGCGCTTTATTTGTGCTGTGGCCGTTTTGCGTGTGGGCGCAGTCCAAGACGGTTCTGCCGTCCGAGTTATCCCTTCAAGTCGAGGTCGAGAAAACAGATCACACGACGCTGGCCCGCGAGATGGTGATAGTGAACATCAAGGGTGTTTACCGCCGTCACATTACCCTTGAACAACTCGTACAACCAGACCTGGAGGGCTTCAGCTGGACGCAACTGGGCAATGACACATGGCGCGAAGAGCGGTTGAACGGGGAAAAGGTAAAGACATTCAGCCGACGCATGGCACTTTTCCCAGATCAGCCCGGAGAGCTTACAATCGGCGCGTTCACACATAGCCTGACGCTAACCGATGAACGGGACGATTGGTTTGAGCATGATATTGCATCGCAACCTGTTGTCATTTCCGTCGCTCCGGCGCCTGCGGATCAAGAGTGGTGGTTTCCTGTCAGATCTCTGAAAGTATCGGATCAGTGGTCGAATGCGCCGGATCAACTGGTACCGGGTGAGGGGGTGCTGAGGGTTGTCCGGATCGAAGCTCTCGGGGTTACGCCGGAAATGATCCCACCTATGCCAACGCTGCATTCGCCCTCGGCCATGATCTTCCCCCATCCGGAAAAACGCTTTGTCGAACTGTCACCGGATGGCCCGCTGTCCTACGCCTTTTGGCGTTGGACCATTCGCCCCAGTAACGACACGTCAACGATCGTCGAGCCCTTGAGCTTCGATTATTTTGATACCGCCAATCGCATCGACCGCTCGGTGACGATCTCAGCGCAGCGCGTGGCCTATGGATCGGTGGTGCCGGATTCGGAGATACGCAAAACCAAACCAGAGGATTTAATGCAGGCAAGTTTGCCGGGTTGGCCGTTGTTGATACTCGCCGCTTTCGTTTGCGTGTTTGGTGTCATCTATACTGTCGCGGGTCGTCAAATCATGGGCTTGCGGGCTCTGCACCGCTTTCGACTGTTTGATCCGCTTGCGCGGCAGATGCGGCATGCCGCGCAAGCAGGAGATTTGTACCGGATGCGACGTACTGCCGCTGCACTTTTGAAACGCGATGGGCCATCTGAACCCCGAAAAAGGATACTGAGCCAATTGGATCAGTCGGTATTTGGAAAAGGTGAAAAGCCTGAATCTTTGCGCGATATGGCCCGGTCTTTTCTGACAGCAAGCTAAATGCGGATCTTATGTTGCCTCCTACATATTTGCATTATAGTGCGTTAATTGGGCTAAAATTCGCCAAACTGGAAGCGCGTGTCCAACCATTGTGCATAATTTAGTCAGAGTTTTCCCCAGAAGCAGTTGATAATTCGCCTATTAGGGGTACCATTGCCACCGGGAGGACGAAGTTATGGAACACGCAGGTGCGCCAATCCGAGAGGATGCCATCTCACGGATTCTGATCGTAGATGATCACCCTTTGTACAGTGATGCGCTTGAATCGGCATTGGAGCTGGTTTTCAGCGACTGCGAGATCCACAAGGCTTCCAACCTTGGGGAAGCCATTCAGGAGGCAAGCTCGGGATTTGATCCCGAGTTGGTAATGTTCGATCTGAAATTGCCGGATGTGACTGGTATTTCGGGGTTCGTGAAGCTGAGAAAAACTCTCCCACAAGCACGTATTCTAGTCATATCATCTTTGGCATCATTTGATCTTGTTCATTCCTTGCTGCGCGAAGGGGCTTCGGGGTTTTTACCGAAAGATACGTCAGCAAGAGCTCTAAGATCAGTCTTGGCCGAAATCACGGCCGGTCGAACTTACGTTCCGAAGGATTATCAGCAACCAAACCGCTGTGATCGCGATAGTGTCCCACTCGAGCTGGACCATCCGAAACTGGCAGAACTGACCCCGCAGCAACAGCGGATCATGCGTTTGATTTGCTGTGGTAAGCCGAACAAGCAGATTGCTTATGAGCTGTCCTTGGCAGAAGCCACGGTAAAGGCGCATATCACTGCACTCTTGCGGCGCCTTGGCGTGCGCAATCGAACGCAGGCTGTTGTGATGGTTGAAGGTGCTCTGGCCGCGCAACGCGGTCCTGAACCAGAAGCGCGTGCCTTTCTCAAGCACTAGCAGGAAAGTTCCAGATGCGCAGTACGCGTCCCAGTCCTACATGCGTGACCGTGAGCATGTCGCGTGCTGTGGGCGAAGCCGCGGCCGCACGAAATGCTGCAATAGAAATAGATCTTGAAGAAACCTGCTTTGTATTGGCGTTTGTACCTGGCGGATGGGACTGCGCTGTTGTTGCTCAGACTTTGGATGACATCCTCGGGGGTCTGCCCGTCTTCGGTTGTTCAACGGCCGGGCAAATCACGACGCAAGGCTATGAAACCGAAGTTCTTTTGTTAATGGCTTTTCCCAAGGCGCATTTCAGATGTGCGTCTGTTTTGTTGAAACCGCTCAAACCGCTCTCGACCACGACAATTGCCACACAAGCGCAACGCCACGAACGGAAATTTCAGCACACAGCAGGTTGGCATCGGCTGGGTCTGATTTTTTCTGATGGTTTGACAAAACAGGAAGACATTCTGATTTCGACCTTGGAAACAGTTCTCGGGGACCTGCCAATTTTTGGTGGTTCGGCCGGCGATGGTTTGAGGTTTGAAAAAACCTTTGTGTTGCACCAGGGGCAAGTACACCAGAATTCCGCAATGCTTTTGCTTTTGGAAACGGATTTGCCTTTTCAAGGCGTCGGCTGCGATCACTTTCTACCGGCAGGAAACAAGGTCGTGATCACGGATGCCGACCCAGAAGAACGCAAGGTGTTCGAGATCAATGGGGCTCCGGCGGCGTTAGAATACGCGCGACTTGTTGGCTGCGCCGTAGAGGATTTGTCACCGCTGATCTTCGCTGAAAATCCGATGCTGATTGAATATAAAAACAATCATTATGTGCGCGCAATCTCGGATGCGGATGAGAACGGTGCCTTGTCGTTCATGGCGGCAATCGATGACGGTCTCATAATGACCTTGGGGCAGGGTCAGGAGATCATCAAAACCTTGCAAACGGGATTGAGGATACGGGATGAAAATGGACGCAGTCCGGATTTCATTCTTGGGTTCGACTGTGTTTTGCGCAAGTTGGAGATTGAACAAAAACAACTTGGCCGAGCGGTGTCCGACGTTTTGGGCGATGCGCGTGTTTTCGGGTTCAATACATACGGGGAGCAACACTGCGGTCTGCACATGAACCAGACGCTTGTCGGCGTGGCGTTTTTTGAACCTGAACACAGGAACCTTTATTGACAATGATCGATCCCAATGATCCGCCTCAGGTGCAGGTTGAGAAGCAGGCAAAGATCATTGATGCGCTGATCCGCCGGGCCAGTCGTCAAAAGGACGTAGGCCCGTCGGCTTACCGGGCTTTTCAGTCAGCAATTGATTTGCAACAAAAAGTTGCTGCGCAAACGCTGGAACTAGAAAGCGCGCGTTTTGAACGCGAGCGAACTCGAAAGACACTGGCCGAAGCGCTCGCGTCGATGGAAGAGGGACTTGCACTTTTCTCTGATGGCAATCTGAACATATGCAACGGTCTTTTCAAAGGGCTTTTGCCTGACATTTCAGACAGCATCGAACCAGGGCTGACGCTTGCCGCGTTTTTCGAGCTAATGGGTGGCAGTAAGTATTTGATTTCGACCGATCGAAAACTGCCCGACGTCCAGGCTGCGCTGGAAAGCAGTCGAAATGCTGGATCGGTGGTGTCGTTGGTGGCCGAAGTGTCGCGTGACAGATGGTATCAGATGAGCGCGCAGCAGACCTCGCCCGAGAACACCGTGCTGTTGCTCACCGAGATCACCGCATTGGTGCGCAACAACCGGCGCGAAAAAGAGCATTTAATCGACCGGCAGGCCGACTACCTCCAAGCTGTCTTTCAAAACATGACGGCCGGTGTCTGCACCTTTTCAGCTTCGGGTGAAGTGATGATGCAGAACGGTCGTTTTCGCGAGATCCTCGGCGTGCCTTTGACGGTTGTGCAGCCTGGCACATCCCTGCAGGAGCTGCTGGATTTCATGCGCATACGCTCGCTGATTGCGGATGATGCCTGGAAGCAAACCGATGCTTGGCGGAAAGAGCTGAGCAAGACGGGGTCACTGAGAGCGCGCGTTTCTCATGGGGCCGATCGGGTGTTGGACGTGCAGGCCAATGCTCTGCCAGACGGGGGCTTTCTGGTCGAACTCAAAGATGTCACATTTGAAACACGCTCTACAGAAATGCTCGAAAACCGGGTGATGGAACGCACCGCCGAATTGACTCGCGCCAACGCGAATTTGACGGAGCAATATGATGAAAAAGCACGGGTTGAAGAAGAATTGCGTGTGGCCAAGGAACGCGCGGAAGCAGCGGTTTCGTCTAAAACCCGTTTTCTTGCCGCAGCAAGCCATGATTTGTTGCAACCGATCAACGCTGCGAAACTGTTGATTTCCTCTCTCGAGGAAACCACGCGCGAAACGCATTTCCGTCCCATTGTGGAGCGGTTGGAAGGTGCATTCACATCTGCTGAATATCTACTGCATTCCCTGCTGGATATCTCGCGACTGGAAAGTGCGGATCCCGATGCGGTCTCGGCAACGGATGTCAGCCTGCAAACCCTGATGGAAGGTGTGAAGGCGGACCAGGCGCTTATGGCGGCCCAAAAGCGCGTACAATTGGATGTGGTGCCTTGTTCGTTGATTGTGCGCTCTGACCCAGTTTACCTGTTGCGTTCCATTCAAAACTTGGTGGTCAATGCGATACAGTACACGGGCAGCGGCGGGCGCGTGTTGTTGGGGTGTCGCCGCAGAGGCAGACGGGTGGTTCTGGAGGTCTGGGATACTGGCATTGGCATTTCTGCAAAAGATCAATTGCGGGTTTTCGATGAGTTCGCGCGTGCAGATAATGGCACCATTGGCACTGGTGTGGGCCTTGGCTTGTCAGTTGTGGACCGCGCCTGCCGTTTGCTGGGCCACAAATTGCAGGTTAGATCGATGCCGGGACAGGGATCAGTGTTCAGCATCGAGATGGATGTTGTGGCAACTGCAACTCCAATCCCGATGCCGCAAGGTCCGATTGAGGATACTTTCAATGGGTCGTTGGAGTGCATTGTTCTCGTCATCGAGAACGATAAGGATGTCCTGTATGGCGCGACTCAACGGCTTGAACTTTGGGGTGCAAGCGTGTTGCCCGCACAATCGATTGCAGAAGCACTGATGCACGTTGCCGATATGGGCATGCCGCCGGATATTATTCTGGCAGATTACCAGTTGGATGGGGGTGAAACGGGGGTGCAAGCGACGCAGGAAGTGCGTGCGGCCTCCGGCGGTCATATTCCCGCGATTTTGATCACAGCGGATCAAAGCGAAAAGGTCAGACAGCTGGGAAGTCAAAACGATATGTCGGTTCTGACCAAACCAGTGGATCTGGCCCGGCTGCCGCCTCTTATTGATTGGAAAATCCGCGCGCACGCATGAGACAAGGTACGCAGTACATACAAAAGTCGGCGGTGACAGTCTGGGACGTCACCCCCAAACTCTAGTCTGGGAGGACACCGCTATGATTAAGTTACCCGTTATTGGGCTGGTCGCCGCATTGTATGCTGGCGCGGTCGTCGCATCACCGATTGATGGTGAGCAGACATACGACATGCTGTTTCGGAACGGTACGCTGGACCAAATAGACCGCGGCGCTGAGCTGGTCTACCGGCGGGCAGTTACCAATACGCTTAAACCGGATATGGCCAGCCGCGACACCGGGGACATCGCCTTGAGTTTTCGAGAGGGTGAAGCACCCGTCGCACTGTTAGAGTTTCGTCAAGATGGCAAACATCGCTCACTGGGGACTTTTCCGGCAAGTGTCGGCAATCCGATGATTATGTATTTCTATGAAACAGTTGTCCGCGATATGGCCGAGGCCGCCGGGGGCAGCCCATTCTACATTAGAAATCGCGTCAAAGATGCTCTGATCCAATCCTCTGATATCCAAGAGGGTGAAGCTGTTATTGCTGGAAAAACCGTGCCTACACAGACCATCGTGATGTATCCTTTTGCAGAGGATCCCAACCGCGATCGAATGCAGGGCTTTGGGGATCTGGAGTTGCGCGTGACAATGTCTGAAGCGGTGCCCGGTTGGTACATGAGTTTTGTAGCGGAAGCTTCACAAGGGGAAGTTTATCGATCCGAGTTGGCTTTTGACCGGCTTGATGAGACGCAATGAGACACTTGATTTTGGCAACCGCTGTTCTTCTAACGCAACCGGTTGGCGCGATGGCGCAATCTGTGGCACAGCGGCTCAATGATTATCCGACTGCAGCACGTGCGGATTACGTTTTCGCCTGTATGGTGACAAACGGGCAGACCCGGGAAATGCTGGACCGCTGCTCTTGTTCTATCGATGAGATCGCAGCTATTCTGCCCTATGAAAACTATCTGCAAGCGGAAACCGTCTTGTCGATGCGGCGCGTAGGTGGCGAACGGATGTCGTTTTTCAAAAGTGCGGCCATGGCGGAAAATATCGTCGCCGATCTGAGACGTGCGCAGGCAGAAGCAGAGATCGTCTGTTTCTGAACGACGGCGCTATATCATGTAGCAGCAGTTCCTTCGGAGGAGCGATTGTATGTGTCGTCAGCCGCTTACAGATTTAGGCAGTTCGTTTTCAAAACTATTGCCATCCGTGTCAGTTGCTTTGACAGTCAATGAGGTCGTTCCGTTGTCGTTGTAGGCAAACCGGAACACGGGATTTTCGGAGATCGAAATGCCGCCGTCCATGGTGAAGAGCAATTCATCCCCTTGCCAGACTTCCAGGTGATCAATGAAATGAGCCGGAATAAAAAGCTGGGTCACCTGATCACGCTGTAATCCGGAATAATTCGGATGACGGATCATGATCTGCGCCTCACGGCGAGGCGTTGACATCTGCGCGCTGTTGTCGAAGGTGCGCAGCTTCATCTTCCCCATGTCGGCCAGCGCCACCTCAGGATCTTTGGTCGCAGGCGCCGAACAGCCACCTGAGGCTTTCACGTATCGGCCTGTCATATGCAGCCCGTCCGGGGTTTCGGCAATCACACGCACGTTAGAGTATTGGTTCACCCTGACGCGCAATTCAAAGTCCAGCGCGCCCATCGCCGGCGAGAATCCGAAAACGGCTGCGACTGGTGCGGGGTTTTCATCCACCACAACTGTGGCGGCGGAGATGGTTGTAGACGGGTCTGTCTGTTTCAACACAATCGGTACCGTAGCTGCATCATGGGCACGGTAAGGGGCGTCAATTGACAGCAACCCCTCTGCGGTTCCGATAGCGACTTCACCGACCACATCACCGCGCAGGTCATTCCAGGTTTCGCTTTCCGTAAGCGGATTTTTCACCGCATCGGTTGCCCAGGCCGGACCCGAAATCAACGCGGCAAGCGCAGCTGCATGCACAAGTTTAAAGGTCATTCCTGTCTCCTCCTTCACTGGAATGCATCTTTATCGCACAAAAAACAGCAAAAGAATACACATACCAAAGGGGGATTGGGGCTCACGTTTTCGTGTGAAAGAATGTCTGAGAGGGGGCAACCATGTTTGAAGCCGTTATTGCATTATGCATCAGCCTTTCTGACGGGCCATGCCGAGATCACCTTTTGCCCGGTTACGAAGCGACCACGCAGGCGGAGTGCATCACAAGTTTGGAGGCGCGCCCACCAGATCTGAAAGTGTTTGAAGGGTTGGCGGTTCAAAGCGATCCAAACTGCACCGAGGCTGGCGAGACCTTGCGCGTCGTTGAAATTGCTCCAGGCGTTTTCGTGCACATGGGTGCTGTAGAAGAACCTGACCATTCGAACCGTGGTGATGTGACAAATCTGGGCTTTATCGTCGGAGACACTAGCGTTGCGGTGATTGACACCGGAACGGCGCGCTGGATGGGTGAGGCGCTGTGGCGATCCATACGTCAACGTACAGACAAACCCGCCACCCATGTCGTCCTTACGCACATGCACCCTGACCATGTTCTGGGCGCTGGTCCTTTTGTCGAGGCCGGAGCCAAAGTCATCGGTCATAAGAATCTGTCCCGTGCCCTGTCTGACCGTCAGGCCAATTATCTTGAAAGCCTAACACGACTTGTCGGGGCCGCTGACATGCTGGGCACCCGCGCCGTTCCGGTTGACATAGCTGTTGAGGAACAGTTTGAGATTGATCTGGGCAATCGCAAACTGGTGTTTCGTGCATGGCCCATGGCCCATACTGGAAGTGACCTGACCGTGCTGGATCAGCAAACCAAGACGCTTTTTGCCGGAGATTTGGTGTTTGATCGGCATACGCCTGCATTGGATGGTCGATTGCGTGGATGGCGCGCCGTTCTTTCGGAAATGGAAAGCATTGAACTGGCGCGGGTGGTACCGGGGCATGGCGGGCCATCATTGGAGTGGCCGTTGGGGGCAGCCCCCATGACGCGGTACCTTGAGGTACTGGAAACCGATACGCGTACCGCAATAGAAGCAGGCCAGCGCTTAGGTGAGGCAGTAAAGGTTATCGGACGGAGCGAAAAGTCGCTATGGGCGCTTTTCCAAGCCTATAATCCACGCAATGCCACAGTGGCGTTCACGGAATTGGAATGGGAATGATTGCTGGCTTCAACCCTGTTCCTGAACCACTTGTTGCAGCATCTGGGCGATGCTGAATAGACGTCGTTCCAGCAGGGTGGGCGTTTCGCACAGATAAGAAATATTGCGCTGGCGATCCGTGTAGATGACTTGATCCCAGTCGAGTTGTTCTTCGAGCGCGTCGACTCTGTCGTAGTCAGGTTCGGATTTGTCTAAAAGCGCGTCCATCTCTATCCGCGCCGTTTCGATTTGATCTGCAAGCGCGATCTGGCTCAGCGAAAAGTCTCCAATGCCTTGGATGATTCGCTCACGCCGTTTCGATAGAGTGTCGAAGACATCGGAAAATACCATTCCCAAAACGTCAGCATTGCCGTCATAACTTTGCGCAAAAGAGGACACTCGGGGCTGTAGCGTGTCCAATTCGACGCGGCGCAATGACAAATAACCGACCAATTCTGCAATATCTGATTGTTGAGCGTCGGACGCGGGACGGGCCTCCGGATCGACAGGATAGGGCCACATCAGACCCAAGGAAAGGCTTTCTACCTTGCGTTGAACGCATGGCCAAGTTGGATCAGAGAAGTCGGCCGCGGTTGCGGGCATAGCAGATGCGGTCAAAACGCAAATTGCGACGACAGTTCCGAGCTTCATTTTTCGGGTCCTCCTTGGTCAATCCAACTATGGCCAAGCATCTGCGGTCTGTCCACAAGACCCAATACCCACCATTGTCTTAGTTGTTCTGAGGGCGAGGCGACGCTCATACTCAGGTTGAATGCGGCCGTATACCAAGAGCCGTAGATTTTGGAGGACGCCTTGATGATGAAGACCCGCGCTGCTGTTGCTGTTGCTGCCGGACAGCCCTTGGAGATCATGGAGGTGAATCTTGAGGGTCCGCGTGCGGGAGAGGTTTTGGTTGAGATCAAGGCGACGGGCCTGTGCCACACGGATGAATTCACGCGATCTGGCGATGATCCTGAGGGGATTTTCCCGGCCATTTTGGGCCATGAGGGTGCGGGTGTGGTGCTGGAAGTGGGTGAGGGCGTCACAACGCTTGAGCCCGGCGATCATGTGATCCCGCTTTACACGCCTGAGTGTCGCGAATGCGAATACTGCCTGTCGGGGAAAACCAACCTGTGCCAAAAGATCCGGGTCACCCAAGGACGTGGGCAACTGCCCGATGGCACAACGCGTTTTTCCATGCTGGATGGCACGCCGATCCACCACTACATGGGCTGCTCTACCTTCGCCAATCACACGGTGGTGCCCGAGATTGCACTGGCCAAAGTCCGCAAGGACGCGCCTTTTGACAAAATCTGCTACATTGGTTGCGGGGTCACAACGGGCATTGGCGCTGTGATAAACACCGCCAAGGTCGAGATTGGCGCGCGCTGTGTGGTCTTTGGTCTGGGCGGTATTGGTTTGAACGTGATCCAGGGCCTGCGGTTGGCGGGGGCGGATCAGATTGTCGGCGTGGACCTCAATGACGACAAGGAAGAGACCGGCAAGTATTTTGGCATGACCGACTTTGTGAACCCCGCAAAGGTGGACGGTGATCTGGTGGCGCATCTGGTGGAACTGACCAAGGGCGGCGCGGACTATTCCTTTGACGCCACGGGCAATACCAAAGTCATGCGTGACGCGCTTGAATGCGCGCACAAGGGCTGGGGGGAAAGCATCATCATCGGTGTGGCCCCAGCGGGTGCAGAAATCTCAACCCGGCCCTTCCAGTTGGTTACGGGGCGCGTTTGGCGGGGTACCGCGTTTGGTGGTGCAAAGGGGCGCACGGATGTGCCCAAAATCGTCGACTGGTACATGGACGGCAAGATCGAGATCGATCCGATGATCACGCACAAACTGAAGCTGGAAGAGATCAACCATGGCTTTGATCTGATGCACGCAGGCAAGTCCATCCGTGCTGTGGTCGAGTTCTGATCGGCCGCATAGACTGTAGCTGGAACAACCTTGTGGTTGAATCGCTGTCCCCGCGTGCTAAGCTAAACGGAACAGTTTAGCGCAGGGGAAGTGTGCATGAAGCTGACGGTGAACGGTACGGTTCACGACGTGGATGTCGAAGAGGACATGCCGCTGTTGTGGGTGCTGCGGGATGAGCTTGGGATTACCGGGCCGAAGTATGGCTGCGGCATCGCCCAATGTGGTGCCTGCACGGTGCATATGGACGGTGTCGCAGTGAGATCCTGTCAGGTTGCCGCAGCGGATGTCGCGGGTGAGATCACTACGATTGAAGGCCTTGGGACTCCGCAGATCCTGCACGAAGTGCAGGCGGCATGGGTCGAACATCAGGTTGCGCAATGCGGCTACTGCCAATCGGGCCAGATCATGCAGGCCGCTTCGCTTTTGGCGCAGAATGCAACCCCGTCGGAACAGGACATCCTTGACGGGATGGACGGAAATCTGTGCCGCTGCGGGACATATCCGCGGATCCTGGCGGCCGTCAGAACAGCGGCACGCCGCTTGCAGGGAGTGTGAGCATGGCGCGTCTTGGGAAAATCGCGCGGCGCACCTTTCTTGTAGGATCAGCGGCGATCCTCGGCGGTGTCGCCTTTGGCACCTATATGTACAAACGCGAGTTGGAAAACCCTCTGGAAGCAGGCCTTCAGCCGGGTGCGGTGACCTTTAACCCCTTTGTCAAAATTGATGCGGACAGCGTCACGCTGATCACGCCGCGTGCGGATGTGGGGCAAGGGGCCTATTCGGTTCAGGCGCATCTGATTGCCGAAGAGCTGGACGTGGATCTTGATACGGTGCGGATTGAACCGGGACCCCCTTCGCGTGCCTACTACAACGGTGTGGTTGCAGCCGAAGGCATGCCCATTGCTGCAACCGCCGACAACGTGATCGCGCGTACCGGGCGCGGGGCTGCTGATGTGGTCGGTAAAATGACGGGCCTGCAACTGACCGGCGGCTCCACCACGGTGCCCGATATGTATGACCGTCTGCGTTTGGCCGGGGCGGTCGCACGAGAGACGCTGATTGCAGCGGCTGCGGTGCAAACGGGGTTGGAGGCTGCGGATCTCACAACGGATAGGGGTGCCGTGGTGCTGACCGATGGCACCCGGTTGGCCTACATTGATCTGGCCGCAACCGCCGCCGAGATCCCGGCGGTGGAAAAGGTCACGCTGCGCGATCCTTCGACGTGGCGGACGCTGGGAAAATCTCATCCGCGTTGGGACATCCGGGCCAAATCAACCGGAACCCAAGTTTACGGCATCGACATGCAGATGGAGGGGATGGTGCATGCTACAACGCGCACCAACCCAGCATTGGGTGGTGGCATTCTGGGCTTTGACGCAACCGATGCGATGGACATGCGCGGGGTGCATGATGTTTTGCCGATCACCGGTGGCATTGCGGTGATTGCTGACAACACCTGGCGCGCGTTTCAGGCGGCGCAAGCTGTCGACTGTGACTGGGGGCCTGCCCCCTATATTGGCAACACCGAGGATCAGTTTGCAGCCATTGCAGCCTCTTTCACCGATGACAAAAAAGACAGCCGGTTCAAGGACGAAGGCGATGTGGTGGGCACGCTTGATGCATCCGCAGAAGTGCTGGAGGCGGAATACCGTTTGCCTTATCTCGCCCATGCCCCGCTGGAACCGATGAGCGTTGTGGTCAAGCTCGAGGATGGGCGGCTCGACATTTGGACTGGCACGCAGATCCCCCGCTTTATTGAGACCTCCGCGGCGGCTCTTGCAGGAGTGCAAGCCGAGGACGTGCATCTGCATGTGCTGATGTCCGGCGGCAGTTTTGGACGGCGGCTGGAAGACGATTACGTCAAGCAGGCGGTCGAGATCGCGATGCAGCGGCGCGGCGTGCCGATCAAGATGGTCTGGCAGCGCGAAGAGGACTTTACCCACGATTTCCCCCGTCCCATGGCCATCGCGCGGGCGCGCGGTGCCGTGAGCGGCGGTGCGGTGGAGGCGTTTGACCTGTCGATTGCCTCCCAGTCTGTTGTTGAATCGCAGATGGGCCGTTTGGGGATGCCTGCGATGGGGCCGGATGTTACGATTGTGGCGGGGGCCTGGGATCAACCCTTTGCAATTCCGCACTACCGCGTGACGGGTTACCGCGTGCCGGAAATGGTGCCGGTCAGCTGGTGGCGGTCTGTCGGAGCGTCAGGCAACGGGTTCATGCATGAGACGTTCTTTGACGAGCTGTGTTATGCGGCGGGTGTGGATCCGCTGGCTGAACGGCTGCGGCTTTGCACACATGACCCATCGCGTAAGGTGCTTGAAGCGGTGGGAGAGATGTCGGAATGGGGAACTGATCTGGCCCCGGGGCGCGGACGCGGTCTGGCCTTTACGCTGTCCTTTGGTGTGCCGACGGCGCAGGTGGTCGAGGTGTCGGACACCCAAGGTGGTTTGCGCATCGACAAAGTCTGGGTTGCTGCTGAGGTGGGGCGCGTGCTTGATCCCGTTAACTTTGAAGCGCAGCTTTCAGGCGGTGTGATCTGGGGTCTGGGGCATGCGATGAATGCGGCATTGACCTATGAAGACGGGGTGGCGCAGGAAGACAACTTTCATGTCTTTGAGGGCATGCGCTTGCGCCAGACCCCAAAGATCGAGGTGCGCGGGCTGGAAAACAGCGACCGGATCAGAGGCATCGGCGAGCCGGGCGTGCCGCCGGCTGCACCTGCACTGGGCAATGCAATTTTTGCGGCGACGGGCAAACGGATCCGCAGCCTGCCGTTTCATGACGAAATTGATTTCAGTTGACCTGTGGGCTTGTGGCGCGCCGGGCCAGGGTCTGTCTTCGGCGGCATGGCAGGCATAGCGCGCGCGGTTAACGTTGTGGCAAAGCTGCCGCTGCGCTAGCCTGCCCAAATGCCGCGATCAAAGGAGCACCGCGATGTCCCGTCTGGCCAATCTGCAAAGCGCGATGAAAGCGCAAGACATCGATCTTGTGGCGCTGGGTCCCGGCGCGCAT
>NZ_JBGCEQ010000020.1:0-222601 GCF_045106495.1 Roseobacter sp.
AATCCAATGCGCCGTGCGTCCGAAAAGCCTTATGTCACCGGATTGAGCCAGTTTGGTATCCGCAATGTGTCCTCGACCGCCAAGGAAGGCTACGACGATGCGCGTGAGCGCGGTTCGGATATCTTGTCGGTGCGGCAGATCCGGTCCCTTGGCGTGCAGGCTGTCGCGGATCGCATACCGACAGAGGCCGACATTTACCTCACCATCGACATTGATGGATTTGATCCCTCCATTGCCCCCGGCACTGGCACGCCAAGCCATGGCGGCTTCATGTATTATGAAGTGTTGGACATGGTCGCAATCGTCGCCCAGCGGCAAAGGATTGTCGGTATTGATCTGGTCGAGGTTGCGCCCGATTACGACCACAGCGGCAGCACTACGACGCTGGCCGCACAACTGCTCCTAAACATTATTGGGCGCATCCTTTATGCAAGGAAATCCATAGTATGAGCTTTCGACCGCCTTCCACACCTGACCGTTTCGCCCCTCGGTTCAGCGAGGTTGCGACTTTCATGCGCGCGCCGCTGGCCGCGACCCTCGAGGAGGCTGACATTGGCATCTTTGGCATTCCCTATGACGGTGCACTGACGCACCGCGCGGGCGCACGTCAAGGCCCGCGTGAAGTGCGCAACCAATCGTCGTTGATGCGGGCGGTTCATCATGTCACCCGTATGGCGCCTTTCGAATTGGCGGAAGTTCGGGATATGGGGGATGTGCCCTTTACCGGCATTTTCGACATTGAGACCGCGCATAATGACATCGCGGCATTTGCCAACAAACTAGTCTCCAAAGACGTCATTCCATTTGGTATCGGTGGTGATCACTCGGTCAGCCTGCCGTTACTGAGGGCCGTTGCGCAAGACGGTCCGATTGCACTGATCCATGTGGATGCACATACCGACACACAGGATGAATTTCAGGGATCCAAATTCCACCACGGTGCCCCGTTCCGCCGGGCTGTCGAAGAAAACCTGATTGATCCCAAGGCTACCATTCAAATTGGGATCCGAGGCACTCAGAACAACACCGAAGGGTGGGACTATTCGGCTGAAACAGGCATGCGTGTCATCTTCTGCGAAGAGTTGCATGCCAAAGGGGCAGAGGCGATCGCTACCGAGACGCGCGCCCTTGTCGGGGACAGACCTGTTTACCTGACCTTCGATATCGATTGTCTGGACCCTGTCTATGCTCCGGGCACCGGCACACCGGAGATCGGTGGCATGACTACGCATCAGGCACAGGTTTTATTGCGTGGTTTGAACGCGTTAGATTACGTTGGCGCCGATTTGGTCGAGGTCTCGCCGCCCCTGGACAATGGCACGGGTACATCTTTGGCTGGAGCTGCACTGGCGTTTGAAATTCTGTGCCTTCTGGCGCAGAAGGTAGGGCAAAAGTAGCAAAACTGCCCAAAAATTGATCGCATTGACCATGAACGCCCACTTGGCGGGCAGTTCCTTGTATCACCCAGGTGTCGCCATGGTTTGGCATGCCATCCTGCATCATCACCTTTATGGATACCAAATAATTAAAGGGGATCGTAATGATAGGAAGAATACCACGCCACTTCGTTTTGGCCGCAGGCGCGTTTGCCGCCACAATATCCGCAGGCTCAACTCGAGCAGAAGATACGATAAACTGTGTGTTTCCGTTTTGGTTTGGCTTTGCGCCGGTTTTTGTCGCGGAAGCTAAGGGCTACTTTGCCGAAGAAGAACTGACAGTCACATGGGCATTTGATAATGACCGGGCCAATGTTCTGCCAGCGCTGGAAACCGGAGCCATCGATTGCACGATGCGTACCATCGGCGAAAGCATGGCACGGCCCCGCACGGCAGAAACATCCGGAACGATTATCGCGACGATTGACATCTCAATCGGTGCAGATGGGGTTGTAGCAGGCCCGGACATTGAAAGCGTCGCGGACCTGGTTGGAAAGACTTTCGCTGGTGAGATCAATCACCCCGGTACAGTCCTGACACAAGTTGCGCTGAACGAGATCGGGAAATCCGTCGCCGATATGGACATGCGCTTGATCAACACAGATGATTCCATCGCCGTTTTCGAAGATGACAGCATCGCTGCTGTGGCCACATGGGAACCAATGCTCAGCCAGATTGTGAACAACACATCACGGACCGGGTCCAAGGTTTTGTTGTCGTCTGCAGACTACGAAGGTCTGATCACGGACATCGTCCTTGTCCGCACGGACGATTATCAAGAGAACCCGGAGAAATACGCGAAGTTCTTGCGGGGTATTTTCCGTGCTATCGATGACTACATGGAAGATCCAGACGATTTCATCGCACTGTCGGCACCTGAATATGGAGTGCCCGATGCAGAGATGAAAGAAGCGTTGGAAGGGGTCAAATACACCACATACGAAGAGACAATAGAGTACATGCCGATGTCTGAAGACGGCAAGTTGCGCGCAGTCTTTGATACTTTCAATGACATCAATATCTCGCTTGATTTGCAAGACACACCATTGCCTTACACACCGTACATTGACGGTTCTTTGTTGCCAGATCTGTTTGAAGGCAAGACGCGTTAAGCCGTCGTAATGTTGTCCTTTCGCAAAGCGATCCCGCGGCGCCAAGAAATCATCCTTGGTGCCGCAGGGCTCATCGCATTCCTGGGCGCGTGGCAGTTGATCGCCATGTCGGGTTGGGTCAAGCCGCAGTTTCTGCCAACGCCGCCGGCAGTGCTGGCGGCTTTTTGGCGATTGTTTACAGAGGCTGGCTTTACCAGTGACATTCTGATTTCTGTCGGACGGGTTTGGTTTGCCTTCTTGTTGGCCGTCGTTATTGCGGTGCCCCTCGGGTTACTGATGTCATGCTATCGGTCCGTTGGCGCATTCTTCGAGCCCTTCATAGATTTCATCCGCTATCTACCGGTGCCTGCGCTTGTACCTTTGTTGATCATCTGGTTCGGTGTGGGCGAGGCATCAAAGATCGCGGTTCTTTGGATGGGCGTGTTCTTTCAGCTGGTTCTGTTGGTGACCGACGACTCCAAAAGGGTACCTGCTGAATACATTGAATCCGGGTTCACGCTTGGCGCGAACCAGTGGCAAGTGATCAGAGATGTGATTTTTCCTGCGGCTCTGCCCAATATGCTCGATAACCTGCGGATCACACTCGGTTGGTGCTGGACCTATCTGATCATAGCCGAAATCGTTGCGGCGTCTTCTGGGATCGGTCACGTAATTTGGTCGCTGCGCCGCTTTGTGAAAACGCCCGAAGTCATGGCAGGCATCATTGCAATTGGCATCATTGGGCTGCTGACCGATCAAGCGTTTCGGTTCATCCACCGCCGCGTTTTCACGTATTTAGATCGCTGACTATGGCTTATCTGTCGATCAATGATGTCTCAAAGACCTTCAGCACCCCAAGTGGTGATGTCCAAGCTGTAACGCCTCTCGATCTGGATGTGGCACAGGGTGAAATCGTAACTTTCCTCGGTCCGTCGGGATGCGGCAAGACCACACTGATGCGGATGGTTGGCGGGTTGGAAACGCCATCGTCAGGACAGATAGTATTGGACGGAGATACACTTGGCGGGCCTGACAGACGGCGGGGCATGGTGTTTCAGTCCTATGCTGCTTTTCCTTGGCTCAGCGTGGCTGGCAATATTCGGTTGGGGTTGAAGTACCGACCCGATCTGAATGGCACTCAAAAAGAGGCCGCGGTGGAACGGTTGATCACACTGGTTGAGCTGGACGGATTCGAGAACAGCTTTACCAACCGGATTTCCGGCGGCATGCGTCAGCGGGTGGCGATTGCGCGCACACTGGCGGCAAACCCCGATATCCTATTGATGGATGAGCCTTTCGGAGCGCTTGATGCGTTGACTCGCGAACATCTGCAAAACCAACTGATCCAGATTAACAGGGCCGAACAGAAAACAACCATTTTTGTGACCCATGACGTGGAAGAAGCCATTCTGCTGGCCCATCGGATCATTGTTTTTTCTGCGCGTCCGGCCCGCATTCTTGAAGACATTGACGTCAATGCGATCCTTCCCGCGGAAGGACGCGATCAGCAGGTGCGCGATCTTCCGGCATTTCTGTCCCTTCGACGCCGGATACAGGATATCTTGCGCAACGAACAACAAAGGGCAGAGGTTGCCAATGCAATTTGATTTCTCCGGCAAACATATCCTGATCACTGGCGGAAACATGGGGCTAGGCGCCGGGGTCGCACGTGGCTTCTTGCAATCAGGGGCGGTTCTGACCGTGGTCGGGCTGGAACCTGATGTATCAGAAGTTGCAGCGGCATGGTCCGCAGAATTCGACCGACAAGTCACTGGGTTGACCATCGACATCACGACGTCCGAGGGTATTGCACAACTTGCCGGTCTCGACACGCCACTGGACGCGCTGGTCAATAACGCCGGGCTGGAATTGATCACGCCGATCACCGACTCTTCACCAGACATTGATGCCGTTTTCCGCAGGATCACCGAGATCAACATCATCGGGACTTTCAGCGTCACACGTGCGCTGTTGCCTAAGCTCAAAGACGGTGGCCGGATCGTCAACACCGCCTCGATGTGGGGGAAAACAGCGGTGGCAGATTTCTCTGCCTACTGCGCGTCGAAACACGCCATCATTGGATTGACGCGCAGTTTGGCACAAGAACTGGCCCCGCGCGGCATTTCAGTGAACGCCGTTTGCCCCGGTTGGGTGCGGACGGAAGCGTCCATGCGGTCACTAACCGCCATGTCAAACCGCAGCGGACGCGATGAAGATGACTTGCTTGCCGAAATCACCGGCGCACAGGCCTTGCCCGGCTTGATGGAGCCGTCGGACATGGCCGACATGTATCTTTTTCTGGCATCGGATGCCGCGCGTAACATTACCGGACAAGCCTTTACAGTCGATCGGGGAGAGCTCATGCAATGAGCGCTTTGAAAGGACAACGCGCATTGGTGACAGG
This sequence comes from Roseobacter sp., assembly GCF_045106495.1. Taxonomy (GTDB): domain Bacteria; phylum Pseudomonadota; class Alphaproteobacteria; order Rhodobacterales; family Rhodobacteraceae; genus Roseobacter. The sequence continues at coordinate 4,932 of NZ_JBGCEQ010000020.1, forward strand.
CGCAGCACGAGGTATCGGGCGGGCTTGCGGCGACGCGTTGGCAACACTTGGGGCCGAGGTCATTTGTGTTGACCTGACCTTGCCGAAACCGATCAGCGGTCCGTGTTTTCAAGCCGACGTAAGCGATGCGACATCGGTCAAGGAAACGTTCGCGCAAGTGGGACCGCTGGATATCGTGGTGAATGCAGCGGGCATCTTGATCGAAGAACCAACATTGGACATGGGCGTCGACGGCTTTGACAAACAGATCGCCGTGAACCTTCGCGGGTCGTTTTTGATCGCGCAGGCCGCACTCAACAACATGGCGCCACACGGTCAGGGACGGGTGATCTTGGTTGCCTCTGAATTGGCGCATCTGGGACGCGCGCGCTTTGCGGGTTATTGCGCATCCAAAGCGGGTGTCATTGGGCTAACCCGCGCGTTGGCCCGTGAATTTGCGCCAAACATTCTGGTCAATGCGGTGGCACCGGGCCCGACTGACACCCCAATGTTGTCTGCTGAAAACATGTCGCCCGAAACTCTGGATCTCGAAGCGGATAACCCCATGGGACGTATTGGCCAACCCTCCGAAATCGCGGCCGCGGTAGCATTCCTTGCCGGGCCGGGGGCGACTTTCATGACCGGACAAACCATCTGCCCTTCCGGTGGGGCTGTTATGCTATGAGGTTACGATGATCCAAAATCCAATTCCCTGGCCAAACGGAGCGAAAGTTGCGGTGGCAATCACCTTCGATATGGACGCCGACAGCCTGATCCACATCGAAAAAGGCAAAGCTGGGGTCAACTATCTTTCGTCCATATCAATGCTGCGCTATGGGCCAGAGGTGGCAATTCCCCGTATTTTGGACGGGTATAGACGACATGGGCTGACCCAGACCTTTTTCATTCCGGCCTGGTGCATCGAACAACATCCAAAGGCGGTTGATGCGATCCTGAAGGATGGTCACGAAATTGGCTTCCACGGCTACATCCACGAAGCGCCCAACGCCCTGCTCCCGGAAGAAGAACGGTATTGGATGCAACGGTCCATCGACGTGATAGAACGGTTTACAGGGAAACGACCACGTGGGAACCGCTCACCGCTGTACAACATGTCCGCCCAAACGCCGGGTCTTCTGGCGCAGGAGGGTTTCCTTTACGACAGTTCATTGATGGGGGATGACGTACCTTACATATTGGCCCCACCCGAGGGCGATATTTTAGAGTTGCCGGTCAGCTGGGCCACCGATGACTGGCCGCCCTACGTGCATTCCATCGATCTTGATTACATGTTCCAGATCATGTCGCCGGATCGGGCCATGGAAATCTTCATGGCCGAATTCAATGCCATGCGTGCAGCCGGGAATGGACTGTGGATCGGGATTTGGCATCCCTTTGTATCGGGCCGATTGTCGCGCTGGCAACGGGTGGAAAAAATGATCGAAGAGATGATGGAAACGGGTGATGCATGGTTCGCACCGCTCGAAGAGATCGCCAATCATTGCCTTCAGATGCAAGCGGAAGGCACAGTCACTTTGCGCCGGGACAGCCTGCCCTTCTACGATGGCCACTCTCCGATCCCTAACCCAATGCCCTCCACAATGCCAGGTGCAACAGGAGCGAAGTGATGACCCAGCAAGACCAATTTGGCTTCCGCAACTACGATCTGCCCAAAGAGGTGGAGCGGCACCAAACAGCGACGCCGCAGGCAAACTACACGGATCCCAAGCAATTTGAACAAGAGCTGGACTCGGTTTTTGAGAGCGATTGGGTGATGGTGGGACGGGTTGGGATGATCCCCAACCCAGGCGACTATTTCACCGCTCAGGTGGGGACAAAACCGGTGATCGTGATGCGACAATCAGACGGATCCATCAACGCAATGGGAAATTTTTGCCTACATCGCTATGCCTGCCTACTGGAAGGGGCAGGACATACAAAGCGGATCGTTTGTCCTTATCATCATTGGACTTATCAGATGGACGGCGCACTGATTGGTGTTCCCGACCGCGTGGGTTTTGAAAAAGACGCACTTCAAGGCCTGAAACTCGTCCAACTGTCATGCGACACAGCACTTGGCTTTATCTTCGTCGCTCTATGCGACGATCTTGACCCAGTGGCTGAACGGCTGGGTGACCTTGGTGATCTGATCGGCAACTTCGGGCTTGCCAATTACGAAGACCGGCATGTGGTTCACGAAGAACATTGGGATGGAAACTGGAAATTACTCATCGAGAACTTTATCGAAAGCTATCACACAACCTATACACATACCGGGTCGATTGGGCCAACAAACCCTACAAATCTTGCCGAGTTCGGTCCTTGGGGTGCACCGGGGTTTGCCATCCATTCCAACAGTTATCGCGAAGAAGATTTGCCCGAAATCTACAATCCCAATCTGACCGAGGACGAAAAACGTCGTTTTTATGTGATCTCGCTTTTTCCAAACGGACTGGCCGCGGTTGATGCAAACTTCGTCTGGTGGATGGCGTTGGAGCCTACAGGGGTCGCGCAAACAAACGCACGGTGGGGATTGAGTTACGCGCCGCAAACCATGGCTGACACGGCCGACGCAAACGCCTTTTGCGCGACAATTCGAGACGTCATCGAAACTGCAACTGCCGAAGACAAAGAAATGGTGCAACGGGTTCAAAAGGGAGCCAGTTTCGGGACCCAAACACCGGGATTTCTGCATGCGCCGCTTGAACTAAACATCAAAGAATTTAACAATTATCTTGCCCAGAAGATCGCAGGCGAAGAAGCGTCATGCTGACCGATACCGAACGCAGGATGTTGCGCATCGCCTATGACGAAGCCAAAGCCGGATTTGACGAAGGTGGCTGCCCGATCGGGTCGGTTTTGGCGCGGGGCGATCAACTGGTCTCCCAAGGTCGGAACCAACGCGTACAGGCAGGTGATCCGATTGCCCATGGGGAAATGGATGCCCTGCGCAAGGCCGGGCGGCAGAAAACCTATCGTGATACAACGCTTTATACCTCGCTGAGCCCCTGCATGATGTGCGCCGGCACGATTGTGCAGTTTGGTATCCCCCGTGTCGTAATTGGCGAGAACACGACATTCAGCGGCAACGAAGATTTTTTGCGAGAGCGCGGGATAGAAGTCGTCGTGGCAGATGATCAAGACTGTATCGACATCATGACCCGCTTCATTGCAGAAAAACCCGACCTATGGGCTGAAGACATCGCCGAAGATAACTAGTAGCGCGGCGGACGCTTTCTCGTTAGCGGACACAGGTGTCGGTCATGATTATGCACGCAACGGCGATGCTTCTAGTTGCTCTACGAGTGCATTGAGACGCAATCCGTAAAGCATGAAACAGTATTCGGAACACATTACACAATAGATTAGTTGGCTAGATCGGCTTGCCTAATTCAAATTTGTCTTTCACCTCACTAAGATCGGAAGCAGATCATTGACGCTTGAGCCGCGAAATCGTTTTCGCAAATTTTCTGCGACGCGACCAATGATTGATTTGCAAGAAGGCACCGACGCAATAGGGCACAAGGCGGTCGCGATCACAAGCGTCGCTTGCCACTAATCGTCGGCAGGCCTGTTTAGTCACCTGCAAACCCGCCGGAAGCTGACGCCCCTCTCCAGACGGCCAAAACCATTGCGGTCATCTAACATGGATATATGCGAGACGCATTTACAGCATCGCGCGTTCAATTCTCTGACTGAGCAAACAGACCCCGCGCAACATCTTCTGTGATTAAACCATCCGCAACATCTGCAGCAATTGCCTCTGCAGGCCGCAATTCAGGATCGCCATAGCCGCCGCCACATGGGCCATTTGACACCAGTTTGTCACCCGCATTCACTTTGAAAAAAGGGACTTTGGACGGCAATGACTGCGTCATCCCATCCGGGCGCACCAGCGTCAATGAGGCCACGTGCCCATCTGCGCCACCATCAAAGCCCCAGGGTTCAAAAGCGTGACCGTCACCCTCCAGCGAAAACCCCGCATCATCCAGGAAGGTAAATTCTCGGACGGCACCAATCCCACCACGCCATTGACCTGCGGCCATCACATCCTCTCGGAGTTCGTAACGTTCCACCCGCAACGGAATATGCGATTCAATGTCCTCGACAGGGTTATTGCGCGTGTTTGCATAAAGCGTGTCCACTGCATCCATCCCGTCCATACCCAACCGACCTCCATAGCTGCCTTCCATGATCTCCATATGGACCCAATGGTTGCCGTCCTCGAGCCCGGAAAATGCGACGACACGCAGATTGCCAATTCCGGCAGAAACCTGGTGCGGCACAACCTGCGCAAAGGCGCGCATAACGGTATCGGCCAATTGGTTGCCGGGACAGAACCTGGCTATGACTGGTGCGGGAAAAATCGGATTGGCGAGGCACCCTTTCGGGGCAATAATCTCAATCGGTCGCGTCAGGCCGGAATTCTGTGGAATCGCCCCGTATGTCACCGAGTCCAGCAAAATCGACCGGATGGTCAGCCAGACAGCACAGTCAACTGTACCAACCAAGGGCATGTTGATGGGTTTGTCAGGCAGTTGCGGTGCCGTTCCCGTCAGATCCACCGTCAGGCCGTCCCCTCGGACCTTAAGCGTCACGACCAAAGGTAGCTTACTACGTGTGGGGTCGGGATCATCAAGGAACCCATCAAGATAGGTCGTAGCACTGTAATCCCCATCCGGCAGATCCCGGATCGCGTCGCGCATAAGACGTTCTGAATAGTCCATCAGATCATGGAAAGCGGCCATTGTAGCCTCAATCCCGTGATGTCCGACCAGTTCAAGGAAGCGTTCGGCCCCGATCCGTGCAGATTCAATCTGCGCTTCCATATCGCCAACCACCAACGCTTGGGCGCGAATGTTCGCCCGCAGGATATGCCAGACAGCTTCGTTCCTGCGGCCTTCGTCAAAGACCTTGATCGCCTTGAACTGCAGGCCTTCCGCGTAGGTATCCACCGCATCAACAATGCCGCAACTGCCCGGTGACAGCGCGCCGATATCAAGATGATGGGCCGTCGTTACCGACCATCCGACCAGTGTTCCGTCTAGGAACACTGGTACACAAAACGCAACATCTGGCCCGTGGCTAGCCCCACCGTAGGGGTCGTTATGCATGATGACGTCCCCAGGGTGGATCGGATCGCCCCGCTGTTTCAACACGGAGAGCACGTTGCGGACGTAGCCGGGGATGGGCCCCGATTGCAGCGGGGTGGACATCTTGCACTCGCACATCTGTAAACCCGCCGCGTCCGTCAAGGCCGCGCCAAAATCCTCAGATTCACGAATAATGGATGAATAGGACATGCGCATCAGCTTATGGCCCATTTCGATAGCGATGTTCTCAAGACCCCCTTGAATAACGGCCGCGGTAACGGGATCAATCCTTGTCATGGCTGGCCCTCCAATGTGATGATAATGCTGCCGGATGGATGAACCCGGGCCATGCCCTTTGGCGGGATTACAGTCGTACTGTCCTTTTGCAGGAGAATGGCAGGACCTTCAAAGGGTTGATCTACAGGCAAGGTGTCACGGCGATAAACGCGCGTTTCAAAAACCTTCAAGGCACCCCCGTCGCGGAACACGCTGTCACGCTTGTACAAGAAGGCCGTATCAAGGCAGCCATCGGAAGTAGGCGGCATCTGTTCAAGCTTGCGCAGCTTGCCAATGGCGGTCACACGCAGGTTCACCACCTCAACAGGGTTGCTTTCAAAGGCATGGCCATATTCGGAAGCATGAATGACATGAAACTTGTCCCAAACATCTGCGATCGCATCCGCGTCGAGGGTGCCATCGACAACGGGTACATTCAATTCGTAGCCCTGACCTACATAGCGTAGATCCCCTGATCTTGCGAATGTCGCGTTGGCCGCATTAACGCCGTCATCTGAAAACCGGGCCATAAGTTCTGTTTCCATGGCCGCAAAATCACTGTTGATCCGGTCCAGATCATAGGTCGTTGACTGCTGAAACAGTGTGCGAATGGCGTCGTACTTGAGGTCGGCCGTCAAAAGCCCCATTGCCGATGTGATGCCTGGATGGGGTGGCACGATCACTTCTGGGATTTGCAACATGGCCGCAACTTCGGCCCCATGCAAAGGCCCGGCGCCGCCCATCGCGACCAAAGCAAAACCGCGGGGATCGATACCTTTCTGGACCGTGCGTGACCGAATGGCATTGGCCATATTGGCATTCAGGATCGTCAGAACACCTTCCGCAGCCTCCAGCTTGTCGATGCCCAGTTTGACCGCGAGTTTCGCGATCGCAGCGTCCGACGCGTCTGCATCAAGTCCCATTTCACCACCTAGGAAGTCTCGGGGCTCCAGGCGTCCGAGCACCAGATTGGCATCCGTAACGGTCGGCTGTGTCCCACCTTTGCCATAAGCAGCGGGCCCCGGCACAGCACCCGCGCTTTGTGGCCCGACACGGAAAGCACCGCCCTTATCCACATAAGCGATTGATCCGCCGCCTGCACCGATCGTGTGGATGTCCAGCATTGGCATCAGCAAAGGAAACCCGGCAATAGACGTGGACCGCGCATCGGTTTGAGCAAAAACCCCATCCACAGCAATTCCAATGTCGGCGGAAGTTCCGCCAATATCAAAGGTAATCAAGCGATCCCGCTCGCATTGTGCACCGATCCAACCGCCGCCAAGAACACCCGCCGCCAGACCCGACATCAGCGTCAGAGCAGGGTTTTCCGTTACCATGCGCGGGGTAGCGACGCCGCCATTTGACGCCATGATCCGCAAGTCTCCTTTGACGCCCAATCCGTGCAGTGCCGTCTCAAGGCCCGCGATGTAACTGCCAACTTTTGGCCCAACAAATGTGGCCAAAGCGGCTGTCGTGAATCGTTCAAATTCCCGAAACTGTGGTGAGATTTCTGCAGAAGTGGTCACAAAAGCGTCTGGCATAACGTCTTGCACGATGGCTTTTGCGCGCATTTCGTGGGCGGGATTCAAATAGGAAAACAAAAAGCAGATCGCAACCGAGTTGACACCTTCCAATCGCAGAGCTTCGGCAGCCTCTCGGACTTCGGCTTCATCCAGTGGGATCAACTCTTCGCCAGTTGGTGGGATAAGCCGTCCCGCCACAGTTTTGCGATAGCGGCGTTTGATCAACGGCCGGTTTTGCCAGGGGAGTTCCTGCATGATCGAATAATGTTCAACCCGCTGATGGCGACCGATGTGTAGCACATCGCGGAAGCCCTCGTTCGTGATCATCCCTGCCCGCGCACCTTTGCCTTCGAGCACGGCATTGGTGGCGGTCGTCGTGCCGTGGAACACGTGATCGATGTCCGCTGGACTGATCGCATTGAGGTGGCACAAAGCTTTAATCCCAGCTATCACGCCAACGGACGGATCGTCAGGTGTCGTTGCCACTTTGTGAATCCCGATGTCACCGGACTTTGGATCAAAATATATTAGGTCCGTGAAGGTTCCCCCAACATCGACGCCAATGGTCTTCATGACCGCTCCCCCCCCGTTCATATTGCGCGGAATAATCTCTGCATTGATGCGCGGGCGTTGCCCAGTTATCCAGAGGAGATCCAGTTTGATGGCATTTCGCCTGCTGTGCAGGTTGGCGACAAAGACGATAACGCCCATTCCTTAGGCAATCGGGAAGAATGAGCCCAAGGCGCCGCGCGCAGACCTGTCCTCCGCGAGGACAGATGTTAAGCCCTAAGCAAAGCCGAGGAAAAGTTTCATGCAAGCCAACCAAATCCCAGAAATCGACCCGAAAAAAGTCGCTGACATGATTTTTACGTTAGGCGAATTCGGAGCCCATTCCGGCACAGGTGTCTGGCGAACCGCGTTTTCTGAACAATGGGTTGCCGCGCAAGACTGTATCGCTGGATGGAGCCGTGAGGCGGGGCTCGAGGTCCGCTTTGATGCTGCTGGTAACTTATGGGCCCGCGCTGAAGGAACAGAAGGCGGCGACGCAATTGTCTCGGGATCTCACATCGACAGCCAATGCCCAGGCGGGCGCTATGACGGCGCGCTTGGAGTTCTATCCGCTCTGATTGCGATCACCGCTTTGAAAGATGCGTTTGGGCCGCCCCGAAAGCCATTGGAACTCGTTTCCCTTTGCGAAGAAGAAGGGAGCCGATTTCCCACCGCCGGGTTCTGGGGATCGCGCGCGATTGTTGGCCGTGTGCGGCCAGGAGACTGTGACAATACAGTTGACATATCTGGAATAAGCATTGGGACGGCAATGGCCAATGCGGGTTTCGACCCGGCCCAAATTTCACAGGCAGTACGTGATGACATCGCGGCATTTATTGAACTTCACATCGAACAAGGCCCTTTTTTGGAGGATGCCGATCTTCCGGTTGCAGTGGTAAATGCGATCACACATATTCGCCAGACAAAGGTCAAACTAACAGGACAGTCTAACCATGCCGGGGCCTTTCCGATGGATATCCGATGCGATCCGATGGCAGGGTTCGCTGAGGCCGTGACGACTGTGATCGACCATGCTAACGCCCTTGGACGACCTGCGGTCACAACAGTCGGAAAATGCAGCGTCGATCCCGGCGGTTCCGCAATTATCCCAAGCAGCGTAACCTTCACGATTGATGCCCGCCATCCCGACCCAAAGGCCGCCCTGGAGCTCTACAAGACCCATGACATAATGCTGTCGGATATCGCTGCCCGTCGTGGCTTGTCGGTTGAAACCGAAATTCTGCTGGATCTGCCACCGTGCCTAAGTGATCCCACATTTCTGCAAGCCATGGATCGGGCCGCGCAAGCTGCAAGTATTGCTACGATGCATATGGCCAGTGGCGCAGGCCACGACGCGCAGCAAATGGCCGAGATTTGCCCCGTTGCGATGATCTTTGTCCGCAGCGAAGACGGCCGCAGCCATACACCTGAAGAGTTTTCCACCATCGAGGACATCGTCGCCGGGATAAAGGTTCTGGCCGGAACCCTGTACCAACTCGCTTACTGAAAGAAGGGAATACCAATGCGCGCTGTTGTCTTCGAAAGGCCTGACCGGAATCCCGCTTCGACCGTGATCAAGGATGTCCAGATGCCATCGGCTGGTACCGGCCAAGTTGTTGTGAAGGTTGCTTACGCAGGACTGAACTACGCAGACTTAATGATGCGCACAGGCATTTATCCTCACCCGAAAGGGTATCCGCTTGTCGCTGGCCTCGAACTTGCGGGTACGGTTACAGACATCGGGGCCAACGTGATCGACATTGCGGTTGGTGATCGTGTCACCGCCTTTAGCGAGGATGCCGGGGCTTTTGCAGAATATTGTGCCGTTCCAATCGAACGCATCGTTCGACTTCCGGACGGCGTGGCTTTTGATGTCGGGGCTGCGTTCTACGTGCAGGCGCTGACCGCTTGGAATTTGCTGCATACAGTTAGCGAAACGAAGCTTGGCGATACGATCCTGATACACGCAATCGGTGGCGGTGTCGGGCTTTACCTGACGCAACTCGCGAAAGCAGCGGGTGCGCAGGTGGTTGGAACAATCGGAACCGCCGGCAAAGAAAAACGCGCCTTGGAGTTTGGCGCTGATCTCGTGATCGACCGGACCGATACTGATTTTGTTGAGGCCACACTGGCTTTCACGAACGGGCGCGGCGTTGACAAAGTTGTCGATTCAACCGGTGCCACGATCCTTGACAAAAGCTTCGAAACAATCCGCCAACTTGGCCATGTCGTCAGCTTTGGCGAAGCAGAAGGCCCCCCACTTCCCAACCTTTGGGAACAACTGATCAAGAAATCACTAACCTTCACCCGGATGCATTTGGGTCACATGGATTTTGGATCTGAAACCTGGTCGAAAGGAGTAGAGACGGTGCTCTCAATGATCATGGATGGCACACTCGCCTGTCCAATTGAGGGTGTATATGAGCTTGAAAACGTGAATGACATGTTCACGGCGCTTGCGTCCCGCAAACTCGCAGGCAAGGCAATTCTCAAGGTGTCGTGACAACAAGCGTCGCTGCTTGATCGCCAATGCATTCGCAAATTTGCTGGCTCATGTTCTAGTTGAGCGCCAGTTTTTATCAATAATATGGCCAACAGCCTTCGATTGTTCAGCGAAAGCTGGCCTTACTCGACGATCAGGCAGGTTGCAAAAACCAGGCAAAGCCATTGCAGCAAATCAAATCATTGCCATCAAAAAGAGACTTCAGCCTACTTCGATTGCGTTCGTCACGGCAAGATCTTCGCGGACTTTTGCGATGGCGAAACTTGGTTGTCTCCGATGCATTGTATTGTGATCTGCAACGAACATACTCTCGCATCTTTCAAACCATTGTCCGCATCGCTTGGTGTTACAGTAGCCTGTATCTTCCACGTCCAGTTTGGATCAGTCGCCCATCATTGCACAATGAACGAAGTGCTCGATAGCAAGCCTCATGGGTCAAATGAATACGGGTGGCAAACTCGGTGACCGCTCCTTCAAGATAGCCCGCCGATACAGCCGCCAGAACCCGTTCATCAGCAGACTTGATCGCAGTGATTTCCAAAAGGAACCGATAGCTTTGGACCTGTCGAGCCAGCAAAGCTGAGAATGACAATGCAAAGTCTTTGTCTTTGGACAATTGGTTCAGCGTCGCCGTCTTACAGATGTGCTGCACCTCGCCAGCCACCGTGCAGATGGCGTCGCAGTGATACTGATCCGAAAACACCGACGCTTCGGCAAAGAGCTCACCAACCGTTGCACGGTGTAGTGTCAATGTATCTCCCGCCTTTGTGGTCCTGCGAAGTGTCACGCAACCGGTTTGAACCCGGTAGAAACCAATCGCGGGCTCAGCTTGTCGGAACAATACGTCACCCGCAGACATCGGGAGTAACTGAATGGCTGTATCAGGTAAATTGTGAAATCTATTGTCCATATATGATCCAAATCATATCAAAGTTATGGAGGGTCGGCTACTGCATCTTCGAACGAAGGAGGTCCAAATGGCATTGATCCAATTAACAGGCACCATACTGCTGTTGATCGCCGCACCAGTCACGGCACAGCATTCTCACGATAGCCCCGGCGGCGGCGATCTGCTTCAGACAGGGCAAGCACAGTTTGCCGCTATTTCAGAGATCGTAGAAATTCTACGAAACGATCCCGCAACCGAATGGGAGAACGTCAATTTACGAGCGTTGCGAGATCATCTGGTTGACATGGACAACGTGACGGCCCGATCGACCGTGGTGACAAAAGCGGACGGTAACATTGTGACGTTTACGATCATCGGAGAAAATGAAGTTGTTCCTTCAATCCAAAGTATGGTGACTTCCCACAGTCCAATGTTGGCAGCGGAGACTGGCTGGTCAGTGGCTTCCACATCGATTTCGGATGGCGCCACCATGGCGATTGAAGTGCCGGACCACACAGATCTCAATCAGGTGTTGGGCCTCGGCTTCTATGGAGTGTTGACCATTGGCGCGCATCATAAAAAACACCACCTCATGATTGCAACTGGTAACTCGCCTCACTGATGAACCGGCGAACAGACCTTTAGGCGGAAAATTCCAAGGTCGCGATTTCTCCCTAGGAAACCTGGAACTGAAGCACAGCGAAAGCAGGCTCCTTACAGACTACGCTATCAATCGCCTATCAAGACGATAGTCAGAAGCGACGCGCTGAAGCCGCCCCTGCTCAGAGCGTTTTAACACTCATCAAGTCCTTGATCGGCGCGACGCGGGACAAATGGCTATGTCGCATTGCAAGGAAGTATGAGTCGTCGAGCCGGTCTCTTTCAACTCATTTCCACGTGATCGAATCCGTGCAAACGGCAAAAGCTCAAGATAGCGCGCCCGTAGGCGATTTCATGTTGTAAACAAGGTGCACACTGGTCCCTTAAAGCAATTGAAATGTAAGCTTAGACTGCTCGATCAGTGATCCGCGCAAAATATAGCAAAACGGGTTGTTTTATTTGTATTTTAAAACTGTTTCAGGGCAAATTTGCGGCCCAGAAAACCGCCCGAATTTCGCCCGATTTGTCCCTTTTCGACGACACAAGCCACACCCTATTGCCGCCACATGCAAGATTCTCAGTATTGGATGACCTATGTCCAGATCAAACGTAAAGGCCACCAAGCCATGCTATGACCGTTCACCGCCAAAAGGACGTACTCGTATGGGTCGTGCCCGGGCGGATAAATGGATCACAAAGTCCTCCGTCTCGATCGCCATGCGCCTTGGCGAGACCCGCCGCGGCCGACGGCTAAGGCTGGATGCTGAACACCTGAAACTCGAAGTCTACCACCGCAAGGTCCCAAGTATTATGATCGAGATTGACCAAGGCATCACGTTGATTGATGCCACCGGTTTCGACTCTTGGGTCTTGGTCAAGGCGCAGGGGAAACATCCAGAGAAGACTAAGGAAAAGGTCTTCCAATGTTTGTCTCGATTTGTCGGCATCGCTTTCTACCACGCTTATACACAAGCGCCTTTGAAATGCATGGATTTCCACGAATAGCACCATGAAGGCGCAAGCCGCAGTTTCGAAGCAGGTTCGGAGATCGAAAGAGAGATTTTCGGCCGCTTGTCGCGGAGGTTTCTTCAAAAAAACCTAAGTTGTCGACGTCGGGTACCAGAACGGCGGCGTCCGCCGGAAACGCTGGGAGAGATCAACCCGACTCTCGGCCCGGCCAAACAAGGCGCAGAGCAGGTCGAGACCATGCAGGTCGCCAACCGACGCGCGGCACTGCAAGCGCCTTCCGTTAACGACGATGTCCGCAGCTAAAACCACGTGCTTGTCTCTGCCATCCATCGTATCGCCGGACAAGGCTTCAGCGATCCAAGCGTTCATCAAACCAATACTGGGCTTCGAAAGAAGGCAAGGTTGGCGCAGGACGAAACTGCCGGTGCCGTATTGCGCGAAACGATCACCCCTAGCACTGGTCGCCAGCAAGGCCAGATTCAAAGGATCAAAGCTTCCGGCAATGCGGCGGCTCTAATTGGCGACTATTTTAACAACTGAACCGAGTACATTCTTGGCAAAAGCGTATCTGTCGTCGGCTACATGTTTGCTGACCTACATGTCGTTGCGGAGATCGTTTCCGTTTATTTCGTCAATATCTTACTGCCCTTTATAGAAGAACTTCTGGTCCCGATCTAGGCCGCTACGACTGTCGTCAGGAACAATTACTGCATACTTTCCGCAGCCTTTTTTGCTTTCACCGCACACAAGACTAATTTTGTTTTGATATCCGCGGCGATCACTACCCGGGCCTGTTTGACTAAACGCGCTGATTGCAGACTGTCGCTGATGCCTAGCTGTCGGCTGACCGCTTTTCAGACGAGACAGACAGCGGCACTATCGACGATGCCATTGCCACAGGAAAAGCGCGCCTCGCGGCCGCTGAATGGACCGACCGCTAGGTTGCAACTCAATAGCCTTCGCGCAAACAAGTTTGGAAAGAATCGATTATTATTTACTCAAAACCTGAACAAGCCGCCTGTTATGACCAGCATTTACTGGTCAAAATGAAAGTAGTGTTTCATCAGAATCGGGGGGCGATAAATGAAACAAGATATTTCTGAAGCCGATATCGCGGGGGCCGAACGACTTCTTGGGTTGGCATACACAGAACGCGAACGGGCGCAAATGCTGGATAATCTCGATGGACAACGTGAGGCTGCCATCGCAAGGCGTGCTCTTACTTTCGATAACAGCACACCTATGGCCGCGCGATTTGATCCACGTCTGCCAGGTTTTGCGATGCCGTTTGGCGCCGATACGCTGACGTTTTCAACCATTACGGACCCCCTGCCCGAAAATTCAGAAGACATCGCCTTTGCGCCACTGACACATCTTTCTCATTGGGTCCGTAGCGGTCAGATAAGTTCGCTTGATTTGACCAATCTTTATCTTGATCGTATCATCAGCCTGAATCCAAAGCTTGAATGTTTCGCGACAGTGACGGCTGACCTTGCCCGCGCCGAGGCCAGTGCAATGGATAGCCTCTTGTCTGCCAGAGTTTGGCTGGGGCCGCTGCATGGTATTCCCTACGGTTTGAAAGATCTTTTTGATACAAAAGACATAACGACAGGCTGGGGCGCTGAACCATTTGAGGATCGGATCCCCGACAGCGATGCGGCGGTCACAACCAAGCTGCGCGCTGCAGGTGCCGTATTGATCGGTAAAACGTCGGTGGGTGCATTGGCCTATAACGATCTGTGGTACGGCGGCTGGACACGCAACCCGTGGAACCGAAATGAAGGATCAAGTGGATCAAGTGCGGGATCAGCCTCTGCCACTGCGGCAGGTTTATGTGGCTTTTCTATTGGTACTGAAACACTGGGTTCGATCACGTCTCCCTCGCAGCGGTGCGGCACGACGGGTCTGCGCCCAACATTTGGCCGCGTCAGTCGCGCAGGCGCAATGGCGCTTTGTTGGTCGCTGGATAAGGTCGGCCCAATCTGCCGCGGAGTCGAGGATACCGCCATGGTGCTTGCCGCGATCAATGGCGGCGACATCAATGATCGTGGGTCAATTGCAGCCCCATTCCAATTTGATGCCACTACCAGCATTGACGGCATGACGCTGGGCTATTTACCGCAAGCCTTTGAGGAAGGTGCTACAGACATCGATCATGCAGCTTTGGCAGCCGCGCACGATCTCGGGATCACCGTCAAGGAAGTCGCGCTCGAAGATCTGCCCTACGGGTCACTGATGATTTCGGTTTACGCCGAAGCCGCCGCGGCATTCGAGGCACTGACACTCGACGACATTGACGACAGCTTGCGCTGGCAAGACGATGGCGCGTGGCCCAATACATTTCGGAAGGCGCGGTTCATTTCGGCAGTAGATCTGGTCCAGACCGACCGTCTACGCTACCGTGTGATGCAAGCGGTGGGCGAGATGATGGGAAGTGTTGACGCGCTGATCGGGCCATTTTCGACCGGTCCAATGCTGGTGGCCTCAAACTTCACCGGCCACCCGTGCCTGCATATTCGCGCAGGCTTTGACGAACTGGCCAGTCGCACAGCGGCTTCGCTCGGCTCGGGCAAACTGACCACAGGCGAAGCGATGGGCGAAAAAACATTCACCGTGCCTCAAGGTATTTCCCTTTGGGGGCAACTCTTTGACGAGGGGCCGCTATTGTCACTTGGTATGGCACTTGAGCAAAAACTGGGTGTTGCAGACAAACGCCCCACACTTCCAATCTAACATGCAAAAAAAACGACCCGCGCTAAGCGGGCATCTCAATTAAGAACCGGGCGGTCAAAGCAGTGCCCCAACATGGAGATGTCACTATGAAACGCAGAACTTTTCTTACAAATACATCCGCCCTATTCGGCGCTACGGTTTTTTCGGGTTGGGTCCCGCTGACCGCTTCAGCCCAGACCACGCCCGTCACCGGTGGGACCCTGATCTGGGGTCATTCAGAGACGACGCAAAATCTTGATATGCACCAGACCGGCACGGCCTCGACTGGTCGGGTCCTGCAGAACGTCCACAACTCAATTGTGACGGTCGATAAGGACCTGAACGTGATCCCCATGCTTGCTGAAAGCTTCAGCCAGAGCGATGATGGTTTGGTCTACACTTTCAATCTGCGTTCCGGCGTGAAGTTTCACAATGGGGCTGACATGACGTCAGCTGACGTGAAATACGCATTCGAGCGCTGTGCGAACCCCGATACAGGGGCCGTGAACTTCGAGGTCTTCAATGCTGTTGAAAGCATCGACACACCTGATCCCTTGACGGTTATCGTGACGTTGAATGCCGTCAATGCGCCTTTCCTGTCGCGCCTGGCTGAAAACGGCGCGGGCGTTGTGATGCCGGAAGGCAGCGGCGATGTCCAAGGGGAGACGCCGATTGGAGCTGGCCCTTTCAAATTCGTGCGTCGTGAATTCGGCAACGAAGTCGAACTGGAACGTTTTGATGATTACTGGGACGGACCTGCATACCTCGACAAAGTCATAGCCCGCGAAATACCCGAACCCACAGTGCGCCTGACCGGTCTGCGCACGGGCGAGTTGCACATGATCAACGATATCCCCGCCGACCGCATGTCGGAGATCGAAGATGCTGGCGAATTGCAGGTCGTCAAATGGTTCCCTCTGAACTGGGATTTCGTGAACCTCAACCACACCTACGAGCCGTTTCAGGATGCCCGCGTGCGGCGGGCATTTGATCTGATCATCGACAAGGAGGTTCTGCTGGAAGGCGCGCTTTGGGGCCAGGGCGCAACGACCGCGTCGCCCAGCTATCCAACCTCGGCCAGTTACAACAGCGATCTCAAACAGAGGGGACAGGACATAGCCGCAGCTCGCGCGCTACTGGACGAGGCCGGATATCCCGAAGGCAGCCTGGACATCGTGTTCAAGGCCACAACGAACTATCCTTACCACATTGAAAGCGCACAAATTCTGGTCGAATGGTTCCGTTTGGCGGGCGTCAACCTGACAATCGAGCAACTGACATGGGCCGATTGGCTGTCACAGTGCTGGGTCGACAAGGATTACCAGATGACCATGATGAACTTCTTCACATTGTGGGAGCCCGATTTCCTGTATTATAGTCTGTTCAACTCGACCGGAGCATTCAATTATCGTGGCATCAATGATCCGGAGATTGATGCGCTAACCGAACAAGCCCGGATCACCGTTGATCCAGCCGCACGCGCCGACATCTACAAGGCCGTACAGCAGCGGGTTTTTGACGAGGCGCATGACATCATCCTGTGGTTCCGCAATGGCACGATCGGCGCGCAGCCTGACGTAGGCGGTCTGGACACGATCGTACATCCGAACGGGTCCAATCTGAACTTCCACAAAGTCTGGCTGAATGCCTGATGCCTAGGGTTCGGGCGGTAATCGCCTGGACCATTTCTCCGATCGGACATTGCGATGGCTTATGTGATCAACCGCCTTCTGTCGGTCGCACTCACGCTCTTCCTAATTTCGGTGATCACCTTTGTGGTCACCAACATCCTGCCGGGCGATGTGGCGATGATGATCATGGGCACGCAGTCCAATCCTGAAGCCCTTGCAGGGTTGCGCCAGAGCCTTGGGCTCAATGATCCGCTGGTGGTTCAATACGGGCGTTGGGTGGGTGGCATTCTGACCGGAGATTGGGGCAAATCGCTGGTTTTCAAAGAATCCATAGGGCCTCTGATCGCGCAAAAGGTGGTCGCCAGCAGCGTGATCGTCTTCATGTCCATGGCGATTGCCTTGGCCATTGCCATTCCTTTGGGCGTCTGGGCTGCAATCAACCGCACGCGATGGCAGGATAACACAGCCAGCACATCCGCGCTGATCGGGGTCAGCTTGCCGGATTTCTTCTGGGGGATCGTGCTGATCCTGTTATTCGCGCGCTGGCTTGGCTGGTTTCCTTCGTCTGGCTTTGTTCACCCTGCGGAAGATCTGCTGGGCGCCATCCGCCACGCGTTCTTGCCATCTCTGGCGCTTGGGCTCGGCCTGATGGCTCATCTCACACGCATGACCCGGTCCACGATGATTGGCATTCTGGGCCAAGAATTCATCCGCGTGGCACGTGCCAAGGGCTTGCCGGAACGCGACGTCGTGTGGAGCTATGGGCTGCGCAACGCCATTGGACCGGTCATGACCGTAGCAGGGTTGCAGGTCGGGTATCTTTTCGGGTCAATCATCGTTATTGAAAGCCTGTTCAACTATACAGGCATGGGCTGGCTGACCTACCAGGCACTGCTGAATCGGGACATCCCGCTGATCCAATCCTCAGTCTTTGTGATTGCGGCGGTTGTGATGCTGACCAATTTTGTGGTCGATCTGTTATATGTACTTATTGACCCACGGATCAGGTTAAGCTGATGCGCGCGTTTCTTTCAGGAAAGGGGCTGATCGGCAGTGGGATCGTGGTTGCGATGCTGCTGATCGCTATCTTTGCACCCGGTTTCATTCCGGAAACAGCCGCAACGCAAATGGATATGCGCGCGCGCCTTTCCGGACCGACCGCGAGTCACATCTTTGGCACGGATCAGCTGGGGCGTGATCTGTTCTATCGCGTTGTTCTAGGGGCGCGAACCTCTGTCATGATTGCTGGATCGGCGGTGTTGATGAGCATCCTGGTTGGCCTGCCCTTGGGTATCATATCCGGCTACTATGGCGGTGTTATCGACAACATATTGATGCGGCTTGTAGATACGTTGCTTAGCTTTCCTGCATTGCTTCTTGCGCTGACCATCAGCGCCGTTCTTGGTCCCAATCTGACCAATACGATCATTGCCATCGGCGTTGCGTTTACCCCCTATCTGGCGCGCATTATCCGAGGCGAAGCCTTACGGGTCGCACAGATGCCTTACGTAGAAGCAGCCCGTGCCGCCGGAACCAATGACTTTCAAATGATCCTGCGCCATATCCTGCCAAACACAATGCCCGCCATAATTGTCCAAGGTACGATCAGTCTTGCCTTTGCCATCCTTGCCGAGGCGGGTCTGTCATTCCTTGGGCTTGGCACTCAACCGCCGGAGGCAAGCTGGGGTCTGATGATCCAGGCCAGCCGCGACTATCTGGACGTGGCCCCATGGACCGCTCTGGTGCCCGGTGCTGCCGTGGCCATTACTGTGCTGGGGTTGAACATGTTCGGCGATGTCTTGCGTGATGTGCTTGATCCGAGGACGCAAGAATGACCCCAATTGTCAGCATTGAAAAACTGCGTGTCACCTTTGGCAAAGGGCGGGACCGTGTCACAGCGGTAAAAGACGTTAGTTTCACGATCAATCCCGGCGAAACAGTGTGCGTTGTAGGCGAAAGCGGGTCGGGTAAATCGGTCACATCTCTCTCTCTGATGCGCCTAGTCGAATTTGGCGGTGGGAGCATTGTTGACGGTCGCATGTCGTTGCTACGCGACGATGGTCCTCTTGATCTGATAGGCGCTGATCCCGCCACCATGCGTGACATCCGTGGCAATGAAATCGGCATGATCTTTCAAGAACCGATGACATCGCTGAACCCTGTTTTCACTGTCGAACGCCAGTTGACCGACGGGTTGCATGTGCATCGCGGCTTGACCGGCCAGGCTGCGAAGGCCCGCGCGCTGGAACTGCTCATGGCAGTGCGAATTCCCGAACCGGAACAACGGCTAAAGCAATATCCGCACGAATTGTCTGGCGGCATGCGCCAGCGCGTCGTGATCGCCATTGCAATGGCATGCCAGCCGCGCCTGCTGATCGCAGATGAGCCGACAACCGCACTCGACGTAACTATTCAGGCGGAAATTCTTGCACTGATCAATCGGCTAAAACGCGACACCCGGATGGCGGTGATGTTCATTACCCATGATATGGCGGTGGTCGCACAAATTGCCGACCGCGTCGTCGTGATGTATCGCGGTGACATCGTAGAAGAAGGTCCAGTTGCAGATATCTTTGCCAATCCAAAAGCGGATTATACCAAAGCATTGCTGGCCGCCGTCCCGCGCCTCGGCGACATGCAGGACAAGTCCGCGCCCGAGCCGCTGCGACTTGTCGGTGACACATCTGTTCCAAAGCCCCTGCTCCCCAGCGACCGACCGGAACCGCTGTTGGAGGTCAAAAATCTCACCACTTATTTCCCCGTTAAGGGGGCGGTTCTGCGCCGTCATGTGGCCAATATCCATGCGGTCGAAGATGTGTCATTTACCCTCAACAAGGGCGAAACACTGTCACTTGTCGGTGAATCGGGATGCGGGAAATCTTCTTGCGGGCGTTCCATCCTACGCCTTGTCGAGCCAACGTCTGGATCAGTGATCGTTGATCGCAAAGACATCCTTGCCGCAAATCGACGGGATCTGCGCAAGTTACGGCGCGAAATGCAGATGGTGTTCCAGGATCCGTTTGCATCGCTGAACCCTTACATGAGGCTTTCAGCACAAGTCTCTGAACCTTTGCGCAATTTCAATCTGGCCAGTGGCTCTGAACTGGAAGAGCGCGTAGCACATCTTTTCGACCGGGTCGAACTGCCCCGCGACTATATGCGCCGATTTCCCCATGAGTTATCAGGAGGACAGCGGCAGCGTGTCGCTATTGCCCGCGCGCTTTCGGTATCCCCCAAACTTATAATTGCAGACGAAGCCGTTTCAGCGCTGGACGTTTCAGTGCAGGCACAAGTCCTGAACCTGATGATGGAACTTCAAGCTGACCTCGGCTTGTCGTTCCTATTCATCAGTCACGATATGGCGGTTGTTGAACGGGTCAGCCATCATGTTGCAGTCATGTATCTTGGCCGGATCGTGGAAATCGGCTCACGTGCCGCGATTTTCGAAAACCCGCAACACGCCTATACCAGGGCATTGATGCTGGCCGTCCCCATCGCGGACCCCGCCATCCGTCAGCTCAAGGGTGATTTGAACTTCAAGCCGATCCCCTCCCCCTTGCATCCTCGGGACTACGTTCCCGCACCTTCGCACTATGACATGATCGCTCCGGGACACCTTGTCCTGCGCGAAACTTGAGATAGTAGAGCCAGACCGATTCGTGACCAACTGGCCCACATGTATGCCGCCATCACTGTGCAGCGGTCTGATTTTACAATGCATCCCAATCTTCAATGCGACACGCACGGCACTTTTTGCGTTACAGCCGAAAATCTGCGCGCTTTTCGACTGCAATTTGATGGATCCCTGGATCATACGCATTGGCGTTGCCAGCTTGTTCCATGGCGAGTTAAACGACTCCGACTGTACCATCAGCATTCGGGCTGAAATCGATGCACTGGCCATCGTCAATGATGGGTTTCCCGACCGTTTTCATATTTGTGACGACGATGACATGCATGCTGGGCTTTCGCACCCGAAGGCGAATTCGAGTTACAGTGAGGCGCAATTTACAACGCCGCGAACGTGTTAGAGATCACTCTCAGCGCCAAAATCTCATAGGTCGTGAACGACGGAATATCCACATTCAAACCTGTCGGGTCAATTGAGCCATAACGGCGCGGGGCTTGGGGTCCAAAAGACCTAAGTGCCAAAGGTGTCCGTTAAGTTCGGAACCGACTCTTCGTTTTACGCGGAGTGCACCAGAAATACGTCAGCATCCAGTTTCCCGGTTGTAGCAGCAGTCGTAAGGTTGGCGTAATCTTCAGACAGCATGGTCGCCATGAACTCTGACAGACTACCGCCTGTTGCGATCAGAGTATGCGAAGGCCATTGAGTCCGGTCCTTGGCGCGCGGTTGCTCCCAAGTGTGTCAACTAAGGCGCAGGTATCGGGTCCGGTCGCATCGAACTTGGAAAAAACTGACAGGTCCGCCAATGCCACCTTTGTCGTCAAAGCAACCGTCTCCCCGGCGACATGAGAAACCGGTTTCGGCGCCGGCAACTGTAAGTCGAAGCATCTGCGAGTGCGGCCGAAAACCAATTGAACCGCTCCCATCCAAAAGTGAAACCTAAACGGCGTTCACACGGCGGACCGTTCCTCATAGAGATGTGCAGAAATCAAGGTCAAGCCGTTGGACTGCATTTTACGCGGTAATCGCGGTCCGGCCATGAACAGGAACGCTGGTTTTAAATCGCCAGTGGGCCCATTGGCAGACTACCGAGTGTCATTATTGGGCGAAGAACCACCATGCTCCAACTGCCTCCATCATCCATATCGACGATCCGGCGAGCTGCCATTCGTTATGTAAACCATTTCGCCAGTAAGTGGATTGGCATCAGACGTAAAACTAATCGGCCTGTTGATGAAGGATTTCACGCCGCTGTTGGCGAATGACGGTGCGCGGTTCATGGCCGCCTCAAGGTCGGCGCCAAAGGTGGTACACTGCTGATGGATCGGGGCTGGCCTTCCATCGCGTAAGGTCCAAGGATCAGGTAATCGCGCTCTTGCAGAACATACCAGCTTTCCTCAAGATCAAAAAAAACATGTTAAAGAGGATCTTTCCGACACGTGTTTAAGCGAGTCCTTAATCGCAACGGCGTGAGAGTCTAGATGCGCTTTTTATCCATTTCATTATTTGCGCCGCTTGAATGCGTCGGCGTTGAGTAAAAAGAACTAAGCTTGTCTTTTCCTGTTTTACGTCCAACTTTAGACCGGCTTGATAAATTGACGTCGCTCATCAGCTTGTCTGTTTTGCCAGTACTGTACCAAGCGCCATGCCCACCGCGGCTTGAGTCGGGTCGATGATGGGGCAGCCCAACCTCCCTTCCAATCGCTCTCGATGCACTGCCATGCCCGCGCACCCAAGGATAAGGGCTTCTGCGCCGTCCTTGATCAAGGCCGAGCCAACTTCGATCAACCGATCAAACGTCCCTGCCCCACGTGCGCTTTCGTCTACACTGATGTTGAGCGCACGTTCGCCCGCGACACGCTCCAGCACACCCATGCGCCGCATATAGAGCCGGTGGCGCCTTTCAGATGCGCTCGAAATTGCAATGATGCCTATCCGATCTCCACGACTGAGTGCCGTAAAGACCCCACTTTCCTGAATGCCAAATACCGGCACGGGCGACACGGACCGACAGGCGTCAATTCCAGGATCAGAATAACATGCAATCACAAATGCTGACGCGTCACTGCGGGTGTTGAGCAATGCGACCAGAGGTCCGACTACCGCATCAGAGTCTAGTTGGCTTTCGATCCCGAACGGGCCTTCGTGCAACGTAACACACTCAATCTGCGGTCCATTGCCAGGTATATTGAACCTCTGCAAGGCCGTGGCCAGACCATCGGTAACAGCCTGATTGGAATTGGGATTGATGACAATAATCGGGCCTGTGCTGTTTTGATCTGTCATGGGGCGATGCGCGCACCAAAATTCGTGACGGGATCAAGCTCCGGCACCTTGCCGCCGGGATGGCCGGTCAAATCAATGCGGGAGCGGGCGACGAATTGCCCGTGACCCGGCTCTGCGATCAGCGCACCATTCTCGATGACGCGGGCACCGCGCGATAAAACCGTCGACGGCCAACCGGTTACGGACATGCCATCGTAGGGTGTATAGTCCATATTGTCGTGCTGATCCTCGACAGTGACCGTGCGAGTTGCCTTAGGATCCCAGATCGCAATATCGGCGTCCATGCCGATGGCAATGCTGCCCTTCTTATCCAACCCGTAAAGCCGCGCAGCATTGGTCGATCCAAGGGCCACGAATTGTTGTAAAGTGATGCGGCCTTTGATTACGCCTTCGCTGAACAACAGCGGCAGACGCAGACCGATACCGGGCATACCATTTGCAATCTGTTTGAACGTGGCGTCAGGACCATTGGCCAGCTTACCCGTCTCGTCGTAACGATAGGGCGCATGATCGGATGAGAACACGCTGAAGGTTCCAGCCTGGAGGTGGCGCCACAGGGCCTCTTGTGTGGCCTCATCCCGCAACGGCGGCGAGCACATGAACTTCGCGCCCTCCATACCGGGACGGTCGAGGTCATGGCGCGTGAGGAACAGGTATTGCGAACAGGTCTCGCCGAAGATTTTGGCCCCTGCCATGCGGGCGTCTGCCACAAGCCCCGCGCCCTCTGGCGTCGACACATGCACAATCAGAAGCGCCGCATCTGCCAGCCGCGCAAGCGAGATGGCGCGATTGATGGCTTCGGATTCCGCCAAGGCGGGATGCGACACCGCATGATACCGTGGTTGCGTGTGACCAGCCGCCACCAGCCTGTCCGAGACCCAAGAGATCATTCCTGAGTTTTCTGCATGCACCATAGTCAACGCGCCGTGAGAAGCAGCAACACTTAAAATATCAAGGAACTGGCGGTCATCGACCCGCATCAGGTCATAGGTCATGAACACTTTGAACGACGTCACACCACGTTGAAACGCGGCAGGGAGTTCTTCGGTCAGGACCTTTTCCGTCGGGTCCGCGACAATTAGGTGATAGCCGTAGTCAATCACAGACGATCCTTGCGCGCGGCTGTCATAAAGATCCAGTGTCTCGGTCACGCCCATACCGCGATGCTGTGCGGCGAAAGGCACAAAGCAGGAATTACCGCCAAAAGCCGCGCTGATGCTTCCCGAACGGTAGTCATCCGAGGTCATGCCACCTGTCGCGCTTTCCTGCGCGATATGGCAATGCGCCTCAATACCACCGGGCAGAACCAGCTTATCCGTGGCATCAATCGTGTCAGAGGCTGCGAGCCCTGTGCCAATCGCCGCAATGCGACCTTCCGAGATACCTATATCGGCTTTATACCGGTCGCATGCTGTAACGATTTCTCCGTCTTTAATGACCAGATCAAACATGTGTACCCTCCCTAGATCGACTTGATTGACCCACCATCACAGCGGATCAGACCACCGGTGACATAACTGGCGCGCTCTGAGGCCAGAAAGGCCGCGACTGCGGCGAATTCCTCGACCGCCCCATAGCGCCCCATCGGTATCGTCGCACGTGAGGCCGCGCGAGTTTCGTCCATCGACTTGCCCGTCCTTTTGGAAACGGCGGCGTCCAGTTCATCCACACGTTCTGTGTGAATGCGCCCTGGAAGCAGCATGTTGACAGTCACGCCGTCCGCAGCGACATCCCCCGCCAACGATTTGGACCAACCTACCAGGGCAGACCGCAGGGCGTTAGACAGGCCAAGGTTCGGGATGGGTTGAATGACGCCCGAAGACCCAACCGCAATGACCCGGCCCCATTTACGGTCGCGCATGCCTGGAAGAAGGCGCTGGGTCAAAGAGATTACACTCAGAACCATGGCATCAAACTGCGCAGACAAGACACTCATATCTGCATCCACCATCTGACCAGGAGGCGGGCCGCCGGTGTTGGCAATCAGAATATCCACGCCACCCAAGATCTTTTCTGCAGCGGTTGCCAGCGTCTCGACCGCATCGCCATTGCTCAGATCAGCCACCACGTAGTCTGCTTTGCCTGGCCCTTGCTCCGTGAGTTCGGCGGCAGCCTCTGCGAGGCGGGTTTCGCTGCGTCCGGTGAGCAATACATGGCATCCCTCCGCTGCCAATGCTTGCGCAATCCCAAGCCCAAGTCCGCGAGAGGATGCCATTACAAGGGCACGTTTGCCAGTTAATCCAAGATCCATCAGTTCAGTTCCTTCAAACGGAGTTCAAGTCGGGTGGTGAGCCGTGTCAGTTCGGCCACGTCCAGTGCGGACAGCGACGGCCCAGGCGCGCGCACTTTGGCGCTGCCAAGAACACCACGCCGCCGCAGCACTTCCTTGCGAATGGCAAGGCCAAGACCAAGCTGCTGTTCATAGCGCACAAGTGGAAGGTAGGCGTCAAACAGATCCTCGGCGCCATCCACATCCCCTGCCTGATGGCGCGCAACAACCTGCACCAGCATTTCCGGATAGGCAAAGCCGGTCATCGCACCATCGGCGCCGCGTTGCATTTCTTGAGGCAGGAACAGGGCGGAATTGCCTGTAAGGATCGACATGCGCGGCACATCACCCGTGTCAGTCTCGGCGCGCATTCTGCTCAGTTTCGTCAATCCCGGCCAATCTTCGTGTTTAAGCATCACGATCTGAGGGTGATCAACGGTCATGCCGATAATTGTCTCGACCGAAACCTGAACACCAGTGGTTTGCGGGTAGTCCTGAAAACAGATCGGAATATCTTTTCCCAAGGCCGCGCAAACCTGAGCCAGATAGCCCTTGAGCTTGACTTCGGTGTTCATGCCCGGCTGCGGAGCGACCATCACGCCGCCCGCGCCCGCATCCATCGTTGTCTTGGCAAGCCGCACCATGTTATCCAGACCCGCCGCCGACACGCCGACAATGACCGGCACACGGCCATTTACCCGTTTCAGAACATGGCGCGCAAAGGTTTCCGCCTCATCGCCGCCAAGCTTGGGAGCTTCGCCCATTATCCCCAGAATGGTCATCCCGCTTACACCGCACTCGAGGTAGAAATCCACCATCCGGTCTGTGCTGGCCAGATCCAGTGCGCCCGCTTCATCAAACGGCGTTGCGGCAATTATGAAAACGCCGCTGGATTGTCTGTCTATCATAGGTTCTCTCCTCTTAAGGGTGGCGCAGGCGGGATTGATCTCGGTGCGATCTCCTCCAGCCGCGCGTAGCGGTCTGCAAATAGACGCGCGATTGGGTAGTCACCATTCCAATGGACATGCCAGTCGGAGGGATCGACAAGTCCGTCGCGTGCCGCAAGGCCCACGGCCTCGCCAATCACGATCTCGCGCTCTGCGGAATAAGTCCGCACATCGATCCGCCGACACTCAATTGCCACTGGTACGTCTGCCAGCCGTGGCGGTTTAACATGCGTTGAGGGTGCCGTCGCAAGGCCAAGCGCTCCTGTTTCGCTGATTGCAGGAACATAGGCCGCTGCTGTGTCGACCATCGCGTCCATCAGGTCCGGGGTCGCGATATTGATCACAAACTCACCAGTGTCGCGAATGTTGCGTGTCGTGTCCTTGGCCGACCCATCGGCGCGATGCTCTAGCCCAAGGATCACCAGTGCGGGATCCTTTCCGAAGAGATTGAAAAAGGAATAAGGAGCCGCGTTTATCACACCCGACGGGCTGATTGTCGTCACCCATGCAACCGGGCGCGGCAGCACGACAGCAGTGAGCAGCTTGTATCGGTCTTGCGGGTTCAGCGCGCCCAGATCTACATTCAAAGTCAATCCGGAACCTCGACCCCTGTTTGGGACGTGATCCGCGTATAATGTTCAACACGGCGGTGGCGCGCGAAATCAAAGATGGTTGTTTTGCCGAAGTTGCACAGATCCATGTCGCAGGCATGCGTGATCAGCTCGTCCCCTTCGGTTTGCGCCCTTGCAACAACAAATCCGTTCGGGTCGACGATGATCGAGCCCCCCATCAATGGGTGTCCGTCTTCATCCCCGGCCTTAGCCACGCCAACGACCCATGCGGAATTTTGATAAGCACCTGATGTCATAGACAAATCTGAATGGTACAGCCGCTGCTCCAGCCCCTCGGATCCCATCTGTGAATTAACCGAAGGCGTGTTATAGCCAAGCATGATCAACTCGACCCCCTGCAAGCCCATAACGCGGTACACTTCGGGCCAGCGCCGGTCGTTGCAAATGCACATGCCCATCACCGCATCCATGTTATGCCAAACAGGAAAGCCCAGATCCCCCGGCTCAAAGTAGCGCTTTTCCAAGTGCTGGAACGCCCGCTCTGTGTCGAATTCGGAATGGCCGGGCAAGTGCACCTTGCGATATTTCCCGACAATGTTGCCTGTACGATCGGTCAGGATGGAGGTATTAAAATATCGTCCTTCCGGGGTTTTTTCGGCAAATCCAAAGCTGATGGCAATATCGTGCGCGCGGGCGCGGTCAAACAGAGGCTGCGTGTCGGCATTCGGCATTTGGGTTTCAAACCACCGGTCAACCTCAGCCTGATCTGCCATATACCAGCGCGGAAAAAAGGTTGTCAGCGCCAGTTCGGGAAAGACCACCAGATCGCAGCCCGCATCCTTGGCCTGATCCAGCAGGGCGATCATCCGTCCAACAACCGCCGCTCGACTGTCGGCTTTTTGAATTGGCCCCATCTGGGCACCTCCGATAACGATCTCTCGCATAAAAAATCCTTTGGTCTTCAAGTTGAGATACGCCGCTCAAAACGGCTGACAAGGCGGACAAGAGGCCACAAAAGAGCTAGATAAATCCCCGCGGCAAGAACAAGGGGCGACGCGTTATATGTGAGCGACCGCACCAGCCCGGCCGCATGCAGCATTTCCCCAAGCGATACCACCGAAGCAAGCGAGGTCAGCTTTACCACTTCGACGACATTTGACAACAAGTCTGGCAGTACATTCCTTGTCGCTTGAGGCAATGTCACCCAAAGCAAAGTTTGCGCCCGGTTTAGACCCGTTGAGCGTGCCGCCTCTGTCTGTCCTTTGGGGACAGACAACAGCCCTGCACGAAAGATTTCGGCAAAATATGCGGAATTGTTCAGAAAAAACCCAATGGTCACGGCTGCAAACGGCGACAGGCGCAGTCCGGCAAAAGGCAAGCCCGCATAGATAAAAATCAGCAGGACAAGTGGCGGAATGGCCCGAAACAGATCAATGAAGGCAATCGAAACTATCCGCAGCCAACGACTTTCGCTGAGCGCGCCGAGTGCTGCAAACAGCCCTCCAAGAATACCCATAGGGATTACAACGGCACAGATCAAAAGCGTCATGCCCAGCCCTTTGATCACCAAAGGAACGGAGTTGGTCATCACCTCAAGATTAAAGAACTGATCAAGAATGGCCTCCATGTCTCAGACCTTCGGATGCGCAAAACGCATCTCCAGCCAGCGGGAAAAAACAACCAGAGGCAGGAACAGCAAGACATAAGCAATCGCTGCCAGCGTCAACGGCGAGGCGTTGGCAGAAAAACTCTGCGCGGTAGTTGCTTCACCCAGAATGTCCGGTACGCCGATCACCATGCCCAATGCCGTCATCTTGGTGATCGCGATGGCTCGATTAGTCAACGGCGGGATCACCATCCGAACGGCTTGGGGCAACACCACATAGCCCAGCGTCTGAGTATATCCCAGACCCGTCGAGCGTGCCGCTTCCCACTGTCCTTTCGGAGTTGCGGTGATCCCGGCCCATACAATCTCTTCTGCAAACGCGGCCAGAACCAGCGTCAGGATCAGGAACAACACTGTGAAGCTGCTCATCACCACACCGACGTTAGGTAACCCAAAAAACGCAAGCAGGATCAGAACAAGGGGCGGCAAGGCACGAAAGATATCCGCAAAGATCACGATGGCAAAAGAGATGGGCCGGATTCGGTATGCGCGCAAGCAGGCCAGTGCGGTACCAACGCCCACGCCCACCACCACGATCAACAGCGATAGCACAACCGTAACCCCAAGCCCGCTGAGAATAGCCGGGGTATATTTCACCAACACAGTGACGTTGAAAAATTGGTCGAGAAACTGTTCCAAGGTCAGACGGGTCCCGATACCCGTGACAGAAACGCCTGCGTTCTCGACTCGCGCGGGGAATCAATCACTTGCTCGGGTGTGCCCTGCTCAATGATAAGACCGGCATCCATAAATACGACTCGGTCCGCAGCATCACGGGCGAATTTCATCTCGTGACTTACGACGAGCATCGTCATTCCTTGTGATTTCATATCCCGCATCACTGCAAGCACGTCTCCGACGAGTTCGGGATCAAGCGCAGACGTCGGTTCGTCAAACAACATAACCGTTGGTTCCAGAGCGAGGCTACGGGCAATTGCCACCCGTTGCTGTTGCCCACCCGAAAGCTGCGATGGAAGACTGTCAGCCTTGTGCTTTAACCCAACCTGGTCAAGCGCCTCAAGCCCAAGGCTCTGAGCCTCGCCGCGCGTCATGCCGCGCACTCGGCGCAATGCAAGAGTGACGTTACCCAATGCACTAAGATGCGGATAAAGGTTGAACGATTGAAAAACCATTCCGATCCTCTGTCGCATCCTGTTCAGGTCGACGCTGGCCCCAGTCAGCCGGTCGCCTTCGATCAGAATTTCGCCTGCGTCCGGTTCTTCGAGACGATTGCAGCAGCGCAGCAAGGTGGACTTGCCCGATCCAGACGGACCAAGGACAAAAACCATCTCGCTGTGTGCAACATCCAGGTCAATGCCCTTCAAAACGGGGTCGGACCCGAAGGACTTGCGCAAACCCCGCACAGACAGCGTTTGCGGAAGAACCACCTGCGCCTCGCCCGGAGTCGCAGCCACTAATAATTCAGTCACAGCCGAGCGCGTGATCGTCCTCGACATAGCCCTCAAAACCCGGCTGACCAAATCCTGCCACAGGTGTGATCGCGGCCGATCCATCGGCAGGTTCAACGCCAAACCATTTCACACTGAGTTCCGCCATTGTGCCGTCAGTCTTCATGCATTCGATAACGCTTTCGACCTTTGCGCGAAGTTCTTCATCGCCCTTGCGGAATGGCATGCCCCAGTAAAGGCCCGTCGAATGCAGATAGCTCAACTTGATCGCCGGGCTCTGCTTAACCGCCCAGGCTGAAACCGTGTTGCCGGCTACGTTGGCGAATGCCCGCCCCGAAACAACCGCCTGCACCGCATCCGTGTTGGTACCGTAACTTTCCACGGTCCAGCCGATCTCGCTGGCCAACCCTTGTGCCCAGCTGTCGTAAACTGACCCCTTGTTGACCGCGATGATCTTGCCCGCAAACCCTTCGAGTTCAGCGACCTCTTCCGCGTCCGCTGCCACGACAAATTGGAAGTCAGTGTTCAAATAGCCCTCTGAAAACAGCAGGCTGGCTGCCCGTTCTTCGGTGATGGTTGTGGGTGCCACAACGAAGTCGTAAGTGCCTGCCGCAAGCCCCGGAAGGATGCCAGAGAACTGTGTGGCAACAATATCCATCTCCGCACCCAAACGCTCACCGATGATATTTGCCAGATCGACGTTAAACCCTTCAACGCCACCGCTCAAGCTGGGCATCGCATGCGGCGCAAACGTCCCATCAAGCGCTACCGTGTAAGAGGTGTCTTGCGCCAAAGTAGCCGTCCCAAAAGTAAGTGCGGCAATACCAGCACAAAGCATCGTTTTAACTGTCATATTTTTTCTCCCGTATTTTTGTCATTCGACAGAACGTTGCGCACTTTGCCCAATCAAACCAACGATTTCCGCCTTGGATGGCACTCATGAGCGATTGGGGCCGGTTCCGAGCCTTAAACATATAGGGCCATAGCACAATCGCCTAATTAATAATCGGAAAATAGACACGCGATAGAATTAACAAAGGCTACGTGAATACAACCATACCGTCAGGTATAGTGAATGAAGCAAGTGCACCGGTTTAGGAAAAGCTTTCCAGGTATCTTCATAAGCGAACACCGGAGCTTTACCGGGCGCTTGATCGACACCCATCGTCCGTAATCACAACGAAAAATTCAACTTATATGGTACCTGCGGAACAGATAATTGTGAGACGCTCGCACAAGATTACACTCTGCAGAAAATCTCCGAAGTGCCATTGGTAAAAGGTGGGCACATTAACGAAAAATACTATTCATCATTGTGTGACGGGATTGAGAGCGAGGCTGAGCGACCTCGTGCAAAGACAATTTCTTAGTGAGTTGCCAAATAAAAAGGCATTTCATTTTCGACCGCACATCTTGCGGTTGGCGATGTGGCAGCGCATTGTCAAATGAGGTTGCGATCATACACTTCGATGACCATCATGAAACCATGAAACAATTCCTGCTCACCGCAGCCTCCACGCGTCAAAGCGTAACGTTATGAGCAGCCTGCGCATCGGTGTGGATGTGGGAGGTACGTTCACCGATGTTGTTGTTACCGACACGGTAACCGGAGTAGAATGGCACCACAAAGAACGCTCGACACCGCAAGACCCGGCGCAGGCTATTCTAGATGGGACTCGTCACCTGTTGACAGCCATAGGTCGTACTGGCGCCGAAGTGTCTTTCTTTGGTCACGGAACAACCGTCATCACAAACATGATCCTCGAAAGAAAAGGTGCAAGGGTTGCTCTTGTCACGACAAGGGGGTTTCGCGATATCCTTGATCTGGGGCGTCAGGCGCGACCCCATGTCTACGACTATCGGCAGCGCAGACCGACCGCATTGGCCGCGCGCAGGGATCGATTTGAACTGTCTGAACGGATCGGGGCTGACGGAAATGTCATATCAGCTCTTGATGTTGGTGAACTTTCGACGCTGATCGAAAAACTTGCAACAGGCGGCTATCACTCTGTTGCAGTGTGTTTTCTGCACAGTTACCAGGCCCCTTCCCACGAGAAACAAGCCGTGGATGCACTGCGCTCCGCTCTTGGTTTGATATTTGTAACCGCGTCGCACGAAGTGGCTCCCGAATACCGCGAGTTCGAGCGCTTTGCGACAACCGCGCTGAATGCCTTTGTCGGTCCCCGAGCATCGAGATACTTTGGTGATCTTGAGTCTGGACTTCGCAACCTCGACATTACAGCTCCGCTTTATACCGTGACATCGAACGCAGGTCTTGTGGACAGTGACACAGCCCGGCAGGTTCCCGTGCGTACGGCCTTGTCTGGGCCAGCGGCGGCTGTTGGCGGTATCGGACGCATCCTTGCGCGACACGGGCTAGGGGATCTTGTGACCTTTGACGTTGGTGGCACCAGCACGGATATCGCCATTCTGCCGGGAGGTCAGGGACGCACAGCGCGCGCGCGCTCGGTTGCCGGGCATCCGGTGTTGGCACCAATGGTCGATATTGAAGTGATTGGCGCCGGGGGTGGATCGGTCGCTAGGCTCGATCCTGGTGGCGCGCTGATTGTCGGCCCCGAAAGTGCGGGTGCCGACCCGGGGCCCGCAGCCTACGGGCGTGGCGGCCAGGACGCGACAGTTACCGATGCAGCTCTTGTCATTGGCTGGATCGGCGACGGAAGCGGGTTGGGCGGAAACATGTCACTGGATCGCGCCGCATCCCAAGCGGCGGTTGCGCGCTCTGTCGGCACGCCTCTAAGCCTTAGCGCAGAACAGGCCGCTCAAGGCATTATTAAAATCGCGACGGCGGGAATGGCGCGTACGATCCGCACGGCAGCTTTGTCACGCGGTGTCGAGCCGGAACGGCTGTGCCTCGTGGCTTACGGTGGAGCGGGCCCCCTGCTGGGTGCCAGTGTTGCAACTGCGCTAGGAATCCGGCGTATGGTCGTGCCGAATGCGCCGGGCACGTTGTGTGCACGGGCGGTACTCGTCAGCGACATCGCTCGCGATTTTTCGGAAACGCGCCTCACACCGCTGGAAAATTCCCCGCTTCACAGTTTTATTGCTGCTTTCGAAAACATGCGCAGGCAAGGCAGCGACTGGCTGGCGGGCGAAGGTCTTGCGGAAGACGCGCAACACTTTGATTGCACAATCGAGTGCCGTTACACCGGTCAGAACTTTGAGATCGCCGTGCCCTTTGATCCGAAATCGGATGACGTGCACAGCATCCGCACCAAGTTCGACGAAGCACATGCGCAATCCCAAGGGTTTTCCCTGCCTGCCCGCGCTGTCGAGGCCGTCACATTCCGGCTGAAGGCGCGATCAAATTCAGTGTATACAGGCGACACTCGGCGGCGTCAGAAAACGCAACATGAATCAATCTGTGACAGACGGTCCGTCCATTTCGACGGACACGACTGGCCCGCGCAGGTATGGCAACGTGCCGTTTTGCCGGGGGCATCACCTGTGCTCGGCCCGGCTGTCATCGAGGAAGCGACATCCACAACAATCGTGCCGCCGGGGTGGATGTGTCACGTTCTGAATGACGGAACGCTTGAACTTACCCGCGATGAATCGATCCCCAGCCTTGAAGAAGCCCGACCATGAGCCCACCAACCCCAACCGATCCGACGCCTAAGTTGAACAGAATGGACGGGCTTGCCACTATCCGTATGGGCGTGATCCAAGAACGTCTGCTGGCCGTGGCGGAAGATGTGGGCCAACTGCTGATCCGCGGCGCGTTTTCCACAAACATCAAGGAACGACGCGACTGCTCTACCGCCATCTTTGATGCCGCCGGACGTTTGATTGCCCAGGCGGATCACATGCCGATCCATATCGGCTCGCTACTGTGGGGGTTGCGCGCGCTGCTGGCGCGTTATCCGCTCCAGGAGATCGTTGAGGGTGACGCCTTTGTCATGAATGACCCCTATCTCGCGGGCGGCACCCATTTGCCTGATATCTCTGTGCTGACCCCGGTTTTTGTTGCCGGACGGATCACACATTTCATTGGAAACATTGCGCATCATGCGGATGTCGGTGGGCCCGTCGCCGGGTCCGTTTCGGGCCAATCGCCGGACATCTTTTGGGAGGGTATCCGCTTGCCGCCGATCCGTATTGCGCGGGCTGGCGTTCCGGAGCTTGATGTGATTGATCTGATCGCCGCCAACACCCGCGCCCCGACCGAGCGCCAGCTTGATCTGACCACCCAGGTCGGGTCCAACGCGCGCGGTGTGGCTCTGTTGCAGGCCGTCATCGCAGAGTGCGGAGTGGATGAAGTGGCCGCGGCGGGCGAAGCCATTATCGCGCATACCGGTGCGCGGATACGCGCGGGGTTGCGCCACCTCAAAGACGGCCATTGGACCGCGACGCGCTATCTTGACGATGACGGCGCTGGCTCTGATCCGGTGCCCCTTTGTGTCACGGCCACGATCAAGGGCGACCATCTGACGCTTGATTTTGCAGGGTCCGGGCCGCAGGCAAAGGGGGCTGTGAATCTGAGCGCATCCTCGCTGGAAGCCACGGTCGCCTATTGCATCAAGGCGTTGATCGACCCGCAGGTCGCGGCCAATGGCGGCTTGCTGGATGCGGTGGAAATCCGAGCGCCTCATGGCAGCATTGTCTCGCCTAAACCGCCCGCTGCAGTCGCCGCACGGGCTGTAACCAGTAATCGGCTGGCCGGCGCCATCTTTGATGCGCTAGGTCCGGCCTTGCCCGAAAATCGGCGCATGGCCGCCAGCAACGACTCAACATCGCTTGTAGTGTTTTCGGGTAAGACTGCAGATGGGCTTGGCTATGTCTATCCTGAAAGCATCGGAGGCGGTGCAGGTGCCATGACCGACTGCGACGGGATGGATGCTGTACATGTTCACACTGTCAATTCAACCAATTTGCCTATCGAAGTGCTTGAAACTTCTTACCCGCTGCGCTGTGCGCGCTATGCTCTGGTCTCTGGCTCCGGGGGCGCGGGACGGCACTGCGGCGGGCTTGGCATCGCACGCGAGGTCGCGGCGTTGGAAGATGGAACACAGATGACCCTTCGATCGGACGGGCACCTTTTCCCAGCCCCGGGTGCCGCTGGCGGGCGAGACGGGTCCGTAACGCAGGCCACAGTCATTGGTGCAGACGGGAACGAAACAGAACTGGCTTCAAAGTCCAGCCTCACCCTAAATAAGGGCGATAGGCTGGTGATCGAAACCCTGGGCGGCGCTGGCTACGGCGACCCCGCAGAGCGCGCGCCGTCCGATCTGTGCGCGGACCTGCTGGATCAACGCATTACATTGCGCGCTGCACGCACAATCTACGGGACGGATGCAGTTGATGCGGCGCTGGGTACCAAGGACGAATGATCGCGGCTCAGACCCTTAAAATCAGGGACTTGTTGGCAGTCAATTTTGCGCCCTTTGAACCAATGCACATTTCGTGCAGAACGATACTCTCGGACGCAGCAGATCACAAACCGACCTGTTAATTAACTCCAAACCATCGCCGACTGCACCATCATTCGCCTATCCTCCCCTTGCCGCATAATAGGCCGCCAGCATTTCTGCGTTAGGCGGATAGGTGCCATCCAGCGGTGCGCCCTGTTTCAGCCGCTCCAGCAAAAACCGTTCCATCCGTTCTTTTTCTTCAGCAGCCTCCGCGATCTCGGCAACCATGGCCCAGGGGATCACAGCGGCGCCATTTTCATCCCCGACCAATACATCACCCGGACAGACCGTGACCCCCATACAATCCACCGGGCGCTCGAGATCGCCAACCAGCCAGCGCGCCGGGCCGGGGATAGGCGCGGAGCCTTGGCAGAACACCGGCAGACCAGTGGCCGCCACATCCGTGACATCCGCGATCCCGGCATCCGTAACGATCGCCGCAACGCCCTTACCCACGAGGAAAGTCAAGATCAACTCACCAAAGAACGATATCCCACGATCCCCACCACAGTCTGTGACGATCACCTGCCCTTCTGCCACGTCGCGCATGGCCTGGCGGTGCAGATTGGGCGCGGACCCGTCCGACACGGCACGCAGCATATCTTCGCGCACAGGCAGCGCACGCATCGTATAAGCCGTTGCCACAAACCGCGCATTGCCCGGATCAAGCGGCGTCAATCCGGCCAGAAATCCATTTGCAATGCCTTTGGCGGCTAGAGTTGCCGTGATTGTCGGCACTGGCAAGCCCATCAGCTTATTTTTCAACGCCGGATCGATCTGAATGGCCTGTGGCATCGCGTGGTCCCTTTCGCTGGATTGATCTTTCGGCATACCATCGGACGGACAAGGCGGGATTGTAAATGCCCGTTGCGGGGAGAAGACCATATGGAATTAATGGGTAAGCGCGCCTTGGTCACAGGGGCTGGAAGCGACGGGATCGGCCGCGCCGTTGTGCGCGCGCTGGCGGACGCAGGTGCGCGAGTTGCGATCCATCACTTGGGTCAGGCTGACTCTGCCACAGCATTGGCAGAAGAAGTCGCGGCGCCAGATGTACGACACTGTGTGTTGGAAGGTGATTTCGGCGATCCAGATCAGGCGCGTAGAGTCGTACGCGTGGCCTGTACGGCGATGGGTGGGCTGGATATCGTGGTGCATTGCGCAGCGACGCTGGCGCGCGTGCCATTTCTGGAGATCGACGACGCCGAATGGGACCGTGTCCACGCAGTGAACCTGCGCGGTGCCTTCGCCATTGGCCAGGAATCGGCGCGCGCGATGGTCAATAATCCTGATGGCGGCCGGATCATCTTTGTCTCTTCCGTCAATCAGGACAACCCAACGATGCATCTCGTGCACTACGTCTCCTCCAAAGGCGGGGTTCGCATGTTGGCGCGGTCGATGGCCATGGAATTGGCTGAGCACGGCGTCACCGTTAACCTCATCGCACCCGGCACGGTCGAGACTGACCTCAATCGCATTGCCCTCGCTGACACTGCGTTCCGGCAAAGCAAACTCGACATGATCCCGATGAAACGTATTGCGACCCCTGCCGAAGTGGCGGGCGCTGCTTTGTACTTTGCTGGGCCAACGGCGGGCTATGTGACTGGAACGACCATAACCGTGGATGGAGGGCTGACGCTATGAGCGACGATACCTACGAAATCTACGCGATCCGCTATGGTAAATCTGTGCGTAAACGCTCGGAAAGCTTTATTGGCGGAGATCCCCATGAGGGCCCGATGGATATGGCATATTACGTCTGGCTGGTGCGCAACGCAGCGCGCACAATCGTTATGGACACTGGTTTTGCCCCGGATGTCGCCAAGTCCCGTGCACGCGAGTTTCTGAAATGTCCCGGCGAGACAATCCGCGCTCTGGGCACTGATCCCGACAAGATTGACACTGTGGTTCTCAGTCATCTGCACTATGATCACGCAGGCAATCACAACCTTTTTCCGAACGCTACCTTTCACGTACAGGCCGCTGAGATGGCGTACGTAACGGGACCATGGATGCGTTTTCGACACTTGCGCGCGGGGTACGGCGCACAGGATGTTAAGGCGGTCGTGGACAGGATTTTTGCAGAACGCCTGGTTTGGCACGAAGGCGACAGCGCGTTGGCCCCCGGGCTCGATCTATTGCATATGGGAGGGCATTGTGCGGGGCTTCAAGCAATGGTTGTAAATACAAGGCGCGGTCCCGTCGTTCTCGCCTCTGACAGTGCCGTCTTTTACGAAGGGCTCGAGACCGGGCGCCCTTTCCCCCCTGCTTTCCACGTGGGCGATGAGCTAGCCGGATATGAGCGGTTGCTGGCGCTGACGGGAAGTGCAGATGGGATCATTCCTGGCCATGATGTACGGGTGATGGAGCGCTACCCCCAAACCATCGAGGGGCTAGCCTGGCGGGTCGACGAAACGCCAATAGCACCATGAACGATGTTGGCACCCTGCCCGCCACACCCCATATCGATCCTGTAACGCTCGAGATTTTGGGACACCAATTCCGCGCAGCTGCCGAAGAAATGGGCATCGCGTTGTCTAGAACGGCCCGAACAACTTATGTGCGCGAAGCCGCCGATTTCGGCACCGCTCTGGCAACGCCCGGCGGCAAATTCTTTGGCTATCCCGCGGCCCTTGGCGTGTCCGGATTTCTCGACCTTGACGCGGGTCCGGCGCTCCGTGCGGCTGGTCCCTACGAAGAAGGCGATGTCGTTCTGACCAACCATCCCTACGATTCGGGCGGGCTGTCTTCGCATATGCCCGACCTGCAATTGTTGCGTCCCTACTTTCACGACGGACGCATCGTGGCCATTGGATGGGCGTTCGTGCACACTGCTGATATCGGCGGCATGGTCCCGTCCTCCATCGCACCCGATCTGAACGAATTGTTTCAAGAGGGGCTGATCCTGCCGCCGCTCAAGCTGGTCAACGCAGGCGAGATGAACGCAGATGTGGTGACGCTATACCGGGCGAATTGCCGGATGCCGGATGCGAATATGGGCGACATTCAGGCGATGCTGACCGCGCTTGACACAGGCGCACGACGTGTCGCGGACCTGATCACGCGGCACGGGATCGACGTTTTTGTGGCCGGGCAACAAGCACTAGCAGACTACGCAAAGGCCAAGGCTACTGCCGTTCGCCGCCGCATTCCAGATGGCTCCTATACGTTCTGGGATTACCTCGACGACGATTACGTCAGCAAAATCCCGGTACGTGTGCGTTGTAAAATGACCGTCAGCGACGGAACGATCCATCTCGATTTTACCGGCACCGATCCCCAAGTGCCCGCAGCCTACAACGTACCAACCGGCGGGGTACGCCACCCGTGGCTGACGCTGCGGCTGATGCAGTTTGTGGCAAGCTATGATCACACCATCCCGATGAATCACGGTCTGTTCGAAGGGATCACGGTCACGGTTCCCAAGGGATCGCTTTTGAATCCGATCTTTCCCGCGGCTGTCGGCATCCGCTCAGCCCCGGCCATCCGGATTGGCGATGTAATGACCGGTTGCCTCGCCCTTGCGGCACCCGAACTGATCCCCGCCCCTTCCGGTGGTACGGTTGTGCCCACAGTTCTGGCCGAATACGACGCTGCTTTGGGCACGCGCCGGGTACAGGTAATGCAATCTTTGGTCGGGGGAACTGGCGCGCGGATGGGCGCAGATGGCGTGGACGGGCGCGATACCAGTCTTGCAAATTGCTTTAATACTCCAACAGAAGCGAGTGAGGCCGAAGTTGGCGCTGTCGTGACCCACTATGGACTACGACCGGGTTCTGGTGGCCCGGGCAAGTGGCGCGGCGGAACCGGCCTGATCTTTACGATGCGGATCGATCAGGCAGGTAGTGCTGTCCTGGGTCGCGGATTGGAACGATATGTGTTTCGTCCCTTTGGCCTGATGGGCGGTCGCCCCGGCGCACCGGCCCGCGTGATCTTGAACCTTGGACGATCCGGTGAGCGGGAACTGGGGAAAATCTCGATGGTAGAACCAGAACCCGGCGATACTGTGACACTGATGAGTGCAGGTGGCGGTGGCTATGGCGACCCGTTTGAACGTCCGATTGAACGGGTGATGCAAGACGTGCGCGCTGGTTTTGTCAGTGTCGACGAAGCGCGGCGCGATTACGGTGTTGTGGTGGTTGATCAAGAAGTCGATCACGCAGAAACATCTTCGCTGCGCAATGCGCCGCGCGATCCACCCGCGCGCTTCAGTTTGGGTCCAGAACGCGCAGCTTGGGATCGCGTTTTTACTGACGCGCGCATGATGAAATTGGTCTCGGCTTTGCTGACGCGGCCCCCTGCTCTCGCGACGCGGTTGCGCCAACAGCTTTTCGACGCGTTGCTACCCGAATTGGGCCGGGTTCCAATCGAGACACTGCTCGCCGAACCAGATGCAATTGGCAACCGGCTGGATGTATTGATCACCAAGATTACCGAGGATTGATTGTGGGCGTATGAGCCTATGCCTCTGTTGCCAGCGCTTCGAGTGCGGCCTCAATCAAGGGGCCCACGGCTCGACATTCTTCGGGTGTCGTGTACGGGGCCACCGAAAGGCGCACCCAGAACGCGCCAGCGAAAGGCATGATGTGGATCTCGGCGCGCTTTTCCACCCAAAGCCAGGTTTTTAGACGTTCGGAAATTGCGCGATCCGGCGGAAGCGATCCGGGCATACGAACGGTCGCCATCGTCCCGAAAAGATCATCAGAAGCACCCGTTTGCGTGCCCCAGCGTTTTGCAAGCGCGCGCCCTTCGGCAACCGCGACATTGTGACAATACTTGCGCAGGTGCGTTCCACCCAAGTCCTCATGCAGCGATATGGCCGCCGGAACCGATAGCCACGCCGAGGCATCTCGTGTTCCGATCTTGTCAAACTCGAAGGTAAAACCCTTGTTCATATCATGAGATATCACAGTCGGATGCAGCCCGTTCTGGCGCGCCGCGTCTGCCCAAAGAAACGCAGACCCTTTTGGCGCGCACAGCCACTTGTGGCAATTTCCGACATACCAGTCGACGCCGAGACTGCAAACGTCAAGGTCCAACATACCCGGCGCGTGGGCGCCATCGACCAGCACCGGAATACCGCGTTGCCGCGCAGCAGCTGCGATCCGGGCGACGGGAAACACCACGGCTGTGATCGATGCGATGTGATCAATCAAAATCAGACGGGTCGCCGGTGTCACCGCCGCCATCACGGCGTTGAAAATTTGATCCTCATCCGCAACTGGAAGCCCGATGTCGGCAACAACAATGCGCGCTCCGGCGGGGTCGGCGACAAATTTCACCGTGTTGCGCGTGGCGTTGTAAATATGATCGCTGATCACGATCTCGTCCCCCGACCCAAACGGGATTGATTGCAACACAGCGTTCAGTCCGCTGGTCGTGTTTTCAACAAAAACAGTATCTTCACCGTGGGTGCCGATAAAATTGGCAAGCATGCCCGCCGCGTCACGGATCGCGCGAGGCGCTACCACGTTGATGAACTGGCAGGGCTGGCTTTCGAGCTGACGTTGCCAATTTGCCTGTTCGGAAAGCACTTGTTTGGGCGCGGCTCCGTAAGAGCCGTGATTTAAGAAAATCATGTCTGGCTCCAACGGCCAAAGCTCTTTCAATTCAGCCCCATATCTGCTCATCATTTTTCCAATACACAGGCGGATCGTTGCGCCGCCGAAATACGTTGATGCAATTTGTTCAATCCGTTTGGAGCCCAGTTATGACCCATAAGCTTGAAGATGACACACGCGCGCTGCTTGAAGGCTGTTCGGTGCCGTCGGTGGTCTCGACACTTTACCGAATGGGGTTTCAGAATGTATTTTTGCGCGATGTGCGCCCGCTCGCACCAGATGCCCCTGTCATGGTCGGCCCGGCCATGACCTTGCGCACCATTCCCATTCGCGAAGACATGCGCAGGGAGATCACCGAAGGAAAGACCGAGAATCTGCAAGGGCGCGCTTTCAATGAAGCCGGTGCGGGCGAAGTCATGGTGTGCGAGGCTGCGGGCGTCACAGAAACCGCGCTTTTGGGTGATATGGTGACCACTGCATTCAAGGTGCGCGGTGTGGCCGGGATCGTGCTGGACGGCGGGGTGAATGATCGCGCGGCGATCGAGACAATCGGCTTTCCAGTCTATGCCTCGGGCGACGCATCGCTGCCGTTTACATCGCACCGCCATATCGTTGCGCTGAATGTGCCCATTGGCTGCGGCGGCGTCGCGATTTTTCCCGGCGACATTATGATCGGGGATCGCAACGGCGTGGCCGCTATCCCGCTTGGCGTGGCTGATGAAGTTGCCGCCAAAGCCCGTGAGCGTGAGGAGTTGGAAGCCTATTGTGCCGATCTTTTGCGTGCAGGCGCGCCGCTTTCGTCCAGTTATCCGCCAAACAATGAGACGATTGCTGCATTCCACGCGAGCCGCGCAGGCAAATAGCGTGGCAAGGGTGCCGTGTTGTGCCATTAACCGGTAGGCTCTGTTGCGTCGTAATTCGCGACAAAGCTTGAAGTCGGCGCAGAATGCGCTGTTTCACTGCTCAAGAGATCGGCGTTGACACAAGATCGCAAGCGACCGTCGCGCAGATAGTTCACCACATTTTCCGTTGCAATCCGGCGCATGTCGATGACCGAATCCGGGCTATAAAACGCTGCATGCGGGGTGATGATCAGCCTACCGTCCAGCCAATCTTCGGAGGCCTCAAACGCAGCGATCATGGGATGCGAATAGTCAATGGGTTCCTGCGGCAGCACATCAAGGGCGGCACCACCAAGACGCCCGTCCCGTAGCGCGGCCTCAATAGCGTCCAGGTTCATCGTCCCCCCTCTTGAGGTGTTGACCAGCAGCAAACCCGGCTTGGCCTGTGCCAAACTGTCTGCGCCGATGATCTCTGACGTTTCGCGTGTCAGAGGCGTGTGGACGCTGATGATATCACAGCTCGAAAACAACGCATCCATAGTCTCGCAGCGCACAAAGCCAAACGACTTTTCCGCCCCTGGATCTAGATAGGGATCAAAAAATGCGATTTCGAACCCAAAGGCCCGCGCGCGCAAAGCCGCAGCTGTTCCGATCCGACCAAGACCCAGTATGCCGAACCGCATACCCCTACTGCGACGTATGGTTTTTTGATCACGCGCAGCCCAGCCGATCTGCTTGCAGCGCAACTTTGAGTCGTAGGCTACGATGCCGCGGACAAGACACATCGCCAGAGTCACAGCGTGA
The DNA here is from genome assembly GCF_045106495.1 of Roseobacter sp. Classification (GTDB taxonomy): domain Bacteria; phylum Pseudomonadota; class Alphaproteobacteria; order Rhodobacterales; family Rhodobacteraceae; genus Roseobacter. The sequence continues at coordinate 47,066 of NZ_JBGCEQ010000020.1, forward strand.
TCCGCCACCTCTTCTGTGCCATAGTCCGGCGCATTACACACCGGAATGCCCCTTGCGGCACAGGCTTGTATATCAATGTGATTAAATCCGACACCCGCCTGACTGACAATGCGACAACGGTCCATAAGTGCAACTGTTTGGGGCGATATGGCGTTTCGACTTCGGCAATTGATAAGCGCATCGCAGGTAGCGAATTCCTCATCTGGCGGAAAGCCCTGTTCAAGTGTACGCCAGACCACGATATCAGCGTCAGGACCCGTTACGGCTCTTTCGACATCTGGTGCGGCTTCGAATTGGGGATCTATGATGAGAATACGCATGCGCGCGATTAAACGTCCGTGAACATTCCCTTGCAAGTCATCACTGTGACGATGTTCGCAGTTTTTTGGGCTTTGAACTGGCCGCTTATGAAAATTGGGCTGACGGTGGTGGAACCGTGGACATTTCGGGCAGCAATTGTATTTGTCGGTGGGGCCGGATGTCTGATAGTTGCACGGCTTTCGGGACTCTCAATTGCGATTCCAAGACAGGATTTGCGCCCGCTTTTGTGGCTGACCCTGTTTCAGGGCGTTTTATGGAATGCATTTTCCGGCTTTGGTATCGCGATGGTTGAGGCCGGCCGGGCTGCGGTTCTTGGCTTCACGATGCCGATCTGGGCCACGATTCTTTCGATAATCTTTCTCAAAGAACCAGTAACCACGCGCCGCATGTCTGGTCTTGCTTTGGGCATGGCCGCCATGGGTTTGTTGCTTTGGCCTGCTCTGGACGCCTTGGGGTCCGAACTTTTCGGCGCGTTGTTGATGATAGCGGGGGCCATGGCCTGGGGCGTAGCAACCATTATCGTCAAGGCGGTGAATTGGAAAATGGGCGTGCTCGCGTTGTCGGGATGGCAGTTTTTGATTGCATCCGTGCCTCTGACCATCGCGGCAATCATGGTCGGTGATCCGGCAAGCCTTTTGCGCGTTGACTTTGTGACGGGCAGCGCATTGGCGTATTCGGCGCTGATCCCGATGGTGTTTTGTCAGGCTGTCTGGTTCACAATTGTACGCCGACTGCCCGCTTCGCTGGCCTCTACCGGCACGCTTCTTGTGCCACCTTTGGGTGTCTATCTTTCCGCGCTCATCCTCGACGAGCAAGTTGGTGTGTTCGAGGTACTCGCCCTCGTTTTTGTGATTGTCGCTCTTGTGCTGATCCTGCCGGGATTCAACTGGCGAGCCAGCCTCCGTCCACTGCCAAAGTCTCACCCTGAATAAAGCTGGCGTCGTCGCTGGCCAGAAAAAGTGCAGCGCCTGCAATGTCTTCCGGGCGGCCCAATCGGGGCCATGGCGTGCGCGATTCGGAGAACGCGATGACGTCAGGCGCGATGGCAGGTCCGGTTTTGCCAGTCAGCATCTTGCCCGGTGCAATGGCATTCACCATGATATTATGCGCCGCGTAGTCGCGCGCAACTGAGCGAGTCATATAGTCGATCCCGGCCTTGGACACCCCATAGGACAGATTACCCGGTGCTGCGCGGATGCCCAATTGCGAGGACAGATTGATGATGCGGCCACGCACCTCTCCCACGAGGTCCTGGTCGATCATCTGTGCGACGGCGCGTTTGCAGCCAAAAAAAACGCCTGTCAAATTGACATCAAGCACGGCCTGCCATTGCTCTTGGGATGTTTCCAACAGCGGTTTTGGCGAATACCGTGTGGTCATCGCGTTGTTGATCATGATGTCGAGCCGCCCGTGGTGGGCAACATGCCCTGCGACCAGCGCATCAATCGCACTCCAATCGGATACGTCGCAGGTCACAAACTCTGCCTGACCGCCCTCTTTTCGGACCAAATCTATCGTCGCTTCACCGCCTTCGCGCGGCGTCTGATCCAAATCGGCCACCGTGACGGCGGCCCCCTCTGCCGCAAAACGCAGTGCCATGGCCCGACCGAGGCCGGAAGATGCTCCCGTAATAATCGCTGAACGTCCTTGCAGCCGCATGGTTGTGCGTCCTGTCCTAAATTAAGCAATAAGCCATTGCAGCATTATTACTCTCCGCCCATCATCGCACAACGACCAAGTTCCACAGTCAAGCGCGCCGCCTGGTTTGCTTGACAAGATCAGGCAAACCCATGATGGGAGATGAAATGAGCGGCACTTTATGACCCTCTTCTTAGTGCAAAGACTGCTTCAGGGCGTTGTGATCATATTCGTGATGTCACTCATCGTTTTCATGGGGGTCTATGCTATTGGCAACCCGGTTGAGATTCTCATCAATCCGGACGCGACACCCGAGATCAAACAACAGGCGATTGAAAAACTTGGGCTGGATAAACCGTTTCATGAACAATACGGCTACTTCCTGATCCGCGCTCTTCAAGGTGACCTTGGCAATTCATTTATCTATGACGAACCCGCTTTGAAGCTGATCCTCGCGGCGATGCCGGCTACGCTGGAGCTGGCCATTTCTTCGCTTGTTTTGGCTATGGTCTTCGGCATACCGCTTGGTATGGTCGCGGGCTATTGGCCCGAGGCGTGGTTTTCAAAGCTCATTTTATCCGCGTCGATTCTGGGGTTTAGCCTGCCTTCATTTTGGGTCGGCCTGATGCTGATTGTGTTGTTTGCCGTGCATTGGGGCGTGCTGCCTTCTGGCGGACGGGGCGATACCGTGTCACTGTTCGGTGTCGAGGTCAGTTTTCTGACGTGGGACGGACTCAAACATCTATTCCTTCCAGCACTGAACCTTGCCCTTTTCAAGATCGCCTTGGTCATCCGTTTGACTCGCGCTGGCATGCGCGAAACGCTGCAACAGGACTACATCAAGTTCGCCTATGCAAAGGGTTTGTCTGTACCACGGGTCGTTTTCGTTCATGCGTTTCGCAATATCCTGATTCCCATCGTGACGGTTCTTGGACTGGAGCTTGGCACCGTCATCGCATTTGCTGTTGTGACGGAAACAATTTTCTCATGGCCTGGCATGGGTAAGCTGATCATCGATTCAATCAACCTGCTCGATCGACCTATTGTGGTCGCATATCTTATGCTGACGGTTCTGATGTTCGTGATTATCAACCTGCTTGTTGATTTAACCTACTCTTTCATCGATCCGCGCGTCCGCCTCACGGAGACCGACGAATGAGCCTGAACTCTGACATCCCTCCCCTGTCGCCGGCGCAGGACGGAGAGCCCGCAGAATACAAAGAGCGTACGGGTTTTTCAAAATTTGCAACCGACTACGTGGCAAGTCCGATTGCAGTATTTGCGTTGGTTCTTTGCATCATCATCGTGCTAGCTGCAGTCTTTGCGCCCTTTGTTACGCCGCAGGATCCGTATGACCTGATGAACCTCGATCTGATGGACAGTCGACTGGAACCAGGTGAAATCGGAATGACGGGAATGACTCATTGGCTGGGAACTGACGGTCAAGGGCGTGATCTTTTCTCGGCGATCATCTATGGGCTGCGGATCAGCCTCGGCGTGGGTGTGGTCGCGGGGATCATCGCGCTGACAGTTGGCACGACCGTTGGGTTAACTGCCGCATTTTTCGGAGGCCGGGTCGACACACTGATCATGCGACTGGTGGAGTTTCAACTGTCATTCCCGGCCATCCTGATCGCACTCATCATGCTCGCGGTTCTGGGTCAGGGCATCGACAAGATCATCATCGCGCTTGTCGCGGTTCAATGGGCCTATTTCGCGCGCACGATCCGATCCGCCGCACTTGCGGAACGGCGTCGGGAATATATCGATGCCGTGCATTGCTTGGGCTTGTCTAACAGGCGTATCATGTTCGGCCATCTGATGCCCAATTGCATTGCCCCGCTGATCGTTGTCGCAACCGTTCAGGTCGCCAATGCCATCGCGCTGGAAGCGACCCTTTCCTTCCTTGGCCTTGGCATGCCCGTCACGCAACCCAGCCTTGGATTGCTAATTGCAAACGGGTTCGATTATGTCCTGTCTGGCCGCTATTGGATTTCGACGTATCCGGGGGTCGCGCTGCTAATCACCATAGTGTCCATAAACCTTGTCGGGGATCGAATCCGCGACGTTCTCAACCCGCGGCTTGAAACATGACAACTGGCACAAAACCCGCGCTTGAAGTCACGAACCTCAAGACGCACTTCTTTACCAAAGCGGGCACGGTAAAGGCCGTTGACGGGGTCAGTTTCAGGGTCGCACCAGGCGAAATCATGGGACTGGTGGGTGAAAGCGGATCTGGCAAAACCGTCACCGGTTTTTCTGTGATTGGGCTTGTGGACCCCCCGGGCAAGGTGGTCGAGGGCAGCATTAAGATCGAAGGCGATGATATTGTCGGCCTGTCCCCCCGCACGCTGCAAGACATTCGCGGACGACGTGTTTCGATGATCTTTCAGGATCCTATGATGACGTTGAATCCTGTACTGCGCATCGATACCCAGATGACCGAAGCCATCCATGCTCATGAAAATGTCTCACGCAAAGCGGCAACGGCACGCGCGTTGGATGCATTGAAGAAAGTTGGAATACCCGCACCCGAAGAGCGGTTGCGCTCCCATCCCCATCAGCTATCTGGCGGGATGCGTCAGCGCGTGGCCATCGCAATTGCCTTGCTGAACCAACCGGCTGTCATCATTGCAGATGAGCCAACGACGGCGCTTGATGTCACAATTCAGGGTCAGATCCTTGCCGAAATTCGCTCCCTCGCGGCAGAGTTCGGCACTGCCATCGTCTGGATCACCCATGATTTGTCGGTGGTTGCGGGTCTGGCTGACAGCATTTCGGTAATGTATGCGGGACGGATTGTCGAAAACGGAACCGTCGACGATGTTCTGGACAATCCGGTGCACCCTTACACACGCGGCCTATTGGACAGTGTGCCGCAAATTGGGCAGTCGCGCGGACGGCTTCAGCAATTTCCCGGCATGACACCTTCCCTCTTGAACTTGCCAAAAGGCTGTCCGGTTCAACCCCGCTGCTCTCGCGCAACTGCACTGTGCGGAGAAGCCCCGGAATTGTCAGAACATGGCCTGGGGCACTTTGCGCGCTGTCATCATCCGCTTGGCGCTAATGAGGCTGCACATCCACCTGACACGCGGTCTAAAACCACACCAGCAGGGCTTTAAACATGACTTTTTCAGCCCCCCAACCCAAGCCCGCGACAAAACCCCCAAGCGCTGATACGGGCAGTGAACAACCAATTCTTGAGCTGTCCAACATCTCAAAACGGTTTACCAAGCGGATCGACATCGCGGCCCGGCTGCTGAATTTGGCTGGTGCAACCTACAAGGACAAGGTCGTTCATGCGGTGGACCGCGTTGACCTTCAGGTCGCCCGCGGCGAAGTCGTGGGTCTGATCGGCGAGTCTGGATGCGGAAAGTCCACATTGGGCCGCGTGGTCGCAGGTATACACCAGCCCAGCGACGGCACTTTGGCCTTCAAGGGGCGCAATCTCGCCTCCATGGCTGCCCACGACGCACTGGACGCCTCGATCAAGATCCAGATGATCTTTCAGGATCCGATGTCATCTCTAAACCCGCGTAAGCGCGTGATCGACACTGTTGGTGAAGCGCCGGTGTTCCATGGCATCGTTCAGCAAAACGATATTGAGGACTATGTCGATCAGTTGCTTGAGCGTGTCGGGTTGAACAGGGACGCAAAGCGACGCCTGCCACATCAGTTTTCCGGAGGTCAACGTCAACGCATCGGCATCGCCCGTGCCCTTGCCGTTCAGCCTGAATTCCTGGTCTGTGACGAAGCAGTCGCCGCCCTTGATGTATCTATTCAAGCGCAAATTCTCAACCTTTTCATGGACTTGCGAACTGATTTTGATCTAACCTACCTATTCATTAGCCATGATCTTGGCGTGGTGCATCACATCGCCGACCGCATTGTTATTATGTATCTGGGCCGTGTGGTCGAAATGGCGTCAAATGCCGATCTGTTCTCGAGTCCAAACCATCCCTATACACAAGCATTGCTGGCCGACGTGCCGCGGATTGATCGCCGGCGTCAAACCTACACACCGATCAAGGGAGAACTGCCGTCGCCGTTGAACCCGCCAACAGGATGCCATTTTCACCCTCGATGCCCGTTCGCGATGAAACGCTGTTCCGAAGAAACACCTAAATTGCGCGAGATTGCGCCCGGACGCCTTTCGGCGTGTCATCTCAACGACGGATAACCACCGCAGCCAAGTTGTGGCGTGGTCATGTTCGCCAGTATTTTTGCAACATGGCCAATGTATGACCACATCACCGTCGCACACCGCCTTAACCGTATTTGCAACCAAAACGCTGCCTCTTGTCAGCAGATGAATGCTCGAGGTGCAATCAAACACAGGCCAATTTCGGATGGAGGCGGAGTCACTCGCCAACAGCCGCTCCGGGCCCAAAGCAGCCGTTCCACAATCGGCCTTGCTGAAATGAGTTGCTCTCGAACTTAGTGCAGCTGGTTCTTGTATATTTTGCCGTCCTTCATGATCAGGTCAAAATTTTCATGTGGGTCCGCGATCAGGTCGATATCTTCCAGAGGGTTGCCATCAACAAGGATCAGGTCGGCATAAGCGCCCTCTGCGACCACACCCAAGTCGCCTTGTTGATAGGGGTGGCGCGGGCCGGAGAGTTTAAGCAGTTCGGCATTGGTCGAGGTCGCCATTTTCAGCACCTCGTAAGGTGAATACCAACGCTCCAATTTAGCGAGGAACGCGCCCTGACGTTCAGCCAATTTGGGATCGAACAGAATATCGGTGCCAAAGGCCACTTTCACACCAACTTCTTTCGCTGTTTTGTAAGTGAAATCTGTTCCGTCAGTAACGTCAATCCATTTCTGCTGGCTGACGGGATCGTCAAAAGAAAAGCCATCCTCGTCATCCAGAAGAGGTTGCACTGACAACCAAACGTCATTTTCCCGCATCAATTCCATGGTCTCCCGACTCATCAGGAAACCATGCTCGATGGATTTAACTCCCGCGGCAACGGCAATTTCCACTGCTTCGTCCGTGAAGACATGCGAAGCGACATAGGTGTTGTATGTCTCGGCTACTTCTACGAAAGCCTCGATCTCGGCCTTGGTATACTGGCGTACATCCAGAGGGTCATAAGTCGACGAAACCCCGCCGCCGGTGGAAACTTTAAGCTGGGTCGCGCCTATTCGCATGATCTCACGGGCGCGTTTAATTACCTCCGGCACTCCGTCAGCTTGCGCCATTAACCCAACGCTGTACCAGTACCACTGTGAGTCTGCGGCGTTGGACGGCACAGCTTGATAGGGGCGATAATCAAAGTGACCCCCGGTTTGTGTAACTGGCGGGCCTGACGGCAGGATACGGGGGCCTTCGATCTCTCCCGCGTCAATCATCCGTTTGATCGCAAATGAATTGCCGCCAACGTCGCGCACTGTTGTGAAACCGCGCATCAATGTGCCCTCGGAGCCGATAGCACCACGAACCGCGACTTCAAGAATATCGCCGGTTACAACCACGCTCTGCGGGTTGCAGCAGTATAGGGTGTGCCAGTGTACGTCGATCAGGCCGGGCATCAAAGTGCGTCCGCCGCCATCGATGACGATACCATTGGCGACTGCGAGGGGTTCTGAGGACACTTCTGTAATCAGATTGTCAGTTACAATGACATTCGCATTCTCAATAATTTCCTCATTCACACCGTCAAACACGTTGACGTTCGTGAACAGTATCGGTGCCCCGTTCTGGGAGAACGCTTGCGAACCGATAATGGTAAGGGCAATCGACGAAACCGCCGCAAGTTTGGACAAATGCATCGTCAAATCCTCGAAAAACTCTGTTGAGGAAACCATCCCAGCGGAAGCGAACTTTTACAAGAATTACCTGACTTTTCTAAAAGTCGGCTTTGTCCACACTGCCGACCTTCGGCGTGCCAATTGAACCAACGCCGCTTTGGGGCGGTTATGACCTCAGCGCAGTTGGAGGCTTACACCGCGGTGTTTAAGTAACTTTGATTGGAGCAGGATACCCAATTGAGCTTACCGCACGTTTGCCCCATTCTACAGGCCTCACACAAACAAAACATGCTAAGCTGCGATGATCCGTTCCGTTTTTGGTGTAAATGATGTCACGCCGATCTCGGTCATAGACTCCATGACAGCATTCAGGATCAGTGTCATATCCGCCTCTGTCAGATCTCCCATTGTACCGATCCGGAAGGTGTGGGCAGAGGTAAGACGGCCGGGAAAAATCAGGAAACCCCGTCGCTCCATTGCGGTGTAGAAAGCCTCGAACGAATAGCTCGGATCGTCCGGGTCGTGGAATGTCGCGATGATGGGCGAGGCGTGTTCATCAGGCAGGAACGTAGCAAAGCCATGCTGCCGCAAACCGTCGACCAACCGGCGCCAGTTGCGCACGTAGCGAGCTTGTCGGGGTGCGATGCCACCCTCGGCCTTGTGCAGTTCCATCGCCTTTGCGATTGCCAGCAACACATGGGTCGGAGGCGTTGTGCGAAAGCACCCTTTCTCCTCCATGAACGCCCATTGCGCAGACAGATCGAGCACCGAGGACTGCGCGCGGCCGATCCCCTCTCGCAGACTCTCTTTTTTGGCCAGAACAAGGGCCATCCCCGGCACAGCCTCAAAACATTTGTTTGGCGAGATAAAGACCGCTTCGACATCCAACGCAGGTGCATTGATTTCGAACCCGCCATAGGCCGCGATCGCGTCGATCATCAGCTTGGCCCCATGGGTGCGGCAGGCCTCGGCGATATCCTCAATCGGGTTGAGAATTCCGGTTCCGGTATCACAATGGCACACCGCAACGTGGGTAATGGACGGGTCAGCTGCGAGCCTTTGAGCCACGTCTGCACCCGACACAGGGGGCGACACGGCTCCTTCAAGCCGTGTTACGCGGTATCCATTCGCTTCGATCACTTCGCGCAAACGCAACCCGTAAAAGCCGTTTTCGACCACAAGCACGTGCGCAGTTTCCTTGTCGACCAGCGAATTAAACCCCGCCTCGATGCCATATGTGGCGCTACCCTGGATCGGCACGCAATCATAAGTATCGCCACCATGAGACAATTCGACGACATAATCGCGAATACTCTTCACCAGGGCGATCAATTCGGGACCGTTCGGGCTTTTATCGTACTGCATGGCCGCCTTGACCTCGACAGAAGTGGTCAGGGGGCCAGGCGTCAACAGGTAAGTCGCGTGTCTTTTCTCGGTCATTTCTGTCTCCCTTTACATCGCACGTTCTGGTCTAGCTTTTCGTAATCTGTGACGCCGTCCGTGCCGCAATCCTGTCGCGATGTGTGGCGTATCCGACGGAGGCCAAAATCACGCCAGCGCCAGCCCATGTCCAGATATCTGGCACTTCGTCAAAGATCATATAACCAGCACCAACCGCAAAAATCAGCCTTATGTAATCGACCGGCGCCAATGCTGAGGCTTCTGCCAGTTGAAAGGCTCCTACCATCAGGAACTGTCCGACCGTACCCGATGCACCCACAAGAGCCAGCATGGGCAGGTGGCGCGCTTCAAGAGGTCGCCAGGTCAACGCCGCTGGAATGCTGATCAGCAGCAAGCCCAGTGAGGCGGAATACAGCATGATCGCCATCCGGCTCTCAGTTGCGGACAGACTGCGCGTCAGGATCATAAGAAGCGATGAGGCGAATGCAGCGCCTAAAGCGATCAGCATTCCAGGTTCGATTACCGCCATGCCGGGACGCACCACGATCAGCACTCCGATGAACCCGACCACGACCGCTGCAATTCGGCGTGGGCCAATTTTTTCCCCGAGCAGAAGCGCTGCCAGCACAATCACGAAGGTAGCCTGCAAAAATGTCAGCGTTGTCGCAAGCGCCAGCGGCAGCATCACAAACGCCAGATAGAACATCAACATTCCGGTCGCACTGCACAGCGCGCGGCCAAAGTGGGCAGGAAGCCTTGCGGTCCGCATCACCGCTCCGCCTGTCCAAATTACCAATGGCGCCAATGCTACCGCCTGAGCAGTCAAGCGAAACACCGCGATCTGTGCCACTGACAAATCATCCGATAGAAGTCGTACAGTCACCATCTCAGTGGTAAAGAACACCCACGAAAATGCCAGCAATAAAGCGCCCAGTAAATTGCGTGATGGGCGGGTCACGGTGATCAAAGTGATACACGCGCGCCAGAGGCAACCGAGGTCGAGACACCTTCGAACACAGCAATGCCGTTGATCACGTCCTCCTTGGAAATCGGATAGGCCGCGCCTGTTTTGATCGCATCAGCGAAGGCTTCAAACTGCAACCGTTCGGTGGACACACCCGGATAGGTCCAGACTTCACGCACGCCGTCCACTGGCGTCCAGGTCAGGTCGTTTTCACCACGCAATTCAAGCCAGCCCTTTTCACCAAAGACCTGAATGCGAAAGATTGGAGCGGTCGCCGTCATGGCCGTAAGATAGCCCGTTGCGCGGTTTTCAAAACGCAACAACATGTTGGTTGTATCATCAAGGTCGATGTCATGGACCAGCCGATCGCTCTGGGAAAAGACGGAGGTGATCGGGCCCAGTAAATGGATCATAGCATCAATAACGTGGATGCCGGATCCCGCCAGACCACCTGCGGGGCTTTCGACCGGATCGACCCGCCACATGTCTGACGTATAACGCGCGCCAACATGGCCGCTCATGTTGCCTTCGATGTGCAAAACAGTGCCCAGATCGCCGCTGGCAACCATGGCTTTCATCCGCTCTATCGCTGGTAGAAAGCGTCGGTTGTGGCCCGCAGCGAATACAATACCAGCGTCCTTGACCGTTTGCATGGCAGCCTCAGCAGTGGCCCGTGTCAGTGTCACGGGCTTTTCGCAAAACACATGCTTTCCGGCGCGCGCGGCTTGTTTAATTTGCTCTTCATGTTGGGAATGGGGTGTGGCCAGCACAATGCCATCAATCGCTGGGTCGGCCAGCACGGCAGCGAGATCGTCGCCGAGCGCAATGCCATGCGCTGCGCACCAATCAGCCGCCTTTGAGGGCGTTCGTGCGACGGCGCGGGTGAAAGTGACAGTCTCCGAGACACCCTGAACAGCCTCGACAAGAATGCGCCCCCAGCGCCCCGGTCCGATAATTGCCAGACTGATCATACTCTTCTTTCCTTCCAAGAATACGCACCGGCGACCGATGGGCCGCCGGTGCGTTTTATGTGAATGCCTGACAGTGTTACTGAGTCGGCAACGCGTTGATCGCGAGTGTATCCTCATCTGCGCGCGGCAGATATGTCAGCTTTTCAGAGTCTCCTGCCCAGATTGCCGAAAGGTTCACGATCGGAATGGCCATCAAATCATCCATCGTCACCTTCATCGCCTGCTCAAGCAACGACTTGCGTTCACCCTCATCGATTGTGCCCAACGCCGTTTCGACCAACTCATCAATCTCCGGATTGGAGTAGGAGAAGTGGTTGAAAACGCCATAAGAGCCATCTTCGATCTTGGTGTGCACCATCGATGACAGGATGTAGGAGGCTTCACCCGTGAGCGACCCCCAACCATTCATCATCAGCGAGTATTCGCGACCGGATTGTGCCGGGAAATACACCGCACGTGGTGTAGCGTTCACACTTGCATCGATTCCGATGCGGGCAAGCATTGGTCCAAGTGCCGCACAGATATCGCCGTCCATTGGTAAACGGTCAGATGTACAATGCAGATCGACCTGAAAACCATCCGGGTATCCGGCCTCGGCCAAAAGCGCTTTGGCCTTATCAAGATCATAGGACAGTTCCCCTGCCTCGGGAGACCAGCCAAAGAACCCTTCGGTAATGATTTGCGACGCCGGAGTCGCTAGGTCTTCCATCACGCGGCTCGCAATCGCATCGCGGTTTACACCATATGAAATGGCCTGCCGCACCCGAAGATCCTGAAACGGGTTGCTGTCAAGTGCCCCGCCATCTTTGGCACGCACCAATGGTGTTTCATCCCGGTAGTCAGGGAACAGCATGAAAATATAAACCGAAGAGCCGGAAAAGACTTCCAGGCCGTCCTCACTGCGCAACCGTGCCACATCTGTTGGCGGCGCGTAGTTGATCAGGTCCACCCGATCCGACAACAACGCCGCGACACGCGCGCTGTCATTGGAGATTTCAGAGAAGGTGACTTTGTCCCACTTTGCTGCGTCGCCCCAATAAGCATCATTGGGAACAACGACCATGTCGCCCTTTGCAGCCCATGAGTCCAGCTTGTACGGGCCAGTCCCGATGGCCGCCGCGCCAGAGTTAAATTCGGACACAGGTGTGTCGAGAGCAATCTCAGATGGGATAACAAACAAGCGCGTGAGATCCAATGGTAGCGTCGCTGCCGGGCTGTCTGTCTTGAGGGCCACTGTCAAATCGTCAACGACCGAGGCCTCTACAATCCGACGCGTATAGGTGACAAGACCGCCATCGGGGCCCGCAGCCAATGGGATGCGATTGATCGACTGAACCACGTCGGCGGCATCCAGCGTCGAACCATCATGGAAAGTTACACCTTCGCGCAGTTTGAAATGCCATGTGAGATCATCGACCGGCTCCCAGCTTTCGGCGAGACCAGGCTGAAGCTGAAGATTGTCGTCGCGCGCTGTCAGTGTTTCATAGACGTTTTTCATCGCCGAGACGTTGATCCCAATGGCGGAGAAATGAGGGTCCATGGATTCTGCGCCGGAACGGACGCCTATCGTTAGCTCTTCCGCCGTTGCAGCGCCGGCAAGCGCAGTGCTTGCAGCAAGGGCTGCCAAAAGTGGTCTGTTTAATTTGAGTATTTTCATAGGTGAACGTCTCCCACTAGCTTTTTTTGTACGCCAAGGGTGGCGCTGTCATTAGAATAGCCAAGAAAGGCACCATCGCAAAACGCCAAAAAAGCAAAGTATCTACATGCCTTAGTGTCGGATGCCGATACGGTTACTTTGGAAAATTGCGAACAAAGCCCCTCAAGGTCTGTGAAAGTTGCAGCAGGTGTGGGTTTTTGCGCAAGGGCTAACTGTAATTCGCACCATCGCCTTGCAACCATGAATTGTATTCTTCGGCCGACTGATTAATATCACAGCAGGTCACAAGAAGGTCGTCCGCCCGAAGGCGATCCACGGACAACGGACGGCGATCGGTTGGCGCATGTAATGCGATGTTTGCTGCCTCTCCGGGCTCAGCCAATCGACACACGCCCCCCTCAAACCATACGGCCATCGCTTGTCCCCAGGCCAGAACGGACCAGGTCTGCCCGGTCGAAATATTGTAAAGCCGATAAGACAGATCCGTTGCCTGCATTATTGCATCCACGGCGCGGGCCACATCGGGTGCGTAAATCCAGTCGCGATTGTCCAGTCTCTCGACCAGCGCAGGTCGCCCGGCTCGCAGGGCTTCGACGATCTGAAACTGCGGGCTCGGCGTGTCACGCACCGAGGTGCGCCGTTCCCAACGACCAAACACACCCGACAGACGAACATTGATCACATCGAGACCCCAAACTTCCGACATGCGCGCACCTACCCGTTCGGACGCAAATTTTGTAATCGAATAGATACTTTGAGGGTCGGGCGCAGGATTGTCTTCATGCAAGGAGCCCTGCCCGGCGAACGCTGCAGCACCATATGCCCCTGCACTGCTCAGGTTGATGACCCGTCGCACACCCACGTCACGCGCGGCGCGCAAGGCTACCAGAAACCCGTCAAGATTGACCCCAATGGTCAATTCCGGCGTGTCCCTGTCCCGCTCAAGCCCCGCGGTAACGGCGGCTCCGTACACCATCGTATCGATCTTGGTTCTGAACGCCTCGGCCACAGCCCTTGAATCACACACATCGCCAGTTACCACGCGCAACGCACCCGGCAGTGCTGCCAGCGCATCAAGCGCCGATACGGGCGGGCGCGCAATATCAAAAAGCGTAACCGACCGACCCTGCGCCAGAAGATGTTCGACGATATTCAATCCAACGAAGCCGCCGCCGCCAATAACCAGAGTTCCCATTATGACCGTCCTTTTGGCACATTTATTCAATATCACGGATCAAGGCTATTTCTCTCCCCGGCGTGACAGGCTTGACTAAATATACATCGCGAATCCAGCCCGTTCTGTGCAGAGTTCTCACAAATCAGGTTTAGGCACACCAAACATGGTTCAGAACGCTGGAGGATTAGGCAATATGCAGATTTCACAAATGCACTGGCAACAGGTTGAGGAATATCTCAAAACCGATGACCGCTGCATTGTTCCGCTCGGGTCGACCGAACAACACGGGCCGCTAAGTCTAACGGTGGATGCAATCCTCGCCGAAAAGGTTGCGCTGGATGCGGCCCAGCCGCTGGGTGTTCCGGTTTTTCCACGCATGAATTATGGTCTTTGCCCCTATTTCGCAGCCTACCCCGGCAGTGTGACCTTACGGGTCGAGACTTTGCTTGCGGTGGTTCGCGACGTTCTGGACAGTCTCCGCGAAACCGGGTTTCGCCGTGTGTTGATCGTGAACGGACATGGCGGCAACGCCCCTGCGGGTGCAGCGGCGTTGGACGTGATGCGCGATCACCCCGAAATGGCCATCAAGTTTCACAACTGGTGGCAAGCCCCGGACACTTGGGCAAAGGTTCAAGACATCGACCCTGTCGCAAGCCACGCATCCTGGATGGAGAATTTTCCGTGGACGCGTCTTGCAGATGTGGCCATGCCAGATCATCAAAAACCAATGATAGATCTTGAACGGATGCGTGTGATGAGCCCTGAAGCCGTGCGCAACTACTTGGGCGATGGCGTGTTCGGAGGGTTTTACCAAAAACCGGATGAGACGATGCACGCACTGTGGGACGTGGCCGTTGAAGAAACGCGCGCCCTTCTTGAAGGGCCATGGTCGTGACAGCGCCCCTGTTGATCTGGGGCGCAGGTGCGATTGGCGGCACTGTCGGAGCCTATATGATCCGTGCCGGATATGATGTTCTGTTTGTCGATCAGGCCAAAGACCATGTTGATGCACTGAACGAAGCTGGCCTCGCAATCGAAGGCCCGATCGAGGAATTCCACGTCCCTGCCCGCGCCGTAACTCCGGACGATTTAGATGGCACCTTCCCTGTGATCTGGCTCTGTACCAAAGCGCAACACACCGAAGACGCGACACGCGCACTGGTGCCTCACCTGACACCGGATGGATATGTTCTGTCACTTCAAAACGGACTGAACGAAATGACCATCTCCGACATCATCGGGCGGGGTTCAACGCTTGGTGCCTTCGTCAATTTCGGCGCTGATTACCTAGGCCCCGGTCGGGTGTTGTTTGGCGGTCGCGCTGCCGTTGTTGTCGGGGAACTTGATGGTAGCCAAACCGACCGGCTGACGCAGACCCACCGTCTTTTATCGGTGTTTGAGCCCAACGCGATCACGACGCCTCACATCTGGGGGTATCTTTGGGGCAAGCTTGGCTATGGCGCATTGCTGTTTGCTACCGCTCTGACGAATGACAGTATCGCAGACGTGTTGGAGCATGTTGAATACCGCCCCACACTAACGGCGTTGGCGCGCGAGCTGACGGTTCTGGCCGATGCCCAACAGGTCGATCCGCAGGGCTTCAACGGTTATGATCCTGCGGCGTTCCGCCCGGATGCAGATCCATTAATCACGACGGCATCCTTTGCCGCGATGGTGGCCCACAACCGCACGTCCGCCAAAACTCATTCGGGCATCTGGCGCGACCTGGCGGTGCGCAAGCGACGCACAGAGGTGGACCCACAACTGACCAAACCCATCGAAGTTGGCGCCGCGCTTGGCCACCCGATGCCCCTGACCCGCCGCCTTGTGACGTTGATTCAAGATATCGAACAGGGCCATCGGTCGCTGTCTTACGACACGCTCGACGCCTTGAAGGCCGCATTTGATAAAGGAGACTGCTCATGAAGCTCGACCTCAAAGGCCACCGCGCACTTGTCACTGGCGCGGGCCAAGGCATCGGGCGCGCCATCGCTCAGACCCTGCAAGAATCAGGCGCAGCAGTTTCCGGGATCGACATTGACGCGGCAGCCCTGACAGCCCTTGATGGTACAGGCTTATCTACAGCCCAAATTGACGTAACGGATGCCGACGCGCTCGCGAATTACGCGCAGACCGCGGGTGGTTTTGACATCGCCGTTCATGTGGCGGGCGGCGTGCGCGGGCAAGTGGGACGCCCTGTCGAGGATATCTCACCACTGGATTGGGACGCAATCGTTTCGGTAAACCAGACGGCAGCATTCTACTTGGCACGAGCTGTCGCGCCGGAAATGAAAAAGACTGGCTGGGGACGCATTGTTACGATTTCCAGCCGCGCGGGGCTGGATGTGAGCCTGACAGGTATTCAGGCTTACGCCAGTGCTAAAGCCGGGCAAATCGGGCTGGCACGCCAGCTCGGTCATGAGCTGGGGCAATACGGCATAACCGTGAACTCTGTCGCGCCGGGTTTCGTCAGATCAAACCCAACAACAGAGCGTCAATGGGACGCCCTCGGGCCAGAAGGACAAGACAAGCTGGTAAGTGGGATAGCCATGCGCCGACTTGGCAAACCAGAAGACATTGCCGCGGCGGTGATGTTTTTGGTTAGTCCACAGGCATCATGGATAACTGGGCAAGTCCTGTCCGTTGATGGCGGTCGATAAGACGTTATTACTTGTCAGGAATTGGGGAGATCCGTCGCTGACCTGCCCTCAGGCTGGCAGCCCCTTTGTTAATTCGGTCAGTCGGGCGCGGATTCCAGCTGGATCAGCCATCAACGCGGGCAGTCCAACTTTGGCCACCTCGTCAAGGCCCGGCACAGCCGCTTCGATGATGCGGCGACGTGTCTGCGCCCGTATTGTGGCCGGCAGCTTAAGCAAACGGGCGGACAAGGCGCACAGCGTGGCATCATCAAACACACGCTCCCAGGCTTCTCGCTCTGGACCAAAATTGAACGCCGCCCGAAGTGCACCAACTGCCCGCAACGCCCTGGTTGCATCATGATCCACAAGGTTGCCTGAAATGACAACGCCATAATCAAGTTCTGCACGCTCTACCGATACGAACCCCGCGATCACATCGCGCAATACCGCGTCAGGATCGCGTGTGAACGGATCACCAAAACCACCGCCACCCGCTGTCAGGATCGTCAGCCTGTCACCGGCCTCAGCGACATACATGTCCAGTTTGCCGAGATCGCGCTCGTCTGCCAGACCATGATTCAGGATCACGCGACATACGGCACCCGGCCCGCCCTTGGAAATACCCCAGGGACGGAACACAAACCGCTCAAGCCCACGCCCCAGCACGGCGGTGCCGGACCGCGCAATGAAGATGCGCATTTCGAGACCGGTTCCCCCGCGCCAGCATCCAGGTCCGCCACTGTCAGGTCGCAGACCATAAGCCTCAACCACCACTTCGGTGTCGGCTTCCGACCGCTCTACCGGCGTATTGTAAAGATTGGCAAGACCGCTGTCGCGCCCATCCACGCCGTCGCCACCCTCGCGCGCACCGGTGCCACCGACAAGCGACTGGATGACAACCACCGACCGACTGCCCGTTTTAGCGTCTTGTTCGGCAATCACTGTTGGCACGACTGTGCCGCCGGACGGGGCCGGGATAAGTCCGGGCAGCGCGGTTGCAATAGCACCGACCACCGCGTCGTTGATCCGGATGGCAGTAGCATGGCGCACGCCGACCGCCGCAGGAAATTCCGGGTTCAGCACCGTCCCCTTTGGCACATGTACCGTGATATTCTCGAACAGGCCAAAGTTCAGCGGCACCGTGGGATCATAACTGCCGATCAAATGCATGAGCTTTAGGGTCAACCATGGGTGGCGCAATCCGCCTGTGGGCACATTGTAGGCCGCGATGACCTGAGGGTCCGACCCGGTGAAATCAAGGTGGACCTGACCATCCTTCACGGTCATCTCGACCCGGATCCGGATCGGGATGCAAGTGGCATAATCGTCGTCCATGTAATCCCAAAACACGTAGGTGCCGTCGGGGATGCGACGTTGCACCGCCAGCGCCTTTTGGCAGGCGTAGTCCACTGTATCAACCTGCGCGGTTTGAAACGTATCGATACCATGGCGCTCAATCAGATCAGCAACGCGTCGCTCTCCGACGGTGAGCGCTGCCAGCATCGCCCTGATGTCACCCATATTCAGATCAGGCACACGGCAATTCGCACGATAGATCGTCTCGAAGTCTTTGTTGAGAGTACCAGCCTTGACCAGCTTCATCGGCGGGATTTGCAGCCCTTCTTGAAACAGCTCGGTGAAACGAGGAGAGATTGAGGACGGAACACCGCCACCAATGTCGGCAGAATGGATGAAGTCCCAACCGTAACACACTATTTTGCCGTCATGGAAATACGGCTTGATCAGTTGAAGATCCGGCATGTGCGTGGAGAGCCCGCCACTGAGATACGGGTGATTGGTAATAATGACATCACCCGGTTCAAGATCGGGAACGGCGCGGATCGCAACACCGCAATCAAGATCAAGAAACCCCGATACGCCCATGTTGGACGGGTAACAAAAGAACTTGCCATCCAAGTTTGCAAGGGCGGTGGCAAAATCGGCGGCATCCTTTACGTAGGTGGAGCGTGCCGTGCGCGCCAGCGTGATTGCCATTTCCTCGGTAACGGCCTGCATCTGGGTTTGCAAAATCTCAAGCAGAACAGGATCAAGCTTCACGGTGCATCCCCCATCCGGCGGATAAGCAGATTGCCCAACGTATCCGATACAGCACGCCAACCCGGCAGAATGACAACAGTGGTATCGGGCTGTTCCACGATCGCGGGCCCGTCAATAGTTGCACCACTTCCAATGGCAGAACGATCATAGACCGGCACATCCCGCCAATCCTGATAATACATGCGCCGTACTGTCCTGGGTTTGGGCAGATCGCCCGATTCTGATTTTGGCAGCCCGATCTGTTCAACGCGCCCCACTACCGACAAGCGCAGCGTCGTCACTTGAACTGCAGAGTCCGTTTCGACAAACCCATAGAGCCGCTCGTGCTCGGCGTTGAAATGATCCATCAAGTCAGTTGGCGTCAGGCGGTCAAGTGCATAATCAGGAACCGCGATGGGCAGCTCAAACGCTTGCCCCGGATAGCGCATGTCGCAGGTCAGGCGCAGTTCGTGAGAGCCAATAAGGTCGCCTTCTGCCGCAACCCACTCCAAAGCTTCGGCTTCAATCTCGGCAAGCAGAGAGGTGATCTTTTCCCAATGCGCACCGCTGCGATCCGTTGTGATCCGGGCCTGACGCACATATTCGCGGCGCACGTCCGCCAAAATAGCACCTAGGGCGCAGAATGTTCCTGGAAGTTGCGGCACCAATACACCTTCAAGGCGCGCTTCCTCGGCCAGAAGGTTGGCGTGGGTCGGGCCCGCTCCTCCAAAGGCGGCCAGCACAAAGCCGCGTGGGTCCAATCCCTTTTCAGCCATCAGTTTACGCAATTCGGTCGCCATCCGGGCCGTCGCGACCATTAGGGCAGCTGATGCGGTGGCTACCGCCGTTTCCTGTCCTGCGGCGGTTCCCGTCTGCGCAAGCTTTTCAGCGGCGGACTCGACATCGAGCGCCAGACGCCCATCGTTAAATCGCAGCGGGTCGAGATAGCCCAGCGTCAGATAGCAATCCGTGATCGTGGGGCGTGTGCCGCCGCGTCCATAGCACACGGGACCAGGATCAGCGCCCGCGCTTTCAGGCCCGACTTTCAGTAACCCCTGTGCATCGCTCCAAACAATCGATCCGCCGCCTGCCCCAATGGCGGATACGTTCACGACAGGTAGCATCAAGGGATAATCCCCGATAAGCGTCGAGTTGGTAAACTCAAGCTGACCCCCTCGGGTGATCGAGATATCGGTACTGGTTCCGCCCATGTCGAATGTAATCAGATTTGGCGCATCGGGCGCTGTGCGTGTTGCCGCCAGCACACCGGACGCGGGGCCCGACAGCACAGTATCGACGGGGCGGGCGCGTGCAGTTTCCAGCGAAACGGTGCCGCCATTATTCGCAGTGATGTAGATTGGTGCGTTGATCCCCTGACCTGCAAAGCGTTTTTGCAGACGCTCGAAATAGCTTTCCATCAAGGGATGCACGTAACTGTTCATGCAGGTGACAAGAGCGCGCTCGTATTCCCGCATTTCGGGCCAGATCGAGGCTGACGGAGTGACGGGAATGCCCGGCAATGCATCGGCGAGGTGGCCAGCAACTTCGGCTTCGAGCATTGGGTCACGATAAGAATTCAGCAGCATGACCGCTACCGCTTCATGCCCTTCACGCGCGATCTTTGCGGCGACTGCTGCGATTTCATCTGGGTCGGCGGGTGTCATGACCGAGCCATCGCTCAGCCCACGCGCGCCTATTTCGAAAACAGATTCACGCGGGATCAGCGGTGCTTCTCGTCCGGCCGTGAAATCATAGGAATTCGGCATTCTTGCGCGGGCAATCTCCATAACATCGCGATTGCCTCGAGAGACCACAAGCGCAACACGCGCGCCCTTTTGCTGAATAATGGCATTGAGCGCGAGTGTGGTTCCGTGAACAACCAACTCGATAGCGCCCGGCGCGATCTTCTCGCGGGCAATAAGCACTTCAACACCCGCTTCAACGGCACGCGATGGATCGGAAGGCGCGCTCGGTTCCTTGTGAAAGGCGATCCGGCTACTTTCCATGTCTGCCAGAACAAAATCCGTGAACGTTCCACCCACGTCGATGCCTAACCGATACCGCCCGCCCGCCATCAGACGTATCCGCCGCAAGTAGTTAGAAAGGGTCGGAACAGCAGAGAATTGAGCGACCCCTTGTTGTGGCGCCTCATAAAATATTCACAGTCCATAAATCTTGAATGCTCCGGTTTGGTAACTGTCAACACGATCCGATGTTCGAGGTATTTCTGTTCAATAACGTGTTGCTCCAAAAAATCCTTCGGGGATGTCCGTAAGCGCATGCCGGCCGGTTCTCTCCAACATAGTTTCCGTGGCGGTTTGAGCTTCATTCAGAATAGCGGCCTCGTTCACCGACGCCAGTTGACGGCCTTGCATCAGTATATTTCCATTTACGATCACTGTGTCCACATCGGCGCCGTTGGCAAAACAGGCTACACGATAAGGTATCATGTTGTGGGGAAACAAATGTGGCTTGGCCACATCGATAAGAATAACATCCGCTTTCTTGCCAACGTCCAGCGATCCGATTTCATCCTCCATCCCAAGAGCTTTGGCGGCATCGATTGTGACCATTTCCAAGGCCTTCCCCGGGGGCAAAATACCAGGATCGCGGAAGTGGCGGCGATGATAATGCATGGCCTGCTGGACATGGCGGAACATATCGCCAGACCGGTCGGGCGCTGTAGCGTCCGAGCCAATGCCAACCGTAACGCCTGCATCCATCAATTCAATCGCCCGACACCGACCCAACACCGATCCAATCGCGGAGGCATTGTGCGCAATCTTGACATCAAAATCCGCACAAATGGCAATTTCGTCATCGGTAAAATCCGTGGAGTGCGACAGCAAAGCCTCGGGTCCTAAAATCCCAAGGTGGTCTTTGGCAAACTGCACGGTTCCGGTTTTGTGACCGTCTTGCGTAAAAACCAGACCATGTTCGCGCGCCACCCGGCTGGCCGTCTGGGCCTGACGCACCATCTCTGCTTTTTCGCTGCTCCCAGCGGTCTCCAAATGCTCGACCCGCAACGTCGGCGAAAGCATACAGATGTTCAACCGGCCTCCTTCTGCGCCATGATGGTCCCGGATCAATGTCTCACACGTGGCGATCTGCTGTTCAAAGCTGACGGATATCTCCGTGCGCTTTCCGCTTTCCCAATTAGCATAGGTCCAAGGATGGGTCGCCCGACACGGGCCCACCGCCAAAACGACCCGGATTCCGAGATCACGGATGGCGTCGAAATGCGCCTTGCCGTAAATCGGATCATCCGTGCGCATCACACTGTCGCCACCGCCGAGCAAGGACACACCACAAGTGACACCGGATTTCAGCCGCTCCAACCCAGCAAGAGCGGCCTCCGCGCGCCAGAAATGCGTGTCTGAAGCCGTTGTATACACTTCACCACAGGTTTCGTACCATGCTTCGCTGTCGCCACCCCCCATGGTTTTGATCAACCCGTGACCTGCATGGGCATGAACATCAACCAAGCCCGGCATGATCGCCATACGGGTCCCGTCAATTACCTTTTCCGCCGGGTAGTGGGAGGCAATTTCCTGCGTTGGACCGACAGCAGTAATCCGGTCGTCCTTGATCACAACCGAGCCGTTGTCAATCACACGGCGCGTCTTGTCCATCGTGATAACCGTGGCGTTGTCTATACGGATGCTGGCCATTGGGTGTCCTTTACTATGAGAGGTTGGAGGTCTGGCAGGCGTGGAAGATAGGAAATCAGGTCTTGGCTGTAGGCCGCCTTTGGAGTTTCGAAAAGCGTCTCAGTTGCCGCCACTTCGACGAGCCGTCCTTGATGCAACACCCCAACCCGGTCACACATCTGGCGCACGACCGGCAGATCATGGGTAATAAACAACATCGACAATCCAAGGTCATCGCGCAAATCTTTGAGAAGGTTCAGGATCTGAGCCTGAATGGAGACATCCAACGCAGAGGTTGGTTCATCACATATCAAAACATCTGGCCGACCCGCCAAGGCTCGGGCGATCGCGATCCGCTGTCGCTGCCCACCTGAAAACGCGTGCGGCTTACGTGTGGCAGCGTCTGCTGGCAGACCGACGCGCTCCAACAAGGTTGTCACCAGATGCAATGCTTCTGATCTCGGCACGTTCTGCATCGGTTCCATCACGGCTTCCATAACGCTCATACGGCGATTGAGTGAACTGAATGGATCCTGAAACACCATTTGCAAACCCGACCGATAAGCGCGCATAAAACGAGGATGCGTTGTGGCGCCAAACGGTTTTCCGAGCAAGCGGACCTCGCCCGACGTAGGACGCAACAAACCTGCGGCAATCTGAGCCAGAGTGGATTTGCCCGACCCGCTTTCACCAACCAAACCAAATATCTCTCCCCGGCCAATTTCGAAGGACACATCATCCAGCGCGCGCACGCCCCCACCTGAGCCAACGAAACGCCCGCCGCCAAACACTTTGCCCAAACCCGAGATCGAAAGAGGCACGTCTTTTGATGCACTCGGGCGGTTACGCAGCCACTTTTCAAGCCTGCGATCACTGGCGATCGCGCCACTATCCGGCAGAGCAAAACGGTCGATACGGCGATGACTTGGCGGCACCGCAGCAATCAACGTTCGGCTGTAGGGTGCCATGGGTCGGGACAAAATCTGTTGCTTGGTACCGGTTTCAACAGAGGCGCCGTGTCGCATGACGACAGCACGATCTGCAATTTCGGCCACCGCCCCCATGTCATGTGTGATCAGCAGACACGCCATGCCCCTGTTCTGACAAAGCGTGCGGATCAACCGCAGAATCTGAGCGCGGACCGAAACATCCAAGGCGGAGGTCGGTTCATCGGCAATCACGACACGCGGCTTACAGGCCAGAGCAAGGGCAATCACGACACGTTGGCGCATCCCACCTGAGAACTGATGGGGATAGGACTGAACCCGCGCCTCGGCATCCGGGATGCCAACCTCTTCCAGCATTTCAACAGCGCGCGTGCGCGCTTCGGATTTTGACAGGCCCAGATGATGGCGCACCATATGGACCAACTGGCTTTCGACGGTGAACAAAGGATTGAGCGCGGTTTGCGGGTCTTGAAAAATCACGCTGATATCGCGCCCCCGCACGTGTGAGGCGCTATAGTCTATAGGCACACCGTCAAGGCGCATCTCGTCAGCGTTCCAGCGGCCTGGCGGATCAACCAGATCCAGCAATGCCGCACCGACCGAGGATTTGCCCGCCCCGCTTTCGCCAACGACTGCGACCACCTCTCCGGGTGCGGCATCGATATCCAGATTGCTGACCGCAGGGACCTTCCCATAGACCACACTCAAACCGCGAATGCGAAGCCTATTATCCATGGCGCGGGTTAAGTGCATCACGCAGCCAATCCCCAAAAATATTGACTGACAGCACCAGCATCACCAGCGTCACGGCAGGAAAAACAACGACCCACCAGACACCGGAAAACAGGTTTTCGTTGCCGATGCGGATCAACGTTCCAAGCGAGGGCTGAGTGACGGGCATACCGACACCCAGAAATGAAAGCGTGGCCTCAGCCAGTACCGCCAACCCAAGATTGATCGTGGCAATGACGATCACCGGGGAAAGCACGTTTGGCAAGATGTGGCGATGCAGGATGCGCGTATCGCTGAGCCCTGAAATCCGCGCGGCCTTGACGTAGTCCAGTGCGCCTTCGGCCAGTGTCTGGCCTCGCACGGTCCGCGCGTATTGTGTCCACTCATTGATCGCAATTGCGAGGATCAGCACATAAATCGCATAGTCCCCCTGCCGGGTGTCGGGCAAAACGCCGCGTGCGATACCGCTGACCAACAGAGCGATCAGAATGGTTGGAAAGCTGAGAATGACATCTGCAAAGCGCATCAGGACCGCGTCCAGCCATCCCCCTCGAAAGCCCGCGATCAGCCCAATTAGGGTTCCGACCGATGCCGAAATCGCAACAGCTGCAAAGCCGACGATCAGCGACACGCGCATGCCATAGAGGATCGCTGACAAGACATCTCGCCCCTGCGTGTCGGTGCCCAGCAAAAACCGCGCATCCCCCCCATTGATCCAGATCGGGGGCAATTCGCTGTCCATGAGGTTGAAACTGCCCAATGCAAAGGGATCATGCGGCGCGATCAACGGCGCAAATGCGGCCGACAGAATGAGCAACCCGGCCACGATTGCCGAGACCAACGCTTTGGGCGACATCAAAACCTGACGACCCAGACCGATCGGAGCATTCAATGCCGTCACCCTTGCACCCGGAGCCGCGGGTCAACCAGTGCGTAAGTGATGTCTACGATCGCGTTTAGAGCGACGAAAACAAGACCCACAAACATCAGATAGGCTGCCATTACCGGCACATCGACAAATTGAACCGCCTGAATGAACAAAAGCCCCATTCCCGGCCATTGGAACACACTTTCCGTGACGATTGCAAAGGCGATCAACCCACCAATCTGCATCCCTGTAATCGTCAGAACTGGCATAAGCGCGTTCTTGAGCGCAAGGCGATAATGGATCGATGACGAGGGCAATCCACGTGCCCGCGCAAAGCGGATATAGTCGCTTTGGAGTATTTCAATCATCTCGGTGCGCACCAGACGCATGATCAATGTCATTTGAAACAGCGCCAAAGTCAGCGACGGCAGCGCAATCGCCCGCCACCCACTGGCTGTCAAAAAGCCGGTGGACCACCAGCCAAGATCAATGGTGTCCCCGCGTCCAAAGGATGGCAGCCATCGCAGTGTCACCGCAAAGAACAGGATAAGCATGATCCCTGTCACAAATGTTGGAGTGGAAACACCTATGAGCGATACCGCTTGCACCGCGTTCGACAGTACGCCGTTTGGACGGATCGCCGTAATGACGCCGAGCGGGATCCCGATGGCAAGTGCCAGAACTGTTGCCGCCAGTACAAGTTCCAGTGTCGCCGGAAGACGCTCGGCGATCAGATCCGAAACCGGGCGTTGGTTACGATAAGACACCCCGAAATCACCTTGCACGGCGCGCATAAGGAAGGCCGCAAACTGCACCGGCACTGGATCATCCAGACCCAATGCCGCGCGCAGTTCCTGCTTTTCCTGCACAGTTGCGTCTTCGCGGCTCATGGATTGAACCGGGTCACCGACGAAACGAAACATGACGAAGCTGAGCAAGCCCACCGCAAGAACAACGAGAACAGCTTGCCCAAGACGGCGCCGGATAAAACGCAACACTGCTTTAGTTTACGGTATAGTGCCACGCACGGAAGTAGTTGTCGGGGAATTGGATAACTTCGATCCCATCACGCGTTGCCCAGCTCAGTGGTTGCTGATGCAGCGGGATATACGCAATGTCTTCTCTCGCGATTTTCATGGACTCTGCGATCAACGCGACACGTTTTTCCTCGTCCATTTCAGACGCCGCCATCACTGCAATTTCGTCCATCCGCTCGCTGGAATAGCCATTTGGATTGTTCCCACCCCAGTCGTCTTTTCGCGTGGCCAGCATTGCCGAAAGCGGGCTAAAGCCGTCCATTGCGGGCAAAGTCGCCCAACCAATCATATAGATATCGGTTTCAGCCCGATCGACCTTGGGAAAATGGTTGGCTTTGGTCTGCGTTGTCAGGTCAACCTCAACACCAATCCCCGCCCACATCGACGCAATCGCAAGGCAGATCTCTTCATCGTTGATGTAGCGGTCATTCGGGCAGTCCAGGCCGGTGGTAAACCCATCAGCAAATCCAGCTTCGGCCAGCAAAGCTTTGGCCGCGTCAACGTCGAATTCGGGCTTTGTATCTGTTGCAGCTTCGTATCCGCCGATTTGTGGTGCGATCATAGAACCTGAAATGCGGGCATTGCCGCGCATCACTTTGGCCTTGATCGCCTCCATATCAATGGCACGCCACAAGGCTTCACGCACCCGCACATCTTTGAGCGGGTTCACCCCTGACCCAGGCATTGCGTGCAATTCGTCACCGCCCACATTGATGCCGAACATGATTGTCCGCAGCGATGGGTTTTGCAACGGTGTTACGCCTTCTGCCACTTCCAGACGGTCTGTATCCTGTAGTGGTGCCGGCGTGATCACGTCCACCTCCCCAGACAACAATGCCGACACACGGGTGGCATCTGAATTGATCGGAGTGAATTCAATCGACGAAATGTTGTGCGTAGGCGTATCCCACCATGCAGGATTTGCCGCGAGTACCGACTTGGCGTCTGGCTGGCGGCTTTCCAGAATAAAGGGACCCGTGCCGTTGGCATTGTCAGACGCATAGGTCACGACGCCGGTGGTTGTGTTGCCAGGCAATGTGGCATCATTGGCGGCCAACCATTCCGCGTCCATGATGAAGACACCTGACAGCTTGTTCAAGATCAGCGGGTCAGGTGCCTTCAGAAGGATGTCGACTGTCAGATCGTCGACGGCTTCTGCCCCCGAAACGCTCGCCAGGTTGCCTTTGGCCCGCGCGTCAGGATGGATCAATCTCGCGATGGAAACCACAACATCCTCTGCCGTGAATGGCGCGCCGTCATGAAACGTGACACCGTCGCGCAATGCGAAGCGAACGCGCGTCGGCTCTATAACCTCCCACGAAACCGCAAGGGCCGGTTCAAATTTTAGTTCTGCGTCGCGTCGCACAAGTGGCTCATAAATGTGGTGCAGAAAAGATGACGTGAAACTTTCGGTGTGTGCGTAAGGGTCAAGGGTCAAAACATCACCCGCATTGGCCCACCGCAGTGTCTCGGCGGACGCTGAGCCAGCGACCAGCATGACCGAAAAAGTACCCGTCATCATTAGTGTTCGAAGTGTCATGTAAGTTCCCCCAGATTCATAACATACATGAAAATCACCCTGCCTTGAAGGGCGGCTTTGCCCCTAACAAAAGAACGAAAAACACCGATATTGCTTCTTTGGATGAGCCAATTGCCTATTAAAAGGTCATTTGTTGTTCGGCGCCGTCATTCGAGCGACACATCAACA
This sequence comes from Roseobacter sp., assembly GCF_045106495.1. Lineage (GTDB taxonomy): Bacteria > Pseudomonadota > Alphaproteobacteria > Rhodobacterales > Rhodobacteraceae > Roseobacter. Next base: position 74,567 of record NZ_JBGCEQ010000020.1, read on the forward strand.
TCCGCAGGCCAGGTTCGGATATGAATTTTGTTGTCCGGTATCAGGGTTTTAGAACGTCTCCATCAATTTAACCGAGAGCGTTCTCGGCTGATATCACCGGCATGGTAATCCCTCAGGAGTCCTGTCTTGCTCAGAGGTTACTTTGGTCCGCAGCATTTTAGTCGTCATAACCGGTGGGCATTCAAAGAGAAAACTAAGAAATGGCCGTTCTAGCCATTATTCAAGGAAAAACAGAAAAATGCACGGCGTGTGGTATGGGTTTTCGTTGACGTGATCACTGGGCGTCTTCGACGCAATAAATCAACTATATTCCCATAAACTCACAATCATTCTGCAGATGCAAAAACACCCCAGACCGACAACTATCACGATAACTTAGCATCCATGATGGGTCTGTGTCACTCGCCTCGCGACATTTGTTTCAAACCATTAACACGTGCCTTTCCTAGATTGGTGTTCTGACATCAAGTATGCAGTTTCAAAGCATCAAACTAACAAATCGGTCAAATATTTTTCCTGCGCGCGCGTTTCGATCGCGCCCGGTCTGATCGCGCGCACTTTTTCGATCGCACACTCGGCCGAACATCCCGAGCGCACAAGCAGTTCTGCGCAGAACATTCCTGTTCGGCCCAAGCCTGCCGCACAATGCACCACGACATGAGATGGTCCTGACAGAATTCCGTTCAATTGGTCCGCGTCGCGCGTCAATGCTTCTTTAAAAGCTGATCCGGGCGTCGACATGTCCCTGATCGGAAAATGGAACAACCTTAATCCGTGATTGTGAAGGGTCTCCGCATAGTCCGGCACGCCCATCGCTATAAGCTCGGCTGGTTCCACGAGGCAAATCACCGCCTCTGCGCCCCAGCGTTTCAACGGCTGCAAATCCTCCTCCAAGTTGCGCGACCAGACGCGCCCCTTCCCGTCTACGTGGCACCGTCCCGGTAAATGCGTCAAAAGCAGCGATGCAGGACCCACGTTCAGGACTGAATCGCACCGAAGCGTGCCAGTGCACGGATAGGGTTCGCCCATCTTATCGGACCCGCCACGCTTGACTGCGTTGGATCAGCCACGCGCCAAATCCAAGATGGAGCAACCGCACGATTACGCAAGCATAGACAATCAACATCCCCATGGCAGCAGCAGCAGCGGATTCACCCATCTCGTCCAGATGGATCGCTGCGACAGACGCGACTTTGGTTTCGGATCCATAGAGGAAAATTATTCCCGACACAGTCGTCATGGACGCAAGGAACAAGTAAATCGAGATCTCAAGCAGTACAGGAATGCTGATCGGTAAAGTCACACGAAAGAAGCTTTTGTAAAGTGGCACTTTGAGCGAAAGCGAGACCCCTTCCATCGCAGGATCAATCTGTCGCAGGGCCGACGTCGCCGTTAGGTGGGATACTGTATAGAAATGAATGATTGTACTAGCGATCAGTATTGTAAAGCCGCCATACAGAATCTGCATTGGGTTGTCCCGATGGTTGATGAACATCAGATGCGACAACCCCAGCACGAGGCCCGGCACCGCAATCGGAATCATCGAAAATCCACCGACGACGGTGCGTAATGGCGGTGCAGTTTTTGACTTTTCAATGATGTATGCACCCACAAAAGCGGCAGTGGTGCCGAATACGGAAACTGCCAAAGCAAGTTTGAGTGAGTTGAAGAAATTCTCCCAACCGACCCCTGCAACATTAAATTGGTAGTGATCGAATGTGAGTGAAAGGTTGTACGGCCAGAATTTTACCAAAGACGCGTATTGCGCCATGCAAACGATGCCAAGGGTCGCAATCGCAATCAGGCTACAATACGCCAGTGCGGCGAGATCAACCCAGCGATCTCTTTTCGGAGCATAGGGGACGGATTGCGAGGACATGGCAGTGCGCTGACGTTTTTTAACTTGCCGATCAATCAGAAAAGCGGCAACAGCTGGCATCAACAATACAACGGAAACAACTGCTCCCATTGAGAAATTCTGCTGTCCTACGACTTCTTTGTAGATATCCGTAGACAACACATTGTAGTTACCGCCAATCACCTTGGGCACGCCAAAATCGGTAATAACAAGAATAAACGCCACCATCGTCGCACTGATTATTCCATAGACTGCCCCTGGCAAAGTCACCGTGCGAAAGATGCGCCAACGTCCTGCCTTAAGCACTTGAGCAGATTCATAGAGCCTTGCATCGCTGAGAGAAAAAGCGGCCACAAGGATCACCAGGACATGTGGGAATGTCCACAAGACTGACCCCAACACAATCCCAATGGGACCGTAGATCGAGTTGCCAAACATCCAGGATTTGAGAACGCCTTGATTGCCAAAGAAGTAAACCAGCGAAATTGCCTTGATCACCGATGGCATCAGAAGCGGCGCAAAGCCGATGACCTTGAAGAATGGCTTGAAGGGCATGTTTGTGCGGGTCAATGCAAAGGCGAAACCGAAGGCAAGCGTCGTTACAATGATTGCCGTCAAACTGGACACGAACAGGCTGTTGGTCAAAGACACATACCGAGCGGGATTGCTCAGATAGGCCACGTAGTTTGATATGCCGACCCACCCACCACCTCGATCCGTAAAGCTTTTGGCAATCAGCATGCCCAGGGGAAGTGCCAACAGCACAGTGAACGCAGCCGCATAGAACCACAGCACCAGGCTGAACACACGATCACTTTGGCCCTTCGTTCGACGGGTATCAGGCGAAGAGGCGTTAACGTGTCCCAGCCCGGACGCCGCTTTAGTCATCGCTGGTCACCGTCTAGGATCACGACGGCATGAGCCGGGACATGGAGGGTAACCTGCGCACCAGGCGCCAGGTTGCCAAGCAGCGTATCAGCGCTCCACAGATCTGCGTAAAGTTCCCCTTCCAAAGCTGGTGATGCGAGAAAAATCCGGTCTGTCGCACCGCGGGTTTCACGATCAATGACCGTGGCCGAGATCGCGTTCTGCGTACCATCATCCGAAAGGCTCAGCACGACATGTTCTGGCCTAAATGCAAAGGTCACGTCGGAGCCAACCGCGCGTTCATCGGGCGCGCATTGTAATGTAAGGCCGCCGACAGATAGCTGGTCCTGTGCGACTTTGCGCCCCAGAAACATATTCATCGATCCAATAAAACTGGCAATGAAACGCGAGTTTGGCTTATGGTAGATTTCTGATGGTGCACCGATTTGCTTGATTTGGCCTGCTTCCATCACGGCGACACGATCCGCCATCGAAAGCGCCTCTTCTTGATCGTGTGTGACCATGATCGTCGTCACACCGAGGTTTTTTTGGATCTGTTTGATCTCTCGGCGCAAGTGGTGACGCACTTGTGCGTCCAACGCCGAAACTGGTTCATCCAGCAACAGCAAACCAGGAGAGGTCGCAAGGGCACGTACCAGCGCCACCCGCTGTTGTTCACCGCCAGACAATTGGCCGGGGTATTTGTTGCGATGCCCGGACAGGCGCACCATTGCCAGCAGCTCTTCAAGCCGTTTCATATCCGCTTGCCGCGCAGCCCCTTTGGTCCGGATACCGTAACAGATATTATCCCAGACTGTCAGGTTGGGAAACAGAGCGTATGACTGAAACACGATGCCAAAATCGCGTTGTTCCACCGGCAGTTGGCCAATGTCAGTTCCATTTTGAACAATATTGCCGGAACTCTGTGTCTCCAGGCCCGCAATGCACCGCAAAAGCGTCGTCTTGCCACAGCCCGATGGCCCAACGAGGCATAAGAACTCGCCTCTATCCACCGAAAAACCAACGCCTTTCAAAGCCTCGAATTTGCCGAAGGTCTTTTTGATCTGGAGGATTTCCAGATAGGGAGATGTGCTCGCGGCTTGTTCAGTCAACGTCATCTCGTTCATGTGTTTTCACTTAATGAAAGACAGACCCAATGTCTGAGCTGTGCGAAGGACGGGCGCGCAAATGCCTGCCGCGCGCCCTGGTTCACTTATTTTTTCGGTTCTGACTTGGCTTCATAGCGTGAACGCCACTCTGCAACTATCGCGTCTTTTTTCAGCGCCATTGCAGCAAAGTCATTGTCGATCATCGCAGTCAGGACAGCATCCGGAAAGAACGGACGTGGCTTGTTCAGCTCTGGGCGCGCGACCACAGAGGCCGTGTCCGCATAGAACTCAAGTACTTCGTCACTGATCGTCCAATTTAGAAACGTCTGTGCGTCGTCAAGATTGTCAGTGCCTGTCATAATCGCAGCCGCCTGCATTTCCCAACCGATACCTTCGCTTGGCACGATAATGTCAATCGGCGCACCTTTTTCTTTAAGTAGAGCACCGCGATAGGGCCACGAAACCCCAACAGTGTATTCACCTGCTGCAGCTTGCTGGCAAGGCTTGGAACCGGAATGGGTATAAGACGCGATATTCTCGTGCAACTTGTCCATGTAGTCCCAAGCGGCATCTTCGCCCATCATCTGGATCCAGGCAGACACATCCAGAAAACCAGTGCCTGAAGAGGCGGGATTGGGCATGGTAATGTGGCCTTTATAAACCGGGTCCAGCAAGTCAGCCCAGCTTGTCGGCGCAGGTAAGCCCAGTTTTTCAGCCTCGATGGTGTTGAAGCAAATAGCCCCTGCCCAACCATAAAGACCAACCCAGTGGTTTGGCTCCTGCTTGTCGCGGTAACGCGGATCCAGCGTCTCGACGCCTACGGGAGTGTAAGGTACGAACATGCCCAAAGCGTCCATGGTCAGCATGCTGGTCGCGGCCATGCCAAAAACGGCATCGGCACGGGGATTGTCCTTTTCGGCCATCATCCGAGCATGAATGATGCCAGTGGAGTCCCGCACCCAGTTGATCTTGATGTCCGGATGTGTGGCTGCGAACATCTCGCCAGCGGTTGCAAGCTTGTCTGCATCAATGGCAGCATAGACTGTTAGTTCTCCGGCAAGCGCGGTTGTCGGCTGCAAGACCGCAAGCGTTCCGGCCGCAAGGCAAAACGCTTTGAATGCGCTTGCAATTTGGGAGGATGGTTTCGTCGTCATTTTTTTTCCTTTGTTTCTTGTTCTTTAACTTCGGCTTGTATTTCCAAGGCGTACCCTGAAGGCCGCGCGCCTGGCTTTGGACGTTGAACCAGCACATGCAACAATTCGAACATGAGTGATGCACCGACCCAAGCTGTTCCTCCGCTCTGATCAAATGGTGGCGAGACCTCTACCACGTCGGCACCAACTAGATTTAATCCCACAAGACTGCGGATCATTTTCTGGGCTTCTCGGGTCGAAAACCCACCAATCTCAGGTGTACCGGTTCCGGGGGCAAACGACGGGTCGATACAGTCTATGTCGAAAGTCACATAAGTGCTCTCCTGCCCCACAATGGCACGCGCCTCCTGCATGACTTCATCAATCCCGCGGTCCAGAACCTCTTCCATGCGTATGATCCGAACGCCCTGTTCCTTACCCCACTGCACGTCTTCGTCTCCGTACATGGAACCACGGATGCCGATCTGCACCATCCGTCTGGGGTCAACCACACCGTCTTCGATGGCCCGCCGGAATGGTGTGCCGTGGGTCAGTTGAAAGCCGTCAAAATAGCTGTCAAAAAGGTCTGTGTGCGCGTCAAACTGGATCAACCCTACCGGCTCAGCAGCACCAAGCGCGCGCAAAATCGGCAAAGATACCAGGTGATCCCCACCTGCGGTCAGAGGCATAGTATCCGCCGCGACTAATATCCGAAAGAATTCCTCGATCCGTTGGATCGCATCGCTTACGTCGGCCGGATTGACAGGTGAATCGCCAATGTCCGCACATCTCATGACTTCAAAGGGATTGATACCAGTCACAGGATGCGTGGTGCGGATCATTGTCGACAGATCACGCAACTGACGCGGCCCGTGGCGCGCGCCGGGACGGTTGGTCGTGCCACCATCCCAAGGGACACCGGCTACACCGATCTCAACTTCGGAGAACCGATCGGAACCAGGCAAGACACTTGGCAGGCGCATAAATGTCGGAGCACCCGCATAGCGCGGCGAAACCAGGCCAGACACTGGTTCAAAAAAGCCGACGCCACTCTTTTGCGCATCCAAGACTTTCTGATCCACTATGTACGCCCTCGATGCCGAAACCCTTACCGTGATCCTTGCATCGAGACTTACGCTCATAAACAGTAAATCTAGAACCTTTAGGTCGGAAAATCCGAACTTTATGAAGCCTTCCATACCCCAAATATCTGATGTTGAGATCAGCCAGCTTAGAGTATTTCGGGCAGTTGTAACCAATGGCGGGTTTTCAGCAGCCCAATCGGAACTTGGCTTGTCACGCTCGACAATCAGCGGAAAGATGACCGAATTGGAAACCCGGCTTGGTCTGTCTTTATGTCGACGCGGAAGGCGTGGGTTTTCTCTGAGCGCTGAAGGGCAGCGCATTTTTGAGCAGACCGAAGATCTCTTTTCAGCGCTTGATAACTTTCGGAAACAGGCCAGTGAATTGCGCGGACAGATGACTGGTGTGCTCCGTCTCGGCGTGGTTGACCAACTCGCGGATCATTTGGATTGCCATCTGGACGATGCCTTGGCAGCTTTCGGCAAAACGGCACCTGCGGTGCACATCAAGCTTATCGTGATCCCTCCCAATCAGATTGAACAGGCCTTGTTGTCTGGTCAGATCGAAGCAGCAGTAACGCCCGGCGCTCACCATCAAAATGCAATTAAATCGCGCGCCCTATTCCGCGAGGATATCTATTTGTATTGTGGCGATAGGCATCCGTTTTTTGACAAAAGTGACAAAGAGATTTCGCTAAACAAGATCGCAGATACGCCTTATGCGCAGCGCGACTATTACATTACGATGCCGTACTACGCGGTCTTTTCACGACCGGCCTCAGCCAGTGCGGCGCAAATGGAAGGGCTACTGCATCTAATCCTTTCGGGACGCTATATTGGCTTTCTGCCCTCCAGTCTCGCCGACCCTTGGGTTGCCAAAAAGCGCATAAAGCGAATTAGAGCGGACCTGATGTCCTATTCAGTCAACATGAGTCTAGCTTACACCGAACAAGCATTGTCTTTGCGGATGGTTAGGCTTTTTCGCAAAAGCGTTGTCGATGCCCATTTGAGACCTGCTCAATGAGCCCGCTTAAGACGAGGATTGCATCATACGCTACCTTTGCCGCTGAGCTTGCCGGTTGCGCACGGCACTTGCTTGTCGAGTTCGAGCAAGCGCCTTTGAATGTGGAATTGAAAAAAGACCGAAGCTTCGTCACGGCTATGGACGCCAGAATAGAAGCGAACCTGCGCAAGATGATTTCCGCCAAATGGCCCGAACATGGTATCATTGGTGAGGAAGAAAATTGGCATGCCCCTGACGCAGAATGGGTTTGGGTATTGGACCCAATCGACGGGACGGCTGCATTTATCGCGGGCTTGCCGGTCTATGGCACCCTAATCGCTTTGGCATATCGGAATGTCCCTGTGATCGGCATCATAGACATTCCAAAACTGGATCTGCGCTGGACTGGCATCGCCGGAAAGAGAACAACGCTCAACGGCAACGCATCCATTGTGCAAGCGCCATCCTCCCTTTCAAGTGCGATCTTATCAACGTCAAATCCTGACTTTTATGAGCAAAGCGAGTTATCCTCGCTTGAGGCCATGCGTCGTGCCACGGCCTGGCGTATCTATGGCGGTGCTGCATTGTCCTATGGTCGCCTCGCGGAAGGAAGAATTCATCTTTCCATGGATAGCGGCCTCCAAATTTATGACTTCGCCCCTTTTCGGCCCATCATAGAAGGCGCCGGCGGTATAATAACCGATTGGAACGGCGCGCCGATTACGCTGGCCAGCGGCCCTCGCATACTTGCTGCAGCGTGCACGGACCAGCATCAAACCGCACTTTCGTTGATCACGGAATCGCAAACTCCTTTAACGCGATAGACGCACAAATTGATATTTGTGTGGCTTATTCCAGCAAATCCAGTTCTTCAACAATTGCATCCAGAGTTTCCATGCGTTGCTTGACGGCGGTCGCATTTTGTCCCGCATAAGCAATGGCCAACAGTCGCAGCATCGACACGACAGTCGCGTGGGTATTGAGCATACCGTAGCTTGCGACGTGGCAAGGCAAAACCATTTCGGAAAAGCGTTCGGCCTGGGCCTGATAACCGTGGTCTGTCAACGTGATGATCCGCATGCGCGATGTACGCGCATATGACAGAAGTGAGCGCAATAGTTTGGGGCGGAACTCCAACGTAATCAGGACAAGCGCATCCCGCGGGCCAGTCATGGCCAAATCGCTGGCCCAATCCTGCCCTGCACCATCGAGGCAGTGTACATCGTGGCGCAGACGCGAAAAAAGCGCCTTACCGATCCGCGCGGCACCGTCTTCGGTTCCGAACCCAAGGAACCACAAGCGCGGTGCAGCCGAAAGAATGCCCGCAATTTCCGGCAAACGATCAGAGCGCAGTTCCTCGAAAGTGCGGGTTAAGTTGCGCAACTCCAGATCCAGATGGTCGACGATCGAACGGCCCAGAATGATCTGATCTGGGGCTGCTGATTTTTGGGAATAGGGTTGCGTGCGATTGCGCTCCTCGCGGGCCTGAAGCCGAACTTCTTCAAAATCTGCATATCCCAAACTGCGGAAAAAACGGGCAGTTGTGGCTTTGGACACGCCTGCCATGTTTGCAAGTTCTGTGGCCGTGTGGGTTTCTATAAGTCCCTGATTCTCAATTAGAACGCTCGCAATTTTCTGCTCACTGCTCGTCAGGCGCGCATGTTTTTCGTGAATTCGTAGAATGAGTCGTGATGCCATGGAAGAGGAATATCCTGCGCCGCATTCAGTTTCAACTTGACCAATGAAACACAAGTTTCACTAATACGAAACAGTGAAACGCAAGGGAATCGTAATGTCTACCTCAAAGGTCGTCCGAGAGCGTATCTGGACAAAACTGCAGGATGTCGCAAAACCAGACACACGGTTTCATCTGAATTTTGCAGAAGTCATTCCGGACTTCCAAGGCTCCGAAGAAGCCACCGACTTTTTGATTGCCGAAGAGTCCTACTCGACCTCTCAGTTCGCGTTTATCACACCGGACAATTGCCTTGCCGACTTGCGTCGCCGAATGATCGAGGATGGCAAGCCCTTCGTTATGTCAACCTATGGCATATACCGCGGCTTTGTTCTGCTTGAGCCAGAAAACGTCCCCGAAGGCGCGGCCGTCTACGCGTCCTGGCTTGACGGTATGGAATACTTCGGCACACCTATTACTTTGGAGGAAATCGCAAACCGCGGTCGTTTTGACCTGATGGTCACCGGCGCCTCTGCAGTCTCCAAGAACGGTGTGCGTTTCGGTAAAGGACATGGGTTCTTTGATCTGGAATGGGGCATGTTCACCGATCTTGGCTTGGTCGATGAAACTACGCCGGTAATGGCCGTTGTTCACGACGTGCAACTCGTCGAAGACCAGCTGCAACCCTCCGAGACGGACATTCTGGTCGACAAGATCGCCACCCCTTCACAAATGTATACGGTCGAACGCCGCGCCAAACGACCAAGCGGCGTGAAATGGCCGCTGCTAGACCCCAAACAAATCGCAGAAACACCACCGCTGCAGGAATTGCAGCGTATCCAGGGCTTAGCCTGAACCTATAAAATAGGAGACGTACGACATGACTTTGAAACTAAACCGCCGCCACTTTTTGGGCACAGCAGGTGCTGTCGCGGCAGCATCTTCCATACCAATACGAGCCATTGCTGCAACGTCAATGACAATGCAAGCCGCTTGGATCAACGACGCCGAATTCGCCGGCTACTTTCTGGCTATGGATAAGGGCTACTACACCGACGAAGGGCTGGATCTGACCTATCTGTCCGGCGGACCCGACGTGATCCCCGAGAGTACGATCATCGCGGGCCGAGCCGATCTTGCGCTCACCACACCGGACACAACAATCAAAGCAATTGTCGACCAAGGTGCCCCCTTCAAGATTATTGGCGCGCAATACCAGAAGAACCCAATTGGGATCGTTTCGCTGGTCGGCAGCGACATTAATTCTCCAGCTGATCTGGTCGGCAAAACCCTTGCTGTGCCACCTGTAAACGTGATCTCAGTTGAGGCAATGCTGAAGTTGAACGACATTGATCCCGGCGACGTCAACATCGTGCCTTACGCTTACGATCCGACGCCCCTCATCAAGGGCGAGATCGACGCAAGCCTCGATTTTACAACGAACGTGCCTTACACGATCAGCCTGCAAGGCGTTGAAGCGACTTCGTTCTTGCTCTATGATTTTGGTTACACGACTTACAACGATACCGTCGTCGTGACGGAAGAGATTTTGAGCACCAAACGCGCTGAATTGGTGGCTTGGCTGCGCGCCAGCCGCAAAGGCTGGATCGAGAACAATGTTGATACCGCTCTTTGGCCACCAAAGTGGGCGGATACACATTTCGCAGGCACCGGTCGGACGATCGACAACGAGATATTCTTCAATGAGGCGCAAAAACCGTTGATGGAAAATCCAGCGGGTATATTTGCGATGACCGAAGAAGGGATCGAGGCAAATCTCAGCGCCTTGGCCCAAGTCGGCATCAACGGGACGCGCGAAATGTTCGACACGACCTTGTTAGAAGAGATCTGATGGCTGCCCCGGACGGGATTTCCTTTTCCGGGGTCTCCAAAACCTTTGAGGGGCGCGGAAAGACAGTTGAGGCATTGCACGATGTGACGCTGCGCTGTCCGCCCGCGTCTTTCACTGCTTTGATTGGCCCGTCAGGCTGCGGCAAATCCACAGCGCTGCGTGTCGCTTTGGGGCTTGAGAAGGTTGATGCCGGGGAAGTTTTAATCAACGGTGAAGCACCCATCGTCTCGGCAAAATCCGGCAAGACAGGCGTTGCGTTTCAAGACTCCGCATTACTTCCATGGCGCAGCGTACGTCGCAACATCGAGGTACCGCTGGAAGTCATTGGCCTCAAACGCAAAAAGCACGCCTCCCAAGTGCAGTCGATGATTGACCTTGTAGGATTGAAGGGGTTTGAAAACGCGCTCCCGTCAGAGCTATCAGGTGGCATGCGCCAGCGTGTAGCGATTGCTCGTGCGCTTGTGACCCAACCCAACGTTCTGTTCATGGACGAACCTTTTGGCGCTCTGGACCAAATTTTACGTCGGCAGATGAACGTCGAGTTGCAGCGAGTGTGGCAGGAAACTGGCGCGACGGCGCTGCTGGTGACGCACGGCATTGACGAGGCTGTTTTTCTGGCCGACCGCATTGCTGTGATGCACGCGAACCCGGGTCGAATTGTCCAAATTATAGATGTGCCTTTTTTACGCCCGCGCCATCCAGACTTATTTTCGGACTCTGCGTTTCACGCTTTGACAAACCGCATCGCATCGGCGCTTCATGTCTAAGGTGCCAAAAGGTCTCCGCAATGTAGTGATCTTGCTTTTGATCTGGGAGTTCACGGGTCGACTTGATCTGGTCGCCAGTGGTGCCTTGCCTGGCTTCAGCGAAATCCTGACCCGTTTGTGGGAAGACCGTGCTGATTATCCGCGCCACATCTGGGCGACACTTTATGCCTCTGGCCTGGGTTTCTTGATTGGCAATTCAATTGCACTGATAGCGGGGGTATCTTTTGCGATGTCGCCGACATTGCTGCGGCTCTTTCGCGGCGTGAACATCGCCGTTTTTGCACTTCCACCCATTGCGATTGCGCCGATCCTTGTGCTGACCTTATCCGACATGACCCCACGCATCGTGCTTGCTGCTTTGGCGGTCTACTTTGTGACCATGACCGCAACCGTTATCGGAATTAGCCAATCAGACGGTCGGGCAAGTGACCTCGTGAAGGCGTATGGAGGCGGCCGCTGGCAAGTTCTTTGGCTGGTTCAATTGCGCAGCGCTTTGCCCACCGTCATATCTGGCTTAAAAATTGCCGCTCCCAACGCAGTATTGGGTGCGATTTTGGCAGAGTTTGGGGGAGGTGGACGCTGGGGGCTGGGAGCATATCTGCTTGGATCGCTTGGTCGAGGAGAACCAGACAGGCTTTGGGGCATTGGACTGGTTGCAACGGCGATTGCAGGGTTAGGGTATTTGTTCTTTGCGTTGATTTCTCGGCGCTTGCTCGGGTCGACGCGCGCCGTGACGTTGAACACCGCTACTCCAGTTGGCGAAGTAATGAATGCACCACCGCTGAAGCGGTTGATCATGCTGATAGGTGCTATCTCGCTCCCCTTTCTCTTTTGGTGGGGCTTTATCATGTTCACGGGCGTGCCAGCGATGGTCGCAAAAACACCGGTGGGTGTGGTCGAATACTTGTTTTTCGACAAGACAGCGCCAGTTGCTCAGGCGAAGCTCTTGCAAGCATTGTCCGAGACGCTTCCCATTACATTCGCAGGAATGGCTGCGGGGATCGGTTTCGCCTTTCTGCTGGCAATTTCGACAAGGTTGTTCCCAAACGCCATTCGCGCCTTCATGCCCGTCGCTCTTGTCACGCAGACTATGCCACTTGTGGCTTTGACGCCGCTTTTGGTTCTCATATTTGGGCGCGGTACCTCCTTGACTCTATGGGTGACCATTTCGGTGACGTTCTTTCCCGCCTTCGTTACCCTAGCGCAGGGCGTCGCGTTGGTGCCGCGCAGCGCAAAAGATTTGCCACGCGCCTATGGGGCATCTGCCTGGCAAGAAATGCGGATGGTGACGATCCCTGCATCCCTCCCGTATCTTTTTGCATCAACGCGTCTCACTGTCCCACGGGCGCTGCTCGGTGTCATGATTGCTGAGTGGCTAGCCACGGGACGTGGGCTTGGAAATCTGCTGAACCAGTCGCGCGGATATCTGGATTTTGGGATGATCTGGACGGTCGCGTTTGTCTCGGTTCTTTTGTCGGTCGTTTTGTACCAACTCGTGGTCGTGGTCGAACGAAGGGTGTTGCAGCATCTGGGTATGCACACCGCAGAATGAATGTGACTTTACCATAACTGAATCTGGTGAAGCCGCACGCGTTGGTTCAGTCTAGGCCTTATGGCCATGGACGTTATCGCTCTAATGACGAGGGTCACTTCACTTGTATTGTCGTCATTACATCGCAGTGTACTTAGCCGTTGTCCGGGCCAGGCTTTGGTAGATACGGCATAAATTCGGTCCCGATTACTCCGCCAATTCAACAAATTCACATACCTTCAAACACACGGCAGAGCAATCCAGACGGCAATTATTACTGCGCAAATAGCGCACAGGCATTGGCGCGGTCGATCTAGAAGCACAATGTCACGATCAATGGCCACAATTGTAAAAGTAACAAAGCCTGTTGCCGCTACACAAAACAGACCCTTAAGCACCCACGTTACGAAAGATGGTTACTGCACTAGTCAACCCCACCGATCTCATGAAACTTGCGCGCAAAATATACGCTGGCAACCGCATCTTGCGAAACCAAAATGTCCCGAATGGTACAGAGCAAAACACTGTGCGTTCCCGCAACCACGATTTGTGAAATATCACAGTCAAAAGAGACAAGTGCGTCTTTCAGGACTGGAGCGCCTGTCTTGCCATCGTACCAGTCTGCGACGGCAAACCGTTCTTCCGTCGGTGTCTTTCCACCGAACAGTGTCGCCACGTTCTGATGTTTCGGCCCCAGAGTGTTGACACACAGAGAGACGTTCTCGCGAAACGCTGCGCCAACCGAACTGGAGTTGTTCACGCACACAAGAAGCGTTGGCGGGGTGTCGCACACGCTGCATACAGCGGTCGCAGTAAAGCCTGCGCGCCCGGCGGGTCCATCGGTCGTGATAACGTTCACCGCCCCCGCGAGCCTGGCCATACCCTCTTTGAAACGGTCCTTGGAAACATATTGCTGATCCATGGAGGGATCAGCAATATTTGTATCGAGCGTTGATTTGGCGGAAAGCTCCATCCGCCTCAATCCTGCAACAGGTTTTCACGTAGTGTCGGTCCGGCGTACGAAGTCCTGTACCGGCCACGACGTTGCAGTTCGGGCACAACGTGATCAACGAATTCTTCAAAACACCCCGGTGTATAGGTTGCAGCAAGCATAAATCCATCTGCGCCACCTTCATCCATGAAGAACTCCATCTTGTCGACAATGTCTTCCGCGGTCCCGATCAGCACCGGCATACCCATGCCCTGCGCATAGATCATCGCCGCCTCACGGACGGTGACCGGCAATTCACCCTTGGGGTCTTTCGCATAGATGATTGATTCAAAGAGTCCCTGAATCCCTGGCACTTCGAGGTTCTTGACGTTTTCATCCAAGTCCATTTTGGAGAAATCCAACCCGAAATGGCCCGACATCCAAGCAACGGCACCTTCCAGCGGAATGCACGACACGATCCGCTCGTATTTGGCCTGCGCCTCTTCGCGAGTCGCGGCGACCACGGTCTGGATGCCATAGATCAGTTTCACGCTGCCTTCAGGCCGCTCGAATTTGGCGACACGTTGTTTCAGATCCGCGGCATATTCCTGCATGCGCTCCACGCCGGGATGAACAGCAAAGATCGCTTCAGCGTTTTCCGCTGCAAAATCCCGCCCCCTTGGCGAAGAGCCAGCTTGCCAAAAAACCGGTCGACCTTGCGGTGAAGGCTCACAAAAGTGCCGGCCCTTGCACTTGAAGAACTTACCATTGTGATCGATGACCTTCACCTTTGACGGATCGGCATAGACGCCACTTTCCTTGTCTGCGATCACCGCATCTGGCTCCCAGGAATCCCAGAGTTCGCAGCACAGCTTGATGTATTCATCCATGCGGTCATACCGTTCGTTGCGCGGCGTCATATTTTCGTGCCCGTGAGCATCCCATTCGCTTTGCGAATAGGAACTGACAATGTTCCAGGCCACCCGACCGGCTGACAGATGGTCGAGGCTAGAAAGCAACCGGCACATCGAATACGGATGCACGAACATGGTCGACATGGTTACACCAATGCCAAGGTTCTTGGTGGCCGCAGCGATGATTGGAACGATGGTGGACGGTTCGTGTGTGGGACATTGCACGGCATATTTAACCGTCGCGTCCGAGCTACCTTCGTAGGTGTTATAAGGGGCCAGTTCATCGGCGATGAACATCGCGTCAAACAATCCCCGCTCCATGGTCCGGCCCATATGCTGCCAGTAATCGGGGCGCGAAAAATGGTATCCGATCTTGTCGGTAGGATTGCGCCACATCCCGGTGGCATGACTGTTCACTCCGTGTTGGACAAATCCCAGAAGGTGAGTTTTTTTCTTAGACATTTCTGTATTTCCATTTCATTTATTTAGCTCGTTCGGCCTTCGACACAGAGATCTTCAATGTGCGGGAAGAACATCCTTCCGTTCTATTTGCGCGCGGACAGGCGCCACGACTTCTTGCATGAACAGGGCCGCATCCCGTTCAGGGTGGTCGAACTGGCATAGGATGCGGTCTACTCCCATGTCATGGAGAGCCGCCAAACGAGACCGCAGTGTGTCGTAATCCCCGATCATGCCGGCGGCGAAGCCCGCGTTTGAATCGACCATTTCGAGATCGCTCAACCCCTTCCAGCTTTCCGCGCCAGATTGCGCCATGACGTCGCGAAAGTAGGCAATGGAGGTCTGATCCTTTTTCGCAACGAAACTCTCCAACCGATCATTTGCAGCGGATTGCGTGGGCGCGGCGATAACATGCGCGTTGATGGCCACAGTCACGTTGGTCTGGTTTGTGCCGCTTGCTGTTTTGACTTTTCGGACTTGCCGGGCAAGCGCCTCATCGTCCATGCCATTGAGAAACAAGCAGCCTCCGTTTCTGGCGGCCATGTCAATCGCGCGTGCAGAGTGACCCGCAACCCAAAGACAGGGGCGGTGCTGGCGCGAAACGCCCATTTGCGATCCTTCGAACAGGGCATAGAGATCATCCAAAAATGCATCTGCGCGGTCATATCGCCTGCTGTGGTCCAGCCAGGGCACCCCTGCCCTGTCAAACTCTTCCTCCCACCAGCCGCAAACGATGTTGAGCGACACTTTGCGATTGGCCAGGGATGCGGTGGTGTCAATGATCCGAGCTGCCTGAAGCGGTGAGCGAAATCCGGGTTTGATCGCACCGATCAAACCGACGCGTTCCGTCATGGGAGCCAGTGCTGCGATAAGGCTCCAGGCATCGATGAGATTTGCGCTGAGCCCATGAATCGGGTTCAGGAGGTTTTCGGACGCATACAGAAAGTCATAGTTCAGCGCGTCGGCGTGTTGCGCAAGGGCAAGGCACGCTTGAACGTTACTGGAAATGGGAAGTTCTGTGGTGCGGAGCCAACTGCCATAGACCGGCAGCCAAACGCCAACCTGCAATTGTGCTGCACGCGTCCGTCTGGCTCCCTCTTGCACTATTTGCATGTCAGGTGTCGGAAGACTTGTCGACGAAGAAGGCTATACCGTTCGCGGCAGCTGTCACCATTGCGAGGAAGGGCCCGAGGTAAATGAAGACTGGTGAGACACCGACCAGAAAAATTACAGTCGAGGCGGCCAGAACGGCAGCGCCGAACATCCACCATTTGGCGTCGAGGTCACCAGAAGTATCGGGGTCGACTGCTTTGTCGTTGTTGGACCGCAGCGCTCCTGCGACGCCACGCGCATAACCCGCAATAAAAAGCGCGGTGGCAGCGGCGCCGCACAGAAGAAAGAAAATCATGAGAGTAGACATGTGTACTTATCCTTTGAACATGGGGCTTTAGGCGTTTTCAATTGACGTTGCCTGACCGCGCACCGCTGGCGCGCGCGATCAGACTGAGCTGCGTTCAGGTGGGCACACTCGGGTTCGAAGCAGGAACAGCCTCCTCTTCGGAGCGTCCAAGCATACCGGCGAGGACGACGACGCCACCGCTGATCGCGAGTATGGACAGTGTTCCAATCAACTCGCCATAAACTGAGCGCAAGGGCATGCCGATCGCGATGGCAAGTACGATACCGCCAACGAACCCAATGGTGTTTGTGCGCTTCCAGACGATCGCGAAGACAAGCGGTAGCAAAATTGAGGTCTTTAACGCGTAGGTCGTCAGAACAAGCGAGGTGAAATCGACGCCTGATAGCACGATCATCGCCGCGACCAATCCCCCCACAAGCATCGACAGTTTGGTGATGAAGAACTGAGTGCGCTCTAGGGTTTGGGGACGGAACCGGCGGATGATATCGACCGCAACGATCGAGGACATTGCCGAACTTGCACCATCAATTGTCGAGTAGCAGGCCGCCAGAATGGCCAGAACATAAGCGATGATCAGGATCATCGGCAGACCGATGTGGCTGACAATATAGGGCCCGACCGCAATGATATCACCGCCGAAGTCTTCAGGTACAACTCCATAGGCCAATGCCACCAACCCGAGCATCCCGAGGCAGATCGGAATCGGGTAAAACAGAAGGCCCGACCACATGAACGTGCGACCAACCTGATCCGGACGCACCGCCCAGACCTTTTGCCAGAAGGTTTGATCCGCGACCGTCGCTGCCAGCAGACCGAAAGCCAGCGTGATCCCGAAGCCTGCTGCAGCACCTGGTTCAAAGATTGACAGATCCTGAGGGTTGTTGTCTTGGATGGTCGAGAACACGGTGGAAGCACCGCCATCAATGGCACCGAAGACAGCGACAACGACGATAGCTGCCGGCACGGTGATCATCCACGTGTTGATTGTGCCCGTCATGACACTGGTCCAAAGCCCGCCAAAATAGGAATAGCCCAACACAACGGCCACCGTCAGGATGGTCGCCACACGCCAGTCGATCGGAAAGACGATCGACATCACAACTGATGTGCCTTTCAAGTTGATCAAAATCTCCAGCAATATTCCAAAGATCATCGTTGTGGTTGTGACGCCAGCGGCAACTTTCGAATAGGAAAACCGAGAGTAAACGAACTCACCAATGGTGAACCCTTCTGGCATACGCTTGCGTAGCATTTTCGCCAAAGGCACCATGGCCAAAACGGCAAGGCCGTTTGGAACAACAAACCAGAACAAGCCGGACAGTCCCCACTGATAGGTGAGGGCCGAGCTCATCATCACTGCCATCGCCCAAGTCCAGACGGACACAACTGAGCCGACGCCAAAGCCCAAACCTACCTTGCGATTGGAAATGATGTAGTCGTCAGTCGTTCGCACCAAACGCGACTTGATAAAATATGCGATCGCAAGGAAGACGATTCCTGTCCCGATCATCAACGAAAATCCTAACAAGGATGTGAGCCCCTCGGAGGGCGTCAATTCCAATTTGTCCATATTTTTTGCTCCAAGAGGCAAGCTTTGCGCTCCGAGCGCTGCGAAATCAGGTCGCTCAGACACAGCAAGACTGGGAGCAGACAAAGACCTCGATCAAACCGGAAATACTGATCTGGATGTTCAGTTTTTTTGATGAAATGTCCTGGATCGATGTAACAAATCATCACGATTTCTAAATTGAGAAATTCTTTCTCGTTTTGAATAACACAGAAGCAACTTTGCTCTTTAAGGTCAAAGTTTCAGCGCTGGAGAAACCCAGTTTGAGAAGAAAACGTCGGTTTTCTGATTTCGAAATTCGGACAATTCGAAATAGTGGGAATCATTGGTCGTTTTACGAACAGTCCAGGCGATTAATATTTATACATGGTGGACTGTAATTTGGAGCTGAATTCTAGTGCTGGTAGCAATGTGCGATAGCTCCCCATAGACACCTGATTCCAACTTTGGTTGTGGTCGGTGCGAACAGCGCATGGCGGTCATTGGTCGACCGTACATGATCGCGGACATCAATGACTTGCCCGCTCAGGCAAAGGGTCGCCGCCTCCAAGAAATGCTCAGGCCGGGTTTGCGAGCATACACGAACACGTCCATTCTCGACGCAAAGAAACTAGCCGATGCGGCACCAGAACCCGTGAATAGCATATTCAAGTATCGCTGAATATTTCGGCGTGTCATGTATTCCTGCTCCTTGAGTCGCCGCAACTCCCGCCCAACGCGCGGTGCGATTGCCATTTGCGCACCAATGTCTTGCCACGCTTTTTTTGATCTGTGCCAATTGGGATCGTCTTCCAAGTCCATGTCACACGTTAGGCGCCGGACCATTCAGGAGACTGCAATTGGTTGGATTACTTTGTTATACCCGTGACGCGCGTTCGCAGGCGCGAACCCTTTTTTGTTGTGAACATTGCCTGCCGCAAACGCCGCGCAGGTCTTCAAATTGGGACCATCTGTCGAATGAAAAACACCATGAGCTTCAGCGGCATACGATTACGGCAATAGACGCAGGAAATCAGGATATGACGTCTTGAATTTGCGCCAACTCGAAACCTTTCGCGACGTTGTGCAACTGGCCTCCTTCACAAAGGCGGCTGGTCGGTTGAACTCTACCCAATCGACGATATCGATGCGCATTTCGGATCTGGAGAACGAGCTTGGCGTACAACTGCTGGATCGATCGCAGCGGCGGATAGAAGCGACGCCGATTGGACGCAGGCTGCTTCCCTATGCAGTAGAGATGTGCCGCTTGCGCGAAGAACTCTTCGCTGAAATCGGGCGTGCCGACAAGTTAGCTGCCACTATTCGTCTTGGCGTTGCAGAATTGGTTGCCTTGACCTGGTTGCCCGATCTGGTTGCCAAGATCAACGAAGACTATCCGAACGTTGAGGTTGACTTGGAAGTTGGTTTGACCGGCGATTACTTTAAGAAAATCTTGAACAGGGAGAGCGACCTGTTGTTTCTTGCCACTGACGGGACCTGTCCGTCAGGTCTTGTTTATGATCCTCTTTACAAGATTGATTTTCAGTACATGGCAAGCCCGTCCCTCAATCTGCACGGGCGAAAACTCGGGTCTGACGAGTTGGAACAATGTCATATGATTTCTCTTGCCCCGTCGTCCACTGTTGCAGGCATCGAAGACAAGTGGTTGCGCCAAAATAGTATCGACGCAAAAAAAATGACGAGATCCAATTCCATGGAGGCAAGTGCCAGGCTGGTGCGGTCAGGTCTGGGCATGTCGCTCCTGCCAGTGTCACACTATGCCAAGGATATTGCCGAAGGACGTCTTGTTACTTTAGAAACAATGAATGCAATGCCACGGGTCCAGTTTTCAGCAATACATTCTGAATCTGACGTTGCTCCGCTCACCCGCATTGTCTTGAACTATGCACGTCAATTGGCGTCCAATTCAGAATTCTCCAGGATCTGGGCTGACATTTAAGGGGCAACGATCAAAGCGCATGGAGCTGTAATGCAATGCTCGCTGCATGTCGCAACGCAGGGCTCGTGATGGATTTTTTCCAATCGACCAAATTGCGTGCTATTCAAACGGCCGACAGTTCTTATACCAACATTCGTTCTCCGAAGAAAAACACGATACCGCAGGAGACACTAGATCGGCGACCGACATCAGCGCATTTGACCATGACACGTGGCATACCGCTCACAACGTTGAATTTGCGAAACGTGATCTCGACCCACGAACCTTCCGAAACATCGACCGTATCCGCCTTACCGCCAGTTTCGTCGGCTGTGCAGCCATACGCTTCGCCATTGGGAACCTTTGCTCTGACTGTGGCAAACCGACGAACTGTTGCAGCCTCCAAGCCGCTTTCAGCACAAGTATTCGACAAGGAAATGTCCTTAAAATCATTCACTCGCTCCCTTGAATGAAGGATTAGTTAAAAATAATTCGTCATTGAACACATATTTTACATAAGTTACAATGGATTATCACCCTTCCTTAATTCTTTTCAAGCCGCACGAAACTTTGAGCTATTTCTAAGAAACAAACGCGACCGCAGCTTCCGACAAAGCCCCTCGGAATAGACCGACGAGGGCCGAAGCATTTTCCTCGGACCGCGCCATGATACCGACCGCGCCCTCCGTTTGTGCCATATCGATATTCAAAGCGACCAGTCGCCCATCTTCCAGGTCATCGGCTACTACACCGCGTGAGATGAACCAAACTGGCTTCAATGAGCCCAAGGTCATGACACGCCCGAGGGCGCCGGACGCACATTCAATCCGGTCACCAAAGAGCGGCAAACCCCGGGTCAGCATCAACCGAGCCATCAAGGGCCTGATGGCAGCTGCTTCCGGAGGGTAGACAATCACCTCGTCTTCGATCTGCTCAAGCCGCGTGGCTTCCCGTTTGTGGTGATCAGGGGCCACCACTGCGACCACCCTTTCCATATAGAGTGCCGTGAACGACAGCCCTTGCATCGTGTCGGCATTGCCCAATCGGCCGACCACAAGATCAAGATCACCACTCCGGAGCCGGTCGGTCAAGAAGCTATGCGACCCTTCTTCAACTTGCAGGATCGTTTTTGGAGAACTGCGACGGAACCGTTCGATGGCCAACGGCAAGACCTGTGCCGCAACACTTGGCAAAACGCCGATCTTCAGGACATGGCCACCAGCCTCGCTCAGGGATGCAATACTGCTGAGACCTTTGTTCAGCGCTGCCGTGCTTTGTTCAGCATATTGCAAGAACACCTGCCCCTCGGGCGTCAGCCGCACGCCAGATCGGTCGCGGGTCATCAGCGAAACGGACAGAATGTCCTCAAGATCGCGCAGGGTTTTGGAAATGGCTGGCTGTGTCAGATTCAACTGCACGGCAGCGCTCTTCAGTCGCTTCGCGCGGGCGATGGTGACAAACGCCTCAAGGTGACGGAACTTTATTCTACGGTCCATATGTTTCCATAATTGGCAACTATCAGAGGAAAATTATCAATTTACTTTCACTTCTTATGCATCAAATTGGGACTTGGGGAAATAATCCAGGATGCAAAGGCGTTCCATGCAAACTCAGGTTGCGATCATCGGAGGCGGCCCGTCTGGGCTCTTGCTGGCACAGCTTTTGCACCGACGCGGCATCGACAGCATCGTACTGGAACGCAAGACCAAGAACTATGTGCTTGGTCGCATTCGTGCCGGGGTATTGGAACAGGGGCTGGTGCGCCTCATGGAAGAAGCTGGATGCGCGGATCGTCTGCATGCCGAAGGGTTTCAGCACGATGGAACGCTCATTTCTTATGGCGACGAGATGTTCCGCATCGATTTCAAGAAACATACCGGCAAGCCGGTCATCGTCTACGGTCAAACAGAAGTCACACGCGACCTTTACGAGGCGCGGGAACAAGCGAACGGGTTAATCGAATTCAACGTTGAAAACGTTGTGATCAACGGAGCTGACACAGACAATCCACATGTGACTTACGCCGTTCATGGCGAGATCCGGCGGATCGAGTGCGATTTTGTGGCTGGATGCGACGGTTTTCACGGCGTCAGCCGCAAGACGATCCCCACAGATGTGCGGCGCGAATATGAAAAAGTCTATCCCTTCGGGTGGCTCGGTATTCTGAGTAAAACGCCGCCTGTGAACCACGAATTGATCTATGCGAACTCACCGCGCGGCTTCGCCCTTGCCTCCATGCGCAACGAAAGCCTCTGCCGATATTACATCCAGTGTTCACTGGATGACGATGTTGAAGACTGGTCCGACGACGCATTCTGGGAAGAGTTCAAAAAACGCATTCCCGCAGATCAGGCCAAACAACTGATCACGGGGCCGAGCATAGAGAAATCCATAGCACCATTGCGGTCCTTCGTCACAGAACCAATGCGTTGGGGAAGATTGTTTCTGTGCGGTGACGCGGCGCATATCGTGCCTCCGACAGGCGCAAAGGGTCTGAATACCGCTGCTTCAGATGTTCACTATCTTTATGAAGCATTGCGCGGCTATTACGAGACCTCTAGCGCAGATGGGATAGACGCCTACTCCGCGAAGGCGCTGGCACGTGTCTGGAAAACGGAGCGCTTCAGTTGGTGGTTCTCTTCTTTGATGCACCGCTACCCAGGCCAGACCGCCTTCGATCACCGAATTCAGGTGGCCGAGTTGGAATTCCTACGCAGTAATGAAGCGGCCCAAAAGGCAATGGCCGAAAACTATGTGGGTTTGCCCTACTAAAGGAGAGTGACATGACCAACAGATACGATGGGGGCATGCAAACACGCCGTCAGGTTTTGGGTGATGCCCATGTGGACCGGGCCGAGGCCAACAAAGTGGGGTTTGACACGCCCTTTCAAACGATGATCACCGAAGGGGCCTGGGGCACTCTTTGGTCGGACGACACGATTACCCGCCGCGAACGCTCAATGCTGACGCTCGCGCTGCTGGCAGCGACAGGAAATTTCGAGGAAATCCCGATGCATATCCGCGCCACTCAGAACACCGGCGCTGCTCCACAAGATGTGTTGCAGACTTTCATGCATGTAGCCGTCTATGCAGGCGTTCCAGCAGCCAACCAGGCGATCAAAATTGCGAAACAAACATATGCTGAAATGGGAGTTGAGATATGAGCCTCACAAACACGCCACCGTTGTCGGGCGGGTTCGTCCCCCGCGATCGCAACTGGCATCCTGACGCGTTGACGCCAGCCTACAAGACAAGCATCAAGCGCAGCCCACAAGCAGCACTGGTTTCGTTCCCGACGACCCTGTCCGAAGAGACCTCTCCTGTGTTCGGTCACGGGATGCTCGGTGCGCTCGACAATGATCTGCTGTTGAACTACGCCCTACCGGACGAAACGGCGATCGGTCCGCGGATTATCGTCCATGGCCGCGTGCTGGACGAAATGGGGCGCGGTGTGCCAGGTGCCCTGATGGAGGTTTGGCAGGCCAATGCCGGCGGGCGTTATCGTCACAAGAAGGAAAGCTACCAGGCCACCCTCGATCCGAACTTCGGTGGCTGCGGACGCACAATTACCGCAGAGGACGGTTCATACGAATTCCGCAGCATCCAACCCGGCCCCTACCCCTGGCCCAATGGTATGAATGACTGGCGCCCCGCCCACATCCATTTTTCGATCTTTGGCCACGGCTTCGCACAGCGCCTCATTACCCAGATGTATTTCGAAGGCGATCCCCATATTCCGCTTTGCCCAATTGTCGGCGTTCTGAAATCTCAAGACGCCGTCGACGCGCTGACCGCCGCTCTTGACATGAACCGTACCGTGCCGATGGACAGTCGCGCCTACAAGTTCGACATCGTCCTGCGCGGACAGCGTCAGACCTACTTTGAGAACCGCAAGGAGGGTATGTGATCATGGTCCAGAAACACGACCATTTGCGCGAAAGCCCGAGCCAGACCGCCGGACCTTATGTCCACATCGGATGTACACCCAACATCACCGGCATCGATATATATGGTGGCGATCTGGGGACATCATTGAAAAGCGGCCCCGTGCAGGGGAAAGAGATCATCATCAAAGGCATCGTCTACGATGGTACCGGTACGCCGCTGCGTGATGTGATGATCGAAATCTGGCAGCCTGATGCAGCGGGCCTGTTCCCGTCCGCGAATGAAACGCGCGGCACCGCTGACCCAAATTTCACTGGCTGGGGCCGCTCTCCCGGCGACATGGAAACCGGGGAATTCACTTTCGATACGGTCAAACCCGGGTCGGTCCCCTGGCCCGATGGCCAGATGCAGGCGCCGCATAGTACCGCTTGGGTGGTCGCGCGCGGGATCAACATCGGCCTGCACACCCGTATCTACTTCGACGACGAAGCTGAGGCCAATGCGAAAGATCCAATCTTGACGCGGATCGATCATCAAAACCGCGTCCCCACCCTACTCGCCGGGAAAACCGACGAAGGCAAATATCGCTTTGATATTCATCTGCAAGGTCCGAACGAAACCATCTTCTTTGATATGTGAGGGGCCTGTGATCGCTCCTTTTACCCTATGAGTCGCTACCACCGGCTCCTGGTCAAAAGATGACAACAACTCGGCGCCACCGATCAGCATTACCGAAGAGAGCTTAAGCACAAAAGAGGCCTTTGAGATCGGTGCCAAGCGTAGCCCGTTGTCAACCGTGTGATGGTGATGGAAAGCCGACGTCGGATCCCAATCGCTTTGCCCTCCTGAAAGAAGGTTTGCGGCAACAAAGTCCCGACATGATCGTCCATCTCGCAATCGAGGGCCGCTCTATGTGCGATTTATCGTGGGCGCGAAGAGCTGCACGCTTGCGAACAAACCAATTTTTGATTTCTAAATCGAAAGCCTGTACCGCCTTGCACTGGAGGCAAGTGGAATGCGGAGGAAATTGACTCTACGCAACTGACAATTAATGAATGGACTATGTCGCGGGCCATACTCCTATGGGATTTTAGGATACCATTCGGCTGCATCGTGACACGCTTGCCCCGTCTAACGTGGCACTGGTTCGGCGCGCTGTTGATCCGTGCGAAGAATACGAACTACCCATAGCCACATGGCACCAAGCGAGGGAAAATTTGGGATTGATAGGCGTTGCCTTCAGAAAACCTTCTATCCCAGCGCAAATGCGGCACACGACAAAACGGGCGTTCCGACAAACGCAAAGGTCGCATGATGTCCTTAACAACTCTCAATGATGTCGCATGGCATTGCCACGGTCGGGCAGGCTTGGATAGTCTGATCGTGTGTCTCAACGCACTCCGGACCGACTTGCGGATTCGGAATGAGGCTATTGCCCAGTTGTCCGATGGCGCACCCAGTGTATGAATGGGCAGTCGCTCGTTAGAAAACATCGACGCCTTCAATACCCTAAAACAGCCTTCCATGTGTTACTTGGTCAGTTAAGCGCAGTAAGCTGATAACCAGGTGCTGCCACCGCTTGTACGGAGGTGATCGGATCTTGACCAATCCATGTCGTGCGCTCGATAACAAGCAACGCAGTGCCAGCATCGGTGGACAGGTGCGCGGCGTTCTCACCTTCAGCATTCACGGCGTAGAAACGCACATCAACACGGCTGTAGGGCTTGTGATGCACCAGCCATTCGTTCGCACTTTCAACATTCAGATCGACCTTCAGAATATCCGGGGTTGATCTGGTATCCACCCATCGATCCTCAAAGATATAAGGTCGATTATCAGCAAGATGTAGCGCTTTGACATGCAGCATTTGCACAGGTTGCTGGATGCCAAAACGCACCATGACAGACATCGGAGTGTCGTCCAACGTACTACTGATCAATTGGTAACCGTATTTGCTGCCGCGCTGTTCGACCTCGCACCGCGTGATGGCGATGTCAAAGGTGGCGCGCGTAACGGGGTCGGTTCTGACCTGCGTGCCACCTTTGCGTTTCCGCTCTACCAAGCCAATCTGCGACAGGTCCTGCATTGCGCGATGTACCGTTGTGCGCGCGCAACCAAGCTCATGAGCTATGTCTTCGTCACGAGGCAGCTTGTCTCCAGGCGCGTAGGTCCGGCTCAGAATCCGCGCGCGGATTTCGTCACGCACATCGGTCCAGGAAAGGCGCGTTTGTTCTGTCAAATGTTGGTCTCCAACTCGCGCATCGTGATCTTGAAGTTGTTGATTATCGCATCCCTCCGAAAGTGACGGCCCTCCTGCACCACATGCCGCCCTGCGCTCCAGACATCCCGGATACAGGCCTGCCCGCCACCACTGAATATCAGACTGTCCAGGGTCGCATCGCCCGCGCGGTTGCAAAGCCATTGGTTGTCGTCATCTAGGCCTACCAAATCGGCCCAGGCACCCACCTCAATCACACCGCTTTGTCGCCCACCCGCAATTGCGCCGCCCTTGGCCGCTGCCTCGTAGAGCACGCGCCCCGTCGAACGATTTTGCGTCGCCAGTGCTGCGCGCGACAGATCACGCAAGCGCTGGGTGTATTCCAGCGTCTTGAGTTCCTCGAACAATGTGACGTGGATGTTTGAATCGGAACCAATGCCAATCGTTCCACCCTGCCCCAGATAGCTTGTCCCGTTGAAGATACCGTCGCCAAGGTTTGATTCCGTCAGCGGGCAAAGCCCCGCCACCGCACCTGTCCCGGCAAGAGCAATGGTCTCGGCTTGCGTCATCTGGGTGCAGTGGATCAGACACCAGCGCTCATCAACCGCGTGGTTTGACAGCAACCATTCCGTGGGTCTGGCACTCAAATGGGCCACAACTTCATCGACCTCCGCCACTTGTTCAGCAAGATGCATGTGGATGGGGCCCGATGTCGCTTGATTCAGGATTGCACCAAGCCCTGCAGGATCGACCGCACGCAAAGAGTGAGGCGCCATTCCTGAATTAAAGTCTGCTGCTCCAGAAGAAACAGCTGCGACGGTGTCTTGGTGAAGGCGCAAGAACCGTTCGGGATCATTGCCAAAACGTTGCTGCCCACCGCTCAAAGCCCGCAGATCGCATCCGCCGTACTGGTAGTGAACCGGCAATAGGGTCAGACCGATACCGGACTTCAAAGCCGCAGAGGTGATCCTTTCAGACATTTCAGCCAGGTTTTCGTATGGCACGCCGCCTACATCATGGTGCAGATAGTGAAACTCCGCGACTGCACCATACCCCGCCTCCAGCATTTCCATGAAAACCAGTGCGGCGATTGCCTCGACATGGTCTGGCGTCAACTGATCAAGGAAACTGTACATCAGCCGCCGCCAGCTCCAGAAACTATCTCGGGGGTCCGGACCTCGCGCTTCGGTCAGCCCCGCCATAGCGCGCTGAAACGCATGCGAATGCAAATTCACCGGTGCGGGCAGCAGCAAAGCCACGCGGTCTGTCGGCATTTGGTGCTGCTCCCCTACCGTGGCGATTCGACCATTTGCGTCGATCGTAATCTCAAGATCGTTTTGCCAACCGAGCGGGGT
This sequence comes from Roseobacter sp., assembly GCF_045106495.1. Taxonomy (GTDB): domain Bacteria; phylum Pseudomonadota; class Alphaproteobacteria; order Rhodobacterales; family Rhodobacteraceae; genus Roseobacter. The sequence continues at coordinate 102,111 of NZ_JBGCEQ010000020.1, forward strand.
AATCACCTGTTTTGCATGGATGGTCTGCACCGCAATAACTCCGTTGACATTAATAAGTAGGAACATATTAATATTAAGTAGCTTTTATAGCAAGGAATCTTGATGGCTCGTCCCTACGTCGTTACCGAAATCACAGCCGCAACGATGGCACCAGGTGCGGGTGACTATGGCCTTGTGCGTGATGCGGCGATTGTCGTCACCGAGGGTCGGATCGCTTGGGCCGGGCCCGAGTCGGACTTACCGTCAGACTATGTTGGTTTCGATCGTCAGACATGTGGCGGACGGCTCGTAACCCCTGCTTTGGTCGATTGCCATACGCATATCGTCCATGGTGGCAACCGCGCGCGCGAGTTCGAAATGCGCCTCAACGGAGCCAGCTACGAGGAAATTGCCCGTGCTGGGGGCGGAATTGTCTCGACCGTTGGCGACACACGCGGCGCCAGCGAAGCTGAACTGCTGGCCTCGGCCCTGCCCCGTGTCGATGCACTCATTGCCCAAGGTGTCGGCACGGTCGAAATCAAATCCGGCTATGGCCTTGATACGGGGACCGAACTCAAGATGCTGCGCGTTGCCCGCGCCCTTGGCCAGCACCGTCCAATACAAGTCTTGACAAGTTTTCTTGGTGCGCATGCCGTGCCTGCCGGCGACGACGCTGACACATATATTGACAGGATTTGCCTGCCAACGCTTGAGGCCGCTCATGCGGAAGGTTTAGTCGACGCGGTGGACGGTTTCTGTGAAGGCATCGCATTCGATACCGTCCAGATCGCACGGGTCTTCGACAAAGCACACGCCCTCGGCCTACCGGTAAAGCTCCATGCAGAACAACTCAGCCATATCGGTGGCACGGCTTTGGCCGCCAAGTACGGCGCGCTCTCGGCTGATCATGTGGAATATTCCACAGAGGTCGATGCCGCCCTCCTTGCCGACGCAGGCACGGTGGCGGTTGTGCTGCCTGGCGCCTTTTACACCATTCACGAAACTCAGCCGCCTCCCGTTCAGGCCTTCCGCGATCATGGCGTGCCCATGGCTGTCGCCACCGACTGGAACCCGGGGTCCTCACCCCTGGGCTCAATTCTGCTGGCGATGAACATGGCTTGCACACTGTTTCGCATGACACCTGCCGAGGCACTGGCGGGTACCACGCGCAATGCATCGCGCGCCCTCGGCCTGCTTGATTGCGGCGTGATCGCAGCGGGCATGCGCGCAGATCTGGCGATCTGGAACGTCTCTGATCCTGCGGAGCTCTCTTACGGCATCGGAATAAACCCACTGCACCTGCGCATCTTTGGAGGTGTCTTTTGACCCAGACCATATTCCCTGGAACCACAACACTCGCCGAACTGGAAACACTTTGGCGTGGACAAGGACCCGTGCAGCTTGACCCTAGCGCGCGCGCTGCGGTCGAAGCATCCTCTCACACCGTCGCGCTGGCCGCGCAAGGGGACGCGCCTGTCTATGGCATCAACACCGGTTTTGGCAAACTCGCTTCGGTCCGCATCGCGCCGGAAGACACCGAAACCCTGCAGCGCAACCTGATCCTGTCGCATTGCTGTGGCGTCGGCGAACCGCTGGAGCCCGCCGCCACGCGTCTCATGATGGCGTTAAAACTGCTCTCACTCGGGCGCGGAGCGTCCGGTGTGCGCTGGGATATCTGTGCCTTGATCGAAGCAATGCTGACGCGCGGCGTTCTGCCTTTGATTCCGGTCCAAGGTTCGGTCGGTGCGTCGGGCGACCTGGCGCCGCTGGCGCACATGACTGCCGTCATGATCGGGACAGGCGAAGCTACGTTTGAAGGCCAGCAGATGGAGGGTGGTGCCGCTCTGGCCAAAGCAGGTTTAACGCCGGTGGTTCTTGGTCCGAAAGAGGGCCTTGCTCTGATCAACGGCACGCAGTTTTCAACCGCTCTCGCTCTGGTCGGATTGTTTGACGGGTGGCGCGCGGCGCGGGCGTCCGTTGTGACATCGGCACTCTCTACCGACGCCATCATGGGATCAACGGCGCCCTTGAATTCGGCCATCCACAGCCTGCGCGGCCATCAGGGCCAGATCGAGGTCGCGGCCGCGATGACCCAGCTTCTGGATGGCAGCATAATCCGTGAAAGCCATCGGGAAGGCGATACCCGCGTCCAAGATCCATATTGCATCCGTTGTCAGCCACAGGTCACGGGTGCGGCAATCGACCTGCTGCGATTTGCCGGGCAGACGCTCAAGATCGAGGCAAACGCCGTAACCGACAACCCTCTGGTCCTGGCGGAAACAGGTGAAATCCTGTCAGGAGGTAACTTCCACGCCGAGCCGGTCGCTTTTGCCGCCGATCAGATTGCCCTTGCGCTCTCTGAAATCGGGGCCATTGCGCAACGGCGGGTGGCACTGATGGTCGACCCGACGCTGTCGTTTGATTTGCCGCCCTTCCTGACGCCGGAACCCGGGCTTAACTCGGGCTTGATGATCGCTGAGGTGACCACCGCAGCGTTGATGAGCGAAAACAAGCATTTGGCCAATCCCTGCTCGACCGACAGCACACCAACCTCTGCCAACCAAGAAGATCACGTCAGCATGGCCGCTCATGGTGCGCGCCGACTAAACCGGATGACCGCCAACCTGAACGTCATTCTCGGGGTCGAGGCAATTTGCGCCGCCCAAGGGATTGAGCAGCGCGCACCCCTGACAACCTCGGATGCATTGCAGTCGGCGATGGTATGCCTGCGCGCAGTTGTGCCGAGCTTGCAGCAGGACCGTTTTCTCGCGCCTGACATCAAGGCAGCGGCGGCATGTATAAGTCACGACAGCCTTGCGGCGTCCACTGATCTGGCGTTAGCTTTATGAGCCTGATCGAAATTACCCGGGGTGACAGCCCACTGGTGCTGGGCTTGCCTCACACCGGCACCGATATTCCGGACGATTGCCTTGCACGCCTAAACAACACTGGCCGGGCCATTGCCGATACCGACTGGCATATCGACCAACTTTATGCGGGACTGGTCAACGGTGTGACCAGCGTACGTACGACCGTCCACCGCTATGTTATTGACGTCAATCGCGACCCTTCAGGCGCAAGTCTTTATCCTCGCCAGAACACCACAGGCCTTTGCCCGACGATCGATTTCGACGGGCTGCCCATCTATCGCGATGGCCAGGAACCAAGCCCGCTGGAAGTCGAACGCAGGCGCATCGCCTATCATGCGCCCTACCACGCGGCGCTGGCCGCCGAGTTGGAGCGCATCAAGGCGATCCATGGGTTTGCTTTGCTCTACGATTGTCATTCGATACGATCGCATATTCCGTTTCTATTCCACGGTACTCTGCCGGATTTCAACATTGGCACCAATGAAGGTATCACCTGTGCTCCAGCGATTACCGAAACGATGCTGGATATTTGCGAAAGAGCAGCCGATTACACGGCTGTCCTGAACGGTCGTTTTAAGGGGGGATGGACCACACGACACTATGGTCAGCCCACACAAGGCCTGCATGCAATCCAGATGGAACTGGCGCAATCTTCCTACCTTGCGTCTGAAGCGCCACCCTGGACCTTTGACAAGGTCCGCGCAGAGCGTCTGCGCAGTCATCTCAAATCCATCCTCGAATCCCTTTCCGTCTGGAGGCCCCAATGAGCGATCCGCGCAAGAACACCCGCGACATCTACCCTGCAACGGGTACGGAACTGACTGCGAAAAGCTGGCAAACCGAGGCCCCCCTACGGATGCTGATGAACAACCTGCACCCGGATGTGGCCGAAAACCCGCACGAACTTGTTGTCTATGGCGGCATCGGGCGTGCTGCGCGGACGTGGCTGGATTTCGATTGCATTGTAGCCAGCCTGCGAGATTTGGAAGCAGACGAGACTCTGGTAGTGCAATCCGGCAAGCCCATTGCCATTGCCAAAACCCATGCGGATGCCCCGCGCGTGCTGATCGCCAATTCCAACCTGGTGCCGCATTGGGCGACATGGGACCACTTCAACGAGCTCGATAAAAAGGGTCTGGCCATGTATGGCCAGATGACTGCAGGATCGTGGATATACATCGGCAGCCAGGGCATTGTGCAGGGCACCTATGAGACTTTTGTCGAGGCGGGCCGCCAGCACTATGACGGCAATCTGACCGGCAAGTGGATCCTCACGGGCGGTTTGGGTGGCATGGGCGGCGCACAACCTTTGGCGGCAGTGATGGCAGGGGCGTGCTGTCTCGCCGTCGAATGCAACCCCGAAAGCATCGATTTCCGCCTGCGCACCCGCTACGTGGACGAACGCGCCGATACGCTGGACGAAGCGCTGGAGATGATCACTCGCTGGACCAAAGCCGGCGAGGCCAAGTCGGTCGGGCTTTTGGGCAATGCCGCTGATGTCTTCCCCGAGCTTTACCAGCGCGGCATCCGTCCCGACATTGTGACCGACCAGACCAGCGCCCACGACCCACTGCACGGATATCTGCCGCAAGGCTGGTCCATGGCCGATTGGAAGGACAAGCAAGAAAGCGATCCGAAAGCCGTTGAAAAGGCCGCGCGCGCATCAATGAAGACCCATGTGGCAGCCATGGTCGACTTCTGGAACGCCGGTGTGCCGACGCTGGATTATGGAAACAACATCCGGCAGGTCGCGCTGGAGGAAGGGCTGGAAAATGCCTTTGCCTTCCCTGGCTTTGTGCCAGCTTACATCCGTCCCTTGTTTTGCCGAGGCATCGGCCCCTTCCGCTGGGCCGCACTGTCGGGCGACCCAGAAGATATTTACAAGACGGACCAGAAGATGAAAGAGTTGTTCCCGGAAAACACTCATTTGCACAACTGGCTGGACATGGCGCGCGACCGCATCGCTTTTCAAGGCCTGCCTGCCCGCATCTGCTGGATCGGACTCGGCGAGAGGCATCGCGCCGGCCTCGCGTTCAATGAGATGGTCGCAAGTGGTGAGTTGAAAGCCCCCGTCGTCATTGGCCGCGACCATCTGGACAGTGGCTCGGTCGCCTCGCCCAATCGCGAGACCGAGGCAATGAAAGACGGCTCTGACGCGGTATCGGATTGGCCTTTGCTGAATGCACTGGTCAACACCGCGTCCGGCGCCACATGGGTCAGCATCCATCACGGCGGCGGTGTCGGCATGGGCTTTAGCCAGCATTCCGGCGTTGTGATCTGCGCCGATGGCACGCCCGAAGCCGCAAAACGGATTGAACGAGTGCTTTGGAATGACCCGGCCAGCGGCGTCTGGCGACACGCGGATGCGGGTTATCAGGAAGCGATTGACTGTGCTCGAGAAAACGGGCTGCGTCTGCCACGCATTCTGGGAAACTGACAAATCCAAAAGGCCGCGCCATACGGTCGACAACTTTTCAATCAAACAAAATCCAACAAGGAGACGACAAGATGGATAGACGTAAATTCTTGGCTGCCGGCGGTGTCGGTGCCGTGGCAACGGGACTTTCTACACCTGCTATCGCGCAAGACGTGCGCAACTGGAAACTGGTTTCAGCATGGCCCAAAAACCTTCCTGGGCCCGGCGTGGCCGCACAAACGCTGGCGGACCGCATCACCACGTTGTCTGGCGGACGGATCAACGTCACGCTCTATGCGGCAGGTGAACTCGTACCGGGCAATGGTGTTTTCGACGCCGTATCAGAGGGCACAGCGGAGCTGTACCACGCCGTTCCGGCCTATTGGGGTTCAAAGTCCAAAGGGATCCTGCTGTTCGGCTCGCAGCCCTTTGGTCTGCTTGCGGATGAACAATTTGGCTGGATGTATCACGGCGGCGGTCAGGCTCTGTATGATGAGATGTATGGCCGTTTCGGCATCAAGCCGTTCCTTTGCGGCAATTCTGGTCCGCAATGGGCTGGCTGGTACAAGAACGAGATAAATTCGATTGAGGACCTCAAAGGTCTCAAGTTCCGCACGACGGGTATCGCGTCGCAGATGGCCGCAAAGCTTGGCATGGCTGCCGAAGCAATGAGCGGTCCGACGATGTTCCAGGCATTGCAAACCGGAGCATTGGACGCAGGCGAATTCATTGGGCCTTGGACCGACAGCGCACTCGGCTACTATCAGGTGGCGCCGTATTACTACTGGCCTGGTGTGGGCGAGCCGTCTTCGGCAGAAGAATGTGGGGTGAACGCGGAAGTCTTTGCCGAGTTGCCGGACGATCTGAAAGAGGTGGTCACACAAGCCTGTCAAGGTCTCTACAATCCGGTTTTGACAGAATACATGACCAAGCATGCTCAGTCGCTGCAAACCTTGGTGTCCGAACATAACGTTCAGGTGCGCAAGCTACCCGACGATGTGATCGCAGCTATGGGTGTCGCGGCGCAAGAGATCATGCAGGAATATCTGGCCGATGACGACGAACTCGTTGTGCGGATCACCGAAAGCTTTATCGCTTACCGTGATTTGGTTGGCGGCTACAAAACCAACGCCGATAACGGGCAGATGAATGCCCGCGCAAGTGTCTTTGGCTACTGATGCAAACTGTGGTGCGCGGCCTTCGTCGCGCACCAACACCATGCCAGAAAGGGCAAACTGAATGCTGAGGTTTGCCGAAGCGATTGAGCGGATGAACCAAATTGTCGCCAACGTGATCCGCTGGCTGGCGCTCACCATGGTACTGGTGCAATTCTGCATCGTCATCGGGCGATATGTCTTTGGTTTCAATTCCATCGCAGCTCAGGAAAGCGTGCTATACATGCATGCAACACTCTTCATGCTCGGAGCGGGCTACACCTTGTTGGTAGACAAACACGTCCGCGTTGACGTGTTTTACGCAAAAGTCTCCGAGGCAACCCGGCGCCGGATCGACATCTTTGGTCACCTTTTTCTGTTGATCCCCTCTATGACCGCACTTCTCTACTGGTCGTGGCCTTCGGTGCGCAATTCGTGGAAAATCCTCGAAGGCCCTATTTCCGTAGGCGGAATCGAGGCAGTTTTTCTTCTAAAATCTCTGATCCCTGCATTCTGTGTACTGATACTTTTACAATCGCTGGCTCTTTTGGTGCGCCTGTTTCATCAAAAGAGCGCCACATGACAGACTATCTAGACCTTGTAATGTTCGCCGCCCTCATGGTGGCGGTCCTATCCGGCTTTCCTGTCTCGTTCAGCATCGCGGGCGTCGCCGTCGCTTTCGCCTATCTGGGCTGGATGCTGGGGGTTATGGACGTGTCACTGTTGGGGGCATTGGGCCAGCGCGCGTTCGGTCTCATCACCAACACGGTGCTCATCGCCATTCCTGTCTTCGTTCTAATGGGCGCAATTCTGGAAAAGAGCAAGATCGCCGAGGACTTGCTGGATACAATGGGCCGAAGCTTTGGACAATTGCGAGGCGGCCTTGGGATTTCAGTGGTTCTGGTCGGCGCGCTTCTGGCCGCCTCCACGGGCATTGTCGGGGCCACGGTGGTGGCTATGGGCATGATCGCCCTGCCGACCATGCTGCGCGCAGGCTATAACCCCGCCCTGTCCGCCGGTATCGTCTGCACCGCCGGCACGCTGGGACAGATCATTCCGCCCTCAACATTGCTAATTATCCTCGCGGATGTGATGTCCAATGCCTACCAACAAGCGCAGTACGAGCAGGGGAAGTTTTCGGTCGAGGCGCTTTCGGTTGGTCAGTTCTTTGCTGCCGCGATGATCCCCGGTTTGCTGTTGGTGACGCTCTATTTAGTCTACATACTGATCCGCGGCGCACTGCGCCCGCACGACATGCCGCCTGCCGACATCGGCCTTGCGCGTCCAGATCGCCGCGAAGTCGTGGCAGCCATTGTTCCGCCTGTTCTGCTGATCTTTGCTGTCCTTGGTGCAATTCTTGGCGGTATCGCCACACCAACCGAGGCCGCCTCTGTTGGTGCTATCGGTGCGCTGCTGATGGCCGGGCGCAAGATCGGGATCAACCCAAAGCTGATCCTGATCGGTGCCGCTGCTTTGGTACTTCTCGGCCTTCTGGCTGGGATGTATCCTGTCAGGCTGCAACGTAACGACAACGGTGTTCTGGAATGGGCGCTCGGCGCATTTTATGCGCTGCTGGCCATTGTCGGATTAGGCGCAGTCATTCTGGCACTCCGCGCAGCCATAGGCGAAAAGATCATCCATGACGCGCTGAACTCAACCCTGACCATGACAGCGATGATCTTTGCTACCATCCTCGCCGCCGGTTTCTTTTCGCTGGTTTTCATCGGACTCGGCGGAGAAGAACGCGTCGCACACATGCTGGAGAACCTGCCTGGCGGACCGAACGGTGCCTTGTTGTTTGTGATGCTCTTTGTTTTTGTGCTCGGGTTTTTCCTCGATTTTGTCGAAATTTCAGTGATCGTGCTGCCGCTTGTCGCGCCATCATTGATCGTAATGGGGCATGATCCAATCTGGCTGGGCGTGCTTTTGGCCATCAATCTGCAAACCAGCTTTTTGACCCCGCCGTTTGGGTTTTCGCTGTTCTATCTGCGCGCTGCGGCCCCAAAGGAAATTACAACCACGCACATCTATCGCGGCGTTGTACCTTTCATCGGCTTGCAAGCCGTTGGTATCCTGCTGGTGTGGGCTATGCCATTCTTGGCTACTTGGTTGCCGGACGTCTTGTTTTAGGGACTGGACACATGACCAATAGACGGCGCTAACAGTAATCGCGTTTGCTCTGGTCTTTCAACGCATCACCTGACCAGTCAACGTTGTTTCCGCGATCCATGTTTGCCCCAAGCCGACCTGCATCTCGAAAAGCCCTCCTCCAGAGCGCAGCAGGCAAAAAAACCCGAGCGTTATTCAAAACCATGCAAGGTTCCAAATTCATTCTGGCTTCAATGCGCATCAATCCGATTACAGCCGCGCCATCCCCAATAGGCCTGCCCAAATGTAACTTCGAGTTTCACACACATCGCACAGAAAACCTCATAAATTTTTGAAAATAAATAGAAACCATCCCACCCTACGCCGGTTCCTGACCAAAAAGCGGCCAGCACTCCCAAGCAATGCTTGACTAGCCCGCGTCTCGAGCATTTTTGAGCAAAGCAGCCAAGCGATAAAATCCGTGGACGAACTTCGAATAGGGCAGTGTCAAGAACAAGGTCAGCACCGTGGCAAGATGGAACGTCAGCAGATAGGGTACGAGGCCAGAATATGTTGCGGCATAGAGCAACAGACCGGAGGTGCTGACCGCAAAAAGCAACAATACAAACGCCATATCGCCGCCGCGCACTCGGCCATCTGACAGATCCCCATCCGCTTGCAGCTTCAACACGACCATCCAAAAGGTCCCTGCGCTCAACATCAACCCACCGGGCACACCGAATAGCTTGGGCAGGCTGAAAACTCCGTAAGGAGCCTGCATATCAAAAGCGTAGTGCAAAACCGTTGCTGACGAGGTCGACGCGAAGCACAAGAGAAAACCCCAGAGCGTCAACTGATGCGCGATACGACGCGCGTTGCTGAAACGGTCCTCATCCTCGAAATTGCAACCCTGATCCTGCCCGCCCCCCAGATTTCGCAGAGTCGCCACGTCATGGAACGCCCGCGCCATTGCGATCCATCCGATCGCACCACCGCCGACATGGCGCCAGTACCGTCGGATCGAGATCACCATTGCCAACAAAGGAACAATAAACGCCGGAGCAAAGATCGCCACCATAAAGCCGTGGCTCAAATATTGGTAAAATCCCTCTCCGTCGCCCGCGCCGCGCATTGATCCGGCGCCGAGTATAAGGAAAAAGAGGCACAAAACCGTCATCGCCCCCATGGCGACCCCATGTCGGTCATATGCCTTGGCAAACCCGGACGGCCATGCAAGTTCTCTCCAACTGTCAGTGCGCACTTCGGCCAGCACACGCGGCAAGTTGATCGCGAATTCATGTGGCTCGGTGTATTGGCAGGCATAATAACAGCCACGGCAGTTGTGGCACAGGTTGGCCAGTTGTGTGATGTCGCCATCCGCGAAAGCGGTTTGCCGGGTAATTGCAGGAAACACTGCACAATAACCTTCGCAATAGCGGCAAGCGTTGCAAATCTCGATTTGGCGGCGGGCTTCTTGCAGTTTTTCAGCTGACATGGGCTGCGGCCTCCCTGCCTGCGATGCGGCCAAAGACCGTGCCGATGGTCATCCCGAACCCGGCCAGATAGCCCTGCCCGAGGATTGATCCCGCCATGATCTCCCCGGCCGCCCAGACATTTGTCAGCGGCGCACCATTGGCGTGCACGCGCGCTGTTTCATCCACTTTGAGGCCCAGATACGTAAAGGTGACGCCGGGACGCAGCTCATAGGCGTAGAAGGGCGGTTCTCTCAGCGGACGCGCCCAGTTGGTCTTGGCGGGAGTGAGCCCTTCAGTGGCCAGACCGTCTAGTTCCTGCGGGCTGAACGGGCCATCCCGACAGGCCGCATTGAACGCCGCGATGGTCCGGAGCGCATCTTCAGGTAGCCCCAGTTTGAGGCACAATTCATCAAGCATATTAGCCTGGATCGGCGGAAAAACAGACGGCATGAACAGATCGCGTGACCTTGAGTCGATGATGGAGTAAGCAACCTGATCGGGTTGGGCGGCCACCAACCGCCCCCAGATCGCATAGCGCTTGGGCCAGACATCTTCGCCCTCGTCATAAAACCGCTGCCCATTCTTGTTGAGCACAACGGAAAACGGCACACAGTCCAACCGCGTCACGGTACCGCCGTCGAATTTGGGCGCGCGCCCGTCAATGGCTACGGCATGACACTGGGTCGGATCGCCGACGCTGCCCGCCCCTTGATCCAGCATATCGCGCAGTACGACACCGCGATTGTAAGGCGTGCCCCGAATCAGGAAGTTGCGCGCCGCAGGGCCCCATGCCTCGACCAACCAATCCAGATCGGCCTGAAATCCGCCCGAGGCGATGACCAGCGCCCGCCCTTGAATCCGCGTGCCGTCCTTGAGTTCCACGTGATCAAAAACACCTTCGGCCATCTCCACATGCACCACCTCGGCCTCATAACGCACTTCGACGCCCAATGCCTGCGCAGTGCGGTAGTAGGCGTTTACCAGCGCTTTGCCGCCGCCAAGAAAGAAAGCATTGGTACGACCTAGGCTTAGCGTTCCCGAGAGCGACGGTTGGAAGCGGATCCCATGCGTCTCCATCCACGGTAGACAGTCTTGCGAGCTGCGAATGGCCATTCGAGCCAGCATCTCATCTGTGTTGCCTTTGGTGACGCGCAGCAAGTCGTCGAAATATTCGTCCTCATCATAGATTTCGGTCAGCACTGACAGCGGGCCGTCATGCATACATCTGAAATTGCGCGTGTGGCGCGAGTTGCCACCGCGATAGGGTTTCGGCGCAGCTTCAAGAATCAGCACGTGCGCACCGACCTCGGCGGCCTCGATGGCCGCGCAGAGTGCGGCATTTCCGCCACCAACCACTACGATGTCATACGGTGAAGTCATTTAGCGGTCTTAAACAGATCCTAGCCCAGAGTCATCAATGCACCGAGATCGATCAGGCATTGAATGAAGCAATTTTCACCGCTGGCCAGTGCCTGTTCTAGAGCCGGGCCCGTATCCCCATGCCCTTCGGCCCAAAATCCGCGCGCGCCGCAGAGTTCAGCAAATTTGTCAAAGCGCGGACTGTCAATTTCCGCGCCCAGTAGTCTCCCGCCAAAAAATTCCTGTTTATAGGCTTTCTCGGCGCCCCATGCCTGATTGTCGAGGACATTGAAAATGACCGGTAGCTTGTGGCTGACCGCCGTCTGCACCTCGATCATAGCGTAGCCCATGGAACCAACGCCCATGATGGCCACCAAAGGCCGGCCGGGGGCGGCAGCCTTGACGCCGATGGCGGCTGGCATGCCAAAACCGACCAGTCCGAAATCCTACGGCGTTACAAGGTCGGGGGATTGGTAACGCGCCAGGCGGTCGCCGGCCTGCAGGCAGGTATTGCCGGTATCCAGCGTGACGATGACCTCTTCCGGCAGAGCCTCGCGGATTTCGACCAGAACACGCTTCGGATGTATGGAGAGAGTTGTGATTTCCGCCTCATCGGCTCGGTCTGCAACTAGCGAGGTCATATCTGCGGCAAAAGCTTCGCGCCACGGGTCTACATCGGACGCAGGTGTTTTCATCAACACCTGCGCCGACTGGAAAGCATCCGCCTGCACCGCGATTTCTACTGGTGAATACCGACCCGCGGCACTGTCATCTATATCAACATGGGCAATGCAAGCCTTGAAGTTCACAAATTCCGAGGTATAGAATTTGGAGTTGAATCCGAGCCGCGCGCCAAGCACAACGATCACATCTGCTTCGCGGGTCAAACGGCTCGCAACCCGGTTTCCGCGCGGGCCACCCTGCCCAGCACGCCATGGATGATCATGGCGCGTGACATCAACATGGCCAGAAGAGGCGACGACGGGCACCTGCAATGCTTCGGCCAAAGCTTCCAAGACCGCTGTACCTTGCGCCCACTTAAAACCGGCACCGGTGTGTCGTTGCGGCGCATGAATTCATTCTTGGTCCGCTCAACAACGAAGATGTCATCGGCGAAGTAACCATAGCGACGCAGGTCCATGCTGCGTGTGTTCTGGCTGGTCTGACCGGTGGTCATCCATTCGGCCACAATTTGCCCCGCACCGCCGCCCCGGCGAGGCCGATGGACGATCCGCGTGCCAGCCAGACGTTGCGCGCACCTGACGGCCCGACCAGCGTACCGCCGTCAGATGTATGAGTGATGGCGCCGCACACCACACGCTTGATGCCAAGCTCGGCCAAGATTGGCTTCCGATCAAAGGCGCGCATGTGGAAGTCGCCAATCGCGTCATAGTCTGCGTCAAACAGCTCGTTTTCGGCCTGCCACGGAGCAGCATCTGGCATGGTCCAGACCGTGGGACAGGCAAGCCCTTCATAGATACCGATCAGGCCTGATTTCTGTTCCTGCCGGATGTAGCCACCGAAAGAGTTTTCGCGCATCATCGGAAGCTCCGGGCGACCCAAAAATTCCGGTACCGTGTCGGTCACCAGGTAGTGGTGCAAACAAGAGACCAAGGGAATCTTCACCCCGAACCATGCACCGACCTGATAGGCGTAGGAGCCAGCGGCGATCACCACATGTTCGGCCAGCATGTCCGTCGTCAGGCGCCACATGTCACCTTTACGGGCGGCCCCTGTGATCAAGGTATGCCGCGCAATCTTCGCGCCTCGGTTGCGCGCGGCGCTTGCGAGTGCCTGCGTGACGCTGGACGGGTCAATGTGCCGATCCTCAAACGTCTGCACCGGCGCTTTCATCCCTTCAGTATTGTAGAAAGGATTTCCCTTTTTGGCTTCTTCTGCTCCCGCCAGAACCATCGGCCGATCCAGTAAGCGGCCAACACCCATAATCGACTTCATCCAGTCGACTTAGTCATTATCATATGCGACGCGGAACCCGCCCATTTCGTGCCAGCCGATACTTTGCCCGGTTTCTTTTTCCACAGCCTTGTAGGTAGCAATTCAAGTTTTGTTGATCCAACCTGACAAACGGCTGCTCACCGCATGGGCAATCTGACCTGCCGCGTGCTAGGTGGACCCAGACGTCAGTTCAGCTTTCTCTAACAGAATGGTATCGGTCCAGCCATACTCAGCCAGTTGGTAAAGCGCCGCGACCCCCATCATCCCGCCACCAATCACGGCGCATTGAACGGTGCGAGTCATATCTTCCAGTCTTTCAGAGCGGCACGGGCGCCGAACCGTTTGCAAGCAATCTCAACCTCGAACCCCTCCACGACGTCGCCAGCGCGCAAACGATCATGTGAGGCGTTCAGCATCGCCAGCGCAGCCGTGCACCCCTAGGTATAATTCCAGGCCGCAGAGGTGATCTGCACTGTAACCTGACCGTCAAACTAGATCGGTTCGTAATGGATCAGGATCGCGTCTGGGGTTTCAAACAGCATTGTCGCGATCTGGCGTTGCGGCACATGAGCCTGCAACGCAGCCTTCCCAATGAAATCCGTGTCACAGGCGCAGAACCGATCCAATCCCGCCTCCTGCGGCGTGGTGCCTTGGGTCAACTCATGGCCCAAGGCGCGAAAGCCTGCCTCAATCCGCAGACTACCGGTGGCAAACAAGCCCGCATGGCTTGCCCCGGCGGCTTCCAGTGTCTCATAAGCGACCATGGCCATCTCGGCCGGGATATAAAGTGCATATCCAGTTTGGCCGGGAAAGCTAAGCCGCTCTGCAAAACCACGCCCCAACCCGATTTCCACCGGCGCACATCCAAAGGGAGTCAGCTCAGGAATTGGTGCGGTACTCGCCTTTTACAAAACCTAACAGGCCCGCTTGCCTGCCAACCCGAAAATCGCCCAACCGCTGGCCACATCCGTGAACTCGACCCGCATGCCGCCCCTTTTGTGGCGCATGTGCATCAGATCGCGCACCACTTCACTTGCGTCCGTTATCATCAGCTAGGTCTCGGGGTCGTGGCGCTGAACGGTCACGTCCGATTCAATGCCACCACGGGTGTTTATTATCTGAGAATAGACGATGCGCCCGGGAGCAACATCCATCTGATTGGCGCAAATACGGTTAAAAAAACTCGCGCCCGGCCCCTGCACCATGATCTTACCGAAAGCAGATTGGTCGATCAGGGCTGCCCCGTCGCGACACGCGGCCACATCGACCCCGACCTGATCGCGCCAGGCAGTTGCTGTAAACTTCAACGGGAGATGCGCGGCCTCTGCGCCGAAATGAACAGCGCGTTCCCAACCCGCCATACTGACAAAATGAGCACCACCGTCCCGCAGCGCCGCATAAACCGGCGAGCGCCGTGGCCCTCGCGCCATGTCCATCGTGAGGCCGGGATAGGAGATGTCCTAGTGCCGCCCTAACACTTCAGGAATACGCGCCTGCGGTAAGCACAGCACGTTCATCTCGGGGCCAAAACGGCGAATGTCGGCCTCGTTAAGTTCCATCGTTGGATAACCCGCAATGACCCATTCAGCCAACGCCCGTCCAGCCTCCTTGCCAACGCGATCCTACTGGAATTCATGCCTCCCATCACGTACATCCCGGCACATCCGGGCTTCCGCCCAGCAAGAACTGGCTGTCGAGCGTGCAGCTTTCCGGGCCATTGAGCAACATCCGAACTTCGGCAATTTCAAGTGCCGGACTGCGCTGCAACGCGTTCTCCATCATCGGCATGAAATGGTCCCAGTCCTTGTCCAGCAAATCGAAGCTGAAATCGGCGGGCAGACGATTGAGCGGAAGGCCCTTGGCGTTGAGTTCAAACGAGCCGACAAGCAGCCCTTCGACATCGTCGCGCGCATATAAAAAAGGTGTCCTGATAGTTCAGGGTAGGCAGATGAGCGCCACGCCCTAGCGCCTGCACTTGGGGCATTCGTTTGGTCAGAATGTAGTAAGGCTCACAGGCGTAGGGAGACATATGCGCACCTGCCATTTCCGCCACCTCTCGCGACCAGAGTCCACAGGCGACTACCAACCCATTAGCCTCAATCACATTATCGCCCACCGCGACCCCGCTGGTCCGCTCGGCTGTTTTGCGCAGGCCTGTCACTCGGGTGTCCTCGAAAAAGGAAACTCCGCGCGCCTTGGCGCCTTTCGAAAGGGCTAGCGCCACGTCAGACGGATTTACGCGCCCGTCGGCAGGTGACCAAAATGCCCCGATCACGTCGTCTGTGCGGATCAGGGGCCATAGGTCTCCTGGCTGCTAGCCATCTACTAAGTCTGCCTCCAATCCAAAGGCGCGACCTAGGCTGACCTGTCGTTTGAGCGTTGTCAGGCGGTCTTCATGGGTGGCGATGGACAGGCTACCAGTCTGAACGAACCCCTTTTGTTGCCCGGTTTCGGATTCCAGTTCCTGATAAAGGTCGATTGAGTAACTGATGAGTTTGGTCAGCGTTGCCGAAGGACGTAGGCGTCGCACCAGTCCGGCGGCTTGCCATGTCGTTCCGCTGGTCAGTTTCGAGCGTTCCAGAACGACGATGTCTTTGCGGCCCTCGCGCGCCAGATGATAGGCGACAGAGCATACGTCGAAAACACGACGGGGCGTGATGGGAAACCAGGTCTGAAGATTGATAAACAATTCCAATATTCTTCAGCGTCAGAAGCGCAAAACCGAGCGGAAAGGGAATCTCTTTCCGAAGATTGCGCAGGTGCAGACGCTTACACAATTATCGAAGACCCAAACAGTGGAGAAGTTGGAACCCCAAACTTCCTTGTGAGATTGGGCAACGTCCCGGACTCTGACGATCTTTAGTTCTCAATTCCTAGCAGTAGGTAGAAGACCTGACGGCGACAAGGGCTCAAAATGTTGGTGTTGGAAAACCTAGTAGCTTCTGTTCCGGTTTTGTTGTGGCGATAAGCTTCGCGAGAAATACCGACTCTGCAATGCTACGTTTCCGCTCGAACAACAAATACACATTTCAATTGACAGCGGATCATCTGCTCGGGCAGCGTGGCGCATAGGACCATTTTGATCGAAAGCGACGGACTGTTGGCACCACGCATCAGAATTGACTTGGGTCGTCGGGCCACCGGGTGCGACCTCGTTACGTAGCTTGATGGCGTTTATTTCGCTTTGATCTTGCCGCTCCGGATTTTCGGAAAACTTCTCACATATATAGCTAGTGGCTCCTCCGCATGCGTGACAAAAACGGACTTCGTCTGGCCATCGATATCGGCGGAACGTTCACCGACACCGTCCTGATGGGGGCTCAGGGGCAAATTCTTGCCACGACCAAGACGTCAACCACTCCCAATAACCCAACTGTCGGGGCGCTTGAAGGCGCGCGCCGCGTGCTTGTTGAAGCCGGCGCGACTTGGTCGCACATCAACGGCTTTATCCACGGCACCACATTGGCCACGAATGCGCTGATCGAGAGGCGCGGGGCGACGGTGGCGACCGTTACCAATGACGGATTTCGCGACATTCTCGAAATTGCCTACGAGCGCCGCTACAGCCAGTATGACATCAACTTGGTTAAACCGGATCTGATCGTCCCGCGCGAGCGCGCTTTTACCATACGTGGACGTATTGATGCGCACGGGCAGGAATTGGAGCCGTTTGACCAGACCTCTGTGGACCGATTGATCGCCGAACTGTCAGACTGTGGTGCCGCGGCAGTGGCGATATGCCTGTTGCATGCCTACGCGAATCCCGCACATGAGTTAAAGTTGAGAACCCTTGTGAAGGCAGCTCTTCCGGAGCTAGATATCTCGCTTTCACATGAAGTCAGCCCCGAAGCGCGGGAATTCGACCGGCTTTCGACCACCATTGCCAACGCCTATATCCAGCCGCTGATGGCCCGCTATCTAGCCGATTTTCAGGCACTCTTTGTCAGAGAAGGACTGACCTGCCCCATCCTGATGATGACCGCCGGCGGTGGGATGACCACCTTGGAAACTGCGGCGCTTCTCCCGATCCGGCTGGTGGAATCTGGTCCGGCCGGTGGTGCCATTCTGGCCGCACGCATCGCTGCTGAGACTGGTCAGACACACGTGCTTTCCTTCGATATGGGCGGCACCACAGCCAAGCTTTGCCTGATCGACCACTTCCGCCCACAAAAAGCCCGCAAGTTTGAAATTGCTCGGGCAGCGCGCTTTATCAAAGGCTCGGGCATGCCCGTTCGCATTCCGGTAATCGAGATGATCGAGATCGGTGCGGGTGGTGGCTCAATCGCTCATGTAGATCGATTGGAGCGTTTGCAGGTTGGTCCGGAAAGCGCAGGTTCTGAACCCGGGCCTGCAGCCTTTGCCAAAGGCGGGACAGAGCCCACCGTGACCGACGCCGATGTGGTACAAGGGCTGATCGAACCCGGGCGCTTTGCGGAAGGGCGGCTTCAAATCGATATGTTAGCCGCGAAAAAGGCGCTTACCTCCGGAGTTGGAAAGCCCTTGAACCTGGATGCAGCGGAAGCTGCATTTGGCATTAGTGAAATCGTCGACGAGAACATGGCCGGCGCGGGTCGGATGCATGCCGTGGAATCAGGCAAGGATCTGAGTACGCGGGTGATGATTGCTTTTGGCGGCAATGGCCCCCTGCATGCCACACGGGTCGCAAGACGTGCACAAATCGACCACATCCTGATCCCCCGTAATCCCGGCGTCGGCTCGGCCGTGGGTTTCCTTTATGCGCCGGTCTCCTTTGAGATCATCCGCTCGCGGTACGCGACCCTGGAATCCTTGGATGTGGCTGGGCTAAACAACTTCTTGGACGAGATGATCATTGAGGCCCAGAGTGTAGTACGCGCGGGTGCACCTGATGGGCGACTGATCCAACGGCGCAAGGCTTTCATGCGCTATCATGGACAAGGTCACGAGATCGAAGTGCCGCTACCTGATCGCGCTATACAGGAGGCGGATATTCTGGACCTGCGACATGCCTTCGAAGAAGAATACAGAAGCCAATTCAGTCGCGCAGTACCAGGGATGAAAATTGAAGTTCTGAATTGGGCACTGGAGGTGTCCACCGAACCGCAAGCACTGGAACACTATCCGGACGCCCGGAACACACGGCGCGCGCAGCACAATGCACAGCGGCGCATTCTGTGCGAAGTGACCGGAACATGGCGCGCCGCAAACATCTTTGATCGCGCGGCGCTCGTACCCGGCGACGTGCTCGACGGCCCTGCCCTGATCATTGAGCCGCAAACCACCACATTTGTCAGCGCCGATTTCTCGGCTCATGTGGACGTCGGCAATAACATCTGGCTGACTCGCAACGGGGAGAGACGCCCATGAGGACAACCGACACCCGCATTCAGGTCATGTGGAACCGGCTTTTGGCCGTGGTCGAAGAACAAGGTCAAGCGTTGATCCGTGCTGCGTTCAGCCCGATTGTACGGGAATGCGGCGATATTTCTGCTGGCATCTTTGATGTGCGGGGCCGCATGCTGGCCCAAGCGGTGACCGGCACGCCCGGCCATATCAACACGATGGCTGAGGCGGTCAAAACTCTTTGCGCACGCTTTGCTCTGGGAGACATGAAACCCGGCGACATTTACCTGACCAACGATCCATGGATCGCCTCGGGGCATCTGAATGACTTCCTCTTGATGATGCCGGTATTCTTCAAAGACCATGTGATTGGCTTTACATCCTGCACTTCGCATCTGGTTGATCTTGGTGGGCTTGGCATGGGTCCGGAAGGCGCGGATGTCTTTGACGAAGGGCTACTGATCCCGCCATGCAAATTGATGGATAGCGGCGCGCTCAACACGCTTTTGGTGGACATCATCAAAGCCAATTCTCGTGAACCGATTGCCAATGAGGGTGACATCTATGCGCTGCTCGCCTGTTGTGAAACGGGGGCTCGGCGGCTTGCTGACATGATGGCCGAATTTAATATCGACCATCTGGACGACCTGTCACACTATATCATCGACACTTCGTATCGCGGGACCGTTCAGGCAATTGCTGAACTGCCCAAGGGGACATGGCACAATGTGCTAAAGGTGGATGGGTATGAGAGAGAAATCGACCTGCACGCGGCTCTCACAATTGCCGAGGATCACGTCGCGATTGATTTCGAGGGCACGTCGGGCTTGTCCAACAAAGGCATTAATGTCCCGCTGAACTATGCCACTGCTTACACCGTCTTTGCGCTGCGCTGCATCATTGGGCCAGACATTCCCAACAATGCCGGATCACTCGCGCCCTTTCGCGTCACTGGGCCAAAGAACTGCATCCTGAATGCACAACGTCCTGCTCCGGTGGCCATGCGCCACACGCTTGGACAGATGACTCCTGATCTGGTCTATGGGTGCCTGTCTCAGGCGCTGCCGGATCTCGTGCCCGCGGAAGGCGCCTCGTGTATGTACGATCTACCACTGCGTCATGCACCCGAGGCAGTTGCAAATGGTCAAACACAATTCGCGTTGGAACTGGTTTTCAGCGGCGGCACGGGCGCGCGACCTGCTTTGGACGGGCTATCGGCCGTGGCATTTCCATCGGGTGTCTGGGGAAGTCAGGTCGAAACCACCGAAGCGGTCGCGCCAGTCTTGATCACGCGGCGCGAGCTCAAGCCCGACAGCGGAGGCCCCGGACGCATGCGTGGCGGGTTGGGCCAGCACATCGAAGTATGCTCTTCGGTAGACCAGGATTTCATAATGTTTCTCTCGGTTGAGAGGGTGCTGAACCCTGCGCACGGGCGGTTTGGCGGGAAGTCAGGTGCCGTCGGGCGCATTCGTATCGGACATGACGGCCTCGACCTGCCCGGCAAGGGCGAGGTTCGGGTTAAGGCAGGCGAAAAACTGGTTTTTGAGACCCCCGGCGGGGGCGGCTTTGGAGAACCGCGAGAGCGTGCCCGCGAGGATGTGCTGCGTGATCTGAAAGAAGGCCTGATCAGCCAAAAAGCCGCACGGGACCTTTATGGGTTTAAACCATGATCCGCTCCGTTTCGCACGTCGCCACCATGTCGCCCTATGCGCTGGCCCAATTGAACGCGCCTGAAGGCAAGCTCCTGATTTCGTTGGCTCAGAACGAAAGCTTGCGCCCGCCCAGCCCCTACGCGATCAAAGCCGCCGCCAAAGCGCTTGAGGAAGCGCATCTCTATCCCGATCCCGAATGGAAGAAATTGCGTGCGATCCTGTCAGATATCCACAAGGTTCCTGAGGAGAGCATACTGTGCGGTTCTGGGTCGATGCAGCTCATTCGTGTCCTAGCGCAAGCCTATAGCGATGAACAGAACGCGGTACTAGCACCCGCCCACGCTTACCCATTCTTCCAAACCGCTGCGCAAATGGCCCGGGCGCGTTTCGACATAGCCGCCGAAGAGAACGGGCAGGTTTCCATTGATGCCCTGGCTCGGGCGATCCGCCCTGACACGCGGATCGTTTTTGTCGCCAATCCAGGAAATCCTACCGGGACACGTATCCCGCGGGCGGAGCTTGTCCGCCTGCGAGAATGCCTGCCGCAGGATGTCCTGTTGGTGATCGATGAAGCATACGGCGAGTTCGCGGATCATCTAAGTGAGTCCATGTTCGACCTTGTTCAACGCGGCGACACCGTTGTTCTGCGCACCTTTTCCAAAGCCTATGGTCTGGCCGGGATGCGGGTGGGATGGGGCGTGTTCCCCTGTAAGATCGCGGCAGAAGTACGCAAGGTGATGACCCCCAACAATATCTCGCTCGCCGGTCAGGCTGCGGCAACGGCGGCGCTGACAGATCAGACTTACATGCGCCAGACGTGCGATCTCACTGTGGCCTCGCGAGATGGTTTTCGCGACAGGTTGCTCGAGGCCGGGTTCGATGTGCCCGAGAGTTACACTAATTTCGTATTGATCCGGATGCCAAACGCGGAGGCGGCGCGCCGCGTTGATCAAGCCCTGCGCGACAACGGCCTTTTCCTGCGCCCGCAAGGCGGTGCCGGCCTTGGCAATTGTCTACGTGCCACCATCGGAAACACGAATGACCTCGATACAGCAGCCAGGCTTTTAGAACGCTGGATCAGAAAGGAAAAACCATGACACCCTCGCGCGGACGCGCCCGCTTCGGCATTCTGGTGCCCTTTACCAATACCAACCTCGAACCTGACATGGCACTGTTGCAAGCCCAAGGCATCTCGATGCATTTTTCCCGGCTTGGTGGGTATGATCAGGACGAGATTCCCGATGCAGACCAAATGCATGGGTTGGGGGCCGCCGAACTGGATGAACCCTTGCGGCTTTTGCTGGGTGTCAGGCCGGATGTGATACTGTATGGTTGCACTTCGGCCACGCTCACCCATGGCCCGGCATTTGATCAGGATCTTGCGGCGCGGATCAAAGCGGAAAGTGGAGCCGAAACCGTGACGGCAGCTGGGGCTTTGGTCCATGCACTGCACATTTTGGGCATACACCGCATCGCCTTTGCATCCCCTTACGTGCCCGCGATCAACGATATGGCCGTTGGATTTCTGGAGCAATCCGGCGTTCAAACCGTAAGGCGATCTGAGGTATTAGAAACCTTGGACAATTACCAACAGGGAGAGCTGGACCCACAAGCTGTGTTTAACTTAGGAGTTGCCGCCGATCACCGGCAGGCGGATGCAATTGTTCTGTCCTGCACCGATATGCGCAGCGTTGAAACCATCGCCCGCCTTGAAGAAGCCGTCGGCAAGCCGGTGATCAGCTCAAACCAGGCGATGGCGTTTCAGGCTTTGCAACTTGCTGGCATCGGTGATCCTCTGCCGGGATATGGGCAACTTTTGGAAAGAGAACGGCTATGACTTTCGACCGGATCGCCGAATTTGTCTTAACCGCGCGGGACATTCCCGAAAGCGCGATGGAAATGGCCGCTTTGTTGTTGATGGATACAGTCGGCGTAGCCGCGGGGGCCGCGGGCATGGAAGCGGGACGAATCGCACGCGATCATGCCTTTAACTTCCACGCCGCCGGTGCCTCCGAACACGCAGCCCAGATGATATTTGACGGACGCCCGGCTTCAATCCCCGGTGCCGCCTTCGCTGCCGCTACAGGGATCGATAATCTCGATGCCCATGACGGCTACAACCCCACCAAGGGCCATATCGGTTGCGCCGTTGTCCCTGCCCTCTTCGCTTTCGCCGAAGCTCGCCCGGAGATGTCGGCGCGCGACGCAATATGTGCATTGGTCATGGCCTATGAAATTTCGGCGCGCGCAGGTATTGCCTTGCATGCTTCCGTAGCTGACTATCACACCTCAGGCGCTTGGAATGCGCTTGGCGTGGCGGCACTGGGCTGCCGTTTGCGCGCCGCAAGTCCCGACGCACTGCGTCAAGCGTTGGGCATTGCCGAGTATCACGGCCCGCGCAGCCAGATGATGCGCGAAATCGCCAACCCGACCATGCTGCATGACGGTTCGGGCATGGGGGCGTTGATCGGGTCCATGGCGGTGATGATGGCGCAAGCCGGGTTCACTGGCGCGCCGGCACTCACGGTTGAAGCAGACGATGCCGGCGCGCATTGGTCCGATCTGGACCACGTCTGGACGATTGAGCAGAACTACATCAAACCCTATCCAATATGCCGTTGGGCACATGCAGCACTAGATGCTTTGTCGGAACTCAAAGCCGCACACGGTTTTTCCCCTCAGGAAATTGCCACAATCGACGTACATGTATTCGCGCAGTCTGCAGCGCTTTTCTCAGGTATGCCCACAACCACGTCGCAGGCACAATATTCCCTGCATTTCGCGCTGGCCGCGCTGCTGGTGCATGGTCAGATTGGCCCCGTGCAAATCACCGGAGCTGGTCTGAGTGATCGCGAAGTCGCCGCTTTGCTACCGCGCATCGCGGTACAAGAAGAAGCCCGTCACAGCGAACGCTTTCCCGAGGGACGGTGGTCCGACGTCACCGTGACGCTGAAAGATGGCAGACAGCTTGCCTCAGGCGACGTGAATGCCCGCGGCGGGCCCGAAGCGCCGATGGGCAACGACGAGGTGGAGGCGAAGTTTCGCATGATGGCCGCCGCGCTTTCCGAGCAGCGCATCACGGCGCTGTGGCAAATGCACACTCGTCTCTTGTTGCCGGAAACGACGTTCGAAGACATTGCACAGCTCGTTCGTGCGCCAGTGGAAAACACCCATGGCTGACACCCCGCGCATCGTTTTGCATAACGATAATACTGCACCGCTGGCGCAATTCCTGCTTGCTGCTTTCCCAAAAGCGGATTTTCGCGAATGTAATAGCTATTCAGCACTTCCTGCCATCATCGAAAGCTACCAGCCTGAGATCGTCTATTCCGTTCGATTTGCAGGCACGCCAAGTTTTCCGCGTGCGGCACTGTTTGGCCACTCCGGTCCGCGTTGGATCGCCAATGGCGGCGCGGGAACCGACCATTTTGGAGATTGGGATACGGAAAAGGTCACTGTGACCAATGCAGCAGGTGTGGCTGCAGAAATGATGGCAGAATACGTCATGGGCGGTTTTTTACATTTTACTTTGGATGTACCGGGGCTCCAAATGGACAAGGCCGCGCGGGTTTGGAACGCGCGCACCGTTCGGCCGTTGTACGGTCAAACGCTTTTGATCATCGGGCTAGGACATACTGGCCAAGCGGTTGCGGCACGTGCCAAAGCTTTCGGGATGACTGTGCTGGGAACCCGCGCCCGCCCGCAAAGTATGGAACATGTCGATGAAGTACACGGCGCGAGCGATCTGCCCAATCTTCTTGCACGCGCGAATTTCATTGCCGTTTCGACACCGCTGACCCCGGCGACTCGCGGCTTGATCGGCACCGATGAGATCGCTGCAATGAAACCGGGCGTCATCATCGCAGATGTCTCACGCGGCGGTGTGGTGGATCAAACGGCCTTACATGCTGCGCTACAAACCAAGCATGTTGCTGCAGCGGCACTTGATGTATTCAAAATCGAGCCATTGCCTCCAACGGATCCGCTTTGGGATTTGGAAAACGTGATCATCTCGCCCCATTGTTCATCAGTTCATGAAGGCTGGGAAAAGGCGTCCTTCGATCTCTTCATCGAAAACCTTGGCCGCTGGATACGAGGTTCCGAACTGGTCAACGTTGTGGACCCGGTACGTGGATACTGATCCAATCGTTACGAAGTTTCGTTTGTAAGAGATCAAATTACTTTGTAGTCTTTGCGTCACGCGACAATCCAAAACCCACCTCAGTTTAGGCACTATGAACAACTGGATTGGCAGTGATCCAACTTTTTGTGGCGAGCCACAGCGAACCGGCAGTTGGAAAATGAATAGCTCCAACAAGATGATACGGCGGGTTGAAGGTGATCCAACGCGCCAACTCATTGTCTTTTGAGGGAGACTAAGATCGTCAACACTTTGCGCTTCGACTGTTGAGAACTTCTCCTGCTTGCGTTTGTCTTCACGCTAACGGTTTTTGCGAATCTCGCATTACAGCCAATCACGGTAGAAATCCCGCACCGGCTCAATGAGATTCTTTGCAAGACGTTTCAGAGATGCTTCAGCTTCGGTGTCGGGTCTATTGAGCGCACGCGAGATATCCTCAAAAACACTCTCCCGGTCGACACGCGGGAAATGGCCTTCGTGATAGACGGTTTCGCCTGCTACGATTACAGTCTCGACCGCTCCAGTTTTCGCACGCCGCAACAGAACATCCACCAATGGCATTGAAGGATCCTGCCAGGGCCGGGTAACGGCATCCCAGTCAAGCAGGACCACGTCGGCCGACAGACCTGGTGCGAGGCGTCCGATGCGACCGGCGAAAGGCGTCGTTGCGGCACCATGTTCGGTCGCCATACGGAGAATTTGAGAAGCCGATGGACTCGGTGCGCCATGTCCCGCAGCACGATGCAGGCTCAACGCAAGCCGCATCTCCTGCAACATGTCCCGATCATCATTGATTCCCGCTTCATCAATGCCAAGCGCCACCGGCACACCGCTGGCAATGAACGCATTGAGGTCAGCCACGCCGCTCTTCAACCTCAGATTCGACGAACAATTGTGGCACAGGCAGGCGCCGCGCTCGGCAAGAAGAGACAGATCTTCGTTGGTCATCCATACCCCATGCCCGATCGTTAATTGAGGTCCCACGAGCCCAAAGCGATCGACGTGCTCCAGCGCGGACCCTCCTGTTCTGCGAAAAGCGTACTCCTTCTGATAGGGAGTTTCGAGCAAGTGCATGTGAAGGGGCGCACCGGTTTCCGACGCCATTTGCGCCGCGCTTTCCAGCGCATAGTCTGACAACCAATGCAGGTTTGAAGGCGCGATTTGAATGCCGATCAGGTCATTGTCACACCAGTGTTCCTGCAGCCTATGAAAGACAGCAATCTGCTCGGCGAGCGGCAGGCCGAACCCAGCGAGATAGGCCGCAGTAGGCGCGCGTAAGGCCTGTGGTAACGCGGCGACAAAAACCTCGTCAGCATCGTAGATCATCCGGTTCTGATCGCGCAGCGCGAAGGAATAGGAGGCGCGCATGCCAACCTCGGCGTAAGCGTTTATGATGGCGTTGCTTCGCTGCAAGACGGCTTCGCTATCCCCGGGTGCCCTACTTTGAAGATGCTGAACTGTTGTGACCCCTGAAGCGATCATCTCGAAGGCCGAAAACAGGGTGTCAAGGCGCGGGTCGACATCTCGCATCGCGAGCCGTTCTGGAAACCAGAGTTCCAGAGGCTGATCCCGCGCACCAAGCTGAAAAGGTGTAAGGCCGACGTGGTGATGGCCGTTGATCAGCCCCGGAATGGCCACACGTCCATGACCGCCGACGATTTGCACATCGCGGTTTACTTGCGACAAATCGTTTCTGTCTCCAATTGCGACTATCCGTCCACAATCGACCAGAATTGCGGCATCGTTCGCGATCTCGGGCGATCCGTCCGCTGCGAAGCCACACACAATCTGATCGGCCACAATAAGCTTTTTATTCACATGTTGACCTCCTGATTACTCCGTCGAAAGACCCGTCTCAACTTATTAGTCCTTGCCAGGAAGATGCGGATTTGAGCCGACACATTAGGAACTGATGCTAACGCCTCAAACAGGGTGGAAGGTCACTAAGCGCCCTTCGGCACCTTCGCCATTGATCCTTCAAGTTGAAGCACACAATGCTGTCTTCACCCTCAAGAGTCCATCAATCAACGCGGCAAAAACACACGTCGCAACCTGGGTCGCTGTAACGGCTTCCGATAGGATGTGGCCGTCTACCAAAATAGCACCAAACGCGTCGTCCGTAGTCTATCGATTTTGGAAGCAATTCAAGTTCCAACGCCAACTGTCTTCACTAGACCTGCCGCAAAGTCTTGGGCTTTTTTAGTCAAAGTCCAAGAAGTTCGATGGTGAAAGTCTCAAGAAATTTTGCAGAGTTATTCTCGCTACGGGCCACACCGGACCACTCCTGCCCTGAACCCAATGCGCTCACTAAGTGCATTCCCTGCAGTGCAGGAATGCAACGCGCGCCGGTCGTAAACAGTAGGTTCAGAAAAAGTAACGTAGACTTCGGTAACAGTACTTTAGTGCAGACCAGATGGCCTACTCGTTTTAATCGACCCACCCACCCCTTCATTTTAGTCTTTTAAGGCTCCATTACTTCGGACCTGCTTGCTTGATCTGTCGGATTGAAGGCCAGCACGCCAGCGTCCGCAAAAGGAGGCCGTTAAAACGGCACATTCTCCACTCTGTACAGGCTTCTATCATACGACAAGGCGAAGTCCGACTGGTGTAACTTGCCAATGGCTGGAAGGTCGCCGCCTTAGGCCATCATAGGCATCACATTGCCTTCTACTAAAAATCAGATCGCATGGATGCCTTGTCCACAGGGAGAGGTCCGTCCGCGCCAAATGTGCGAACGATGCGCGAGGCCGAAATTGCGCCAAACCGTGCCGCCGCAACGGGATCGCCCATCTCTACCAATCCAGCAAGAAAACCACCGGAAAAACTATCTCCTGCACCGGTCGGGTCAACAGCATCGACGTTTTCGGCTGGAACCTCAACCGCTGTGCAGCCGCCGCGATCCCAAACGAGGACACCTTTCGGACCCAGCTTCACGGCAACGGCTCCTTGTGTCCACTGGGACAGTTCCGCAAGCGCGTGCGCGGGTGCGGCACCTGGTACAAGGGCCGCAAGCTCTACCTTACTTGGCAAAAACGCATCAAGCAGGTTTAGGATCGGGCTGATCTCGTCAAGGCTTCGGGCAGCAAGTTGCCAACCGGGATCGGCGGTGATTATCGGACCCGACCCGAAGTGTTCAAGCATTGCCAGCATGACATCGGGTTGGCTAGGAGCAAGATGAACACCGCGCACGCCGTTCCATGACTTCGGGATCTGCTCTGTCGTGAGAGGATGGCGGTCACGGAACTCAGAGTAGCCAATCTCCCCCTCGACATGTCGGCTTACGAGATGCCTACGCCACCGCGCGATCTCGTCCAAACTCAGCAGCTCTGTGGGAAATCCTGCCTCGCCAAGCGCTTCTGGCGGGCTGGTTAGCCCCTCGTCACGTTCTCCTGCCTCATCATAGATGAACCAACTACACGCCGCGAGCCGCTCAGGAAACCAGGCAACGCCGCTCAGATCCACGCCAGCGGCTTCGAGCCGCGAAAGCGTAGATCGCGGATAGCTCTCCACTGCCGCGCTCACGAGACCGACCTTGTCACACCACATTAAAGCGCCGACAGCAGAGTAAGCTCCATTGCCACCCGCCTGAGCCAGCGCCACCCTGCCTTCGGCGTTGACGACATTGTCGACTGTGAGCCCCCCGACCGTGACGAGCTCGGGGATCATTTCAGACGCCCAAACGCGGCGCACCAAGCCCGATGGCGTCGCGCTCGACAGCTAAATGGTAACCGTACAGGTGCAAAGGAATGCTGTAGATAATGGCCTTCACCTCTTCAGCAACATCCGGCAGATGCCAGGCGGTATCCGCAGCCTCTGCAATCTCAATCTCGCCCTCCGGGACAAGTGCCACACAAATACCGTCGCAAGCTTGGCTCATGATCGCGGTCTCGAGCGCGCGCGCATGACTTGCTCTATCAGCAGCAACAAGGAACAAGATGTCCCCCGCCTTTTGAGTACGGTAGTGATGGTATTCTTCCAGCGGGAATGCGTAGGCATGTATCGGCGCAAGCTCGCGCAGTTTGGCGGATCCAAATTCTGCAGACGCATGATAGGGTCCTGCGCCGGTCAAAAGCACGAGTTCCGCTCTGGCGAAAAGTTTTGCCGCCTCTTGTGCTGGTGTGTAGAACGCGTTTGAAACCTGATCCGCCTGATCCGGCAGCGCATCAAGTGCAGAGCGCAAGCCTGCGGCGTCCTTGCCACGCGCCTCCGCGATCGATGCGACAAGCGCGAGTTTGAGCGCCATCGCAGCCGTAGAAGACTGCGTAGGCCACCCGCCACGCGTTGCCTGAATATGAAGCGCACCGGGAAACTCTTCCATCAACGGTGATCCGAGCGTGTTCGACAGACCAATGGTGTAAGCACCGCGTTCAGCAGCGCCCTTCAACCCGTCAATAACAGGTTCGGTCTTGCCGGAAGAACTGAGTCCGATCACCACTGTGTCTGCGTCAATCACATCAAGCCCATAAGTCGCGAAGTCGAAAGCCTCGCAAGGTTCCGCGACGCAGCCAAGATGGTGCTCCATCGCGTGACGCACGCCGATACCTGAGATCCAGCTGTCGCCGCACCCCACCATTACAATCCGTCGGATGTCTCGCGTGGCCAGATCGGACGCAATCTGCACCAATGGCGCAACATTAGCGGCAAGTGTCGCGCGGATGGCCGCGCCCTGCGACATCATCTCTTTTTCTGTCAAAACCACCCGTCGAAACCGCTCTGGATCTCCTGGAGCATCGGAAGAAGACTCTCTGCGGATCTCTCTGATGCGCTGTTCTTTGTCCACGACAGTTCCATCCTTCCGGTTTTGGCGAAAAAATTTACGCCATTTAGCTGAGCCCTCGCCTGCCCTTTCGATATCTGTTATTCATAATCAAAACGCAAGTCGAATGAAAAGGGAAGTCGTGACCGAAACCTCAAACAGCCAGCATATTATTCCGCGTCATGAGGAAATTCTTGAAATTCTGACCAAAAACCGTGTCGTCGAAGTCGCGCAACTCTCCGACCAGCTCGGCGTCTCTGCGGTCACAATCCGCTCCGATCTAGATACGTTGGACCGCCGCCTTCTCTTGCGACGCATTCGCGGTGGCGCTACTTCTGTGCAACCAGCCCGCTTCGTTCGACCGCTAGACCTTCCAAGTCAGAGCTTTGGTGCCGAAAAGGGGCGCATCGGCGCAATGGCTGCACGCATGGTCCGCGATGGGGAAACGATCATTCTCGATGCCGGCACGACGACCAAGGCGATGGCCATCGCAATGCCGAAGGAGTTACGCGATGTTGTCGTGATCACCAGCAGCTTGGAAGTCGCCATTTCCCTCGAAGAACATCCCGGCGTCACAGTAATGCTGACCGGCGGCACCGTGAAGAAAACTGGTCGCAATCCTCTATCACGCTCTTTGATCCCGCCCTTTGCCGGGCTGTTGCTGGCACAGATCAATGCCGATTGCGCCTATTTGTGCTGCGCTGGCGTCGACGCGAACCACGGTTTTACCAACGCCCACTTCGAAGAAGTGGAAGTCAAACGCGCTATGCTGACTGCTTCGCGACGCGCCGTGATGCTCGGTGATCACGGGAAGATCGGCCATGTCGCCGTGGCCAAGATCGCTTCCATCGATGAAGTTGCAACACTGGTAACGGACAAAGGTGCCACGCTTTCCGACATCCAAAAACTGAAGGCCGAAGGAGTTGATGTAATATCGGCCTGATTTTCGAAGAGCCGCATTTTTCAGCGCCCACGCTTTCTCATTGAGCATTTCAGATCGCACCATGAGCTTTCGGAAAATTTTCTTTCACTATTTTTCGAAAGTCACGATATGTGTTAAGATCAAAATGAAATATCGCAATTTGCCCGACTGGGACGGGTTTTTTAGGGGAAAACTGATGAAGATTGACAGACGAACAGTGCTCGGTGGCCTTGCGGCAACGACAATGCTTTCGACTCCGGCCGTCTTGCGCGCGCAGAGCCGCGAGTTGGTCATGGTTGGCTACGGGAACGAATCTGACGCACCGCTCATTGCGGCGGGCGAGGAACTTGGCAAGCGCAATCCGGGCATCACGTTACGCGTGATCGGCGGGCTGTCCGCCGAGGCGCTGGCGCAGATCAAGGCCGCGCGCGGCAATTCGCCTTATGATCTCGCGGTCATGGGATCACCCGCCATTATCAATGCATTAGCCGAAGACGTTTTGGTCCCGCTTGATTTTTCGAAAATCCCGAATTCCGGCAACGTTGATCCGCGCTTTATGCCTTATGGCTATGAGACTGGTCAGCCGATCTGGTTCGAAGGCATCGGCATTGCTTATGATACGTCTAAGATTGAAACGCCGCCAACAACTTGGGAAGAGTTGTGGTCGGGAGACTTCAACGGGCGCATTGGGATGTGCCGCCCGCAATCGAACCTCGGTCTTGGCGTCCTCGCCGCGACGTGCGAAGCTTTTGGAATGCCCCAGGACGATATGTCATTCGCCCTCAAGAAGTGGGAAGAGCTCGATCCTCTGGTTGGCCGCAGCCCGCCGCTGCTACAGCAGATGATCGAACGTGGCGAAGTGGATCTCGCACCTCTTTGGCACGTCAATTCGGCACTGGCGGCGAACTCGGGATTGCCGATCGGCTATGCCAAGATCAAGGGCCCGGGGCCGCTGATGCTTCCTACCAACATTGTGCAATTCGTGAACACGGCAGAGGGAACCTCGGATCTGGTGCACGAGTTCGCCGACATCCTGCTGACCGAAAGCATTCAGACGATGGCAGGCAGTGCGCCGATCTATTTCGGCACCGTGGTCGAAGGCATTCCGGTGGCAGAGGAAGCGGCGCCCTACGTGCCGTCGACAACAGAAGAACTGTACAGCACCACATCGCTCGACTGGCCATCTTTTGCGCCTCTTCGGGGCGAAACCGTCGAGACGTTCGATCGTATGTTCGCAACATGATGCAAGGGCCGACTGGTCCTTCGACGCATGTTGTCTCTGCGGCCCCGGTGCTCAGCATTGGGGCCGTTAGCAAACGGTTCGGTACGACAACCGTGCTGGAAAATTGCTCGCTCGACGTTGCTGAAGGCGAGATCGTTACACTGCTCGGGCCGTCAGGCTGTGGCAAAACCACCCTGTTGCGTTGCATTGCCGGATTCTGGGACGCTGATGACGGCAAGATCGGTATCGACGGACAGGACATGGCGCCCGTTCCGGTCAATCGTCGGCCCGTGGGTGTCGTTTTCCAGAGCTACGCCCTTTTCCCACATATGACGGTCGCTCAGAACGTTGGCTATGCGCTTCGCATGCGCGGCACATCCAACCGCGAAGCTGACACGAAGGTCAATGAAGCACTCACCACCGTTTCCCTGACAGGATTCGAGAAACGCTATCCGGCGCAACTGTCCGGCGGTCAACAGCAACGGGTGGCTATTGCCCGCGTGCTGGTGATGGAGCCACGCGTGCTGCTGCTCGACGAACCATTTAACGCGCTGGACGCCAAGCTCCGCGGCGCAATGCAAGTGGAACTGCGCCAGCTTATCAAGGAGCTTGGACTAACTTCGATCTTCGTCACTCACGACCAGGAAGAAGCGCTGACGATGAGCGACCGAATTGCCGTGATGCGCGCGGGCAAGATCGAGCAGGTCGCCAGCCCTGACGAGATATTCGATCGCCCCGCCACAGCCTATGTTGCCGACTTTATTGGCACTTCGAACTTCTGGGATGCGCAGACTGGGAAAGGCCAGGTTCTTTTGCCTGATGGTCAGACCGTCGCCACTGATCTGAACGGACCGGTCTGCGTCATGGCCCGTCCCCACAACCTACGACTTGCGCGTGCTGAAGATGGTGATTGGACGGGCCGTGTCATGTTCCACCGCAACATCGGCCCTCTAATCGAGTACCATGTTGACATGGACAACGGCGAACAGATCCGAGTCGTCGCCATGCGTCAAGAACGGACGCGCCCTGTCTCAAATAATGCTGTGGTCAGCGTTTCCATCATTGATCCTGAGAACTGCGCGATTTACCCGGATTAATGTCTGAATTATCCCAATCTATGCCGATCTCGGCACCTGGTTTTGCTGAACGGATCGCAGACGCGCTTTTGTCGGGTCGCGGCATCTGGCCTGCGGTTCCGGCCATCCTGGTGCTGATGGTGGTTGCCGTGGTGCCTTTCGTCATACTGTTGTCTCTTGGCTTTTCCGATGTCGAGGTCGCAAGAGGTGACATTGTCAGCCAGACTTTTTCGCTCACGCATTTGACGAATGCGCTGTCCGATCCGCTTTACTGGATCACGTTTCAGCGTTCCCTAAACCTTGCGGTGACAACAACAGCGCTTTGTGTTCTCTTAGGGTATCCGGTTGCCTATCTTTTTCTGATCGGCGGCAAATGGACGAAACGTTTAATCCTTATTTTGACCATCGCGCCCCTTCTGACCAGTGGGATCGTTCGCACCTATGCATGGCTGGTGATCCTCGGCGGGCGCGGGGTGGTTAACCAGACGCTGATCGGCATGGGGTTGATCGATCAGCCCCTTCGGATCATGAACACGCACTGGGCGGTACTGATCGGCATGGTCCAGATCCATTTGCCGGTGATGATCCTGCCATTAATCGCCGTGATGAGCCGCCATGATGGTCGGATAATTGAAGCAGCCGAAAACTTAGGTGCCACTCGGCTTGGTACACTCAGAACGGTCATCTTACCCCTGAGTGTCCCGGGTATCGGGACCGGAGCAGCTCTGGTGTTTACGCTGAGTTACACGACATTTGTCGTGCCACAGCTTCTGGGCGGAGGCAATTATCTCAACGCGGCAACGATGATTTATGAACAGGTTGTGTTCTCGTTGGAATGGAGCAAAGGCTCGGTTAGTTCCCTTCTGCTGATGTCTTCCTGCCTTATTGTGCTGGTTTCGATCGCTCTGGTGACCAACCACTTCGCCCGCTGGACAAAAAGGGGCGACACATGAGGTCCCTTCGTCAAATGTCGATTTGGGACGTGCTTGGCATCGGGCTGATCCTGGCTGTTGCTGTATTCTCGCTTATTCTACTCGTCGCTCCTTCAATAATTGTGGTGATCATCTCATTCGACACGCGCGCCTATGTCAGCTTCCCGCCCGAAGGGTTTACTTTGCGCTGGTACGCGGAAGTCTTCAAACAAGACAAACTGGTCGAGGCGATGTTAAACAGTCTGCAGGTCGGCGTAACAGTTACTATTCTTTGCATCGCACTGGGTGTGCCGACGGCGCTCGCCTGTGTCCGAGGGCGTTTCCGCGGGAAGACCGCTCTTTCAGTCTTCGTTATCGTGCCGCATATGGTGCCGGGCATTGTTCTCGGCGTGGCGGTGCTATTTGCAGGTGCGCTGATCGGTGTCTCCCCGTCGATCTGGCTCCAGTCGATCTCAATCACCGTTTTTATTCTCGCCGTCATGGTCAGAACTGTTCAAAGCCGACTGATGCGCCTTGATCCAGCACTGGAAGAGGCCGCCGCGAACCTGCGCGCGACCGCCTTTCAAAGCCTTCGAACCGTGACGTTCCCGCTTCTAATGCCAGCTATCCTGGCCGGTGCCGTTTTCACTTTTGTCGAGGGTTTTGACAATCTATCCGTTGCAATTTTTACCCATGGTTTCCGCGACCGGCCTCTCCCCGTGGAACTTCTTTCGCTGGTGCAATTCACCTCTTCCCCGCTTGTCGCCGCTGTCTCAGGGGTACAGATCGTACTGGCTATTGTGGCACTTGTACTGGTTTCGATCTCAATCGGACTGGATAACGTAAATGAATAGAACGAGCGTGACACCAGATGCAAAATCGCGGCAAGCTTAGAAGTCCACATTTTGGTAGAGGTAAAGCTGTCTTCTCAGCGCAAGCCCAAACGCGGCTCGGTAAGAACAGCGGCGTGTATTTCCGACGGTGTTGTTACCCAAACGCCCTGCATGCTCGCAATTTTTGCCAAAGCAGCGATCACAGGACGTTTTCGCCATGGCTGACCTGAAATGAAACTGTGCAGCACAACGCTCATGACTACCGGCGTCTTGCTCTCCGCCAATTCCCGGGTCTCATCCAGCAAGGCCTTGGCAAACGCTCGGGGATCCATATGGCGCCCGACCATCGTTGTACTATCATTCAACTCGGCTGCGTAAGGAATGGCGAGCAACCGCCCTGCACCGGTCTCCAACCATACGGGTTGATCATCCAATCGCAGATCCAGAAGGTAGCTATATCCAGCAGATGCGAGGCTATGCAGGGAAGTGGGCGTATGCGCCAGCCATGGGCTCGACCATCCTTGTGGGGCCTTTCCCTCCATAGCGGCAATGCGGCCCCGGACGTCAGCCACATACCTGGCTTCAGTCTGTTCCGGCAAATTGGCAAGACTGTCAGAGTTGGATTTGCCATGTGCCACGATCTCGGCACCGGCGGCACGGGCGGCAGCGATGACGGCAGGAGCCTCATCGTAAAGGTCTGAATTCAACAAGACGGTCGGACGGATGCCAATGCCCGCTAAGCCATCAAAAAGACGGAAGGCCCCAACTCGGTTGCCATAGTCGCGCCAGGCAGTGTTCACCAGATCCGGAGCGGCGCCGCGCGGCAGTATGTCTTCTGTCATCCCTGCGTCGTGTCGATAGCTCTCGACACCCACAGCGACCCACAGCGCCACTCTGGCTCCGTTTGGCCACAGGCCGTTCAATCGATCCGGTTTTGCGGAGTAAGTCCAGGGTAATGTCATCCCAGCCCTTCCTGCATTTTGCGCGTCAACCCTACATCGACCGTGCTGGCGCGATCATGCATCGCCCGGTAGATAGGCAGCAAGGAATAGACTTCATCGGCGGCGCGGCGCAGCGCCGGAGCCATCTCGGAAAATACCTCGCGCGCCTCTTCCAACAAGGCTGCCTCATCAAGGCTCACGACCTGCCCGTCAAGCGCCACGACACGCCCTGCAACCATGGTGAGGTGGACGGATGTTCCCTGCTCCACATGGACCAGTTGACGTAGCAGATCATTCATCGGCAAAAAGGCCAATGACGACAAATCAACAAGGATCAGGTCTGCGGGCGCTCCAACGGCCAATGTGCCCAATTGGGGTCGGCGCATCGCGCGACCGCCGCCTTCGGTTGCAGCACGCAAGACCTCTCGCGCAGAAGGCCAGATGTCGGAATCATCGCCTGACAAAGTATGGATCATGCCAGCTGTCTTCATCACCGACCAAAGGTTCACGGCGTCATCAGCAATGGCCTCGTCGACACCCAGCGACACGCTGATACCGCGATCCAGCATTTCTCGTAGCGGCATGACGCCAGACCCAAGCCGCAGATTGCTGATCGGGTTATGCGCGACATTGGCACCAGTCTTGGCGATCAGGTCCAGATCGTCCGCATCGACCCAGATCGCGTGGATCACCTGCATGCGCTCGGATAGCAGACCAAGGTCGTGGGTGTAACGCACCAGCGACCGGCCTCCGAATTTTTCGTGACCCAGCACGCGCTGGAGCTTCGTCTCCAACATATGTGCAAGTATAGGGAGGTCATGCGTGCGGCTAAGATCGTCCAACGCGGCAAAGTATTCGGGGCTGACGCGCTGCGGCGCGGAGCAGCTGACGGCGGCACCAATGCGACCCGATTCTGCGCCATGCCATCGACTGATGAGATGATCATAGAGCGCCAGAAGATCCCCTGACTGAAGCCTTGGTCGCCCTGCGAGCTCTGCGTGAAATCGCTCAGGTGCCAGTTCTTTAAGAAACGGTAACTTCTCGAATTCCGACAGTTCCGGTTGGTCCAGCGACAGTGTCGCCCGGATGCCGCTGTCTACATAGGCTTGCGCGACCGCATCGATGATTTCAACCGTGGGCTCGGGTATGAAGAAACAATCGTCCATGACCGAGGTGGTCCCCGCTCGTAACATCTCAATACAACCGAGCATGGTCCGCAGGTAGGCTTGCCGCGGCGTCGGGCGCAAGGTCTCCAATGCAGGGCTTTCAAACAGCATGAAAAGCTCAAGTGGCAGGCAAGGCAGTCGCCCTTTCATGTGGTTCACTGAAGAATGGAAATGTGCGTTGACCAGACCGGGCATCAGCAGCCCGCCCTTGCCGCCGATCACACGGACACCCGGTGCCACGTCGAGGTCGCGACCGATGCTGGCAATACGACCGTCCTCTACCAGAAGGTCGCAGGTTGTTGTCATCCCATCCGGATGATCGAAGTCCAGAAGGTGGACATTGCGGAACAGGGCCGCGCTCATTGGCTCTTTCCGGCAATCAGGGCGGCAAGAGACGGTGGCAGACCCACGGTTTCCGCAACAGGCTTCTTGCGCGGTGGCGGTTCGTCGAAGGTCTCAATCCGTTCCAGACAAAGCCGCACCGCAGCTGCTCCGTCGCTGACTGGAATGGCGGCTTGAGGAAACAAGCGCCCGGCCATCCCAACGACGGCTGTTCCGAGGAGTAACGCTCTCTCGGCGCCCGCCTCGGCCAAGCGGGCAATGGCATCTAGCACCGACGTGTCCCTCGCCTTGGCGTCAAGATAATCCGCGCGCGACGCAAACTCCACGACCTCCCAGGCGACCGGCGTACGTCCATAGCCATACAGCAGACGGCTATAAAGCGGCTGGCTTGTTGCGCCGAAACAGATCGCACCCAAGGGTGCATCACCCGCGTGCAAGAGCGCCGCTTCGGTCACACCGACCACAGGCACAGGCAGCAGTTCCGATAGAGCACGTAGGCCAGTGTCGAACGAAATCGCAAGGATCACCCCATCTACTCCGCCCGCATGCTCCGCCGCCAGCTGAAGTGCTGCGTGGGCAGCGATGATGTTTTCCGCTTCACTAGTGACGATACGGGCCCCAAAAGTCCCGGTGACACCGTCAACAGTTACGCTGGTAGGAACGATCCGACGCGCCTCGGACACAAAGGTCGCCGTGACCTCGGGCGAGGTATTGGGATTGATCGCAAGAAGGCGTGTCATATGAGGATGCCGGGGAAGATCGTGATCAGCGCCACAACGCCAAGGATGCATAGGCAGAACGGCAATACACCGACTATGACGGTGCTCACGTCACCACGACCGCGCACCGATTGGGTTACATAGAGGTTCATGCCAACAGGCGGGGTAATCAATGCCAACTCGCACATCAACACGAGGAAGATGCCAAACCATATGCTATCGTACCCGATCAGGGTGACGATGGGTAGGATTATAGGAATCGTCGCGATCATCATCGCCAGCGCGTCCAGAAAGCAACCCAGCACCATGTAGAGCACGACAAGTAACAGGATCATGGTGACCGGTTGTACGTCAAAGGACGACACAAACTGCGACACCTGCGCGGGTACGCCGAGCACGCCCAAAATGAAATTGAGGTAAAAGGCGGCGACAAGGATCAGCAAGGTCATGCCCGTGGTTGTCACAGATGACAGCATCGCCTCGCGCAGCATCGGCCAATTGAGCGTGCGGTAAAAGGCTGTCAGCGCAAAGGCTGCCATGACACCAACACCCGCGGCTTCGGTCGGCGTGGCAAAGCCCAAGTAAATAGACCCCATAATCAGAACAAAAATCAATACTGGCGGTACCAGATCCACAAGTCTCTGTCGACGCTCGGACCAGGCCGCCATTGGCTGCGACCGACCGGCGATAGTCGGATCGATCAGGCATGCAACAATGATCATCCCCATAAATGCACAGGCCAGCAATATCCCGGGTAGGATGCCCGCCGTGAAAAGCGCGCCAATGGACGTGTTCGTAATCGCCCCATAGATGATGAGGTTGATCGATGGTGGAATGAGAATGCCCAGCGTTGCGCCGGAGGCTACACTTCCGGCCACCCAAGCTTCGGCGTAGTTCTGGCGGCGAAAAGTGGGGAAGGCCACAGTTCCGATGGTCGCCGCTGTGGCAACAGAAGACCCCGAAATCGAGGCAAAGATCGTCGAGGCCGCGATATTGGTATGTAAAAGCCCGCCCGGAAGCGGTCGCGTCCAATCCGCGAGCGCGCGGTACATGCGCTCGGTGACGCCCCCGCGCACAAGGATCTCGCCCATGAAAACGAAAAGAGGGATCGCCACCAGAAGAAAATTATTCAGCGTGCCCCACATCATGGTGCCGAACGGCCGGATCATCGTATCGCCGAAGAAAACCCAAGCTCCCAAGACGGCCACCATGAATAGCGCTGTCGCAATGTGAAGCCCTATGAAGAGTAAAAAAAGCAAAAGCCCGAAGCCTAGTGCGGCGCCTTCAATCCCCAGCATTGCGCCGCTCCCTTTCGGGTTCGTCGACGTATTGCCCTACTTCCTCAGCGACCGAAGGGGAACCGTATGCGGCACTGACAGCGCCCCGGTCGAAAAGGTATAGCCAAATCGCATGTGCGGAGGTCAGGCAGCACGTCAGCGCAAAGAAAATCACCCCCGCCAACCATATCGACTGTGGCACCCAAAGCGGTGTCTGAAGTGGCGTGTTGGTGATCGCGCCAAAGCGCAGGGTTTTTTCCAACTCACCCCAGGCCTGCCAAGCCATGAAAACGGCAAAAGCTGCTATGCTGATCTGTGCCAGCACGTTCAGCATGTCACGCAGCATCTGGGGAAAGAACCGAAAGAACAGATCAATCCGGGGATGACCTCGGCGCATCAGGGTCAGCGCCATTCCCAAGGAGCCGACGAAGGCAAGGACGTACCCACCGATTTCGTCTGTGCCCTGAACGGAAACGCCAAAACCATCGCGACCGATTATATCGATGGTGATTAGAACCGCGAGCAACGCGATTGTCATGCCGGCGCCGAGGGCGAGCATCTCACTTGCACACTCGACCGCGCGCAGTACGCGCGGCCGTTCGGAGTGCATGGTGCTATTCAATTGTCAGACCGCGCGCGGCGCCGACGGTCTCATTCCAGATGTCCTTGCAACCGGGATAGGATGCCTCGCAGGTCGCGGCCCATTCTGGAAGAATGGCAGACGCGGAGATATCAGCAACTTTTTCCTTGTCCACTGCGCTGACCGGGATAAGAGACATGTCATAAGAGGTATAGATACCACCTTCAGGACAATCTCCTCCAGTCGAACATGCTTGCGCCGTACCGTTAGTGTTGAGCGCCACATCCCAAAGAGCCGCCTCCATCTCGCCCATGATGCCCTCAAAGCTTGAGCGTTCTTCGGCTCCAAGCCCGTCGAGCCATTCCAGATTGACCATATGCGCCTGAACGGAACCGGAGACAGACAGCGGGTACAGGTTTGTCGTCACTTCAGGCCATTTCCCAGTATTGGAGGAAGTGGGAGAAGTCACGCCGCATGTCGCAACACCACGTTGAAGCGCGGGGTAGACTTCTGGAAAAGACAGGGTCACCGGCGTAGCACCGAGGTTTTCCAGAAGCGTCGACATCGAAGCCGTGAAAGACCGAACCTTCAGCCCGTCAAGATCCGCCAGCGAAGTGATATCGGCGTTGCACAGAAAAACCTGTGGGCCAAAGGGCCAGATCGCCACGGCCT
Source organism: Roseobacter sp. (assembly GCF_045106495.1). Lineage (GTDB taxonomy): Bacteria > Pseudomonadota > Alphaproteobacteria > Rhodobacterales > Rhodobacteraceae > Roseobacter. Next base: position 141,940 of record NZ_JBGCEQ010000020.1, read on the forward strand.
TGACTCCGAATTTCTCGGCGAGCCGGGCATTGAACACCTCGCGGTAAGCCTCAACAGCCACTTTGAGGTCATCCATATTGGTCGAAACGCCGATCAGGTCTATGCCTTCAAGGAAGGGGTCGTCCTTTGCTACGCTGCCGACTTGAATTGTGGCCATGGAAAAAGCAGCGTCGCTCACAAGTCTGAGCCCGTCTGAAAGATCAATGCCGAGGGCCTGAAACTCACTGCGATTGACGTCAAACCCCGCGTCGGCCAGCGCATTCATAGCATCCATCTCAGGTGGGTGCTGAGCCCGCTGATCTTGGTTTTGCGAGATAAATTGCATGGCCTGTGCAGACACATCTGTTGCGCTGGCAAGCGCGAGTGCCGCCGCAACTGCAGGGATCAGGAACAAGTTGGCTTTCATTTTGGTTTCCTCTTTGTTGTTGGTGGTGGTTCGGCGCGGTCACGCCGGGGTTGGGCTTGTCCGCATCCGCGCGGGCAATTTATTGGAAGTTGGCGCTTGCACTGGTTCGAAAACCGAAAGTATCGATCCGCGCGCCAAAGTCGGCGCGTCCATGCAGGCCAAACGTAAGCAAGGCTTTCCATTCCAGTGGACGCGCGTGTTGAGCAGTCGACGCAACTTCCCTTCCTGAACCGGCAGAAGACGAAGCCTGCAACCGGTCTCCGCAAGGGTCGGTTGCTGGAGCGACGCGTTTAGCGATGTAAGTGCTTTTGACCGCGTTTTGTAAAACCGGCTTTCCGCCTCGGCACCCTCGACATTCGGCTCGATTTCGTTAGGTCCAAAAACGTAGGCACCGGCTTTGTTCCGCAAAAGAATCTCGCTCAAAACGAACATGCCCTTCAGCATTTCTGTTACATAGACAGCTGCCACTATCGTCAGTGCGATGGTATAAAATAGCGTGAATTCTGGAGGTGCGACTTTGAACGTCAACGGTGCCGCTATTGCGATCAGTGTGAGTGTGGCCAGCACTTCAGAGCAAACTGACGCATAAGGGCTGATTTCAAGCGCCTGCCGCCCATCGCTAGAACCCACTGTCGCATGCCCTTCTGCAGCAGCAACCTTACCCAGAGTTTGGATCAGGATCGCAGGGATCGAGCCTGCGTGGACCGCCCCTGTGTAAACGCGGAGCATAAATGGCAGACAGGTCAGCGTATACATTGCGGATATACCGGCAACTGCAATTGCGGCAGTCAGGTCAGGCATTCCGACGAAGATGGCCCCGGCCAGCAACCCGACCAACGCGGTCAAAACAACCAAGTACTCCGTCAAGAACTCAAAGCCCGATGCCAGATCCAACAACATCTAGAATGGCTCAACTGGCAAAATGACGCTGAGTTTGCCGAGAAACACTACATAAACAACTAGCGACACAAGGCCTGAGAGCAAGACGGTACAAAGCGCGCGCTTTTCTCCAAAAATCACAGCCAGGGCGGCGATCAATAGCGTCACGGTGGCAAGGAAACCGACCCAAAACAATGCAATGCGCGAAACCCCGAGCGTCGTGGAAGTAAGAATGACATGGAAAACGGCGCTGTGCCGCGGTCGGCGCACATCATCGCCGTGGCGAAACGATCTGACAACCATCCCGACTGAAAGCACCAGAAGAAGTGTGCCCGCCCAGAGTGGAGAAATAGCGGTAGGCAGGACATTAGCGAATTGCGTCCACCCGTCCGTCGCCTCTTTCACGGGAATCAACAGCAAGGCAGTAAAAGCAAAAGCTCCGCACGGAAGTCCGACGCAAAGATCGGTCCTGTGCTGACATGCTGGATCTGCGCACGGTTTCGTCATTTTGCCACCTTATTGTATTCATTCTTGGGTTAAGGCGCAGAGCATCTCTAAGGAAAACTGCGATATGAGGGTCAGTTTTTGTTGACTGCCCGTCTTTTTGCTCAAAATTCGGACATCGCAGATCAACAATGCACGTTGAGTTAAAATTTTTTGCATGCAATTCTCGGCCGTGAAAATTGATCTCCGGGGAAGTCGAATGCTACAGGGCTGGACCACACACGAATCGCAAGTCTCAGTCCACAAGGTGCCAGACTTGAGGATAGGTATGCTCGTGCCGTCCTCAAACACTGCTCTCGAGCCCGCCACGACGGCATTGGCCTTCCCCCTCTGCGATCAGGTCGGCGTGCACTTTTCCAGATTCGAAGTCACCCGGATCGCCCTCGACCAGCAAGCAGATTCACAGTTTTCAATGGACCCCATTCTAAATGCGGCGAAGCTGCTGGCGGATGCCAAGGTGTCCATCATTGCCTGGAACGGCACCTCGGCCAGTTGGCGCGGCTTTGACACCGATGACGCCCTCTGCGCAGCCGTCAAATCGTCGACAGGATGCCCTGCGACTTCTGCAATAGTAAGTCTAAATGCAGCTCTGCGCGCTTTCGGCGCACGCCGACTAGGGCTGGTTACACCTTACACCGAAGACGTCGAAACAGCGATCATCGCAAACTACGCGGCGATTGGCATCGACATCGTGGCCGCCCGGAGGGCAAATCTGCAGGACAACTACAGTTTTGCCGAGATCCCACCCCAGCGCGTGGCCGACATGTGTCGCGACGTCGCTGCACAAGGCGTCGATGCGGTAGCCATTGTGTGCACCAATATGCGTGGTCCCTTGATTGCACATGAAATCGAAACGGAATTCGACATTCCGGTGATCGATTCCATCGCCGTCACTCTTTGGGGAACAATGGCCATGCTGGGCCTTGATTACAGCACCCTTGCACCCTTTGGAAGACTGTTCACTGTGACCCCCGATGACATTGAAAGTCGTTGATAAATCCGGCCATGCCACCGACCCACGTGACCTGCATAGTCGGTTGATTGCGGAAATCCGCGAGTTGATTGTACGGGGCGCGCTTCAATCAGGCGAGCGCGTGCCAGAAACACAACTTTGCAACAAACTTAACGTCTCGCGAACACCTCTCCGTGAAGCACTCAAAGCGCTTTCGGTTGAAGGGCTCGTTACATTGCGACCCAATCGGGGGGCTGTGGTGACACCGCTGGATATCGACGATCTGAGCGCGGTATTCGACGCCAAAGGCGTGATCGAGCATTTCATTGGACTGAACGCGACCGAGAAAGCAACCGACGACAGTATCGCGAGCCTGCAAAATATTCACGATCAACTTGTTGCCGCCGAAGCCGTGCAATCTCGCGCGGCCTACACCGAACTCAACGAGAGCTTTCACCGACGCATGGCGGAACTGGCCGGCATTCCCGAAATTGTCGCCATATACGAACGGCTACAGACGAAAGTACTGCGCGCAAGATACCAGATCAACGACGACCCAGCCCGTGTGAGGGCTTCGCTTGAAGAGCACGAGGGGATCATGGCAGCCATGCACATCCGTGCACGCCTGGACGTGGCCGACCGTCTGTTGAAACACAATGCCGCGACGGCTGAAGCGGTGATCTCCTCTGTCAAAGATTTCCGACGCTGAGTTGGATCAAACGTTGTCTCAATTCGCGTTTGAGCCGCAGGCGAAAGACAGTGATCGGCGCATCAGACAGATTCGAAGTGATTTCAGGCTTCCCCTCGGCGTCGATTCCCACTTGGCAAAAGTATCATCATACAAATGGGTTAGGTCACTTTAAGTCAGATGCTCGGTTCGTTTAGTATTTTCTGAACACATCTGTAGTCCAACGCTGGAAATGCCCAAAAATCCGTTCCAAAACCACTCTCAAAACCACCCAAGGCTTCTGTCGGTCCTTCGGTTTTCCGCTATCTGTATTTCGACGCTTCGGCATGCGCCCGTGACCAAAGTGATGCCGCAGCGGTCTCGGCTGCTTCGAGAACGGCCATCTTGTCTACGCGGACAGGCTCGCCGCCGGATACAACGACTTCGCCCTCAACGATAACAGTTTCAACGTCGCGCCCCTGCCCTGTGTGCACAAGTGTCCCCAGGACATTAGTCAGCGGTCGCAGATGCGGGCGGCGAAAGTCGAACAACACAAGATCGGCCCGCTTGCCAACTTCGATGGAGCCGATCTCTGCGTCCAGACCCAAAGCGCGCGCACCACCGATTGTTGCTGCTTCGAAGACCGTTTCGGGTTGCCAAGACTCGGTGATCCCGCCCTGCTGAAGTCGGCCCGTAGCAAGCGCCCACCGCATCAGCTCGACCATGTCGGCGTGCATGTTGTCGGTCGAGAGAGAGAGGTTCATGCCCGCAGTCCGGAGCGCTTGCGTCGGCGCCGTGGTACCGTGGGTTTGGTTTCCTTTGGCTATATGAGCGAGATGAGCGCCCGCTCGCCCCAGACGGGTGATATCGGTGTCCGAAAGGTGGATACAATGAGCCCCGATCAGGTGCTCGTCGAGCAAACCGACATCCTCAAGCAGTTCCGGTGGGCTCATGCCGTCGCGCTCCCGGATGAAATCCACCTCGACCCGGCTTTGCGACACATGGGTATTGATCCGCAACCCCGTGGCGTCGCGCATGTCGCGAACTTGCCGCAGCAAGTCGGGTGAACAAGTGTCCGGCGCATGAGGCGCAAGAACGACACCGGTACGCAGGCCAATTGGATCGTGGAAACGGGAGATCAGATCTGATGCGCGACCAAGCGTCTGTTCCCCGATCTTCGTATCGTAGTCCCACTCCCCAAGATGAACGCGTGAAAAGTCCACGTCATGGATCCGGCCACAACCCCAGGCTCGGATACCCGTTTCGGCCATGGCTGCAAGAGAAACGTCCTGATGCGTGAAACTGTCGTTTATGATGGTCGATCCGAAGCAAAGCGCCTCCAGCCCGCCAAGCTGCGCCATGGCATGCGCTTCTTCTGGCAGTACGTCATGGCCGTGCGGCACACCCATCGTGTAGGCGGGCGCAAACCCCATGTCCTCAGCCACGCCGCGCACCATGCTGAGGATGGCATGAGTGTGAACATTGACGAAGCCAGGCGTCACGACGCGACCGGCACCTTCTACGATCAAAGTGCGCGGGTCTGTCTGTTCCGGTGCCGTTTCCCTGATCGCAGAAATACGACCGCCACTGACTTCAACCCAGCCCTTTTTAACATAGGGGCGCTTCGCGTCCGAGGTCAGCAATGTCGCGCCTGCAATGATCAGGTCAGGATGATCTAGGGATTTAGTCATTTTATGCTCTTCTCGAAAACCAACGCGATGCGCTTGGATGTTTCATGTTCCAATCGAGCGCGATTGCGCGAGGACCCAACAGGCGTGTCATCAACTTCCGCTTCCCGAGCGAAACCAATTGGCAGTGTTGAAGGGGTACGGCGGTCTGCAGCCACACCGCATTCCGCCAGAAAAAAAACCTATGCCGCATTGATGTTCAGACATGCGTTATATGACGCAGGAATTGCCGCGCCCCCTCTGTTTGCGGGGCACCAAAGACCTGGGCCGGTGGGCCTTCCTCAGCGATTACGCCGTCCTCCATGAAGATGACGCGGTCCGCCACGTCTCGTGCAAAACTCATCTCGTGCGTGACGACAATCATTGTCATGCCCGTGCGCGCAAGTTCTTTCATAACATCGAGCACTTCGTGCACCAGCTCCGGATCTAGCGCGGAGGTCGGCTCATCAAACAGCATTACCCGTGGCGTCATGGCAAGTGCCCGCGCAATCGCGACTCGCTGCTGTTGGCCGCCAGAAAGTTGTGCCGGTCGCTTGTCGGCATGTTCGGACAGATGTACCCGCGCCAATTCCGTCTCCGCCAGGCTGCGCGCTTCGGGACGGGACATGCCACGGACCTTTTCAGGGCCAATGGCTACATTGTCGCACGCCGTGAGATGCGGGAAAAGGTTGAAGCGTTGAAAGACAAATCCGAACTGGCTTCGCTGTTCAGCGGCGCGTTTTTCTGAGGCAGGCCGCCATGTACCAAAAGCGTTTGCATGCGTGCCGCCAACCGACTGTCCGTCAAGCCATACCGTGCCTCCCGACGGTTCCTCCAGCCGGTTGATACAACGCAAAAATGTGGTTTTGCCCGAACCCGACGCACCGATGATTACAACGGTTTCGCCCGCAGAAACATCCAGAGAGACCTCTCGCAAAACAACGTTGTTCCCGAAGCTCTTCTGCAGGCTTTCGACGCGGATCATGGGCATCACCATGCCGGCAACCTGCGTTCGCATTGCAGCGAAAACCAGCTCAAGGCCTTGATCAACACATAGTAATACAGTGCAAGCAACGTATAGATTTCGAAAGGTACGAAGTGTACCGAGATGATCGCCTGTCCGGCACGTGTTAACTCGTAAACCGAAATCACAGACAGGAGTGACGAATTCTTCACAAGACTTATCAACTCATTCGTCAGCGGCGGGATCATTTGCCGGTACGCCTGCGGTAGGAGGATAGACACGAGGATTTGCCGATGGCGCATGCCGATCGCCATTGCCGCTTCGGTTTGACCGCGTTCGATGGACCCGACGCCTCCGCGCACAACTTCGGCCAGAAAAGCGGCGGCATTCAGTGACAGCGCGATCACGCCTGCCCAAAATTCGTCAAATCGGATGCCGATCATGGGAAGAGCAAAAAAGACCAGAAATATCTGAATGAGCAGAGGCGTGCCGCGTATAAAGTCGACATAGGCCGCGACCAGCCACCGCAGGACGCGGCTGCGAGACAACGACGCAAGCCCGAACAAAACGCCAAGCAAAACGCCAAGAACGGCTGATAACGCCGAAACGTGAAGGGTAACAATCAAGCCTTCCGCAAGAAGAGGCACGCTCTCGCGAATGATCTCCCAGTCAATATCCATTGTTGTTTCCAATAGTGAGCCCGCCCGCCGACCCGGCGAGCGCGCTAAATTTCCTTAGCGACAAGTCAGGTAAATGATGGAATCTCGTCGGCGAGCTGCATCTCGAAGCCGAACCACTTTTCCTGCAAGGCATAGATTTCGCCTTTATCCTTGAGGCGCGTTAGCTCACCATCGAGCCATTCGACGATTTCGGGATCTTCCTTGCGCGCGGCGATCCCGGCCCAATTGAGCTGTCCCACGGGGCGGACAAGCGCATACGCGCCCGGCCGGTCTTTCATCACTTGGCCTAAGGTCGGCAGCGTGTTCAGTACACCGTCGACAGAGCCCTGGCTAAGCGCGAGATAGGCCGCCGGGTGATCGTCGTAGATTTTGACCTCGGCAAAGCCGACGCCTGCCGCCAACGAAATTTCCTCATCCAGAGCCGGTTTCATCATTTCACCGGGTGAGCCTAATTTCACGCCAAGCACTTTGCCAGAGAGGTCAGAAACCGAAGTAATTGCCCCAGCGTCTTCCGCCCGAATAAGTAACGCTTGACTGGCTTCCGCATAGGGAATGGAAAATGCCACTTTCTCCAGCCGTTCCTTTCGGTAGCTCATCGACGACATGATGACGTCGAAACGACCCGCATAAAGGGCCGGGATTACGCCCGACCATTGCGTGTCGATGAACTCTGGTTCAACGCCGAGAGACGCGCAGAGCACCGCCGCGAGATCAACATCGTACCCAACAATTTCGCCCGCGTCCCGGAACGTGAAGGGAGGGTAAGTCGCCTCGCATCCAATGCGCAGAACACCGGACGACTTGATATCCGCAAGCGTGGTTTCCGCAAGCGCCCAGCGTGGAAAGGCTATCGGTACAGCAAGACCAGCGGCTGCTCCAATCAGAACATTTCGGCGCGTTGTCGTTAGTTTTGTCATTTCGTCCCCCTTGATTTTGCCAACCTCTGCGTTGGAATACTTCGACCGAATTCCTGAGGTGGCGGACGCAGTCACGTTTGTGAGCGTTGGCAATCCACACAAGATCATCGCCAGAATGGCTTTGCGTAATGCTCAAAACGCCGCCTCTATGGGCAAGATTAAAGCGCTTCCGATTAATTCTTGAGCGCCTCAGAAAACGTCCAAGAACGCTTCTTCTGCTCTAGATGGCAGATATCAGGTATTTTTCTCGTTAAGCGTGTTTGTCCAAGGCGTTCCGTGCTGACCCAGCATATCTATGTGTGTTTGAACGGACCAAACCATAGGTGATCAAACCAGAATTGAAAATACAAGTAACCGGACAGCTACGCGCGCACTCTACGCATTCGGGTCATGTCCCAAAAACAGCTTTGAATGAACTAGGTAATCGGTCACGAAACGCTTATCCAAACCACCTCATGACGGATGCGTTATAGTTTCCACTGTTCCCTCACCGGTTTGACGAAAGGGATTGACGCGGACCGACCTTACCTGCATTTGCCAGTTTCATTCTGGATAGACTGAGCTGATGTCCGAAAAACGCTCGCCCCCGCCTTACGATTCCAAAGCCGCCGCCGAAGAGGTCGCCGGTGTCTTGCGCGACCGTATCGTAAAAGGAGAGCTGGTTTCGCGTGATCGGATCGTTGAGCGACACTTGTCTGCAGAACTCAATGTCTCTCGCACCCCGGTACGCGAAGCACTCAAGTTGCTCGAAGCAGACGGGCTCATCGAGATTTCGCTTCACCGCGGCGCGATCGTTTCGGACTACCGACCAGAAGATGCGTTTGATCTTTTCGACGTGATCTCCGTTCTCGAAAGTCGCGCCGCCAAACGGGTTTGCGAAACCATGACGCCGGCGACACTGCAGTATTTGGAAGACTTACACGGCACCATGTTGAATCATCACGGTGCCGGACGCAGGAACGATTATTTCGACTCGAATACGATCATTCACGATTTTATTGTCGAGTCCTCAGCCAATCCGGTTTTGATCAAGACGCACCAACGGCTAATGATCCGCGCGCGCCGCGGACGCTACCTTGCCATCATGAATCCTGAGCGTCTGGCCCAGGCAGTTGCAGAACATGAAGGCCTGATGCAGGCTTTTCGAACCGGGCAAGCGCATATTGCTTCACAGGCTTGGGAAACCCATCTGCGCAACACGGGTGAAACGGTGGCAGATGTCTTGAGAGCCGAGAAAAACGTCTGACAACCTCACGTCCGGCACCGGTTACTGCCCAATAATGCATCATCACAAAGAATTTGGGCCAGTATGATCACCTATTATCAAGACGGGTGCCAAAATGGCATGCCATTTTACCAGCATCACCTAAAGCCACAGGGGGGCTAGAACTGATGCAGACTAAAACCAAGAGAATAACGCGTCGATCCATGTTGAAAGGATCGGCCTGCGCGGCGCTCGGTACCATTGCGACGCCCGCCATATTGCGCGCTCAAAGTAACGAACTTGTCATAGGATGTGCGGGCTCGCATACGGCCTGGATGGAACAAATCGTCACGCCGCACATGAAGGAAGCCATTGGAGTGGATATCCTCTTCGAAGGCACCAAATCTTCTGTCAACTTGGAAAAAATGTCCTCAAACAAGGATGCGCCCTATCTTTCGGTCGTACAAATGGACGATCCAGTTATGATCCAGGCGGTGGAGGCAGAGCTGCTGGCACCCATCACGTCCGACCCCGTTCCAAATATGACGGACCTCCGCCCCGATGCGGTTCATATGGAGGGCATGTGGTGCAACTATGTCCAGCCTTGGGCTGGGGTTGCTTACAATACGGACTACCTCGGCGACGGTGTGGGCTCCTGGACCGAACTCTGGTCAGAGGCCGCGAAGGGTCAATTGATTATTCCGTCTTTGCAAAACACCGAAGGTATGTGGACACTCTTTATGTCCGCCATGTTGGGTTCGGGCAAACCCTTCTCCGAAGCGCAATATGAAATCGACATAGCATTCGAAAAGCTGGAAGAGCTCAAGCCGAACCTGCTGTCAGTCTATACAACCATGAGCCAAGCTTTCAATCTTCTGGAACAAGGCGAAATCACCATGCTGGCGGGCAATTTCTCGTCCTACACCTTACCGCGCAAGGCAACCGGTGTGCCTGTAGACCTGGCCGCGCCGTCAGAAGGCATTTTCGCCATGCCCTCCGGCATATGTCTTGTCAAAGGCGGGCCTAACCCGGACCTCGCCGCGGCCTATGTCAACGAAATGTTGGGGCCCGATATGCAAGCCGCAATTGCCGATTTTGCCTCGTCCGTTCCGGCCAACACCACAGTAACGGCTGGGGCGATCATCCCGGACGGTGTGCCCATCTATGCGCCAGACTGGTCATTTGTCGCGGCCAATCGCCGGGAATGGATCGAACGATTCGACAAGCTGATGGCGGTCTGATCCATGCCTGGCTCCGAGGCTATGGAGCCGGGAATGCAGCGCTATCTCGACGTCGTCGATGTCGGAAAGGCGTTCAAAGGGACAACCGTGATGTCCAATATGGACTTTCACGTCGCCAAGGGCGAGCTCGTCTCGCTTCTTGGTCCCTCCGGCTGCGGCAAGACGACACTGTTAAGGATCATCGCTGGCCTGACCTCAGCCGATGAAGGGGATGTGCTTTTAGGGGGACGCGCCATCACGGGGGTACCCGCGCACAAACGCAACATCTCCGTCGTGTTTCAAAGCTATGCGCTGTTCCCACATCTGACAGTTGCAGATAATGTTGCATTTGGTCTGCGCGCGCGCGGGATGGCCAAAGGGGACACCGGTGACAAAGTAATTGAAGCGCTGGAATTGGTGCGCATGCAGGATTATGCGGATCGGCGCGTTGGAGCATTGTCCGGCGGGCAACAGCAACGTGTGGCAGTGGCGCGCGCGTTGATCGTGAATCCCGCGCTTTTGTTGCTGGACGAACCCTTCTCTGCCCTCGACCGCAAGCTGCGCGAGACGATGCAAGTCGAATTGAAAACGCTGCTGCGCGCGCGGAAAATGACGGCAATTTTTGTTACGCACGATCAAGACGAAGCCATGGGCGTGTCAGATCGTATTGCAGTTATGAATGCCGGAAAAATCGAACAGTTTGCATCACCTTCAGAACTTTATGCCCGGCCGGCCAGTGCCTCTGTGATGGATTTCGTGGGTTTATCCACCCGTCTCTTCGGTACGGTGACAGCCAAAGCCAATAGGCAATTGACCATTGAAACGGCTCACGGCGCAGTCACTGCGCCCGGAGTGCTGGCCGTGGGCACGAAGGTGACACTTGGCGTACGCCCGGAATTGATCCGGACCAAAACAAGCGAGAACGGCAACAAGCTGTCTGTCACGCTTGCAGATGCCATGGTCCTGGGATCAAAAACACAACTACACGGACGCGCCGAAGCACCCGATCGCCTGCTGTGCGAGCTGCCTGGAATGGGCAGCGGTTTTCGCCCTGGCGATCGAGTGACCTTTGGATGGAATGTTGCCGATACGCTGGTCTATGAGGCAGTTGCATGAGGGGGCGGGCGGAACGCATTGGTCTCTTGGCCCTGCCGGGTCTGAGTTTTCTGGCTGTGATCTATGCCTTGCCGCTATTCATGTTATTGCTCAAGTCCCTTCAGATCGACGGACAGTTCTCTGTGGCGGAGTATGTCGCCTTCTTCTCAGATGACTACAACCTAAGTGTTCTGTGGCGCACCTTGCGCGTCGCCCTGCTAACCACTTTACTGGCTCTCATCATTGCTTATCCGACAGCAACCGTTATGGCACGGGTCAAGGGCTTTTGGCTTTCCGTCTTTCTTGTGGCAATGGTACTGCCGATGTCGGTCGGGGTCGTGGTCAAGGCCTTTGCATGGACGATCCTGTTTCGTACCCGCGGCGTATTGAACGACACTCTGATGTCTTTGGGGCTCATCGAAGCACCGATCCGGATGCTATTCACCGAAACCGCCCTGATCATTGGCGCGGCGAACGTCTTCCTGCCTTTCATGGTGCTGCCGATCTACGCGGTGCTGCGTCAGTTGGATGGCCGTTTGCCGGAGGCTGCCGCCTCGCTCGGCGCGACGCCTGTATTCAGGTTCATGAACGTGACGTTGCCACTGAGCCTGCCCGGTGTCGTAGCTGGATGTGCGTTCACCTTCTCGCTTGCCATCTCCATGTATGTCATCCCGTCTCTCATCGTAGGTGAACGCCAGCAGACTCTGTCGATGCTCACAGCGCGGTCATTTCTCTACCTGCGCAACGAAGCCTTAGGCGCCACCATATCATCAATATTGCTGATGATCGCAATCTCGGTCGTGTTGGGTTCAAGCTGGCTGGCGGGCCGCCTTGGAGCACGGTCATGACAGGGACGGATCGGCTCTTTCTGGCGCTGAGTTGGGCTGTAGCACTGGCTTGCGTGACTTTTCTGATGTTGCCGATCGTCATCACCCTTGCGGCCTCCTTCACGTCGTCACCGGTTTATACATTGCCGCCACCGGAATGGTCGCTGCGCTGGTACATCTCGCTCCAGCGGCGCTCCGGTCTGTGGGAAGCGGTAACGCTGTCGCTCAATCTTGCTTTGATTTCAACGGTGATATCGCTGATCCTCGGCACACTTGCCGCCGTCGCCGTGACGCGCGGATCTTTCCAGGGCCGAGAATCGATCGCGACATTCACTGTTTCACCTTTGATGATGCCCGGACTTGTAGTCGGCGTGGCTCTTTTGCAGTTTTTCCGCGAGATCGGACTGCGCGACGCCTATTGGTCACTGTTGCTAGGGCATATCGTCATAACACTGCCCTTCGTAATGCGCACATTATTAGCGTCGATGGCGGCGTTCGACTTCAGTCTTGTGGACGCAGCCCGCACCCTCGGCTACAGTTACCCACGCGCCATCTTGCAAGTCTTGGTGCCCAACCTCGCACCCGCCTATCTGACCGGGGGCCTTTTCGCGTTCTTGGCCTCAATGGATAACTACCCAATCTCGATTTTCCTGTCGGACGCGCGCAACAAGACGCTGCCGATCAAAATGCTCCAGTATCTTGAAGAGCAACCTGACCCGTCGCTTGCTGCTATGTCTTCCGGGCTGATCCTACTGGCCTGCATCGTGCTGATCATCGGCGCGCGTACGGTCGGGTTAAACCGGATGATTCAAGGATGAGCCGGGACCTGCGCGGATACTGGGGTGCAGAGCCCTCCCCGTGTTGGCCGAATGGCGCACGGCTGGCAGTGTCCTTCGTCGTCAATATTGAGGAAGGCGCAGAGCTTTCGATTGCCGCCGGCGACGAACGCAATGAATCTCGCTATGAGGCCGTCGAAGAGGTCAAGGGGGCCCCGGACCCCTGCATGGAAAGCCATTTCGGATATGGACCAAGGCAGGGCTATAAACGGATTGTGGACGCATTTGCTATCCATGGCGCGAAAGCAACATTTTCAGTCTGCGGTCGTGCTGCGGAAGCAACGCCGTGGTTGATCCAGGATGCGGTTGCGCGGGGGCATGAAATCGCCTGCCATGGTTGGCGATGGGAAACACATGCGGGCATGGATCCAGAAACCGAGCGCGCCGTCATCGCTCGCACCCATGCCACGCTGGGTCGGATCGCGGGCATACCACCGGTGGGGTGGCACACACGCTCAGCGACTTCGCCACGAACCCGGGACCTGCTGAAAGACCACGGGGGTTTCATATATGACAGCAATGCCTATGACGACGACATCCCATACATGGATGGCGATCTGGTCGTATTGCCCTATGCTTTTGACACCAACGACATGCGATTTTCGCCCGGTGGCGGTTTTGTGCAGGCGCAGGACTTTTCCGACTACGTGATCGCCGGGTTCGACCGGCTCTATGCGGAAGGTGCGCATGCGGCGCGGATGATGTCGATCGGTTTGCACACCCGCATTATTGGGCGTCCGTCGCGGATTGGCGGACTGGAATCCGTTCTGTCGCACATTGCCGCGCATGACGACGTCTGGATCGCGCCACGGGGCGAGATTGCAGCTTGTTGGGCCAAACAACATGGCGCTTCGCCATGAGCCTGCTGGATGCGCCTCTTGCAGCGATCGCAGCGGCGGTGCAGAGCGGCATGGCCACGCCGGAAGACCTTACGTTCGAAGCGCTCGGTCGGGCCGAGGCACGCAACTCTGGGATAAATGCGATTTGCGCCCTTAATGCAGACGCGAAGCAAGAAGCAAGCGGTGTCGCGGATCGGTTACGCTCGGGCGAGACACTCCCGCTGGCAGGCGTGCCGGTACTGATCAAGGACAACATTTGGGTGAAAGGACTGCGCATCGCACAGGGTTCACGGCTCTATGCCGATCATTTTGCGCCTGAAGATGCTGTGGCAGTGAAAAGGCTAAGGCAAGCGGGCGCAGTCGTGATCGGTATTACCACCTGTTCGGAGTTCGGATGCAAGGGCGCCACTGTCTCGCCATTGCACGGCGTTACACGCAACCCGGTGAACCCCGATCTGACACCCGGAGGATCGTCCGGAGGATCGGTTGCCGCCGTTGCGGCCGGAATCGTTCCCCTGGCGCTCGGCACCGATGCCGGCGGTTCATCACGCCGCCCGCCTGCACACACCGGTTTATGCGGCATGAAACCGACTCAAGACCTGATACCCTACGGCCCCAGTTTTGACGAACCGGTCTGGGGCATCTCGGTCATCTGTCCGATCACCCGAAGCATGGAAAACATCGGGCTTGCGATGCAGGTGCTGGCCGGACTCGAACCGGTGGTGGCACCCGAACTTGCGATCGCATTTTCGAAGGACTTCGGGACAGGGCAATTGCGCGACCCCGACGTTGATGCGAATTGCAACAAGGTCATCACGGCGCTCAAAATGGCAGGCGTCCGCGTTGATAATGCGTACTTGGATTGGCCTAACAACATCAAGGGCCACGACATCCTGCCGCTTCAATTCGCCGGTCTTGCTCAGATGTACGGTGATATCTGGCGCAAAACGCCGGACCTATTTGATCCAGCTATCGCGGCACAAATCGAAACTGGACTGTCGCTGCGTGGCACAGATGTGGCAGCCGCGCATCAAGTTTCGAACCGGATGCGCGATACGCTGCGCGCTGCATTGAACCGATACGGCGTGATCGCAACACCCACCACACCTTGCGCGGCGTGGCCCGCTGAATTGAATGCCCCAACAGAGATCGGCGGCCAACCGGCGGCTCCCCGCGATCACGCGGCTTTTACACCGCAGATCAATCACGCAGGCGTTCCCGCTGTGTCCCTCCCGTGTGGGACAGACAGCATAGGCCGGCCACTGGGATTGCAGTTGATCGCGCAAGCTGGCCAGGACGCAGAGCTGATAGCCTTGGCGCTGCAGCTGGAACCGATCCTCAAGGAGATCTCCTGACATGCGCCTTTTGCTTATCAATCCCAACATGACACAGACCATGACCGACTCGTTGGCTCAGGTTGCCCGGTCGGTCGCTGGACCTGAAGTCGCTATCACCGCGCTGACGGCGTCAAAAGGCTTTCCCTATATTGCATCACGCGCTGAGGCCCAGATCGCTGGTGGCATCGTGCTGGAGATGATCGCCGCGCACCAACAGGAAGCCGACGCCGTCATCATCGCCGCCTTTGGCGACCCGGGGCTGATCGCTGCACGCGAACTGTTCGATCTTCCGGTGATCGGGATGGCGGAGGCAGCGGTCATGTCTGCCGCAATGCTCGGCGAGCGGTTCGCAATCGTGACGTTCTCGCCGCATATGGCGCGCTGGTACGCCGACAGTGTACGGCTCACGGGGTTGAATTCGCGGTTCACAGGAGTCCGGTGCCCAGATACACCGCCGAATTCTGTCGCCAATGTCGCGACTGAGTTACGCAATGAATTGATCGCTCTTGCGGCCAAAGCGACCGACACCGATGGCGCTGATGTCGTGATTCTGGGTGGCGCACCGCTTGCCGGGCTAGCGCCGCAGATCGCAGACAGCACCTCTGGCATACTGGTCGACCCTATCGCGGCAGCGACGGCGCAGGCCATCGCACTCGCCAGCCTGAAACCCTGTTTTCGCAACCGCAATGCACCGCCGGCAGCAAAAACCTCCACCGGTCTGGAACCGGAACTGACCGCTCACATCGCAGGAGAAAACCGATGACCCACGACACCGTTATCCAGGGCGCCCGCGTCGTGACCGCAAGTGGCACCAGCCACTGCGACATAGGGATTGCGGATGGAAAAATCGCCACGCTGGGTACTGGATTGGCTGGATCCGAAGTGATCGACGCGGCAGGCCTGATCGCGCTGCCTGGCGGGATCGACAGTCACGTGCATATCTCGCAACCCTCTGGACCGGGAATCGAAATGGCGGACGATTTCGCCTCCGGCACCCGCAGCGCGGCTTGTGGCGGTAACACCACCGTCCTGCCATTCTGCCTTCCAGAAGAAGGCCAGACGTTGCGTGAAGCTGTGACAGCTTACCGTGCAAAAGCTCAAGGCAATTGTCTGACCGATGTGTCCTTTCATCTGATCGTCAAGGAAACCGACCCGGTGACTCTTGGTCAGGACCTGCCCGCCTTGATTCAGGCAGGCTACACCAGCTTCAAGGTCTTCATGACTTACGAGGGACTTGCCTTGAGCGATCGGCAAATCCTTAATGTCATGGCCGTGGCGAAAGAACAAAATGCCATGGTCATGGTCCATGCCGAAAATGAGGATGCCTTAGAGTTTCTCCGCGACCAGGCCGAACGCGCAGGGGAGATCGGCCCCTACCACCACGCCACCACCCGCCCTATTCCGGTCGAACGGGAGGCCACGCACCGCGCCATATCGCTTGCGGAAATCGCGGGCGTACCGCTGACCATCGTTCATGTTTCCAACGGCGAGGCAACCGAAGAGATCGTACGTGCGCGCCAGCGCGGCCTTACCGTCTTCGCTGAAACCTGCCCGCAGTATGTCACGCTGACCGCAAAGGACCTGGACCGCGACGGGTTCGACGGAGCGAAATATGTGTGTTCCCCGCCACCCCGTACATCCGACGAATGGCCAAAGATCTGGGCCGGGATAGAGCAAGGCGTGTTCGACCTGTTCTCGTCAGACCATTGCCCGTTTCGCTTCAACGATCCAGCAGGCAAGGACGCACCGGGTGCAAGGAAATCTTTCCGCAACATCCCCAACGGTATACCGGGCGTTCAAACCCGCCTGCCGATCCTTTTTTCAGAAGGGGTCGTCAAAAAGAGGATCAGTCTTGAGCGGTTTGCTGCGATCACCGCCACCAATCACGCCCGACTTTACGGGCTTTATCCGCGCAAGGGCGCGATCATGGTCGGCGCAGATGCCGATATCGCGCTATGGGACCCAGGTCTCACCAAGCCGATCCGGCAGGTCAATTTACACCATGGTTCGGATTACACACCCTGGGAAGGGTTTGAGGTCACCGGTTGGCCAGTGCGCACCATATTGCGCGGGATGACTGTGATGAAAGACGGAAACCCTGTCAGCAAGCCCCCGATGGGTCAATTTGTGGAACGCGGAGCGCCAGATGTTCTATTGTAGCCGCGATATCGGCATCGGTCTCCTCCAAAGGCAGCAACAATTGAACAGCGACGGTTGGGGCGATGCGGTGCGCTGCTTTGACCAATGGCCCAGCACAGATGCAAACACATTTCGAGCCGGTCTTTGCGTTGACCGTGCAGGCTCGACGCAGCGTGGCTTTAAGCCTCACCGCGTCCTCTGCCAGCGCTTCCAGATGAGCGCAAATAAAAATACTTCGCCTAAAGCTCTCTACCGTTTTGGCCCGCGCAAAAAGATTAGTGGCCTGACCAGTTTCAGACGAGGTTGTGGCCTAAGCGGGAGGTCACATCACCCTGCCCCGCAGCGCGTTTTTCGGCAGAACCTATACCAACCATCAGATAGCCGCAGCTGGTCCAAAACGTATTCAAGTGTGGGGGCGGACTTCTGATGCCTGAGCGCGATCTTGTAGGTTACGGAGGCAAACCGCCGGATATCGTTTGGCCCAACGGCGCGCGTTTGGCGGTATCTGTTGTTGTGAACTTTGAAGAAGGCGCAGAAAATCAGATCGGTGACGGCGACCCAATGTCTGAACGTATGGGCGAGGTTTTGAGCGTCGTGCCGCAAGGTCGCCGTGATCAAGGTCAGGAACAGATATTTGCCTATGGCAGTCGGGTCGGGCTCTGGCGTTTCTTGGATGCGCTCGAAGCAACGAAAACACCAGCGACCTTCTACATGTGCGGACGTGCTGTTGAACGCAGCCCCCAACTTGCGCGCGCCATCGCAGACGCGGGCTTTGAAGCGGCTTGCCACGGTTGGACTTGGCGGGCCCACGCCGATTTTGCTGACGCCGAGGCCGAACGCGCCGATCTGGACCGCGCAACGAGAGCCATCGAAACCGCAACGGGTCAAAAACCCCAGGGCTTCTTTTGTCGCGGCTCAGAAAGCCCCTGGACCCGGACCCTTCTGGCCGAGACGGGGTATTTCTACACCTCAAACGCATTCGACGACGATCTGCCGTATCACGATGAGTCCGGCCTGATTGTCGTACCCTACAACCTCGACACCAACGACATGAAGTTCTTTCATCCCAATGGCTTCACGCGATCCGCAGAAATGGTGGAATATGTGCGCGACGCCGTTGAGCAACTGTTAGTTGAGGCGCGGAAGGGTCAATCGTCAACCCTATCGATCGGTTTTCATCTGCGCATAACCGGACGACCTGCTCGGTTCCGCGCTGTTGCCGAAATCCTCGAATATCTGGCCAGTCTTGATGGTCAGATCTGGCGGGCACGTCGCATCGACATTGCCCGACACTTTGCTGCGGCACCTCTGCGCAGCCAAATCACATCCCAACACGGAGAAAAAACATGAAACCGAAATACACATGGTTGGCCGCAGCCTTCGCGGTGGCCGCGACCCCCGCACTGGCCGAGACTTCAATCCGAGCAACCGGCCTTGTTTCGACCCATAAATTCCATACTGCGCTCGAACAGGAATTCTATGCCGGTCTGGCAGAGAAGACTGGCATCGATCTTGCGATCAACTTTAACCCGCTCGACGTCGTTGGAGTCGATATGCAGGACACTCTGCGCATGGTGCGTACGGGTACTTTTGACATCGTACAAAGCACCGTGGGAGCAGCCGCGAGAGACGATGCCTTTCTTGAAGGGATCGACTTGATCGGTGTGTCAACCTCGATGGAGCAACTCGAAGAAGCCGTCGATGCGTTCATGCCGGAGTTAGAAAAACGCGTGGCCGAGAAATTCAACGCCAAGCCGCTGGCTGTGTGGCCCTATGGACCACAGGTGTTTTACTGCAATGCCGAGATCGCAAGTTTGGACGATTTCGAAGGGTTGAAAATTCGCTCTTACACTTCTTCGATGTCGACCCTTATCGAAGCTCTGGGCGCCGCGCCTGTTACCATGAGCTTCAAGGAAGTTTACCCTGCTTTGCAGCGCGGCGTGGTGGATTGCGCGATTACCTCGCCCACGTCGGGCAACACCGGCAACTGGCCGGAAGTGACCACGCATTTCCTGCCTCTGGGGATATCATGGTCGGTGAACGCGCATTTTATCAATCTGGACACCTGGAACAGCTTCTCTGATGAGGAAAAAGCCAAACTCGAAGCCGAATTTGCCGGTTTTGAAGATGCCTTTTGGGCGCTTGCCAAGGAAAACAACGGCTGGGCGATCGCCTGTAACACCGGTGGTGAAGGTTGCGAGAACTACACAGCCTTCGACATGACACTGGTTGAACCTTCTCCCGAAGATCAGGCAAAAGTTACTGCGGCCACGATGGAGCAGGTCCTGCCCGGATGGGCGGCAAGTTGCAACGAAGGTTTCGCGGATTGCTCCAAAATCTGGAACGCTACCGTCGGCACCGCGCGCGGCATAGAGCTTGAATAAAAGATTGGGCGCGCTTTACCGGCGCGCCTAACTCAAAAAGGACCCGACATGCGCGTCATCGGAATTCTGGGTGGATATGGCTGTCTCGGTCTGTCTTTCCTCATCGTCTTTGAGATTTTCGCCAGAAAGCTGTTCAATTATTCGCTTCAAGGAGTGGATGAAATCGGTGGCTATGTTGTTGCAATTACCGGCACTTTCGGCATGGCGCTCGCCGCTGTTGAACGGGCACATACGCGCATTGACGTTCTCTTGTTGCGCTTGCCCAGGCGGATGCAGACGGTGTTGAATCTCGTGTCCTATGTGGCCTTGGGAATGGGCGCCGCATTCATGGGGTACATGGGGTGGCGCACACTTGACGAAAGCCTGACATTCGGATCGGTTTCGTCCAGTCCACTTCAGGTGCCGCTGTGGATACCGCAATCGCTGTGGATGGCAGGCCTCGTGGTTTTCGGTCTGTCGGCCGTGTGGACCGCCCTACGCGGTGTGATGGCCTTGCGCCACGGACTTGATGCAGCGGACCGAGTGCTGGCCCCGCCAACTGTCGCAGAAGAGATCGAAGAGGCCCGGCGATGATTGACCTCACGGGCGCTCTGATCGGGTTTGTGATCATGCTGGGCCTAATGTTCATCGGCCTGCACGTTGGCATAGCTATGCTGGCCACAGGTATTCTTGGTGCTTTGGTCTACTTCGGCCCGCCTGTTTTATTGTCATTCGGAACCAATCTCTGGTCGGTGATGAATGACTTTCTTCTGACGACGATCCCGCTCTTTGTCTTGCTGGGAGAACTCTTGCTCCGCGCCGGCATCACGCGCAATATGTATGCAAGCCTAACGGACTGGCTCAGCCGATTGCCCGGCGGGCTTTTGCATACGAACATTGGTGCCTGCGCATTGTTCTCAGCCGTATCCGGGTCCTCCGTGGCGACAGCTGCCACGATCGGTACGGTTGCCCTGGATGAATTCAAGCGCCGAGCCTATCACGAACCTCTTGTCCTTGGCACCATCGCCGCCGGAGCCACCCTTGGCATTCTCATTCCCCCTTCGGTCAACCTGATCATCTATGGCGCGCTCACCAACACGTCCATCGGGCAATTGTTTGCGGCAGGGATCTTGCCCGGTATTCTGCTGACCTTGCTGTTCATGGCTATAATCGCCGCCGCCGTGTTGTGGAAACCATCACTGGCAGAGCAAGTCACGGAAGTTGCCCCGCGTGCCGAGCGCCTGCGTCGCTTGCGGTTTTTGCTGCCCCCTCTTGGAATCTTCGTGGTGGTCATGGGCGCAATCTATGGCGGTTGGGCCACGCCGACCGAAGCAGCCGCTCTCGGTGTGGTGCTGGCCTTCGGTCTCGCCGCCGCCAATGGCGCGCTCGGATTTGCCATGCTGCATGCCGCATTTGTCGCTACGATTAAGACTTCGGCAATGTTGCTTTTTATCATTACAGCGGCCTTTTTCCTCAATTTCATTGTGGGTCTTCTCGGCGTACCCCAAGCCATGAGCCGCACCGTTACCGAGCTTGGCTTGAACGCCACCGAGATGATCCTGATCCTTGTGCTTTTCTATCTGGTGATGGGTTGTTTTCTTGAAACCTTGTCGATGATGGTGGGTACCATTCCCGTGGTCATGCCAGTCATTCTTCATCTGGATATTGACCCGGTATGGTTTGGCATCTTCCTTGTAATCATGATGGAACTGGCACTGATTACGCCGCCCGTCGGGATGAATCTTTATGTGGTTCAAGGCGTGCGTGGGCGCGGTGAACTGGCAGATGTGTATCGCGGTATTCTGCCATTCGTCGCCGCAATGTTGATAATGGTGGGTCTGATCGTGATCTGGCCGCAGATTGTAATGGTGATTCCCGAGGCTCTGTTTTGAAAGCGCTCGATCGGGCCAGACGCCTGTTCAAGGAACTGGTTGACATCAGCGCCGACCCGCCCGGCGTCACCCGCGCCAGCTTTGGTCCGATCGAAGACGCAGCACACTCAATGATCCGACGCGAGGCCACGGCCATTGGTCTGGAGCAAAGGGTCGACGCGATCGGAAACCTTTATGTGACCCTTCCAGGTCGCGACCGGAGTGCACCAGTTCTGATGACAGGATCACATCTCGACAGCGTCCCCCATGGCGGTAACTTCGACGGCGCAGCGGGTGTACTGGCAGGTCTGGTCATGCTGGAAAGGCTGCGTGCCGGACCGCGGCCGATCTGCGATGTTACCCTGATGGCGATCCGAGCCGAGGAAATGATCTGGTTTCCGGAGCATTACCTTGGCAGCCGCGCGGCATTTGGCCTATTGCCGCCGGACACGCCAGACAGGCTGCGCAGGTCAGACACCGAACGGACCTTAGCGGATCACATGGAAGAAACCGGGTTTGAACCACAGTCAATCCGAGAAGGCAAACCTCAACTTGACCCCGCCCGGATCATGGCCTTTGTCGAAGTGCATATCGAACAGGGTCCCGTTTTGGTTGAAGCCAATCTTCCCGTCGGTGTCGTTACTGGCATTCGTGGTAACATCCGACACCGCTTTGCTCGGATCGAGGGCGAGACGACCCATGCAGGCGGTGTTCCTCGTCGGAACCGGCGCGATGCCGTTATGGCAGGGGCCGAACTGGTCAGAACGTTGGAAGAGTGGTGGCTGGAAGCTGAAGCTGCAGGCAAAGACATGGTGCTGACCATAGGTGAATTTTCCACGGATTCTCGGCGACACGGGATAACGAAAGTCCCCGGACTTGTGAATTTCACCTTGGATGTCCGCAGTCAGGATGATGCCTTGCTCAATCGGTTCGAGGCCTTTCTGAACATCGAAGCTGCAAGCATCTCGGCACGGCGCGGTGTGCAAATCGATCTCGGGCCTCATACTCGGGCCGCAGCAGCCCCAATGTCGAAAGATGTCCAAAGCGGACTTACCGCAGCAGCACAGGACTGTGGCATTCATTTCATGCAGCTACCATCTGGTGGTGGCCATGATTGCGCAACGTTTGCAGGATTGGGGATCCCGTCGGGAATGCTTTTCATCCGGAACCGCAACGGCAGCCATAACCCAAACGAACATATGGAATTCGATGATTTCGCACTCGCCTGCGAAGTCTTAACTTCATGGGTCGCCACATCCGCGCGAGCGCAATGACTGATTGAAATCGGCCAGAATCATGAACCGGTAATCCTTCGAGGTCATACGCACCCGTCTTGTTTTCCAGAGCAACGAAGTACTACGTTGCTCTTTCTCGACGGAAAGTAACGCTCCGCATCAAGTTGACGGCTGCTTGCGTGCCGTCGATCACTGGCACGGGGCAATCTTCCGACAATACCGATGCAAGCCCCGCCAGTGGCCCGCCGCCCATCACGATGCTAGTGGAGCCCCGCCGGACCATCGTGTCGCACAATTCCGCCAGTTCATCCCGGTAACGCTCTGAAACAGTACCTGGATCGCCAAAATCGTCGCCGGGCAGATACGCAATGCCCAACAGCCTATCGTCCAAACCCAATTCTTCAACCTTGGCACGTAACCCCGGCACAAGCGCCTTGCCAAAGGTCACGATGCCAAACGGGCCGCCCAGAACAAGCGCTGCACTAAAAGCCGCGCTGGCAATCCCGATCACGGGAACGTCTTTGCGCAACGCGCGGACCTCTTCGGCGCCGGTATTGCCGAAGGACGCAAGCACAATTCCGTCGCAAGGCTCCGCATGTTGTCTTATTGTAGCGACCACCGCGTGCCTGGCTTCTTGGGCATCCGCGTCGGTCACGATGAGTTCGGGACCGCAATCCGGGCAAAGCGTGGTAAAAACATCCCCGGGCTGCGCCATGGCCGCGGCTGCTGCGCGAATGCGCTGCGTCACACTGGATGAGGTGTTCGGATTGACGATCAATAACCGCATCACAGGATCACCGAAGGCAGCCAGAGCGAAAGCGCTGGGAACAGGTTTATCAGGATCAGCGCCACTAGCATTGCGGCGATAAACATCAACATTGATGGCACGATCTTCGCTATGGATATCTTGGCGATTGCACAGGTGATCAGAACCACGGATGCGACGGGTGGCGTTTGCTGCCCGATACCCAGATTGATTGTCAGGATCAATCCAAAATGCACCCGGTCGATGCCCAGTTGGTCCGCCAGTGGCAGAAAGATGGGAACCAGCATCAAGATCGCCGGCGTGCCGTGGATGATCGTTCCGGCCAAAAGGAAGAAAACATTGATGGCCAGCAAAACGATCCAGTAGTTGTCAGAAATCCCAAGAATGCCCTGAGCAATGTCCTGCGGTATGCGTTGATTTGTCAGGTACCACCCCAGCAATGTTGATGTCGCGACGATAAACATGAGCATGGCGGAGCGCTTGCCCGCGATGCGCAGCGTGTCAATCAGTGTACCCAGCCGCACCGTCCGGTAGACCAGCATCGCCAGGACGATCGACCAGAAAGCCGCTATTGCTCCAGCCTCGGTTGCGGTGAAAATGCCGCCTAAGATGCCCGCCAAAACCAAAATTGGCAGGGTGAGCGGAATAGCAGCGTCCTTGCCCGTTTCAGCGACCCGCGCCAGGGAAAAGGCTCCTTCGGTCGGATAGCCGCGTTTGACGGCGATGGCATAGGCCGTGCCCATAAGCAGACCACACACCAGAAATCCTGGCACGATACCCGCTGCAAAAAGCTGCGCGATTGAGGCATTGGCGACATAGGCATAAAGGATCAGATTGAGCGACGGCGGAACAATGATCGCCATTGTCGCCGAGGTAGACGTGACGGCAGCGGCGAATGCGGCCGGGTAGCCGCGTTTTCGCATTTGAGGGATCATCACCGACCCGATGGCAGCTGCGTCCGAAGTTGCTGTACCGGAAATTTCGGAAAAGAAGAGCGATGTCAGGATGTTGACATGCGCCAATCCGCCTCGGATGTGACCCACCAGAGACGAAGCGAAAGCAATCAGCTTTTCTGCAATCTTACCCTGGTTCATGATCTCACCTGCGATCATGAACAGCAGTGCAGCAACCAAAAGGTAGTTGTTCGCGCCTCCAAATGGGATCAGCCCCATGATCTGGGGCACAACCGCCGGGTCAAGCAAAATCATCACTGCCGCCGTCACTCCTAGCACAAAGGCAATCGGCAGGCCTGCGATGAGCAAGAGGACGAGTAAGATCAGGATGATCCATCCCGGATCCAAAAACATCAGGTGTCACTTTCCGGCAAAAGGTCCATCGGATCGATCCGGTCTGTCAGGATACCGACCAGCCGCACCGCACAGAAAACGGCAATCAGCGCACCACCCAGGGGCATGGCCCCCCGAAACAACATCATGGGTGCGTCTATCGAGATCAGAGACCGACCCGCGAAGCTGGCTGCCGCAATGCCGCCATACCAGGCCAGAAGCGCACCGAAAACTCCCATCAGGACAAGGTTGAGGGCAGTCACCACCCGTTGCCCACGCTTGGACATCACACGCAATACCGCATCAAAACCCAGATGTTCGTTGGTGCGTGTCAGATAAGCCGCTCCGATGAAGGTCAGCATGGCCAACAGGTGCGCTGGAAGCTCCTCGCCCCAGGACACGCTGTCATTCAGTATGAACCGGGCGAAAACCGCCCAATTCAGAAGTATCAGCAGGAGACCGGCAAGTGCGATGACCATCGCATCCAATAGCGCGCTCAGCCAGCGATCCAGCCGTTCGATGACCGCTTCCAACACGTGCATTGCGTCTCCCTGATCAGGTTCTTATTCGATACCAAGCGCGGTTTTCGTTGCTGCGATCATATCCGCACCAATCACGTCTACAAAAGTCGGGCTTTCATACAACGGCGCGGCGGCGGACTGGAAAGCGGGGAAATCGATCTCGTTGATCTCCAACTTGTCGGCCAGAGCGGCGATCGTCTCGGTATCTGTCGTCTCGCCCCATTCGAAGGTCCAGGGTGCCACGTCTTTTGCAACCGAGATCACGGTCGCGCGCAGGTCTTCGTCCAGCGACGCGAGAAACGGTTCGCCAATCACCAGAAAGGTGGGGAGGTAGACGTGGTTTGACAAGGACATGTAACCCTGCACCTCGAACAGCTTAGCGGTATCGACGACGTTCGCTGGATTTTCCTGCCCGTCGATGGTGCCCTGATCGAGCGCGGAATAGACCTCACCAAAGGACAGCGGTGTGGCGTTGGCACCGAGGGTGTTGAACATTTCAACGCGCTGGCGATTTGTGGGGGTGCGGATTTTTAGGCCGTCAAGATCCGCGGGCGTTACGATGGGACGCTGATTGTTGGTGATCTGGCGGAAACCATTGTCCCACATGGCGGCAAGCACCATTCCCGTGCCTTCAAATCCATCCGCCAGCATCTCGCCAGCCGGGCTGTCGATGAAGCTCAGCACCGCGGTCCGGTCTTCGAACAGGTACGGCAAGTCAAAGATCGATGTGCGCGCATTAATTTGGGACACAGCTGAAGCCGAAAGCGAAGCCTGGTGCGTGCCGAAGCCAAGCCCCTGAAGTACGTCCTCTTCTTTGCCCAATGTGTTAGACATAAAGATCTGAACATCAATTTCACCAGGTGCAGCGGCTTCAAGACGGGTTTCGTATTCCTGCAGAAAAACATGAGCAAACGAACCTTCGGGAAGCGACGAATTGATCTGCATCACCGCTTGCGCGGAGACAACAGCGGGAAAGAGAACGGCGCTGACGGAGGCGATCAGGCTTAGGCGGGGGGTGATCATTTCAAGATCCTTTCAATGGAATTTGGCGCTGCGTATGGAAAAGCGGTATGAAAAAAACTTTTATCCACATTCATCTCAAGAAAAACATTTTTCTCTCAATCTGAATCCACAATCAGGAGTATGCCTTTAAAAGCGGCAGATTGAGCGCCTGTATTCCTTGAAAGTACGCACGATTCGAATTGTCCGGACCATCGTCGCCGAGCTGCGCGCCAGACGCTCACATTTCGCCAAAGCGCCTGTGCGCTTGTTCGATCGCCGCCATGCGACCGCGGCCCTTCGCTCCGGAAAGCTCGATCGTGCGTGCACACAAGAGGTTGCAGACCGCCATACAGCCGACATGGTTCATCAATGGCCCACTGGTGGAGGTTGCACAGTTCAGATGCCAGTTTGCGTCGGCAAGATCCGGCGAGGGTCGGTCCTCCAGTACCGCAAGACCGGCTCTTACAGACCGCGCCGCCGAAGCCACTGCGGACACGATCTTGGGTTTTCGACGCAACGCAATCAGAATGACCACGTCTCGTTCGCCCAGTGACACCAGGCTTTCCGCGAGCGTCTCTCCTGCAAGGGGCAAAACCGTAACACTCTGCAAAACCTGCGATGTCTGCCAGCCAAGATACTGGGCAAATGAATGACCAGCTCGAAATCCGACGAACCAAACCCGCGGCGCTGCAATCATAGCGTTGCCCAAACTGTCAATAACAGCGTCGTCCAGTGTCGCGTATGTCTGTTTCAAGTTTTGGATTGACGTATCAAAATGCCGGTTGACCGCCCCGGTCCCTGCCGCCGAATTCGATGACAAACGCAGCAGCGCCGTGCCTGCTTTCTGCTCGTCCCGCACGGCGCGTCGTGCTTCTTCAAAAGAGGCATAACCGATCCGTCGCACAAAACGCGATACAGTGGCATTAGACACATCGGCCAGTTCCGCTAGCTCACTGGCGGTGTAGCTTGCCATCTCGCCAGGAAAATCCAGCACGAGCTCCGCCAACATGCGTTCACTGGGATACAGATTTGGGAGAGCATCGCTCACACGCGCCAAGAACGGTTTCGTCGGGTCAATAGACATACCGTCAAAATGCGCATCAAAGCGTGGCGCGTAAACCGCTTTCTGCAAAGACCTTTCAATCGCAGCGCAAGGCGTCCTATTGTTGCAGAATTCGGTGCGGGCCTCACGTGCTTCCAGATGCAAGTTACAGCATTGTTGACACCATCGCATCAGACACGAGAACAGGGTCATAAAATCGAAAAGAAAATGCCGCGACCTGTTCCATACTTGATAGGAGTTGTCGACAGAACGAACCTTAGATGTCGTCAATTCATCATTTAAGTTCATATATTTGGGGTGAGATATCGAACCAAAATTTAAGCGGTGTATTCCCTGAGTTGCCCCTTTTGAAAAGCCTATCGCGCGCACCGTGATACTTAAGGACATGCTACTCTTTGCGGAAAAAAGGGTCGGCATTTGGTGCATTGTTTGCATCGCATTCAACCGGTTCGAATGCATGGTTGAGGGTCACGAGTGCGCGACACATTAAAACCAATTTATCAGTCCGAACCCCCTATTGATCTGGCTCAGACAGAGGCGGATTGCCTTTGATTGAGCCGGTCCCGAAGCCAGATTTCGCAAATCCGATTAAAAAAGTAGCAATTCTCGGTTGCTTGGTGCCATAGTCTTGCAACTGTCGGCTTTTCGTTGACGATTGCGTCTGGGGAAAGACCAATGCTGATCTCGTGACAACGAAGACAAAAAAACGACGGTAATTCGAACCCGAAATGGACGAATGCTAAACAAGGAGTGTACTGAATGAACTTAAAGACCCTATTTATGGGGGCATCATGTGCCGTGGGGCTCGCGCTCTCGCCCATTGCTGCCATGGCACAAAACCTCGTGTATCTGGTGCAACCCGAACCCCCATCTCTTGCCTCTTTTCTTTCGACATCAGGGCCCATTGGCCTGGTTGGCCCCAAAATTTACGATGGCCTGTTTGACTATGACAACGATCTCAACATTGTTCCCTCTCTTGCCGAAAGCTATGTGGTCAGCGAAGATGGCAAGACGGTGACATTCAAGCTTCGCCAGGGCGTGACGTGGCATGATGGCGAACCTTTCACCTCTGCAGATGTTGCCTTTACCGTGATGGATGTCCTTAAGCAGGTTCACCCGCGCGGTCCCAATTCGTTTCGCGAAGTAACATCGATCGACACACCTGACGATTACACCGCTGTTTTCAACCTTGAAAACCCAGCACCCTACATGCTTCGGGCACTGTCCGCCTATGAAAGTCCGATTGTGCCAAAGCACCTTCTCGAAGGCACGGACTTGCGCAGCTCTGAGCTGGCCACAAACCCCGTGGGAACCGGTGCGTTCACCTTCACGGAGTGGAAAAAAGGTCAGTACATCCGTCTCGACAAGAACGAAAACTATTGGAAAGAAGGCTATCCTCTCATTGAACGCATTGTCGGGCGTTTCGTTCCGGATGCCTCCACGCGAACTGCCGCGATGGAAAACGGAGAAGTGATGTATGGCGCCTATGGCGCGATCCCCAATATCGACGCTGTTCGGTTGCGTGAGAAGGACGGTTTTTCGGTCACAACCGATGGCTATTCGATGATCAACCCCATGGCTTTGATTGAATTCAACACAACCAAACCACCCTTTGACAATCCGGCCATGCGCCGTGCGGTGTCGCTGGTCATGGATCGTCAGTTCCTGATCGACAACATCTGGTTTGGCTACGGAAAACCAGCTACTTCGGCGCTGTCGTCGAACTTCGATAAGGTTGGTCTCTACAAGGATGGCTTGCCAAACTATCCAGCTTCCGGTGACCTTGAAGCTGCAATCAAAGAACTCGACGATGCCGGGATCATGCCGGACGACAATGGCGTGCGGGCGAGCATTACGCTTGATTTGATCCCTTACGGAGAAGACTGGCGCCGGGCGGGCGAGTACATGAAGCAGGCCATGAAACCTCTGGGGATTGAAGTAGAGTTACGCTACGAAGACGTGCCCACATGGCTGAACCGCATCTATGCCGACTATGACTTCGAGATGAACGTGAACTACTTTTACCAGCTGCCCGACCCGGTGCTGGGTGTTCATCGCCACTACGGCACTGATCAAATCCGTCAAGGCACGCATTTTGTGAACTCGTCGCGCTATTCCAACCCGGAACTCGATGCACTCTTGGATGCAGGCGCACAGGAACCCGATGCGGAAAAACGATCTGAAATCTACGGTAAGATCCAGACAATTCTGGCAACAGACATGCCCGTCGCGAACCTCTTTGAGATGGAATTCCTGACCGTCTACAACGACAAGCTGGCGGATCACGCCACCTCCGCGCTGGGGGCCTACGGACCTTTCGACAAGGCATCGGTTGCTGAGTAACTTGCACCGTCGAAGTGGTTAAACAAACGGCACCGGTCAAGACTATTGATCGGTGCCGATCTCCAAAAAGGTAACGACAGTATGGATGGTTCAAAGCGGCGCACGCGATATGTGCTGAAGCGTTTGGTGCAGGCTATTCCCATCGTGCTTGCCATTGTGGTTCTCAATTTCTTCCTGTTGCAATTGGCCGAAGGTGACGCAGTTGATGTGCTCGCCGGAGAGGCCGGCTCCGCGACCCCCGAATACATGGCCGAGTTGCGCGAAAAGTTCGGTCTCGACAAACCACTGATCGTACAGTTGGGCGTGTACCTCAAAAACGTCCTTACCCTAGATCTGGGATACTCGTTTCGCCATGACATGCCGGTAAGCCAATTGGTCATGGACCGGTTCATGCCGACCTTGCTGCTCATGACCTCAACCATTTGCCTTGCCGTCGGCTTTGGTATCATTCTTGGCCTGGTCGCGGCCTCGGGTCTTAACACATGGCGCGACACGGCGATCTCGATCTTCGCGCTCATTACCTATGCCACGCCGCTCTTCTGGGTGGGGCTCATGCTCATCGTTGTCTTTTCTCTCAATCTGGGTTGGTTTCCAACCTCGGGGATGGAGAATTTTTCCATGTTCTATGAAGGCTGGGACAGAGTCTTGGACATCGCGCATCACTTGGTGTTGCCCACCATTACCCTATCGCTCTTTTACCTTGCGCTCTACACGCGGCTAATGCGTGCCTCGATGCTGGAACAGGCCGGGCAGGATTATGTAACCACCGCCCGGGCCAAAGGGTTGACAGAACGGCGCATCGTTTTCGTGCACGTCTTGCGCAATGCATTGCTGCCCGTTGTCACCATGGCAGGCGTGCAGGTTGGCGCCTTGATCGGCGGCTCGGTCATTGTGGAATCAGTCTTCGCCTGGCCAGGATTGGGCATGCTCGCGTTTGAGGCGCTTTTTGCCCGCGACTTGAACCTTCTACTTGGGATTTTCCTGCTTTCTGCAGTTTTGGTCGTGGTGGTGAACCTCATCGTGGACATAATTTATTCCACGCTTGACCCGCGCATAGAAATGGCCTGACCCATGAATTTCTGGAAACTCTTCGCCCGTAACCGGTCTGCTGTCATGGGCGTCATGATCTTGGTCATGATCTTCCTGATGGCCGTTTCGGCGCCACTGTTTTTCCCGGCCGACCCTTTCAGTTTGGCGGGTCAATCCATGTCGCCTCCCGGACAAAACGGGTTCCTTCTGGGCAGTGATTCACTTGGCCGGGATGTTGCCTCTGGCATCGCACATGGTGCGAAAACCTCTCTGCTCATCGGCTTGTTGGCCACACTGGTGGCCGTGTTCATCGGGGTGATCATGGGCGCGCTCGCGGGCTACTATGGTGGCATCATCGACAATCTGTTGATGCGCACCACCGAGATGTTCCAAACCATCCCATCTTTTCTTTTTGCCATCCTGCTTGTGGCGATCATGAAGCCGTCGATCCAGAGCATTGTGATCGCCATCGCCGTGGTTTCCTGGCCAGCTGTAGCGCGACTGGTACGCGGCGAGTTTCTCAGTCTCAGAAATCGAGAATTTGTTCAAGCCTGCCACACTTTGGGCATGGGCGACGTCCGGATTATGCTGGGAGAGATCTTGCCCAATTGCCTGTCACCGATCATCGTCATCGGCTCGCTTATGGTGGCAACAGCGATCCTGATCGAAAGCGGGTTGGCCTTTCTCGGCCTCGGTGATCCGAACATCATGAGTTGGGGGTTCCAAATCGGAGCGGGACGCACCTTGCTACGCTCGGCCTGGTGGGTCTGCACCTTTCCAGGCATCGCTATTCTGCTGACAGTGCTGGCCATAAATCTTGTGGGTGAGGGTTTGAACGACGCGCTCAACCCCCGTCTGAGGGACCGCTCATGACCGCTTTGCTTGAAATCACCGACCTGCATGTGGGCTTACCTGCCGGGGGGCAGCGTGAATTTGCGGTCGAATCTGCAAACCTGCACCTGGATGCAAATGAAATCCTCTGTGTGGTAGGCGAATCCGGATCCGGTAAATCCCTGACGGCGCGGGCCATTATGGGCTTGCTGCCCAAACCGCATGTGCATATCGCCAAAGGTCAGGTCAATTTTTTGGGGGAAGATCTCGCCAGCGCGAGTGAAGCCCGTCTTCGGCAGATACGCGGCTCAGAGATCTCGATGATCTTCCAGGAACCAATGACCGCCCTCAATCCGGTGATGACCATTGGCAACCAGATCGACGAAGTTTTTCGCTTTCACGAGAAAATGCCGGGTACTGAACGGCGTGATCGTGCATTGAAGCTGTTGCAAGACGTGCAACTCCCCGACCCTGAACAAGCTCTTGGCGCCTACCCGCATCAACTCTCGGGCGGACAACGACAGCGCGCCATGATCGCCATGGCATTGGCGCTTGACCCCAAAATTCTGATTGCAGATGAACCAACCACAGCGCTGGATGTCACCACGCAGGCTCAGGTATTGCGGTTGATCAAGCAGATGCAGGAATCTCATGGTACCGGTGTTGTTTTCATTACCCATGATTTTGGCGTGGTCGCGGATATCGCTGATCGTGTGGCCGTCATGCAGAACGGTTTGGTGGTTGAGACAGGTACCACCGAAGAAGTACTGCGTCACCCGACCCACCCTTATACGCAAGCCTTGATGACAGCGGTCCCAAGCCTGATCCCACGCGCCGCGCGGCCGCGGTCAGAAGAGACCGTGTTGAGGGTCAAAGGACTGACAAAAACCTATCGCGGCGGTGGCGGTCTTTTTGGTGGTAAGGCCCGTGTGGTGCATGCTGCCAAAGAGGTCACATTAGATCTGACGCGGGGCGAAACACTCGGGATTGTGGGGGAATCCGGCTCTGGCAAATCTACCGTGGCCAGATGTGTGGTGCGCCTGAATGACGCTGAAGCCGGAGAAATACTATTAGGCGACGTCGATCTACGTCCTTTGGGACGGGCGGCGATGCGTCCTCATCGCGCGCAGATCCAGATGGTGTTTCAAGATCCTTTCGCCTCTCTGAACCCGCGCGCCAAGGTCGGAAGGATCATAGCGCAAGGCCCGGAGATGTACGGCGCCAGCCGAACCGAAGCCCGCGAAAAGGCGCTGGAATTGCTGCGCATTGTCGGGTTGGACGACCGCGCCTATGATCGGTTTCCGCATGAATTCTCAGGCGGGCAACGGCAGCGCATTGGCATTGCGCGCGCGCTCGCGCTGGAGCCCAAAATTCTGGTTGCGGATGAGCCTGTTTCTGCTCTGGACGTCTCGATCCAGGCGCAAATCCTGGACCTTCTGGACGATATTCGCGATCGGATGAACCTATCGATGATCTTTATCACGCATGATCTGCGGGTGGCCGCACAGGTCTGCGACAGAATCGCTGTCATGCAACGCGGCGAAGTGGTTGAGATCGGGCCCACGGCTGATCTTTTTGCCAACCCTAAACACCCCTATACCACCGAGTTGCTGGCCGCTGTTCCGGGAAAAGGTTGGTTTGCAACGGAAGCGCCAGTATTGACTGAAGTTTCCTGACCGGTTTTTGCGCGGCATCCCTCGCTTTACCCGCGTCGGGAACGTTTATCGCATTCCATTCTTTGCCAATGACAACGCGCCGATGACCTAATTCCATATCTACAAACCCTTTTCCTTGCACTTGATGCGAATGGCATGAAAAGGGCTTGCGATCTGGTTCGTTCAAGCGAAAACTCACTGGACACTCCTGACAGTAAGTCACCTACAGTTTCACAATCTCAGGTGCGGTGTATATCTGGGTTGGTGAAGTGTCGGCAGGCGCAGCTTCGACCTCCACAAGACACGAATGCGCAATCGGTCCTTGAGCTAGCCGCGAGGTGCCTTTGTCCGGGGTGAGCACATTGGGGTTGCCGTTGCGACATGCCGTGCCTTCGGGATCGTACCATGCACCGGTCGAAATCTGAATTACACCCGGCATGATATCATCCGAGATTTGAAGTCCCGCAATGCAGGATCCGCGGGCATTAAACAGCCTTATGGTCTGCCCCGGATGTAACCCGCGAGCCGACGCATCAGACGGATTCATCAAACACGGCTCGCGGCTTTCAATCCGATCTGATTGGCTCACCGACCCATGATCCAGTTGCGAATGCAGCTTGTTGCGGGGCTGGTTTGAAATCATGTGGAGGGGGTAAACCCGCGCATTGCCCGCCCATTCCAGCGGCGCAATCCAAACCGGATGACCGGGGCAGTCATCGTAACCAAATCCGGCGATTTTTTCGGAGAATACCTCGATCTTACCGCTCGGCGTTTGCAATCGATGTGCCACGGGGTCCTTTCTGAACGCCTCTAACATGACCGTATCATGCTCCGGTGGCAGTACGCGATGTACTCCATCACGTTGAAAACTATCCCAATCCGGTAGTGTTACGCCTTCACGGGCAGCAGATTGACGCGAGATATCGTAAAGCCAGCGTTGCCATTCGACAGGACTACGCCCTTCGGTGAATTCCGCTTCGATCCCCAAATTGGATGCGATCCCTCGAAAGATATCATGATCACTTCTTGCCTGCCCAACTGGTTCTATGATCTGGTCCATAACAACCTGAAACGGGTCTTTTGGGGTCAAGGCGATATCACTGCGCTCCAGCGAAGTGGAACAGGGCAAAACGATGTCAGAATGGCGCGCCAGACTATTCCAGCACCATTCGTTCGCGATCACAGTTTCAGGTCGCACCCAAGCTCGGCGCATGCGGTTGAGGTCCTGATGATGGTGAAACGGGTTGCCACCAGCCCACCACACCAGCCGGACGTCCGGATAGGTCAGGCGCTGGCCGTTATAGTCAAAAGCGCCACCGGGGTTTTCCAGCATGTCAGTCACGCGCGCCACCGGAATGAATTCCGTCACCGGATTGCGCCCTTGCGGCAAGGAGGCATAGTCAATCTCGCGGCGTTGCGCCCCGACATTGTTTACGGCGGAATAGCCAAAGCCAATTCCCGTCCCTGGCAATCCGATCTGCCCCAACATTGCGGATAGGGTGATGGCGGCCCAATAGGGTTGTTCACCATGATCCTGACGAGTTAAGGACCAGCTCACCGAAATCATCGTACGGTTTTGCGCCATGCGACGGGCAAGCGTGCGAATGGTATCAGCAGACAGGGCACAGATTTCGCCCGCCCAATCTGCGCTTTTGGGAATACCGTCCGTATCGCCCCGAAGGTATGCAGCAAAAACATCGAAGCCGACCGTATACTTTTTCAAAAATGCCTTATCGTACAAGTCTTCGGTCAAAAGGACATGCGCCAAGCCCAACATCAGCGCTGCATCTGTAGACGGACGCGGTGCGATCCAATCAGACTGGGCAAATGGCGGCAAATCATTTTTGAGCGGAGAGATGTTCACGAATTTCACTCCGGCGTCGAAAGCCGCAGCCACACCCGCTTTTTGCACATGTTCGCCAAGCCCCCCTTGGGAGATCTGCCCGTTTTTAAGAGGCACGCCCCCAAAAGCAACAAAGAGTTCGCAGTGCTTGGCAATCGACTGCCAACTGGTCGTCTGATCCAGAGGCCCGCGAAAATCGCCCAACACATGGGGCACGACGACTTCCGCTGCAGCAAAACTGTAAGTGTTTTTGGAACGTGTAAAACCGCCGATACAATTGAGGAACCGTTTGAGTTGACCCTGAGCATGATGGAACCTGCCAGCACTCGCCCAACCATAGGAACCGGCATAAATGGCGCTGTTGCCATGGGCGTCGATCACGCGTTTCAGCTCATCCGCAACCAACCTGTTCGCCTCGGACCAACTAACTTCCACGAAGCCTTCATCGCCACGCAAATGCCCCGCCGTACCAGGACCGCCTTCCAGCCAGCTTTTGCGTATCATCGGCGCAGTAATCCGGGTGGGACCATCCAGCACATCGGAAATCCCATGGCCAATTGGCGATGGATCGCTGTCTTGGTCAAAGGTCCGCAGCCCTGTGACGCGGCCTTCTTTCACATCCACATGATAGGTGCCCCAATGGGCACTGGTCAGCCGGTCGCGCTGCGTTTGGTCCACGATACATACTCCCGTTCGCCGCATTGATCGTCAACGTGTGCGCACAGTCAAGACAATGGTCCCACTTCGGGTTCAATGCATTGCAATTTCGATAGAACTCGGCAAGTCTTCGAGCAAGAATTGATCAGAGCGGGCACGATGGCGAAACAAGAAAACGACTTGCCATTGCTGGGTTATGTGGACCCGCTGTCGGCCCGGCCCGGCGATACTCTGGAATTCAAGGTGTCGAGTTGCTGCACGGACCCTTTTGAGGCCCGTCTGATGCGCTCCATCAGCGCAGATCCAAATCCTGAAGGCCCTGGTATTGTTGAAGAAGACGCCTCGCAGTATTTCGCGACAGCGCATTTTCCATCGGTGCATCGACCTTTTCAGGCCGGCTCTTATGGGATGGGTCGAAAAGATGTGAAAGCGACACCTACTTCAGAAGTCACATTGTCCGCCGTCATCAATCCCATGTTTAGGAGCGATCAAACACAAACGATCCTGGCAATCGGCGACGATGAACTGAGACTTGACGCATCCGGCGTAGCTACGGCGGTCTTGAATGGGCACAGGGTCTCCACGGAACATCCCCTGCCCTTGCGGCGTTGGACACGGATTGAAGCCCGCTTCGCGGCGGATGAAATCTCAATCTCTCGTCAGCCTGTGCGTCAAAGCAGCGAGGTGTCGCACTCAACGAAAACAACCGCAGCATTGGACCTTACCATCTCCGGGGTGCCGACTGTCGCGGCCCGGCTGTTCAAAGGACAGCCTGCGCAGTTTTTCAACGGCAAGATCGAGGCGCCTTCTGTTACGGTGGATGGCAGGCCCCTGTGCCAATGGGACTTTTCGCGGGACATCTCGAGCGCGTGCGTGCCTGCGTGTCACGGGCCGGATTTGCAGCTGATCAACGCCCCAGCGTGCGCTATGACCGGTTCGGCCTGGGACGGCAGCGAAATGAACTGGACGCACAAACCGTCTCACTATGGTGCGATCCACTTCCACCAGGACGACATCTATGATTTCGAATGGGAAACGGATTTTTCCTTTACTTTGCCCGATGACATGCCCTCGGGCGTCTACGTTATGCGGATAAGCTGCGAAAAACATGAAGACGCGATACCGTTCTTTGTTTGCCCGCCTTTGGGTCAAAGACGCGCAAAACTCTGTGTCTTGTTCTCTACTTTTACCTACGCCATCTACGGCAACCATGCACGGCCAGATTTCAAACCGTCATGGCAGGACCAAATTCACGAATGGGGTTCTTATCCCTACAACCCAGCCTCACATCCGCAATATGGCTTGTCGACTTACAACTACCATGCTGATGGCTCCGGAATTTGCCACGCCTCGCACAAACGCCCATTGTTCAACCTCAAACCGGGCTACTTTACTTTTGGCCAGACGAGTTGCTCGGGCCTACGCCATTTTCCAGCTGATATGCATCTGATTTCGTGGCTCCATGCAAAGGGAATCGACTACGACATCATCACCGATCGGGAATTGCACAACGAAGGTGTAAGAGCGCTTGATGGCTATAGTGCCGTCACAACCGGCACGCATCCAGAATACCACACCAGCGAAAGCCTCGACGCGCTGCGCGACTATCGCGACGATGGTGGCAACCTGCTCTATCTGGGTGGCAATGGATTTTACTGGCGGATTGCCTTGCATCCAGAGCGCGAAGACTTGCTTGAAATTCGCAGAGCAGAAGATGGAATTCGCGCTTGGGCCGCCGAACCTGGCGAATACTACAACGCTTTTGATGGCACCTACGGAGGCTTGTGGCGTCGCAACGGTCGTCCACCCCAAGCGCTTGTAGGGGTCGGGTTCGCGGCCCAGGGCGAATTCTACGGCGACCCGTACCGGCGTGTCTGCATGGACCCTGCCTACGATTGGGTTTTTGATGGCGTCAAATCGGAGCTCATTGGCAACTACGGGTTTTCTGGGAACGGCGCCGCAGGGTTCGAACTGGACCACATGGATTTCCGCCTTGGAACCTTGTCAAACGCGGTCTTACTTGCGCAATCGGTCACACGGGAAAATGGCTTCATGCTGGTCCCTGAAGAGCAATTAACCCATTTGACGAACCTGACAGGCGGCAGCGCAAAAGACGCAATGCATGCCGATATGGTTCTAACCGAATACGAGGGCGGAGGATCTGTATTCACAACCGGGTCCATTACTTTTTGCGGCTGTCTGCCCTGGCAGAATTTTGACAATGACGTTTCGCAGTTGCTGCAAAACGTGGTGACACGTTTCCTGAAGTGATAGCGTCGCGTCAACGGTGAGGTTCCGCCTCAAAAACTTGGCTACCCGTGATCTTAAACCGAAACAGCATCAACTTGTACACAAGCCCTCTGTTAGTGGGGTTTACTTGGATGTTGGCTCGCGACCTTTGGCCCTTGCGTAAAAAAGCCAACTCTAAGGCGTTTTGGCCAGTACCGCTTTGATGGAGATTGCCAACAGATCCGCCCATAGCGAGATTTGCGCGTCACTGCGCAGTTGATCATTGCACACCTCGATCAGCGTATGGCGCAACTTGTTTGGCTCAGCGTGATGCGGAATGAACCAATCTCCCTGATCATCGATCTGGTAAGGTTCGTTGATCGCCAGCATCAGACCAGATGCGCGCTTTTTTATGGTATCGACGAATGTCTCTGCGGCAGCCACGTCCCGCCTGCATAAGAACCCCGCATCCCATTTTCGCCGAGGGCCTAGTTGCATCTGACGTGTAAAGGAGTGTACCGAAAAAGTAGCCTTGCGAGGATATAGTTCAAGTCCTTTTGCCATTGCAACGTCAAGCGGATCAAAGATCAACCGCCTGCGTGTCTTGCACGCGGTTGGATGCAGGTTTTGATTGCCGGGGATGACTAGCTGATCGCTGGTTTCAGGAATTGAATCAGGCACGCCCGGTGGTCGATTGCAATCAATCACCAATCGGCTGTAGCGTTGTAACACCAGCGGCGCATCCAGCTTCTCAGATAGCAACCGGGCCAATCGTGCCGCACCAATGTCCCACCCGATGTGGAGATCTATGGCGCCGACTGGCAACCCCAAACCCTTTAGATCAGTAGGGATCGCCTGACCGGCATGCTCGCAGACCAACAACACGGGGCTCTGGCTTTCCGGACGGACCCACTCAACGGGTTCTGGATCATGTGGACCAAAGTGCGCGTTTTCGATCAAGGCGGCATCTCCCGGGCAACGAAGCTCATTGGCGGCCAGCGGTCTTCGTTTTCAAGACCGGTTTGCATTGGTTGCCGGGATCAAGCCATCCGGACGCCACAGCAATGCTGCGATCACAAGGGCCAGAACAATGGCGTCGCGGTAGGGTGACAATCCGTCGGGCAAAAACGCTTGCGTCAGAACTTCGAGAATGCCAATGACGAATCCACCCAGCACAGCACCGCCCAAGCTTCCCAATCCGCCCAGAACCGTTGCGATAAAGGCCTTCAGCACCGGGAAGAACCCCATCATGGGATCGACAGAACCTCGTTGCGCCGTCCATATCACTGCCGCAATTCCTGCCAGAAGGCCTGAGAGCGCAAAGGCAAAAGCGACCACCCGGTTGGCCCGCACGCCCAGCAACTTGAGCATCTCGAGATCTTCGGCTGCAGCTCGCATCGCCATCCCCGTGGGTGTGCGACGCAAAAAAAGCGTCAACCCGGCCAGCGCAGCAAAGGCCACGATGATTGAAACCGTAGGCACGACGCCGATTGTTGCGCCGCCCATCTGGTATGTGCCCGACCATGCGGCCGGCAATGAAATGGGTACCGGACGCGCGGAAATGCCATTTTGGAAGAGCACTTTAAGGATTTCAGATACCGCAAAGCTCGTGATCAGCAAGGTTACAACATCCGCCCCTCTCATGGCCCGAAATGCCGTACGCTCCAGTGTCAATGCCATGACCACAGCAGCCCCGATGCCCACGGCCAGTGCAGATACAGGTGACATGCCAAAGGCAAGCGACAAGAATATGCCATAACCGCCAAAAGTCATGATATCACCATGGGCGAAATTGATCAGCCCAACGATGGAAAACACGATAGCCAATCCAAGTGCCAGCATCGCATAAACGCCGCCAAGGCTGATGGCATTGATGGATTGTTGTAAAATCAGGTCCATATGTCAGGCCGCCAGATAAGCTGCTTGTAGCAATTTGTCGTTTTTGAGATCCGCTGGTTTGCCGGCCGCTGCAACCGCTCCATTGGCCAGCAAGACCGCATGGTCGGCGACATCGAGCGCCAGTGTGGCATTCTGTTCGACCAGGAGGATGGAGATACCCTCGCCGCGAAGCTCTTCGACAAGGCCAAATATGGTATCCACCATCTGAGGTGCCAGCCCCAACGAGGGCTCATCCATCAACAGCAACCGAGGGCCGCTCATCAAAGCGCGCGCCACGGCCAACATTTGCTGTTCGCCGCCTGACAATAGTCCTGCCAATTGCTTTCGCCGTTCTCCGAGAATGGGAAACCGTTCCATCATCGCGCGTTTGCGTTCTGCCGCTACTGCCGCATCCGTGACCACCGAACCCGCAAGGATCAGGTTTTCCTCGACCGAAAGAGCAGCAAAAACACGTCGACCTTCGGGTGAAATGGCCACGCCCGCGCGCACGATGGCGTCGGGCGTGGCCCCCGTCATGTCTTCATCAAAGATGGAAACTGACCCGCCAGAAATCCGACGAGCCCCTGCGATGGCCATCACGGTAGAGGTTTTCCCAGCACCATTCGCGCCCAGCAAGGCGGTCACACCGCC
Organism: Roseobacter sp.; assembly: GCF_045106495.1. GTDB lineage: Bacteria > Pseudomonadota > Alphaproteobacteria > Rhodobacterales > Rhodobacteraceae > Roseobacter. Next base: position 182,296 of record NZ_JBGCEQ010000020.1, read on the forward strand.
CTTCACGGCGGTCAGATCCACGCCGAGTATGGCGCGGACCGGACCGTAACGAACATCAAGTCCTGTGATCTTCAGTGCAGTTTCCATCGCCACGGGATATTATGGCTGCGGCAGGGTTTCAGGATCGGCCTTGGTGCGGAGAACAAACTCCTTTTCACCACTGCCTGTAATCCGCGCCACTACGACTTCGCGGAGCGGCATCCGATCGGTGTCCTTGAAGGTGAAGTTCGACATGATCCCCGAGCCGTCTTCGATCTCTGCCATGGCCGCGGCCACGGCGGCAGGATCGGTCGATCCGGCGGCTGCAATGGCCTGTTCGATCATATTGGCAATATCACAACCGTTGACGTAGTAATTATTGTCCGGCGTAGTGCCCGTTGCAGCCTTGAAATCGTCGATAAACTGGGCATAGGCAGAACCTTCATCCGGAAAACCGCCCGAAGTATGGATCACACCATCCACCACTTCACCCAGACCACGTACCGTCGGCGTGTCCAACACATCACCGCCCATCACCGGCGTCTCTACGCCTGCGCCGCGCAGCGCTTTGATGAATGCTGGGAAATCTGGCTCCCAGGCCCAGGTCACGATAACATCCGGTGCAGGTTCCGTTGCTTTGATTGTGGTCACAATCGCTGAAAAGTCGGGCTGGTTGAGCGAATAGTTGGACTGTCCCGCGATACTGCCGCCAAGAGCCTCAAACGCTTCACCAAAATACTCTGGTCCGCCAAGCGTATAGGCACTGTCTGGTGACTTCACCAAGTAGACATTGTCCATACCCTGATCGCGCGCATAGGCCGCTAACACGGCCCCTTGCTGATTGTCCGCAGGATAGCTGCCGAAAACATGCGGTCCCACTTGCGTCAGAACCGGCGCTGTGCCTGCGAAAGTCATGGTCGGGATACCATCCGCCATGGTAATTTGCGCGGCAGCAATGGTCGGGTCGGCATCGGCAGACGAGACGATAAATTGTGCACCGTCATCCAGCATTTCCTGAACCACTTTGACACCTTCGGCAATGTCAGATCGGGTATCCTTTACGATGGTCTTCACCATATGCGTGCCATTTAGACCGCCGTTGGCATTTTTCTGGTCAATACAATATTGAAAGCCCGCATAAGCCGGGCCATCGTAAGGGGCGAGATAGCCTGATTGCGCGGACATCACGCCGATGATGTACTCTTCCGCGCTGGCCACGCCAACAACACCAAGCATACTGGTGGTTGTCAAAAGCAGATTTCTGAAAGTCATGGTTTTACTCCTTGTTTAGGGGGCAGTTTCTTTTTGATTGTGTGCAACAGCAGCCGCGGTGCGTCCACGACCGATATAAGCCTCGATGACGCCGGGGTCTTCGCGTACGTCTTCCGGGGTGCCTTCGGCGATCAATGTGCCCCTGTTCATGACTACCGTCCAACTGGAAAGGCGATTGACGAAACGCAGATCATGATCGATCAGCAAAATGCCAATACCGCGCGTATCACGCACTTTGATCAACCTATCCGCAAGATCTTCGGTTTCAGACGGGTTCATTCCAGCGGCAGGCTCATCCAGCATCAATATGACGGGGTCCTGTGCCAGCGAACGCGCGACTTCCAAGCGTTTCCGTGCGCCATAGGGCAGTTGATCCGCCCGGGTCGCTGCCAGCGCGCCCAAATCAAAGGCCTGCAGCTCACGCAATGCAATGGCTGCGGCGTCCGACCGCGCATGACCGGCGGCTAAAGCTGAGACCAATACGTTTTCGTAGACCGTCAAACCCTGAAACAGGCGCAGGTTCTGAAAGCTACGCGACACTCCGGCCCGCGCAATGCCTTCACGGGAAACGGCACTCAGATCAATGTCAGACAGCATCGTACTGCCAGCATCGGCATGGTATTGGCGCGTCATCAGATTGACGAGCGTTGATTTGCCCGCACCATTCGGACCAATCAAGCCGGTAACCTGTCCCGTCGGGGCGGTAAAACTCATGTTGGTGACGGCTTTTACGCCGGCGAAACTCTTTGACAGACCTTGCGCCGCAAGTGTCGTTTGCCGGACGCGCCCAGGCGGTGGCGCTGGATCTGTCCGTCGCGTCATCCGGTTAAACAGGCGCGCATCCGCACCCGGACCCAACTCGAACCCACCGACAATTCCAGTAGGACGCAGCCAGATCACCAACAGGATCGCCAGTCCCAACACCACCGTTGTCAATCCGAAAACCTCGGGCAATGCGAAACCAAAGAGATCCACGCCCCCTTCAAACTGGCGCACACCGTCCTGCAGCAGTGTTACGCCGATCACGCCAGTCACGGCGCCACCAACGGACGCCATGCCTCCCACGATCATCATAGCAACATGGGCAAAAACCAGCGACAGATAGAAGGACGCGGGCGAGAAAGCCCCCAGCATGTGCCCATACAGCGCGCCAGCGAGAGCGCACATCGTACCGGAAAGGCACCAGCTGACGTACCGAGTGCGCTGTGGATTAATCCCTAGGGCAGCGGCGGCATCTGCATCATCACGGGCTGCGCGCGCAAAAAGGCCCCGAGGACTCTCGCGATACAGGCGCGCGACCACGATAAAGACAAATGCTGCGCCAAAAGCCAGTGGTAGATCAACAATGCGCGGCACTCCGAAAAAGGTCTGGCTACCGCGCGTGATTTCGCGGGCGCCAACCGCGACACCATGCGTGATGATCAGCAGTCCCAGCGATGCGATCGCCGCCGAAGCCCCCGCCAACCGGGCAATTGCGCTTCCACTCAGAGCGGCAAAGCCCAGTCCTGCAAGCGCAACACAAGGCAACGCTATCCAGAATGAGAGTTCATGACCTGCCAGAAATACTGGGAGTTCGGGTAGAGCTGTGCGCTGAATGCCCGCTGGCATTGTCAGGATCCCCGACAGATATGCACCTATCGCCATAAATGCACAGTGGCCAAAGGACACGATACCAGTGTTGCCGCAAAACACCCCGAGCGCCACCACGGCGGCCACGTTCACGCACATCTGCACCGCGATACGTTCACCGGCACGTCCGAAAAACACCGTCAGAACAGCAACCGCAACGGCTAACAAGATCACACAGACCATCGTGCGGCTGACATTTGCCGCCCGCAAGCGCACGGGATGGGTCAGCAGCCCGGCATCACTCATGCAGACACCCTTTGTGTCCGGTCCATTTTACCCATGTTCGGCAAGCTCATCCAAAATCTGTTGAGTGGTAACCTGGCGGCAATAGCCCTTGATGGTGCTTAGCGAATTTTCGTGGCGTTCCATGGAGTACGTCAGACAGGCATCCGTGACTTGGGTTACCAAATATCCCAGATCGCAGGCGTCGCGGATGGCGCTTTCTACGCATTGGTCCGTAATTAAACCACTCAACACCAGTTGTTTGACGCCCAAATTGCGCAGGATGTAATCGATATGGGTGGATACAAAAACAGAAGAGGATGATTTGGGCAGCACGATCTCATCGTCACCCGGTGCGAGCTCTTCAATTACCTTGCCGTCCCAGGATCCTCTGGGCACGTTGAAGCCGGTGATTTTGTAATCCAGACTCCGATCCCTGCCGTCTTTGGTCAGGCTTTCGATGGTGGTATAGAGGACTTCGACCCCGGCCGTGCGGCATCCTGACTGAAGCGCTTGCATTTTGGGCACAACACGGCTTTCCAGCTGATCAAAAAACCATCCATAAGTTTCGTTAAACTCGGCATCCGAGAGGTCCTTGAATTCCGCCCCTTCGCGTTTTGCACTGAAGTTCTGAACATCAATTAACAAGAGCGCTGCGTGGTCAGGGTTCAACGAAACCTCACGCGTCAGTGCAAGATCAGGGTCTTCGACCATATCAAAATTCTCTCTCAAAACCACTACGCGCAGACCAAGAGCCGATGATTTTCGACCTCAACGGACCGTCACGCAAAAGTGTCTTGCTGCGCGTAAGGAAACGAAACTGCTGTTTCATTGTCAATAAAAATTGTTGACGTGAAAAAATTATTCGAACAACTTTGCCCAAAAGAAAAGCACGCATATTACCTATGATTGTTCGTGAACGCATCGAGAAGGCTGCTGAAAGCCTGACCATCGGAGAGCGCAAGCTTGCCGCAGCCATTTTGTCGGACTACCCTTTTTCGGGGCTGTCACCGATACATGAACTGGCCAGACATTCGGAAGTATCCGCACCATCTATTTCCCGTTTCGTGACCAAAATTGGCTTGGAAGGGTACCAGGAGTTTCAACGTGAACTCATATCTGAATTGAAGCAGGGCCTGCGATCGCCTATCGAGTTACACGCGCCGGGTCGCGAGGTAAAGGGCGGTTATCTTGGCGATTTCATTGCGAAATCCACCACGCAGATGGCCATTGCTGCAGACGCGATCACCGAAGAGCAGTTCAATCAAATCTGCGGTTTGTTGACTGATCCGAAACGCCGCATTTACGTGCTGGGCGGACGCATCAGCGATACCATCGCCAAACATCTGACCTTTCATTTGCAGTTCATCCGCAAGGATGTCTATCACCTTCCCGGCAACACCGAGTCCTGGCCAGACTACCTCTTACGCATGCGTCAGGGTGACATCCTCTATCTGGTAGACTTTCGACGCTATGAACCCATGCTGGAACAACTGGCGCGAAGGGCGGCGCAACAACGTCACGCCCGTGTGGTGCTGATGACCGACAAGTGGATTTCCCCGATTGCAAAACATGCACGCGAAGTCATGCCGGTGCCCATCGACAGCGGCACGCTTTGGGATACGTATTCCGCAGCACTGGCTGTGACCGAAGCAATCGTCACACACATTGCCGAACACCACTGGGACCAGACACGCAGTCGAATTGAAGCGTGGGAAGCCCTGAGATTAACACCAATGGATGACCCCAGATGACCCAGATGCCTCTTATTTTCGCAGCCATTTCCGACATCGCCGGCAAGGTGCGTGGTAAGGCTTTTCCTGCGGACCATTTGGAAAAACGCCTAATTCGCGGTGTCGGATGGACACCGACCAACGTACAAATCACCTGTTTTGATAGCATTGCCGACAGCCCGTTTGGTGCGCTGGGTGATCTGTTGTTGATTCCCGACCCAGAGGCTGCTGCAGATGTGGGTTTTAGCCAGGACTGCAACGAACATTTTATGCTGGGCGACATCACGACACTGGATGGTGACCCATGGGATCTGTGCACCCGATCCATGCTCAAAGCAGCTCTTAAAAGGCTTCACGATACAGCAGGCGTGCATTTGGTCAGTGCTTTCGAACATGAATTCCAATTATTGGCACCGCCAGCACGTGACCACCAAGCCTATGGCCGCGAAGGTTTTGAGCTGCAACGTGTTCTGTGTGAAACCCTGATGGCAGGTCTGAAGACAGCCGGGCTTGATCCAGACAGCATCATGAAAGAATACGGGCCCAACCAATATGAAGTTGTGGTCGGCCCAGTCCAAGGTGTCCGGTCCGCTGATCAGGCCGTGATCCTGCGTGAGCTCACCCGATCTGCAGCGCGATCATTGGGTGAGACCGCCACCTTCAGCCCAATCCGGGATCCCGCGAGCGTCGGCAATGGAGTGCACATCCATATGAGTTTTGTGGACGAAGCAGGCATGCCGGTAACCCATGACACAGCAGGTCCTTGCGGCATGTCACAAATCACCGATGCTTTTTCGGCAGGGGTTCTGCGGTATCTGCCTCACATCATTGCGCTGACCGCGCCTTCGGTAATTTCATACGTGCGTTTGACACCGCACCGGTGGTCGGCGGCCTACAACAACCTCGGGTTTCGCGACCGAGAAGCCGCTTTGCGTGTCTGTCCGGTGACGGCAAAAGACCCTGCCTCGATTGCACGCCAGTTCAATATCGAATACCGCGCTGCAGATGCCGCGGCCTCGCCCTACCTCGCCCTTGCCGCCATCGTCCACGCGGGCGCGCAGGGCATTGAAGACGGATTAAAGGCCCCTGCCCCGACAGAGGAAGATTTGTCGCTTTTGGACACTGAGACCCTTCAATCGCGGGGCATTGTGCGCCTGCCCGAAACACTGGAAGCCGCTCTTGACGCCTTTGAAGCCAGCGCGACCGTAACAGGTTGGTTTCCCAAAGACTTTGCTACGGTTTACCGTGCACACAAAGACGCCGAAATTGCGCATTTGGCCGACATGGACATCGCGGCATGCTGCGCCGCTTATGAGGCGACATATTAGTACGATCTGCGCCACTTGGATCGGTTCGGCGCGTGCAACTCGACAGGGACGCATAAGATAAGCAGAAACATTAGTTGCCTAGCGGCTGTTTTAGATTCCGACTATTTCGGCCTCAAAACCCTGCAATCCCTGAGGCGAGAAAACCACCGCCCGGCTCTCTGGCACGCGTTTTGCCCATTGCTTTTTTTCAAATTGCGACAGCATCGCGCGCCCCAAACTTCCCGCCAGATGCGAGCGCCGTGCGCTCCAATCAAGACATTCCTTGCACAATGGTGCCTTCCGCGCCCGCAGTTCGGCCAAACACACGCCAAAACCTTCGACAAATTCGCTCCCACCGTCCGTCAACGACAAGGCATTGTCTTCTATCCGGAGAAAGCCGCGCGCCACAAAACGATCAAACATCTGGATGCCCATATCGCCAGCCAGATGATTGTAACAAACGCGCGCTCTGCGGAGCATGGCGTCTTTCGGTCCGGTGCGTGTGCGCAAATGACCCGTTTTTGCCGCCAACCCCATGAGCCCTTCGAGAACGTCTGCCACGTCGTCGTTGGCCAATGAGAAATACTTGTGACGACCCTGTTTCAAAGGCCTTAACAACCCGCCAGCGTCCAGCTTTGCAAGGTGCGAACTCGCGGTCTGGCTAGTGATCCCGGCTTCGACCGCCAACTCACTGGCCGTCAATGCTTTACCAGTCATCAACGCGGTAAGCATGTTGGCTCGGGCCGGGTCACCAATCAAGGCCGCTATGCGCGCAATGTCAGGTCCTTCTTTCATAGTTCGATCGTAGTCGAAGCATTCACGACAATCAATCCACTATGATCAATGAGAACACAAAAGGACCAACGCCATGCTGACATGCATTATCCGCTACCAGATCGATCCAACAAAGACGACGCATTTCATACAGTACGCCCGAAATTGGGGTCAGGCCATACCGCGATGTGGCGCGGATTTGATTGGCTATTTCGCGCCGCATGAGGGATCATCCACTTTGGCATATGGGATCTACAACATCTCCAGCCTTGCCGAATACGAAGCCTATCGCGCACGTTTAGCCAATGACCCGCTCGGGCGCGAAAATTATGAGTTTGCGCAGAAGGAAAAGTTCCTTCTGCGGGAAGATCGGACCTTTTTGAAACTGGCCTCAGTGCCACATGGAGAACCCGGGTGATTGCCGTAATTTTCGAAGTTGAACCTGCTAAGGGTCGCAAGGAAGACTATCTTGAGATCGCAGCACGTATGCGCCCGATGCTGGAAGAAGTCGAAGGTTTCATCTCTGTCGAACGCTTTCAGAGCCTGACAGATCCTGCCAAGTTGCTGTCACTCTCCTTCTTCGAGGATGAGGCGGCCGTGAAACGGTGGCGCATGCTGGCTGCTCATCGCGGCGCACAGTCTGATGGGCGGTCCGGTGTCTTTGCTGGCTATCGTCTGCGTGTGGCCGGTGTGATCCGCGATTATGGCATGCACGACCGAGATCAGGCTCCGGATGACAGCAGAGCGGCTCACGATGGCCGTGATTAGAGCCGCTACCCCGCCAAAGATGGCAGGAACAAAACGATGCCCGGAAAGGCGACCAGAAGCGCAATCGTCACGCCATCTGCAACAAAGAAGGGGGTGACGCCTTTAAAAACGTCCTGAACAGTCAGGTCATCTCGCACACCGGCCACCACAAAGCAGTTGAGACCAATGGGCGGGGTGATTAGACAGAACTCCGCCATCTTGACCACCAGAATGCCGAACCAGATTGCACACATCGGGCCGGACATGCCAAAGGCGCTGTCTGCAGCACTCACCATTTCGCCGCCGTTCAACGCCATCACAGCCGGGTAAACGACCGGAAGGGTCAGCAGCAGCATACCGATTGCATCCATGAACATGCCCAACACAGCATAGGCGAGCAGAATGCAAATCAGGATCAGCATGGGCGACATTTCAAGTGAGGTGATCCAGTTGGCAAAAGCCTCCGGCAATTCGGCAAACCCGAGGAACCGCACGTAAATGAGTACACCCCAGATGATGGAGAAGATCATGACAGTCAGCTTTGCTGTATCCAAAAGGGCGTTTTTAAGCTGCGGCCAGCGCATGCCGCGAAAGAGCGCCATCAGGAAAATAATGAAGGCACCAATGGCGCCACCCTCTGTCGGGGTACCCCAGGCATCACCAAAAGGGTTGTAGACAAAAAAGATTATGATCACCACCACGGCCAGAATGGGCAAGGCAGGCGGGAGCGATTCAAAACGTTCGCGCCACGTGAACCCGCCAACTGGCGGGCCGACGTTTTTGAAAATCATCGCAATGCCAATAATGAGCGCGGCATAAACCACAGCTGAAAACATGCCCGGCAAAAACCCCGCAAGCAGTAGTTTGCCCACATCCTGCTCCACGATGATGGCATAGATCACCAGAATGGCCGAGGGCGGGATCAGCGAGGCAAGCGTACCGCCAGCTGCGACGACACCCGCAGCGAATTGTTTGTTGTAGCCAATCTTCAGCATTTCGGGGATCGCAATGCGCGCGAAAACCGCCGCCGTTGCAACCGAGGCGCCCGAGACAGCCGCAAACCCGGCTGTTGCAAATACGGTCGAGACCGCTAGCCCACCAGGCACCCAGGCAATCCACCTCTTGGCAGCGGTGAAAAGCGCCGTGGTCAGTTTGGCATAATACGCCAGATAACCGATCAGTATGAACACCGGGATCAGGCTGAGCACCTGAGCAGAAACTTTCGAATGCGGGGTCAGACCCGCAATTTTCACGCTGATTTCAAAGGCTTTCCAAAACCGTTCGGGATCATAGTCAAATCCGTTCCAGCGGAGCCAAACCAGCCCGACAAATCCCGCAAGAGCCGCAGCAAAAGCGACGCGCATGCCCAACACGACAAAAGTCAGCAGGCCGGCGCTGACCCATAATCCGATTTCAATGGGTTCCATCAGTCGGCCCCGTCCAATGCTTCGGCCTCAAGACGGGCCTGCTCTGCTACGCTGAGGTTTAGTGGCACTGCAACCGGGTTTTCCAGGCCCAAGATCAAAGCGCGCCCATACCCCCAGGCCTGCAAGATCAATCGCAGACACAAGACGGCAAAGGCGATTGGCACCACCAGTTTCGAGGGCCAGATCGGCAGGCCGATGTCAATCGAACTGTCGCGGCTGCACAGCGGTCTGGCGCAGTCAAAAGAGCGGCCAAAATGGTCCCAGGCACCCCAGGTCAGCGCGACAATCAAAAAAAGAATGAGGAGCACCGAGACCAATTCGAAGAACCACAACATGCGCCCCTTAAGCGCACTCACCAACATGTCCATGCGCACATGGGTGCCGTCGCGCTGGACATAGGACACGCCCATAATGGCGATGATCGGCATCGCTGCTTCAATGTAGTCGACGTATCCCGCAAGGGGTGAAGCAAAGAATTTGCGTCCCGTGACAGAATAAGCCGCCAGAAACATCAGCGAGAAAATCGCAATGCCGCTGAGCAAGGCACAAAACTTTTCGATTGGTAACAATGCACGATCCAGCCGGCTGAGCAGACTGGAATCTTCGAGCACGGCTGCGGAACCCGCCATCGCTCTGCCCCCTGATTATTATTTTGTGGACCGCCCCATATCGGGACGACCCATTTCTTTAGCTGCCACTTTTGGCGTCGGCAAGCGTTTTGACCACAAGATCATAGAGTTCCTGACCCGGCAGGCCTTGCGCCTCCATATTCGCGATCCATGCGTCTTTGGCAGGATCAGCCGCCTTCGCCCGGAATTCGCTGATCACGGCCGGGTCGATCTCGACCTTTTGCACACCCTTTTCTTCCAGCACCGCGTCCCATTTTTCCAGGAGCAAGCCGTAGTTGGTCAGATAGTGATCGATGGCTTCAGGAACTGAACTGTCCAGCGCCTCGCGCTCGGCATCGCTCAGCGCCTCATACGCGTCGATGTTCACCACAACCGGGCAATTCACCGTGCCGGGGTTGAGGTTCGCCGTCCACCAATCGGCCTGATTGATCGTGCCGAAACTCAGATGCGCGTGCTGTGCAAAGGCAACCGTATCGACCACGCCGCCTTCCATTGCCTGATAGGCTTCAGTAGCGGTTACCGACGTCGGCACACCACCCACGGCCTTAAAGGCCTCACCCAGGCCGCCAGTGGCCCGCACCCGCATGCCTTCGAAGTCTGCCAGTTCATCGCGAGGCTCGCCGGTACCTACGAGATTGTATTGCGGCATCGGCGAGGTCATCAGCAGTTTGGCATTCCACTGCGCCATTTCTTCGGTCGCCGCCGGGTGGGCGTATACGGCAGTTGAGACCGCAACCTCCTGTTCGAGATTTTCGACACCCAGGAAGGGCAGTTCCAGAACGGTGATCACCCGGTTCTTATCTGCGTGGTATCCCGCGCAGAACTGCGCCATTTCAAACGCACCAATAGAAATGCCGTCAAGGTTTTCGCGGTTCTTGGACAAACCGCCGTAGCTGACGTTCATCGTGAACTCGCCGTTGGTCTTTTCCGAGACCAGTTCTGCCAGCTTTTCGACGTGCTCGGTAAAGGCGCGGCGCTTGCCCCAAACGGAAACATTCCATTCAGTTGCAGCAGCTTCCGAGACGAAGGCAAAGCTGAGTGCTGCAACAGCAGCACCCGAAAGATATTTGTTCATTTGATTTCTCCCTTTTGACGTACCTTACGAAGGGCACGCTTGGCGCAAAGCTACCGAAGCCCGCGCGCAGTGCCAAGTCCAGAATGCGTCGACTGTGCAGCGACGACGGCTTATTTGATTCTCAAAGACGATAACGTTTTGTTGCTGCCGTCATGTCCATCGACCTATTGCTCGGTGCGCATCGGTCAGTGGCCAAGTGAAACGTCCAAAGAATTTCGCTCATTTTGGGGCCAAAAGCGCCGTTATTGGTATCGCAACCAAATGATTTTCAAACGGACAGGATAAAAATCAACAATGAAACCTTTTAATATCTGTGTCTTATTCCCTTCTTTCCCATTCACGTTATGATCCCGCCAAAAGGAGGAGCACGCCAAAGGCGATCTTGTTGCTCGTCCGTCACTTTGCGACCCTAGGGAGGAGCCTTCATGTCCGACACATCCACTTCCGCCAAAACCTATCCGCCCTCACCCGAAATGGCCGCCAAATCACATGTGGATGCGGCAAAATATGAGGAGATGTACGCGGCTTCTCTCGCGGACCCGGAAGCGTTCTGGCGAAAAGAGGCAGAACGCATCGATTGGATGACACCTTTCACCCAGGTCAGCGACGTCAATTTCGATCTGGGAGCGGTTTCGATCAACTGGTTCGCCGATGGCACTCTGAATGTGTCAGCCAATTGCATTGACCGCCACCTGGCAACACGCGGCGATCAAACGGCCATCATCTGGGAGCCGGACAGCCCGGACGAGGGCGCGTTGCACATAAGCTACAAGGAATTGCACACCTCGGTTTGCAAGATGGCCAATGTGCTCAAGAGTTTGGGCGTCGGAAAAGGCGATCGGGCCATCATATATATGCCGATGATCCCCGAAGCGGCCTATGCCATGCTTGCCTGCGCGCGCATCGGCGCTATTCATTCCATCGTATTCGCCGGTTTTTCGCCAGATGCCCTGGCCGCACGGGTCAACGGGTGCGAAGCAAAGGTTGTTATCACGGCGGATCACGCGCCTCGCGGCGGGCGCGCCACTCCCTTGAAATCCAACGCAGATCAGGCCCTGCTGCATTGCTCGGACAAGGTCAAATGTCTGGTTGTCAAACGTACAGGTGATCAGACCACGTGGATTGACGGACGTGACTATGACTACAATGCGCTGGCCGCTGAAGCCTCCCCCGATTGCGCACCTGAAGAGATGGCTGCCGAAGACCCGCTCTTCATTCTCTATACATCGGGTTCCACCGGACAGCCAAAAGGGGTCGTGCACACGACCGGCGGTTACATCGTATATGCCGCCATGACCCATGAAATCACGTTCGATTATCATGATGGCGACATATTCTGGTGCACAGCAGACGTAGGTTGGGTCACAGGCCACAGCTACATCGTCTATGGCCCGCTGGCGAATGGCGCCACAACGCTGATGTTTGAAGGCGTGCCAACCTACCCCGATGCCAGCCGGTTCTGGGAGGTTTGTGACAAGCATCAGGTCAACCAGTTCTACACTGCGCCCACAGCCATTCGCGCCCTGATGGGTCAGGGTACCCAATTTGTGGAGAAGTGCGACCTCTCTAGTCTGCGCCTGTTGGGGACCGTTGGTGAGCCGATTAACCCTGAGGCGTGGAATTGGTACAATGACGTCGTGGGTAAAGGTAAATGCCCGATTGTAGACACCTGGTGGCAGACCGAAACCGGAGGTCACTTGATGACGCCCCTGCCCGGTGCGCACGCGATGAAGCCCGGCTCGGCGATGAAACCCTTCTTTGGCATCAAACCGGTCGTGCTCGAACCCACAACCGGCGAGGAGATAAGCGGCAATGATGTAGAAGGCGTCTTGTGTATTGCGAGCAGTTGGCCCGGACAAATGCGGTCGGTTTGGGGTGATCATGAGCGTTTCGAGAAAACCTATTTCGCGGACTACGCCGGATATTACTTCACTGGAGACGGCTGCAAACGGGACGCAGATGGCGATTATTGGATCACCGGTCGCGTGGACGATGTGATCAATGTTTCCGGTCACCGCATGGGTACGGCCGAAGTCGAAAGCGCTCTGGTCGCCCATGCCAAGGTGGCTGAAGCTGCCGTCGTTGGATACCCGCACGACATCAAAGGTCAGGGCATATACTGCTACGTGACCCTGATGGGCGGGGAAGAACCAACCGAAGAATTGCGCAAAGAATTGCGAACATGGGTGCGCACGGAGATCGGGCCAATCGCCAGTCCCGATATGATCCAATGGGCGCCTGGCCTGCCAAAAACCCGTTCCGGAAAGATCATGCGCCGCATTCTGCGTAAAATCGCCGAGGATGATTTCGGGGCTTTGGGGGATACTTCGACTCTCGCGGATCCATCCGTCGTCGAAGATCTTATCGAAAACCGCATGAACAAGGGCTGAGGCAAAGCAGTCACCGTTATCATACAAGGCCGACCCGTACCGGGTCGACCCGTTTTATCAATTGCCAATCAAGATCGTCAGATACGATAATTGTCTTGCCACGCAGCCTTTACGTAATACCTAGCAGACAACCGAAGAACAGGACATCGCACATCATGAAAGCACGCCACGCCCAATTGCACAAAGTGCCTAACGATGTCCGGTAATGCTGCGCTTTTCGAGCCCACACCTGACCGTCAACGCGAATTACGGCACGCATTTGCCTGCTTCGGTACTGGCGTTACGGTTGTAACGACCCAAACAGATGCAGGGCCCCTTGGCATCACGGCGAACTCCTTTTCATCCGTGTCGCTAGATCCACCTCTGGTCCTTTGGTCGCCAGCAGTGGCCTCGGGCCGCCATGATGCATTTGCAGAGGCTCAGACATTCTGCATCCATGTTCTCAGCGCCAGCCAATTGGATCTGGCACAGCATTTCGCGCGCAATGGCGACGGTTTTGAAAACTTTGACTGGTCTGTTGGACCCGTCGGCGTCCCTCGGTTTTCCGGGTGTTTGGCAGAGTTCCATTGTATCAGGTACGCGGTACACCCAGCGGGCGACCACACGGTTGTACTAGGCGAAGTTACCCAAGTGCTGCACGCAACAGACAATTCGCCAGGGCTTCTGTTCAAGCATGGTCAGTTTGGTCAGTTTTCCGCCAACACCGAGTGATACCGCCTCAATAGTCTCGCTCGAAAAACAGGCCAAGGCCCGTATTGCCGTCATTTTCAACAGTGCCACGCGCTTTTAGCGAATCTGTCAGTTCAAGGTTGATCGACAGTTCCGTTTCACCACCGCCTGTAAAGACATCGGTGTAAATGGTGTCTGTCAAGTATTTGCCCGCACGCACCGCAGCCTCGCCGTCGTCCGTTGTGGTCACGTCAAAGTCGTCCAGTCCAAACCCGTCGCGCAGGCTTCCCACCACACCAATGCCACTCCGGCCCGCCAGAACAGCAACCGCATTTGCCAGTTGCAGCGCTTGAAATCCGGAAATCTCGCTCAGGTTCCTGCCAAAAAGCAATTGCGACAGAACCTCATCCTGCGGGGCTTCCGGTACAGATTCAAACTTAACTTCCGGCAGATCTACAGGGCCTTCCAAGACAATACTTGCTGTGCCGTCATCCGTATCAGATATCGTTTTGAAAAGTATATAAGGCACCAGATCGCCCTGAAACTGTATGGTTCCTTCTTCGAGCGTAAATCGCTTGCCAAGAATATCGATCCGTCCGCGCACCAAGTCCAGCTCGCCTGCTGAAATCACCCGCGCTGTCGTGCCGGTGACCTCCAAAGAGCCGCCTAATTCCGCGTCCACACCGCGCCCACGTACAAAGATCTTTCTGGGGGCATTGATTTGCAAACCGAGCCCATAAACGCTGCTCGGTCCTGCGTTTCCTTCGGTTGTGGGTTCCGGGATCACACCTGCCCGATCGCGGGTTGTGGTCACCGATTGAGGCGCGCCAACATGGATGATCTCAGGGATTTCGCCAATACTGGTAAGACCCGAAGAAGGAACGGTAATCAACGTCTCGCCGATATTGATCGTCCCATCTACACGCGCACCGCCTGACAAGGGCCCCGCAACTGCAATATCGCCGCTGATCACGGTCGAATAGAGCCGCGGATCTGATAATACGACGCTATTCAGCAGAATCTTCAAATCCGCAGCGAGGCTGGTCAAGTTCAATCCTCCGGCAACTGAAACCGAGCCACCGCTCTCTACCGCGCCCTTTACGTCGAGATTTGCATTGCCGTTGGCGAGATTGATCTTGGTAACCAAATTGCTCAACGCCAACCGCAGGTTAGGCTCAGTAAACCGCGCGTCATCCGTTGAAATGGTCCCTGATATCGCGTCGAGCCCAGGCGCGCCCTTGGCGGCCAGATCAAACGTCGCCTGTCCCTGTAAGACGCGGGGCTCGAGAAACGGCTCCGACAGGCCCAAAGGTAGTGCACCTTTGATTGTCAGATCGAGCATTCCGTCTTCCGCAACGCGCCCTGCAACTTTGGCCTGCGTGCCAGCGGGGCCTTCGGCGGCGGTATCAATTTGCCATTGATCCCCTGCACGCATCACGTCACCTTCGATGGAAAAGGGGCCGTTAATCTTGGGAACAAAAACGCTGATATCCGGCAAGGCTGCCAAGAAGGTCAAAGCCGCATCCGGACCGGTGGCCAGACCGGCCACGCTCACCGCGGATTGAAACGGCCCGCCTGCATCGACGTCCACATTATAGCCCGCTTCTGTCAGCCATACCCGTCCGTCGGCATCCAGCGGCCCGTTGATCGACGCAACCAGCGGTCGCACCTCCGGCACGGACAGGTTGAATCTTAGGTCCGTATCCGGACCTGTCGCCTTACCCACAGCACTGAAGGAGCTGTCATACGGGGCTTTTGCGAGCAAATCCACAGACCAGCCAGACAGGTCCTGCGTGGCCTGTGCATCTACCGTAAGCGCGCCTGTATATTGAGGTGTCACCAGAGCCACATCGTTCAAACGCGCGATGACATTCACGTCGCTGTTGTTTTCTTGCAATGACACGTCACCAGTGATGAAGAGCGCTTCATTCGTCAGCGTCAGGTCGTTGACAAAGGTGCCGGTTTCGTCGCGCCGGGCTTGCAAATTGAGCGCAGTGAGCCCCGCCAAGATTGCGTCTGCTTGAGGAATGTCCAGTTTCAAGTCTCGGGTTGTGCCTTCGATGTTGAGATCGAACATGCTGCTCAGAGGCGTAATCATGCCCGCTACGTCCAAGCGCGCATTACCCGCAATCGGCTGTCCTGCAATACCCGCAAAGCGCGCGAGCTCTTTGGCTTGAACCGAAAGATCAAGCTCCATCGGAAAGCCCCCCGCCAAACCCTGAACGACGACGTCACCCGCCAATCCATAGTCCGCTCCGGCCAGTTCCAGCCCGTTGATCTGAATGGGTTGATCTGCGGCATAGTCAATGTTCGCTTTGCCACGAATGTCCTGACCAAGTGCTTCTGCCGCTTGTGCATTGTCTAGTTCAAGCCCACGCGTTACCAGATCAAGATCGCCCAGAAAGCGTCCGACCGTTCCTGCTGCGCTTTGCAATGTGCCATCCAAAGTGAGTGCCGTATTTTCGAACCGAATGCCCTCACGCGCGAATTCAGAGATATCAAATTCTCCGAGAAAAGCGTCGCCTGAGCTAGCATCAAAGTCGACGCTCAGCGTCACCGAACCCACGGTGGTCTCGGCCCCAGAGCCAGGCAACAAAACTGGCTGGCCATTGGTCTGCGCAATTTTGCCATCGACATCCACAAATTCTGGCCAGTGATCCTTGTTGAGACGCACCTGGCCAGCCAGTTGCATCGCTTTGGCGTTCAGATCAAAAGCAGACACATCGATAGCGCCATCTGCACGGCTTAGAGCGTCCACTGTCAAGGCAACCTTGGTGCCAAAGAAATCGCGGGATTGCGGCGCCACCAAAGCAGTAATGTCGCCCCCCAAATTGGCGCGGATACGTCGGTCCGGCCCTGCGCCTTCGTCGTCAACTGGCAAAGCTGTTAACACGACCTGTCCCGCAATGCGCTGCATACCGTCCGTGGCCAGAGCAATATCAGCGGTGAAATCGTCCAATGGGCCTGTGCCTGCGACCGTCAAGTCGATCTCCGGTTGACCCGGCAAATTCAGAAGCCGTCCGGCGATCCCGCCTGGGGCTTCATCCAAATCAATGTTGATATCGATCTGAGATCCTTCGCGCGCAAAACTGCCGTCAATAACATAGTTGCCTCGTGTTTCATCTATGCGGTTTGCAGACAGTTCAACAAAGGCTCCTTCATCATTCAGTTGAATGGATGCTTGTACTGCCAACGCTGCCTCGGCACCGAGAATAGGCGCGCCAAGATTGATCCTGGAAACCTCAAATACCTCTATGTCCACCGACACAGGAAGTTCAGGCAAGGCAAAAGGCGCGGCTTCTGCAGAGGGTATCTCGGTGGTTTCCTCGGCCTCGGGCAGTCGTGGTAAATCCAAGGACGCAGCGCTCAGATTGTTTACCTCCAACCTACCGCGCAGCAGAGCCAACCGGCTCCAATTCAGCTTCACATCTTCAAGCGTCAGCCAGATGCCTTCGCGGTCCGAAATCGTCATACGTTCAAAGGAGGCCTCGGAACTCAACGCTCCCGCAAAACCCGTGATCTTGACCTCACGTCCGGCCCCAGACAGAAGGTCCTGTATTGTGCGAGTTAAGAACCCCGCGTCATCATCGTCTTGTGCAGCGAGGCCGAGGGGTATCAGCAAAAATACGACCAGAAAGGTCCTTTTGATCCAGCGAAACTGCATTAAAACGCTTGCCCTATCCCAATATATACTTGCCAAGACGACCCATCGTCATCGCCCGAAGTGGGCACAGCAACGTCAAATCGGATCGGTCCGATTGGCGTATCATATCGCAAACCGAGACCAGCGCCACTTTGCCATTCTCCCGAACCGTCGGGGAAGGCTTCCTCGCCAATATAGCCGGCGTCAATAAACCCGACATATCCCAAACTGCCTTCCGTACGGTAGCGTACTTCCGCGGAAAGCCCCAAAAACGAACGCCCGCCCACAATCTGATCATTGCCAATATCGACACCCAGCGATTGATAGTCATGCCCGCGTACGGTGTCCCCACCGCCCGAATAGAAAAGAAAGTCTGCCGGTGCATCAGCAAGGCTGGGTCCAACGACTGACCCGAGCTGACCGCGAAGGGCAAATGTTGTGGTCGAAACCGTGCCGAAAGTTTTGTAAACCCGCGCGTCCACCTCGGTCAGCAGGCCATTGTCTGCGCCATCTATTGCATAAAAAGGTGTCAGATTGGCGTCCAGATAGTAGCCCTTTCGAGCGTCAAGTAATTTGTCCCGGTAATCGAATGTCGCACCCGCCGGAAACAGCAACAAGGTGTACTGATCGTCACCAAAGGCATCCCGGGTGTTGGCACGCCTTATTGCAACCCCAAACCGATAGGATCGTTGATCTGAGGCAAACCGTTCAATGCCCGCGCCAATGGTGGCCTGACGCGAGAAGTAGTTCACTTCATCTTCCTGTTCGATTTCGCCAAGAATATAAAGATCCGTATCCTCGTTAAAAGTGGATGGACGCTGATATCGCGTACCAATCAGGAAATCTGTGCCACCGGTATCGCCGCCAATGCCTGCGATTTCCGCTTCAACGCGCAACCGTTCTGCGCCGCCAAACAGGTTTCTATGCACCCAAAACGCACTGACCGAGAGACCTTCAATGGTAGAGATCTCGCCGCCAAAGCCAAATCGTCTTGGTTTGTTGTCAGCCACGCGTGCTGTCACGCCCAACTGATCGCCCGGTCCGGCATCTTCTGCCTCGATCATCGCAACCGAACTGAACGCACCGGTGCGGCGTAAGCGACTTGCCGCATCTTCCAGTTCCTTGGGAGAATAGACGGTACCTACGGGTAAACCCGCTATTTCAAGGATGCGTTCTGCGCGCACGGTACTGTCTCCTGCCACGTCAAGATCACCGAACCGCAACTTTGGCCCCGGGTTGAGACGCACGTCCGCAGCAATCGTGGCATCAGTATGCCGTGCTGTAATGGTCTGGCTATCCAGTTTAACCTTGGCGTGCCCCTGATCCCGCCAGGCTTTGGTTGCCGCATTGACCGTATCGCGCATCAAACTCAAACGTGCTGTTTCACCCTTTTTGAAGCCTTTGGGCAACTCGGTTCCGTCCGCAAGCGGGGCAATGGTTGCCGCATTAAATCGAAAGGGTTTTCCGGGATCGATTGTAATTTCTGCACGTGATACATCGCTGGGGGGCGATACCGATTTGATCGACGACGCTTCGCGACCGTCCACCGATATGCCAATTGTCGCACCATAAAACCCATAGTCGTAAAGAACCGCCAGAACGCGTTTGTAGTCGGCTTGTGCAATGGCAACCAACTCTTGAGGAGAAACTTCTGTTTCAAGTTTGGACTGCTCCACCAATAATGACCCGCCCTCTAAGGCCGTGCGCAAATCTTCTTCCAACGTGCCCGTTATGGTCACCTCCAGAGCGGAAGCGGGTAGATTTGAAAACAACGTGAAAAGTACTGTTGCGAGGAATCTGAAACAGGGAGAACCGTTCCTCTTTTTCGAAATCCGCACAACATTCCCCCGGTTCGGCGTTATTTTTATTGTCATCGATTGGGTTGGACCCAGCAGGACAAGTGACTCGCCATCGTCCTTCTTTTAACGGAATTCAAGCATTGCCTGCAAACAGCAATAGACGCTCCGGGAAAAAGGTGTATTTCGCCTACAGCAACGAATTGAAATGGTAAGTTTCAAGCAGTTTCACCTGTCCCAAAGAACGGAAAGAACAGGGTCGAAAAACCCTGAGCTTTGCAAGGCACGAAAGGTCCGATGGGGTTCACCAAGTGCAACTTCAATTACGATGCATTCTATGTCGCTTTAAGATCTCATCTGAACCTGGATTTACAGGGCAGACATGGAGCGTGGCTTGCTTCGAAGTTGAAAACCAAGCCGTCTCAAGCGTTTATCTTCTGGTGACCGACCCATCCGCAGGGTCAACGGTATCGATTGAACTTCAAATTACAATCTTTCAACGTGAAGCAAATCCGCGCCTGCGACTCTTTTCAGCCGGCGACGTACCAGACACCGGCTTGTCATGTCACATTGTTGGGAACAAAGGACGCTCGCACCTTTCCCAGGCCCATAGCTAGCGCAATTGGCGCTTTGGTCTTTGGTCTTTGGTCTTTGGTCTTTGGTCTTTGATAACTGCCTAATTTACAGATAAGCGGCATTCGGTGCAAAAAATGCGAATCCCAAACCGACCATGGTCGTGCGACAACCCTGAATTACAATTCCCGCTAGAAAACCCGGCATTGGATACCCCGAATTTATGTGTGATGACCAAAACCGCTGACCGACCTTAAGTCCGCCAAGGTACAGCATCCAACAGGATCAAGCAACCAAACCCCAGGAAAGCCAGCCCCAAATCATCGCTATGTAGGTCACCTGATGCAAGGCTTGATCAACGCCCGTTGCGCGCCAATAGCCGGCATCTTGTGGCGTCAGGTTTTGCCGATAGGTGTAGTGGCCTTTCCACCAATCAATATGGAAATGGATAGCCCATTCGATCAAGATAACCGGTAATATGAAAGCGAGGTGCGTTCCGACCACTACAAAGACAATCATTGAGCCTGTCGCATGGATACCAGCGTGCAGGAACCGACCGAAATGTTTGTACTCGGCTCGTCCATCGAGCATGCTTCTGGTCTGAAGGAAATAGTCCGCTAGCATGTGTTTTACTTGAAAAAGGCACAGTAAAACAAAAAGTGTGCCGTAACTCGTAACCAATACAAATTTCCTTTCAGTTCACAGCATGAAGGCCAGTTTCTTCTGACCACCCCCGCAAATCCAAAACTCTTAAATTGCCTAGGGCAGCTGTCTCCTTAAACCCCGAACTGTGCCTAAGATATACGGTCAAAGCAAGCGCCGGAGCAACGCACCAGCGCCTGCCTTCCGCTCTAGTCGCGATATAAAAGCGAATGACCGTTGGCAAACAAATGCACCTTGTCAGGGCTCGCTGAGAGCTTCAATGTTTTACCCCGCATGTTAGTGTGAATGCCCGCCAGCTTCGCGATCACTGTATCCGTGTTCTTGGAGGAGCTTGGCGCCTCAAAGTAAAGCTGTGTCACTTCGCCGAGGGCCTCCACGATGGTCACCTTGTCCGCAAACGCGTAGTTTTCGCCATCGGTGGCAATCATGTCTTCTGGCCGGATGCCGACATTGACCTTCATACCCTTGTCAGAGGGCAGCGTTGGCACATTCGATTGAAAGGTGCCGCCTCCTTCCGGGCAGGACAGCGTTGTTACCTCTCCCGTTTCGATGACCTCACCCGCCAGCAGGTTCATTGCAGGTGACCCAATAAACTGCGCCACGAATTCGTTTTCCGGGCGTTCGTAAAGTTCCAGCGGTGTACCAACCTGCGCTATCCCCTTGTTGGCCAAGACGACGATGCGGCTAGCCAGAGTCATGGCTTCCACCTGATCGTGGGTCACATAGATCATGGTGGAGTTGGGCATGCTTTCCTTAAGCTGTGCGATCTCGATCCGCGTGGCCACACGCAATGACGCGTCCAGGTTGGAGAGCGGCTCGTCAAAGAGGTAGACCTTGGGATCCCGCACAATCGACCGGCCAATGGCAACCCGTTGGCGTTGCCCGCCAGACAAGGCCTTGGGCAGACGGTCGAGGTATTCATCGAGTTGCAACACCTTAGCTGCACGGTTTACCGCTGCGTCAATGTCGCTTGGTGATTTCTTGGCCAACTTCAGCGCAAACGCCATGTTGTCCCGCACGGTCATATGCGGATAAAGCGCATAGGACTGGAACACCATGGCGATGCCACGCTGCGCGGGGGGGACGTCATTCATCCGATCTCCATCAATCAGCAATTCGCCGCCGGTGATCTTTTCCAACCCGGCAATCATACGCAGCAAAGTCGATTTTCCGCAGCCTGAGGGTCCGACAAAAACGATCAGCTCCCCGGTCGTGATGTCCAGGTTGATGTTTTTGAGCACTTCGACGCCGCCGCCGTAGGACTTCCCCACATCTGTCAGTTTCAGATCGGCCATATTCTTGTCCCTCCCAAGACGCGGGTTAGTCCTGTTTCACAGCCAGACATGCCTGCCATGGCTCCAGGTGAAGTGTATGATCAATTGACGGGGTGGCCCCGCCCAATTCTTGCCCAATGGAAACCCAATCGCCAGTGGGCATGTCATGAGATAGCGGCGTACCGGACAGGTTAAACGCGCAATACAATGTCTGACCCTGGTGCCGGCGCGTAAAGTGCAAGACCTGACCATCGGCACAGACACCACCGTGAGCACCCTTGGTGAGCGCCGGGTACTTTTTGCGTAACGCAATCGCGCGCCGATAGTGATGCAGGATCGCTTCCGGATCATCTTCCTGTGCGTTGGTCGATCGGTTGAGATGGTCGGGACTTACCGGCAGCCAAGGCGTGTTTACAGAAAAACCACCGTTTGTATTGGACTTCTCCCAGACCATCGGCGTGCGGCACCCATCTCGGCCTTTGAATTCAGGCCAGAACGCGATGCCATAAGGATCCTGCAGATCTCCAAAATCGACATCCGCCTCGGGCAGTCCAAGTTCTTCGCCCTGGTAAATACACACCGATCCGCGCAGGCACATTAAGAGCGTCGCAAAGAGCCTCTGTGCCGCTGGCGACAGGTCCCAGCGAGAGGTGTGGCGCATAACGTCGTGGTTGGAAAAGGCCCAGCAGGGCCAGCCGTCCTTTGCCACACGGCCCAATTCATCGAAAACCTGTACGACACGCGGCGCGTCCAACTTGGTATTGGCCAGAAATTCAAATGCATAACACATGTGTACCATTTCCGGTCCACTGGTGTATTGCCCCAACAACTCCAAACCGCGCTGTGCGTCACCAACCTCGCCAACGCAGGCCGTCGCCGGGTATTCATCCAGAAGGGCGCGGAATCGCTTGAGAAATGCAATGTTCTCAGGTTGGTTCTTGGAGTGAATATGTTCCTGGTGATTATAGGGGTTTACAGATGGTGCGATATTCGCATTGCGCCGTTCTGGCGGCAACGCAGGGTTATCGCGCAGGTCCTTGTCGGCAAAATAAAAATTAATTGTGTCAAGACGGAACCCATCCACACCCAGGTCTAGCCAGAACCGTGTGGCCGCCAGCAATGCGTCCTGCACTTCATCACAGTGGAAATTCAGATCCGGCTGCTCAAGAAGGAAATTATGCAGGTAATACTGTTCGCGTCCCGCGTCCCACTGCCAGGCCGGGCCTCCAAAGATCGACAACCAGTTGTTAGGCGGCGTGCCATCTGGTTTTGGGTCGGACCAAACGTACCAGTCTGATTTGGGATTTGTCCGGTCTGCTTTGCTCTCCTGAAACCAGGGGTGTTGATCGGAAGTGTGACTGAGAACAAGGTCAATCATCACCTTCAACCCATGCTGATGCGCCGTTGCCACCACAACATCGAAGTCGGCCAGCGACCCGAACATCGGATCGACATCACAGTAGTCGCTGACATCATATCCGAAGTCTTTCATGGGCGAGGTGAAGAACGGCGAGATCCAGATCGCGTCCACACCCAGCGAGGCGATATAGCCCATGCGCTGCGCGATTCCGATCAGGTCACCAATGCCGTCGCCATTGCTGTCTTGAAAGCTGCGCGGGTAAATCTGATAGATCACAGCGCCCCGCCACCAGTCTTGATCAACAAGCGGCGCGTTCAGCTGATGTTCCATTTTGCTCATCAAAAGATCGCTTTTCTATTTAACGGAGCCGGCCAACAGACCGCGCACCAAGTAACGTTGCATGGTGAAGAAAACGATGAGCGGCACCGCTATCGAAATGAAGGCCGCGGATGCCAGAATGCCCCAATCTCCGCCGCGAGACCCCAGCAGATCATCGGCGATCTTGACCGTCATCACCCAGCTTTCGGAATTGGACGGCAGGAACACCTTGGCCACCAGCAGATCGTTCCAGGTCCATAAGAACTGGAAGATGGCAAAGGAGGCCAATGCCGGAAAGCTGAGCGGCAGCACGATTTTTGTGAAGACCTGAAAATCAGTGGCCCCATCGACTTTGGCGGACTCGATGATGTCGCGGGGCAAGCCGACCATATAGTTTCGCAAGAGATAAATCGCGAGCGGCAACCCGAAGCCGGTGTGCGCCATCCAGATCCCAAGAAAACTTTGCCCGATGCCAATCTTGTTGTGAAACTGCAGGAGTGGAACCAATGCCAGCTGCAGCGGTACTACCAGCAAGCCCACGACCACCGCGATCAACAGACCCCTACCTGCGAAATCCATCCACGCCAAGGCATAGGCCGCGAAAGCCGCAATCAGAATGGGAATGATCGTTGCGGGAATAGTCACCGTCAGCGTGTTGATGAATGCGATGTCCATGTTGTTGGAAAACAGGATGTTTCGATAGTTCGATAGAGAGAAATCGGGCGGGGTCGCAGTCGAGTAATAAACGCTTGGATCCCGTTTGATCTCGGCTGGAGAGAAATAGACAAAATCGCCGTTTTCCTGAACCGTCAGTGATCGATCACGTGTCAGTTCAGCAGTTTCCCCTGCCGCCGCAATTGTTGGGTTGGACCGCGCGCCACCAAAACGCATGACTTCAGTGTCTGCACCGCCAAAAATGTTGCCTTCGATGACAAAACCATTGTTGCCCGGTTTGGCCTCTTCTGCAGGGATTTTGGCTTGATAGTTCTGCTCTACCGCGAAGGGCGAGAGCCACCATCCCGAGGCCGAGATCTGGTCTCTGTCACGGAAAGAGGACACTAACAACCCAACCGTGGGGATCAGCCAGATCACGACCAGAAAAATCACTGAAAGATTTACTGCCCAGCTGAGCGCGGATTTGGTACCGGCGATATTGTCCATTATCTCATCTCCGCTCTGGCTTGCCGGATGTTCCAGATCATTACAGGCAAGACGATGATCATGATCACGAAAGCCACCGCCGTCGCGCGCCCGTCATCCCGGAACATGTAGGACATCATGTAACTGGGCAGAATTTCCGTGCCGAAATTGCCACCTGTCATGGTGTAGACGATGTCAAACACCTTAAGCACCAAGATGGTGATTGTTGTCCAAACCACGACAATGGTGCCCATAATCTGCGGCACCTTGATCTTGAAAAACACCTGAAACGGGTTTGCTCCGTCGATGATCGCGGCCTCGATGGTTTCTTCGGGAATGCCACGCAGAGCGGCAGAGAGGATGACCATGGCAAAGCCGGTCTGAATCCAGACCAGAATGAACATCAGGAAAAAATTGTTCCAAAAACGCACTTGCAGCACGTCCAGAGGTTCCGCAGCGCCAAAAAATTCGCGAATGGCATTGATCAGACCGATATCTGCGTTGTTGGCGTAAACAAATTTCCAGATCAGCGATGCGCCGACAAACGAAATCGCCATGGGCATGAAAATCAGTGATTTTGCGATATTGCCCCACCTGAGCCGATCGGTAAGTTGCGCTACGAGCAGCCCGAAGAAAGTGGCTGAAGCCGGAACCACCAAAACCCAGAGAAAGTTGTTGAAGAGCGCGGTTTGGAACCCTGTGTCCGCAAACATGACCGAGTAGTTGCCAAATCCAATGAACTCATCGCCCGACCGGTTGTAGAGAGACCGCCAGAATGAGCCGACGACGGGGTAAACCAGGTAGAGGCCCAAAGCCGCGATCGCCGGGAATAGAAACAACCAGGGACGGACCAGATTGGCACGGTTGATGTTGCGGCCGGGGTTATCGGCTCGCGGTGGAAAGATGATCTTGTCGAGGATGAGATTGGATAAAAAGAAGTACCCGACACATCCACCGACCCCCACGATGACCGTTACGATTCCCTGTAGCAGCGGTGACATGGCGCGCTCTCCCAAGATGCGGTTAAGTGGTCCGGCACCAAGTGATGCCGGACCGGTGTTTCAAAAACGCACTACTGGATCGTATCCCAGCGTTCCTGGATGCTTTTGGCGACGTCTTCCGCGCTTGCGCCGGTGGTGTAGTCAACCATGCCAGTCCAGAATGCCCCTGCGCCGATTTCACCAGGCATCAGGTCGGATGCGTCAAAACGGAATGTGGTTGCGTTGAGCAGAATGTCACCCTGTGCCTTCAGGCTTGCGTCGGCATAGAGGTCCGTATTCACGCCAGCATGAGCTGTCAGAAAGCCGCCCTGTGCCATCCATAATTCATGCGCAATCGGCGTTTTCAAGAACTCGATGAAAGCATTTGCGGCGTCAGACGGATTGGTGATGGCGACCACTGTGCCAGCACCTAGAACCGGCTTGCCGAGATCCTTTTCCGCGTAAGCCGGGAAGTAGAAGAAATCCACATCATCGCCAACGCTTGTTCCTTCTGGGAAAAAGGCAGGAATGAACGATGCCTGACGGTGCATGTAGCACTTTGGCGGGATCGAAAAGAGACCCGATGGGCTGTCGCGGAAGTCGGTGTTCGCCACGGCGGACGCGCCGCCATCGACATAGGCATCATTTCGCGCGAAAGCGCCGAACTCTTCGATGGCTTCGATCACTTTGGGATCATCGAACTTCATCTCATTGCTGACCCAAGCGTCATAATCCGCGGGCGATTGGGTGCGCAGCATCATTTCCTCGACCCAATCCGTCGCTGGCCAGCCGGTTGCAGCTCCAGACCCCAGACCGATACACCAGGGCGTACCTCCTTCTTCAACGATCTGATCTGTCAGCGCTTTAAGATCTTCCATCGTTTCAGGGATGTCATACCCTGCCTCATCAAAGGCTTCCGGCGAGTACCATACCAGCGATTTTACATCGACCCGATAGAAGATACCGTACATCTGGTCCGTTCCATCTGCATCGGCATATGTACCCAGATCGACCCAAGACTGACCAGCCGCGTAATTGTCTTTAACCCAATCGGCTGACCCGTCGGCAAGCGGTGTCAAAAGCCCCTGGCTGGCCATGTCCGCTGCCAGACCGGGCTGCGGGAAAACGGCAAGGTTTGGAGCAGAGCCAGAGCGTGACGAGATCACGATGTCCTGTTCAAAGCTGTCAGACCCCGAATAGTTGACAGTCGCACCTGTTGCGCTTGTGAAATAGGAAAACGCGATATCCACTTTCTCTTTTTCATTACCCGTCCAAGGCCCAGTGATTTCGATTGTCTGGCCGCTCAGGTCATATGCATCAGCAAATGCGGTATAGCTGTCCCAACTGAAATCACCCTCACCTACGGCAAATGGCTGATGCCCATCTGCCTGCACCATACCGGTGCAGAGTGCCAGCGCAGCCGCGCCCGCGTAAAAACGTGCCTTCATGATTTCCTCCCGTTGCGGCGCCCATTTTGACGCCATAGTGCTTATTATCTACGCTCAAAGAATCACCTCAAAGCGCTTTGGATATGAAGAAAGTGGCTTACAGCTCTAATTCTGTCAACTGGTGGTTAGGTTTCCCACACGTTTTCAAAGGGCTAGTTTTTGGATCACAAAAAGATCTTTTCTGCTTTGACGTGCCCCGCATCGCTGCATAGGCTGGCGCGACTGCAGAAGCAAAAGACAACCGATCTTATGAACTTACGTGAACTGTCAGAGCGTTTGAAACTGTCACAAACGACAGTCAGCCGCGCCTTAAACGGCTATCCGGAGGTCAATGAAGCCACGCGGAAACGGGTGGCGGATGCTGCTGCATTTTATCACTACCGCCCGAATGTGCTCGCACAAACACTGGCAACCGGGCGGTCCATGTCTATCGGGCACATCATACCTTTCTCAAAACAAAACGAGATGGTGAATATCGTTTTTGCCGATTTCATCGCGGGTGCCGGGGAGGTCTATTCCCGCCATGGCTACAATATGACCCTTTCCGTTGTGCGGGACGAAGACGAATTAAGTGCATACCGCGGGATCGCCGAAAAAGGTGTGGTTGACGGCATCATCGTGCACTCGCCCACCCGCAATGACCCGCGTATCGATTTTTTGTCCGATCTCGACATTCCGTTTCTGGTCCATGGTCGGGCCTCCGAAGTGACGACGCCTTACTCCTGGATGGACGTGAACAACACCCGTGCGATAGAAACTGGCACGCGGCATCTGCTCGACCTCGACCACCGACGCATCGGATTTATCAATGGTCAGGAACGGATGGATTTTGCGCAACGGCGTCGCGAAGGTTACCTCGCCGCTCTGAAATCACACAGCATCCTGCCCGATCCACAGATCATGCGCTCCGGCGAGATGAGCGAGCCTTTTGGGCACGCTTCAACACTGGAAATGCTGGACAGCCCTGAGCCACCAACCGCGTTTGTGTCCTCGTCGATTGTGCCCGCTCTGGGCATTCGGCGGGCCCTCGAAGAACGCAGTTTGCGCATGGGCAAGGATGTTTCGATCCTTTGTTTTGACGACGATATTTCTTACCTTCCCAATGGACTGGATGCGCCGGTTTTCACGGCGATGCGCTCTTCTGTAAGAGATGCTGGAAGACGCTGCGCCGAGATGCTTCTAGAGCAAATCTCTACTGACGCGCCTGACATCAAAACAGAGCTTTGGGACGCTGAACTTATCATCGGGCAATCCACTGGCCCCTGCCCATAAAGGACTGACCATGAATTTTAGCAGATCCGACTTCCCGGCGGGTTTTCAATTTGCTGCCGCCACTTCGAGTTATCAGATCGAGGGGCATCAATTCGGCGGCGCGGGCAAAACCCACTGGGATACCTTCGCGGCGACGCCGGGGAATGTGGTGCGCGCGGAAAACGGTGCCATCGCCTGTGATCACTATCACCGAATGGAGGAAGATCTCGATCTGATGCAAGCGCTGGGTCTTGACGCGTATCGTTTTTCCACCAGTTGGGCGCGGGTATTGCCCGAAGGGCGCGGCACGCCCAATCAGGATGGTCTCGATTTTTACGACCGATTGGTGGATGGGTTACTGGCCCGTGGGTTGAACCCGATGGTAACGCTCTATCATTGGGAGCTGCCGGTGCCTCTGGCCGATCTGGGCGGTTGGCGCAATCCGGACATTGCCCATTGGTTTGCAGATTTCACGACCGTGCTCATGAAACGGATCGGTGACCGCGTATTCAGCGTCGCCCCAATCAACGAGCCCTGGTGTGTCGGGTGGCTGTCACATTTCATGGGCCACCATGCGCCGGGGATGCGTGATATTCGCGCCACCGCACATGCTATGCACCACGTCCTGACAGCGCACGGGCGTGCGATTCAAACAATGCGAGCGCTAGGCGTCAAAAATCTCGGCGCCGTGTGCAACCTGGAATTCGCGCATCCTGCGAATGACAGCGCAAAGGCCGAAGAGGCGGCCCGGCTTTATGACGGTTACTACAACCGTTTCTTTCTAGGCGGGTTGTTTCAAGGGGCTTATCCTGAGGATGTGATGGAGGGCCTCGCACCCCACATGCCCAAGGGATGGGAGCATGACTTTGACCTAATCGGGCAGCCGCTGGATTGGTGCGGGTTGAACTATTACACCTGCAAACGTATCGCGCCAGTTGAGGGCCCATGGCCGGCCCATGATGAGGTTCCAGGTCCGCTGCCCAAAACCCAGATGGATTGGGAAATCTATCCGCAAGGTTTGCATCACTTTCTGATCTGGGTGCACGAAAACTACACGAAGGGCCTGCCGCTTTATGTGACCGAAAACGGGATGGCACACCCCGATCAGGTTGATGTGCCGGACCAAGCGCGCATTGATTACCTGAATGCGCATGTGGCAGCGGCCCGACAAGCCATGACCGAAGGCGTACCCCTGGCGGGCTATACTTTCTGGTCGTTGATGGACAACTACGAATGGGCGCTGGGATATGAAAAGCGTTTCGGGCTGATCCACGTGGATTTTGACACGCTGGATCGCACCCCCAAAGCTTCTTACCACGCACTGTCGGACGCCTTGACGCGGTAACGTTCAGGGCTTGAACCAATCCGGCACGCCAAAGGGGGGCGTATCAACTGTTGACCCGGTCAGGCTTTCCAGAAATGCGACAATCTGGTCGATTTCCTGGTCCTCTAACAACTGTGGCACCTGTTGAATGACACGGGCCTGCCGGACCATTTCGCGCGCATCCGACTGAATGATGAAATCTGTTGCGGCGAGCCATGCAACATCCGGCAGCTTTGCATCTTCTGGTCGCCATTGAGCGCGCATCGCCACGGGATCAAGATGGTGGCGCACCATGTTCTCGAGCGTCGGATAGGCCCCGTTGTGACCGTAAGGGGCTGTGAGCGCCACATTGCGCAGCATCGGTGTGCGAAACGCATAAGCGTCCTCAAGCCGGTTGCTCTCGCCCATCCGGCCGACGTCGCGCGCATAGGGATCAAAAGCACGCGTGCGCCCCGGCCCAAACGCGGGCAAACCCAGAGCATGAAATCGTTGATCTGACAATAGCGCTCCGGAATGGCACGTGTCACAGGCGGCCTTGCCGTAAAAGAGAGACATGCCGGCATGCTGGAATTCGGTCAGCGCGGCTGTGTCACCGGCGAGGTAGCGGTCGAAGGGACTGTCAATGCTGGTCCATTCCAGTGCCATGAAAGCCGCCAATGCATTGGCAATTTCGACAATTGTCACCTCTTCGGGCACTTTTATGTGGTCAAAAGCCGCGACAAATCGAGGCCCGTAGACATCGTCCACACGGACGCGTTTCGCCAGGATCGGCCACGCACCATCGATGCGGTTATGCACGGCGCCGATAATCTCATTTTCACCCGGATTGCCCGCCATTTCAAACTGAGACGTCAGTGGGAAAAGGGCCTGAGCGGCCAGCAGCGAATTGAGCCCCTCTGGCAGCCATTCTTCCGCAGGGGAGTTAAACCCGTTACCAAAAATATTCGATTTGCTCAGTCGCCCGTCATGAAAAAATGTATGCAACTCCCGTGCACCCAAGTTCCACAAACCGGGCGCGTTACGTGGAATGCGCTTGGCGATGCGCGTGGCATCGTCTCCGGGTGTGCGGTCCGGTCCAAGCCCTACGCCGCCTTCTCCGATGCCCAAAGACAGCCCGTCGCCGGTGCCAAAATCAGGGTGGTGGCAATGGGCACAGGCAATATTCTGGTTGCCGGAGAGGATTGTATCGTAGAACAATGACTGGCCCAAAGCGGCTTGGTCCCGATAAAAGTCCAAAAAATCCGCTTGGGTTAAAGCGGGTGGCAGATCGCCTGCGCCAGCCGCACAGGCAAAACAGGAGAACACAAACCCATGCGCGCCGTATTTCTTGCCTGCACGCTTTTCGCAGCGCCCGCTTTTGCGGAAATCGAAGCCGCGCGCGACATGATGGAAGAGGGTCGATTTGAAGAAGCCTATAGCGCGCTGTGGCCAGCCGCCCGGTCGGGTAACGCTGACGCGGAAGAGTTGATCGGGGTCATGTATGCTATGGGATTGGGGGTGCCGCGCGACGATGTGCGCGCTTTCGAGTGGTACCTGCGTTCGGCTATGAAAGGACATCCCGGTGCGCAATCGGGAGTCGGGTGGTACTATGAGGTCGGGCGCGGATTGCCCGCCATCGATCTGGTGCGCGCCTATATGTGGTACACGCTTTCGGCGATTGGTGGCGACCCGGATGCCGCGATCAGCCTGGAAGAAGTGGTCAAGAAAATGACACCTGAGGAAATCGAAAAAGCGCATGTCCTGGTGGCTGACTACAAGGTTTGGATGTATCCGTTTCGGTAGGGGCGGCATGCTGTGGCCGCCCCTCGCCAGACTAATTCAGGTCCGCGGCACGTGCCGCCCCGATTTCCGCTTCGGCTTCAGTTACGGCTGTGGATAGCGCATCGAAGATCTCTTCGCCCCGACCCACGTTTCCCTTGAACCAGTCAAAAACCGGTGCAGCACCTTCTTTGAAGGCTGCTTTTTGTTCAGGCGTGGGTACATAGAGGTCTCCGCCTTCGGCCACGAATTGCTCATAGGCGGCGATGGATTTGCGTTTGGGAGAGGCAAAGGTTGCTTGCTGCAAAGCGTAAAACCCATCCACGACTACGCGGCGCATGTCTTCGGGCATCTCGAGGAATTTGGCATTATTCATCCACCAAAGCGCGCCCATATATGCGTGCCCGTCCAGCGTGACATATTTAAGCCCCGCATCCGGAAACTTCATGCCCATGATGTCGGTGATCCCGTTTTTCGAGCCTTCAACCACGCCAGTCTGGAAAGACGTAAACAGTTCCGGCCAAGGGATCGGGGTTGGTGCTGCACCCAATGCCTTGACCAATTCCTGCGGTAGATCGGCAACGACGGTGCGGATCTTCAGGCCTTCCATGTCGCTGGGCTCTGCGACCCGGCGCTTGGTGTTGGCAAAGTTGCGCCATCCGCCGGTGTTACCGATCGTCATCAACCGGATCGTATCTCCGGA
This sequence comes from Roseobacter sp., assembly GCF_045106495.1. Classification (GTDB taxonomy): domain Bacteria; phylum Pseudomonadota; class Alphaproteobacteria; order Rhodobacterales; family Rhodobacteraceae; genus Roseobacter. The sequence goes on from NZ_JBGCEQ010000020.1 coordinate 214,380, forward strand.
ATCCTCCAACGCCATTTCGCGCATTTTGCGGGTAAAGTCGCCGGAGAGAACAGTTTCGGCGATGCGGTCATCGGCCATCAGATACGGCAGATCAAGCACTTGAACATAAGGGAAAATCCCCGAGGCACCACCCGATGTGGAGACATAAACGTCAATGGTGCCGTCGGCCACACCCTGAAGGCATTCCGCCCCGTTGCCACAAAGCTGCGTGCCTATAAAGAGTTCCACTTCAATCGCGCCGTTCGAAGCGGCTTCGACATAGTTCTTGAATACGACCAAACCGTCATAGTCTTCGTCATTCTCATTGGAATTGGCCGTAGCCCGGATTTTAATATCGGCTGCAGAAGCCGCCATCGCTGTCCCTGCAAGCAGCGCTGCAATGGTCAGTGTTTTCAGTGTGTTTTTCAGCATTAAACTCTCTCCCGTTCAGTTTCAGATGGCTTGCAACTGGCGTATGTCAGTTTGCAAATCCGGTAAGACGCGGCACCGTCATGGATATTGCCGGAATGTAGGTTATGAGAAATATGACTACGACCTCGATGGCAAGAAAAGGCAGGATCGCCTTGGAAATGGCCTCCACCCGTTCACCTGACACAGAGGAGGCGACAAACAGAACCAGCCCCATGGGCGGCGTCGCTAGACCCACGGTCAGATTGACGCTCATGATAATGGCGAAGTGGATCGGATCGACGCCCAGACTGACAAAAATCGGCCCTAAAATGGGTCCAAGAATGATGATCGCGGGCCCCGCATCCAGGAACATGCCTACAACAAAAAGCAGCAGGTTGATGAGGAACAACAGGATCAGAGGATTGTTAGTGAGGCTCAGGACAAACTCGGCCATCGCCTCAGGCGCGTGGCTGAGGCTGACGACGGTCTTGAACGCCATGGCGGCGCCTACCAACAACAACACCACGGCCGAGGTGATCCCAGCGCGATTGAGCACATCCGGCAGATCACTAAGCTTGAGCGTGCGCATCACAAACAATCCGATCACCAGAGCATAAGCCACGGCGACAGCGGCGGCTTCGGTCGGTGTAAACACACCTGCCAGGATGCCGCCTAGTATGATCACCGGCGTCAGCAATGGAAAGAAAGCCTTCAGGCTGGCCTGCCCCCGCTCGCCCCAGGAGTGCTTCTTCGTGGCAACTGGAAAGTCGTATTTGTCCGCTTGGAATTTCACCATCAGCATCAGGCCAAGACCGACCATAATGCCCGGCACGATGCCGGCCAGAAACAGCGCGGCGACACTTTCGCCCATCACGTAGGCATAGATGATCATGATGCCCGAAGGAGGAATGATCGGTCCGATCACGGAACTGGCTGCTGTAATGGCGGCGGCAAACCGGCGGGTGTAGCCCTGTTTCTCCATCGCGGGGATCAGCATGGATCCTAACGCAGAAGTATCGGCTACGGCGGACCCCGAAAGACCGGCGAACAGCATCGAGGACAGAATGTTCACATGCGCCAAACCGCCGCGAAAATGCCCCATCATGGCCTGAGCAAACTCCACCAGGCGCATTGTGATCCCGCCACGATTCATCAATTCGCCCGCAAGCATGAAAAACGGGATCGCCATCAATGGGAAACTGTCCATCCCATTGTAAAGGTTGCGATAAAGAAGCGTGATGTCTTTTTCCTGACCATTCAGCCACAATAGGATGCCCGGCGCGGCCAAAAGGCCGAAAAAGACCGGCAGGCCGATCATCAGGAAGACCAAAAACAGTGGGAGAAACCAGACCAGCATTATTCGGCTCCCACTTGTTCTTCGAGAGTGATCGGCGGCAATTCATCCCCGCCGCCCATCATTCTCACCAAGGCGCGCAAAATCAATTCGACATTCACCGAGATGAGCAAGGCCACGCCAACCAGCAGCGACGCCATCATTTGACTGCGTGGCATTTTTTCCCAGCCCCAGTCGAGTGTGATCCAAGGGAAACCATCCGCAAAACCGAAGGCGACAAAGGTCTGCAGCGAGGCTGTTTTAAAACTGCCTGCAAAGCCAGTGACTTCGGACCAGCCGATCTGCACTGCCACAAGCAGAACGCCCAGGCTAACGAAAAGCAAAAGCAAGGTGATCAAGGCGCCAATGCGCTGCGGTAAAAGGCGCACCAATGTATCGATTGCAACAAACCCTCCGCGCTTGAAAGCGGTCGGTGCCATCAGACCGGTCATCCACATCATGCAAAACCGCGCGGCTTCGTCCGGCCAGGGCAACGCGCTGTTCAGTACATATCTGAAAAACACCTGTATCAGGATCGCGACAACCATCGCAGCGACCGCAAAGACGCCAATGGCCCGGCCCAGCGTCAGCAAAGCCTCGTTCACAAGCCGGAGCGGTGTCATCACCGCCAGCAATGCTCCCATATCGGAGCCTCCTCCCTTGCGCCCGGGTATTCCGGGTCACCTTGCACGGGTTTTCCCCGCACACTCCATTGGTTGGCCTTTTAGGCCTCTTTGTCAAACCGTCTGAAACGGCCTCGGCAAAAAATCAACGCCTCCCCCTCCCGGGAAGCAGCTGAAAGAACACGGCCCAAAATAATCGAATGATCGCCCGCGTCATGAACTTGATGTGTGCTGCACTCAAATCGGGCCAGGCAGTCATTGAGCAATGGCACGCCGTGCACGTTGAGCTCGAGGTCCAACCCGTCAAAGGCTTGGCCGGATCGGGCAAAGCCCATGACAATGTCTTCATGTTCGGCACCCATCACATGCACTGCAAAATGCTCTGCCTGTAAAAAAGCGGCATAGCGGCTGGATGATTTTGCCGGGCTCCACATCACCAATGGCGGATCCATCGAGATACTGGAAAACGAATTGGCCGTCATACCAACTGGGCCTTGCGCGGCCTGCACAGTAACAACCGTGACGCCAGTCGAAAACTGACCCAGCGCGTCGCGAAACTGTCTTTGGGTGTCTGGTCCCGGTGTAAACCCGTGCATTTGGGCCATTTGCAGTGTTCCGTCCGCCATCACGCGACCTCCTGACCATTTGCTGCTTCATAAAGCTCGAACCACGTCTGACGATCCATCTCCACCTTGAACGCATCGGCAAATGTGGCGATCCGCGACAGGGTATTGGTGCCCATCACCGGTAAAATACGGGACGGATGGGCCAACAACCAGGCGACGGCCACTGCGGCACGATCAACGCCTTGCGCTATTGCCATCTCATCTATCTTGGCCGTCGCAGCGCTGCTTTCAGTCATCAGGCTGCCGCCACCCAGAGGCGACCAGGCCATCGGCGCGATTTTTTGCTGCTGCGCATGAGCAAGATCGCCGTTTGTAAAACTTTCGCGTGCAGCCAAAGACAGTTCGATCTGGTTAGTGACCAGCGTATTCGTCATTGCGGATTGCAACAAATCGCAATCCCAAGGCCGGAAGTTTGACACACCCGCCGCTCCGATCTTGCCACTTTCGATCAGCGCATCGAGCGCTTCGCCGGTCTCGGCCGCATCCATCATGGGGTCGGGACGGTGGATCAACAGAAGATCAATATGCTCGATCTCCATTGCTTCCAAAGACGCCTCGACTGATGCATTAATATGCGCCGCCGAAGTATCGTAGTATTTCACGCGTCGATCGGCGTATTTTCCAATCGGGGCCACGATGTCGCACTTCGTGACGATTTCGAGTTGATCGCGCAGACCAGGGCTTTGCTTCAGGCAGGCGCCCAACACGTCTTCTGCGGCATACCCGCCATAGATGTCCGCCTGATCCATCGTCGTGATACCCTGCGCAAGACAGGCATCAATTTTCGCGCGCACGTGACCGGGCGCGGTGTTAGGGTCATCGGCGAGTCGCCACATGCCGTAAACAAGGCGGCTGACTTCCAAGCTGTCTGAGAGGGCAATGCGTTCCATCAGCGACGTACTCCTGCGGCCAAAGGTGTATCGGGCGCAGATGTTGGCACCCGACCATAGGCATGCGGTAACGAACAGGTTGTCAAATGCGGCATGACCAGACGCCCAAAATGTTGCGCTTCTTCGATGTGGGGGTAACCCGAGAAGATAAAAGCCCGAATGCCCATCTTCTGATAGGCTTCGATCTCGGACAACACCTGATCCGCAGAACCAACCAACGCGGCACCACAACCTGAGCGCGCGCGTCCAACGCCCGTCCAGAGATGCGGTTCGACATACCCGAACTCATCCGCAATATCGCGGTTTTTGGATTGGTGCGATACGCCAAGCGACGTGGCATCCAAGGCCCTTTCCCGGATTTTGCGGCCATATTCATCGTCCAACTGGGACACGATATACTCAGCGTATTCCTTGGCTTCGGCTTCAGTATCGCGCACGATCATGTGGACCCGGAGACCATAATCCAGCGTCCGACCTTTCTCCGCTGCAAGTGCGTGAACGGCCTGCATGCGCCCAGCGATCTGATCCTTGGGTTCGGGCCACATCAGGTAAACGTCGCAGTGCTCAGCACATAATTCCAAAGCCGCCGGAGAGTAGCCGCCAAAGTAAAGCAACGGTCCGCCGGTTTGAAAAGGCCGTGCCGGGTCCGAAGTCACATTATCCAGCTGGTAAATCTCGCCCTGATGATCGATCTCATCGCGAGTCCAGGCTTGCTTGAGGATCTCCACCACTTCGCGAGACCGTCGATACCGGAAGGCGCTTTCCGCCTTCTCTCCAGGAAAATCGGAACTGATGATGTTTACCGTCAGTCGACCTTCAAGCATGTGGTCCAGCGTCGCGATCGTGCGGGCTAGCATGATGGGCTGCATCTCACCACAACGGACAGCCGCCAGTAGGTTGATCTTTTCGGTGATGGGCGCGCACCCTGCCACAAAGCTCAGCGTATCTTGCCCAACCTGATAAGACGAGGGGCACAGGATGTTGCGAAACCCCTGCGCCTCAGCGGTTTTGACAATCTCGGAACAATGTTTCCAGGACGACCTCAGATCACCATCCGGGACCCCCAGAAACTGGTAGTCATCCGAGCAAAGCGCCGAAAACCAGGATACTTCCGCCGCATCCAAATCAGCCGAGGTGACCGGTACGATCGTCATAAGTCTTCCTTTTGCCCGAACCGATATGAGATGCCCCTTGAATAGCATCCACAAACTGGTAGATCAATGGTGTATCAATTTTTGGAAAACGTACCGATCCCGCCATGGCTCTCCCCCCGCAGAACGCCAATGCCCTGCCAAAGTATGTCCAGTTGAGTGAGCTGATCGCGCGGGACATCGATGCCGGACGTTTACTGAATGGAGAACGGTTGCCGCCAGAAAGGGATATGGCGGTTTCTCTTGGCACCTCAATCGGGACCCTGCGCAAAGCTTTGGCAACGCTGGAAAGCAAGGGCCTGCTGCGCCGTGTGCAAGGATCGGGCAACTACATTCAGAAATCCGCCAAGGCTGCTGGTTTCTACGCCATGTTCCGACTTGAACTGCTCTCTGGCGGTGGCTTGCCTTCGGCTCAGGTACTGGCGGTTCAAGTCATGTCAAAACCGGTGGACCTACCACCCTTCGGCACGAGCGCCCGCGCCACGCGCATACGGCGTAAGCGCTTTCTCAATGATGTAGCAATTGCGGTAGAAGAAATTTGGCTCGACGCCAGTGTGGGTGAATTGAGCGCAGATCGACTGTCTGATTCCCTGTACCAAACCTATCTCTCGCAATTGAACTTTTGGATCACGCGTGCGGAAGACCGGGTCAGCATCGGTACGTTGCCCGATTGGACGCCACGCGATTTGGGCGAAACCAATGCGCCTTGCGGCTATGTAGAACGCTTCAGCTGGGCAGATAAACCCACTGCAATTGAATTTTCACGCACTTGGTTTGACACCAGTAAAGCCGTCTATGTGCAGCGGTTGAAATAAGGATCATGGGAATGAGTAAAGTCATACGCTACGGCATGATTGGATGTGGTATGATGGGCCAGGAGCATTTAAAAAACATTGCTTTGCTGCCAAGCACAACGGTCGCGGTCATTTTCGAGCCAGATGACGGCATGCGGAAGATCGCAAGCAGCTTGGCTCCGCATGCTAAATTTGTGGGATCATTGGATGCTCTTCTCGATGAAGACGCAATGGATTGCCTTGTCATCACCAGTCCGAACTTTTGCCACGCGAGCCAAATAATCGAGATCGCGGCGAAACGGCCTCTGCCCCTTTTGGTTGAAAAACCCCTGCTAACGGACCCTGCGGACATTCCGCGGTTACAGGACGTCGTGGGTGACTATCCCGCGCCCATCGGGGTAGCGATGGAATACCGCTATATGCCGCCCATCGCGGCGTTGTTGCAGGAGGCGGAGGCTGCGACGGGCGGTGTGAAGATGCTTACAATTCGCGAACACCGATTTCCATTCTTGCACAAAGTCGATAATTGGAACAGGTTTAGTGCGAAAACAGGCGGCACACTTGTCGAAAAGTGCTGTCATTTCTTTGATCTGATGCGTCTGATCATGGGAACAAAGCCCATCCGTGTGATGGCCAGCGCAGCACAATCAGTGAACCACCTCGATGAAAAATATGAGGGAGCCGTGCCCGATATTATTGATAACGGCTATGTCATGGTCGATTTCGAAGACGACAAGCGCGCTATGCTCGAGCTATGTATGTTCGCTGAAGGCGCAAAGTATCAGGAAGTGATTTCGGCCGTGGGCGCAGTTGGCAAGATAGAAGCTTTCGTGCCCGGTCCCACTCGGTTTTGGCCCGATGATCTCGGTGCCGCACCGACGCCGGTTCTCGAAGTGAGCCCCCGCGCACCCAAACGTCCGATAACGCGCGAAATACCTGTACCCCCTGCCCTCTTGGCTGCTGGTGATCACAACGGGTCCACATTTTATCAGCATCAGGGCTTTCTGGATCTAATCAGAGGGAAACGTACAAAACCGGACGTGTCCTTCGAAGACGGTCTCTGGGCTGTAAAGATTGGCATAGCTGCGCAGCGTTCTGCGCACCTTGGTCAAGCTGTTGATTTGTAAAACCACTAGTCTGAATGCATCAAACTGAGTGGTCCAACTTGGCGCACCTCAGCATAGGCGTTTTTTGCCAGAACGTATTGATTTTAATTATCATTTTTCATGTCACGACGAAACTGGTGGAAATTTTGGGTCGCGATAATGGCTACAACACTAAGGTGCGATAAAGTGCACACCAGGAATGCTTTCAACGACGAAGACATCCTCCTCATAAATTGCGGTCATTTCGGAAACCAAGGCGTCTGTCCAACCCGGCATGGTCAGTTCTTCTTCAATGGCCGCATCGATGGCAAATTTCTCAAGGAACACTGCCATAACTTGCTGCAGTTGATCTTCCGAGATATCAGGGTGCTTGTCTAAATAAGCCCGCAATCTGTTCATCCCCTCCGGCTGGATGATATCCTGCAACAAATCCAAACCACCGGTGATTTTCCACGCGTTTTCAACGCCTAAAATGTGTCGAAGGACCTGCGGCCAGATGAGCGGCGCGTCTTCGTTGCACCAGACCGTCATTTTGACATCCGGAACGGCATCTCGAATGCGTGATAGCGTCTCTGACCAACGCAGTTTGTGCAGATCGATACCTGCAGTGAAGTCAATCAAACCATCAAGCGGTGATTGTTGGAAAATCGCAGGTAGGAAAGTCGCAGGGTTTCGCATCGCCATAAACAGTTCGAGCTGATCGTTGTGAAAGATCTGCGAAACAAAACCCATACGCTCCGATGCCTGTGGGTAAATCAAACCGTTTTGAACGGAAACTTTCGCGGTCGCGAAAAAGTCGGCATTTGACAAGATCAATCGGTTTGTCGTCTCGTTGTCGGTTATCGCCTTCAACAAAACGTCACGCGCATTTTCGGTGGCGTTTGACACGCGCATAGCGGACATTGTTTCCGATATCAGCTTGCGGTACTTCGCTGGATCCGGGATCAAAATTCCTCTCCCCCGAACCGCATCACTATTAAGCGAAACACACTTTAAAAGGCGTTCTTCTTCGGTGAAGTGGGAGCCTGTATGAAAAACCAGTTGCATAGCACTCCGATAGATACGTTTGGTGTTGGATCAATCTAGCTTGTGGCGTCAAGCTTCACAAACCCAATTGTTTTAGTAATTTCCCCTCTTGCGCGGGACGCACAAACTCACTAAATCACCGCGCAGTGCCCCTATAGCTCAGCTGGTAGAGCAATTGATTTGTAATCAATAGGTCCGCGGTTCGAGTCCGTGTGGGGGCACCATTTTACTTAAATTAATCATGAAAAATCAACGCCTTAGCGGAATTTTAGTGATTTGAAAC
>NZ_JBGCEQ010000021.1:0-103377 GCF_045106495.1 Roseobacter sp.
GTGTCCAAGCGAAGCCGACGTGACGACTGAGAACAATGTGATTGGCAGAGGCGCTCACCTTTCTCACGCTGCAAGCTGCGGAACTCCGCTCTCGACCAACAGCAAAAATCGTAAGTTGCGAGCCCCCGCAACCAACGATAATTGCGAATCCTCCGCTGGCCCTGCCGCGGAGGTTTTTGCGTTTCTGGCCCCGGCGCGCAGAGATCGTCTGTTGCGCCCTCCCGCAACCAACTTAACCTGCGAAGCGCCCTCCGGGGCGCTTTCGCACGACTGGGCTTCGCTTATGTCACTGAAAAACATTGCCAGTTTCGACCGCGTCACAAGGATGGTGAGGGCTTTGAAGTGCGCTTGGACACGATGCTCGTGGAAGGGTGGCTGGTCCAGTGAAGCTTGCCCAAGTGGGATCGGTCTGCGGCAGAAGTAGTGGATTGAGCACCAAATTAGTCGAACAGGTTTTGCATGGGCAAGAGGCGAGCATTTCTGCTCGTCTCTTTTTTGGGTCCGCCCGACTTGTGTCGGTGTGGGCTGTCGTGAGGAGGTTCCAATTTTACCAAAATCTTGTGTTGCCCCGCAATGAAAACTGCGAGGCAACTCTGCATGCGAATTTATTGCGACATGCCGCCTTCGCTGGAAATCTGCTTCTCAACGTTGCCTTGGTTTGCGACGACAGTGCCGCGCGGTGGAAAGTCCTGAAAGCTCTGCAAGTGTCTTTGCACGAGCTTTGCTGCGGGTCCGAAAGCCCACATTTTCTTGCCCATCCATTCGGTGTACATGCCAGACTCTTCCGCTGCTTTTTCATAGGGATCGCGGCGCAAATTGACGAGCAAAGGTGCATTCAATTCGTCTTTTGGTCCCCCCCAACCATGATGCTGCACGACAAAATGTGCTTTCCAGTCGCGGTATCGGATGGCCTGCAAGTTGGTGCCTTCGTAGTAGATGATTTCCTCGCGGTTGCTCTCTTCGCCGCCTGTCAGATAGGACAATTGATTGTACCCATCCAAATGGACATTGTAACCTTCGTAACCTGACAGCAGCTCTTCAGGCAGATTGTCCGGCCCGCCAGCGGCGGCAACCAGCGTTGGCATCCAGTCCATCCCAGAGAATATACCATTTGCAACGCGCCCTTCCGGAATCTGCCCGGGCCAGCGAACGATCGCAGGAACTCGAAAGCCACCTTCCCAAGTTGTGCCTTTCTCTCCATGGAATGGTGTCGTACCGCCATCAGGCCAGGTTAATGTTTCCGGGCCGTTGTCTGACGTGAAGACGACAATCGTGTTGTCGCTGACGCCAAGCTCATCAAGACGCGCAAGCACCTTTCCGACATTGTCGTCCAGCTCTTTCATGACAACATCCTGCAAGCCCCGCCCATTTCCAAGCATTGCTTCATACTCGGGGCTGAGATTGGTCCAGACGTGTGCACGCGCGGGCGCCATCCACACAAAGAATGGGGATGCGCCTTCCACCGCCCGATTGATAAAGTCGAGCGTTTTCTCTGTCACTTCATCGTCCAGCGTTTTCTGTCGCTCGGGCGGTGCCGGTCCGTCGTCTACAATGCGCTGGTTGCCCACCAAGCCCCATCGCGGATCCACGGTTTCATCTGTTTCTTCAGTTGCAAAGGCATAAATAACGTTGCGCGGACCAAACTGTGCTTCGAATTCAGGATCATCCGGCCAGTCCGGGTCAGACGTGTATTCCATGGCGTTCAAGTGGTAGAGCCATCCCCAGTATTCATCAAAACCCTTTGTTGTGGGCAGGAACTGGTTTTGATCGCCAAGATGATTTTTGCCGAATTGACCAGTTGTGTAGCCAAGCAATTTCATCATGTCGGCTATTGTGGGATCGTCATTGCTCAATCCCACCGGATCGCCAGGCAATCCGACCGTGTGCATCCCTGTACGGATCGGGAATTGACCGGTCAGAAATGAGGAGCGCCCCGCAGTACAGCTTGGTTCGGCGTAGTAGTCAGTAAGCCGAGTACCCTCGGCAGCAAGTCGATCAAGATTTGGTGTTTCAATGCTCTTCACGCCCTGATGATAGCTGCCCAGACTGGCCCAGCCGACATCATCAGCCATGATGACCAGAATATTGGGGCGGTCCTCCTGCGCAATAGACGATGTCGTCATGACGAAAGTTGCCATCAGACCGGCCACCATCGATTGGGTTATTTTAGGATTAAAGTCCAAGGTCTCTCCCTTTCTTTTTTGATTTGCCCTGAACACATTCAGGGATTCCGCAACGATAGGTAATCGTCGTTAATTGAATCCTAAGCATTGGAATTATGCGGCGGGACTTTCACTGTGTGATTGCATTTGCGAACGTCTCCGTCAGTCTTTTGTTTAACATTGCATGGGGCTTGGCGGAGTGCCCGTAGTGCAATTCAGCCAAGGCGGCGATATCATTGAAAAGGACAATTGCTTTTCCGTCCTCTCCTGCATAGACGAGCAATTTTTGACAAAAGGCGTCAAGTCCGATCGCGGGGAAGTCGGCCATTGCGACGCCCCCTGGAGCCGGTCCACCAAACAGCAGGAGCTGCGCTGGCATCAACTCAACGTCGATTGTTGCCGCTTCCCGCTGAAAATCGATTTCTCCGAACCAGATCGTATCAGATTGCGCTGTGATTGCCTTTTTGAGGCGGTCGACGGTTTCAGCCACCGGAAATTGTGATCTGAGTTCAATGATGGCGAAGTCCCTGTCGACTCCTTCGGTTGCCATAGGTTGAGGTGTCGTGTCTTTCAAACTCCCGAACGCGGCCTCGATACGTTTGTCGAAATCGGAAAGAGTTGAACCGGAGGTCAGTGGATGTCGCTGTGCAAGAAATGATCCAGGTGTGTAGATCACCTTAGATGCCCCGTTTTCAGCGTATGACAGGACACGAAACGGCAAATCCAACCCGGCGCGCACGTTCTGCTGCAAAATCATCGTATTAACGCGAAGATCTGAAAACAATTGTACGCGGGAAGGCGGCATTTCCACTCCTTCGGCAGCGGCGAGTCGAGCATGATCTATCGTCAGTACCGGCGTAAGACTGGCATCCTCTACCGTCTGGCTTACCACCTCGAAAGATTGATCAACCGCTATTTGAAGTGTTTCTTGGCTGCTCGCGGAACTGCACAACGACAGGACCGCCAAGGTCGTCAGGAAGACTTTTTGAAATGACATCAAACAACACCCTTAATTCAACGCAATGTCGTCTTTTTCAGGTTAATTGCCGCCAGCGTGCCGAAAACGATTTCGGCTCCAAGAAAAAAAAGCAGAACGAAATTTGGCGTTCCGTCTACCAGCAGGCTGATAACCCGACCCGAAGCAAGACCACCCATAAAGACTAGGAGGGCCCAGAGTGCTGGACGCGTCAAAGACGGGATCGATGCGCCTGAAATCCAAAAGGCGACGTTTGCCAGGTAGAGCCCCATGATCGCGCGAAAGACATGGGTCTGGTGCAATCCTTCCACCGGAAACCCCAACAAGTATGGCAATGTGATCGACGGAGCGAGGCCATAAAACAGCGCGATGGGTACAAGCCCGATGGCAGCCAGCATCAATAGAAGTCGGTCGGACAATTCGATCTCTCCGGGGAATAGGTTTTACAACTCCAAAGAAACGCAACTTGGGGTCTAACACAACCTCCGGAATAGATATTTGGCGCGTCCGTTAGCATTTATCCTTCATTCGATTGGTTTAAAACGGGGTATCATTGCAGCGCGTTGTCCCACTTTCTTGCCGCCTGCGATAGAGCGCTGTTTCGTGTTTTGTGCGGCGTTTGTTGCCACTTTGGTCGCCACAACTTCGGCCATCGACTCCACGATCACTCGCGAGGCAGCCATTCGAATGTTGCTTTTGCCAGGCTGCCAAACCCCCGTGCCAATGGTGAGATGGTCAAAACCGAAAACTTGCAATCTGATTGTCAAAAGAGGGCGCCGCTGCCAAACCAAAGAAGTGCACGGCTGCTTTAGTGCTTTTGGTAGATGCTCTAGTTTCTGGTGTGGCTGAAACCTGACGAGAAATGATGTAAGAAGATTGGGTACCAGCTGATCCTGTTCTATGGTAGCATGATCGTTGAGCATAAGGTGGATGAGGTCATTGATACTTTGAACCCAATGTACGATTTCCATGCAACCAAATTGGGTCAAACCGGCTATGCGATTTACGCTGGCAAAATGGAAGCATGGGCATGGTAACTTCATACGCCTCAGGGCGTTACGGACGACTTCGCCAGCGGTTTTCGGACGGGGTAACCAAGTGGTTGCGACGTCTGGCGGTTGCAGCGTTATGCTTTGTTGCAGGACCGGCTCTTTCCTGCGCTTTTGACATGGTCAAACCGGAGCGGACGGCAATCGATTGGATTGTGGACGCAGAAAAACTGGTGCTGGCGCGTCCCGACAACGAAAATCCCTTCGTCTACAAAGTGAACCGCATCCTGGTTGGCAACGATGAGATACCGCCCATCGAACAGCTTGTGGACACGCCAAGTCGTCGACATCTGGCAGCGGTCCCTGCCGATACCGTCTTGTTCGCTCACACTCTGGAAAGCGGGTGGCAACGGGTTGCCTATGTCAATCAGAGTTTCCAAGATATCCTTGAAACTACGCTGGATCATCGTCTGTCTTGGCAGAATGCAATGCCGCAAAGCCGCTTGGATTTCATCGTTTCTTTGCAAGACAGTCCTGTACTTACACATGAAACCATAGTCATCGGCGAGCTGGATAAAGTGCCCTACGCTGAATTGCGCCAGTTGGATTTACGTTTTTCCGACGAAGACCTGTTGGAAAACCTATGGACCAAAACGGGATATCAGTACCAAGCCATTCAAGCGTTGCTTCTGGGTCTATCGGGAACGCCCGCCGCGAGAGCTGAAATTCATGACTTTATCAACCGGGTCGCGGATTGGAACTGGGCCAACAACCTTGGCGCATTCGCGGCCGCCTACATTGAGCTTGAAGGTGCATCAGGTGTCGAGCATTTGGCAAACACCATGCTCCTTGATCCAAAGCAGCCGCTGGACAAGCTCGAACAGATTGTCATGGCGATGTCTGTACATCACGGCATTGGCAATCCACAAATCATGACAGCCGTACAAAACAGCATTGACGGATTGGTCAACGAGCGTCCCGAAGCAGGTGTTATTGTTGCACGACAGTTTTCCCTACGCTCCAACTGGTCGCAAACCGCCGTTTTGGAACCGCTGATGCGCGCGCGTTCTGTCGCCTTGGGTGATCTCGTGACGATTGCCGCCTATGTGGCGCGCTCCAAAGAAGCTGCCAATTGACGGGTGAGGTAACATTTTACGGATCGGTTGTCAGAGTATTTGGCAGCTATCCGAAGCCGGCACGCCCAAGCAGTCCTGTTCGGGCGCCGGTCTTTGGCGGCTTGCTCGATATTGCCGCTACCGGGAAACTAGACACTCGCGGACGATTTCATTGATCTGGAATGGAGCGACTTGTTGCCCAAAGTACAAACTGCTTTGGCGGACGTCCTAAGGGACATGATTGATCATGACAAGGCGTCCAAGTCGAGCCAGGGTGCTGGAACTGGCTATGCGTTGTCAGTAGACAAGATCGAGCTGTTTCGAGCCCAGGAGAGGTTCCTGAAAGCCACAAACACGCGGTCAGCAATATGATTTAGGCGGTATTTTTGCTGGTAGGAAATGCTCTGAAGAGGGTAATAGCTGCGTGAAATATCGACGGTGGTTGCAAGGGTGCAGTCAGATTTAGCGTGCAGAACCTGATGACTATGGTTTTGCGCATTGCGATCAAAACCCTGCAACGCGCTCGATGACCCAAAAGGCGGCGAGGCTCCCGATGCCATAACTGGCAAAGCGGGCAAGTGATCCGGCTTTGTGTTGCAATTGGGGATAGAGCCACCTGAGTGCGAATCCTAACGTAAGCACAAACGCGATGAAGAGAAGCTGTCCAAGTTCCACGCCGATGTTGAACGCAAAAAGCGCCAGTGGGATATCACCTGTCGGCAAGCCTATCTCTTCCAGGGCTCCAGCAAAGCCCAATCCATGAACCAATCCGAAACCGAAAGACACGATCCAAGGAAACCGTTCGGAGACCGGATCGCGGTCCGCGACGGGTAACGACAGCTCGTAAGCGAGAAAGACGATGGAGAGAGCGATAATCGCTTCGACCGGGGGTGGCGGCAGGTTCAGCCAGCCGAAAGAGGCTGCCGCCAGTGTGATGCTGTGAGCAACTGTAAAAGCTGTGATCGCCCAGAGCATCCGCATACGGTCACGGATCAGCAGCACAAGGGCCAAGACGAACAGCAGGTGATCCACGCCTTCCAGGATATGCGTCACGCCGAGTGCCACATAGCTTGTCAGGATTTCGATCTTGCCTGGGTCCTCGGGCACGGTGAAAGAGGTATTTGACGATGTCAGGCGATGCACCTGCGTTTGGCCCGGCGCCAGTTCATATCGCACGAGCGTGTCCGTGCTGGTGCGATCAAGCCCCAAGATTTCGATGACGCCGCCCCGCAAACCACCCGGGCAGTTGGTCACCCATTTGGTCGTCCACGCGCGGCCATCAAAACGCGGTGTGGCTAGGGCAGGATGCACGCAGTTTCTTGGTAGTTGCGCCTCGATTGTCATCGGCTGACCGTTGACATCCGGAGCCCGCCAAGTCACCCGCCAGCTGTCATTTCCGATCGATACCAAATCAAGGAAGCCAGGATCGAGGCCGTGCGCCGACACAGACACTGGTAGCCAGTTCACGATCACCATGATCAGGATCAGCGCGTATCGTTTCACTGGCCCAGCACCGCATCAGGGTCCGGCAAGGATACCGAATATTGCTCCAACAATGCCGCATTGAAGGTCGCCCGCATCTGTTGCATCTCCGATGCGCGCCATTCTGCTTCGACCCGGTCGCGGATATCGGCGAGTGGCGAGATCGTGCCATTGATCGCGTCGATGACCCGCACAAGGTGCTGACCATAGGCGCTTTGCACCGGACCAGACCACTTGTCTGCAACCAGTTCTGCCAGGCTTGCATGGAAACCCGTGCCAAATGTTCGGTCGATCACGGGCGCGGGCGTCAAAGGAAGGGTAGGGGGCAGTAGGCTTGCCTTTCCGATTGTTGATGGATCGGCGCCTTTTTCGAGCCTCGCTCGAAGCTCGCTTGGATCCCCGTCCGGCGGCAGGATTACCTGCTCGAAAGCCATACGGGCAGGTTGCATGAAACGTTCTGAATTCGCATCGAGATAGGATTGGAGCGTGGCGTCGTCAGGCGTCAGAGCGGCGGCTGCTGACTCAGCAATATACTGCATCTTCAGGTTCAGCCGCTGCCGGATGATCGCGTCGCCCTGATCCAGACCGAGAGCGAGCGCCTCCCTGACACTCGCCTCTTCCAGTGCCCAGTTGCGCATCAATCCATCCAGTTCCTGCGTTGTAGGCGGCCTGTTCCATGTTGCGGAAAAGCGCTCTGCAAGCATACGTGCCTCTTCGTTGCTCAGAGAAATGGAATCCAATCGCGCGGTAGGGGGCGTTTCGTTCAACAATGCAAAACCGGCAAATATCAACGCACCGAGGGCGAAGAAATGGAATAGAGAAGATCGGAAGATCATGCGAAAGTTCATTGATTGCTCTCTAGTCTGCAAGTCCTGAAGGCGACTCGCTCAGCTACTTTGCTGGCGCTGGGGGACAGATCAAGTGTCAATTCATGTCGAGACAGTCGGCAGAGCTACAGCCATCACCCCTGTTGCTGCAATCCGGCAACCCACGGCAGTACCTGCGATGCATTCCAGCCGCGCCTGCAAAGAGGTCAGGAGTGCAAGCAACGGCACGCCCGGAACGAAACCAGAGGCGGCGAGCAAGGTGTAGTGGAGGCCATAAGGCAGGACCGTTGCCAAAGGAAAAACGATGCCGCCATGCTTCAAAAAGCAATTGAGCCAAAAGAAGCATCCATCCGGCTGAAGCTCTGTCAGCTTTCACGACCGCAATCCGCTTTTGAGTTAAACCAATTTAAGAAAACCCATCGCCACCTATCTAGAACTTTGAAAGCTTGTTGATTGCTATTCTGCGAAAGAGACGGGCAGAAATGTGAGACCAATCATTTTTTCGGATTCCTACGTTTTATGAAAGTTGAGACACGCGGTGACGTGCCCGTCTCCGGGCGCGAGCGTGTGCGCAAAACCGGCTGTTCTGATCCAGGCGACTTGCTTTCCCGGAGTACAATAAACAACCCGCTGGCAATAATGATACATGACCCAATGATTGTGTGAGTATCTGGTTTTTCGTCAAAGAACATCAATCCGTAGAATGTTGCCCACAGTATTTGGGAGTATTGCATCGGGGCGACCACAACAGCCTCACCTGTGTTGTAAGCCGCGATCAAAAATCTTCCCGCGATCCAGGCAAAAATTGCGACAATCCCGAGTTTGCCTAAATCTTCGATTGGCATAGGTTGGTAGACCACGGGCAGAACGGCGGCCATGACGATAAAATTTGCCATCATGGGATAGAGCATGATAACAACTGTGCGCTCTTCACGGCCTATTTTGCGGACAATGATCGATGCGATTGCTCCGCAAATGGCCGAGATCAAGGCCGCTAGATGACCAAGCTCAAGACTTGAATTCCCGGGCCGTAGCACAACCATCACCCCGCAAAGGCCGATCGCAACGGCGATCCACCGCCGAAGCTTGACCTGCTCCCCCAAAATCGGAATGGCAAGAATTGTAATGAGCAGGGGGGAAGCAAAAATAATTGCGTAGACCTGTGCTAATGGTAGGACCGAAAAGGCATAAAAGGCGCAGAAACCGGTTATTACGGCCGCAAAGGTACGAGCGACCATCCACCAGGGGTGTTTAGGGATCAGGGTTCCTGGTGTGGCGTCGCGCAGCAGATACAGCATTGCCAGCGGAAAGCTGAACAGCACGCTGAAAAACACGATTTGTACCGGCGAGTACGAGCCCCCTAGCACTTTGATGATCACATCATGGCTTGCAAAAATGCCAAAGGCGATGAGTGCGTAAAGAGCGCCCTTTGCGTTTTGGTTCATTGCATCCTCGCTTCGCCCGTTGATTGGCTTTGACTCCCTTGCGAAAAGGGAACCAAGCTTTCTCACGTCATTTAGGCACCTATTCCGAGCACCTTCTGGTCGCGGTGCGCAATGGACGTCTCGCGCATTTTTTCAATCTGGTCAGACAGGATCGGAATACAAAGGGGATCCAGAAATTGCCCACTGTTCATTCTGACTGTCAGAGGCTCGCGTCAAGTGAAGCCAGAATTACGTCGCCCATTTCACTTGTTGTGATCGGTGTGCCGCCTTCTTCGCCCATCAAATCTGCGGTGCGTGCGCCATCGGCCAGAACTTTTTCAATCGCGGTTTCAATACGCGTTGCTTCATCCCCGTGATCAAACGAATAGCGCAGTGCCATTGCAAAGCTGAGGATACAGGCAATTGGATTGGCTTTGCCTTGTCCCGTGATGTCCGGTGCTGACCCGTGGACCGGTTCATATAGCGCGCGAGGCGGGCCATTGTCGGTTGGCGCGCCAAGGCTTGCAGAGGGCAGCATGCCCAGGGAACCGGTCAGCATGGCCGCGCAATCGGACAGAATATCGCCAAAAAGGTTATCTGTGAGGATCACATCAAACTGCTTGGGTGCACGTACCAATTGCATCGCGCCATTATCGGCGTACATGTGAGAAAGTTCGATGTCGGGGTAATCTGTGTCGCGTACCTTTTGCACGACTTCGCGCCATAGAATACCGCTTTCCATGACATTGGCTTTTTCCATGGAGCAGACCTTGCCGGTCCGGCGGCGCGCCAGTTCAAAGGCAGATCGCGCGACCCGGTCGATTTCACCTTCGGTGTAACGCTGCGTATTGATGCCCACACGCTCGTTGCCTTCTTCGAAAATGCCGCGGGGCTCACCGAAATACACCCCAGAGGTCAATTCGCGGACGATCATGATGTCGAGACCGGCCACGATGTCTTTCTTGAGCGATGAAAAGTCTGCAAGAGCGTCAAAGCACTGTGCCGGGCGCAGGTTCGAGAAAAGATCCATTTCCTTGCGCAGGCGCAACAGGCCACGTTCCGGCTTCACACTGAAATCAAGCGCGTCATACTTTGGCCCGCCGACAGCGCCCAGCAAGACGGCATCCACCGCAAGTGCGCGCGCCATGGTGTCATCATGCAATGGCGTGCCATGCGCGTCATAAGCGGCTCCGCCCACCAGATCTTCGCTGACGTCAAATGCCAGACCGCGTTTGTCGCCAAACCAGGTAATGACGCGCTTGACTTGGGCCATCACTTCCGGGCCGATACCGTCGCCGGCAAGGATAAGGAGAGAAGGATTGGCCATGATGAGACTCCTGCAACTTGTTTTGCAAGCGGCCTATCGCGCGACCCGGTCGGGGTCAAGAAGCCGACCATGAGAATAAAAGGTTATGGGCAGTATCAGAGTGTTTCCCGAGCCTGCATCGGGGTCATTCCGGTCCAATTGTGAAAAGCGCGTTAAAATGAGTTCGGATCCCTGTAGGCCAGCAAGTATGAGATTTCAGCGATGCTCATTTCACCTTGTGCCAGCAAGTCTTTGGCCATAGCCGCACGCGTTGCATCGAGAACGCTGCGGTATGTTCGGCCTTCTTGATGCAATCTACGTTGCAGACTGCGCCGGCTGATGTGAAGGCGCGCGCAGACGTCATCAGCAGAAGCTTTCCCGGCTGGAAGCATGTCTCTGAGTATGGCTTCGACGCGGTCAGCGGTCGTGTCACTTGATCTGTTTTCGTTGAGCCGCCTTTGCAGTGTCGGAACAAAATCGTTCAACAGAGTCGCATTGGCAGAGATCAACGGTAAATCGACATCCTCATTTCGCAAAATCAACTCTGCCTGGGGACTGTAGTGGGGCATACAACCGAAATAGTCTGCCAACTCATCCTTTAGTGGATCAACGGACGGCCCGCCTACAGATAGCGGCACAACATTGTTGCCTGTGTAAACGCGCGCTATCTCAACAAAATAAACCAGATCGAATACTTCGACATCCTCAGGCAGACTTGCCAAGGAATCAGACACCCCAAATACAAGAGAGACGCCCTGTGGCACCTCCTTGATGGTCAGTTTGATTGGCGCAACAAGGGGCTTGAACAGTGCCAGCCGCGCGAGGCCTTCGCGGTAATTCCGACTGCTGGTGAAAGCGATCATCGGTGAATTGTATGGGCGGCCAGCAGTGAGCTTTGCCAAAAAAAGGGGCGCATCTGGGCGGTTGCATTCCACGCTAATAGCCCGCCACATCTGAAAAAAAGTCTCGGCATCAACGCCGCGATCTTCATTGTCTATGTAATTCGGTGGCAATCCGGTTCTTTTCAAGACCCGCGTCTCGGAGAGATCTAGCATTGTGCATATTTGGCGAATTTGTTGTGCCACGGGGTAGAGGGCTTTGCGGCTCATGTCTTGTCCTTCAGTCAAAGGGATATAGGTGAAATGGTACAGGCGCCTCTTTTTGACCATAGGCAGGTCGGTTTGAGGCGCATTTTGCTATTCAATTGGCGCAAATTGCAAGTCTCGGGCTTGTGCGTCCCAAGGACCGCAACGCTGTAAATCAGCAAGAGGGAGAGAATTGTGTCATCTGCAAACCTTGGTGCAATTTTGACCGGAGTGGGCATCGCGGTTTTGATGCTCGTTGTTTTGCCCTTCGCCTTGCATTCGACACAACTGGGAACTAGCGGACTGTTTGCCCCTGGGAACTTGGAAACGCGTTTTTTTGCGTCTGGCCAATCCTTCAGTAATTACGCCATTTTCTGGCACATGCTGTTAGGTGGGGTGCTGACGCTGTTGATTCCCCTCCAGCTTTTGAGCGCTTTGCGAAATCGCTGGCCGATCGTGCATCGGTGGAGCGGTCGGTTTCTTTGCGGCTGCGGTTTACTGACAGGCGTGGGCGGTTTGGGCTACATTACCTTGCGGGGGACGATTGGCGGCGTTTGGATGGACGCAGGTTTCGCGCTCTACGGTGTTTTGCTCTGTTTGAGCGCTTTTCAGGCCATACGTTACGCGCGCGCCAAAAGATTTGCCGATCACAGGCGCTGGGCGCTCAGGTTGTTTGTGCTCAGCATGGGGTCCTGGCTCTACCGAGTGCATTATGGTGTCTGGTTTGCACTCACGGACGGCATTGGGTCGACCCCGGCTTTCGATGGCGCTTTCGACCTTTTCCAGAACGTCGCCTTTTTTCTGCCTTATCTGTTTTTGCTTGAACTATGGTTGCGCGCGGGAAATCGAAAAACTAACGCGTGATATCGATCCAAACGAGCCGATGTCGGCTGGCCAACATCGCATCTTCGCCGAGTTCCGTGGCCCGATCTGGCCAAAGCACGCCACTGTCCAGAACGCGCCAGTCCGAAGATGGCAAGACATAGTCCACACGCAGGTTTCCAGGCTCTGGGTCTGTCCAGTCTACTGTGTCAAAGGGATCGCCTGAGACCAAGACGCTGCCTTTGCTCTGTGGCATCGGGTCTTGCAATCTGGGATCGTCCAGAATGCTGGAGATCGCGGCTTTGATCCCTTCGCCGCCGCGCCGATCCTGATTGAAGTCTCCTAGCAAGACAAACCGTTCTCTAGGCGCGGGCCCGAAGGCTTCATCAAGATAGTGCTGCCAAAAAACGATTTCATCGTGATTGCGTTTGCCGTTTCGGTCCTCGGGGCCATCGAACACCGGCGGACTGGCGTGAAAGGTCATCAGGGTCACTCTGCCCAGTTTCGGTACATCTATCGGGACCACCCAATGCCCGGTGGTGGACAAACGTTGGATCTCTTGTGCCGCTGCAGAAGGGAAGGCGCCTTCGTCGGTATAGGGTAACATTGCGTCTGGAACATCGCGCCACAGGGTCGATGAAAAATCCTGCAAAGCCACGTAATCAATCGGGAATTTGGACAGAATAGCCATGCCACCCTGCCCAGAGAACTGGCCATAGCTTTGCGTATCGCGCGGATCCCCCAGATGGCCGTCGCCATCCATATCCAATCCGGTCGGCATGCCCGTATTGGGTCGGGCGGCAAATTGAAATGGATAGTCCAGACCCATACCCGCCAAGGCCTGGGCATAGGCCGAAAGTGCCTCGCCTGTCAGATCGTAGTCAAAGCTTTGCAGGGCTATAATATCTGCGTCGGCGGCTGTTATTATGCGTAATGTCGCCATGACCTGATCGTCATCCCCGCGCGCAATATCGCGGAGCAAAAGGCCCGGTCCTTTGCGCTGTAATTCCGTATTGAAACTGGCAATGCGCAGATTTTCGGCCCCGGCATCCGTACAAAGTACAAGCAGACCGACTGCGATTAGGTAGCGTGCAAATTGATACTTTTTGTTTTCGCCAGATCTATGTGACGGCGGTACAAGGTGATCATCGTGGTCGTGCGGTTTCTTGTCATTCCGTTCATGAACATACCGGGAGAATAAAAGGCCCATGCGGTCACTTTTCCGATCAGGGTTTGATGGTTCTCGATGGAAAAGAGTCTACCAGATCGGAAGTCGTCTTGACTACTGCGAGAACAAAAACTGGCAAAAGAACACCCATGTTGATGGTGAAGCGCTCATGGCAGAACAGCTGCCTAAGCCCACAATGGTTTGTGGCGGGGTTAAAGTGTTTGGTTTGTCCGAATGTTGAATGCTGCAACTCGCAGTGATCCCTCAATCCGAGCCGGTGCCGCACACAAGGATAGCAACAACAATCTCATCACAGGAAAGAGGTAAAAGCGCGGTCCCATCGACCTGCGCTTTTTTCCATCACACCCACGGACGCGCCTGTGCCGCTTGTTTTTCGAAAACATCGATTGAGGCTGATTTTTCCATGGTCAGGCCAATGTCGTCCAGACCATTCATCAGACAGTGTTTTTTGAAAGGATCGACGTCGAAACTAAATACTTCACCATCGGATGAAGTGATGGTCTGTGCATCGAGGTCAACGCTGATCCGCGCGTTCGATCCCTTTTCAGCATCTTTCATCAGGATATCGACCTGTTCTTGCGGTAAGGGGATCGGCAAAATTCCGTTCTTGAAGCAGTTGTTGAAAAAGATATCCGCAAACGACGGTGCAATGACACATTTGATCCCGAAATCCTTGATCGCCCATGGTGCATGCTCGCGGCTCGAGCCACAGCCGAAATTGTCACCCGCCACCAAGATTTCAGCCTCACGATATGCGTCCTGATTGAGAACAAAGTCGGGTATCTCTTCGCCGTCGTCGTCGTAGCGCATTTCATCAAAAAGATTGACGCCCAGACCGGATCGTTTGATCGTTTTGAGGAACTGCTTGGGTATGATCATATCGGTGTCGATGTTGATCATCGGCATGGGCGCCGCAATACCGGTCAGTTTGTCAAATTTATCCATTTACAGTCTCCTTGCACGCATGTGCAGTGTTTTCACATTGAATGAGCGTCGTATGAAAGCCGCCCCTTTTGGCCAACTGAAATTGACCAGTCACGCGCATTAAATTCTCGTCATACGAGACAATTGCACCAATGCTGTCGATGCTCCATTCAAACAGATCGTTCATTCCTGCTTCTCACATCATCTCGCGCACATCCGTCAGTTTGCCGGTGATCGCGGCCGCGGCCGCCATTGCAGGCGACATCAGGTGTGTGCGTCCGCCGCGACCCTGGCGCCCCTCGAAGTTGCGGTTGGACGTGGCGGCACAGCGCTCGCCCGGCGCCAATTGATCGGGGTTCATTGCCAGGCACATGGAACACCCGGCAAGGCGCCACTCGAAGCCAGCCTCCTTGAAGATGTCCGCAAGGCCTTCTTCTTCGGCCTGCGCGCGCACCAGTCCGGAACCCGGCACGACCATGGCCCGAAGGCCGTCTTTCTTTTTCTTACCCTTCAGGATCGCTGCCGCAGCGCGCAAATCTTCGATCCTGCCATTCGTGCACGATCCGATAAACACCGTGTCGATTTCAACCTGCGACAGTGGCGTGCCGGGTGTCAGCCCCATGTAGTCCAAGGACCGTTGGGCCGCGCCAACTTTTCTGCCTTCAAAATCATCTGCTGCTGGAACGGTCGCCGTAATGGGCAAAACGTCTTCTGGCGAGGTGCCCCAGGTGACCACGGGCGCGATGTCTTCGCCTTTCAGCGTGACAACCAGATCCCAATCCGCATCGTCATCTGAGTAAAGTGTTTTCCACCATGTGAGTGCGGTTTCCCACTGTGCGCCGTTGGGGGCATGGGGCCGTCCTTGACAGTATTCAAAGGTCTTTTCATCAGGCGCAATCAGCCCTGCACGTGCGCCACCCTCGATGGCCATGTTACAGACAGTCATGCGCCCTTCCATGGAAAGATCGCGGATCGCTTCACCACAATATTCGATCACATACCCTGTGCCGCCTGCCGTGCCCGTGGCCCCGATGACGGACAATGTGATATCCTTTGCCGTGACACCTGGTCGCAATTTGCCGGTGATCTCGACCTTCATGTTCTTAGACTTTTTCTGGATTAACGTTTGCGTGGCCAAAACATGCTCGACTTCCGAAGTGCCGATTCCATGGGCCAAAGCGCCAAACGCGCCATGTGTCGCCGTATGGCTATCACCGCAGACAACCGTCATACCGGGCAGCGTCCAACCCTGTTCGGGGCCGACAATGTGCACGATACCTTGGCGTACGTCCGTTACCGGGTAATAATGTATGCCAAACTCCTTGGCGTTGGTGTCGAGCGCTTCGACCTGAACGCGGCTATCTTCGGTCATTGTGGCGGCATTGGCGCGATCCAGCGTGGTGGGCACGTTGTGATCCGGTACGGCAATGGTCTTTTCCGGTGCGCGTACGGTACGACCGGTCATGCGCAGTCCTTCAAAAGCCTGCGGAGATGTCACTTCGTGTACAAGATGGCGGTCGATGTAAAGAAGGCAGGTGCCATCCTCGGCTTCATGGGCGACATGGGCGTCCCAGATTTTGTCATAGAGCGTTTTGGGGGACATGTGGTCCTCTCCCGTAATGTGAAAATGAGCAGTTGGTGGAGTTTGAGCGTTTATAGTCGCGCAAGCGCGGTATGGGTCGCTCCGAAAAAGCGTTCGCGTAGACGCGCACGGTCCATGATGTCAAAAATCCGTTTCATGCTACCGCTGATACACTGCAGGTCGATCTCTCGCAAGACCACGGCGCGGTGCAGCGACCAAGACCGCTGACTCGTGTCTCGCAATACAGCGTTACAGAAACGCATAATATGTTGATTGGTTTTTTATACCTTGGGGGAGGTACGTAATCATGAAATTTTTCTCAACCTGCGCCGCTTCGGCGGTCTTTCTGGCTTGCGCTGCTGCAAGTCAGGCTGGCGTGGTCACATTAGATGAATTTGGGTTTGAGCTCCAAAATGGCGGCGCACTTGGCAGGGCAACAGGAAAGGCTTCCAAACTGGTACAGATTTGTCAGCTGATATCGGCGGTGCGTCCGTTGATGTAGAATGGGTCAGTGCAACAAGCGTCGATGTTAGCTTTTCCGGGGGTGTAGATGACATGCTCGGTGTGGAGTATATCCTGTCGGACCTGGATTTTTTCAACGGTACATCCATCAAGACCATCTCAGGCGTTACTTTTGACCGCTTGGGCAGCGACATCGATGAGTTCTTCGGAGATACCGCTAGTGGTCAACCGCCGGCGAGCGCGTTCTTTGAACCGTTGCTAAGCTTTGATTGCAATTCGTTTACAGCGAGTTTCAGTTCCTTTGACTCGGGTCTGGTCGCGGACGAGCCCAGGCTCCGCTATCAGCTTCGGCTCGGCAGTGTTGACTCGTCCGAGTCTACACGCGGGCCGCCAATTGCTGCAGGGTCCAGTGGGTTGTTGATCCCAATCCACTATGCAAGGCTTCGCGTATGGCGGATCCGATTGCAAATTTCGAAGAACCCCTGGGCCATGTTCTTATGTCCGCGGATGAGATTTGGAACCTAATTTCCCTGTTTGCAGCAGATCTGATTGAACCGGGCTGGCGGCAGAACCAGGCGTTGATCCTTTTGTTTTTGGCCGTTCTGGCCTATGTGCTGCACGGTGTGACCACTCGGGCGATTGAGACCCGCGTACGGGCAGTTGAAGGCTGGTCGAAGTGGCAACTACGAATGATCATTCAGATCAAGCGGCGTATGGGGCTGATCCTGTTTTCGATCATGGCCTACACGGTCTATCTGGTTATGCAGAGCCTCACCTGGCCATCTCGGTCCTATCTGATAGGAGGTGTCGCGGCACTTGTAGCGACCTGGGTGATGATCGCCTATGCCGGGCGCCTTGTGCGCAACCGGTTCCTGCGGCGGATCGTGGTCTGGGGACTGTGGGTCTACGTAACGCTCCAATTCGCCGGCGTCGGCGACGAAGTGTCGAGTTTTCTGGATGGGCTGGCCTTGGAAATCGGCGAGTTCCGCATATCCATGTTTGCCCTTCTCGTCGCGGCAGTAGTGATCGGCTTGCTTTTTACCGGCGCGCGATTGCTGAGCACGACCGTTTCCGCGAGAATTCGAATGAACGAAGACATTAGCCCCTCCATGCAGGTGTTGGCGGTCAAAGCGGTTCAAATCATCCTTTACGGGTGTGCGTTTTTCATTGGGATCAAAGCCATTGGAATTGATCTGACGGGATTGGCCGTCTTGTCCGGCGCCATTGGTGTGGGTTTGGGCTTCGGGCTCCAAAAAGTTGTCTCCAATCTGGTGTCCGGGGTTATTATTCTGCTGGATAAGTCCATCAAGCCCGGCGATGTGATTTCGCTGGGCGAAACTTTTGGCTGGATCAATGCGTTGGGCGCCCGTTACGTCAGCGTTGTCACCCGTGATGGCCGGGAATACCTGATCCCAAATGAGGATTTGATCACCGGCCAAGTTGTGAACTGGTCGCATTCGGACCAATATGTGCGGCTGGATATCTATTTTGGCACCTCTTACGGCTGCGACCCGCATCAGGTTCGTAGGCTGGCCATTGAGGCCGCAACCAGTGTCAGGCGGGTTTTGGCGCATCCGAAGTTGCCAGTGTGTCATATCGTTGGCTTCGGCGACAGTTCTGTGGATTACATTCTGCGGTTCTGGATCGGTGACCCGACAGGGGGGCTGACGAACATCCGTGGGGACGTCTATCTTGCGCTTTGGGACACCTTTGAGGCCAATGACATATCGATCCCGTTCCCTCAGCGTGAAGTGCGGATGTTGGGCGACGCCTAAGATTTCAGCTTTTGAAGGATGTGGCGTTAACACTTCTGCAACCCCGTCATTGAATTGTTGCGATGCAGTTGTTACCCTAAGGTATCCCAGCGTCGGGGGTCTGGCGGCGCGTTCTAAGGAGGACAATGTCCTGTCAATCCATGCTGAAGCAGCGGATGCTGCTCAAAACAGGCACACAGTAATGATGACTGTGGCCGATACAGCCACCAGCGATGCGCTCCTGGCGACTATTCTTTCATCTCTTTCCGACAGCAAGGCCGAAGACATCGTGCAGATTGATCTGCGCGGTAAAACTGAAATCGGTGACTATATGGTCATTTGTTCGGGCCGTTCGACCCGTCAGGTTTCTTCGATCTCTGAAAAACTCGCCCAGACGGTCAAAGACGCCTTTGGACGCACCGCGAAGATGGAAGGCAAAGATACAGGTGACTGGGTTCTGATCGATACAGGCGATGTGATCGTGCATGTTTTCCGTCCGGAAGTGCGCGAATTCTATCAGCTTGAAAAGATGTGGCAGCCCATGGCCGGTACGGAGACGGCGACCAACTGACCCCCTCGGGGTGGTTGCCTGATCATGCGCGTGCATATTATTGCGGTCGGTCGCCTGCGGGCGGGGCCGCAAAAAGAAATCATCGACGACTATGTGACGCGGTTTGACCGTATGGGCCGGGGCCTGAACCTGGGACCTGCGCGGGTTATTGAAGTAGATGATCGTAAATCTGCGGGTAGGGAGGCCGAAGCGGAGCTGTTGCGCCGGGCAATCCCCGACAGGGCTTTTTTCGTGGCTCTTGACGAGCGCGGCCGAATTGACAGTTCACCCGGTTTTGCGGCGCGGATGGCGGAATGGCGAGACGCCGGGCGCAGTGATCTGGCCTTTGTCATAGGCGGTGCTGATGGGATTGCGGCTGAATTGCGAAGGCAGGCTGACTTCTCACTGTCGTTTGGCAAGATGGTCTGGCCGCATATGCTCGTGCGCGTGATGCTGGCCGAGCAACTCTATCGTGCCGCGTCAATACTAGCGGGTGCACCTTACCATCGGGATTGAAAATATCCCTTTTGGGCAGGTGACATGTGGAGCCAGCTTACCTTGCGGGAGCCCGGGTCCTTTCTGAAATCTGGTTCACAACAGGTGCTTTCACGATTATTGCAGCACCGCCAAAACGGCTTGGTTGTGTTGCCAAACCGTTCGTTTTGAATAGATTTTGCGCGGCACTGAAAAGAATCTGGCCTGTGGATTGATCAGAAATAGGTGTATTGTTGAACATCTGGACAACCGCGGCGGATCCGGTCAGCGCAGGTTGACGATCTTTGTTTCGGGGTTCCAACCGCCTGGCAGGTCTCGTGCCTGTATTTGAACTTGCGTGGTGCCTTCAGGAATACGGACGCCGGAAAGTGATCGCGTGAAGGGTTGTTCTTGAACATGCGGATGGGCCAATTCACGGATGGCGATTTGATTGCCATCCATGTCCAAGACACGCCAAGCATCGGCATAGTGATCCCAGCCAGTGTCAGGGTGGGAAATTGTCACGTCAAAACGCCAAGCGTCACCGGATTTCCTGACTTTTACGGCATCAACCTGAGGCGGTTCCGCAAGGGCCGGCAGAGCAGTCAGAAGCAAAGCCAAAAGTGCGTGTTTCATTTTAAGTCCAACCAAAACATTACCAATTCAACTTGATGTACTTAGGTAGCCAACAAAATTTTACGAGAGTAAGATGCGAATTCTCTGCGCCAGATGACGACCACCGTGCAGATGGATGCAAACATCAGCGCGACGGGTCCGGCAAGCCATGCCGCCGCTGCCAGCGCAAAATAGAGCGATCTGAGCCCGCGATTAAAGCTTTTGGCGCCGGTGATGTTGATCTGGGCTGCTTTTTCGGCCTGGACATATGCATCAGCGTGGTTTGGGTCATTGGGCACAGCGCCCATCAGCACCGAGCAATAACCAAAGAGCCTATTGGCCCAAACGAATTTTAGAAAGGCGTTGGTGAGAAAAAGCGTCAACACCATCAATTTCAATTCCCACACGATGGTTGGATGATCCGTCAACGTAATATCCGAGGCGACGCCTGCCAGTCGCTCTGCATTGCCAATAACGGCAAGCGTGCCACCAATCGCGATCACAGAAGTAGAGGCGAAAAACGCTGTGCCCTGTCGCAACGTGCCCAGGACATGTGCGTCAAAGATACGCGGTTCGCGGGTTACCATTTGGCGCATCCATTCCTGCCGGTATCCCGCCATCAGCATTGACGTGGAAACATGCTTGGCCGACGGGTGTTCGACCCGAAACCCAACGGCAATCCAAAGGAAAAACAGCAGGCCAAGGGCGCAAAAGTCCAAGGGTTCGAAAAGGGCGATGCGATCTACAAGCGTCATGACGTGACGCATCGCATCTCCGATAAAGCTTGCCAATGGGTGAAATTGGTAATATTATTTTACCAAATGGAGGAATGCCCATGCAAATGCCTACACCGGACAAGAGCGTGCTTGCCCGCAAAGACCGCGTTGTGGCGCGATTGCTCTCCGTGTTGCCGGAGGATGCGGTCATCCACGATACGGCGGAAACCCGTGCCTATGAGTGCGATGCGCTGACCGCCTATAAATGCCCGCCCATGGTGGCGGTGCTACCGTCAACGACACAGCAGGTCTCGGACGTTTTGCGGATTTGCCATCAGGAAGGCGTTCCGGTTGTCCCGCGCGGGTCAGGCACTTCGCTGGCCGGTGGCGCGTTGCCAACGGCTGATTGTGTGATTTTGGGTGTGGCGCGTATGAATGACGTGCTTGAGACGGATTATGACCTTCGCGTCATCCGGGTTCAGACCGGCCGCACCAATCTCAGTGTGACCGGGGCTGTCGAGGAAAACGGATTTTTCTATGCACCTGATCCTTCCAGCCAATTGGCCTGCGCGATTGCGGGGAACATCGCGATGAATTCCGGTGGCGCGCATTGTCTGAAGTACGGCGTGACGACCAACAACCTGTTAGGCTTGACCATGGTGATGATGGACGGTGAGGTGGTCGAGATTGGCGGCGCGTATATGGACAGCGGGGGGCTGGATCTCCTGGGTCTTGTGTGTGGGTCAGAGGGTCAGCTTGGTGTGGTAACGGAGGCCGCCTTACGCATTTTGGCCAAACCGGAAGGGGCGCGACCGGTTCTGATGGGTTTTGACGACAGCGAAGTGGCAGGCGCCTGCGTCAGCGACATCATCAAGGCTGGTGTCCTGCCCGTTGCCATCGAATTCATGGACCGTCTGTGCATCGAAACCTGCGAAAATTTCGCCCATGCAGGCTACCCTCTGTGTGAAGCTCTGCTGATTGTTGAGGTCGAAGGTTCAGATGCCGAGATTGATCACCAATTGTCTCTTATCATGGACATTGCGCGTCGGCATAACCCGGTTGAACTGCGTGAAAGCAAATCGGCTGAGGAAAGCGCCCTGATCTGGTTGGGTCGGAAATCAGCTTTTGGTGCAATCGGACAGATCAATGATTACATGTGTCTGGATGGCACCATTCCCGTGAGCTCGCTGCCTTTCGTGCTACGCCGGATCGGCGAGATGTCCAAGGAGTACGGCTTGCAGGTCGGTAATGTGTTTCATGCTGGTGATGGAAACATGCACCCGCTCATCCTGTTTGACGCCAACAAGCCTGGCGATCTGGAGCTTTGCGAAGCTTTCGGCGCGGAGGTCTTGAAGCTTTGTGTCGAAGCGGGCGGCTGCCTGACAGGGGAGCATGGTGTCGGCATCGAAAAACGCGATCTGATGACCTACCAATACGCGCCAGCAGATCTTGAAGCTCAGATGGCGGTAAAGGATGTCTTTGACCCGCAGTGGTTGCTCAATCCGGCGAAAGTATTTCCGCTTACTGTATCGGAATCCCGTCGTTCTGTGGCTCTGGCAGCAGAATAGCTCAACCGGCCGACACTTGTTGCGCTGCAACGATTAGACCTAATATTCTGGAACTTAACCTCTATGACACCTGACACCGAAGAAGCCTTGGCTGAGACCATCAAGGGGGCTCAGGCACCGCTCGCGATCAAAGGGGGCGGAACGCGTGGCATGATGATCGAGGGCGACACCCTATCGGTCAGTGGCATTTCTGGCATTTCGCTATATGAACCCGGTGCATTGACCATCGTTGCAAAAGCCGGCACCCCTCTATCTGAAATCAACGCGGCTCTGGCCGCTGAAAACCAGCGGTTGGCCTTTGAGCCGATGGATCACCGCGTTTTGATGGGTACTGTTGGTGAACCAACGATCGGTGGCGTGATTGCTGCCAATGTCAGCGGACCGAGACGGATACAGGGCGGCGCGGCGCGCGACTATGCGCTGGGCGTACGGTATGTCGATGGTTCGGGCGCCATTGTCAAAAACGGCGGGCGCGTCATGAAGAACGTGACAGGATATGATTTGGTCAAGCTCATGAGTGGCGCGTTTGGGACACTTGGCGTGCTCACCGAAGTAGCATTGAAAGTACTGCCGACACCGGAAACCCAGGGCACCTTGCTGTTGCGCGGTCTTGATGACGCACAATCCGTGCGCGCAATGTCTGCTGCCATGGGGTCCCCCTATGAGGTCAGCGGTGCTGCGCATTGTGCCCAGATTATGGAGGATGGTGCTGTCACGGCTTTGCGTGTCGAAGGTTTTGAAACTTCAGTGAGCTACAGACTTGAACGGCTCAAAGAACTGCTGAGCCCGATATGCACAGATGTCACCATCGGCGATGCAGCCCTGACCGAGTGGGTGTGGCGTAGCGTGCGGGATGCTGAGCTTTGGAAGGACGTTCCAGAGGATATCTGGCGCATTTCCTGCAAACCATCGGATGCGCCTATGTTGATGGCGCGGTCGGGTGCGGTGGGCTGGTACTTCGACTGGGCCGGAGGGCTGATCTGGGTGCGGATGCCACCGGGTGGGGATTTGCGGACGAACCTTGGTGAATTCGATGGACATGCGACCCTGGTGCGCGCATCGGATGAAACGCGCGCCGTGCTGCCCACATTCCATCCTCAAAAGCCGGGTGTCGCCAAAATTGCCGCCGGTCTGCGCGCGCGGTTTGATCCGCGTGGCATATTGAACGCGAACCTGATGGCAAGCGTTTGACATGTCTGGCGCGCGGAGCTTGTCCGGCAGGTCTTTCGGCTGCGACGTCCCTGTCACTTGGCTAGAGGGCATTCTCGCAAATTCATTGATAGGTCCAACGTAAATGCAAACGACTTTTTCTCCTGAGCAACTCAAAGATCCGGGTATTGAACGCAGCAACGAGATTTTGCGCACCTGCGTGCATTGCGGTTTTTGCACTGCAACCTGTCCGACTTACCAAGTACTGGGGGACGAACTCGACAGTCCCAGAGGCCGGATATACCTGATCAAGGATATGCTGGAGAATGACCGTGATCCGGATGAGAAAACGGTCAAACACATTGATCGGTGTCTCAGCTGTCTGGCCTGTATGACCACCTGCCCCTCAGGCGTGCACTATATGCATTTGGTCGATCACGCGCGCGAATACATTGAAGAGCGCTACAAACGACCCTTTAGCGATCGGGCGTTGCGATGGGTCCTTGCACGTATCCTGCCTTATCCGATGCGCTTCAGATTGGCGCTCGCAGGCGCTAAATTGGGACGCCCCTTTGCCCGGTTCATGCCGGACGCGCGGTTACGCGCGATGTTGGAGATGGCACCCAAGAAAATCCCGCCTGTCAGCCGAAACGATGACCCACAGAGTTTTGCACCCGAGGGCCCGCGCAAAAAACGGGTTGCCTTGATGACCGGTTGCGCCCAACGCGCGTTGAATACAGATATCAACGATGCCACCATTCGCTTACTGAAACGGCTGGGCTGTGAAGTAGTCGTTGCGGATGGCGCGGGCTGTTGCGGAGCGCTCACCCACCATATGGGCAAAACCAGCGAAAGCCACGCAACGGCGGCGCGAAACATACAGGCATGGTCGCGTGAGATGGATGGCGATGGATTGGATGCCATTGTGATCAACACCAGCGGATGCGGTACAACGGTAAAGGACTACGGCCATATGTTTCGCAATGAACCGATCGCTGCGAATGCCAAGCGTGTTTCGTCTCTGGCAATGGACATCTCCGAAGTCTTGATGCAGCTGGATTTGCCTGAAGGTGACACGCGCAACACGGTGGTGGCCTATCACGCGGCATGTTCGCTGCAACACGGCCAGCAGATCAAGACATATCCAAAGGATCTGTTGAAGCGGGCGGGGTATACGGTGGTTGAACCCTCTGACCCGCATCTGTGTTGTGGTTCAGCGGGTACCTACAATCTCATGCAGCCCGAGATCTCCAAAAAGCTGAAAGATCGTAAAGTGCGCACTCTGCAGGCCAAGAACCCGGACATCATTGCAGCCGGTAACATTGGCTGCATGATGCAGATCGGATCCGGGAGCACTGTTCCAATTGTGCATACTGTTGAGCTCTTGGACTGGGCCACTGGCGGGCCGAAACCCGCCGCTTTGGAGGGGTGATTGTGGCACCTCGGCCATGAATGGCCACTTTTTTGCGGCTTTTTTGCCGGTAAACAAACTCTAAAAAGAACGTTAATTGACCTTATAGAGGCCCACTTCCGCCGCACCTGACTGACACCTTCGAGCCATCAACTCGAGGGAAGATCAAGTGAAACAGTGGATTCTTTCTGCTCTCCTGACCGCCGCTGTAACATCGGCAGCACTGGCCCAACCGGGTCGCCTTCAGTCATTAGAAGATGGTGTAAATGCGCGGCCATGGGAAGCCGTCGGCCGTTTGGATCTGGGCGGTAAAGGCTTTTGTACCGGCGCGCTGATCAGCCCTGATCTCGTCCTGACCGCGGCGCATTGTCTTTTTGACAAAACCACAGGCGCGCGGATCGACCACGAGACGGTTGAATTTCTCGCAGGTTGGCGCAATGGCCGCGCCTCGGCCTATCGCCTCGTAAGCCGCGCGGTTGTGCATCCTGACTATGTATATGCAGGAAAAGTATCCTCTACACGGGTGCGGAATGATATCGCCATTTTGAAATTGGCTCGCCCGATCCGCAATACCACGATTGAGCCCTTTGATACCGCCCCCCGGCCGAAAACAGGGGATCAGGTTGGTGTCGTAAGCTACGCACACAACCGCGCTCAAGCGCCGTCCTTGCAGGAACTCTGTACCGTTCTGTCGCGGAAAAGAGGCGTGTTGGTAACGTCCTGCGCCGTGGATTTCGGTTCCTCAGGCGCCCCCATTTTCATCTACGTGAACGGCAAGGCGCGGATCGTCTCTGTGGTTTCAGCCAAGGCAGAAATCGAGGGCACCAATGTCTCCCTAGGCACTGCCTTGGGTCCACCTCTGGACTATCTGCGCGCTGAACTCGTGGCAGGAAAAGGTGTCTACCAACGCAGCCCCCGGATCTCCGACCGCCTGCGCGTGGGTGAGGGGCGGGCCACCTCCGGCGCAAAATTCATCAAGCCCGGGAACTGAGCCATGAAACGTGTTCTCTTTTCTTTGCTGGCCGTTTGTGGATTGAGCATGCCTGACACCGGGCTGGCACAGTCGAATGCAACACTCAATGGTTTAGACACTCAAAACGAGGCATTGGCGTGGCAGGCCGTTGGCCGGCTTGACGCTCAAATGAACGGATTTTGCACGGCCACGTTGATTTCGCCGGAACTGGTACTGACCGCCGCGCATTGCGTGTTTTCAAAGCAGACCAAGAAGGTCATGAAAGGGGGCGCTTTGACGTTCAAGGCGGGACTTCGGAAGGGGACCTCGGTTGCTGAACGCAAAGTGGCGCAGGTCGAAGTTCATCCAGGCTATGACCACTCCCTGGGAACGACCGTGCAGAATGTGCGCCACGATGTCGCCCTGTTGCGGCTTGCGGAGCCGATCCCGACTCATGTGCTCAGCCCGTTTGTAGTACACGGATCTGAAATGACTCATGGCCCGGTGAGTGTTGTTTCCTATGGGCGTGGGCGCGCAGAATTCGCCTCCCGTCAGAGCGCATGCCGCATGTTCGATGAATACCGCGATGTGGTTTTGATGGATTGCGATGTGACCTTCGGATCCTCTGGCGCACCGGTTTTCAACCATAAAAATGGGCGAGGTCAGATCGTTTCTTTGATCTCAAGCATTGGCAAGTTTCGCGGCAAGGATACCAGCTATGGAATGGTTTTGCCGAAACTTGTCGCAGAACTCAAAAAACAAATGCGGGTCAATGCATCGCAGCCAGTCGCAAGTGCACGCCGGATCAAACCAGGCGAGGTGCAAGCAGTTGAACTGGCTTCAGGCGGGGTGAAATTTGTTAGCGCCGGTGGGTCTTGAACGCCGAAAATCTGTCCTTACATCGAGTATGCCGGGGTGCCTTATGAGGGTTCCGGTATAACCCATTGTCGGCGTGTGTCCAAACGGAGCCGCTGACGCGTGATCGCTCAAAAAGAGGATAACACTATGCGTACTTATGATTTTGCACCGCTTTACCGCGCTACTGTCGGTTTTGATCAGATAGCGGATCTGATGGACCGCGTGCTGACAACAGAGGGCACTCAGCCCGCCTATCCGCCTTACAATATAGAAAAGCTGGACGATGATGCATATCGCATTTCCATTGCAGTTGCTGGATTTTCCGATGCGGACCTCTCCGTCGAGGTGCGCCAGAACGCGTTGATCGTTTCCGCCAACAAGGCCGAAGACGACACGGCGCGCAACTATCTACACCGTGGCATTGCGACGCGTGCTTTTGAACGTCGTTTCCATCTGGCGGATCATGTTCAGGTCACCGGTGCGGCGCATGTGGACGGCATGTTGAATATTGATTTGATGCGGGAAGTGCCCGACGCACTGAAACCACGCCAGATTTCGATTTCTTCGACCAAACAGATTCAAAAAGACGTCGTAGACACGAATTCCGTCAACTGATCTTGTAAACCACCTTTGATTTTAGACAGGCCCGAACCTTTGGTTTGGGCCTGTTGTGTTTGTTGCTGAAATTTCCCGTTTAGAGATTGTTAACCTAGGCCCCATATCTGTCGATTGGGTATTGGACAGGTTCTCTTCAATGAGTTGGGACCTGGCAAATGCGGAACACCACGGATCTTCCTGCATCTTGTTTGATTGACGGGTCATGGTCCAAAACTTCGCGTTTAGGTCGTACAAAAAGGAAAAGCGATGGCACATATTTTTTCTTCTGAGCGGCCTGGAAAATCGCTGGTAACGGCCGCCTCGGCAAGTCAGTCCGTGAGTGGATCAAATCTGACCTCGCTCCAAAGCCAGGCAGATCACAGCCCCATCCCTAATCAACTTTCAACACTTCAGCGCGCCGCAGAGCCTGTGCAACGCATGGAGGAAGAAGAATTGCTGCAGGGCAAGGCATCCGGGTCCGCGTTGGCCGTTGACCCCGTGCAACTGCAAACGGATACTGGCGCAGCAAATGGACTACCATCCAACCTGAAAGCCGGGGTCGAAACCTTGTCGGGCGTCGATATGAGCTCTGTTCAGGTACACTATAATTCTGCCAAGCCAGCACAGTTGCAGGCGCACGCCTACGCGCAAGGTCAGTCCATTCACCTTGGTCCCGGTCAAGAGAAGCATTTGCCGCATGAAGCCTGGCATGTCGCGCAACAGGCGCAAGGACGTGTGCAACCCACCATGCAAATGGCTGGGCAACAGATCAATGATGATGTCGGCTTGGAAAGCGAGGCAGACCGAATGGGCGCGAAGGCAGTGCAAGCGGGAAACGCACTGGTTCAGGAATGAGCATTCAATTCGACCCAGGTTGCCGCAACGGACTTTGACCGCGCTATGTCGATACACCAGCCAGCTGTCAGAATAAGCCTTTCGGCGATGCATTGGGCTACTGTTGTTATGCTTCTGGTATTGCTGTCATCACAGGCTGCATTAGCTTCTTGCCGCGCGACGTCGACTGGCACAGGCAAAGCAGACGTGGTTGTGGCCATCCGGGACGCCCCACCCTTCACAGCACGCAGCGACAGCGGCCTGGTCGAAGGGTTTGCCGTCGATATCTGGACCTCTATCGAACACGAATTGATCGCGAACGGATTGATGGTCAAGAGCAACATCATCATGTGCGACGGCATCGACGATCACCTCAGAGCTTTGGCAAATGGCGACGTTGACGTCGTGATATCGCCGCTGACGATCACAGCACAACGCATGCAAGAATTTGATTTTTCACAACAATACCTACAATCAGGTCTGACGTTAGCGCATCGGACGTCGAGCGCCATTGATTTCGCGGCGGCGACAGGTGTCATTATGCAAACGATCTCGCAGCCGGGGGTCATACGCGCCATTCTGGCCTTTCTAGCTATAAACTTGGTTCTTGCGGTATTGATCCGAGCAGCCTTGCGAGCCGGTTCCTCAGAGCAAGAAATTGACAACGGGATTGGTCATTGGTTCGACAGTATGGTCGATGCACTGGTGCGCACGGTTGGGTTAAAAGGGTTGTCAGAAAAATTCCGCACCCGGTGGGGCCGTATGCTCGAAATCTTTATGGCGCTTTTGGGAACTGTGCTGTCAGCTACGATCCTGGGTGTTCTGACAACTGCTTTTGTGGGCTCGATCGGCGGCTATGGCGCAACACCTGCGGCTCGCCTGCCGGATATGCGGGTTGCGACCTTGGAAGGCTCAACCGCACAGGCATTTCTGATCGCGCAATACCCAAAGCCCGAGGTCAACAAAACGCATGCGGTATGTGCTGCAGCGTCAGTGGCGCGCGATATCGACAATTGCCTGGTATATGCATCCTGGGCCGAAGCCGTTGAGGGTTTGGACAAGGGCGAAGTTGATGCGGTGTTGGGAGATTGGGTGGCGCTCACCTATTTGTCGCGGCTCAGTCAATATGTGAACCGCATTTCCGTAGAATCGAAAGTCTACCGCAATGAACCTTACGGTTGGGGAATATCGCGTGACCGCAGCGACTTACGGCGGGGTGTCGACAAAGCCATGATTGAGTTGATGCGCGACCCCAAATGGCGCAAGCGGGTTGAAGCCTATTTGGGCGTTGGCACAGTGGCACCCAACTGATGCTGGATCAAGAAGTAGAGCAAAACGCCATCGGACACTCCACTATTGCCTCCTCCTATCAGGCATATTTTTCGTCTGGTCACTATGACCGGCGCTATCCCAGTCCGAATGAAACAACATGGCGACGCATCTGCGAGACCATTACACCAGAAGCACATCTGATCGATTTTGGCTGTGGCAGCGGTAGGTACCTGATGCGTCTGCAAGGCAGGGTTGATCGCGCTGCGGGTTTTGACATCAGCGCCGCAGCCATCGAGTTGCTTAAGCAACGGGCCAGCCAAAGCGGTTGGGATGATCTGGCCGTCCTCGGACCCCGACCAGATGCAGTGCAGGGTTACATTGAAAAGAATGGTCGTGCAGATGTCATGCTTTGCCTCTTTGGCGTTCTGGGTCACATAGAAGATGCGAAGATGCGCCACGAGGCGCTGCTCCAAATGCACCGCGCGCTGAAGCCAAGAACAGGGCGTTTGCTGATCTCTGTGCCGAATCTGGCTCGGCGTTTTTACACCGAGCAAAAGAACGCCGGACCAGATGCCATGGGCGCAATACGGTATGAACGGCACATGGAGGGCACGCGCGTGGTCTTGCCCTACCAGCTGTTCGATCCTGCACGCTTGCGCAGGGAATTGGCAGCGGCCGGGTTTGAACTACGACGTCTGAATGCAGAAAGTGTTCTGCCTGAAAGCTGGTTGCTGAACAACGGATTGGCGCGCCGGGTCGATGGCGTCATTACGCCACTTTGTCCGGCTCGTTGGGGCTATGGCATCTTTGCCGAGGCGGCGCCGGTGTGATGCAAGCCCTGCGTCTATGCCTGATGGTGCTGCTTTGCTTTGGGCAGCCGGTGGCATCACAAACACCCCCCGTGCCCCGGTCGGAGCGTCAGGCGGAGATACCGGAGAACCCAAGTGGACGGCTGGAACACATCCTGCGCCGTGGAACATTGATTGTAGGTGTCAAAGACGACTATCCGCCCATGGGATTTCGCGACCCTTCTGACGACAGTATCGTTGGGTTTGAGCCGGATATGGCCAAGGCCCTTGCGGATCGCTTGGGTGTTGATCTGGTGTTGGTGCCCGTATCCTCCAGCAATCGCTTAGGCCGGGTCAATCAAGGTCAGGTAGATCTGGTGATCGCCACGATGGGTGATACTGCCGAACGGCGCGGACAGGCCGGGCTAATTCAGCCGAACTACTATGCCAGCGGCGTTGCGCTTTTTGGACCCAGGAACTTGCCTTATTCCGATTGGGGGCAATTGCGTGGTCGGCCTGTGTGTCTGGTGAAAGGGGCGTACTACAACCGTATCCTGGATGATACGTACCTCGTTTCCGCACAGTATTACCCAAGTCCAAGGGATGCGCTTTTGGCGCTCAGGCAGGACGCTTGTGTCGGATGGGCTTTCGATGATGTGGCCCTTGTCAGCCTTGCCGCTGACATCAACACGTCGGAGTTCGCAGTTTCGCTTCCTTCCATCCTGACAGCGCCCTGGGCCGTTGCGGTGGCCCAAGGGGAAGAAGACGCGCATTGGGGGCGATTTGTTTCAGATCTTATTGCGGAGTGGCATGCGAGTGGGAAATTTCTGGAGCTACAGGACAAATGGGGTCTGTTGCCGAACCCTTATCTGACTTCCGCCCAGGACATCTGGTCTCGGCAAGGCGCAGGCGGATATTATTGTAAGCGAGACCCGTCCACAGGTCAGTACAATGCCAATTGTGTCACAACGGATGTGCTGCGCACTGGCGCGCCGCCTGTCGATGAGCCTGATTGGGCGAAGGCTATCGAAAGTGCTACCGGCTGGGATCTGTCGGTGTTTTTTGATGCCTATGATCGCGCAAGGCTTGCGCGCGGGCTTGGTATGACACTTGCTTTGAGTCTTTGCGCCATTTTGGGCGCGTTGACCATCGGGATCACTCTGGGGCTGATCAATGCAAGTCTGAAGGCAGCGGGAGCATGGGCGGGTATTTTCAGGATCCCCGTGCTCGCTGTCATCACACTGGCGCGCATGACCCCTCCGATTCTACAGCTTTACATCGTGTTCTTCGGGCTTGGAGGGCTGATGAGCCATGCTGGCCATATCACGCCGGGCGCCTTTGTGACGGCTGTCCTGATCTTTTCCTTCTATGCGGGTGCCACAAATGCAGTGCTGGTCACGCACGGACTGATGCAAGTGCGCGCCTCTCAAACAAACATAGGCTGGATCCAAGCGCTACCTCTGGCATTAGTCCGGAGCTATGACGGGTTGGTTGCGACCTGCGTGAATATTGTCAAAGCGGCGGGCATGGCCAGTGCGATTGCGCTCACTGAATTGATCGCCACAGTCAATTTGATCATTACCGAAGGAGGCGATGCTACTGTGCTCATGAATGGGTTGCTGGTGCTCTATTTCTGCTTTGTAATGACAGTGCTTTGGGTCTTTCGTGGGATCAAAAGTGCTCTGTTGCATAAACCCACCGGCCGCCCGGTGACGCAGGAAATGGGCGCATGATCGACATTTTGATGCAGCGCACGCCCTACTTGGCCGGTGGTTTTGCAATGAACCTGGTGATTTCGGGCTTATCGATGACACTGGGTACGCTGGCGGGCTTGGTTATTGGCTTGATCCGCGCACGGGGCGGTATTGCGGGTAAGCCTGCGCGACTGGCCACGGATGTCTGCCGCAATGTTCCCAGCTTCGTTCTGATGTTTTACATGGCCTTTATGTTACCCTCTGAGATCGAACTGGGCGATGAGATCTACAAGCTGCCATTGTGGTTCAAAGCCACTCTGGCGCTTACCTTTCCTGTCATCGGATTCACTTCGGATCAAACAGTAGGCTACTTCAGGCAAAAGGCGACCGGGCTAAAAGGGGCGCGCGAAACATTCGTTGTGGCCTGGGTGCAGTACTTCCTGATCATCATCATGGCCTCTGCAACAGCCTCGGTGATAGGTGCAGACGAAATTGTAGGACGTGCCAATATTGTGATCGCCAGCAGTAACAACCCTGCCTTCTTGCTGGTGACTTATTCCTACGTTGCGTCTTGGTTCATTGTAACGGGATTGGTGGTAAGTGGACTAAGCAAGCAATTAGTTCGAGCATAAGTAGGGTTTTGTTAACCAATTTCACCAAAAGATTGCACACTCATGAGTTGATTTTTTGAATCACCTCATCATCGCCAAGCAGATTAATCTTGAAATTAGGAGGTATTGATGTCGGTCGGCGTATCTAGACCTGACACCTCATACTTTACGCATCGCAACGGAGCCACGCCTCGTGATTGATTTGGCGTTGGCCCTTGTCGCTCAGCGGCTGAACAGTCATTTGGCAGCACGCTATGGTGTGCAAGACGAACTGGTGAGCTTGTCGCCATTGATCGACGCAGAAGGCAAACCAACGGCCGACGCGCGCAATCGGCTGGTGATGTTTCTGACCAATATCGCGCAGGACACAAGCAACCGGTCCGCTGGCGTTAGTCGAAGATCGGCGCAGGTTGTGCAAGCGCAGCCCATCCATCTTGATATCTATTTCATGTTGGCATCGGCCTATGACGCGGATACCTATGCAGAGGGGCTTAAGCTGATTTCTGCTGCGCTAACATTTTTTCAAGCGAACTCAGTTTTGACGCCGCGCAATACGCCGGACATGCCGGCAGGTTTAACCCAACTGAGCCTCGACATTGCGAACCTGAAAGTCGAGGAAATGAGCCAGATGTGGGGTAATCTCGGTGGGCGCTATGTACCATCCATAATGTTCAAAATGCGATCAGTCATTATCGATGCGTCTGCTGTTTCCGAGGTTGTGCCACTGGTCACCCGACCGGGTCAATCGGTGCTGCCGGGCGAGGTGGCGTCCTGATGGCATATCGACAAGTTCTGACGCTGACACTTTCACATGACTACTATGGATCGGCCGCGATGCCGCTTCGGGTGGCTCCCACTGATGCGTCTGCATTCAAAAAGACCGGACTGCTGCTGCGCAACAATTCAATTGGTACTGTGGTTCTGGCGGACGATGCGGACACCGTTCCCGAGGTGCTCGCTTTAGACGTGCTGGTATCGTCACCGGAAGGGTTTGTTGTCACCAAGGGCGCCGATTGGGGCAATATACTGGTTTTTGATGTTGCAACAGAGATCTTTGAATTTGACCCTGCGCAGGCGCAAGCAATACTGCCGCAATCGTCGGCCAAATGCCTCGCACGCCTCAACATTGCGATCTACGAAGATCAGGCGCGCAGCTGTCATCTGCATTTTAGCACGGTTGAAGCGCTCTGGGCCTATCACGTTACCGGGGCGCAAAGCTCCGATGATCTCGAGGTTGTGGATCCCAAGGCGCAAACCACGTTTTCATCCCAAGGTGCCGTGACCTTGCCGGATGGCCGGCAGGCGCTCGTAATTCGGTCCGACGACCCTTTGCCTGCCCAGGCGCGTCCTGATCAGAAATTTGCTTTACAACGGCCCAGTGCGTTCGGGCCTGAAACACTTGTACCAGTCCTTCCCGCAGCGGGGATTTCGTTCAAACCGATCGACCAACAGCCAGGCGTCGCTGCACGCCTGCAATCAGACATTTACGTCTCACTATGGTGAAGGAGATCCGAAGATGGCCATGAAGACGCCGGGCGTTTACATCGTTGAGAAAAACGCATTCCCCAATTCGGTTGTGCAGGTTGCAACCGCCGTTCCGGCCTTTGTTGGCTATACCGAGAAAGCGATGAACGGCAACGTATCGTTGTCCAACACGCCTTGGCGCATCACGTCGATGTCGGAATTCCACAGCTATTTCGGCTTTGCGCCCGATCCGAAGTTTGAAATCGTCCCTTGGGCTGAATTTGATGACGTCTCGCCTCTGTCTGCCGAAGGGGCAGCCAAACCCGCTGCCCTGCCGCGCGCCAAATTTACCACACAAGGGCCTCAGGGTTCTGAAGCATATGAACTGGTCCAGTCCAACAAAGCCTATGCGCTCTATGGAGCGATGCGGTTGTTCTTCCAAAATGGTGGCGGGGCTTGCTACATCGTTTCAGTGGGCACCTACGCCGATGACGAGATCGATGCCAATAAAATCATGGCTGGTATTTCTCTGCTGAAAAAAGAACCCGAACCCACTATGCTCGTGATCCCGGAAACCACCCGGATGGTGCGGCAGAACGCGGTCAAAGTGCAACAGGCCATGCTCAAGCACTGCGGATCGGATATGAAAAACCGCTTTGCCATTCTCGATATCTCCGGCGGCCATCTGGCGCAGGCGGACCCATTGGGCAACCCGGTTGCGACATTCCGAAATGACATCGGCATCAATGATCTGGATTTCGGCACCGCCTATTATCCATGGGTGGACACGTCCATTTTCCAGTCGCGCGATTTCAACTTTGAAAACATCGATCCCAAGAGCCGGAAGATGTTGATCGGATTGATGAAGCGGAGCGTCAAACGTGATCCGGAAATTTCGCCAGAGATTG
The DNA here is from genome assembly GCF_045106495.1 of Roseobacter sp. Classification (GTDB taxonomy): domain Bacteria; phylum Pseudomonadota; class Alphaproteobacteria; order Rhodobacterales; family Rhodobacteraceae; genus Roseobacter. Next base: position 34,561 of record NZ_JBGCEQ010000021.1, read on the forward strand.
ACCGGGTGGGTGCACCCGTTTTGGCTGGCGATTTCACCCTTTCGGTCACACGCGGTGGGACGATAGCAGTCACAGAAAAAGATGTCGTATCGACCGACGATGATACAGGCGATGAAGATCTGGTCTATCAGCTTGATGGCGGCACCGATGATATGGCGGGCGCATTGCAGGTTGATGGAGCGGATGCGACCACTTTCACACAGGCCGATCTGAAAGCCGGCAAGGTTTCCTATGTGCATGCGGCCAAGAGCGGCAACAAAGGTAAATTCGATCTGATTGTCACTGACAAGAACGGTATTGCCACGGATGCCAAGACCATTGACGTCGAGGTTGTCGGCGGTTTGCTCGATCCGAGCGCCGTCGAGGCAGGCACCGCCGTGGAGATCAACGTGCCTGCAGATCATCCGGAAGCGGATAAAGCCACGGTTAAACTCATCGATTCTGATGATGCAGATGGCAAGGCGAAGTCACAAAAAGGCGTGGGCGACTGGACGGTCGGCAATGCTGGAAAGGTGACCTTCAAACCCGATCCTGAATTCGCGGGTCCTGAGGCCGTGGTCAGTTATACGATCGTCGGCGGTGACGGAGTCGAAACCGCTCCTGCCTTGTTGCGTGTGTTGATGGATGGTCCAGTGACCGGACCTGTGTTTGATAATCCTTCGGCGGCGACAATCGACAAAACTCTGCGGGCCACAGTGCCGCTCTATTCGGATGTGATGAACGAAATCACTGCCTATATGAACGGTATGCCGCCCGCGGCGGCGATGGCCGGGATATACACTGCCGTTGACGCCAATCGAGGTGTCTGGAAAGCGCCAGCGAATGTATCCGTGAACTCGGTGGTTGCACCCAAGGTCAACATCAACCACGAAGAGCAGGAAAATCTCAACGTCTCGACAACGGGCAAATCGATCAACGCGATCCGGCCATTTGTGGGCGAGGGTACATTGGTCTGGGGCGCGCGTACGCTGGATGGTAACAGTCTCGACTGGCGCTATATCAATGTGCGCCGGACCATGATCATGATCGAGGAATCCATCCGGCTTGCCTCCAAGGCCTATGTGTTTGAGCCCAACAACGCCCAGACATGGGTGACCATGCGCTCGATGATTGAAAATTTCCTGACATCAGTCTGGAAAGCGGGCGGTCTGGCAGGTGCCGTTCCCACGGATGCCTTCAGTGTTCATGTGGGGCTCGGCGAAACAATGACCCCGGTTGATATTCTCGAAGGCATTTTGCGGATCACCGTTTTGGTGGCCGTGACGCGCCCTGCGGAATTCATCGAAGTCACCTTCCAGCAGCAAATGCAGAAATCGTAATAGACGACATCATATAAAGGACGACAGATATGGCAGATGATGGTTCCGCGCAAACGCAGGCGGTCTGGCCCCTCCCGAAGTTCCACTTTCAAGTCAAATGGGACGACACGGAATTGGCATTCCAAGAGGTGTCCGGCCTGGATATAGAAACCCAGCCACTGGAATACCGCGCTGGCAACAACCCGGTGTTTTCCACGATCAAGATGCCTGGCATGCTGAAGACGGGCAACATCACGATGAAGAAAGGCGTTTTTGTCAAGGACAATGCCATTTGGGATTGGTTTGCTGAGATTAAGATGAACACGATCAAACGCAAGGCGCTGACGATTTCATTGTTAGATGAGGCACAGGCGCCGACCATGGTTTGGAAAGTGCAAAACGCGTTTCCAGTCAAGGTCACGGGCACGGATCTCAAGGCAGAAGGCAACGAGGTGGCTGTAGAGAGCATCGAGATTGCGCACGAAGGCTTCGTGATCGAGAACGCATAATCTCATGAACTTGATGGACCCTCCTGTAGCGTTTCATTTCTCGGTGTCATTTGTGGGCTTACTCCCGCCTGTGCCCGACATGGCGTTCCAGGAGGTCTCCGGCCTTGAAAGCTCAATCGATCTTGAGCCCTTGGTTGAAGGTGGCGAAAACCGTTTTGTGCATCAATTGCCCAAGTCGGTGAAACATCCCAATTTGGTACTGAAACGCGCCGTCACGACAATGGCCAGTGGTTTGGTCCTATGGTGTAAGTCAACGCTGGAGGGGGATTTCTCCGAAGCCATTGTGCCCAAAGATCTGGTGGTTTCATTGTTGAATGAAAATCGCATTCCGGTGGCCACATGGTCGATTGGAAACGCCTATCCGATCAAGTGGTCGGTGAGCAATCTGGACGCGATGAAGAACGAACTCGCGATTGAAACAATCGAATTTTCTTACACAACGTTGAAGCGGATGATGTGATGGCAGTTGAAATCGGCAGTCTTGTTGTGCGCGGTACCTTTGGCCAACCTGCGGACAAGGTAGGCATCAGCGCACAGGACCTGGAAGAGCAGATGTTGATCCTGCGCAGCACAATATTGGAAGAGATGCGTGACATGATGGACGAGGCGGAACGCCGCGCGCGGGACAGGTAGAGCGTGGCCAAGCTGAAGATCATTCGCTGCAAGATCAATAATGATCGGATTGAAGAGCAATCCGGTGAGGACAATATTTTTGAAGCAACAATCAATCCGGAGAAATATACCCATAAAATGGGTCTGAAATATGCCGGCACATCGCCGGCGGGCGGTGCTGGCGCCATTGGCAAGTCAGCGGCGATCACCAAGTTCGCCAGTACCGAGCCGGAAAAGCTCGACTTCTCCATCACATTGGATGGCACGGGCGTCGTGGCAGACACGCGCGACGTCACCGTGGCGGAGCAAATCACCAAACTGCGCGACATTGCCTATGACTACGATGGGGAAACCCACGAACCAAATCCGGTTAAAGTGGTTTGGGGCGATGGACTGGAGGCTTTTTTCGGGCGTCTTACCAGTTTTTCAGTTGATTATACACTATTTCACCCGGAAGGAGCTGCGCTGCGCGCCAAAATTACGCTGGCTTTTGTTGAGGCTATTACGGAAGCCCAAGAAGCGCGTGAGGCGGGGCGATCATCGCCTGACATGACCCATATGGTGCGTGTTCGGCAGGGCGACACATTGCCGTTGCTGTGTCAGAAGATCTACAGTGACGCGACACGATATCTGGAAGTGGCCCGCCTCAATAACCTTGATAGTTTTCGCACGCTGACGCCAAATACGCTTTTGCGTTTTCCGCCAGTGAGGTGAAGCATGGCTGATAGTCCGACAAAAGATACCGATGGTCCAGTTGGGGTGAGCCTCAAGGTAAATGGCAGCCCCGCAGCAGATACGCTGATGATCGCGTCTGTCAAAGTTTACAAGCAAATTGGCCGCATCCCGGAGGCCGTCGTGACCATAGAAACGGGCTCTGTGGCAGAGAACGAGTTTGACGATATCGACGGGTCGTTCTTCGATTTGGGAAATGAGATTGAGGTCTCCGCATTTTATGGATCAGGGGAAGCGGGGGAGCTTTTCAAGGGCGTCATCTACGCCAAAAGAATGCGCATCCGAGGGGTAACGCCGCCGCAGCTGATCCTGACTTGCCGTGACAAGGCCACAGTTTTGAACGTCGTCAAAAAGACAGCGCAATTCACTCAACAAAAAGACAGCGACGCGATGAGCCAGATCATCGAAGGTGCGGGGCTAACTGCGGATATCACGGCCACCCAGATGAGCGTCCAGGACCAACTACAGCATAACACGACGGATTGGGATTTTTTGCGCCTGCTCGCGGATCGCAATGGCTATGTGCTGGTGACAGACGGCGGTACGGTTAAGGCGGATGCGCCCGACACCAGCAGTGCCGCGGTTCTGACGCTGACCTTGGGTGTTGATATCATCTCTTTCGATGCGGCGGCAGATACAAGTGGTTTGATTGGTGGGGCTTCTGGCATCGCGTGGGATGCTACCGCGCAAGCTACAGTTTCCAGCAAAAACGACGCCCCGCCAGATTTGACTTGGGGGGATCTCACAGACAAAAAACTCTCCGATGTGATCGGCGGGCCGGAGCATATTTTTGCGACGCCCGACATCATTGAGCCCGCCGACATCGGGGTCATGGTCACGGCGCGCAAAATGCGGTCTTCATTATCGGCTTTACAGGGACGTTGCTCATTCGTGGGCAGTGCACTGCCGCTGCCCAACACCGTGATCGAGTTAACTGGTGTGGGGGAGCGCTTTGGCGGCAATGCCTATATTGGCGGCGTCGAGCACAGCATCGAAGGCGGCGAGTGGACCACCGAGGTGATCATGGGCTTGCCGGACAGGTGGCGTACAGACAATCCTGAACCAGGGGGGGCCGAAGCCGCCGGTCTCACTGCCCCGATCCGCGGTTTGCAGATCGGTAAGGTCACCAAGATTGTGGAAGACCCAGACAGTCGGTTGCGCGTCCAAGTGAACCTGCCGTTGTTCGGCGAAGAGGACACATTAGTCTGGGCGCGGTTCGCAGCGCCCTATTCAACGGCGCAGGCTGGCATCCAGTTCATGCCTGAAATAGACGACGAAGTGGTTGTGGCCTTTCTGAACGCTGACCCCAATGCGCCAGTGATCCTTGGATCGCTGCACAACGGATCGAACGCGCAACCCTATGCCCCGGACGAACCTAACACTTTCAAAGGTATCGTCAGCAAATCACTGATGAAAATCGAGTTTGAAGACGAAAAGAAAATCCTTACGGTCGAAACCCCGGGAGGGCATAGCCTGGTGTTGGATGATGACGCGAAAACCATCACCATCACCGACAGCACCGGCAATTCAATGGAGATGGCCGAAAGCGGTATCACCCTTGATAGTCCCGGCGACATTAACCTGACGGCCACAGGGAATATTTCAATGAAGGCCACAGGGGACGCGAGTCTCGAAGGGATGAATGTCAATCTGACAGCGAATACGCAGTTGAAGGCAATGGGCAACGCAGGAGCAGAATTCTCTTCCAGCGGTCAGGCTGTCGTCAAAGGCGCCATTGTGATGATCAACTAGGAGGAAAAGCCATGCCACCCGCCGCCAGACTAACCGACATGCAAACCTGCCCTATGATCACCGGTATTGTCCCCCATGTGGGCGGACCGATCATTGGCCCAGGCGAAGCGACGGTTTTGATCGCAAGCATGCCAGCTGCCGTGGTCGGCGACAATTGCACATGTGTTGGTCCGCCTGCGACGATTGTCAAAGGTTCGGCCACTGTGATGATCGGGGGCAAACCCGCTGCCCGCATGGGGGATACCACGTCTCACGGCGGGTCGATCGTGCTCGGTGCACCGACCGTGGTGATCGGCGGATAAGATGAAGCAGAATGATCCCTCCTTCCTGGGTCGTGGTTGGTCTTTCCCGCCGCGCTTTGATGGTCACACAGGGCAGGCATACCTGTCGCAAGGCGAAGAGGATATTGTTGAAAGCCTGCGCGTCTTGTTGGAAACCCGCCCAGGCGAGCGCGTGATGCATCCGACCTATGGCTGCAAATTGCACGATCTGGTTTTTGAACCGATGAACGGAGAAACCAGGGCGGCCATTCGGGTTGCGATCACCCAGGCGATCTTGTTTTTTGAACCGCGCATCACTTTAAAATCCGTCGCAGTGACAACCCGCGACTGGACCGGCGGTGTTCTGAGGATTGAGCTGGCCTACACGGTCAATCAGACGAACACGCGTCACAACATGGTCTTTCCTTACTACATAAACGAAGGCACGCTGGTTTCCGGCATGCCTGTACCTCTATCGTGATCGCGCGCGTGCTGGTGGATTTTGCACAGCAAATAGGTGTCCGCGTCGCTGGCCGGCGGATCCTTGTGGGTGTGACCGCGTCTGCTCTGGCGCTGACCAGCTGCGGGCCCATCGAAGCATTTAAATCCAGCAGCATCGGGGAAAGGCTGGGCCTCGCACCCATTGCACCTTGCGAGGTGACAAAGCTGGAAGGTAAGCGTTTGATCGGCGCTTATCTGCGGCAAGTAACGGCCACAGAAGGTTACGACATGTTCACCATCACTGGTGTTCCTCGTAACAGTGGTTTGCCGCGCAATCTGACATTCGATGACAGCAAAATCCGCCGGTTGTCGTTGTCTGCGGAGGGTAACCTGTCGGGATCACGGCGGTCGGTTGTAACACCGGGCAGCGGATTCCCTGATGCAGGGACATTGCCCGCTGTCTATGACATGGCGTACCGAGCCGAAGGGATTGACTATGCCGGTCCTCTTGTGGTCGGGCAAAGCGCCACGGGTTTTGAAATCCCGACTACCGGTCGCACGCTCTATACCGGCGCAGTCCAGTTTTCGATGACCCGTTTCTTTGAAGACGGCTCGGTTGAAACTTCTACCGCGCAAGGCAGGTTCAATGTTGACATCGGCTACGGGTCCGGCCGCGCGCGTTTCACGGCGACGGCGTTGGAAAATTCAACCGAGGCGGACGTACCGTTTGAAAGCCTGACATGGTCCAATCTTGGCATCTGCGGTACGCGCGTTGTTAGCAGCGGACAAGGCAGCGTCAAAACCGTATCTGCAGAGGGGCGTACAACCAGTCCGTTTGTGATAGGTCGCGATGTCGCGCCCGCGCGGTCAAGTTTCGAGTCAATGCAATTTGCGAGCAAGGATCGACCAGCGCCACCTGACGCGTTTGGCGGTATTTTCTCGATTGAGAGCGACGTGGGGACCCTTTCGGCGGTGTTCCTGTCGGATAGATCTCCTTGAACGAGTATCTTTTTCTTGCGCAAAACCTGAGGTTGATACACTCTAATGCTGGAGGAATTTAGCTTGCTGATTACTGGACCAAAGGGTGCCTCCGCGCGGTGGATAGGACCTCCGGCATGACACTGCTCCCAATTCCACGGTTAGATGTGCTGAACAACTGGAAAAACATTGCGGTTACCCCAGGTGCGTCAGCGCACTCGCGACTGCCTCAGCCATTGGAAAACAGGCAAGTCAGATTGCGGTCTTTGAGTGTGGCGGAAGCATTTTGCCATGCGGGCGAACATCTGGGTGCCCAAGACGCCTTTTTGCGGAACGCTGCAGACGTTGGACCCTGGGCGCGGTTATTTTTGTCCGAACCTGCCTATCTACTGGCCGAAGTGATCTCATTTAATGCCGATGATGCGGCGCTCAAATTTGAGATTGCCATCGAAGAAGATCCTGACAAAGCCATTCAGCAAATTGGCGATCTATCGCGCAGGCTAAAAGACTGGCTCGAACGCATTGAAGCAAGTCACCAGGCGCTTTTTTCGAAACAGATCGCTCAGATCAACGCGGAAGCCGATTTACTGAAGCGTTTGAAGGGTCTGTCCCGCAACAAGACCAAAGATATTTTGGCTGCGGTAAAAACCTGGGGTGTGTCGGCGCGCGCGCTGTCCGGCGATCGTGACGCTCTGCAAAAGGCCCGCGCTATTGAAACAGGTCTTCGGGGCAATCATGCGCTCTTGCGTAACACTGTGGCGTCATTGCAACCGATTGCGCAGCGGGGTTTTGACGCTCGCATCGCTTCCGGCGACATGGATCCGGCGCTGGGATTGCTGATAGCCGAATTGCGTACGGCGATGCGAGTTGAAACCCAGATTGATGAATTCTTGGACCGTTTCACTCAGTTTTACTATCGGGATGTCATCGGACAAGTTCCGGCAGGTCCATCACAGGAGCGGGTTCTGCTCCATCTGCCACAAATTCGAAAATCAAGTGTATTGGAAAAGGGCACGTCACTGCAGGCCCGCACCGAGACAGGCACGATACAGAATTTTGAAACAGCTGCGACCGTACCGATAAGCCAATCCAAAGTGGCGCGCACCGCGGTGCTCAGCTATGATACCGATCCGATGATTTCCCTGAATGCGACGCTGGGAGGCATCACGGGCGTGCGTGCCGCAGCCTATTCGCCTGGCGACCGCAACAAGATGGAGCCTGTGTTTTGCCCCAACGCGGATGATGCTGTTCGGCTGGGCTTGGACATTTCATCCCCAATATTTCTGATGGCAGAAGGTGAACGGTGGATCGAGGTGTCGATCAACATGGAACGGCGCAGCGCAATGCCAGCGCTGTCAACCCAGCGCGTCGGCCATACGCTTACCGACACCGGCTCTGAACCGTTGGACCCGGATCTTGTTCTGGCTTTGCGAGAAGATTCTGACCTCGTAAGGGCTTTCAGCGAAACCGATTTGGAGACAGGAATTGAAGTGATCGCTCGCCGGGTGCAAGCACTGGCAGCGGAGCGGCGGGTTACATTGTCGCTCTCTTTGGTGTACGAGGTCTTGGCCCATCATGCGCTTGGTGTGGAGCCATTGCGTGTGCTTTTGGGGCGCATCGTGACACTGAGCCTGATTGAGACCAGGTCTTTCCCAAAAGGCGACTATTGGACGGCCCTGCAAGCAAAGATCGATGTTTGCCGGACTGAACTCAGCGGACAATCGGCCTTTACGGAAGCTGCCACAGATCAACAATCGATGATTTTTGACGCATTTGAGACCGCTGAAGATGGGTCTTTTGTGCTGGCCCCCGAAGACGTTTTTGAAAAGCTGCTCAGTGATGCCTTTGCGGTCACGCTAAGCACTGCGGATGGCCCGGTGAGTGCGACGGTTATGCAGGTGCTCTCCAATGTCCAAACCGGAAATGCCGGTCTGACGCTCAAGTTGAAACTCAACGATACTGTTCCGGCCATCACTGGGCCTGAACCTGGGGCGGCCCCCGTTTTATCGGTTCGCTACGCTGCAAACGCGCGTATATGTCCGGTATCTTTTTTTGAAAGATACCAGATACGGAATTTCGACATTCGCGTGAAAGCCGTTGGGCTTAAACAACTCATTGCGTTCTCGGATGACGGTCCGGTTGTGACAGATCAGGCATTCATGCCCTTCGGTGCGCGTGCCAAAGAAGGCGCATCGGTCTGGGTAGGCTGCGCTGAAATGGCGCTGAAACCAGTCACGGACGTAGGAGTTAAAGTGACTTGGGCGGACACTCCCAACCCCGCCGGCGGTTTTAAAGGCCATTATGAGCACTATGCCAACACCAAGGAAGTGCCCGATCCAAAGCTGTCTCTGGCCTTTTTGAGTGGCGATGGCTGGAAAGCCCTTGGCACCGGTGACGTTCCGATGTTTGAGCGCAGTGAATTGGGAGATCTCAGCGCTGAGTGGTCCTTTGAAAGTGCTCTCTACGCGCCGTCAAATCCCGCCAACCGCAGTCTAACGCCGCAGGATTTCAGCGCGCGCCAGAAAATCCCAGCGGGTATGGTCAGCCTGACGCTCAGTGGAACGGCTAACGGATTTCTGGCGGATGAATACCCGCTGGCGCTTGTCAAGGCCATGCGACCCAGGCTTTTGCCGCAACGCATTGCAGCGTCGCGGCCGGTGCCACCTGCGCCCTTTGTGCCGCGCATTGCCAAGATTTCATTGTCCTACACTGCGCATGCGAAGATTGAGATCAACGTCCCGCAAACCGCGCGCAAGGGAGAAAAAGTTGTTCAGGTTGGCCCCTTTGGGCAGGTCGAGGTCTTTCCGAAACGCACGCTGCGCCGTACGACCTTGTTTCCAGCCCGGCTTGGTTACGGGCATCTGTTTATCCAGATTGCGGGTTCTGACGCGACAGGGCCGCTGACTTTGCTCTTCAATGTCGCAGACCGAGGACATTTACGCCTCGTACCGCCGCCCAATCCGATTGCCTGGTATTACCTCACCGACAAAGGTTGGTCTCCTTTGCCGGCGACAGCGGTTTCTTCGGATAGCACTGCTGGATTGATGCGCTCTGGTCTGGTCGGGATCAATCTTCCAGAGGACGCCATAAGCACCACCTCTGAAATGCCGGACTCGGGTGCCTGGCTCGCAGCGGTGGCGACCAAACCTGATCTCAGCGCGTTTCCTTGTGTAATCTCGATCGTCACCAACGGCGTCTGGGCGCAGCGGTCGGACACCAGTTTCGACCCTGCTGCCTCATCGCGCATCTGGACGTTTGCGCCCCCGATAGCGGGTGTCGGCGCGCCAATCGAGGTACCCGTTGCCGCAGATGTTCGCGGGCCCGAGACCACGCAAGAATTTACGGCACGCGTGGGTGAAAGACTGCGTCACCGCAAACGATCTGTGACACCCTGGGATATAGAACGACTTGTGCTGGATGCCTTTCCAGAGGTTTGGATGGTCAAATGCCTGCCTCATCTGGATCGGAATAGGCCGCATCCTGCGCCCGGTTGTGTGACAGTAGTGGTCGTGTGCAAACCGCCCGTGTTTGCAACAGATGCTCCTGCAACACCTCAGGTTTTTGACGTTGGAACGCTGGAGCGCATTCGCGAGCATCTCACCCGGTTAGGGCCCGAATTTGCGCAATATGATGTTGTGAATCCCAGCTTTGAAACTTTGCATGTCCGGGCCAATCTGGTTTTTGGAGATGACCGTGATGATGGCGCGTTGGCGCAGCGGCTCAAAACGCACTTGAACAGGTATTTGTCGGTTTGGACGGCTTCTGATCCGCTCAATCGATTTGGCTGGTCGTTGAATGTCAAACTGTTGCGTGCTCATATCAATGCGCTTGATTACGTCCGTCGCGTAAATGATTTTTCCGTGCTGCATTTGGCGTCTGATGACGCAGGAACCCATGTACTTTTGGACACGGCGCAATCGGATACGCGGGGCCCGCATGGGCCCTGGATCACGGCGGCCCAGCCTTGGAGTTTGCCGTTGTCGGCAAGCGATCATGCGTTGACGCCACTTTTAACACAAAACGATGATCGTCCCACGCAGAGTGGAATTGGCCGGCTTGCCATCGGCGACATGCTCATCGTGGGTCAAGGGACGCATTCGTGACAAAACAGGATCGTACGACGCTCAAATCCTTTTTCCGGGAAGGTGCCCTGCCCACAGCGGAGCACTACCGCGATCTGATCGACAGCAATGTCAATATGGTTGAGGACGGATATTCCAAAACTTCGGTAGATGGTCTGAATCTAAACTCTGTAGGCACATCTTTAAGGGTGATGAGCTTATATCAGGGGCTCAGCACGCCAACACCGTCTTGGACGATCGAACACGGGACAACCACATCCGGCCAGATGCCGGGAGCCTTGCATTTCAAGCCTCACCTTGGAGCGCAAGCCAATCAGTTGGACAACAAGACACCTGTCACCGAAGCGCGCGGTTTGAGCTTGACTCGCGACGGGCGCACCGGGTTGGACACAGAAAATCCAGCGTGGCGGCTGGATGTCAACGGCGTTGCACGTATGGCAGGACGGGTGGGAATGCCCTCACCTGATATCGCCCATATCCCTGCTGATGGAAAGTGGCACGATATCACCCTATCCATGACCGGGTGTCAGGCGTTTGAGGTGATGGCGGGCGCAGGCGCAGAGATCAACGCAGGCCACTATGCCATGCTACACGCCATCGCGATGAATGCGTTTCATCCGCGCAACCCAATTCTCAACTGGCTTTTCGGGCGCCGCAAGATCCGATCTCAATCGGCTGTCTACGGCAGCTACGCGGATCGGCTGAAACTGCGCTGGGTCGCTACACAGGAACGTCACCATTTCAAACTGCAACTGCGTTCAAACGCGAATTATGGGGCAGGCAAGAATATTCGCTATTATCTGACACGCCTGTGGTTTGACAGCTTGATGGAAGGATCGCGCCGTAACACGGACCGGGATGAGGGCCTCTTATGACGCTAACACCGGAGCCACAGGATTTTGAGACACTGCGCCGGTCTGCGATAGAATTCGCGCAGGCAGCATCCGGCAACATCTGGACTGACTTCAACTTGCATGACCCAGGTGTAACGCTGCTGGAGCAGACATGCTTTGCGCTGAGTGAAGTCTCGTTTCAGGCCACGCATACAGATGAGGAGTTGCTCACCGACAACAAGGGTGACATTCGATTTGGTGCTCTCTCCTTGTTTTTACCTAAAGAAACGCTGCCTGGTAAACCCGTTACACTGCTTGATCTCGCGGCGACCTTGGGTGAAGTTGAAGGCGTCGCAAGGGTGCTGGTGTCGCGGGGACCGCGCATTGGTCTCTTTAACACAGTCATCATTCCTGCGCGCGCAGAGCCCGGCATTGACCCAAAAGCGCAGGAGGCACATGTAAGAGAGCGGGTAAAAAAAGCCTTCAAGGCGCACCGTCCCTTAGGGTGTGACCTACATCTTTTGCATGTGGCGAGGCGCGCTTCAGCGCGTCTGGCAGGGGACGTGAAGATCACAGGAACCGCCATCCCGGAAAGGGTTGCGGCAGAAATCTACTACCACATCTCAGCAATCCTAAGAGGGCAAGGGCAGGATGTCGGTCATCAAACCAGAGCAGGGGCAACGCGTCGGATCGTCTACGATGATACGCTGAGATTTCTGCATGCGCCGTTTGATCAAGACACCAAGGAGCCGAACCTCGAAGACCATTTGGATCGTTTGCGAGATATTCCAGGTATCGCAGATATTTCTACTTTGTCACTGACACGCCGAGATTTCACGTTACCTCAGGGTGAAGAAAGCGCGGAGGCCTACTACCTCGATCTGAACTTGCCCGAATCCCTTGCCGACATCGATCTAGAGCTGACATTGGATGGTGTGCCTTTGACCTTGGACCCAAGTCAGATCCTAGAGGAGTTTGTGCATGTTTCCGCAGATCATATTGCGCGGGCGCAGCATCATCTGGATGCGAAGGACTGGCTTCCGCCAAAAGCCGGTCAACGGCGCAGTTTCGCGCTTGCTGATGTAGATGCGCTTTTGCCGAACGTATATCGGGCTAGCGCGCAGACATCTCCGGAGGCAGGGTTGCTGGTGCGGTATCGTTCTGCACTCAACACGCATTTGAGCGACATGTCCGCCAGTTTGCGGGATTTACCGACAACTCTCACAGCGCTCACAGACGCAACATCAGAAGATCCCAGCATTCAGCGTCAGCGGGTGCGACTGTTGGACTATTTGATTGCTCACCAGGGCGAAGAAATGCCGCCCATACACCACGCCGGTCTTCATCTGTACCGAAGCGCCGGGGAGCGTGCACTGTTTGAAATGCGTTGGCGTTTGGACTTTCTGGAGGCTTTACCGTTTCTGAACCGAGCGCGCGGCACAGGTCCTGATGGGAATTTACCCGGTGCTTTTCTTGATAAGTTTTTGCTGTTGGCGGACCTTAAACATAACCCGCAAAACGAATTGGCACAGAACATGACGGGGCTCAGAATCGCGACCGAAGTCTCATTTGACGGGGCTGCACCGGATTTTCCACGCAGCGAACTGAAACTGCCCGACGACCCGTTTGACATGTTGGTTAGGCACAAGCCAAAAGCCCAAGCCCTTTCTGTCGAAGAACTAAAAGAAGCAAGCCCATGGATCGCAGATGATGTCTGTGCAGCCGATGCATTCAGAAGGTCCGCCGATCCCAAATCCTTTTTGGTCTCTCAATTGGCTGATGACAGTTTCGCCGTGTTCTTCGACGCAGGTCATCCCACGCATCTGTATTCCTGCGCCAGTTTTATTACCTTTGATGCGGCGGCGGGTTTCACGCAAAAGCTTCGCGCGAGTTGGAGGGCGTTGAACGAACGCGCGGAAGGCGCTTATTTGGTTGAAGATATTTTGCTGCGCAACGCTGGGTCTGATTTCACCCCTAATGTCGCGACGATGGTTCTGACGGGCTGGACTGCCCGGACCAAACAGGCCACGTATCGCGCTTATGTTGAGCGCCTCCTGGAAGGCTTGTCACCGGCGCATTTACTAATGAGGCCTCTTTGGATGAGCCAGGATGAAATGGCAAATTTTGAGGCATTGCATCTTCAGTATCTGGAGGGTGACAATGACGCGAAGCGTGCATTGCGGGGTTTGCTGGCTGATCGGATGAACCCACAATGAGAAACGGCGCAGTTCCAAAACCGGAAGGGCCGGAACATATTCATCTTGTTGGAAGCGTGGCGATAGAATTGGACGTGTTGGCGGATAGCAGCCCTCTTGCGACCCCGGAAGCCTTACTATCCAAGACCAGGGAGTACTTGTTACCAGCTATTGAAGACGTCCTTGACGAAGCGTGCGGCACCGGGTTTAGCGCGCGCGTCGAAGCTCTTGAGATTGAGCTAGGCGCTTGGCCTGCGGACCCGGTGTGGTCCGATGTGCAGCGCGCGTTTCGTGAAAAGCTTAAATCAGCGTTGCAACCCTACTTACAACGATTGGAAAAAGATCGAGTTTTTGAAGCAAATTCAGGAGCAAACCAGTCGCCGTTGACGCAGGAAAAATCGAATCTACCGGAGACAGGCGCTGACTTCCCCGCAAGTCAAACAGCCGAAAAGAGTGCCCCGTCACCCGAAACGGAAACGTTTGAACAGGCAAGGGATGCTGCGTTGTCAGCTTTTCTGACGCAGGTTCACCGGGCAGTATACCGTGAGACAGATCGACGGCGACGCTCTGCGCTGGCGGAAACTGCTGAGGCATTGACAGTAGCTTTTCAAACGGGGCATCCGGTGGATCGGAGGCTGCAGACCGCTCTCCATTCTTTGAGCCCGGACACCAGTGCTGCGTTCTTGTCATGGCTTCGGCACGCAACCTCGTTGTTTGAAACGAAAGTCGCGAAGCAGAGCGCAACCTTGGACAGACTATCCCTGTCCGAGACGCTTTCTACAAAGAAAACACGCGCTCCAAACAGGTCACAAGTATCTCTAGAACGTCATGGAAACACGCCGGAGAAGGCATCCGATTTGACAATGGATCCTGAAAGAAGCGAGCGACATGGCCATCGCTTTAGGGATTTGAAAAATCAAGACAGATTAATTTCGCGCATGGATTCGGTACCCGATTTGAATGCGCTCCAAAATCGACAAGGCACATCTGATCCATCAAGGGAAGGAGATGAAAACACCTTGGAGGTATCGGTGGCGCTTTCGGGCCACCTCGATTTGATAAGTGACTGCGCAAAAGACATTGAACCTGCTCTTGCCGCCATCATTATGGACACTGGAACCACGCACGAAGTGGCATTACGGCGGGCTGTCGCTTTGGCGCCGCACGTAGCAGCGCGCTTGGCCATATCGCGGCAGGTGGATCAAGATGGAAAATCCTCTGCGCAGATTTCTGATCCGCTTAAGAAGGCTTCCGCGACGCATCAGGTTTTGAGTGCAACTGCCGGGCCTTTACCCTCACAGCTGGCCACTCGTGGAAAAAGCAATGTTGAAGAACGCCTCTTGCAGGCGTCCCGCGTCGGGGTTCTTCCTGATGACAGCATTCAGAAATGGGTGTCCCTGCTGACTGCGGCTGGGCACAGTTTTGACGAGGCAACTGGCGCTCTGGTGCATCTGCGCGGGCCTGCCGGGGCATTGAGGCCGTCGTACAGATCTGAAAATTTGGAGCTGACAGACTCCGCAAGAGCCGAGTCAAACCTGGACGAAATAGAGCGGCATGGGGCTAAGGACCGCTCAACTGATTTGCAGGAGGCGTCAAAGGAAAGAGACTACACTGCCGCTGGTACCGATGAACGGCTCGGCGATTTGCCAACAAAGCAAAAAACAGGACCGATTCCTCAAGATCAGCCAATCGCGCTTAAAACCAACGACGTGCAAGCTGCGGTGCCTTCGAACGCGAATAGCGACGTTGAGCCTGGTTTGTCCAAAGCGAGCCGGGCATCCTATGAGCCGGATCTGGTTACAGAGATGCAAGATGGCCGGCCAGCTCACGGTATTACGGGAAGTGATTCTGATCGGTCAGGTCAAAAAGGGACAGGTCAATCGCGCCACCCCGCAAATGTCGCGCGTTCCGACGTAGGGTCAAAGGAAAAAGATCAAAACAGGTCTCCCAATGACGGTGACCGCGATCATGACAAGCCAACGGAGTCGCAAAAATACAGGCGTGTACCGGACCAATCAGCTACAGTGCATTTGAACGCGAAGCGCGGTGTTGAGTCCGATTTGTCAAAAGCGGGCCGGGCACCCGATGAGGCGGATCTGGGTGCAAAATTGCAAGATGGTCGGCCAGCAGACGGTTTTGCGGGAGATGATCCCGTAAGGTCCGGTAAAAATGAGACACATCAATCGCTCGGATCGACAAACGTGGAGCGTTCTGATGGCCGGCCGGAAGAAACAGACCAAAACAGATCTTCCAAGCACGGTAACCGCGGGCAAAACAAGTCAACGGAGACGAAAATACAAGGGCATGCATCAGACCAATCAACCGCTGATACCTCATCTGACGTTTCAAACATTTCAACTGGACAGGATGTTCTTAATGTTTCGGATCAAAGTTCGACTTCCGAACCTACTAAGCAAAGCGCGTCATCGACAGAAGATCGTACAGAAGCCCCTAGCGTGTCAAACCTGCCTGAAGGTGTGGCGGATATTGAAGGGCCTGATACTTCACTCAATAGTCCAGGCGCACCGAAGCATCACGCTGAAGAGCAAAAAACTCCATACCATCGTCATTCAGAAGAAGGGCCTCCATCCGAAAAAAACTTGGACGCAAACCCGAATGCGCCGGGCCATGCGGATGCGGCCCGAAGTGGCGGCGTATCTGCTGCGCAAGCAGTTGGTCCAACCATTGTGTCCCTTGCGGAAGCAATGGATGCAGAAAGCGGGACACACTGGCTCTCTCTTTTTGATCTGATTTGGCACGCTTTGCCGACCTCACAAGAGCATTATCACATAAGGTCTGCACAAGGATCTGGCAGGCAACCTTCCGTGTCTGGCAATGCTGCTCAAAGCGACATAGTGGATGACCTTCAAGGTTTCGCAATCGCCGTGGCGTCACCAGAGCAATTGCAAAACAGTGCACCGGAACTTGGTACCAGTGCGCTAATGCGCAAAGACAAAGACTTGGATGTGCCGACTGCTGATTTAGGCGGAAAAGACGATATCAAACAGAGCAGTTCTGGCCCTTTCGATCATGATCAAAGCGCATCCTCACGGATGATTACGACCAATCAGACCGAATCGAGCGGGCATTCCGAAGCCTCCGACGACCCAGAGCTCGCGCGACGAGCCGGAGCGGGCGGACAACATGTTGCGCATTCAGAGCACGATCCGATCGAAACGGAGCCGGTGGATCCAAAGAACATCGCGCGCGAAACCTCTTCGGAACGTCAGTCGATTGAAAGTGTCAAATCTGCTGAAGTTGCGCGAGATAAACACTACTTACAGTCGGTAATGGCTCTGGTGACCGCGTCGCGGGGCCCAGATGATCGGTTCGAACCCTTTCTGGAAAAACAGTTGAATGCGATCTTTCCCGAGCCTGAAACCCGGCAAGTTGCTCTGCGGCACGTCGCCGCCCGCCTGAGTTATCCTGACCGTACTTATTCGCCTGCACTGCGCAACTTTGCGCTTAAAACCGTCGAACAGCTTCTTTCGCAAAGCGTTTCGCCCCCAGCAACAAATGGCGCACAAGTTGGCGATGATGGACCTTCTGCGGTCGCGGCTCATCCTAACCAGGCATATCTATCGCAACGCGGCGGTTTGGTGCTGTTTCACCCATTTTTGCCCTTGCTTTTTGAAAGGCTGTCTCTTCTTGACAACAAACGACAAATTCCAAAGGAAAAGCTTTGTGTGGCGCGCCGTGCTCTGCAATTGATCGGTGACCCCGAGGCGCATGAGGGTCAGCCAACCGATCCGGTGGAAAAAATGCTGCTTGGGCTGCCGCAAAGTTGGGCCGCTTCCTCGGGTGAGAAAGCCGAGTCTCCAGATTTGGCTTTGATCAACGGCTTGCTGGCCTCGGTGGTTGAGCGCTGGGGCGCGCTCGGTCAAACATCGGTGGATGGTTTGCGCGATGCCTTTATTTGTCGCAACGCAACGCTGAGCCCGCAGGAGATGGCTTGGATGTTACGGGTTGAAGTGGGTCCCTTTGACATGTTGCTGGATCGGCTGCCCTGGAGTTTCGGGACAATTGGTTTGCCCTGGATGCCAGAACCTTGCGTCGTGCATTGGAGAGATGGTGATGCCTGAGGCCAAACAAAAAAGGGAGCTAAGCGGCAAACCTGCCACTGAACACGCCCGTGCTATCAGCGCTGAGTTGGCGTGGTTAGCCGAGGTCATCGAAACGCGCCTCAAGCATTTTTTCGCAGGCTCAGACACAGATTTGGCGCTCGCTGACCCGCCCGAGTTGCCACCTTCTTCCGCTTTGGCACAGATGGTGGTGCGCTCAAAGCTGTCCGCCCAAGCGCGCCTGATCCTGGCTTTGGCCATCGCTCCGCATGTGCATTCCTCGGTCCTAGACCCGTTCTTTGTCAAAAACACGCCCATTGATCGGGTTTTTTCCCAGTTTGGTGGCATCATAAGCGAAAATGCCTTCCATCCAACGGCTGAGACCGCCTTGTTTCTGGTAGCGGGGACTGACACGACAGCACGCATTCAAGCAATGCACAATTTTGATGTGGATAACCCATTGAGGCAAGCCGCAGGGCTTGAATTGGGCACCGCATCAAACACGATTTTCGCGGCGACGCTACAGCTCCCCGTCCACCGTGTCGTTGCCTTGTGCGAAGGATCGCCCCCCAAACCTGATTTCTCGCCCAATTTTCCTGCCAAGCGCTTACAGACCGGGCTTGAATGGGAAGATCTCGCCTTGCCGCGCGACCTGCAACACAATCTGGGCCATATCGCTGCTTGGCTCGAGAACCGGGACCAAATTCTGGGCGAATGGGGTCTCTCACGTCAGGTGGGACACGGTTTCAAAGCACTGTTTTACGGACCGGCGGGGACCGGGAAGACCCTGACGGCTTCGCTGCTCGGAAAACGCACGGGATTGGACGTTTATCGCATCGATCTGTCGATGGTCGTGTCGAAATACATCGGGGAGACCGAGAAAAACCTCGGAGTGGTCTTCGATATGGCCGCCGAGCGGGAGTGGATACTGTTTTTCGACGAAGCCGACGCGCTTTTTGGCAGTCGGACAGCGACTACGTCCTCAAATGATCGTTATGCAAATCAAGAGGTCTCTTACCTGCTGCAGCGCATCGAAGATTGTCGCAGTCTTGTGATCCTTGCAACCAACCTGCGCGGCAACATTGACGACGCATTCTTCCGCAGATTTCAGATGGCGCTGGGGTTCACGAGACCGGAACCGGAACAGAGGCACAAGATTTGGTCCGGGCTCCTGGCAAAGGTTCCACTGGCCGCTGACGTAGATCTGGACAAGATCGCGCAAACCCATTCACTCGCGGGTGGATCGATTACAAATGTGGTGCGCCACGCCGCGATATCCGCCCTTCGCCGCAAGTCCGATACGGTGTCTGCCAAAGACATTCAGAATGCGATTTCCAGCGAAATGCGCAAAGAAGGACGCACAGCATGACCTTGTTGATCCGGATGATCTTGGCGATCTTTGCCATTGTGATCAGCTTGATGCCAGAACCCGGGCGGGCCCAGCTAAATGATCAGGCTTTTTGCAGGGGGTTGTTTGACACACTATCCGTAGAAGAACTCTTCAGCGCGCCGATACGCGCCGATTTCAGTGATCGTGTGATTGATCAGCAAGATGCAGAATTGTTTGCGACGATGCAGCGTGGATTGGCGACGGCCTTGCAGGACAGCAGCAAATTTCTGACCGATGGAACATGGGGTAACTATACAAGGATCAGTCTTGCTGGCCTTTGTGAGGACATGCCTGAACTGACGGCGGAGAATGGGGCAGCGGAGACAATCAAACTGGCCGTCGAGTATGGCGCCATAACCTCCTATGTCCCTTTTTGGCGCGGACGCCTGACGGCCATTGATGATTTCATTTCGCTGGAACCTGACGCGGCGCCTAACCTGACACTCTTGCGCCTAGCGGGGCCGCCTTCTGTAACCGCGGCGGTTTTGCGACCCGGCGTGCGCAACTCCTGTTCCGATTATGAAAACATCGCGTTATCCGATCAGGCACAAACGGCCTTGGAAATCCTCGCAGCAGATCAAACTCTTGAAGAGTTGTGTAGTGCGCTACCCATTATCGCAGGGGGGGCGGACTTTTCAGAGGTTCTGGATGTTTATGGTGCACTGGAGGCGGGTTTTCCCGGGGCTCTTGACGATTTGCAAGATCCGGGTTTCGCGCGCTGGATGGCAAAGGACTTGCAACGGCGATTGTTTCTTTTGGCTGGTACGCGGTACACTGTAGCGTCGCTGCTCACCGAATTCGCAAAAACCAAAACCACGGAGGCCCCGCCTTCCGCGGTCGTCGACCTGCTTTCATGCAAGATCACATCTGCCCCCACGACCCTGACATTCTATAGCTTTGATGCGCCGCGGCTGCAGCAATTGGTTCAAACAGTGGACGTCGCGGGATTACTGGCACCTATGGCCGAGCAGAGTTTTACCGCCGCTGAGCTTCTGGACAAGGCAATCCGCGCGATCCTCAAAGAAGCATTGGACCCATGCGCATTGGACAGGGTGAGCCAATTGGTGCTCAACCAAGATCAGCTTGGACTGCGGTTCCAGCTTGATCCTGAACGGGTAGCTGGATTTGTGCTCAACCCGGATCTGATTGACAGCGCGCCGATATTGGCACCTCTGACCGGCGTGAAAGTGGCCAACCGCGAAGACCTGATAGCTGGTCTTGAGATCAATTTGTCAAATGCGTTGACAGAAGCTTTGAACGCGCAAATCGAAACGGCGGCTGAATTGCTGGGCAGTGCCGCAGAAGAGGTCGCAGAGCCGCTGGATGAGGCGCGGGTTGATCCGGAGAACTTCGATCCTCTTGAATTGCCACCATTGATTGGGATCACCGATGCCAGCGTCACGGCGGCATTGCAGACTTTGACCAATGAAGTTTTTACGCAGGCGATCAATGACGGTCCATTTTTAATTGGCACCAATGCTGAGCTTCTCAAGGCAGATGTGCGTGCGCTTCTGCGCCCGCTTGTTCCTGATCAGGTGAACGAGATCGTTGCCCGCGATATGGCCTTGATCGACTCCGCCATCAGCAGTGACTGGCAATTGACGCCGGATTTGATGGATGAGATTTTATTGCTGCCAGACATTCTCCAGGTTGTCGGCGATCCGACTGCTGCGAACTTGGAAGACCGCATGAAAGATCTGTTGCGCATTTCCTACCCGACAGAGCGACTTTTTCTGGCCGCACTTGCCTCTGTTCCGGCAGCAACAGGGCAGCCGTTGGAGCCGCCTTTGTCACCTGAACTCATGACGCGCGCCACTGCTGTTGCCGCCACCCATGTGGACAACGCTGCGGATCCGCGCCTGTCTGGCAAATTCGCGATGGCGGATTGCGATTGTGTACCGATCCGCAATTTACCCGAAAACAGCACTGTTTATGGGTTCTACCCTTTCTGGTTTTCTCCGCTGGCCGACTCTTCCCCTGAGAGTGAAGATATTGAACCGGTACCGGCACCAATTGATTTCGGTCTGACCAGCCGTATCGCCTTTTACGGCTTGGAAATTCAGTTCGAATTTCCAGATGCCGCGCCCGGCGATCGCAACCTGCAGCTCAACAATGTGACACATTGGGTCAAGATGAAACGCGACTTTATCAACAGCGCGCATCAACACCGTGCTGAAGTGGACCTGTCATTTGATTTGCGAAGCTGGGCAGACTGGTCCGAAAGAGAGTTGTCTTATGCCATTGAGCGTATCGTGGAGCATACCAGCCCGGTCGAGAGGTTTCAGGACAAGTCTCTTGAGGGTATCAGAAACGCGATACCGACGCTTTTTGACACGATGCAGCCCGATGGTGTGACTTTGATTTTTGAGGACTACTCAGGTCGTCCCAATGACAACATCAACGTCAGCAAGATGATCAGCATCATTAGGCAGGTCCAAAACGAACTCGAACCACGTGGTCAAACCGTGAATGTGGCTTTCGACTTCTCCCTGATCGATGTGGCGCCGAATGAAGCCCTGATGAACGATTTGCGCGAATTGCTTATTCCGGGCGAAGACGGGGAAAAAACGGTTGATAAGATATTGGTGTTTCTGGAGCGCCCCACAACCGAGACAAAAAAGAACCTGAGGGCGCGGATGGATCGCGGCAATTTTCGCGGCGCGGAGAGGTCGACCGTTTTACGTAGTTTTATTCCCGTTCTGCCGCCAAGCGCACATGAATTTGTCAAACAACGCCCGCTTCAGGGTCAGGATCCTGACCCGAACAAAGAAGCCTTCAGTCAGTTTCGCGATGACGTGGTTTATTTTCAGGATAACTTTGCGGGCATCGGCTTCTGGCCGGTCCCACTATTAAGTGACCCTGAAACGCCCAAGATAAATTTAATCATCGCCGCAGAGTGGAACGCGCCAACTTTGCCCGCGCAACTGGCGCTCCTGCAGGGATCTTTCGATCAGGTCTGCACTTGGTCTTGCCCGCGTCGGGCCTATATCGCGCTGGTAACAATGGCGGTATTTACCGTTGTTGTGCTTTTGGTTTGGCGTTCCTTTTACAGCGGCCTGATTGATAAAATCGCTTTCAAAGTGGGGGTCGTGCGCATCGGAGTTGCGGGTATTCTGGCCATGCTGCTGGTCTTGAGTGCTTGCGATCACCGCGCCGTCTGGCCCCAGGTGTTTTTGACGGCTTTGATCGTAGTGTTGTTGCTCACCCTGCTTTTCAACTTCGTGCAACGCGCACGCAACGGTCCCAAACCCTGACAAAACTGGCCGTGGGATACAAGGTAGTGAAACCAAAATGCGCCGATCGTCGGGGCGAGGCGGAGTTTAGGTGCCTTCTGAAACGAAAAGGGCCGCTTGAAACGGCCCCTTTTCACCTTGCTTCGCGCGTCAAACGGACATGCAGATGTATTTCATTTCAAGATAGTCTTCGATGCCGTGGTGTGACCCTTCCCGACCAAGACCGGATTGTTTGACACCGCCAAAGGGACCAAGTTCGGTCGAGATGATGCCCGTATTGACACCAACGATCCCATACTCCAAAGCCTCGGCGACTTTGTAGACGCGGCTGAGATCTTTGGCGTAGAAATATGACGCCAGTCCAAAGATCGTGTCATTGGCCATGTCGATCACCGCGTCTTCATCTTCGAACTTGAAGAGTGGCGCCAATGGGCCAAACGTCTCTTCAGTGGCGACTTTCATTTCTTGGGTGACGCCAGTAACGATTGTGGGTTCAATAAACGTGCCCCCCAATTCGTGGGCTTTACCGCCGGTCAGGATCGCGCCACCGTTATTGACGACGTCATCCATGTGCTCTTTGACCTTTTCGACCGCATCCGCATTGATCAGCGGTCCGGTGGTTATGCCTTCTTCAAGACCATCTCCAACTCTAAGGTTCTCGACAGCAACCTTCAGTTTGGCGGCAAAGGCATCATAGACACCGGCCTGCACGTAGATGCGGTTCGCACAGACACAAGTCTGGCCATTATTGCGGAATTTGCAAAGCATCGCACCTTCGACGGCAGCATCCAAATCGGCATCGTCAAACACGATAAAAGGCGCGTTGCCGCCCAGTTCCATCGAGCATTTCATGACTTGATCTGCGGCTTGTTTCATCAAGATCCGTCCCACTTCGGTGGAGCCGGTAAAAGTCAATTTACGCACGGCAGGGTTTTCGCAGAACTCCTTACCAACGGCGGAAGACGAGGAAGAGGGTACAACGTTGAATACGCCTGCGGGGATGCCTGCCCGTTCTGCCAGCACACCCATCACAAGAGCGCTCAATGGTGTTTCGGCAGCGGGTCGCGCGACGAAAGAACACCCAACCGCCAGTGCAGGCGCAGCCTTGCGGGTGATCATTGCATTCGGAAAGTTCCAAGGCGTAATCGACGCCGCGACGCCAATCGGTTGTTTTAATACCGTGATGCGCTTGTCACGTTGGTGGCCTGGAATGGTTTCGCCGTAAACGCGCTTGGCTTGTTCACCCATGAATTCGATAAAACTGGCGCCATAAACTATCTCGCCTTTGGCTTCGGCCAGCGGTTTGCCCTGTTCGGCGGTCAGGATTGTAGCCAGATCATCCGCATTCTCCATCATCAGATCGAACCATTTGCGCATCACGGCTGCGCGTTCCTTCCCGGTCCAGGCGGCCCAGTCCTTTTGAGCCTTTTCGGCATGGGCAATGGCATCTGCCACTTGGGCACGGCTCAAATCTGCCACGGAGGCGATTACATCGCCGCGCGCCGGGTTGGTCACATCAAATGTCCCATCCGCGCCGTCGACCCATTGGCCGCCAATATAGGCGCGCGTTTCAAGAAGGCTTTGGTCCTTGAGAAGGGATTTCAGATCGGTGTTTAGAATATCTTTCATTTCGGGTCCTCCGCGAAAATGCTTGTGGTTCTCAAATCAACTCTGAGTATGTTTGTCCAGTTCTGAAAAACAGGAAGATGTGCATGAAGCCGTTGGATGATGCTTATGAAAATGGAGCCTACATTGCTGGGGCGGAGACCTATCCACCCAAATGGGAGAAGGCGGCAGCGCGGTTTCGCGACAGCCTTGGCGCGCGTGCGGAATTGAGTTTGTCCTATGGATCGGGTGACCGCCAGGTGTTTGATTTCTTTAACGCCAAGGGGACGTCGAAGGGCTCGCTGATCTTTGTACATGGTGGCTATTGGAAGGCTTTTGACCAAACCTACTGGTCTCATTTGGGGGCAGGGGCCCTCGCATCAGGGTGGTCCGTGGCGATGCCGGGGTATGATCTTTGTCCACAGGTGCGCATTTCCGAAATTACCAAGCAGATTGCGTCGGCTGTGGCCAAAATTGCCGATCGTACTTCTGGACCCATTGCGCTGGCGGGTCATTCGGCGGGCGGGCATCTTGTGTCGCGGATGATGGACCCCGCGATTCTGCCGGAAGCAGTGCGCAGACGCATCACCCGGATCGCTTCAATCTCCCCGGTCGCCGATCTTGCGCCTTTGTTGGAAACTTCAATGAACGACATCTTGGGTTTGGACGCCGTTGAAGCGCGCGCGGAGAGCCTTATCGCAATGGCGCCGCCGCAAGAAGCGGAGGTGAAGATCTGGGTGGGCGCAGATGAGCGCCCAGCGTTCCTGGAGCAAGCCACGGCACAGGCAAAGGCCTGGGGGTCCGAACAGACTATTTCACCGCAGAAACACCATTTTGATGTCATCGAAGCATTAGAAGACCCAAACAGCGATATGGTGCGTTACCTGACCGGGCAATAAGGCTTGATCGGTTTCGGAAAATCATTCATGGATTTTACTAGGCTGAGGGCGATGGCGTCGCCTTTGATGCGCCCGAAACTGTCCTGAACGCCGGGACCTTTCTGAGCAAGGAGGGTCTGACATGACCGCCCAAAATCTTCCCGACCGACCGGATATGTATCGCTATCATAATGGCGCCAAATCACCATTGCCCTTTGAAGATATGGAATATGAGGCGCGCCTGACGGAATTGCGCGAACGCATGGAGGCCGCAGGAACGTCTGCCGCTGTGTTCACCTCAATGCACAATATCGCATATTATTCGGGATTTTTGTATTGCGCTTTTGGGCGCCCTTACGGGCTGGTGGTGACCGATACGGATGCGGTAACCATCAGTGCTGGCATTGACGCAGGCCAGCCGTGGCGTCGCAGTTTCGCGGATAACATCACCTATACAGACTGGCAGCGCGACAATTTCTGGCGTGCGGTCGCCTCCGTGACCGGCAAGAATGCAATCATCGGATATGAAGGCGATCACCTGACGCTGATGCAGCGCGACAAGCTTGAAGACTTCCTGAGCCCGCTGACCATGGTGGATCTTTATGAGACCACGATGCGCCAGCGGATGCATAAATCCGATGCTGAAATCGCGCTGATCCGCCATGGGGCGCAAGTGGCTGATGTGGGCGGCTATGCGATCCGCGACGCGATCAAGGCTGGCGTGCGCGAAATAGATGTGGCCATGGCAGGCCGCGATGCGATGGAGCTGGAAATTGCCAAACGCTTTCCGGATGCGGAATACCGCGATACTTGGGTATGGTTCCAATCTGGCGTGAACACCGATGGTGCGCATAACCCGGTCACCGGACGGGTCCTGGAACGGGGCGATATCCTGTCGCTCAACACTTTTCCGATGATTTCGGGTTATTACACAGCCTTGGAGCGCACGCTATTCGTGGAGGAAGTCGATCCGGCAAGTCTGAAGATATGGAATGCCAACGTCGAAGCCCATGAATATGGCATGAGCCTGTTGGAACCGGGCGCGTCCTGCGCCGAGATTACACACAAGATCAACGACTTCTTTGCTGAGCGTGATTTGCTGCAGTATCGCACATTTGGGTATGGTCATTCTTTTGGTGTACTGAGCCACTATTATGGTCGAGAAGCCGGTTTGGAATTGCGCGAAGACATTGACACTGTTCTCGAGCCTGGAATGGTTATTTCAATGGAACCCATGTTGACCCTTGCAGCAGATCAACCGGGCGCAGGCGGATACCGCGAGCACGACATTCTGGTGATTACGGAAGACGGTCATGAGAACATCACCGGATATCCTTTCGGTCCAGAGTTCAACGTTGTTGGTTGAAGCATCACAGCAGACGGGGCGAAATTCAGGACAAGACGGAACCGTCAAGACGCCAATTCACTTCCCGTGCAGGCCTTGCTGGGCCAAGGCCTGCCAACGACGCCAAGTTTTTTTTGGGCCAAAAAGGTGGTTCGGCATGGTGCAATTGACCCTGAAAATGTGAGAAAATTGGTCAAGGACAAAATAAGAGGTATAGGCGCACGATGTAACATGCATTCAATTGCTCTATATTGGCCATGATGCACAGACTGGGGGTCAGGGATGTTCGCGCTGGCACGACTATTGGTATTGGGCTTTGTCGTTTTAACGGTGATTTATATATGCCTGTCTTTCTATTCGCGCGCGGTGAGACGCGGTAAACTGGAGGCTGAGTGGGACGATACGCAAGGCCCCGGCGACCGGAAGAGTTTTGTGCAAGCAGGTTTGAAAGACTACGATGGGTCATTGCGGCGCAAGTTGATTCTGGGTGTTTATGTGATACCGACCGTTGCAGTTGGTTTGCTGATCTATTTTACGAATTTCGCCTGAGAAAGGGCCTTTCATGTTTTATGTCAAATGGGGTTTCATCATTACCTTGTGGGCTTTGATTGGGTCAGTGTTTCACTACACGCTGCCGCAAGTTGATATTGTTCGAGTGACAGATACCTATGAAAAGCGCATTGATCCTGGCGAAAACCGCTGGTTCTGGGCGCAGGCGGATGCAGGGACGAACGCGAATGCCACCAGCAGGGATGTATTTTTCATCCAGTCCCGGCGCGTGGATGACAAGGTTATGGTCTACCGAAACGAAGATACGGGCTGGGGGTGGCCGCCATACTTCAAGTTCGATACGTCCAACCTGCAGGCTGAGGCCGCAGATGCTAAATCAACCGCGTCAGATCCGCAGTATGTTGCCATTCGGCACTACGGCTGGCGCCTGGAGTTTTTTACCATCTTCCCAAATGCCATTTCGCTCTGGTTTGTCGATGGTCCGGATGCCAGCAAGCCTCTGCCATGGTTAAACACACTGATCTTAGGCGGTTTTGCGGCGATTTTCTTCGGTATCTGGACGCGCTGGCGGCGGTTTCGTCAAGCGCGCATCGACCCAAAATTGGAAGAGATTCAAGACAACTGGGAAGCGGTTGAAGATACCTTTGCAGAAAAACGAGGCCGCTTGCGACGCTGGTGGGCCGCCAAACGTCGAGGTTACTGAGCCTTTGCCAACATACGACCCAAACCACGACCACCCAGAATATGGACATGCAGGTGGGGCACTTCTTGCACCCCATCTGCACCGGCGTTGGAAATCATGCGAAACCCTTCGCCGGCCGTCAGTGTGACACCTTCCATTCGACAGACTTCGCCGATGGCACGCGTATAGTCGACAATTTCCGCCTCCGAGGCTTCGGCTGCAAAATGATCGTAGCTTACGTAGGGGCCTTTAGGGATCACCAATACATGGATTGGTGCTTGAGGATACAGATCCCGGAACGCGAGGCTGTGCGTGGTTTCCAAAACGGTTGTGTTCGGGATGTCGCCACGCAGGATTTTCGCAAATATGTTTTCGTTGTCGTAAGTGTAACTCATCGGTTTTCCTCAATCAGCGAACAGTTGCGGATGACTGGCGATGTCCTGCACGACCTTCTGTGAAACAGATAAAAATTCGGCCAAAGCCTGGGTGTTGTCTGCCAGATTGCCGGTTTCGCGAAGACGGTTGTAGTTCTTGAAATCCGCGTCTCGTATGCAATCGCTTTCGAACAGAATGTCGTTGCGGATCGTGGGCAACAAACCAGACATGTTTTCCGGCGCGGTTGTCGCGCCTGCCAACCCTGTACGTCGGGCATGCCCGATCAGATATTCGTCTGAAAAAGCGCACTCGATGTCTAGCAATCGGGTGACGGACCGGTCGGCGACAAAGTCTTGTAAAAGTTCAAAGTTGCCAGGATCCATACACACAATCATGCGGTCTGTTTCGTAATAGTCAAACAACATCCGCATAAGAGCGCGCCTGTGCCGTGTGCGTTTCGTAAGGGAGGTTTGGATGCCACCTAAATCAGGTAAGGGTGTGTCATCTTCGTTGAAAACATATTCGACGGCCGGCAGGTTGGTCGCGTTGCGAATGAGTTCGAGCACCCGTTTGGCGACATGCCACTTTTTGCAGATAACGATCATCAACTCGCGTTTACGTCCAAGCGTTGATTCGGTTTCCCAAAATCTTGCGCCAAAGCGCTGTCCGATCCGACCCCGGCCCGTGAGGAACTTAAACAGATTGGCTCCCTCGCCAGAGATCTGAAATTTGACGTTTGACGCGGCATAGAGCAATCCAAGCTTGTGCTTGAGATCCTGCGCCTCCGGGCTGATTTTTCGCGCAAAAAGGAAATCCTGGCCAATCAGCATGTCGTAATGATCGTTGTAGAAATTCACCGGCATACCGTAATCGGTGAATAACAGGAAAGTTAGGGTCCGGCTGCGTATTTCGGGCTCAGGTACAAGATGTGGCACAAGGGTTTGAAAGAACGTTTCATCAGGTATCCACGTGGTTGAGAAAAAGCGTATCAAATCGCGGCGTTCTTGTGCGAAGGCCAGCACCTTTTTGATGGTCTCACGGCGCAGGCACCACCATTGGCTGCCAATCCTGATCTGAATATCTTGCGGGGGTTTGCGGTTTAACCTGATCCGTTTTTGCAGGTCCATCGCAGCATAAAACAGGCGTTTGTTTTTGCGCTCATTGAAGAAATGACGGTAGATCAGTCTTTCCTCCCGCATGCCCGTCTTGATCCAATCGCTATCGAAATAGTCAAAGTTTTCAATGTAATCAGCACCATTTTCATCTAGAAACTGGTGGGCATATTCCGCGCTCTTTATTGCCATGCAATCGCCCGAAAGCATGTAGAAATGTGTGGCTTGCGGATAGGTCTCAATCGCTGTCTGTACCGTGTTCAAAGTGGCCTGTACCAAGGACCACTCGCCCCATCCGCATTTTACCCTGCGCGAGGCAAACGTGACATTTGAATTTCCCTTCAAAGCCTTTTGAATCGTCTCAAAATCCAATGGGTCGGCCCGGGCATCGAAATGGATTGCCATGTAGTCGCCTGCCGCGGTGAGCTGTTCCGACTGCCGAATAATGGCGTCGGGGTCTTTGTGGCACAAAAGGATAAAGGCGATTTTTGCCAAGGTTAATCTACTCTTATTGAAGCCGCACTATACGTTGATAAGCGTGAACGAGCATTGAATAAACAGCATTAATTTTACTTTTCACAACCAATGCGTGAGTCAGTCCTTGTCCTGATCGACTAAGCTGGAGTTAGATTTATGGGTTTCCCGGGAACCTGGATGACCGAGAGCGAAAGCATGGTGTACCGTGTTGTGCCCAAATGCGCCTGCTCGACCATTGGTCAAATCATGTACTGTTCTGATCAAGGGCAATTCTACGACGGCGATATCCATGATTCGCGCGAGGGGCTGCACAAATGGGCGCAAGACGACAGTCAGGCGCTGATCCGTGAGAATGTTCGACACCATAAGTCTTTTGCATTTACCTGCGTCCGAAACCCCTATGCGCGCATATTGAGTTCGTTTTTTGACAAGATTTGCGGCATTCAGCGCAATGGTAAGCGGTACCGCGGAAATCTTGTTCCAATATTGACGCAAAAATATGGGATAGACGTCGGCGGGGATGACGGACAGGGTGACTTCGATCAGATCGCCTCTTTCAGACGTTTCCTGCTTTTTGCGCGAGATACGATCCGATTCCGCAAACCGATGGATCCTGACATCCACTGGTCTGCAATGTCAGGTCACATCAGCACCTTTATCGTGAACGGTGGCACATACGACAAGATCATATGGACGGAAGCATTCAACGATGGAATGCAGGATGTCCTTTCTTCTGTGGAAACGCCGCATTCGGTCTCTCTTTCGGAGGTTCCGCGGTTTAACGAGAGTGAAAGCCACGGACCTAAACGGGCGCATCCGATTGCGGACTATTTCGATGATTTGTCCATGCACCTTGTGTATGAAATCTATAAACGCGATTTCGAGTTGTTCCGGTATGACTTTGAAAATCCAAGCAACAAGATGCCGATGAGCGATATTGATTTACAAGAGGTGCACGCTAAACTGGGCGACTGAAATCGGGTTCATGCGCCGCTGAAAGGACCCAACACGCTGGTCCGATGATCCACCTGAAAAATATGATTGTAGAGTTGGGCAACCCATTGCTTTCCTTCCATGGTCTGCTCCAGGTGTCCCAATGCAGGCCCAATCAACGGCTGCACTTGCGACCAAAAGAAGTCTGGAAACTTTTCCATCAGATCCACAGCGCTTTGGTATCCAAGTTGTTCTGCCATGCCGGTTTCTTTGAATTCGAGAAAGAGAGCGCCAATTTTTCGATGATAAAACGGGTCCGCCATCTGTCCGATCAGGTCGGCAGCCCGCACCAGTGCAGGTTCACTTGAGGTTGAACGGTAGTATTCGTCCTCGGGAACGGGAAAGCGGGTGTAATCAAGGGCAGTTGCGATACGTTCCTCGTCGATGAGCATCGATTCAGCAAAGCGACGCCGCGCGTACATCATGCCGCGATCAACATGGTAGGGGGCCAGGAAGGCGTCAGAAGCACCACGCGGTGGCGTGACTGTATTGCCCTCGGGATCGATGACCACGTTGGCCCCTTCATCGCCCTCGCAGATATCGCGCAAATAACCAACGTCATGCACGAGCAAGGAGACGATGTAGTGTAGCCAATCCCGTGGTTGGATAGCCTCGGTCACCAATCGGCCACGCATGATCTGTTGCCCAACCAGCGTGACCATAATCGTATGTTCCGCGTTGTGGTAAAGCGCATCGGAGTTTGCAAGACGTTCCAGCACCATTTTTGCACAGCCATTGATAAAGGCTGCGTATTCCGGATCACGACCCGAAAAATACTGGAGAAACGTCTCCGACAAATGGTCTCCAAATGAAGATGCCAGCGTTGCCGTCGGATTAAACATCGGGACTCCCGCTCAAGTGGTGGAACCCGTCATACACCATTTTGATGCGATCGCATATCCAGAGATGGAATTCGACAAGTATTGGGTGGTGAATGCGCATTTGCCGGCTGTTTTTCGGGGTCAACTTGCACAGGCGAGCAACTCGGCCTACATCTGCGCGCATGGCGCAAGTGAAATCCGCATCCAAGTCCGACCCGAACTATAAAGTCGTTGCCGAGAACCGGCGGGCGCGTTTTGATTATGCGATCGAAGAGGATGTGGAATGCGGGATTATTCTGGAAGGGTCCGAAGTGAAATCGCTGCGCGAAGGCGGGGCCAATATTGCCGAAAGCTATGCTGCAGTCGAAGAAGGGGAGCTTTGGCTGGTGAACAGTTACATCGCGCCCTACAAACAAGCCAAGACGTTTCAACATGAAGAGCGTCGCCGTCGCAAACTGCTGATTTCACGCAAGCAGTTGTCTGATTTTTGGAATGCAACCCAACGCAAGGGTATGACTTTGGTGCCTTTGGTTTTGTATTTCAACCATCGCGGTATGGCAAAAATCAAGATCGGTGTTGCCAAAGGCAAGAAGCTTCATGACAAAAGGGAAACCGCGGCCAAGCGGGATTGGTCGCGTCAAAAGTCCCGCCTCATGAAAGATCACGGGTGACACCAAGGGTGCCCCAAGGACCAGCCTAGATGCGAGAAACTCTAGGTGTGGGGATTTGGTAAGGTAGGCGTTACACCACTTCTCGCCAACCAAGTGGCTTGATACCAATGCCAGTGGACGTTACCCAGAACGAGGCAAAAACTATAGGGGACCGCGCATGGTCGATGATCCGAAAACACTGGTTTCCACCACTTGGTTGTCTCAACATTTGAAGGATCCGGATCTGCGAGTGCTCGATGCGTCATGGTATTTGCCGGATGCCGGACGCAACCCGCGCGAGGAATATGATGCCGCTCATATTCCTGGTGCGCGTTTCTTCGACATTGATGATGTTTCGGACAACCGTTCAGATTTGCCACATATGGCGCCACCCATCGAGAAATTCATGTCCAGGCTTCGTGCTATGGGCGTAGGCGATGGTCACCAAGTGGTAATCTACGATGGCGCGGGTCTTTTGTCCTCGGCCCGTGTTTGGTGGTTGTTTCGCCTCATGGGTCAGGAAAACGTCGCAGTTCTTGATGGCGGCTTTCCAAAATGGCAATCCGAAGGCCTCGCTGTCGAAGACATGTCGCCTCTTGTTCGGGACCGTCATATGACGGTTCGTATGCAGAACCAGTTGGTGCGCGATGTCACACAGGTTTCATCAGCATCCAAACTTGGCGATCATGTCATTGTGGATGCAAGGGCTGCAGCGCGCTTTAGAGGCGATGCTCCAGAACCGCGAGAAGGGTTGCGTGCCGGGCACATTCCCGGTTCCAGAAATGTGCCCTATACAGCTCTTTTGAACGACAACATGACCATGAAAGATCCGCAGACGTGCCGCACGATTTTTGAGGCGGCTGGTGTCGATCTGACGAAACCGGTCATTACGACCTGCGGGTCCGGCGTGACAGCGGCCATTCTGGCTCTTGCTCTTGAGCGCCTCGGTCACATGCATTGGTCGCTCTATGATGGGTCATGGGCCGAGTGGGGGATGTTCCCCACGGTACCTGTCGCAACCGGAGACGCATGATGTTTGAAAGCCTGAAAGAGCAACCCGCTGACGGCATCCTTGCCCTGATACAGATGTACAAAGATGATCCGCGTCCAACCAAGATTGACCTCGGTGTGGGCGTTTATAAGGACGCCACAGGACTGACGCCGATCATGCGTGCCGTCAAAACGGCTGAAAAACAGCTTTGGGAAGAGCAGGACACAAAAACCTATACCAGTCTCGCTGGTGACCCAGCTTTTACGAACGCAATGACCCAACTTGTGCTTGCGGATGCCGTTCCGCTCGAAAACGTAGCGGCTGTGGCAACACCAGGTGGTACAGGTGCCCTGCGCCAGGCTTTCGAACTCGTGAGGATGGCGCGTCCGGATGCGAGGGTATTTGTGCCTGACCCGACCTGGCCCAATCATATTTCGATCCTGAACTATCTTGGTATTGAAATCGTCCGGTATCGTTACTTTGACGAAGAAAGCCGAGGTGTCGATTTCAATGGTATGATGGAAGATATCAAAACAGCCAAAGCAGGCGACGTAGTGTTGTTACATGGCTGCTGCCACAATCCGACAGGCGCCAATCTGAATATGACGGAATGGGCTCAGGTTGTTGATGTGTTGAATGACACAGGCGCTGTGCCAATGGTCGACATCGCCTATCAGGGTTTTGGAGACGGTCTCGAAGAAGACGCGGCCGCAACCAGACTTGTGGCGTCATCTGTTCCCGAGTGTCTGGTTGCCGCAAGTTGTTCCAAAAACTTTGGAATCTACAGGGAACGTACCGGTCTTTTGATGGCTTTGAGCAACAACGCCGACGGCCGCAAATTGCGTCAGGATAACATGACCTTCTTGAACCGTCAGAATTTCTCTTTTCCGCCGGACCATGGCGCACGCCTGGTCAGCATGATCCTGAACGATAACGTTTTGCGCGCCGATTGGATGTCAGAACTCGAAGAGGTGCGCACTGGCATGCTGAGCCTGCGCAGCCAGCTGGCGTCAGAACTGCAGCGCTTGTCTGGGTCGGATCGCTTTGGCTTCATTGCACAGCATCGTGGCATGTTCTCACGGCTTGGTACTACGCCTGACAAAGTCGCGTTAATGCGTGAGAAAAATGGTATCTATATGGTAGCTGATAGCAGGATGAACATCGCTGGTCTCAACGCAAACACCATTCCGATACTGGCAGAAGCGATAATTGATGCGGGAGTCTAGCACTGGATTGTAGCTTCAAAGCGGATAAAAATCTCCGTTTTTTGACAAAAAAACCCGGGCGCATCGGCCCGGGTTTTCTCTTTTTTTGCCAAAGAGCTTAACCTTTGGAGAACTCCGGATAGGCTTCCATGCCGAGTTCTGATGTGTCGAGGCCGTTGATCTCGGCTTCCTCGTCCACTCGGATGCCCATGGTTGCTTTGAGGATGAACCACAAAATCAGTGAGGCAAAGAAAGTGAACACGCCGTAGGCGATGATCCCGGTAAGCTGGGTCATCAAGGAAGCTTCGCCGTAGAAGATCACGGCAATTGTGCCCCAGATACCTGCCAGCAAGTGGACTGGGATTGCACCGACCACGTCATCGATCTTGAATTTGTCCAGCATGGGTACCGCCAGAACAACGATGATACCGCCCACAGCACCGATCCATAGAGCGCCGAAAAGCGTGGGTGCCAGAGGTTCTGCCGTAATCGAGACCAAACCGGCCAGAGCACCGTTGAGCACCATGGTCAGATCGACCTTCTTGTACATAACCTGTGTCATGATCAGTGCTGCGACGGAGCCTGCCGCCGCGGCCATGTTGGTATTCGCGAAGATGCGAGATACGTCCGAGATGTCGCCTACGGTACCAGCTGCAAGTTGCGAACCACCGTTGAAACCAAACCAGCCGAGCCACAAGATGAACGTTCCCAAAGTGGCAAGTGCGAGATTGGACCCAGGGAACGGGTTCACTTTCCCATCTTTGCCATATTTGCCGATGCGAGGTCCGAGCACAATTGCGCCTGCGAGCGCCGCCCAGCCTCCGACGGAGTGCACAACAGTTGAACCGGCGAAGTCAGAGAAACCTGCTTCGGACAACCAACCGCCGCCCCACTGCCATGATCCGGAGATCGGGTAGAATACGCCGGTCAGCACGATCACGAAGATCAGGAAAGGCCAGAGCTTGATGCGTTCGGCCAACGCGCCGGACACGATCGAGGCTGTTGCCGCGACGAACACAAGCTGGAAGAAGAAATCTGACCCGATCGAGGCATAATCAAGCGCTGCGTCAGCGGCGGCCACGCCAACCGGATCCAGGACGGTTTGCGAGAAGAATGGCCCAACCCAGCCCGCGATGGTCCAGCCGTCGCCCGGGTACATCAGGTTAAAGCCGATCAACCAATACATGATGGCCGCGAAAGAGAAGAGCGCCATGTTTTTTGTCAGCTGCATCGCAACGTTTTTAGATCGCACGAGACCCGCTTCGAGCATGGCAAAGCCAGCCGCCATGAAGAAAACGAGAAAGCCAGCCACAAGAAACAGCAGCGTTGTCATGATGTACGGGCCGATTTCATCGAACCCGGGCGCGGCATCCTGCGCCATTGCCAGCGACGGCAGCGCGACGAGCGCAGCGGCAGACGCAAGTGTCTTAATCTGTACCATAGTGTTTATCCCTTTTAGAGAAGTGCCGCTTCACAGCGCGTCTTCATTTGTTTCGCCGGTGCGGACGCGAACGGCCTGATCAACGTTCAGGACAAATATCTTGCCGTCGCCGATTTTTCCCGTGTGTGCGGTCTTGGTTATCGTCTCCACAACTTGATCGACAGCGCTTGCTGCTACGACGATCTCGATCTTTACTTTGGGTACGAAATTCACGGCGTATTCCGCGCCACGGTAGATTTCGGTATGGCCTGACTGCGAGCCAAACCCCTTGATCTCGGTTACCATCATGCCGCGCACTCCTGCTTCGGTCAGTGCTTCGCGCACCTCCTCCAGCTTGAACGGCTTGATTGTTGCAATGATGAGCTTCACCTCGTGTCCCCTTTAAATGGCAGATTTATCTGCGATGGTTGCGTAAGCAGAAAACGCTATCAGGCCGTGGACATGGAGGTTTTGGCAGAAAACTGACAGTAAAATACGCTGTTTGTGCCTAAAAATTAATCAATATTGCTAAATCGCATAAACAATATGCAATATTAAAATTGCGCTTATCTGTCACACTCTCTCAACAATTAACGCCATACCCGTTAGACTGGCAAAAACAACAATGGGCCGAGCAGGTTCTACATGAGTGATTCACGAAAAGGTAAACGGCCTCTGGTCGCGGACAAGCGCTATCCTGCGCAGCCGAAAAAAGTGCGTAAAGCCAAAGTTAAACCCAAGGCCAAGCCGCGCAAAACTGCCAGGCGCAAAAGACCCGCCAAACAGCGAAAGGGAATCGTCGGGTTCTTCCAGCGCTTGATCAGATGGATCATACGCTTGATCTGGCGGATCACCTGGCGAATTGGCGCTGTTGTTTGCCTGCTTCTTGGGCTTGCCGTTGGCTATTTTTATACCACTTTGCCGGATGTGAATGATCTACTCGATGCGCGCGCGCGCGGATCGGTGACCTTGCTGGACGATCAAGGTCAGGTGTTTGCCTGGCGTGGCGATCAGTTTGGCGGAGTTGTTACAACCGAGACGGTGTCGCCCTATCTGCGCGATGCTATTATCGCCACTGAAGACAAGAGGTTTTATCGGCATTTCGGGGTCAGTCCTCGAGGGATCGCCAGCGCTGTGCGCATCAATCTTAGCGAAGGGCGGGGCCCTCTGTCAGGTCACGGCGGATCTACGATCACACAGCAAGTTGCCAAATTGCTCTGTCTTGGCGTGCCTTATGATCCGACAACCCAAAGCGAAGCAGAATATGAGGCCGAGTGCCGGCGTGGCACAATCAAACGCAAAGCATCCGAGGCAATTTATGCGTTGGCCATGGAAGCGAAGTATTCCAAGAACGATATCCTGACCATTTATATGAACCGCACCTTTCTCGGCGCTGGTGCGCGCGGATTTGAGGCAGCAAGCCAGCGTTACTTTGGGAAATCGGCGGCCAATGTGAGCCCGGCAGAAGCCGCCATGCTGGCCGGTCTGTTGGTGGCACCGACGCGGTTTGCACCGACAAATGATCTGACGCGCTCACAGGGTCGGGCCGCAACGATTGTTCGACTGATGAACGAGCAGGGCTATTTGACAGACGCGCAGGCGCGCGATGCTCAAAACAAGCCGGCGCAATTATCTGAAGCTGCAGAGGCGCGGGCAGGCGGGTACTTTGCCGATTGGGTAATGTCTTCTGGTCCTGAGTTTTTTACCCGCAAGACAACCGAAGATGTGATTATCAGAACGACATTGGACCAACGTATCCAGCGCGCTGCCGATCAGGCAATGAAATGGGTCTTTGAAAACAAGATTCGTGAAGGCAGCAAGGCGCAGGCAGCCATCGTTGTCATGTCAGCGGACGGCGCCGTACGTGCCATGGTCGGTGGGCGCAAAACCAAGGTCTCCGGTGCGTTCAACCGCGCGGTACAGGCCAAACGTCAGACTGGTTCGGCTTTTAAACCTTTCGTCTATGCTGCGGCGCTGGATCTTGGATATTCGCCCAATGATACAGTGACGGATGAACCACTGACCATTGATATCCCAGGGTCCGGCCCTTGGTCGCCCAGAAACTACACGAACCAGTTTTACGGAAAAGTGTCACTGACCCGTGCTCTGCAGGACAGCCTGAATATCCCGGCAGTTAAGGTTTCGGAATTTGTAGGGCGTGATTTGGTGCGTCAGGTCGCCAGCGATTTTGGATTACAGAGCGACCTGGCCGCCGGTCCTGCATTGGCGCTGGGCGCCTCGGAAAGCACCTTGATCGACATGACGGGCGCTTATGCGGGTATTTTGAATGGCGGCTCATCCGTTGTCCCTTACGGCTTGGTAGAACTCCGCCTGCTGGGTGACGATGAGCCGCTGATGGGCACCGGCGGAGGTATAGGGGAGCGGGTGGTTCAAGAGCCCGCCGCGCGTCAGTTAATCTATATGATGGAAAAAGTGGTGTCCGAAGGGACTGGCAAGCGTGCGCAGTTCGGTGGACGTGAGTTGGCAGGTAAAACGGGCACGACCCAGGCCGCACGAGATGCCTGGTTTGTTGGGTTTTCAGCCGACTATGTCGCCGGTGTCTGGATGGGGTACGACGACAACACGCCACTCACAGGCGTTACTAGAGCTGGGTTGCCTGCGGATATCTGGCGCGAAACCATGATGCGTGTACACGAAGGCGTACCGCTGCGGCCGCTACCAATGATGAATCCATCTCAGGCGGGCGAAACGCGTGATACGTCAAGCAACGAACAAGCCAGCGGTGGCGCGGTTGGACTGCTGGAAGGTCTGCTGCGCGACATCCTTGGCGGCGGCGGTGGTGGTGACGGTCGCAGACAACCTACTGTGGAGGGTGGAGACCGCTAAGCAGCAAGTCTGTTCGAGCTGCCCCTAGCTGGTTTTCTTCAGATCGGCAATTAGTGCGTTGATATCGCCGCTGCGGCTGTCCAGCATGGAGCCGATCTCGCTGCGCTCGGTCAGCAGCAGATTTACACCTTCAATGAAAATATTGAAGAATTTATCTCGCCCCGATTTATCCGACACGTGAAACGAAACTTCGAAGGGTCCGTCGCCGCGAAGGTATGCAAGCGTTTTAACTTCGTAACCTGCCTTGATCTGGCGGGTAGATTGAATTTCGACCCTGCCTCCTACGAAATCACGGAACTGCTTGCCATATTTGCGCGCTATATAGCCGGTAAAGGCTTCGCTGAAAGCCCGTTTTTGTGATGCCGATGCAGACCGTCCGTCCGCACCAAGAGCGTATTGCGCCATGATGTTCACGTCGGCATATCGCACAAAAAGTTTTTCAAATTCGCGCAGAATGGCCGCATCGGATTTTCCAGAGGAAATGACGCGATCAATATCTGAAACGACCTGGTTTACCAGATTGCGTGCGGCGTCTTCCGTCAATGCCATCGCCGGATTTGCGATCAGCACTGACAAGGCCACCGAACTTAGAAAAAATTCGCGGCGGTTTAGACTATTCGGCATAGGGGTCCTCATATGGATCAACTGCGAATGGATCGATGTCGTCTGCTGCATCCAGTCCCAACTCAAAACGACGGTTCTGAAGATAGATCAGGCGGGACTGCGCATAGCTGTCGGCGCTGTCATAGAGCACCGAGTCAAAGCTGTCACTGAACCTTTCCCGATCATTTAGCGCTGCCACACCCTTTGATGCAGGCGGGATGATCCGTGCATCGCCGTCAATTGTGTTATAGGTCAGTGGGTTGGTAAAAAAGTCGACGACCAAACCAGCTGTTGCGCGTTGCGTTGACGGGCCCAGGAAAGGCAATTCGATGTAGGCACCTTCACCCACTCCCCAAACAGCAAGGGTTTCGCCAAAATCGGTCGTGTGAGCAGGGATATTGAACTCATCAGCTGCATCAAAGAATCCGCCAAGGCCGATTGTGGTGTTCATCAAAAAGCGAACAGTGGCGAGCCCGGTGCCGCGCAAGTCGCCTTGCAATAAACTGTTGATTGCCACGCCTGGCATGCCCAGGTTTTCCGAGAAATTGTTCACGGTATTTCGCATCTCAACAGGGACAACGCCATATCCTTGTGAGACTGGGCGGAAAATGTTCGTGTCAAATCCTTTGTTGAAATCATGAACTCTGCGATTCTGTTTCTCATAGGGATCGTTGATCCCATCGGAGCGAGTCGCGACGTCTTGGGATGTGGCACATGCACCCAACGACAGAACAACCGAAACTAGAATAAGAGCGCGCCAAGGGGCCGTCGGTTTTTTGGAAAGAGACACTGGGAGAATCCTGCGAATTTGATAAACGGGTAGGTAAGCTTTTTTGACGGTATGCCTAGAGGGCAAAAGTTAGGAATTAGTATCATGTGGCTGATGCGCGACATAACAACCCTATCGCGAATTCGCCTGCAACGTCCATAATCTCGGAAGTAGCTGCGGAAATGTAAGCGGAAATGTGTCCAGTAGACGCACGATGCGCGAGGCGATTACACTCCGTGCTGGCCAAAAGCCCTACGTTGATCGCGATAAGTTGATGCGCGGCAGTGGGCAAGTTCACATTTAGTTGGCAGAAAAACGATGCTGAAGCAGTGCAGTTGCTGCACAATTTTAGGAACGATGTGATTGTCACTAATCACCGGGCGCACCCAAAACATCAAATTGCGCCTGATTTCATAATCCGTCATTACTGTGAATCGCGACAACTCTCATGCGACCCAAAAGGACACTGAAATGAGTTTTTCTTCCCGCCTCGCCGAGCTTGGCGTTACCTTGCCCGATGCGCCAGCACCTGCGGCCAACTATGTGCCTTTCGTAAAGTCGGGCAACACACTTTATGTGTCTGGCCAAATCTCGAATGGTCCCGATGGTCTTGTTACTGGCAAACTGGGTGCGGACATGGAAGTGGCAGAGGGCGCCAGTGCGGCGCGCCTATGTGCGATCAGTCTGTTGGCACAAGTCAAGGCGGCGTGCGATGGGAATATCGACGGTTTGGTGCGCGTCGTTAAGTTGACGGGTTTCGTGAATTCCACTGCTGATTTCACGGACCAACCAAAGGTAATCAATGGGGCGTCAGATTTTCTTGTCGAAGCCTTGGGTGATGCGGGTCGCCATGCGCGCTCTGCTGTTTCCGCGGCGTCTCTTCCTCTCGGCGTGGCGGTTGAAATTGAAGGCATTTTCGAGATCAAATGAAGGTCGCTCTACCTGAATGCTTTTTGACGACGCCATTGGCGCACCGAGCCCTGCACGATGTGTCAAAGGGCCGCCCAGAAAACAGTAAGGCGGCCATTCGCGCAGCTATTGCTGCGGGTTATGGGATTGAGATTGACGTCCAACAAAGTGCAGATGCGCAAGCCATGGTTTTTCATGACTACACCATGGATCGCTTGACCGAGGCCACGGGCCCATTGCGAGGTTTTTCTTCGAAAGCACTGCGGAAAATACCGCTAAGAGGCGGGGACGAAGGGGTTCCCGCTCTCCCAGAAGTGCTTGAATTGGTTGAAGGGCAAGTGCCGCTCTTGATTGAGGTCAAAGATCAGGATGGGACCATGGGTCCGGACGTCGGCTGCCTTGAAGGCGCCGTGGCGCAAGCGCTGGAAAGTTATGCAGGACCTGTGGCTTTGATGTCGTACAATCCGCATTCCGTCAAATACCTGGCTACAGTCTGCCCTGATGTGCCACGCGGAATTGTGACCGAGGCCTATCCGGAAAGTGACTGGTCATTGCCGGTGGCAACCCGCGACCGCCTGCGTCAGATCCCTGACTATGAAATGGCAGAGTGCAGTTTTATCAGCCACGACATCGATGATCTCGACCGACCAAGGGTGGCGGAACTGAAAGCGCAGGGCGCGGATATCCTGTGCTGGACGGCTAAATCGCCTCAGGATGAGGCACGCGCGCGCAGGATCGCGCAGAATATCACATTTGAACATTACAACCCGGCGCTTTCAGGTTGAACCCGCGTGTCGGGGCCACAGATTGTTAGGCTGTGGAGAGCAAGAGTTGATGCAAAATCAGAAATTCGAAATTAGGATCATTCCGTCTTTGAGCGCCATTGCCGCGCAAGACTGGGATGCGTGCGCTTGCCCGGAAGCAAAGTCGGGAGGACGGCCAAACGATCCTTTCACAACCTATCGGTTCCTCAACGCTTTGGAGCAAAGTGGATCAGTTGGCGTCGGCACCGGTTGGCAGCCGCAGTATCTGACCGCCTATGTCGGCGATCAGTTGATTGGCGTGGCCCCGATGTACGTCAAATCGCACAGCCAGGGTGAGTACATTTTCGATCACAACTGGGCGCATGCCTACGAGCGTGCAGGTGGGCGCTACTATCCCAAGTTGCAGATTGCGGTTCCCCACACGCCCGCGACCGGGCGGAGGTTGTTGGTGCGGCCCGGATTTGAAGAAGTCGGCAGCGCTGCGTTGATCCAGGGCGCGGTCCAACTCGCAGATACCAACAATGTATCGTCGTTGCATCTGACGTTTTGCACTGAAGAAGAAGCGCAGCGCGGCGAAGCGCTTGGTCTGATGTTGCGTAAAACCCAGCAGTTTCACTGGATCAACGAGAAATACGCCGATTTTGACGCGTTCCTGGCCTCCCTAAGCTCAAGAAAACGCAAAAATATTCGCAAAGAACGAGCGCGGGCGCAGGGGTTTGGTGGGGACATTCATTCTTTCACCGGAGATGATCTTCGGCCGGAACATTGGGATGCTTTTTGGCGGTTTTATCAGGATACCGGAGACCGTAAATGGGGCACGCCGTATCTGACGCGGAAATTTTTCGACATCGCTCAAGCGACGTTGCGTGATGATATGATTCTCGTTTTGGCAGAACGGGATGGTCGCTGGGTTGCGGGTGCGCTCAATTTTATCGGGTCGCAAACCCTTTACGGCAGGTACTGGGGTTGCTCCGAACACCACCCCTGTCTGCATTTCGAACTTTGTTATTACCGGGCCATCGACATCGCAATTCAACAGGGCTTGGCGCGCGTCGAGGCCGGCGCGCAGGGGGAGCACAAACTGGCGCGCGGTTACTTGCCGACGCCAACGTGGTCCTTGCATTGGGTCAATGATAAGGGGTTTGCAAATGCCATCGACAGCTACCTCAAGGCAGAGCGCGA
Organism: Roseobacter sp.; assembly: GCF_045106495.1. Taxonomy (GTDB): domain Bacteria; phylum Pseudomonadota; class Alphaproteobacteria; order Rhodobacterales; family Rhodobacteraceae; genus Roseobacter. Next base: position 77,075 of record NZ_JBGCEQ010000021.1, read on the forward strand.
TGCGGTGGACGAAGAAATCAACGTTTTGACAGAATATGGCCCTTTCAAGAGGGCAGAAATCGAGGAACGGGAATGACCGAGAAATTGAGCGATGAAACACGCGGTCCCTTACTGGAACCCCTTTTTGCCGTTGGCTGGCAAATGGTGGAGGGACGCGATGCGATGCAGAAAACCTTCGTTTTCAAAAATTTCATAGACGCGTTTGGGTGGATGACCCGCGTCGCAATCTGGGCAGAGAAGTGGGATCACCATCCCGAGTGGCACAATGTCTACAAAACCGTTGAAGTTGTGTTGACGACCCATGATGTAGGTGGCATCAGCGCGCTCGATGCGAAACTGGCGCGTAAAATGGAAAGCCTTGCGGAGTAAGAAATGGACGAACTAATGACCACCGAGATCTGGCAGGGGAAAACTGTGTCAGATGTTCTCACGATGGAGTTTATCATGGGCGCGGCAGGCTCGGTGTTTGCGGCCATCGCCATTCTGATCATCGGCTGGACGATATCAGCCTGGTTGCAGCGTCGGGTCAAGGCTTTGGGCGCAAAGCATGAACACCTCGATAGCATGCTCTTCGACTTTCTGGCGTCGATTGTACGCTATGTGGTTCTGGGTTTCTCGTTTCTGTTTGTTCTCAATACCTTCGGGGTGCAAACCACGTCAGTTGTGGCGATCCTTGGTGCAGCCGGTCTTGCGATCGGCTTGGCCCTGCAGGGCACGCTTTCCAACATTGCAGCGGGCGTGATGCTGATTCTTTTCCGCCCAATCAAGCTGGGTGATTTCGTGGATATTGCCGGTACGATGGGCTCAGTAAAAGCCATCACGCTGAATTTCACCGAGTTGGCAGATGTCAGCAATGTTCAGGTGATCATTCCCAACTCGCAGGTGTGGGGAAATGTCATCACCAACTATTCCACCAACCCAACGCGTCGTGCCGAGTGGACGTTTGGCGTAGGCTATGGCGTGAACCTTGCGGATGCAGAAAAGATCATCCTGGACACTGTGATGGCGGACCCACGGTCAAAATCCGATCCAGCGCCTTTTGTGCAAGTGAACAACCTGGGCGCAAGTTCAGTGGATTTTCTCGTGCGGGTCTGGGTCGATGCGTCTGAGTTCTTTGGCTATCAGGCCGATGTAAAGCGCGCGGTCAAAGAAGCGCTGGATGCAGGAAACATCGACATTCCCTTTCCGACGACGACAATCGTTCAAGCATCCTGACGGGCATACCCGGAGGGGCAATTGGCCCGGAACTTCTGCTCCGGGCCAGGTTTTTCTCACATGTTGTCCAGCAGGGCTTCGCCCGCGGAAACTTCGCATACACCAGGATTTTCTTCCGGCTGCAGCAGCGTGACTTTGCCGTCTTCCACCAGCATGGCATAGCGCTTTGAGCGGGCCAGCAAGCCTGCAGGCGGAGCATCAAAATCCATGCCAATGGCTTTTGTAAAGGAGCTGTCAGCATCACCCAACATTGTGATCCCAGCGGCTGAGGCGCCTGTGGCTTCACCCCATGATTTCATTACAAACGGGTCATTGACCGACACACAGATGATCTCGTCCACGCCTTTTGCGTCAAACTGATCTTTCGTGCGTACAAAGCTGGGCACATGCGCGGAATGGCAGGTCGGTGTGTACGCGCCTGGAACAGCAAAGATAACAACCTTGCGGCCCTTGGTCTTGTCGGCGAGTGAGACAGGCGCGGGTCCTTCTGCGCCCAATTCTACCAAAGTTGCGTCGGGAAGCTGGTCGCCTTGTGAAATCGTCATGGGGATACGCCTTTCTTGCAATTGCGTTTGTCGCTGTCGTGGATATAGGTTGCGATCTGCGGCAGGACCAGAAGAATTCGTGAGCAAGGGGAAGCGGCATGCGCCAAATCATCGTGATTGGAGCTGGACAGGCTGGGGCCTCTTGTGTGGCCAAGCTGCGCAATGGCGGTTGTACCGACCTGATCACACTCATTGGGGCTGAACCCGTCATACCCTATCAACGGCCACCTTTGTCCAAAGCCTATCTGATGGGAGATATGGACTTGGAGCGCCTCTACTTGCGCCCAGAGAGTTTTTACCGAGATCATGATATTTCGCTGCGCATGGGAACGAACGTAACGTCGATCCATTCTGATGCGCAGACCATATCGCTTGGTGAAGAAACGCTGTCCTATGATGATCTCGTGCTCACCACCGGATCTGTACCGCGCCGTTTGCCCGCACAGATTGGTGGCGATCTGGAAGGGGTCTATGTGGTGCGCGATCTGGCGGATGTGGATGCCATGGCCCCGCAGTTTCAGGCTGGTCAACGCGTCCTGATCGTGGGCGGAGGTTACATAGGGTTAGAGGCTGCCTCTGTTGCTGCCAAACTGGGTTTGAAAGTCACGCTGGTCGAAATGGCAGACCGTATTTTGCAACGTGTGGCAGCGCGGCAAACCAGTGATTATTTTCGGGCGTTGCACCGGTCGCATGGCGTAGAAATCCTCGAAGGCGTTGGCTTGAACCGGTTGGTGGGCGAAGATGAGGTGCGTGGTGCGATCTTGAGTGATGGATCCGAACTTGACGTCGATTTTGTGATCACCGGCGTGGGTATTGGCCCGGCCACGGCATTGGCCGAAACCGCAGGTTTGAAGATCGACAACGGCATCAAGGTCGACGCGATGGGTCGCACATCATGCTCGAATATATGGGCTGCTGGGGATTGTACGTCTTTTCCTTATCAGACAGGCCGCATCCGGTTGGAGAGTGTTCCCAATGCCATCGATCAGGCCGAGACCGTAGCCGAGAACATCATGGGTGCTGAGAAAACCTATGTCGCCAAACCTTGGTTCTGGTCCGACCAATACGATGTGAAATTACAAATTGCGGGTTTGAATACCGGCTACACAGAGGTGGTCAGCCGCATCGGGGAAGGGCAAACGTCCTCTTTTTGGTACTATCGCGATGGCCTATTGGTTGCTGTGGATGCGATGAACGACCCAAGGGCGTATATGATTGGCAAACGTCTGATCGAGGCTGGTAAGTCGGCAGATCCTGCCGTCGTTTCCGACCCAACCGCCGATCTGAAACCGCTTTTGAAAAAGTGAGGATCATTGCCGGACAATATCGCGGTACGGCTCTTGCAAGCGTTGGCAAAGGCGACAAGGGCGCGCATCTGCGCCCGACTGCGGACCGCGTGCGCGAGAGCCTTTTTAGCATGCTGACGCACTACGGAGTGTTACACGATGCACGGGTTTTGGACCTTTTCGCCGGTACCGGCGCCTTGGGATTGGAGGCTTTGTCGCGCGGCAGTGTGCATGCAACCTTTGTCGACGACGGGCGAATCGCGCAAAAACTCATTCGACAAAACATTGGCAAATTGAGCGTGGAGGAGAAGACGCAAGTGGTATCCCGTGACGCGTGCAGTCTGCCTCCCAACGATACTTTACCCTTTGATCTGATCTTTCTGGATCCGCCTTACGGCAAGGATCTTGGTTCCAGAGCTTTGATGCAAGCTGAAGGCGCTGGATGGTTGGCGCAAGACGCATTTGTCGTTTGGGAAGAGGCCAGCCCGATGCGCCCGCCAGAAGGATTTGACCCGGTAGATCAGCGCAAATACGGGGATACCTATGTGACCTTATTGTCGAAGTCGGCACGTTGATGTGCTACTGTCGTTCCAATGATTGCTTCACGTCTCGCCTTTTTCTGGCCAACGGCTGCGCCGGAACGCGCGGTTGAGAGCCCACCCACAACACGACCGTCGCCTGTATTCATAGGCGACGCAGTCCAGCCGTGGGGTCAAGAAACGATGCTGTTGTCGATTCTGCGCCGCGACCAGGAAAGCGATCAGTCAGTGGAATAGGTGGGGTGAAACATGCCCTTTGGTGAGAGCGTAAAGATCTCCGCACCGGCAGCTGTTACGCCAATTGAGTGCTCAAATTGGGCCGACAGCGATTTGTCTCGGGTCACAGCTGTCCAGTCAGCCGCAAGCGTCTTTGTCTCCGGGCGCCCCAGATTTACCATTGGCTCAATGGTGAAAAACATACCTTCTTCAAGTACGGCGCCTGTGCCTGGGCGACCATAGTGCAGCACGTTTGGGGGGGCATGAAACACCCGGCCCAGCCCGTGACCACAAAAATCACGCACGACCGACATGCGTTGACTTTCAACAAATGACTGAATGGCGTACCCAATATCGCCGAAGGTATTGCCAGGTTTGACCGCCTCAATGCCGCGCATCAGCGCGTTGTGTGTGACTTGAACAAGGCGTTCGGCCTTGCGGGGCAGTTTGCCTGCAACATACATGCGGCTGGTGTCCCCGAACCATCCATCGACAATCACCGTGACGTCGATATTGAGAATATCGCCGTCCTTCAATGTTTTGTCGCCAGGGATGCCATGACACACGACATGATTGACCGAAATGCAGCTTGCGTGTTTGTAACCCTTGTATCCGATGGTCGCAGATGTCGCACCGGCAGCGTCAACCATGTCCGTGATGGCTTTGTCAATTGCGCCGGTGGTTTGGCCAACGAATACATGAGTTGCAATCTCGTCCAGGATATGCGCGGCCAAGGCGCCCGCTGCATGCATGCCAGTGAAATTAACTCTTTCGTAAATGCGTATACCGTCTTTGGTGTGACGGCCCCGAAGGTCTTCGTTCACGCACGTGCTCCATCTTAAGTGTTCTTTGCGCTTTTAACGCGCATGTTGTTCAAGGACCAGAGGGCCTTCAGATCGAAATTTCCAACGTGTCGGCTACCATTACTCCCTTGGTCGAGATATCGGCACGATAGCAGAAAGTTTCAACACCTGCTTCTCGAGCGGCCCGATAAGCGGTCGCGTAGGTCGGATCGATGTCGGTGGCCAGACCGAAACAGGTGCAATCGGTGCGTTGAACCAGATAGAACATCACGGCGCGATGTCCCGCAGCAACCATATGCGCCAATTCACCCAGATGTTTCGCGCCACGTGCCGTTACACTATCGGGGAATTCGGCAAGACCGGGTTGGCGCGACAGCGTCACGCTTTTGACCTCCATGTACACGTCCAGAAGCCCATCTGCCTGTAGTAAAAAATCGATCCGGCTGTTTTGGCCATATTTCACCTCGGGCCGGATGCGGTCATATGCGCTAAAAGGCGCAATGGCGCGGGAATTCAGTGCCGATTTGAGGGCGCGATTCGGAACCGCGGTATCAACGCCAGTGAAATGCCCGTTTTCGTGCTCAAAAAGCCGCCAGCCATACTTGAGTTTCTTTTTGGGATCATCATTGGGTTCCAGCCAGACCCGAGTGCCGGGTTCGGCCAGGCCCATCATGGAGCCCGGGTTGGCGCAATGCGCCGTGACTTTTTGACCTGTGTCTTCTAGCACGCAATCTGCAAGAAAGCGTTTATAGCGACGGGTCAACCGCGCGGGGACAAGTTCGGTTTGAAAGCGCATGGGCGCAGGTCTATACCTCGCATGAGGTGAGACGCAAGGAGTGCCACGTGATGCCCAATCCAACGGCCGCAATGCTAGTAATCGGCGATGAGATTTTGTCCGGCCGCACACGGGATGCCAATATGTTCCATCTGGCAGGTCAGTTGACGAAAGCCGGTATCGATCTGAGGGAGGTTCGGGTTGTTAGCGACGATCGTGAAGCAATTGTTGGGGCTGTCCGATCCCTTTGCACCGTTCACGACCATGTCTTTACAAGTGGCGGAATAGGCCCGACACATGACGACATAACAGCGGATTGTATTGCTGCTGCGTTCGGCAAAGCCATTGACGTGCGCGAGGACGCGCGCGAGATTCTGGAACGGCACTACCAAAAAACCGGCATAGAAATGAACGCAGCGCGCCTGCGCATGGCACGTATTCCCGATGACGCCCATCTGATCGAGAACCCGGTGTCCTCAGCGCCTGGGTTCACGCTTGAGAATGTACATGTCATGGCAGGGGTGCCGTCGGTATTTCAAGCGATGGTTGAGAGTTTGCTGCCGACACTGATAGGAGGCGCACCTTTGGTCTCAGAAACCCTGCGCATAGAGCGCGGCGAAGGTGATATCGCCGGGCCGCTCGGAACCTTGGCGGCGGAATATCCAACGCTCAGCATGGGGTCTTATCCGTTCCAGCTGAAGTCCGGGAAATACGGGTCAAACGTCGTTGTGCGTGGTTCAGATGCAGATCTGGTCCGAGTTGCAATTGAACGCCTTGCCGCGTCCTTTCCGAAATGACGCGCGATAAGGTTTTTGCAGCGATAGACGCCACCTGGCCTGCGGCTGAAAAGGCCACGGTAGGCGCTTTTACCATTCGCCGTGGTGACGGCGGCGGCAAACGCGTTTCAGCGGCAACTCTTGAGGGTCAGATGCAACTGGCGGACTTGGCGCAGGCGGCGGCGGCGATGACGGCATGGGGGCAGGACCCGCTTTTCATGGTTCGCCCGGGCGAAGAAGCGTTGGACGCGCGTTTGGCTGAAGAAGGATACCGCACCCTTGATCCGACAAATGGCTACTGTCTCGCAATTGATCGGCTAACCGGCATTCCCTTGCCGCGCGTGACCACCTTTTGTGTCTGGGAACCCTTGGCCATCATGGATGAAATTTGGCAACAAGGCGGAATTGGTGCCGAACGCCGCGCCGTGATGACCCGTGCTGGAGTGAAAACCGGTATTCTTGCCCGTTGGAATGAAAAGCCCGCCGGGGCGGCGTTTGCCGCTCTGCATGGTGATACCTGCATGGTGCATGCGGTTGAGATTCTGCCTGAGCAACGCCGTCAGGGTGTCGCGCAGTGGGTAATGCGCGCGGTGGCTTTTTGGGCGCAAAAGCAAGGCGCATCTTACATTGCGGTACTGTGCACGGAAGCCAATACCCCAGCAAACAAACTCTATTCCTCTCTGGGCTTTGGGCGGGTGGGGCAGTACCATTACCGTTACAAAGCAGCGTAAGGAACGTCTGATATGGCTGATACCGCACTCCCAACGGCTCTAAATCTGCCCATGTTGGACCCGCTGCCAGAGCCGACGCAGAAATACTTTGACGTCTGCCAGGAAAAACTGGGCATGATCCCGAATGTCCTGCGCGCCTATGCCTTCGATATCGAAAAACTGGACGCGTTCACTGGGATGTATAACAACCTTATGCTGGCTCCTTCTGGTCTGAGCAAGCTTGAACGCGAGATGATTGCGGTTTTGGTCTCTTCGATCAATAAGTGCTTTTATTGCCTTGTAGCACATGGCGCTGCGGTTCGGGCGATGTCCGGTGATCCAAAACTGGGCGAGGCGCTGGTCATGAACTACCGCGTGGCGGATCTCGACGCGCGGCAGCGGGCAATGCTTGATTTCGCGGCCTTGATCACGACTGCCAGCACGACGATAGAAGAAATTGATCGCGAGCGCTTGCGGCTGGTTGGGTTCTCGGATCACGATATCTGGGACATTGCCAATGTCGCCGGGTTTTTCAACATGACCAACCGAGTGGCCAGCGCAACGGCTATGCGTCCGAATGACGACTACCACGCGCAGGACAGATGAACCTGCTGCGCGCGGTCCTTTTGGCAATACTGGTGAGCGGCGCGGGCCATCTGTCAGCTGCTGATCTGGCGCTACCTGTCTCGGCGCGGATGACCGTGGAGCGGGCCACGGATCTGGACAGCTTCAATGCGCCGGTAGCGGCCTATGCAAGCGGAGCAGTTCCCACACAAACGCTGGAAGGTTCGGTGACCCGCACAGCCTGGCGGCTCGACAACGGTGGCCAGACACCGCTTCAACTTATGGCCCCTTTGCGCAGCCAGATAGAGGCGCTTGGATATGCGGTTGTCTTTGAGTGCGAGAGCAAATCCTGCGGTGGATTTGACTTTCGGTTTTTGATCGAAGTGTTGCCTGGCCCCAATATGTACGTCAATATTGCGTCTTTCCGGTATCTGACGGCCTTCAAGGGCCCACGTGATGACCCAACCGAAGCTATCACCGTACTGGTCAGTTCGACTGCCGCCTCGGCCTATGTACAGATCATCAACGCCACGACGAACCGGTCACTCGCGGCGATTCCCGATGTCAATGAGAATACGTCGCCTTTGATCACCGCGACGCCGGGCAACGACCGACCCGGGCCGGAGGCCAACACATTGCTGGAACAAGGGTTCGTTATCTTGCGGGACTTGGAGTTCGCATCGGGCACGTCACGGCTTGGTCCCGGCCCATTCCCCTCGCTGGCACAATTGTCTGACCTGCTTGCGGGCCGCGGTGATTTGCGAGTGGCGCTGGTCGGACACACCGACACTGTTGGCAATCTGGAAGGGAACATTGCCCTCTCGCGTGAGCGCGCGCGCGCCGTGCGCAGACGATTGATCGAGGAATACGGGATAGACGCCGCACGGTTGGATGCCGAAGGAATGGGTTACCTGGCGCCTGTGGCTTCCAATCTTACCCCCGAAGGACGGAGTCAAAATCGCCGCGTCGAAGCCATTCTACTGAATGTGGAGTAAAACCATCAAACGGCCTATGCGGGAATTAGGACTCAAGATCTTGAGCCCAATTCAAAAACGCAGCCTACCAGTCCGAAGGGCCTTTTTCGGAAAAGGAGTGTACCAGGAAATCGATAAAGGCACGAACCTTCGGCTGCGTAAAGCGGCCAGGTGGGTAGACCGCATAGATGCCTTGCGTTTCCATGGGCAGGTCAGGGATCGCATCTTCGATCAGGCCCTTTTCCATGGCGTCGGCATAAAGAAAGCTCGGTAAGTAGGCAATGCCGAGGCCGGATATCGCGGCATTCAAGAGCGACTGACCGTCATTGACACTTAACCAGCCAGCGGTGCGCACTTGGCGTTTTTCGCCAGACGGCGCTGTCAGTTTCCATACATTGCCAGATGATTGGTTGGAGTAGTGCAGAAGCTTGTGATTGTTCAGATCGTCAATTCTTGCTGGACGACCATGTTTTTCAAAGTACTCGGGGCTGGCAATCATGCGTTTTGTCGTCTCGGTGAGCTTGCGGGCCCGCAAAGAGCTGTCTTCCAGCTCGCCCACGCGCACCGCCATATCAAACCCTTCGGAAATTAACTCCACGTATCGATTGTTGAGCACCATATTGACCGTAATGTCCGGAAAATCGGACAAAAATTCGCTGAGCACGGGCGACAGATGGTTTACGCCGAAATCTGTTGCGACAGAGATGCGTAACAGTCCGGAGGGTGCGCTTTGCATCGAAGTTACCAGCGCGTCTGCCTCACCGGCATCGTTCAGTACACGGCGCGCACGATCGTAGTAGGCAAGCCCAATTTCAGTTGGGCTGACCCGGCGGGTGGTTCGGTTCAGCAGGCGCGCGCCAAGACGCGCTTCGAGTGAAGAGACATGTTTCGAGACAGCGGATTTGGAGATCCCCATCTTTTTGGCAGCGTCAGTGAAGCCGCCCTGGTCTACTACCGTGGCGAATGCTTCCATTTCTGTGAGGCGGTCCATCGCCTTCCCCTTTGCTGCTTACCAGTTCAGGACAAGTTGTGGCGCCCAAAAAGGGCATTAACGCGGCAGGGGTGAGACAGTATCGCGGTTTTTGAGAGGATCGTTCATGGCATGGAAACAGGAGTTCACAGTCCTTTGTAAACGTGGTCAGAGGGTTGCTGCAAATATCTCGGCGGCCTCTCTCAACGGTTTTGGATCCATATCTCCAATGAGCAAAAACCCATGTCCATCTTGGGTCCACCGCACGGTTTGCAACCCTTTGGATTCGCCTTCGGCCATCGTGTTAGTGGGCTGCGGATCAGACTGAATAATGCAAAGAGCTACAGGCGTGCCGTCCGGGCGTTGATAGGCGATTTGGATTAAAGGCGCGCCACGGAAACCCAAAACCTGCGCACGCTTGAACGTGAGCCCCGCGATGTCTGGTAGCGCGTTCAGATCCAGACCGACAGCATCCGAGACGTGGCGCAATTGGGCGGATGTATCAGAGCTGCTGGGGTTGGCTCGGTTCAATGTCTCTGCAGTATAGAGCATTTGATAGCTGGCGACGAAACTCGCCCAGCCTTCTTCTGTCGGCTGTGGGCGCGACAAAAGAGTTGCAAAGATGAGGACACCGATGGTTGCACCAACCGCGATACCAGATGCAAAAATACGGCCAGATCGACTGGATGGCCTCTGAGGCGGCAAGATCGGCATCGCGGGTGCCGCAGGGTAACTGGACAGCACTTCTTGCTGAAGAATGGCAATATCCAAGGTCAAGGCGGAGAGACGGTTTTTCAAGTCATGATCAACTTGCATTGCCGCTTCGATACGCGTTTGCAGAGCATCATTGGCCTCACCGTCAAGGTAAGCCGTCAACTCTTCATCCGTGATGTATGCAGCGTCCGTCATCTCGCAGACCTTTTCTCATCTGGCATTTCCTTGTTCAACGTCTTTCGTGCCGCCGCCAGACGACTCATAACCGTACCTATGGGGATCTCCATGATCTCGCCAGCTTCGCGATAACTTAGCCCTTCCACATAAACCAGAGTGACTGCATACCGCTGGGCGTCCGGAAGGCAACTAATCTGGGTAAACACTTCAGAAACGAAAATATTCGATTCCGGGCTGCGGTTTTTGTGATCTTCCAGATCATGTTCTTCAACGGGTACAAGCCCTCCTGCGGTACGCACCTTGCGCGCACGCAGTTCGTTGAGCCAAAGCCGGTGCGCTATACGCATCATCCAACGGTCAAGATGCGTGCCCGGTTCAAACCCGTCCGACTTTTCGATAGCCCTAAGGCAGGTAGCTTGAACAACCTCTTCAGCCCAGTCTCTGCGACCTGTGAGACTCACGCAAAAGCGCCAAAGTGCAGGATAAGCATCTGGCAACCCGTCTCGCACGGCCTTGTCGCTGGATTTGCTACCGAAAAAAGTGATGTGCCCGATCCCACATGTCTGCGGGGAACTTTATGCCAAGTCAGGAAAACCAACAATGACAATGAAGTGACATCGGCGTGATTGAACCTTTGTTACAGGAAGGATCCGGCATGGGGTCTGCAATGGGCTAGAGTGTTGCCGCCAGTCGGGTTCCTTGATCAATCGCGCGTTTCGCATCCAGTTCTGCCGCAACATCAGCCCCGCCGATCACATGGCATGTTGTGCCGATTTCGGCCAAAGAGTCGGCCAGTGATCGGTCAGGGAGCTGTCCGGCGCAAAGTACGATAGTATCCGCCTCGATCAGCTTCGGGTTCTCACGTGCTTCGCCGTGCGAGATCAAAATGCCGCCTGTTTCAATGCGCTCGTAGTTGACGCCCCCAATCATTTGAACATTTTTCATGGTCAATGCGGCCCGGTGAATCCAACCTGTCGTCTTGCCGAGGCGCTTGCCTGGCTTTTCGGCTTTGCGCTGTAACAGCGTAACCTGGCGGGCGGGTGCATCAGGTTGCGGGCCCTCAGGTGCAAGCCCTGCGCGGTGTTCGGAGGGATCAGCCACGCCCCATTCGCGCATCCAGTCGGGCAGGCTGGTGGTCGGGCTGATGCCTTTGTGCACCAGATATTCGGCGACATCAAAACCGATACCGCCCGCGCCAATGATGGCCACGCGCTGACCCACTGTGACCTTGCCACGCAATACATCGATGTAGTTGACAACGCTGGGCGCGTCTTGTCCGGGAATACCCGGATCACGCGGTATGACCCCGGTAGCAATGATCACATCGTCAAACCCTTGAAGGTCCGATTTGGAAACTTCCCGGCCCAGACGCTGCGTGATCTCAAGATCACTGACCATTGTGCGATACCAGTCAACAAGACCCCAGAATTCCTCTTTGCCGGGCACTTGTTTGGCCATGTTCAATTGCCCGCCGATTTCATCGGCTCGGTCAAAAAGGGTCACGCTATGACCGCGTTCCGCAGCCGTTATGGCGGCAGAAAGGCCCGCTGGACCGGCCCCGACCACAGCGATGGATTTCGGGTGACCTGCTGGATTAATTTCGAGTTCGGTCTCATAGCAAGCGCGCGGATTGACCAAACAGCTTGAGATTTTGCCGCTGAATGTGTGATCCAGGCAGGCCTGGTTGCAAGCTATGCAAGGGGCGATTTGGGCCGATTTACCCGCCATGGCTTTGGCCACGAAATCTGCGTCCGCCAACATCGGACGCGCCATCGATACCATGTCGGCACAGCCAGTCGCCAAGACTTCCTCAGCCACTTCAGGTGTGTTGATGCGATTGGAGGTAATGATCGGGATGCTGACTTTGCCCATTAGTTTTTTTGTGACCCAAGCGAATGCTGCGCGCGGCACGGAGGTCGCGATGGTTGGAATCCGAGCTTCATGCCAGCCAATGCCGGTGTTGATGATCGTTGCCCCCGCTTTTTCGACCTCTTGGGCCAGTTGGACGATCTCCTCATGCGTTGAACCATTCGGGACCAGATCGATCATCGACAGCCGGTAGATCAGGATAAACTCAGCGCCTACAGCTTCTCTCACGCGACGCACCACTTCAATCGGCAAGCGCATCCGGTTTTCATAGGTTCCGCCCCATGCGTCATCGCGTTTGTTGGTATGGGTGACAAGGAACTGATTCAGAAAATATCCCTCCGAGCCCATTATTTCCACGCCGTCATATCCGGCTTCTTGTGCGAGCCGGGCGCAAGTTGCGATATCACTGATTTGTTTTTCAATTCCGTCGGCATCCAGTGCTGTGGGCGGAAAGGGAGAGATAGGTGATTTGACAGCGGAAGGGGCGACACACTTAGGGCCATAGGCATAGCGACCCGCATGCAAGATTTGCATCGCAATTTTGCCGCCGGCGTTATGCACCCGCTTGGTGACAACGCTGTGATTGCCTACATCCTCCCGGCTGACCATCATTGCTGCGCCCGGTAGTACCGATCCTTCGAGGTTGGGGCCGATGCCACCGGTGACCATCAAACCCACATCGCCTCGGGCGCGCGCCGCGTAGAATTCGGCGACACGGTTCCAGTCTTTTGTTTCTTCCAGACCGGTATGCATAGATCCCATCAGCACGCGGTTTTTCAATGTGGTGAAGCCCAGATCCAGCGGCGCCAGAAGATGTGGGTAGTCGGTCATTTGATATCCCTCCCCGGAAATGGTTGTGTTGAGATCACATTTTCACATATCAGGTGTCACGTCGAACGCGGCGTCACTTGGGAAATCGTTTCCAGGAGGGAGTACGTGGATCTAAGATGGGCCAGGCCCGCTGATGCCGCAGAATTGGCACAAGTTTATTTTGCTGCGATCCGGGCAGGAGCCAGCCCCTATTCAGAGCCGTAACGCGCCGCTTGGGCCTCTGAGCCGCCCAAAGGCCCTGCTTGGGATGACAGGCTCGCCAGACAAAACGTGATTTTGGGCGAGACACAAGGCGCGCTTGCTGGTTTCATGACTATTGAACCGGGCGGTTACATTAATCTGGCTTTTATCCGACCCGTTTATCAGGGCACTGGTCTCTTCAGGCAGCTCTACGAAAAGATCGAAGACTGGGCTCATCTGCGCAAGGAGCCGCTTTTGTGGACCTATGCAAGCCTTATGGCGCAACCCGCCTTTCAGGCGATGGGCTTTTTGGTTATCCATCACGAAATGATCCTGCGCAGTGAGCAAGAGCTGAAGCGCGCCAAAATGGAGAAATCGTTGGCATGACACCTGAGGAAATCGCGAAGCTGCCCTACCGACCCTGTGTGGGGGTCATGCTGACGAATGCGAATAGGGAAGTGTTTGTCGGCCAACGCCGTGACAGTAAGACAGTGGCCTGGCAGATGCCACAGGGTGGCATTGACAAGGGAGAACCGGCGAGAGACGCGGCCTTGCGCGAGTTATGGGAAGAGACGGGCGTTACCTCTGATTTGGTGAGCATTGTTGCTGAAAGCAAACAGTGGCTGCCTTATGAATTGCCCTTTGATTTGGTGCCAAAGCTGTGGAAAGGCCGGTATCGCGGGCAGAAGCAACGCTGGTTCCTGATGCGTTTCAATGGCGACGATAGCGCCATCAACATCGCGACCAAACAGCCGGAATTCTCGGAATGGCGCTGGCTTGCGGCACGCGATTTGGTTGACAATATTGTGCCCTTCAAACGGGATGTTTACGCGGCAGTAATGGCCGAATTTGGCGAGATGATCTAAGGTCGCAAGGTCGGCACATTGGGTGCCGCGGTATCCGGCAAAAGACCTGTGAGCCGCGGATCATCATCAATTTCTACGGCTTGGCGTACCGGTTTGAAACCGCTGCGTTGATAAAAACTCAACGCCTGAGGGCTGTCGAGTGTGCAGGTATGTACATGAAAGCACTTTATTGGTTTCTGCCAGGCACGCTCGATTGCTTCGTTCATCAGGGACCGCCCCGCGCCGGTGCCGATCAGCTGTGAGGTCAGGCCAAAATAGGCCAGTTCGCAGGCGCCCGCCTGCCGAAAGTCCAGTTCTAAGATCGCTTCGTCTCGCCCTTCAAGCGAGAGCGTAAAAATCTCCACTTTGGGGTCCGAGATAACAGACGCGAGATCTGCGTCGATTAGCGTCAACCTGCCATACCACAACCAATCCAGCGACCCAACACGTCGAAAAATGTCGCGGTACCAATCGAGGTCAGGTCTGACACGCCTGAAAGTGACGCCGTCGGGCCAAGGTCTGGATTTGACCGCAAGCTTTGAGGTCATTTCCATGTGCGTCACGATCATCGCGACTTTTCCCGGTGGGATGTCGTGAAGACCATTTTCCATCATGGTCAGACAAGTCCTTCCTTGTGAAAGACTGCCTTCATGTCGATCTGAGGTCGTGGGCCGACGTGGCTGATCACTTCTGCGGCGCAGAGATTGCCCATCCGCGCGCAAACTCCCTTGTCGCGGCCTGTTGCGAGCCCATAGAGGAACCCAGCAGCAAATTGGTCTCCTGCGCCCGTGGCATCCACCGGGATGACCTCTTGCACCGGCACGTCCACACGTTTGCCGTCTGACAAAACGGTCACGCCATCACCTGAGCGCGTGCAAACGACCAGAGGGCAAATCTCTGCCGTCTTGGCCAGAGCCGTTTCGAGGTCAGTTTCGAACAGTGATTTAATCTCGTGCTCATTGCCGATCACATAGTCCAGATCATGTTCGATCAGAGACAGGAAATCAGCACGGTGACGCTCCACGCAGAACGGATCTGAAATGGCGATTCCTGCAATCCCGTTGCCAGCTTTTGTTGCGCGTGCGGCTTCGCGGAAAGCGGTTTTGCCGGCGTCGTGGTCAAACAAATAACCCTCAAGAAACATAATCCTTGCGTTGCCTGATACACTCAAAGGCACGTCAGCTGAGGTGAGCCCCGTGGAAATCCCAAGGTAGGTGTTGAGCGAACGCTCGCCATCCGGTGTCACAAAGATCATGCAGCGCGAGGTTGGTGTGTCGCCGTCTGCTACTGGCGGGTTCACAAAGTCGATCCCGTTGTCTGTCATGGCGCTGGCGTAAAATTTGCCCAAGGCGTCGTTGCGCACGCGGCCAATGAATGCGGTTTGAAGGCCCAGTGATCCTACGCCCGCCACCGTGTTTGCCACCGCGCCGCCCGGGGTCTGCAAGCGGTCGTTCATAGACCCAAAAAGCTTTTCGGACCGATCCTGATCAACCAGCTGCATGATGCCTTTTTCAATGCCCATTAAGTCCAGAAAAGAGTCGTCAGAGTGTGTAATGACATCGACCACGGCGTTACCGATGCCAACAACTTCGTAGGTTTTCATAGTGTTTTATCCTCAAAAGGGCAGAGATCTCGGATGATGCAGGTTGGGCACATTGGTTTGCGCGCCTTGCAGTGATAGCGTCCGTGCAAAATCATCCAATGATGGGCATGAAGCTGAAAATCTGCGGGAATGTTATCTTCGATGGCGCGTTCCACGGCTTCGACGGTTTTGCCGGGCGCAATGCCAGTGCGGTTTCCTAGCCGGAAGATATGTGTATCAACAGCCTGCGCAGGAAACTGCCACCACATGTTCAATACGACATTGGCAGTTTTGCGCCCGACGCCGGGCAGGCCTTGCAGGGCGGCCCGGCTGTTTGGCACCTCGCCGCCGTAGTCGCGCACCAAAATTTCGCTCAGTTTAACGACGTTCTTGGCCTTCTGGCGGAAAAGACCAATCGTCTTGATGTGTTCGGTCACCCCATCAAGGCCTAAATCGAGCATTTTTTGCGGCGTGTCGGCAATTTCAAAGAGCTTGCGAGTTGCTTTGTTAACGCCTGCATCCGTGGCTTGTGCACTGAGGGCGACAGCAACGACAAGGGTGTAAACATTCACATGTTCAAGTTCGCCTTTCGGTTCCGGGTCCGCATCCTGAAACCGCGTGAAAATCTCACGGATTGAGTGATATCCTAGCTGTCTTGCCATCGTTCCCGTATGCGAGGAATTCTAGCTCGGGGCAAGACCATCCAGTGGCATTGATTAAAATCCATGCAAAATCGAAGCTTTTTTCTAAGCGTGATCTTTAGCAATTTATGGCATTGCTAACCGAAATTTAAATGAACTGGACATCGAAATGGCAACAAGTGTGTTTTTCGGCTATTCCTCGAGCGCACTTGTCTACGATGCCGTTACGGATTCCTTTACGCTGGATCCGGACTATGATTTCACCAACGGTCGCGTGCGATTTGAGATCACCGACGGCGATGATTTTTTAGATGGCGATGAATACAACGATGAGGTCGGCGAAGATGCTGACCAGACCGGAACTGTTACAACACCAGATGGCACGCCCGTCGCATCCGGGAAAATCTATGGCGAGCAATTCGCCATTTTGCAGGCACCGGACGGTTCGCAAGTTACAATTGATCGGATTGAAATTGCTGGCGTGAAAGTAGGTTATGTACCTTCCGAACCGCTGCAGCCGGGCGTGACCTATTCGTATGTCGGCGGCAATGATATTGACAATGCACTCATGTCGCAGGGCGGCATCGATACTCGACAATCCTATGCCGACTATGAGGCGTTGAGCGTGCCTTGTTTCGGTCCGGGCACCATGATCATGACTCAAGACGGCGAAATCCCAGTTGAATGGCTTGAGACCTCTGACATGGTTTTGACTCGTGACAATGGTTACCAATCTATCGCCTGGATCGCCCGTACGCGGCTGCCGCCCAGTTACTTTCTGCGCAATCCGAACGACAAGCCTCTGTGTTTTCCAGCCGGATCCTTGGGAGAAGGCCGTCCAACGCATGACCTGCATGTCACAGGAGACCACCGTATCCTGCTTTCCTCTGCAAAAGCGGAGTTGATGTTTGGCTCTCATGAAGTTCTTGTACCTGCAAAAGCGTGGTTGGATTCAGGTTATGCACATCAGATCACGCCTACGCAGAATTACACCATTACTCACATCATGTGTTCGCGCCACCAGGTCATTGTGGCCGAAGGTGCCTGGGCAGAAACCATGTTTCCAGGAGAACAAGCGCTGTCGCGGCTGTCCAAAATGGATCTTGAGCGACTGCAGATTGCGCTGGGTCTGGAGTTGCATCTACAGAAAACAGCGCGCCCTTGCATCGGTAGAAAAGATGCGCGGCTGCTCATATCGCAGAACCAAGGCGAGAAAACGATGGAACATATCGAACCGGAACCACGCAGCGCCTGAAAACGCAGGTTTCGGGTCGTGCTGGGTGCCAAGTTTGTTCTAAGAGAGAGGTATGACACAGCATTCAGCCCTCCCCGACGCCTCAGAGACGACATACCACTATAAAGTCGTGCGCCGCGCCATTGATCTGATTGATCAGGCCGAAAACCCGCTATCACTCGACGAAATCGCAGCCGAAATCGGAATGAGTACGGCGCATTTTCAGCGCGTCTTTTCGCGTTGGGTGGGCGTTTCCCCAAAAAGATATCAACAATACCTGACCCTGGATCATGCGAAGTCCCTTCTGCGCGACAAATTCACAACTTTGGGCACATCTCACGCCTTGGGATTGTCCGGCAGCGGGCGATTGCACGATCTCTTTCTACGTTGGGAGGCGATGAGCCCAGGCGACTTTGCCAGAAGTGGCGCCGGGCTTACAATTTACTGGGGTTGGTTCGAAAGCCCTTTTGGACCCGTAATTGTTATGGGAACCCAAAAGGGTATTTGCGGAATGGGGTTTGCGGGCGAGATGGGGGAGGTGGCGGCATTTGAAGATCTCACCTCACGCTGGCCAAAAGCACAGTTTGTAGAAGACACTGTGATGTTGCGTCCATGGGTGATGCAAGCATTGGGCAAAAGGAACGGAAAACAGGATGCGACACCCCTCCATCTGATCGGCGCACCGTTTCAAATCAAGGTTTGGGAAGCTTTGCTCAGCATTCCGTCAGGACAAGTCACAACTTACTCTGAAATTGCAAGTGCCATCGGCTCACCACGCGCCGCCCGCGCCGTGGGGACTGCCGTGGGGCGTAACCCGATCAGTTGGTTGATCCCTTGCCATCGGGCTTTGCGTAAATCTGGTGGATTGGGCGGGTATCACTGGGGTTTGCCAATGAAACGCGCCATGCTTGCATATGAGGCTGTGCACGCGGAAAATTGATTGTCTGTGACGGGAACGAGATCTGGCCGATGCTTTTCCCCCTTGGTTCGGATTGGAACACATACCATATGTAAAGCGTTCACAAAAAGGCGCCCCGCCCGAACGGGGCCGTAACAATCGAAAGCAGTACAATATGAAATTCGCAAAATCCTCCTTGATCGTGGCATTATCGGGCACGGTGGTTCTGGCCGCTTGTACCGATCCAAACCAAATTGGTGCAAACTCCACCAATCCAAAGGCACAGCAGGGCGCCCTGATAGGCGCAGGAGCTGGCGCACTTTTGGGTGCGATCTCAAAAGGGGATGGCAATCGGGGTGACGGTGCCATTGTTGGTGCGGTCATCGGCAGCGCTCTTGGAGCCGGCATTGGTTATTCTCTGGACAAGCAAGAAGCGGACCTACGCGCCCAGTTAGGCAATGACAATGTTACGATCACCAATACTGGTGACCGGCTGATCGTAAGCCTGCCGCAAGATATTCTTTTTGCAACCGACAGCTTTGCCGTTCGTCCTGATCTGCAAAACGATCTTTACTCCGTGGCGGGCAACCTGCAGCAATACCCGGAGTCCACCATTCAGATCATTGGTCATACCGACAGCGATGGTGAGGCCGGGTACAACCAACAACTTTCGGAACGCCGCGCTAGCGCAGTTGGAACGGTGCTTTTGAACGCCGGTGTTTCGGGTGCGCGAATTCAAACCGTTGGCCGGGGTGAAAGCCAACCTGTTGCCAGCAATCTGAACGCTGCGGGCAAGGCGCAAAACCGGCGCGTCGAAATCGTCATTGTGCCGAACGTGGCCTAGTTTGCGGGTGTAAGTATAGCAAAGAGCTTCATTTTTGCTGAAGCTCTTGCCTTTTGGATGATCGGCATCAGGATAAACATACCGATTTTCTGTCTGAAAGGCCTAACATGGCAAAATACTCGCTCCTTGGATTATCCGGATCTCTTCGGAAAGATTCTGCCAATACAAAACTACTGATTGAAGCGGCGCGCTTGTTTGACGCGCACGACTTTCGTCTCGCGAACCTGAACTTGCCGCTCTATGACGGTGATCTGGAAAGCCGAGAAGGTATTCCTGAGGCAGTACAATCTCTCGCGGACAGTATTTCGAGCGCGGATGCGGTTCTGATATCGACGCCTGAATACAACAAGGCCCCGTCGGGTGTCCTAAAGAACGCATTGGATTGGATCAGCCGAACCAAATCCAAGCCTTGGAGCGACAAACCCCTTGCGGTGATGTCTGCGTCGGCTGGTCGATCAGGCGGCGAAAGGTCTCAAATGGTATTACGCGGGTTCATGGTCACATTTCGCCCGGCGATTCTGCAAGGTCCTGAAATTCACCTGGCGGATTGCAACAACCAGTTTGATGAAAACGGCAGATTGATCGGTGAAATCTACATTCGCGAACTCACGGCACTAATGCAGCGTTTGCATTTGGAAATCGAACGCTAGCCCCGAGGAACAGATATTTCGATCAAATTGTTGTCGGGATCTCTTACGTAGACCGATACCATTGGTCCTATCGCGCCTGATTTATGAACCGGGCCGTCTTCTATATCAATTTGGTGCGTAGTCAAATGCGCCACCCAAGCTTCAATCGGTGCCTCCGTCAAAAAGCACAGGTCTGCCGAACCAGGCATGGCATGCGCCGCTTTGGGTTCGAATTCGCGGCCGTGTTGGTGAATATTGATTTTGTTTTGCCCAAACAAAAGTGCCCATCGGCGGGTTCCATCCGCAGCTTTGAATTGCTCGCCGCGCATGCCAAGGACTTGCGTGTAAAATCGGACGGTTTGGGGAATGTTCTTTACAGTGAGAACCAAGTGGTCCAGTGCGCGAACGCGACACTGAATTTCAGAGTGCGTTATTGGCATATCTTCCCTCGATCATTTTGGTTTTCGGCCGTAGCGTATTTCAGTACAGCTATAAGTTGCACGCTGCGAAGAAGTATTACAGTTAAAATGATGCGTTCACTTCAAATCCCTGCGGAATTTCGTTGCGGTCTTCCAGCAGTAGGTCTGCCATCACTTCTGAAATTTTTGGCGCCATTCCAAACCCGATCTTGAAACCGCCATTGGCAATGTAGTGACCTGTGCGGCCCGGCCATTCACCCAACATGGGTGCTCTGCTCCGAGCACGCGGGCGCACACCTGCCCATTTCCGAAGGACCGGTGCATTTTGCAGCATGGGCACCGCCTGACGTGCTTTGGCAATGATCTCATCAATCTGTGCGTCAACTGAATGCGGGTCGTCGTACTCCAGCTCTGAGGTTGAACCAATGGCAACCGTGCCATCCAGATGCGGAATGATATGGACCGCATTGGCGAAAATTTGCGCGGCACCCGGTGCGGAATAATCCAAAAGAGCTGCTTGTCCTTTTACGCCAGTGCCAACACTGCGATCCCGACCTTCGTTCAGTTGGGCCAAACCATCTACTCCTGTTGCCCATAGTACGCGACCCTGATTGGTGCCTTGAGCCTTGATATTTATCCCTTTTGCAGCAAGCGCCGCGACCAAGGCGGCGCATGCACTTGCAGGATGAAGATGGGCACTTAACGTATCGCGGATGAACCATCCTGTGGGTGATAACGGCCCCCAAACGCAACCGGAACAGGTTTCGACTTTCCAAGTCGCGTGGTGTTTCCAAAGCGCGCGCGCGGTTACAGCCCGTCTTTTTGCAATATCCAACGCGGCCTCATCGTAAATCGGCTGCACTCTGCCGGACCTAGTATACCCAGATGCAACTCCGCCTGTTGTTTCTACTTCTGACCAAAACTCAGAAGCCATGATCAAACTATCCAACTGGAATGCCTTTTTTAGGTTCCAATTCTCCGGGACGTGCGGCGCCAAAGCGCCGACAACTCCCCCGCTGCTACCTGATCCTGCTCCGTTTGGATCGATGAGCTTTATTCTAGCGCCTCGTTTTGCGCAGGCCCATGCGATTGACAGACCAAAAATTCCCGCGCCTCGGATCGTAACGTCGACCATTGCCAAAACTCTCAACCTCCGTGATCATCGGTTTGGACTTCAGTTTGTATCCCAGGCCAACTTATGCAAAGCGCTTCAAAAGATGTGACATGGAATGCAAATGGGGTCCCCATTTGCAGCCGCTTCGATGACCCGTATTTCAGTCTTGAAAACGGATTGGAAGAAACGCGTTACGTATTTTTGCATGGAAACAGGCTGCCTGAACGATTTTGCGATGGCTTTCATATTTGCGAGCTTGGTTTCGGGACAGGTCTGAACTTCCTGGCGACTGTTTTGGCATGGCGCGCGTCTGGTGTTTCGGGCGTATTGCACTTCACAAGCTTCGAAGCGTTTCCTTTGTCTGCGCAACAAATAAGCAAAGCACTTGCGGCATTTCCTGAGCTAAACGAATTAGCGACATGTTTTACAGGTAATTGGCGCCCAAAGGGTGGCCATTTTCAAGTCTGTCAGGACGTAAATCTTTGCGTTGTGGTTGGTGACGCACTTTCAAATATCGTCAATTGGCCAGGAAAAGCCGACGCTTGGTATTTGGATGGTTTTTCTCCTGCAAAAAATCCTGACCTTTGGTCTGATGAATTACTAGCCCAGGTTGCTGAACACACTGTTGTTGAAGGTACCTTTGCAACATATACCGCCGCCGGAGCCGTAAGGCGGAGTTTGAAAAAAGCTGGGTTTGACGTAACCCGCACCAAAGGCTTTGGACACAAAAGACACATGACCACTGGTTTTCTGATAGACTGACAAAGCCTTTTTGAGTCTATCTTTGAGCGTCATTTTCGGCCATCCACAATGCCCGTTTCCATTGCACTGATCGTTGACAGTAGATTTCTCACACGCGTTAAAGAAATGGACGAAACCGCTATTCTGGTGTTGGACATGGTTCCAATACAGATTTGAAAGGCGTTATTGGGTTTCTTTTTGGGCTGGCGGTTCGATTTTTCGCATCGCGCTTGATAGGAAACTTCGACGGGCCTCAGTCGATGCATCGCGTCATTTGATCTTTGGGGCGTAGGCAAGAAGCGTTGCACCGGTCAACTCTGAAATGAAGGGTTGGGGCATCGGGTCTTTACCCAAGCGTGCTCGATAAACCGGCAGGCTTTCAGCCACGCGCATAACGTAATTTCGTGTTTCGCGGAATGGAATGTGTTCAATCCAGTCGATCATGTCCGCCTGGTTTGTCCGCGGATCACCATATGCAAGCATCCAGCGGTCGGGGCGGCTTGGTCCCGCATTATATCCAGCGGACATCATGACAACGTTCCCGCGAAAGCGCGCTGCAAGTCCTGATAGGTATTGGGCCCCCAGTTCCGCGTTGTAAACCGGGTCTGAAATCAGACGGTTGGTGCTGTGTTCGCTGGCTCGGCCCATGGAGCTTGCAACTTCACGTCCCGTGGCCGGCATAATTTGCATGAGCCCACGAGCGCCAACACCGCTTTGCACTCTCGGGTCAAATTCGCTTTCGCGACGGGCGATCGCAAGTACCATCTCCGGGGCCATTGGCAAATCTTGCTCAGCGATGGGGTGCAAAGGGTAGTAACCGCTTGGAACAACAATGGCGCGCTGCGCCGTGCGTTTGCCGATCATGACAGCCAGATGTGGCTCTTCAAGATCCAATGCTGCTTGCGCAAGTAAACTTGCCTCTTCCTGATTCAGACTTTCAGCGAGATGGGTCCAAAACCTCTCCGCCAAGTCGAGTTCGCCCGAGGCGCGCAGTAAGAGACCTGCAACAAAAACGTCAGACTTTGCCAAGGGTGCATCACGCCAATTGCCTGGGACTTCATCTACAAGCAACGCCTCATCGAATGGCAAATTGGCACGATCTGCAGCAAGCAGGCCATAAAACGAAGTTTGGTGCTGTGCTGCACGCGTATAGGCCTGATCGGCTGCAGCCACTTCGCCCATTGCTTCCAAAGCGCGTCCTTGCCAATAGCCAGCGCGCCCTTTGGAAATGGGGGACCGAACTGCAGCATCGTGATTTTTGAAATGCTGCAGCGCTGTTTCTGGTTCATTCAACTTCCTTAAAGCGATAAAGCCAGCAAGCCACTCCAAGTCTGCATAGTTCGAGCCGCTTGCTAGGAAATGCCGCGCCGCCAATTCATACGCGCGTTCTGCATTTCCGTCGCGCATCTCATCTCGAGCCATCGATCGGCGACGGTTGCTCCAGGCTTCCGGGTTGCCGAGTGCATCGGCGCTTGTGGAGCTGGCGAGCAAAAGGGATTTTGCATCGTCCCATCTCCCCTTGCGCGCGCGCCAGACAAAACGTTCGTATTGCAACCCGGGATTTTTGGCATGGCTATCAGGTACGCGCGCAATCAATGTGTCCACACCCTTGGCGCGCGCGCGCAGCGCAATGCGCGCTTTGGCCACAGCTACATCCGCAGCAGGCACAAGGCTGTACATCCGGCGCGCGTTTTCAAATGCGCCGACCCAAAGCATTGCGTCTAGCCGCGCGGTATGATGTTTTTTTAGAAGCGTTTTATGCGAAGCGAGGAAAGACGCCTGAGCTGTTGCTCCCATAGGCATTGTGCGCCACGCGTCTATCACAATTTTTGTCGCGGCGTCTGGCGAGCCTGTGCGTGCCAATGCCTCAGCATGTCTCAAAACGCCTTCCGGTGTCTGAGCGCTGTGCTCGGTAAAAAATGCCATGACTTCAGAGTCTTTTCGGCTGATAACAGCGGGTTCGGACCTTTTGCGCAGATAGGGCTCCCCGGGCCAATCGGGACGCCGCTCAAGAAAGGAAACAACATCATTGAATGTACCTTGCCCGGACCTCAGGCGCGACCATTCGACGATGTCCGCTGCAATCTCCCCATCACGCGCGGCAGCTTTTGAGGCCGCTTGCCAATTCCCGTTTCGCACAGCATCCATTGCCCAGGCCAGCGGTCTCGGGCGTTCCGCCGAGGCGGGTACGGCGACTAGAAAAATTACAGTCAGTGTCGTCAGCCAACGTCTGATCACTTGCATTTCCCGGTGTTTGGAGGCTAGAGCCTCTGATACATACAGTTTCATCATCTGGTATCAAATCACGATCATGCTGATATGTCGTTAATCTCAGGCCTTTTGCCGGCCAAAACAGAAAAAGGAGCGTGCAAATGTTTAAAGGCTCAATGCCTGCCCTCGTCACGCCGTTCAGGAACGGCGAACTGGATCTTGAGACACTCAAGAAACTTGTAGAGTGGCATATCGGCGAAGGCAGTAGCGGCTTGGTGCCGGTTGGGACAACTGGTGAAAGCCCGACCCTCACGCACCGTGAACACGAAATTGTGGTTGAAGAAGTTGTTAAGGCAGCCGCCGGCCGGATTCCGGTAATTGCGGGTGCAGGGTCAAATAATACCATCGAGGCGATGCGTCTTGCGCGACATGCAGACAAAGTCGGTGCCGATGCGGTGCTGGTGGTGACACCATACTACAATAAACCCACACAATCCGGTTTGATTGCGCATTTTACAGCTCTGCATGATTGCTGCGAGCTTCCAATCATTATTTATAACATACCGGGCCGTTCCGTCGTCGACATGACACCGGAAACCATGGGCCAACTGGCGAAACTTCCGCGAATCGTTGGCGTCAAGGATGCCACAGGCGATTTAGCGCGTGTGAGCGATCAGCGCATTACATGCGGGCCGGAATTCATACAATTGTCGGGCGAAGACGCGACAGCACATGGTTTCAACGCCCAGGGTGGTACGGGATGTATTTCAGTGACGGCCAATGTTGCGCCCAAACTCCTGAGCAATATGCAAGCGGCCTGTATGTCTGGAGACTATGCCGGAGCGCTTCAAATTCAGGACCGTTTGATGCCCTTGCACAAAGCGATTTTCACAGAGCCCGGCCTTGTCGGCGTGAAGTATGCTATGTCGCGTCTAGACCTGTGTTCGGATGAAGTTCGGTTGCCTCTCACGGGTCTGTCTGATGCAACGCGCGGCCTTGTTGATGATGGCTTGCGTCATGCCGGTCTGATGAACTGACATTTCGAGCGGGGCAGGTCCCCGCTCGTTTGGTTGCTAAATTCCATTTGTGCTGTTGTACCCACCTGTACACAAGCCGGTACTTCGAAACTGTCTCTCGTCTGGCCTGCAAGGACCAATGCTAAATCCATTGCGAGGGGAGCGCAGGCTGCCGCGCGACGCCGAGCGGCAGCGACCTTTTAGCGTTTACCGTAGTAGAGACCAACGACATGCTCTGCTTCCGCGAAGAAAAGCCAACGCGCCACGAGGACGCCTGCGATATGGCTGACGACAGCCAGCAAGACAAAAAAGTGCGAAAACGGCAGGAGCAGGAGAAGAAAAGGCAAACCCACCATCAACACCAAGGATACGATGCGCAGTTTCTGGCTGTGTTTGCGACCGACTTCATGTACGAATTCTCGCAGCAGGTAGTTGGTCCCGGTATGGGGTGGTTCAAAAGCACGGACGCTGCCAATACTGCCAAGACCGGTTGCGGTGGCCATATCCGTCCCGGAGCTTTCAAGGGCTTTGTCCCCTTCCACCCAAGTCAAGATCTGAACGACTCCCGCAATGGTCAAAAGCACCAGCGCCACGGAAACCTGGCCCGCCAGCAAGGCACCACCGGCGAGCGACAAGGACAAAAACTTGATGGGTGTAATACCCATGTTCCAACGCGGGATGGTTTTGAGCTGCGTGTAGATCACCGAGGTTGTGAACACTGTGGCCAGCGACAAAATGCTGCCAAGCACGCCCAAAATCCCCCAACGCGTTCCGAAAAAGACCAAACCAGCGCCGTAAAGGGCCATAACGCTCAAAGCGCCAACGGCACACCACGCTTCGCGGCTGAGCCAGCTTGAGCGCCATTGTGTAAATGCTTTGACTGCCCGTTCCGGGCGACCAAGGTGAAACGTGGAGGCCAAAAGACCTCCAACCGCCATCACATAGGCAATGGCGAAAAAGGCAAAGGCAGTCCATCCGGTAACGT
>NZ_JBGCEQ010000022.1:0-187542 GCF_045106495.1 Roseobacter sp.
GAAGTCCAACTGGTGGCCACCGGACCCTGATTGCCCGAGGGGCGCAGGCGCATGTCGACTTCAAACAGCCGCCCTTGGGACATCGGAGCACTCAGGGCTGTGATCAAGGCTTGCGTCAGGCGCGCATAGTATGGACGTGTCGAAAGGGGTTTCTCTCCGACTGAAACATCACTGTCTTGCGGATCGTAGATGACGATCAAGTCCAGATCAGAGGCGGCTGTGAGGCGCCCTGCCCCCAAAGAGCCCATGCCGAGCACGACCGCACCCCGCCCGGGCGGCGGGCCGTGTCGCACGGAAAATTGCGCGATCACAATTGGCCAGAGCACAGCAAGGACTGATCTTGCAATATCAGAGTACTGGCGGGCCGCGACATCTGGGACGATCAACCCGCGCAACAGATGCACCCCAACGCGAAAATGCCATTCCTTGGTCCAGCGCCGGATGGTATCCAATTGCGCCTCATAGTCCGGTTCCGTGCGCAATAGCTTTTGTAATACCTGCACAAGACCTGCTTTACCCGGCCACTCGGTAAAGAAATCTCCCCCGATCACCGCGTCAAAGACGCCCGCATTACGCGACAAATAATGTGCCAGTTTCGGAGATGTGCCCGTGATGTCTATCAAGAGATCTGAGAGTTGCGGGTTGGCTTCAAGCAGAGAGAACAGCTGCACCCCTGCTGGCAAGCCGGCCAGAAATCCATCAAATGCCAAAAGAGCGTCATCGGGCCGTGAGGATTGCGCGAGGCGTGCCAAAAGTTCAGGCTGCAGGCGATGGAAAATTTCGCGGCTGCGTTCACTGCGGAGAGCCGGGTAGCTACGCCACCGGGCCAGCATGTCCTGGTCCAGTTGGGTCGTCGCCTGCGTATCGGCCAATGCCGGCGCAAAAAAACCTTCGGTCATGTTGTGAACTGCTTGCAGCCGGTCCTTCAGTTCTGATTGCAGCTCTGTCACGTCCCGGTCCATCAGACAGGCGACACGTTCGAAGCCTTCTTCTGTTGTGGGCAGGCTGTGCGTTTGCGCGTCCTGCACCATTTGAAGCCTGTGTTCCACAGTACGGTGGGCCGTGTAGTGATCGATCAGGGACTCCGCCATCTCACGTTCCACCCACCCTTTGCGCGCCAAGGCGTGTAGGCTTTCAACCGTGCCACGACCGCGCAAATCTGGATCGCGCCCACCTGATATCAACTGGCGCGTCTGAGTGAAAAACTCGATCTCCCGGATGCCACCCCTGCCCAGTTTCATATTGTGGCCGGACAAGGTAATCGGGCCGCCTAACCCTTTGTGCTCACGAATGGCCAGGCGCATGTCGTGCGCATCCTGAATGGCGGCGAAATCCAGATGCCTGCGCCAGACAAAAGGTGACAGATCGTCGAGAAATCGAGCACCAGCCACCAGATCGCCTGCTACGGCACGGCTTTTGATGTAAGCCGCCCTTTCCCAGGTGCGGCCCAGGCTTTCATAGTAGCGCTCCGCCGCTTCCATGGACATGCAAATCGGCGTCACGGCGGGGTCAGGACGCAGGCGCAGATCCGTTCGAAATACATAGCCCTGGGCGGTCATTTCGCTGAGCGTTGCGGTCATTGCCCGCGTTGCGCGCACGAAACTTGCCCGGGCGTCGTAGAAATCATCTGGATTAAACCGCGTTTCGTCGAAGAGGCAAATCAGATCGATGTCGGAAGAATAGTTGAGCTCGCCTGCCCCCATCTTTCCCATGGCTAGGATGCACATGCCTGCTGCATCTTCGAGATCACTTTCGCTTTTGCCAGGCAGTTTGCCGCGTTTGATTTGCACAGCAATGCCTGCGCGCAATGCGGATTGACAGGCCGCTTCGGCATAGTCGGTCAATGCCCCGGTAACCTTTTCCAAAGGCCAGACGCCGCTCAGATCGGCGAGCGCAACCAACAAAGCAACGCGCCGTTTTCCCCGGCGCAAGGCATCCGCTATCCCCTCAGGTGGCGCGGTACGTGCAGCCTGGATTTCCGACTGTAGGCTTGCATCCGCAGCTTCCAGGGCCACCGGCAGCCAGCTTGCTTCTTTCGCGATCAAACTGGCGAGATAGGGGCTTGAACCTGCCGTCCCATGAACGAGGCGTTCATCTTGTGCAGAAAGGCCCTGCACTGTCGCTACGGCCTCCGACCCACGCTCCGGGTCATAGGCGCGCGGGCATCGGGTCATGCTGTCAGTCAAAGTCATGCAGTGAGTTGTCGTGTGTGTACGCCCTTGGGTCAATGGGAGAAAACATACTGTTTGAACAAACTAGTGCGTTCAAATCATGTGGTTTAAGAAGATCCAAATCAAAAAAATTTCTCGTCAAGTCGTTGTTTTTGATTTGTTTTGCAAGAAAATGTAAAAAACATTCACATTAAGGCTTGCAGGTCCGATCCTGAATGCCAATCTATTTAATGTGAAAGGCATTCACATCCCGGGCCACTCCCGGCCTCATAAACCCTAACCGAAAGGCATTTCAATGACGACCGTGACACAAACAAGCCCACTGGCCAGCCAGCCCGGTTGGTTCACGCGCGCCGAAAACTGGCTCGATTCCAAAGGCAAGGGCGCGTGGATCGCCGCGATGGTCCTCGGTTTTGTTTTCTTCTGGCCCGTTGGCCTTGCCCTTCTCTTTTATATGATCTGGAGCAAACGCATGTTCACTTCCTGCAGCCGTAAATCCGAAAAAATGCGCCATGGCATGAACGCCATGCGACCGAGCGGAAACAACGCTTTTGACGCCTACAAGGCCGACACGCTGCGACGTTTGGAAGATGAACAACAGCAGTTCGAAGCCTTCCTGGATCGTTTGCGCGACGCCAAGGACAAAGCGGAATTCGACCAATTCATGAATGACCGCGCCGACAAGGCAGACAACGATACCGCACAAGCCTAAAACACATATGCCGGGGTTCTTGCCCCGGCACAGGCTTCATCATGCAGAGAATGGACCAATGACCGCGACGCCAGACCCCTACGCTCAATCAGATTTTTACAAGGATGTTCCGCTCAAGCGCCTTATGGCCTGGGGCGTTGACGCTCTACTTACATTCATGGCCTGCTTGGTTGTTCTGCCGTTCACCGCCTTCACAGGCGTATTCTTTTTCCCGCTACTTTTTCTGGTGATCGGATTTGTCTACCGAATGATCACCCTTGCGAATGGATCAGCCACCTGGGGCATGCGGCTTTTTGCAATCGAACTGCGGCGCGCGGACGGGACGCGTTTTGATGCAGGTGGCGCTTTTGCTCATACGTTGGGTTACACGATCAGCTGGGCGTTTTTCCCCCTTCAGTTGATTTCGATCGTGCTTATGGCGACCACGGAACGCGGCCAGGGGTTGAGCGATCTCGCCTTGGGGACAATAATGATCAACCGTCGCGCGAACATGCGTTAACGCCGATAAACTACTTCTTGGCGGTTGGCTTCTGAGTTGCTATTCTGATCCGACTACATCTTGGAATCTCATGCGTCACACGTTGCCCATTGCCCCGCAGTTCTACGTAACTGCCCCGCAACCATGCCCTTATCTCGAGGGGCGGATGGAGCGGAAGTTATTTACGGCATTGCAGGGTGAAAATGCGGATAAGCTGAATGACAGCCTGTCGCAGCAAGGTTTCCGCCGATCGCAAAACGTTTTGTACAGACCGTCCTGCGCTGAGTGTTCGGCCTGCCTCAGCGCGCGGATCGACGTCAGTGCATTTACCACGTCGCGCAGTCAGAGGCGGACGATGAAGCGTAACAGGGATGTGTTGCGTCGCGCCACGTCACCCTGGGCGTCAGAAGAACAATACGAACTTTTTCGTACGTATTTGGACAGCCGACATGCCGAAGGGGGCATGGCGGATATGGATGTTTTCGAATTCGCGGCCATGATCGAAGAAACCCCCATTCGCAGCCGCGTGGTGGAATATACCGACCAAAACAACAAAGCGCTGATTGGTGTGAGCCTGACGGATGTCCTTTCCGACGGGCTGAGCATGGTTTATTCTTTCTATGCGCCGGATCACCCCAAAAGATCGCTTGGCACCTATATGATCCTGGATCACATCAAGATCGCCGAAGAGGCCGACCTGCCTTATGTCTATCTTGGCTACTGGGTGCCGGGCAGCCAGAAGATGGGGTACAAAGCCAAATTCGACGGCCTTGAGGTTTACATTGGTGGGCGTTGGCAGAAAATGAAAAGCCCGGATGATTTCAGCGCCGATACACATCCCTTGTCGACAGACCCGATTGCGGAACAGGTTGCGAATATACACCTCCCGGATACACGCCCAACGCGGTAGTGTGACGTACAAACAGCGCGAAAAACCTAGTGTTCTATTCCTGACAACCAACCCGCACGTGCGTTTGACTGTTGCGTTTGGATCTACTGTCCTAGCACTTCGAGCAGAACCTCACCTGCGGCCCCTGAGGGCGGCCGGGTCTCGGCCGCAGCGGAGAGCGTCATCGCCACATCGACAGCATGGACCCGCCGCGCGACACGCTGTGGCACCACGCCATGGCCGGCAAACATGATCGGCACATAAGTGTCATACCGCCACGGTGATCCATGGGTCACGGTGACGGACAATCCATCCATATCGTTGATGAACCATTCAGGTTGGAATACCAGATAGATATCGCCAGACCTGTCAGGATGATAGTTGTTCAAAACAGAGCGCATCAGGGCGTTGTCTGGCAAAGAGCCCTCTCGCAGACGCGAACTTGGCACCGCGAATGCCACACCTTCGAAGGCCACCAACTCGTCGGAAATCGCAGTTTCAAGTGCGACCCTGTCGATGTCTAAATCGTTTCGTACTGCATCCGTCAGGTTCAAATAGGGATGGTCATATCCCACGAACAATTCGCCGCTGATCCCGAAACGCTCCTTGATCCGTGTCACAGCTGGCGCGGTGTCCCAGGTATCTGGCGTTACATAGCCGCCCGGCATGCCGATCGATTTCAGGTAGCCCGGTGCTTCAGGGGCCCCATGATCGGACGAGAGTACGATCAGTGTATTTTCCAATCCAACCTCGGCATCCACATAGGCAAAAAGATCGGCCAAAGTGCGATCCAGGTGTAGAAGGTTGTCTTCGGTCTCCAGGCTTGATGGCCCGAAAAAATGCCCAATGTAATCCGTAACGGAAAAGCTGACGGCGAGGAAGTCGGTGATCTCGTCATCGCCGAGCCCTTCGGCATCGATGAGTGCCTTGGCGAAGTCCGCCGTTATCCGATCGCCGAACGGGCTAAGGGTCAGTAAAGTCGTGAAATACTGGCTGTCTGCGGACCCTAACGGATGTGGGAAAGTGCTCCCGAAACCCGCGAAGTCCGGTTTGTAACCCTGCGCGTTTTCATTGCCGAAAAGATAAGTCTCGGTTGGGTTCATCAACTCCCAAGACTGACCTGCGTAGCTGAGCGGAAGAGCCTTGGCGTTCCATGCGTCCACCCACGCGGGATATGCGTCATAGTAGTAATTGCTTGTGACAAATTGACTGGCCGACTTGGAAAACCAGAAAGCCTTGCCGGCGTGTCCCGCCATCGCAACGGCACCGCGATCTTTAATAGAGACGCCAAAGACCTTGGCTTTTCCTGCGGTATTGACCGTCAATTCGTCCCCGAAAGTCGATGTGAGTATAGCGCGTGGGGAACGACCGTCGGTTTTGGCGGCGCGTTGGGTTGGATCAATTTCCGTTTCGTCATCCACATCCGCGCCGATGGTGAGAATCGAATAGTCCGGGTCTTCAATATTGTAGACCGTTCTTCCGTTCGACCTGTCATACCAAAGATTGCCGACCATTCCGTGCGCTGCCGGGTTTGCCCCGGTTGCCAAGGATGTGTGCCCAACAATAGTTTCTGTATTTGCATGCGTGTGATGGGCATTGGTGTAGTGGATGCCCTCTTCCATCAAATATCGGAACCCGCCTTCGCCGAACTGGTTCTTGTGTCGGGATGGTAGATCGCCGCGCAACTGATCTATCGTAATCTGAAGTATCAACCGTGGCTTATCCTGAGCGGCAGCGACTATTGGATGGGCGCACATCGCAATCAGAAGTAGCGCGCCGGTTTTGGTTTTAAGTGCCATAGGATGTCCAATCGGATTAGCAATATTTCTAACTTAGGCTAACGCCCATTTTCCCCGTGCAAGACGACATAGCAGGGGGACCAAACACCAGTGACGCGCGCGGAGTTTCGGTGCGGTTTCGAATTGCCACTTTGAACAGGTCACCCGCCTACCCTCAGTTTGGGATCAGATCCGGAATGATCGTCACAATGCCCGGAAATGTCCACAGCAGTGCCAGCCCGGCAACCTGTATCAGAACAAAAGGAACGATGCCGCGATAGATATGCCCTGTGGTGACTTCTGGTGGGGCAACACCGCGCAGGTAGAAGAGCGCGAAGCCAAATGGGGGCGTCAGAAAGGATGTTTGCAGATTGACCGCGATCATGATGGTGACCCATTTCGGATCAAAGGTCCCGCCGTAGATAACCGGCCCCACAATCGGGATCACGATGTAGATGATTTCGAGAAAGTCGAGCACGAACCCCAGCACAAAGAGCACCAGCATCACGATGAGGAAAACGGTGAACTCATTATCATAGGATTTCAGGAACTGCTGGATGTAGTGCTCGCCGCCAAAGGAGATGACCACAAGGTTCAGCAATTGCGAGCCGATCAGGATGGTAAAGACCATGCTCGTGACTTTTGCCGTTTCCCGCACAACCGGACTAAGCACGCCGGATGTATAAAGGATCCAGCATGCGAAAAGCAGTCCAAAGAAGGCATATAGGTAGGCCGCATAGGCGACAAAAAAGGCGATCCAGCTCTGGAACCCGACCTCTTCGCGATTGATCCTGAGATCGAAGTTAATGCCTATCAGAATGCATATCATGATCGCCAACGTCGACCAGATGATCACTTTCGGCGAGCGATCCTCATCTCTAAGCTTGCGGTATGCGGCGAGCATGATTGCGCCGCCTGCTCCCAGGGCTGCCGCTGGCGTTGGGTTGGTGATACCTCCGAGGATCGAGCCCAAAACAGCCACGATCAGTATAAGCGGTGGGAAAACCACGCGGATCAGTTCGTTTTGGGCGCAGATCTTGGTGGCGTAGACCACGCCGTACATCAGTGCGGCAAAGGGCAGCGCCATCAGCAAGACCATGGCGCCAGACGATGTGGCGGGACTGATCAATACAATGTCGATCAGGAGCAGCAACACCGTCGCTGTGGCGCCGATCAGTAAGGGTTGTGCAGAACTGGCGGGTGAAATCCCGCGCGCCGTTGTGAGGAACAGGCTGGTGAGCACCAGGATAACCGCGACACCGGTACCAATGGGCGCGGCATTCGCGATCTTGTCAGCCGTTGCTTGCACCATTTCTTCTTCTGTCAGTCTTTCTGACTGCTGCACGCCGCCCGCTTCGTCAATCGTCGTCTGTTGGGCGATCGCGCTGTCCCAGGCCGCTTGTCCATGCAATTCGATCATCGAAGCCTGGCATTCAGGGCTGACGTTGGTGCGCAAGGAGGCGCCTTTACCGGTGTCGGAGAACTGCGAAACGTTGATCGACTGACCGCCGACAATGCCAAGATTGCCAAGCAAGATAACGCCAACGATCAGAGCTACCGGCGCGCCTAAGAACCAGGTAAAGGCTTCCCCTCGGGTCACCGGTTCCGCATTGGTGCTGCCCATGGGCACAGCTGGCGCTTTGTCCGGGTTTAGTAAAGCAAAGCCAAAGGCATAGAGCGCGTAGAGCAAGGCCAGCATAATACCCGGCAGCAAGGCCGCCTGAAACAAGGTTCCGACGGACAGTACAGCGGGTTCTCCCAGATAGGTCAGCGCGTCGGTACAGCCTGCAACGCTCGCGCGTTTTTCCTGAGCCGCGGAGTAGAGGTCCCCGGCCAGCGTCCCAAGCAGAACGATGACGATGGAAGGTGGGATGATCTGCCCCAGCGTGCCAGAGGCCGCGATCACACCTGTTGATAGTTCAGGCGAATAGCCGTTGCGCAACATGGTCGGCAGGGCCAGCAACCCCATGGTCACCACCGTCGCGCCGACAATCCCGGTCGATGCGGCAAGGAAGGCACCTACCACAACGATGGATACAGCAAGCCCCCCGGGTAACGGGCCAAAGACCCGCGCCATGGTGGTCAAAAGATCGTTGGCGATCTTCGAGCGTTCCAAAGTGATGCCCATCAGCACGAACATCAAAACTGCCAGAAGGGTTTCGATCGACTGCCCGGCCAGCACCCGCTCATTCATGCGGTTCACGACAAAGGACACGTTGCGGTCCAACGCCACCTCCCATCCACGCGGGAATACAGGTACTTCGACGCGCGGCAGATCCGGGTATCGGAACACGGATATCGTATCGGCTTTCACACCCGAACTGATCAGATCTCGGTAGAACTGGCTGCCGGTATCGATGGCCTGGTGGATCAAAAGCCCCGCACTATCGAGGGCTGCGATGATCGCAAATGAAATCAAACCGGCGCCCGCGATGGCAAAAGCCACGGGGAAACCGGACAGAATGCCGCCAAAAAGGCAGGTGAAAACAATGATCAGGCCAACTTCGACACCGTCCAGTCCGAAAAACATGTCCCTAGTCCCTTTATGCGCGGCTTGGTCTGCGGCGTCTTTTAATGTGTGCCCTCATAGGCTTCTTCGCCGTTACCGAGGCTGTCGCGATCGAGGTATTTGCCTTCGCTCTCAGGGCCTTCCTTCCATTCCATGTAGGATCGGAAAAACATCGCCATCGCCTGCAGAAATACCATCGCTGCAAAGGCGCAGAGCAAAATCTTGAAGAGGAAGTAGGCGTTGAAGCCGTTCGGGCTGAACCCAATGGTTTCTATGTTCCAACGCAGGGCACGCGATTTCGCCATCAAACGGTCCAATGTGTCGGATGCCGAAGGTTTCGGCACGATCAGGTGCCGCCACATGAAGAACCAACCATACATCCAGATCACGACGGCAACCGGCATCATGAAAAACAGCGAGCCAAACATATCGATGACACGCTTGGTGCGGAACCGCACGACAGAATAGACCAAATCTACGCGTACATGGCCGCCCTGCACAAAGGTATAGGCCATGCAGAGACAGACAACGAGTGTGTTGTAAAGCTTCAGTTCCTCGGCGAACCAACTGATGTCAAACTGTATTGGAATGCCGATGCCGATGGCGATGTCCGGCCGGGTAAAGATCCGTTGAATAAAGACAATCATGATTTGCTGTAAGACCATCAACAACCCGGCCCAGGCAAAAAAGCGGCCTACCGTATTGGCAAACCCTTCCAGCACGCGGACATAACCCCACATGATCGAATTTCGCCACAACCCGATGGCAAACATGATCGCAAAAGTGGTGATGACAACAAAGAAGAACTCAGCAGATCCGCCGTAGTAGACAAACCGAATGATCGCTTCCTTGTCCGTCCAATCCAGCCAGAGGCTAGGATGCGTTACAGCGTAGACCACATTGAAAAACGCCATTGCAATGTTGGACAGCACCCAAAGTATCGCATCCATGTCAGTCTTCCCTCCCCCTGCCCCTGCTCCGCTTACTTGGTTGTACGGTCGTCAGGGCGAAGCGGCCGGCCGCGTTTGGCAGGCCGCCTCATTTGTCAGAACCCGATCAGCGGTTTAGCCCGTCACACGGTCCCGCTGGCTGCGGTACTTGCCTTCGGATTGAACCAACCAGCCGGAGGACGCAGCCATGGAGGCTTCGTAGCTGCTGCGGATGTTGTCGTAGATCTCATCGCCGTTGTACTGGTCTTTGGTTTCGGCCGCTGCAGTTCCCATTGCGTCCCAGACACTGTCCGGGAATTCGAGGATCTTAACGCCACCCGATTGCAGCCTTTGCAGTGCAGCACCGTTGTTGTTGAGGAACTGGGAAAGCGACCAGCTGTGGCATTCGCCCGCTGCGATTTCGATGATCTTCTGTTGGGCCGGAGACAGGCTGTCAAACACCTCGCGGTTTGTGGCCAACGAGAGGCCCGCGCCCGGTTCGTGCATTCCGGCGGTGTAGTAAATCTTTGTGATTTCCTGGAAACCGGCCTTTTCATCCGCCCAAGGGCCGATCCATTCTGTGCCATCAAGTGCGCCGGATGCCAGTGCCTGATAAACTTCTGCACCTGGCAGGTTTTGTACAGACGCGCCCATTTTACCCAGAACTTCACCGCCCATTCCAGGCATGCGGAATTTCAAGCCGTTGAAGTCTTCCGGACTGGTGATTTCCTTGCGGAACCAACCACCGGCCTGCGCGCCGGTATTGCCCGCCAGGAAGGACTTGAGCCCAAAAATCTCGCCCAGCTCGTCGTGTAATGCAGCACCGTCACCGTGATTGTACCAGTTCATCAATTCTTGCGCGGTCATGCCAAATGGCACGGACGTGAAATAGAAATACCCTGGGTGCTGACCCCCAAAGTAATAGTCCGCTGCGTGATACATGTCAGCCTGACCCGAGGTCACGGCATCGAAGACTTCGAACGCGCCCACAAGCTCACCTGCGGCTTTGATTTCAACGGTCAAAGTGCCATCCGACATGGCGTTGATGCTGTCTGCCGCGCGTTGTGCGGCGTCGAAGACACCCGCTAGACCCCGGCCCCAGGACGTGACCATTGTCAGCGTCCGGTTGCCTTGTGCATAAGCCGGTGCGGCGAGTGTTGTTGCAGCTACGGCTGAGCCGCCCACTGCAGACGTCTTCAGAAATGAACGACGGTCCATGTGTTTCTTCCTCCCAATTTATGTCGACGTTGCACGCCGAAGCATGCGCATATCGTTTTTTTGCGTAGCGACACACTAGCGAGGTGCGGGGCAAAGAAAATACCAAGAACTGCGTAGATTGCTGTTCAAACCTTAAAATTATTGAGTTTCTTCACTACCTATGCGTGCAGATGGACCCCGCTACGGCTAAATTTCAAGCAAGGTTTTGAAGCCATTGCGCCAGTGCTGTCTTTGATTCGTGCACGATTCGACGTAATCAGCCGCGTATGAAGTGGTTTTCTCCAACCCTGCGTCCAACCTATGCGCAAAAACTGTCGCTCGTCGCCACGATACCCCTGATCGTTGCCGTCGCCGCCATTGCAGTTGTCGTTGCGGCCCAATCGCGGGCTTTGGCGGAACGCGAGATCAAGGCGCTGGAAACCCGGCTGATCGAGGCAAAGAAAGTCGAGTTACGCAACTATGTGACGCAGGCCAGGAATGGCTTTTACTTTATCTACGGCAATGCAGCGCCGGATGATCAGCAATCCAAAGACAGGGTGACGCAGATTTTGTCGGCAATGATTTACGGAACCGAGGGGTTCTTTTTTGTCTATGACTACGCGGGCACCAATCTGGTCAGCCCGCGCCAGACCGTTATGATCAACCGGAACTGGGCAGGAATGACCGACAGCGAGGGCACACCGATTGTCGATCGCCTTATTGCCATTGCCAAAGAGGGCTCAGGGTATCACAGCTACCTTTGGCCGAAACCGTCCAACGGTGAAGAGGCACGCATGATCACTTTTGTACTGGGCTTGCAGGATTGGCGATGGGCGGTGGGCACAGGTGTTTTCATCGACGATGTGCGCGCCTCGGTCGACTCTGCACGTGCAGAAGTCGAAGCGAGGGTGCAGCGGACCTTTCTTTACATTGGCATCATTGCCTTGGCCGCCCTGTTGACGGTTTTCCTGACCGGTATGGGGCTGAACATACGCGAACGGCGATTGGCCGATGCAAAATTGAAAAAACTGACCCAACGTGTGCTGGACGCCCAGGAAGAAGAACGTGGTCGTGTTGCACGCGAACTCCACGACGGGATCAGCCAACTGCTGGTTGGTGTGCGCTATGCCTTAGACACAGCGCGGCGAAAATTGGATCGCGGCGATCCATCGGCGCCCGAACCTTTGGGCAAGGGGATCGAAACACTAGGCCAGGCCATTTCTGAAGTGCGGCGGATCAGCCGGGATTTGCGCCCTGGTGTGCTTGACGACCTGGGCCTTGGCCCTGCCCTCCAGGCGCTTACGGACGACTTTGGCGAGCGCACCGGCATGACAACGGATTTCGATACCGTAGTGTTTCGCAACCGGCTTGATGGGGAGGCTAAAATTGCGCTCTACCGGATTGCTCAGGAAGCGCTCACAAACGTTGAAAGACATGCACAGGCGACCCATGTACGTATCGATCTCAGAGGGCACAAAAAGGGCGCGACTCTGCGCATCGAAGACAATGGCAGCGGCATCGCCGACACAACCGCAAACGGAACGCGCGGCCTGGGCTTGCGAAACATGCAGGAACGCGTTGAACAGCTGGAAGGTGAGTTGCGCATCACCGCGCCCCAAAGCGGACGCGGCACGGTCATAGAGGTGACGGTGCCCTTGTCGCACATGCTGCCGCCTGAGCCGGAAACGCTCCCGACAAACAAGGTATCAGCATGACGAGACCACCCACCAAGGTTTTGATTGTAGATGATCACCCCATGGTCGCCGAAGGTATTCAGTCCATTCTTGAAAGCTACGATGATATCCGCGTGGTCGGCACCTGCAACGCTGCACGCGAGGCAATCGATCAATTGAAAACGCTGAACCCGGACGTCATTCTGATGGACCTCAACATGCCGGACATGGGCGGGCTGACGGCAACAGAAGTCATTTTGGAGCAACGACCGGGCACCCGTATCCTTGTGCTTTCGATGCATGACAGCCCGGAATATGTCTCCACGGCCTTGAACCATGGCGCCATGGGGTATGTACTTAAGGATGTCCCTACAGATGAGATCAAACAGGCCATCGATGTTGTCATGTCGGGCGAAAGATACCTGTGCACGGGCGCGCGCGGGTCTTTGGAGCCAAAGGACGTTGCCGCGCGCGAGGCTTTGACAGGCCGCGAACAAACGATCCTGCTGCAATTGGCGCAGGGCAAGTCTAACAAGCAGGTGGCAAAGTCCTTGGACATTTCCGTGCGTACGGTGGAAACACACCGAAAGAACATAAAGCGTAAATTGGGAATTTCGAGCACGGCTGGGCTAACCAGATATGCTCTGGAACATGGTGTGTTGCAGGGGACGGGCGCACAATACTGACCAATCTACCGAGGTCGTTTTTCGGTAGATATATTTTTACCTGTTATTTGCGAAAAACAAACGAAATCCTGTCGAAATTCAGACTCTTTTAAGCGCTCATTTCTAAACCCGAGTCATGAATGTACAAAGCAATCCCCCCGTGCCTGAAGCGACCGTGATCCAGACGCTGCCATATCGTGAGGCAATTGATCGGATCGCTACAACACGCACGTTGGTGGTGCGCATCGCATTGAATGCCATTCGCCTGTCGTCGGCAGCTAACGACAAGACACGCGAAGAACTAGCTGCGACCATTGCAAATCAAACCGAAAAACTCAGCGAGACTGTGGACGTGCTGAAGGGCGATGTCGCCTTTCCAGACTTGCCAAACGAGTTAAGCGAGTGGTTGTCGAAATTAGCAATGACGCAGCAAAAGCAAGTCCTTGTCATTGGGCGCATGGCAGAAATGACCGTGGCGCTCAACAATGCGGCCCAAAGTAGTGCCGGTGTGTCCGACGCCACATTGCAATCATACATCAAGATGGGTGAAGCTGACTTTTTCGAGGCGGTGACCAGTTTGGTAAGTCACATCTGGGCACACATCGAGAATGGGCGCAGCCATCAACTGGACGTAGCGATGCAATCTGCGAAACGGCTGGGTGATGGATTGAACCGTTTGGAACGGATCGGTAAATATGTGCGATCAATGTCCATCAACGCATCTGTAGAGGCGTCGCGCGCGGGTGAAGCCGGCAAGGGTTTGGCCATCATCGCACAGGAGTTCAAAACTCTCGCCGAAGAGGTTCAACAACTTACGCATTCAGCGCGCAAAGATATCGAGAGTATCGAAGCGGCGCAGGGAACCTAGATCGCTGGAATTCAGCGGACTATTTATATTAATTTCGCTGCTAGGTTACTTTGCGCAAGTAAGTATCGCAGAATTGCACCTATGCGACATATATTTTACCACCATTGTGCTTGACGCCCTCGTTTTGCACTCCTAATGTCTCGCCAGCATGAAGGAGCGGCAGTTTATGACCTCGCTAGTCGTCATTGTAGGATATTCGCGCATGGGCCGGTGACGGTAGACCATAGTCTGACCCATGCGCCCCCGCCAGAACGGGGGCTTTTTTTTGTGCTAACGATAGAACAGGCCCAAAGCGGCCCGACACGGAGATGAAAGATATGAAACGGCAAATGTCCGGAGCAAAAATGATTGTCCAGGCCTTGATTGATCAGGGCGTGGATACTGTCTTTGGCTACCCTGGCGGCGCCGTGCTACCGATTTACGATGAGGTTTTTCAGCAAAACGCCATACAGCATGTTCTTGTTCGGCACGAGCAAGGCGCTGTTCACGCAGCCGAAGGTTATGCACGCGCAACCGGAAAACCCGGTGTTGTTTTGGTGACATCCGGTCCTGGCGCGACAAACGCCGTGACAGGTTTAACCGATGCCTTGATGGATTCGATCCCAATTGTCGTTCTCACAGGCCAAGTCCCTACATTCATGATCGGGTCTGACGCGTTTCAGGAAGCCGATACGGTCGGCATCACGCGCCCCTGTACGAAACACAACTGGTTGGTAAAGGAAACAGATGCGTTGCCTGGTGTTCTGCATGAAGCCTTCCATGTCGCAACAAAAGGACGGCCGGGGCCAGTGTTGGTCGATATTCCAAAAGATGTTCAATTCGCCACCGGAACCTATACTTCGCCCAAGCCATCGGTGTCGCACTACCAGCCCAAGGTGAAGGGTGACATGGAAGAGATCACGGAACTTGCCGCTGCGATCGAGAAAGCCAAGAAACCGATTTTTTACACCGGGGGGGGCGTCATCAATTCCGGTCCGGCGGCCAGTCAGCTGTTGCGTGAACTTGTAAAGGCAACGGGTTTTCCGATCACGTCTACTCTGATGGGTCTTGGCGCCTACCCGGCCTCGGGAGAAAACTGGATGGGCATGTTGGGCATGCACGGTCTCTATCAGGCGAATATGGCGATGCATGATTGTGATCTGTTGATCAACATTGGTGCGCGATTTGACGACCGGATTACCGGACGCCTCGATGCGTTCAGCCCGAAATCAATCAAGGCGCACATCGACATTGACCCTTCTTCAATCAACAAGGTGATAAAGACGGACATTCCGATTGTTGGCGATGTTGGTCATGTTCTTGAAGATCTTTTGAAGGTGTGGAAGTCGCGCGGCCGCAAGAAAAACACGGAAGCGCTCGGTTCTTGGTGGCGCCAGATCAGAGAATGGGAGGCCATAGATTGCCTCAAGTTCACGCAAGCCGGAAAGATCATCAAACCGCAGCATGCGCTTGTTCGACTTGAAGAACTGACCAAGAAATATGATCGCTACATTTGCACCGAAGTGGGGCAACACCAGATGTGGGCCGCGCAATACCTGGGCTTTGAAGATCCAAATCGGTGGATGACATCGGGTGGTCTGGGGACGATGGGTTATGGATTTCCAGCCTCGATCGGTGTCCAGATGGCGCACCCCGAT
Source organism: Roseobacter sp. (assembly GCF_045106495.1). Classification (GTDB taxonomy): domain Bacteria; phylum Pseudomonadota; class Alphaproteobacteria; order Rhodobacterales; family Rhodobacteraceae; genus Roseobacter. The sequence continues at coordinate 15,507 of NZ_JBGCEQ010000022.1, forward strand.
GCGCTGGTAATCAACGTTGCAGGTGAGGCCAGCTGGCTGATGAATATGCAGGAAATGGGCACAGCAGTTCAGTACAACCTGCCGGTCAAGCAGTTCATTCTGAACAACGAGCGGTTGGGGATGGTGCGCCAATGGCAGGAGTTACTGCACGGCGAGCGCTATTCTCAAAGCTGGTCCGAGGCCCTGCCCGATTTTGTCAAACTGGCGGATGCCTTTGGCGCCAAAGGCATCATTTGCTCCGACCCGGCGGATCTCGATGATGCGATTATGGAGATGATCACCCATGACGGTCCGGTCATTTTCGATTGCCTGGTGGAAAAGCATGAAAACTGCTTTCCGATGATCCCATCAGGCAAGGCGCATAATGAAATGCTTTTAGGCGAGGCCAAGACACAAGGCGCCATTGACGCCAAAGGTTCGGTTCTTGTCTGATGGCACGTCGATCGCTACTCAGGCATCACCTCGCCGGACCCGTCGGCGGGCTCGGGCATGTCGCTGAATTTGGGCAGGCCATCACGCATGTCGATGGCCCGCTCAGCGTAATTCACATGGTAAGAAGGTTGAAAGTCAAAGCCCTCGATGCGCATCGGGAACACGTCTGTGAGCCCGGCATAGGCCGACACGGCCATGACATTCCCACCGCACTGGGTGCAGAACCGCATCGTCATGTCGTGATTGCGCCTGCCCGTGCCCAAACTCGTCTCACCTTTGACGAACGTCACTTTTTCCGTCGGCCAAAGAGCATAGGCCAAAACGGGCTGTGCGGTCCACGCACCGCAGCTCGTGCAATGACAGTACCCTTGCGTAACGGGATCGCCTGCAACACTGATCTCGACAGCGCCGCAAAAGCAAGACGACGTTCGGTTCTCGGTCATTTCCACCCACTCCTATCTGGTATGACGAAAACGATGACCAAAGCGCGTCACCTTGACAACAAGCAGTTCGAAAAAAGCGAGACCATCTCATGTCCCCTCTAAAAATTAAAAAGGGCGCCACCAGCCATTCTGCTTACAACCTGCGCCCGACTTTCTCGGATGTGGTTGAACGCCATACACTTGCTGTACTTGTCGAAAACGAACCGGGTGTCTTGGCTCGGGTCATTGGTCTTTTCTCAGGCCGCGGCTACAATATCGACAGCCTGACAGTGGCGGAAGTTGATCACACGGGGCATCTTAGCCGTATTACCATTGTGACATCCGGAACACCTCAGGTCATCGAACAGATCAAAGCGCAGCTCGGTCGGATCGTCACGGTTCACGAAGTGCATGACCTGACCGTAGAAGGCGCAAGTGTGGAACGTGAACTGGCGATGTTCAAAGTCGTCAACACAGGAGACAAGCGCGTTGAAGCCTTGAGGCTTGCCGATATTTTCCGAGCACGGGTAGTCGACAGCACATTGGAAAGTTTCATTTTCGAAATTACCGGCGCGCCGGATAAAATAGACGCTTTTGCCGAACTGATGCGTCCTTTGGGTCTGACAGACGTAGCCCGAACTGGCGTTGCAGCCTTGTCGCGCGGAGACTAGCGGGTTCAGGCCTCGGAATGCTGCGCTAACTCAGGGCATTGAGTTTGCCCCTGTCTGACAAAGGGAAGGATTTCGGCCGTATGAATGGTTTCATTTTCGGCCGAAACCGAATTCCGCAGGGCTTCTGGGAGCCCTGCCCCGGCACGTTCCTGAATCAATCGAGGATTGTGCGCGCGCCGCATTGTTGAGTGAATTTCCATATCAAATTGCACAACGTCGCCCGCGTCAAAAAATGCACCGGGTTGAAGAATATCTTCAGCAGAGTTCAAAAACGCGAGATCGCCCTGATCTTCGCACCATATCACCGCCTTTCTGTCGGACGTATCACTCCACAGGACCACGCCAATCATAGTTTCTTCCAATCTTTTTTGATCCTGCGCAACATTCTTTGCTTCCATTTCTTCTCTCTACCCTTGGTAGCAATAAGTTAACCTTCAGGCACACGATAAAATTAGCATCGCATACTTGGAATTTGTGTCGCTCCATTCTAGGGTTGACACAAATCAGAACTATTGGTGATGCTAATTAGCATCACTTGTTATGGTTGCAACGCAATTGATTGGCGCAACTGCAACATGCTGCATAGTATGGTGCAACTGTGACCAGGCAAAAGGAATGCCATGCCTTTGACCGCCCGTACGCCCGCGCAACTGCGCAATATGTTTGGCGCAAACTTGCGAACTCTTTCCGCCAAATACCCTTCGATTTCAGCGCTTGCGCGCGATTTGGGCATAAACAGAACGCAGTTTAATCGCTATCTCAGCGGCGAAAGTTTCCCACGGCCTGATGTTCTTGCGCGCATGTGCGACTTTTTCAGCGTAGATGCCCGCGTTCTTCTTGAACCAGTGGATCAGGTTGCGCGGTCGACCGGCCCTATTTCCAGCGCTTACCTGCACGAATTCATGGGATCCGCCATTCTGAAAGTGTCCGAAGAAGACTTTCCCAGTGGGTTTTACCAGTTTGCCCGTCGAAGCTTTGTGCGGGATGATCAGTATGTACGCGGCATCGTTCTGATAAAACGCGAGGGCTCAAACACTTTCCTGCGTGGATATGAGCCCAAAATTGCCATGGCGATGCAGGGCATTCCAGCCGATCCCAGTGCTCGCGAATACCGGGGGTTCGTGATGCAGATAGAGGATGGGGTTGCCGCCACAGTCGCCCGCCGCAACGGTATGACGGCGTCTTTTAACTACCTCAGCCGAGTGACGTCGTTTCAAAATAATTTCTGGGTCGGTTATGTGGCGCGAACGGTGCGCGAGAATTCGTCCAGCAACCGAATGGCCCGTTTGGTCTATGAATACCTCGGGAACAACACCAGGGAAGCTTTGGCACGTGCCCGTCATGCAGGGTTTTGCAAACTCGATGACCTGATCCCGTTCCAACAACGGTTGCTTCAACCTGACGACGTTTTTCGCTAACGGTCGCAATACACAATATGTCGCCTTGGGAAAACTCGGGTCGTTTTGAGCGCGGCGCGCACATGGCACGCCTATATGCTCCTGTCATATTCACAGGAGAGGCGTCATGGATCCAAACGTAACAGATTTATCCCGCGTTCGCCGTCCGATCGCTGAGGCACATGGGTTGCCGAACGCGCATTATACGGACCCCGGTGTTTTTGACGAAGAAAAGCACGCGCTTTTGTTTGACGAATGGTCCGGTTTGGCCGCAGCTGCAGATGTTGCAGAGATCGGTGACGCTGTCCCTCTTAGTTTTCTTGGCATGCCATTGCTTTTGATCCGTGACCGTCAGAACAGTGTTCGCGTCTTTCAAAACATTTGTCGTCACCGGGGCATGGTGTTGATATCCGAGCCTCGCAAAATTGAAGGCGCCATCCGGTGTCCTTATCACAGTTGGTGTTATTCTACAGATGGCCAATTGGTCAGCACGCCACATGTCGGCGGCCCGGGCCAAAACAAGCACGCCGGTATTGACCGAAGCCTCTTGGGGCTTGTTGAAGTGCGCAGCCATATTTGGATGGGTGTGGTCTGGATCAACGTTTCTGGGACAGCGCCGTCTTTTGAGATTGCCAATGCTGAACTGCTCGCGCGGTGGGCGGAGTTTGACAGACCTTTGTTTCATGGCGGTGCGGACAGCCATTTCATACTCGATGTCAATTGCAATTGGAAACTTGCGGTCGAGAACTACTGCGAAAGCTACCATTTGCCCTGGGTGCATCCCGGTCTCAACACCTATTCGCGTCTCGAAGATCATTACCATATCGAGAACAAAGGTTTGTTTTCTGGCCAGGGCACGCTTGTCTATCGCCAAATCAAGGATGATGCAGGCCAAGTCTTTCCTGATTTTGATGATTTGAGCGACAAATGGGACACGGCGGCGGAATACATCACGGCCTTTCCGAATGTGCTGCTTGGGGTGCACCGGGATCACACCTATGCGATTATTCTGGAACCCCAGGGGCCGGAGAAAACGCGCGAACATGTGCATCTGTTTTACGCCTCCGCGACAACCGACGCCGGTTTGCGAAAAAAGAATACGGCGTTGTGGAAAGGGGTTTTCACGGAAGATGTTTTTGTCGTGGAAGGGATGCAACGCGGGCGGCATGCCGTATCTTTCGACGGAGGTCGCTTTTCGCCAGCAATGGACGGCCCAACCCATCTATTCCACGATTGGGTCGCTGGGCGCGTTCAAGCGCGCCGATGCGCACCGCAAGCAGCCGAATGATGGATCTGAATGCGCAGCTGCTAGCAGCGCATGAAGCGGATGACACACGGGCGCTGGCGCGTCTTTATGCCCAAGCGGCAGAAGTGGCGACGAACGACGATGGACGCGGTTTTTTTCTGACGCACGCCCTGGTTTTTGCGCTCGAAGCGGGTGCGCCGGAGGCTTCGGCGCTGCGGCAAGAGCTGATCGAGATGGGCCGCGAAATGCCGGTCTAGGGCGTTGTCACCAGTAAGCGGTAGAGGTGCCAGGAAGCATGGCCGAGCCAGGGCAAGATCAACCACAGCCCCAAAAACCCTGGTAACATTGCTGCAAAAATCAGGACCGCGAGCAATGCGCCCCAAGTGATCATCACCGCTGGTGATCGGCGAACCGCGCCAAAGCTGGTGATCATCGCTGTGATGAAATCAATTTCCCGATCCAGCAACAGCGGCAAGCCGATGACGGACATGCTGTAAATCACCAGTGCGAAAATGCCTCCAATGAGGGTTCCGAAGGCCAGCATCGAAACACCGTTCAAAGTAAGGAAAACCTCATAAGAGCTTGATATATTTGTCATCGTTGAGAGGCCAAGGAAGAGCGCAAAAATCATGTGACCCAAAAAGAACCAAAACATGAAGATCACGACCATCATTGTGCAAAGAGATGGGAGCTGCCGTAGACGCTGATGCCAGATGACACCAAAAATGGCTGCCGCGTTGATCGGATGACCTTTTTCCAGTCGCCGGGACACCTCATAAAGACCAACCGCAGCAAAGGGGCCGAGCAAAGGGAAGCCGATGGCTGCCAAAACCAACCAGAACGTATGACCGGTTATCGAAGTGATCACCATCATGGCCCAACCCGCCGCGATGTAGAAAGTTGCGAAGATGAGCCCGTAAACCGGATGCGCGCGAAAGTCCTGTGCACCGCGGCTCAGCGCCAGTTTCAAGTCTTCGAAGCGGGCTGGACGCAACACGGGTGCGCCGATCTCCAGCTCAGTCGTTGCTGTCGTTGTCATGATAGCTCCTCCTGCGCTCGTATTATAGCAGGTCTTGTTTGCCGTCAGCCAGTGCTGTGGGCCCATTTTAGGAGCGTTTTCGATTTAGTGGCCCGAGCTTCGCGCCATGCCAGTCAAATTCAAACTCAATGGCGCTGTATCTGGGGCAAGCCAATTGCAAAAACTGCTAGAATTGCGATAACCGCTTCCCCCGCTAGGATGCGCGGGCTCGTACGGCAGGTTCAGATAGGGCCATGGTTCGCGCTTTTTTAGCTGGTTGCTCTAAGAGGCAACGCGCCATCTGATCCGCTGTAACGTGCTTTACCCGCAGCCTCGCGGCAGCCCGCAAAGAGATGCACCCTCACCTCAGTTTGCGACAGTGCGGCCCAGTGTGCGCGTAACAACCTGGGCTGAATCGACGCACCGAATGGTTTAATGGGATCAGAAGCGAAATTGTTTCATGCGCAGGAGTGCCGGGGTTAACTGCTTTGTGCCTCGGCTCGGCTTTTGCCGGAAACATCGAGCGCCAGCGTCGCGCCCATGAGTCCGTCAAGGTCTCCATCCAGTACACCTTTTGTGTCTGACGTTTCGTAGTTGGTGCGTAGATCCTTGACCATCTGATAAGGTTGCAAAACATAGGAGCGGATCTGATTGCCCCACCCTGCATCGCCCTTGTTTTCATGAGCCTCGTTGATCGCGGCGTTTCGTCGGTCCAACTCCATCTGATAGAGGCGGGATTTCAAAGCCTTCATTGCAATATCGCGGTTTTGGTGTTGCGATTTTTCGGAGCTGGTGACGACAATCCCGGTAGGGTTGTGCGTGATGCGTACGGCCGAATCCGTGGTATTGACGTGCTGCCCACCTGCCCCGGAAGACCGATAGGTATCGATCCGGATGTCAGCTGGATTCACCTCGATGTCAATGTTGTCATCCACAACCGGGTAAACCCAAACCGAAGTAAACGATGTGTGCCGCTTTGCGGCCGAATCAAAGGGTGAAATACGCACCAACCGATGCACACCGCTTTCGGATTTCAGCCAGCCATAGGCGTTTTGACCTGTGATCTTGTAAACTGCTGATTTAATGCCAGCTTCTTCTCCCGCGCTTTCAGCCTGCAGTTCGACCTTGTAGCCTTTCTTCTCGGCCCAGCGGACGTACATGCGCGCCAGCATCGAAGCCCAGTCGCAGCTCTCTGTGCCGCCAGCACCCGCGTTGACTTCCAGAAAAGTGTCGTTGCCATCCGCTTCGCCATCCAGAAGCGCTTCGAGTTCCTTTTTCGCGGCATTTGCTTCGAGGGTTTTCAAGGCGGCCTCGGCGTCGGACACGACTTCTTCGTCGTCCTCCATCTCACCAAGCTCGATCAACTCGATGTTGTCGGTCAGATCCTGTTTGATCCCCTCATAGGTCGCGAGTGCGTCGACCAGCATCTGCCGGTCGCGCATCAGCTTTTGTGCCGCCGCCGGATCATCCCACAAATTTGGATCTTCAACGCGCGCGTTGAATTCCTCCAGCCTAAATGACGCAGTTTCGACATCCAGCCGTTGCGCCAGCAAGTCCAGGGACTTTTCGATTTTTTCAACGGTGTTTTGTGCGTCGGCGCGCATGACGGTGGCCTCTGGCGTTAGGTCTGAAGCGTGTGATAAACCAGTGCTCTTCCAGCAGCAAGGGACCGCTAGTACAACCCACCCGAACTGAGGGTTCCAAAATCTGCTTTGGGACCGACAGTAGTGGTTTGCCCCGTTGATGTGGTCACTTCCTGCGTCTGGCTGCCGACCTCTTCAAACAGCGGAAGGTTTTGCCCCATGGCAAAGCCGCCATCATAGGTGATGCCGAAAACAGGCTGCTCGCCTTCACGGAAAAACTCCGCGACCACAGTTTCTCCTGTGGCGTTGTCGTCCATGCGGGCCCCAGTATAGCGGTCGATCTTTATGAACCGCCCACCCTGTGGCACCTGAAAGGCGCCGCCACCATATTTCTTGGTGGCCTCTTCCATGTACCTCTGGAAGACAGGGCCACACATGCCGCCGCCCGACGCACCACGCCCCAGTCCTTTAGGTTGGTCGTACCCAATGTAGCAACCCGCAACGATGTTGCTGGTGAAGCCGATGAACCAAACGTCTTTGGCCTCATTGGTTGTTCCAGTTTTGCCCGCCGTGGGCACAGGCAGGTTCACTGTCCTGCTTGCCGTGCCACGCTCCACCACGCCACGCATCATCGAGGTCAATTGATAAGCGGTGATCGGATCCATGACCTGTTCGCGGTTTGAGATGATCCGGGGCGGCAACCCGGGGTCCAGACTGGCCAGCTCGCAGTCATAGCAGAGTCTGTCGTCGTGGCGGTAAATCGTTTTGCCATAACGGTCCTGAACCCGGTCCACCAAAGTCGGTTGGAGACGTTCCCCGCCATTGGCGAACATCGCATAGGCGGCGACCATCCGGTAAAGAGTCGTTTCCTCGGAGCCAAGCGCATTGGCCAAGAACGTCCCCATGTTGTCATAGACACCAAATCGTTCTGCATAATCCGCGACAATGTCCATCCCCACTTCCTGCGCCAGACGAATGGTCATCAGGTTCCTGGACCGTTCGATTCCTGTACGCAGGGGCGTTGGACCGTAAAATTCACGCGAGGCATTGCGCGGTCGCCACAACCCTTGCGGCGTGTTGATCTCGATCGGCGCATCCACAACGATTGTGGCGGGAGAATAGCCGCTGTCCAAAGCCGAGGCGTAGACGAAAGGCTTGAAGCTGGATCCCGGCTGCCGTTTGGCTTGGGTGGCCCTGTTGAAAACGCTGGCCTGATAGGAAAACCCGCCTTGCATGGACAAGACCCGGCCCGTGTTGACATCCATTGCAACGAAACCGCCCTGCACTTCCGGCACCTGTCGCAATGACCAGCGTACGAAAGTCCCATCCTCATCAGACGTGATCGCGCGCACATGCACCACATCACCCACGGACACCAAATCACCGGCCACTTGCGCCTTACGCCCTGTTGTGCCGTCTTCCGAGCGCTTGCGTGCCCATGTGACATCCTGAGCGGTTATGAAATGCCCGTCTTCGTCCTCAGACACACCATCGATGCCGATTCGGGCATCGTTGCTGCCCACCGAGAGCACCACAGCTGGATACCACGGACCATCCAGATCAATGTCACGGGCCATTTTGGTTTCGCTCAGAACCGCACGCCAGCTTTCTTCGCTTTCCAGCAAGGCCGGATCAATCTTGATCTTGGCCTCACGCCAGATCCCCTGTTTTCGGTCATACTCTTCCAAGGCACGTCGCAGCGACTCCGCGGCAATCGGCTGCATTTCCTGGTCAATGGTTGCACGTACGGTCAAACCACCGGTGAAAAACTCACCTTCGCCAAAGTCTTCAGTCAATTGCCGGCGGATTTCATCCGTAAAGTAGTCGCGCGGCGGTAGCTCGGCCTTGAAGCTTTCGAAATCGCCGTTTTGAACGGAGCGCAGCGGTTCGTTCAGTTCGGCCAACAACTCGGCTTGCGAAATATAGCCGTTCTCCATCATTTCCTTGAGCACAAAATTGCGTCGTGCGAGCAGTCGACCTTTTTGGCGCACCGGATGATAGTCACTGGGCGCTTTGGGCAAGGAGGCAAGGAACGCCGCTTCATGCGGCGCAAGATCGCTCAGAGGCTTGTTGAAATACGTCTGGGACGCCGCCGCAACGCCATAAGAATTCTGGCCCAAGAAAATCTCGTTGAGATAGAGTTCCAGGATGCGCTCCTTGCTCAAGGTCTCTTCAAGACGGGCGGCTAGGATGATTTCCTTGATCTTCCGTTCAGCCTGACGGTCGCCGGAGAGCAGGAAGTTTTTCATCACCTGTTGGGTGATCGTCGACGCGCCGCGCACGTCCTGCCCGCGCGATTTCACAGCATCAAAGGCCGCGGCTCCGATGCCGCGCAAATCATAGCCGTCATGGGTGTAGAAGTTCTTGTCTTCGGCAGAGATAAACGCCTGTTTGATCAAGTCAGGTATGGTTTCCGCTGGCGCAAAGAGCCGGCGTTCCTTGGCAAACTCATCGATGATCTGTCCCTGTCCCGAATAGATCCTGCTGATCGTGGGTGGAGAGTATTGCGCCAAGGACTCATGGCTGGGCAGGTCCCGGCCGTACATCCAGAACACCGCGCCGACGGTCAGCGCCACCATGCCAATCGCCATGGTAACGGTCGTGAATATACCCCCGAAAAAGGATAAGATGAATCGGAACACGTGCTGCACGCCTCTTTTGATCTGTTGCTGGTTACATATAGGCAGCGCGACCCGCGCCGTCAAAACACGAAAGCTTACGAAAAACGGTATCGTCCGCCGATTTTTGCCGACGTTGCCTCACTGCCGGGCCAATGGCCGGATTGCTGCATCTGCGTCTCGCCATGATAAAATCGATTGCACCATGCCGCCCACGATCTTTGCGCGCCATGTCGGATCGCGCAGATTATTGAGATCGCGTTCACTGGATAAAAACCCAACCTCGACCAGGACCGAAGGAATATCGGCGGATTTCAGAACCGAGAACCCCGCGTTGCGCAGCGGACGACTGTTCATCGGTCCCCCTGCCTGCCGCAAGCCTTCGACCAGCGCAGCGGCTAACGCCTTTGAGCGAGGCTCCGTTTCCTGGCGTGCCAGATCCAGCAATACGCCAGCGACTTGGTCATCCGATCCCGTCAGATCTGTTCCGGCGATAATGTCTGCGCGGTTATGTCGAGCCGCCAGATACGCCGTGGCTTTGTCACTCGCCTCTTTTGACAGCGTATAGATGGTTGCACCCTGCGCCCCGCCCTGACTCAGTGCATCGGCGTGCAGCGATATGAACACATCCGCACCAGCGCGATGCGCGATGGCAACGCGGCCTTCCAGAGACACGAAAACATCGCTTTCGCGGGTCAGCACCACATCCAAATCGGACGACCGCAAGAGAGCTTCACGCAACTCGAAAGCGATTTGCAGCATAAGTTCTTTTTCGTTGATATTGCCCCGCTCGGCCCCAGGGTCCACGCCACCATGTCCGGGGTCAATGGCGACAACGAAACGCGCGTCCACCACCGGTGCTACGATCTCTCGCGATTGCGGCTGCGGCCAAAGCGCGTCCTGCGGCGCGCCCGATTTTGCATCGAACTCGGCTACATCTGCAGGCGCCAACACGATAGACAACACGGCGGCTCCGGTTGCCGGGCTGACTTGCATACCGATTTCTTCCGGCAGCATTGGCTGTGCCAGATCAGCCACCAGCCGCGACCATCCCGGTTGGAAATTTCCGAACCTCAATGCCGTCAATCCGTCTTGTTCGGCCAACAGGTTTGACGCTTGAATGCCCGACCAGTCCGCATCGCGAAAATCAACGACAAGACGCGGAGGCTCCGCCAATGTGAACACGCGGTAAGGCACGCCCTGGCTGAGCTGGAGTGTTATGCGGGTCTGGCCAAACCATCCATTCTCGATACGGCTTTGCTCGGGATCGACACGTGCAACAGCTGTCAATTCCTGCGCAAACGCTGCTGCAATGCCCATCCAAAGGCAGGCTGTTGTGATTGAAATTCGCCGGATCATGATCTGCTCTGCCGGGGTTGTTTTTCACATACTACCGCAGGTCGTAGTGCGAGGGAAACACCCGATCATCGCTTGCGCATGAATTCCTTCAGTCGGGCAAGTCCCTCGACAATGTCCTCGGTGCTGCGCGCATAGGAAAACCGCAAAGTACTATGGCCACGCTGCGGATCAAAATCGAGCCCGGGAGTCACGGAGACACCTGCGTCTTGAAGGATCTCATCCGCCAAGACGCGACTGTCCGTAGTCAGATGAGAGACGTCGGCATAGACATAAAAGGCGCCGTCCGGCGGGGCAATTCTGGTGAAACCGGCTTCCGGCAGACCGTCCAGCATCAGCGCGCGATTGGCCTTGTAGACATCAACGTTGGCTTGCAACTCGTCAGTTGCATCCATGGCCGCCAGTGCTGCGACCTGGCTGGCATGGGGCGCGCAGATGAACATGTTCTGGGCTAGGCGTTCTATGATCCGCACGTGATCTTCGGGAACAACCATCCATCCCACGCGCCAGCCCGTCATCGAGAAATACTTCGAAAACGAGTTGATCACATAAGCTTCATCGGTGATCTGTAATGCTGTGACCGCCTTCGCTTCATACTCAATACCGTGGTATATTTCGTCCGACACAAAAGCGGCGCCTTGTGTATGCGTGGCGTCGATCAATGCCTTCATGCTCTGAGTGTCCAGCATGGTGCCGGTCGGATTTGCTGGGGACGCCACTAAAAGTCCGGCCAGATCCATGCCTTGGAAATCCGCAGGCACCGGTTGAAAACGGTTCTCCACCGTTGTGGGCAAATCAACGGGCTCAAGATCCAGTGCGCGCAAAATCTGGCGGTAGCTGGGAGAACCCGGCGCGCCAATGCCCACCCGGTCACCGGTATCGAAAAGCGCAGTGAACGCTAGCAAGAAACCGCCGGACGACCCCGGTGTGATCACTACGCGAGCTGAGTCAAGGTCCACATCATACCAATCGCGGTACATTTTCGCGATCCGCGCGCGCAACGCCGGCAAGCCCAAAGCAACCGTGTAGCCCAGTGGGGCCGTGCTCATTGCTTCCGTCAACGCTTGTGTTGCAAGTCTTGGCGCGCCGGTGCCAGGTTGGCCGACTTCCATATGGATAATGTCCCGACCTGCGTCCTCAAGACGTCGCGCCGCCTCCATCACATCCATCACAATAAAGGGATCAACAGCAGACCGCCTTGAACTACGCATGAATTCGCTCCACCATTCGTCTCATGTCGTTTCACCTGTTCTTTCGGCTCGCGTCAATCCCGGCATTTTTGCTGTGGCTGACGACCACCCCATTGCAAGCGCAAGGGTTGCTCAGGGACGCTGATCTCGAATACGGGCTCAAACAACTTGCGACGCCCGTGTTGAATGCGGCTGGGCTCAGCCCCTCGCGGGTGAAAATCCTGATTGTAAATGAAAGCTCGCTCAACGCTTTCGTGGTCACAAATGACGCAATTTTCCTGCACTATGGGTTGATCAATCGGATGCAGTCGGCCGCGATGATACAAGCCGTGATTGCCCATGAAGCCGCCCATATCGCCAATGGGCACCTGACGCGGCGTATGACCAATCTGGCCAGCGCGCGCACCGCGTCCGGCCTCGGCTTGGCGCTGGCTGCTGCTGCGGCGGTCGCAGGTGCCGGAAATGCAGCAGGCGGCATCGCACTTGGGACACAGACCTCTGCCCAGGCACGGTTTTTCAAACATACCCGTGCTGAGGAAGCCTCCGCAGACCAATCTGGCATTCGTTTTATGAAGTCCGCCGGAGTGGATCCCAAAGGTATGATGGACGTTCTCGAAATCTTCAGCGGGCAAGAGATCCTGGCGGAAACACGCCAAGACCCGTATTTGCGCAGCCATCCCTTGTCGCGTGACAGGCTACGCGCAGTTCAGGGCTTCACAGCGGCTTACGGAAACGTCGCCACGGAAAATCCGACTTATGCGTATTGGTTTGAACGCGTCAAAGGCAAGCTCAGCGCCTATACCCGGTCACCAAAATGGACCCTGCGTCGTTTGAAAGAAAGCCCCTATCAGGACGTGCGTCTGCTGCGCCAAGCCATCGCCGAACACCGTCAATCGCGCACGAAGAAAGCACTGAATGCGATAGATGGCGCCATTGCGCTTCGTTCAAATGACCCCTTCCTGCACGATCAGCGCGGCCAGATACTCATTGAGACCCGCAATTTTCAAGCGGCGGTGGCCGCCTACGGACGCGCTGTCCAACTGGCGCCTAATGACGCGTTGATCTTATCCGGCTACGGGCGGGCATTGTTAGCGAACGGTGACGTTAACTCTGCAAGGCAAGTTCTTGAAAAAGCGAGGTCAATTGACTTCAGGGATGGGATAATGCTGCGCGATTTATCAATAGCCTATGCAAAATCAAACCAAACCGGCATGGCCTCGCTGGTCACCGCCGAAAGATACGCATTGTCGGGCCGCATGGAAGATGCCAAAATTCACGCCAAACGTGCCTTGGGATTGCTCCCGGAGGGCTCGACCTCTTGGCAACGGGCTCAGGATGTGTTGATTGCATCCGAACGGGCTGAAAAACGGAGATAGACCATGATAAACAGACTGATCCTGCCAGCCTTCATGGCAGCCCTTGTCGCCAGCGGACCAACTGCTGCGCTTGATCTGGAAACCATGTCAGCGGAAGAACGCACACTGTTTCGCTCTGAAGTGCGCGACTATCTGATGGAAAACCCAGAAGTTATTATGGAAGCCGTCCAAGCGCTTGAAGATCGGCAAGCAGCAGATCAAGCCAATGCTGACCTGGCGCTAGTCTCAAATAATGCCGACGCAATTTTCGAGGACGGTTTTTCATTTGTAGGCGGCAATCCGGATGGCGACATCACGATCGTCGAGTTCATGGATTACAGGTGCGGATATTGCAAACGTGCCTATGGCGAGGTCGAGAAACTTCTCGAAACTGACGGTGAGATCCGCTTTATTGTCAAAGAGTTCCCTATTCTGGGCGAGCAATCCATTTTGGCGTCACGATTTGTAATCGCAGCGAAGCAGCTTGAAGGCGCTGAGGCCTATAAATCGCTGCATGACGCCTTGATGGAGTTCAATGGTGACATCACGATCGCCGCCTTGCGGCGCTTGTCCGACACCTATGAACTGGATGCTGATGCCATCGAATCCCGTATGAATGACGACAGCGTTACGGATGAGATTTCGCAAACACGGGCGCTGGCGCAGAAGCTGCGCATTACCGGCACACCAACGTTTGTTGTGCACGACGAGATGCTACGCGGGTATCTGCCTTATGATCAAATGCGTGCAATCCTCGATGAAAAACGCGAACTTTAGTGTTTAAAATTAAATAGTGCGCATAAGGCGCTGTTTTTATTCAGCGGCGTCTACAACAACTTCTTCGGCTTCCAGTTCTGCCGCCTTCTTTTCAACTTGTTGCACGATGTGATCGACCATTGCATCGTTGCTAAGTTTGTGGCTTTGCTTCCCGGCCAGATAGACCATTCCCGATCCCGCCCCGCCGCCTGTGAAACCGACATCTGTCATCAGTGCCTCACCGGGACCATTGACCACGCAGCCAATAATGCTCAGGCTCATGGGGGTTTTGATATGCTCGAGGCGTTTTTCCAGCTTTTCAACCGTTTTGATGACATCGAATCCCTGGCGTGCACAACTGGGGCAGCTGATGATATTCACACCTCTATGACGTAAACCCAACGACTTGAGAATTTCATAGCCAACTTTTACTTCTTCGACTGGATCCGCGGAGAGGCTCACTCGAATGGTGTCTCCAATGCCCATCCATAGTAAATTTCCCAATCCTATCGCTGATTTAATGGTGCCGGTCGTGAGACCCCCAGCTTCGGTAATACCAAGGTGGATAGGGGCGTCGGTGGCATCCGCCAGTTGTTGATAGGCTGCGGCAGCCATAAAGACATCCGACGCTTTGCAACTGACTTTGAATTCGTGAAAATCATTGTCCTGCAAGATCTTGATGTGATCCAGACCGGACTCAACCATGGCATCAGGACAAGGTTCGCCATATTTGTCCAACAGGTGTTTTTCCAAACTGCCGGCGTTCACGCCAATTCGGATAGAGCAATTGTGATCTCGGGCGGCTTTGATTACCTCTTTGACCCGCTTTTCATCACCGATGTTACCCGGGTTGATACGAAGGCACCCGGCGCCAGCCTCCGCTGCTTCGATGCCGCGTTTATAGTGAAAGTGAATGTCGGCTACGATCGGCACACTGACTTCAGGTACAATTTCGCGCAGTGCTTTGGAGGATGCCGCGTCGGGCACCGAGACACGCACGATATCAACACCTGCATCCACAGCAGCCTGAATCTGCGCGATGGTTCCCTTGACATCAGTAGTAAGGGTATTGGTCATGGTTTGGACGGTGATTGGCGCATCTCCCCCAACCGGCACATTGCCCACCATGATCTGACGCGATTTTCGACGGTAAATATTGCGCCAAGGGCGCACATGGTTCAACGACACGATTCTGTCCTTTGTCGAGAGCTGCTGTCTGGAAAAATAGACAGACACGCCGCATCCCGCAATGGTCGGTTTCAAAAGGACGTCAGAGTTACTCTGAAGTTGGCGCCAACGGCGTTTGCAATTCGACAACTGTCGTCGCCAAGGCTTCATCGGTCGACAGATCAGCTACGGAATAACGCGTCTTTAATTCCTCGACGGCTAGCGGAAGCTTGGAAGTAATCGTGCCGGTTTCACCGACCGGTCCATAGTATTCACCACTCAACGCAAAATAGATCGCACCGCTTTCACCCGTTCTCAAGGTTGGCGGAATATCCCCTGCCGGTGCGTCCCACGTATCGCCTGGTTCCATGATCGTTTCAAAGATCACAGTACCGTCAGCTGCACTTACTCGCACCCAAGATGGACGGACTGCAACCATTCGCAAAGGAGGTCCGAGTTCTTGAACAACTTGAGGAACAGTTGGCAATTCTGCCAAATCTTCCAGTCCTGCCGATACAGCCGCATCAATTGAACCTGCAAACGACTCGGTGACGGGAGCCACATCTTTTTCTATACTTGCAAAATTGCCGATTGTACGCGGGTCAATTGTTGAAATAGGGGCATCGCGCGCGGTCAAAACAGGTACGTCGAGCGCTTGAGGCCGGTAGAGTTGGTCCAACGCATCGACAGTCGGTTGATCCAGCACGCCGACACTCGAAGTTGCTGTGGATGCATCCGGTGCCGCCGCGAGCACGCCCTCAAGAGGGTCTAGATCGGACAATACGACCGGCGTTTGTTCGACAGGCGCGACTTGAACGCGCTGGACTTCTTGCAGAACGGAGTAACCGCCAAATCCAATCGCCGAAATCAATGCCACCAATACCAAAGAAGATCCGATGGCACTGGCGTCAATCCCACTGAAAAAGCTTTCACGCGCCGGCACGAAAGTCATGCTCGGGCGGTTGAACATATCACCATCACTTGCAGCCTGGCCACGCTTGCCCAAGGGCGACTTTTTGACGACGGATGCTTTGGAAGACATTCCGTGAGCGACTGTAAAACCGCTTTCTTCGCAAAAGGTGTCAAAAGTGGCATCCGGGTTCATGCCTAGGTAGCGAGCATAGGATCGAACGTAACCAGCGATAAACCCAGGCGTGTCGAAGGCGTCGGGGTCGCAATTCTCAATAGCAGCGATGTAGGATGCCTTGATCCGCAGTTCCCTTTGGACGTCCAAAAGAGACTTGCCCAATGTTGCACGTTCGCCGCGCATCATGTCGCCCAAGCGCAATTCGAAATCGTCGAACGCTTTTGGTTCGGCTTCCTCTCCAACACTCTTTGAGTGCTTACGCCCAATCATAGAAATGCCTCGTGTTCCCGTGCCTGCTCGACAACGATATCAGACTTCAAACCGTGTCTACGATTCGTACCCGACTTCTTGTTTATGTTAGGTTAACACAAGGCAACTTGATTTTCCTATAGATGAGAGTCACCCAACTTCTTCGGCGCGATTTAGCGCACAATGAGACCAAAGGCCGTCCATTGCGCGAACGAGGGCATTCATCTCATCAGGGCCATGAACGGGTGACGGCGTAAACCGCAAACGCTCCGTGCCGCGTGGAACAGTCGGATAGTTGATCGGCTGCACGTAAATGCCGTAATCCTCCAACAGCATATCGCTTAACTTTTTGGTATGCACTGGATCGCCCACCATGACGGGCACAATGTGGCTACCATGATCGATGATCGGAAGGCCAAGCCCCTTCAATCTGAGCTTTAGAATCCGTGCTTGGGTCTGATGCGCTTCGCGTCGTTCCGGCGCCTCCTTGAGGTAGGCAACGGAGGCCGCCGCGCCCGCGGCAACCGCTGGCGGAAGGGATGTCGTGAAGATAAACCCCGGGGCATAAGACCTTATTGCATCACACATTTTTTCTGATGCAGCGATGTATCCACCCATCACACCAAACGCTTTTGCGAGCGTGCCATTTATGATGTCCAACCTGTGCATCAGACGGTCGCGCTCCGCGACGCCTGCCCCGCGCGGTCCATACATGCCGACGGCGTGGACCTCATCGATATAGGTCAGCGCGCCAAATTCATCAGCCAGATCACAAATCGCTTCTATGGGTCCAAAATCCCCATCCATTGAATAGATGGATTCAAAGGCAATCAGTTTCGGTGCTTCTGGATCATCTGCCTTCAACAATTCGCGCAAATGGTCCAGGTCGTTGTGACGGAATATCCGTTTTGCTCCGCCATTTCGACGCACGCCTTCGATCATCGAGGCATGGTTCAACGCATCGGAATAAATAATCATTCCAGGAAAAAGTTTAGGCAAAGTGGATAACGTAGCGTCATTCGCAATGTAGGCAGAGGTAAACAGCAGGGCTGATTCTTTGCCGTGAAGATCTGCGAGCTCGGCTTCGAGACGCTTGTGATACACGGTGGTGCCGGAGATATTGCGCGTGCCGCCTGACCCTGCACCCGTAGCATCGAGCGCTTCATGCATGGCCTCCAGAACAACCGGGTGTTGTCCCATCCCCAGATAGTCGTTGCCACACCAAACAGTGACCGGTTGGGTGCTGCCATCGGGACGGGTACGCGTTGCGTGCGGAAACTGACCATTCAGGCGTTCAATGTCGATGAAGGTTCTGTATCGTCCCTCTTCGTGCAGACGTGCAATCGCCTGATCCAACTGATCTTCGTAGCTCACCCGGTCTCTCCTTCGCACGATCCCGGAACAAGTGCCCTTTGGAATCTTTCTAAGCTTAATTATCGTTCCTTAACTTAAGGTTCAATAACCTTACGATGCGCACCATGTCGCATCCTTGACTTGCATCAAATGCCACCATGCCTGCGTCCAGTCGCATGAGTTGTTTTATTTTCGCTCTGGACGACTGGACAAGGCCCTTGGCGCTGATACGGTTCCAGCAAACAATTGGAGGTACCCATGTCACTAGACGCCGTTCTGTCCCGCATTGATAACGATCTGCCAGAGGCAATGGACCGTTTGCTTGATCTGCTGCGCATTCCTTCGATTTCGACCGATCCCGCATACAACGCATCCTGCGATGCCGCGGCCGCTTGGTTGGTCGCAGACCTCAATAGTCTGGGCATCACGACCGAAAAACGCGAAACACCGGGCCACCCGATGGTTGTGGGACATGTTGAGGGTCCCGATCCGCATCTTCTTTTTTACGGTCACTATGACGTGCAACCTGTTGATCCTCTTGATCTTTGGGACAATGATCCGTTCGATCCGAAAATCGAGGAAACTGTCAAAGGTACGGTTATCCGGGGGCGTGGGTCTTCGGATGACAAGGGCCAGTTGATGACGTTCATCGAGGCGTGCAGGGCCTGGAAAGCCGAGCACGGTAGCCTGCCCTGCAAATTGACGTTCTTTCTGGAGGGCGAGGAAGAAAGCGGTTCGCCGTCATTAGTGCCGTTCATGAAAAAAAATGCAGAAGAACTGAATTCCGATATCGCATTGATCTGCGACACGGGGCTTTTTGAAAGCAAGACCCCGGCTATTGTGACGATGTTGCGCGGGTTGTTGGGTGAAGAGATCACGATTACGGGACCAAATGTGGATTTGCATTCGGGTATGTACGGAGGGGTTGCGATCAACCCGCTACGGGTTTTGTCCCGCATCATCGCGGCTTTGCACGATGATCAGGGCCGTATCACGGTTCCAGGGTTTTACGACGGCGTGCCAGAATTGTCTGATGAGATGGAAGCGCAGTGGCAGGGCCTGGCCTTCGATCACGTCAATTTTTTGGGGGATGTGGGCCTTTCCCAACCCGCAGGCGAGCAGGACCGCACCCCGCTGGAGATGATCTGGTCGCGTCCGACGTGCGAAGTTAACGGCATTTGGGGAGGGTATACCGGGGATGGGTTTAAAACGGTTTTGCCGTCCAAGGCGCAGGCGAAAATTAGTTTCAGACTTGTGGGGGATCAGGACCCATTGGTGATCCGCGACAATTTCCGCGCGATGGTGCGTGACATGCTACCCGATGACTGTGACGTAAGTTTTGAAGGACATGGCGCCAGCAAAGCATCGATGACGCAAACCAGCGACCCCAGCTTTGAGGCCGCCCGCAAAGCGCTCAGTGACGAATGGCATGTACCAGCCGCCTATGTTGGATGTGGCGGGTCGATCCCGATTGCCGGTTTCTTTCAAGATATCCTGGGTACGACGCCGATGCTGGTCGGCTTCGGTAAAGATGACGACGCAATCCATTCTCCCAACGAAAAGTATGACGTTGAGAGCTTTCACAAGGGCATCCGGAGTTGGGCCCGCATTCTGGCAGCTCTGACCACTTGAAGCCCTTCCTATCGATGAGGTGATTTGTGACGGATAAACCAACCAAGTCATTTGCGGATGTGAACGGGCAACGTATTTGCTACTTATCTTGGGGCTCTGGGCCGCCATTGTTGTTGATGCACGGGTTTCCGCAAACCCACATGCTTTGGCACCGGGTAGGCCCGCTATTGAGCCGCCACTTCACGGTCGTTGCGTCTGATTTGCGTGGGTATGGCGAGAGTTCCAAACCACAGGGCACGGAAAATTATAGTTTTCGTCACATGGCACAGGATCAAAGTGCCTTGATGCAGCATCTTGGGTTCACGCAGTTTCATGTGGTCGGTCATGACCGCGGTGGGCGGGTTGCGCATCGGTTGGCGCTGGATGCGCCCGAGCAGGTGCAGAGCTTGTCGGTAATGGATATTGTGCCAACACACCTGCTGTTGGATCAACTGTCGCAACAAGTCGCTACCGCCTATTACCATTGGTTCTTTCTGGCGCAACCGGCACCCTTCCCCGAAACCATGATCGCACATGATCCGGATCGATACTTCGAGAGTTGCTTGTTGGGTTGGGGGGCAGCGCAGTTGTCCGATTTTGACCCGGAAGCTCTCGCGGCCTATCGCACGGCGTGGCGTGACCCGGATGCCATACGTGGTATGTGTGCGGACTACCGGGCGGCGTTGCAATATGACTTTGATCTTGATGCCCAGGATTTGGGACGTAGGGTGACCTGCCCTTCTCTGGTGCTTTACGGTGCCGATGGCGCCATGGCCCGAGCGTTTGATGTGCCCGCAACCTGGCAACCCAGGCTTTCGGATATGCAGGCCAGCGGCATTCCAGGCGGGCATTTTTTTATAGATCAATCGCCAGAGCAAACCGCACAGGCGCTGTTGGATTTCCTCACGCAAGACAAGCATTGAGAAAGCCATGCCGGTAGAAGGATGGTGACCACATACCGAACCTGATGAATGGTGCTCGACTGTCGCAGCCAACACTATTGGTTGACGTAATCGAACTCCACAAAGCGTTTACAACGCCACGAAAAGCAAAAAGGGACCCGAAGGTCCCTTTTCAAGCAGCGGTGGCGCGGTTGACGGGGCTCGAACCCGCGACCCCCGGCGTGACAGGCCGGTACTCTAACCATCTGAGCTACAACCGCTCACTGCGCGCCAAGCGAACCTGACGGTTCGGACCTCTTATGGTGCGCCTCGGGTTACGTCAAGCGGGTTGCGCGGCTTGGGCAAAAAAAAATCACTCATTTGGGCGTTAGCGTTGGCGCAAGGCCGGGAATGCCATATCAAATTGGGTTCGTTTCGAGATCATCGATGATGTGGCGCGCCATATGGTCCCCCCACTGAGCATAAGTGGCGGCACCTGGGTGAAATCCATCCAACGCCATCATTGCCGGGTCATGACCCCAGTTTGGCGTCACGATTTGCCTGATTTCATCACCCAGCAAACGGCTTTCCAGAGCATCCGACATCAGGGTTGCATGATCGCCCAGCACGCGTGCCAAGGGATTTGGAAGTGCTGCAAACCGTGCGAGAGGTGGCATGGCAGTGACGTAGATCCGCTTGATTCTATGATTGCACGTCAAGAGATCGTGCAGAGCCATCGTTTGGGAGATCCATTTGGTCGGCGACACCAATCGCGTTGCATCATTGACGCCAAGTGCTGTGACACAGATGTCAAACTTGCCATAGAGGCGGGCGTTTAAGAATTTGGGCGTGTTTTTAGTTGTCAGTCCCGTTTGGGCGACAAGGCGCCATTCGACGGAAAATGCCGCACCCAAGTTTCTTGTTAGTTGCCCGCTCAGAGCTTGAGACTGGTGTTTGACACCGACGCCTGCAGCTGAGGAATCTCCCAGGATCAGCACTTTGAGAACAGGCCCAGATCCCGATCTTCCCTGACGTGGGCCGGAGGCTTCTGGCAAACGAGGTGTTCTGTAGATCACTTGCATGGCTTGCGTCAGCAAAACCGGTGACATGAGAATTTGCCGCGCCCTGGCTGTGAACATCGCGACCGAAGCGTTCTACGTTTCGGGCAGCGGTATGAATTCCGCATCATCACCGGGTGGCAGCTGAAACCGTCCGTGCGCCCAATCACCGGCGCGCCACGCCTCTTTTGCCGCATCAATTCGGTCTTGCGAAGACGCCACGAAATTCCACCAGATGTGTCGCGGCCCGTTCAATGTAGCACCCCCTAAAAGCATCAGGCGCGCGCCCTCCTGCCCGGCTTTGAGCGTGATCCGGTCGCCGGGACGGAACACCATCATTTGCCCGGCATCAAAGCGATCCCCCGCGACTTCGATGGCACCAGACAAAACATAGGCGCCGCGATCCTCATGGTCATCAGGCAAGGGAATACTTGCGTCCGGCTCCAGTAAAGCGTCCGCGTAGAACATCTCCGAATGTGTTTTGACAGGAGCACGTTCACCGTAAGCATTGCCCAAGATCAGCCGAAGCTGTTTGCCCTCGCCCTCTAACAGCGGCAGCGTGTTTTTTGGTGCATGCTCAAAATCCGCCGCATCATCTTCGGCATCTTCTGGCAAGGCCACCCAGGTCTGAATGCCAAAAAGGTTATGAGGCTTTTCGCGGATTTCGCCATCCGTGCGTTCCGAATGCGTGATGCCCCGCCCCGCCACCATCCAGTTGACCGCGCCCGGTTCGATCCACTGATCCGTGCCCAGACTGTCGCGGTGGTGAATTTTGCCTTTGTAGAGATAGGTTACTGTCGCGAGACCAATGTGAGGATGCGGTCGCACATCGATCCCTTTACCGGTCACGAATTCAGCAGGCCCCATTTGGTCAAAGAAAATGAACGGACCAACCATCTGTCGCCGCAGAGACGGCAAAGCGCGCCGCACTTCGAAGCCCCCAAGATCGCGCGCGCGTGGCACGATCACAGTCTCAATGGCATCAAAGGCGTCGCCTGTCGGACAATGCGGATCCAATGCAGGGTTCCAACTCATTTGGCTCGTTCCTTATCGACCTCAAACCATCGCTTAAAGCAAAGCACGGCCTACCGGTTCGGTGCAATCAGATCTTTCGCAGATTTTGCGCCATTCGATTGAGGAAGGTTTTGTCGTCGATGCGTTGTGCCGCCTGATCCAGACGCGCCGCCATATGGATGATTTCAGAAACATCGCCAGCACCCTGATCCAGCGCCATTTCATAAGCCGCATATTCCAGAAATTGTGAGGCCAGCTGCATGGCGCACTGCACGCGCACAGCGTTCGGCAAGCCGTCCAGCGCGGCAAAAGCGTCTGAAAGGTCCACAACCTTCGAACAGTCATTATCCGTCGGCACGGTCATATCGTGTCCGCTTTCAGCCACTATCGCTTTCTGTCTTTTGAACAACGCGTGTTCAAATGACGTCTCACCCTACGCTGATTTATATCTTTTTTGTGCAAAGCAGTCTCCTGCTTCACAGTTGACACAGCGTTTTTCGACCCACGCCCTTTTCGGAATAGGCCTTCGTTCACTGTTCATTAAGCAGTAGCGACATGTCAACCCGAGGTAGACTAATCTCAGAGAACCGACACGCATGGCGGTAAAATTGACGCAACTGAGTTACTGCAGGCGGTGCGCAACGCGGTGCTTCCGCATGGTAGGCTCATCCATCACCTCGGATGATGAGTTTTCTATCTTGGCAGATGCGTCCACGAGTTCCGCGACAAAAGCTGCTGGCTGACGACCTGCCAATTCAAAGGCTGCATACTCCAACAATCGTGATGCAATCTTCATGGCGCGGCTTGATCGTTCGTTTGTGGGAAGTTCGTTCAACAGATGGACCAATTGGTCCACGTCTCCTTCGGTCAATCCAGGTCCGGACTCGGCGATTTTTAGCGGATGATTTTTGCCATAGAACATTTACGCGAAAGCCCCTTAACCAAATTGCACAGCAGCAAAAACTTTCCCGCCATCCTGAATCACATTTTCGCGATCATGACAAGTAGCTCACGAAATGCGGACCCAACAGACGGTCGGCGCCCTCATAATGCCTGTTTTTTGGCAATTCGCATAGGCAATTTTGTAGAAGTTAAGGAACGGTGGGTCGTGAGAGGCTCGAACTCCCGACATCTTCGTTAGATAGGAAGCGCCTTGCCCTGTTAGGCGAGCTTATCAATGCACTATTGCCCCCTGCCATCACTGGCACATTGTCGCCTCAGAAATCGTGTGTTTTCAGTAGGATGAGATTGGTATGTCGCTCCGTCAGGCGCGTCACAATACTAAGCCACAGATCACTGGCAACAAAACTGTTCAAAATGAGCGGAAACTTGATCTAAGAGCAGCGAAAGCGGGGCCATCGAGGATATTGGGGGGAAGCAGGCATGCCGGGAAGTGTAGACACGGGCAGCTAACATGTGTCGATTTGTGGGAGTTTTCGACGACAGGTTCATAGGATTGCGGATGACTTCAGTGGAACGGCCACCGTTTGTGTGAGCACCTAGAATAGCTCTGCTGCGCAACGCAGAAGTCGCCATGCGTCACATGTTTGTGCGCTACGTACCGGCCAGTTGCATCGCCTTACATTAAGAACATTGGCTAACATTCGCTACAATCTGCACCAACGACTGCAATGCGCAGGAAACGGACATTGCAAAGTTTCTAACACGCCAGTCTAGGCGGTTGTCAAAAACTGGATTGCCGCGACGCGGTTTTTGTTAGGTTGGAGGTAAGTCACGATGGCCAGCCCGCTATGCAGATTGTCCTATCCTCAAAAACTGTAAGACAGAAACTGGTTAACCAACCGAAGCCAATTCAAGACCCATAAGGATTTACTTTACTTCTTTGCTCCAAAAAGGAGCCACTTTTCAAAAGAGGTAAGCCATGTTCTCTCGTTTGTTCTTCACTTTTATCTTTCTAATCGGGTGGAATCTCTCAGCGGCTGCAGATGGCTGGGTATTGCAACGGGCTGATGGGAACGTACGCATATCGATCGACGGACAGAACTGGAGTCGCGCTCAGAATGGTGTCGATCTATCCACCGCGACGTGGATCAGGACAGGGCCGCGCAGCCGCGCAATTCTCGGGCGGGGAACTGAGCGGATTATCTACAGGGCCAACACGCTTGCTGCCATATCTGCATCGAAGCCGACAGGCCAGACGACCGAGGTAACGCATCAAAGAGGGTCAGTTTTTCTTTCAGTCACAACTACGAAAAGAAAACGGGTCAGCGTTCTAACACCGCACCTCGCGGCGGTCATCAAGGGCACCGTATTGGAAGTGACCACTGATCAAGACAGTGCGTCAGTGAGGGTGGACAAAGGTGTCGTCGAGGTGCGCAGCGACGGGCGGAGTGTCGACGTTGCCGCTGGACGAGAAGCGATCTCGAACGGCCGTGCGTTAAGCGTATCTGCGGCAGATGTGACCAGCCGGGTACCAGGGTCTCCGAATACATTCAGTCTTGAACTGCGCGAGGCGCCGAAAACCGCGGGGGATGCGGCACGCAATGCAAGTGAGACGGGAATTGCGAACGGCAATGCCTTTGGGGTGACTGGGGCCACAAACAATGAAAACAACAGCGGCGGGAACGGAAACGGCAACAGCGGTGGCAACGGCAACAGTGGTGGCAACGGTAACAGCGGTGGCAACGGTAACAGCGGTGGCAACGGCAACAGCGGTGGCAACGGCAACAGCGGTGGCAACGGCAACAGCGGTGGCAACGGCAACAGCGGTGGCAACGGCAACAGCGGTGGCAACGGCAACAACGGTAACGGGAATGGCAACGGCGGCGGGAACGGCAAGGGCAACAACGGAAATGGGAATGGCAATGGAGGCAGCAACTGACCTTTCATGCCGCCACTCTGCGTTATGTCATTGTTGGACTTTTCATCGTTACCGCTGCCTATTTTGCGGACCGAAGGGGTTTTCTCGTTGGCTTGAACGATCGGCTGGAAGACTACCGATCAGAGCGCGCGGGACGCGCGGCATCAGAGAACTTCGTCTTCGTGGCCATCGATGCAACGTCTATCCGCAGCGTTGGGGCTTGGCCCTGGTCACGTCAGGTGCATGCGGACATTCTCGACAATCTGACCGATGCCGGAGCTATCGAGGTCTTCTTTGATTTCGACTTTGCATTTCCGTCTGACACCCCTGGTGACGCTGCATTCGCGGCTGCGCTGGACAGGTCCGGGAGTGCATATCTGCCCGTGTTCCAGCAGGCCGGAGGCTCTGGCGAAACCGAGCAGACAACAAACGTGCCAATGGCTCTTTTTGCTGAGCGCAGTTGGCCCGCACTGGTCAATGTTTTCAGCGATGGGCAAGGTACAGTCCGGTTCTATCCCTATGGGGCGCATGTCGGCGATACCTACATTCCCTCTGCGGCTGCCTTGCTTACCGGGTCGTTCTCGGAAAGGACTGACAGCTTCCCGATAAACTTCGCAATTCGACCGGACAGTATTCCTACAATTTCGGCGATTGACATTGCACTAGGACGGTTCGATCCCGCTGATATCCAGGGTCGCTCAATCATTGTAGGCGCTTCAGCGATCGAATTGGGTGATTTGTTTTCTGTACCCGTGCACGGGATAATCCCTGGCCCGCTTGTGCACGTCCTGGCAGCCGAAACGTTAGCCGCTGGCGCTGTTCCTGCGACCCTTGCGGTCGAGTGGGTTGTGCTCGCTCTTCTGGCGCTGCTCTTACTGTTGCAGACGCGCCTATTTTCAAAGCCGGTAACGTTGATATCTGCTGCCGTTCTCGCGCTGGTCGCCAGCGAAGCGGCTGCACTTACCCTATTTGCACAACAAGCCGTGGTCATTCCGACCGCAGCGCTTTATCCCAGCTTGCTCGTCTTTTGCAGCTGGTCACTTTTGTGGCGGCTCAAACAAAACGGTTGGGTCATCCAGCGTCAGCAGCATGAGGTTGAGAACACTTCTGCATTGCTGCGCCAGGTATTCAATGACAGTTTCGATGCCATCGCCATCATAGATGAAACCGGGTTGATTCAGATGCATAGCGATACCGCCGAAAACCTCTTTGGTCTCGACGAGACAAATCACCTGCTGCTTCCGAGGCGATTGAAAGAGGATGCCCTGAAGGCAATGCAAACTGGTGGAGACCGCATCCTTCGAAAATACGAGGCGACCGCTGCTGGTGTGTCTCATTATCTAGAATATACCGTTACTCCGTCCCAGACGACCACTTTTGACCAGGGCCGTACGAGGCGCGTGCAGATCGGTACGCTTTCCATACGTGATGTCACGAAAATCAAGGAACAAGAACGAGAAATCGCTTACTTGTCCAGCTTCGATGCATTGACGGGTGCTCTCAGGCGCGGTGTATTTCTTGAATTCATGGCCCTGCGCGCTGAGGCGCTAGAGCCCTTTACCGTCATTGTTTTCAATCTCAGCAGATTCAAAACGGTCAATGTCGTTCTCGGCCGCGATGTCGGCGATGCGCTTTTGCAGCATTTGGTCAGGCGCCTTCAAGAGGCAGACTTGAACATCTCGGCCATCGCGCGGCTTGGCGGTGATACATTCGCTTGTTTTACTGAGTTCAAAACGAATGACGCGCAAGCAGCGGTCATTGCGCAGCGTCTTAGCGAGGTCATCGCCGAACCATATATACTGGAGGAGGCCAACGCTCGTATTGGAGTATACCTTGGCTACAAGATTGTGTTTCCTGAAGACGGGTTTATCGCTGCGGACGCGCTGTCTCATGCAGAGGAAGCGCTCGACAGCGCGCGGATTGCTGGCGAAGATGCGCCTCGGCGGTACACCCCCATTCTGTCGCAAAAGCAGTTCCGCTCCAGACAGATTGAGCGTGCGCTGGGTCGGGCTCTCGACCGCGATGAGTTCGAAGTCTGGTATCAACCTCAACATCGTCTCACCGACTTTGAGTTGATCGGCTCCGAAGCCCTTGTACGCTGGAACTCTGAAACGCTCGGCCAGATATTCCCCGACGAGTTTATCGAGATCGCGGAATCGACCGGATTCATTAAGGAACTCGGAGCCTGGGTTCTCGAGCGTGCGGTGAAGGACACACTAACCCTTCCCGAGACCTTGAGCGTGGCAGTAAATGTATCCGGTGTTCAAATGACGGGAGACGGCATCGCCAACGATATAAACAGGCTGTTGCGTGACACCGAACTCCAGGCATCACGCCTGTGTCTCGAGCTTACCGAAACAGTTCTTTTTGATGGGACAAATGATCTTGTAGAAAAAATGCGCGACATACAGTTTCGAGGTGTCAGCTGGGCTTTGGACGACTTCGGAACCGGTTATTCTTCTCTGGGATATCTGTCGCGGCTGCCAATCGACAAACTCAAGGTAGACAAATCCTTTGCATTGGGCCTCGGCACCGATCCGTCAGCAGAGCATATCCTGGCGGCAGTCTCCGATCTGTGCGGGGGTTTGGGCATGAAGCTCTTGTGTGAAGGTGTCGAGACCCGGGAGCAATTAGCTTTTCTAAAAGAACATAATTACGCCGAAGCTCAGGGTTACCTGTTCGGAAAGCCAATGCCATTTTTTGATTTTTCGACGTATGTAGAGCGGCAGGACGTTCGACACGCCCCTGTAGATAAAAATCGCATTTAGGGTTTAAGCTGTCACGGCTTGTTGAAAGATCAAGGTCACGAGGTCGACCAAATCTCTCGCTTGATCCAATATGGCAGTTACCAAATCTTCACCGATCCCAGCGTTGCGAGAATCTCGATTAACATACAAGCGCCAAACAAGCCTTTATGTTTGAACTTTCCGCCAGACTCTCGATAGAGTCCAGCCACGCCCACTATGTGTTCAACTGAGGAAGATCCAAAGATACATCCGGAAATTACCCGGTCTTCGAACTTCGCTCCATCCGGTTTTGCTTCCTTTTCATAGGTTGAACCAAATGCTTCGGGCGCATAACGAAGCGCTTAGAGCCTGATAGTTCGAAAATTCTCCCCGTCACCTTCCTGCGCACCAACGCCTGCCACTTGCCGTTTGGTCGTTTGTTCACTTTGGCCATTTTCTATCTCCATTGATTGGAGACATCTTCAGCGTCTAAGCGCAGCGGACACCAAAACACATCCCGCACAAGAATATGTGTAAACCGATTAAGTGCCTGATACATCATGCATAAAGAATGGTGGGTCGTGAGAGGCTCGAACTCCCGACATCTTCGGTGTAAACGAAGCGCTCTACCAACTGAGCTAACGACCCGATGACGGGCGGTTTAGCCAAAGTCGCGAGCGGCTTCAAGCCCCTATCGACAAGCGATGCATTTCTCCGTTCTCGAGATGATACACGACGCCCTGCCCTCCCGGCAGCGTGCCGATTTCCGAGATGTCTTTGTTCAATACGATCAGGCGCAGCATGCGCGATGTGATGCCATGTGTGACAAGCACGGACGGGTGGCGCAGATCTGCCAAAAAATCCGAACACCGTGCGTGAAGGCCGTGAAACCCCTCTCCGCCCGGCGCGCGTTGATACAGATCCAAAGCGCTTTCTTCACTTTCATCCACGAGTTGATCCATCACCACCTCATCACGTCGAAAGCCTTCCCAAGCGCCCACTGAAATCTCCGCCAGCCTTGCATCGGTTTTGATCAGACCAAAAATTCCTTCCAGCGCGATAGACGCGGTATGAAAGGCGCGGCCTTGTGGGCTGCAAAGCGCCTGGAACCCGCTCAAGTCAATCTTGCTGAGGATTTCGTTTTGCGCGCGCGCCTGTGCCCTGCCTTGCTCTGTCAAGGCCGAATCAAGCCGACCCTGGATCCGGTGTTCGGCATTCCAGATTGTTTGACCGTGGCGTAAGACATAGATTGGAGGCGTCATGCTTACATCTCTGAATCAGCGGGACTGACGCCGCCTTTTGGTGGAAGTTCTCGCCCTGTGGATGTCACATTGAAGACCTGCCTTGCAATGTTGTTTTTCGACAGGCCGGACGTATGAATCGCGCCTGGCGTCAAGGCGTCAACGCCATGGCACAAATCGCCAGAGGATTGGCGCCAATTGCAAGTACCAATTCAACCTCAGGGTACTATATTTTCTCCATAGGCAGCGCGATACAGCTGCGCCACCCAACAGGAGGCTTCCATGGCAACTGAGCTTAAACTTAATGGCACCATCCACAAGGTTGACGCCGAACCTGGCACACCACTTTTGTGGGTAATCCGGGATGATCTGAAAATGACGGGCACCAAATTCGGTTGCGGCGTTGCCGCTTGCGGTGCTTGTACGGTGCATGTCGATGGCGAGCCTGTGCGATCCTGTCAAACTTATATCGAAGACTTGGAAGGCTCTGAAGTGACGACGATCGAAGGGGTTTCCTCCGACGTTGCCAAAGCAGTTCAAACCGCATGGGCCGAGCTGGATGTGGTGCAATGCGGTTATTGTCAGTCGGGCCAGATCATGTCTGCGGTGGGCCTTCTGACAGAAAACGCCAAGCCAACCGTGAATGACATAGACGACTATATGAATGGCAATGCCTGTCGCTGCGCCACTTACCAACGTATCCGCGCGGCAATCCTGCGCGCTTCAGAATTGATGGAGGCCTGAGCTATGACATTGACCACATCCCGTCGCAGGTTCCTCGCAAGTGCCGCCGCAACGACCGGCCTGCTGGCGCTCGGTTTCTCGCCCAAAGGCGCTCTGGCAAAGGCCGGCGGAGGCGCTTTGAACCCTTTTGTGACCGTTTCCAGTGATGGCACTGTGACCGCGATCATCAAACATTTTGAAAAAGGACAAGGTACGGCGACCGGATTGTCCACTTTGATCGCGGAAGAGTTGAACATGTCGCTTGACGCGGTTCACTACGAATTCGCGCCCTCTGATCCCAAGATTTACAACAACACTCTCTTTGGTCCCTATCAGGGCACGGGTGGTTCCACTGCCATGGCGAATTCCTATGTTCAGTATCGCACCGCCGGGGCTGCTGCGCGCGAGATGCTCTTGTCCGCTGCCGCTAAGGCGTGGCGTGTCGACGTTGCGGAGTTATCAATGTCTGATGGCCTGATATCCGGTGTGGGTCAGCAGGCGGGTATCGGTGATTTTGTCGCTGAAGCCGCTGCGCTGGAGGTTCCGACGGAACCAGTGCTTAAGGACCCATCGGCGTTCCGCATTATTGGCAATGCCGATGTCCACAGGATGGACCAAAACTCCAAGATCGATGGCAGCGCATTATATGCCATGGACCTGCATTTGGACAATCAAATGGTGGTCGTCATCAAGCGCAGCCCCAGATTGGGTGGAACTGTCGCCTCTTTTGATGACAGTGCAGCCAAAGATGTTAAGGGTTTTATTCAAGCGCTGGCACTGCCCAACAAGGCTGGCGTGGCCGTTTATGCCGACAAGACCTGGGCCGCATTTCAGGCGCGTGATGCGGTTGAGGTTGAATGGGATATGTCTGCTGCCGAGAGCCGCAGTTCTGATGCCATTCGCCGTGAACTGTTGGCAGCTCTAGACGACAATGCTGAATTCGATGCATCCTCGGAAGCCGATCTCGCTGATACGCTGGCAGCCATCGAAGGTGCAGATCAGGTCGTCGAAGAAACTTTCTATTTCCCGCTTCTCGCTCATGCGCCCATGGAACCTCTTGGGGCCACGATCGAACCTTTGGCAGACGGCGGCGTGGTTATCCATGACGGCGCGCAATTCCCCACCAGCAACCACAATGTCCTGTCTCAGATCTTGGAATTGCCGATGGAAAAGGTTCAGGTGAACACGATGCTTGCAGGCGGCTCGTTCGGCCGACGTGCCACGCCGACGGCAGACTATCAAGTTGAGGTTGCCCTGGCCTTTGCGATGACGGATCGCACACGGCCCGTCAAACTGGTCTGGTCGCGTGAAGATGACATCACGGGCGGGTACTACCGGCCAGCCTTTGCCCATAAGGTCCGCGTGGGACTGGATTCGGCGGGCAAGATCACTGGCTGGGATCATCGCATTGCCGGGCAATCTATCTTCAAAGGCACATTCTTCGAAACTGTCATGGTCCACGGTGGCATTGATCATGCTTCCATCGAAGGGGCAGCGGACACGCCGTATGATATCCCCGGCATGCACTTTGGCCTCACCGACAATAAACCTGCGACAACTCTCTTGTGGTGGCGTTCGGTCGGTCACAGCCATACGGCTTACGTGATGGAAAGTATGATGGACATCGCTGCGAGGGCCGCAGGTCAGGACGCGGTTGATTTCCGTCTGGGTTATCTGGCCAGCGGCACGCCTGACCAGCAGCGAAAAGCGGGCGTGCTCAAACTGGCAGCCGAAAAAGCGGGTTGGGGCAAGGCTAAGCCGGGCCGCAGCCAGGGCATTGCTGTCCACAAATCCTTTGGCTCCTATGTTGCACAGGTCGCCGAAATTTCACGTGACGAAGATGGCGCGGTCAAGATCGAAAAAGTCACCGCTGCCGTGGACTGCGGTTTGCCGGTCAATCCCAACGTAATCAAAGCCCAGATTGAGGGTGGAATTGGATACGGGATTGGTGCTGTGATGCGCAACGAAATCACACTAAGCGGCGGGGAACCTGATCAGGTCAATTTTCCTGACTACGAACCCCTGCGTATCCACGATATTGCCAGCATTGAAACTTACATTGTGCCCTCAGACGCGCCACCAACTGGTATTGGGGAGCCCGGCACACCCCCTGCAGGTCCTGCCTTGGCAAATGCAATTGCTGTTGACGGGCCTCGCGTCACTTCACTTCCGATGAGCAATGAAGGTGTAGACTTCGTTTAAGACGGCAACTGCTGGTTGTGCCCCTTGCGTATCACACTTGCGCAGGGGGCAGTTTTGCGCGTCGACTTTAAACCTTTTATCAGTATGAGTCTGAAGTTTTCTGCCGACAGGGAGATTTGATCGGACGGAATTCGACCCATCAACCAGAACTGTTTGCGATGCTCGATTTCGAAGCCGCATCCTCGTAAAGACGAACAACCCGAGCTTCTTTTTCGTAGATTTCGATCTCTGTAACGACCTGATCAAGTCGAGCAGACAGTTTTCCCAGCACAGGGTCTTTTTCATCCCCTTGTTTTTCGTTGACAGCGCCAAGGTATCCGATGAGTTCACACAAAACGGTTTTGGTTTCGTCAAGAACGTCCCGGCTGACCTTGTTCAATTTCCGCTCCTCGTCGTTCTCGACACCTGAGTGAATTTATGTGCCATTAGCACTTTATTCAATGGCAATGATTCCGCCCAGATCGTTTAACTGGAAGTGAAACAACTTTCACCTGCGCGGCAACTTGCAAATGAGCATACACAAAATTTCTAGTGCTGCATGACTTGGCGTCTTTCTTTCAACTCAAAATTGTGCCGGTCGATACGCTGCATTGCACAAGGACCGGTCCGAATTCTTTAGGGTAAGACACGACAATTTGTTGAAACGAAGGGTGCTTTAAATCGAAAGACAAACTTTTTTCAGTCCAGTTGTCTTCTCAATCGAAACGATGTGCAATTGTGTAAATTGACTGTTTGAAGCGCTGCAAATCACCGGGCGTTAGAACATCGAAACGTTCGGCCAATTTTAAAATTGGATCCCTCTCAAGCATGCCAATGCCAGCTTCAGTCAAGCGAACCAATTTGCTTCGGGCGTCTTTCGGGTGTGTTACTTGCACAATGAAATGTCGTTTCGCCAATGTTTGGATTGCGCGCCCCACAGGCGCGTGGGTCAATCCAAGATGCTTGCTGATCAAACTCATGGTGCATCGGTTTTCAGGCGTCGCCTGCACATATCGCAGGATTGCCCATTGCAATGGCTGAACTTCGCCAGAGGGTTTTGTCCCATAGGCATTGCGCACCATTGTCTCCAGGAGGATTGCAGCATTAACATTGCTTGACATAACAAATAACTTTTTCACTCTGCTCGAGAGTAGAAGCGCGAACAAGATCTCATTCAACTCAAATTTTAAATGGTAGTTAACGATCCCAACTTTACATGAAGTTTGTTGTTTATATATTTGTAAATGGTAATTTTTTTTATGGATTGAGGTGGCAGGCACAGGTGTTTGGAACAGTCGGCGACGCCTAAAGCAAAGCCCTTCAATGGTCAAAGTGTAAGAAAAATCCAATTTTTCCAGATTAGTATCAAGCAATCTTCATTTTTCAAACGTGACACAATGAAAACGCCAAGTACTAGTGCTTGACGGAACCTTTTTGCTCGGAAGCGCAAAGCCAATTTCGAGGAGTAACCGTCGCGGTTTACCGGCGCAAAAGGCCAGTGTTTTCTCTAAGGCGAAGACGCAGTCAGAAACAAACGGATGTCCAAAAGGGTAGTAAAAGCTCTTCGATTTGTTTGTTGGGCCCGCGCCCCGGGTTATTTCCCCGTATTGGAATGCTGTGCAAACAATCGGGCAAAAAGAGGCGCACCCAGAATTACAACGAATATGCGCAAGACGTGATGCGCGACTACAAATGCCATATCCGCACCGACAATCAGTGCCAAAACGGTAAGTTCGGCCTGACCGCCTGGCGCGAAAGCCAGTACTGTTTCCAAAGGTGGGGCGAGGTCTGCGAGGTGAATTGCCTCGGCAAAGATAACCGTCAACACCAGCAGAATAATGCAAAAACCCAATCCTGCAGTGACATCCTTGCGCACTTCTGGAAGTGTCACGCCTGCGTATTGGCACCCAACGCCCATACCGATAAAAAACTGAGCAGCCCAAATCGCTTCAGCCGGAGGCCGGTGCTGAAGAACACCAATCAGCGACAGCAGAGCCGCCAACAGCAGTGGGCCCAGAATGGATGCTCCAAACATGCCAACTCGCTTTGCCACCCGCCAGCCAGCAATACCGCAAAACGCCATCAATGTGATTTGCTGCCAGGCAATTGTTGAGGCTGGCGCGCCTGGCGGGTTGGTCAGATCTGCGCCCCAGACAAGTGTCAGCAAAAATGGTAGAACAACAACAATAACCATCACGCGGGTGGCATGTATCAAGGACAAGGTTCGCACATTACCACCGGCTTCTTCTCCGAATACCAGCATGTCTTGCAAGCCACCTGGCATGGCGCCGTAGTAGCTGGTTGGGAAGTCAAAACCCCATATACGCTGGAAGTACCACACACCGACGATCCCGATAGAACCGGTCATTACGGGTATCATCAGCAGCGTCGGCCACATGCCGATCATCGATCCGAGCAATGCAGTGGTGAAGGTCGCTCCCACGGCGACGCCCAGGATTGTGCGCATACCTTCGTTCAGCAGCTTGATCCCGCGCATCGGCAGACCAGCAAGTGCCGCCAGAAGACAAGCAAAAATGGGTCCCAGCAACCAAGGCAACGGGAGTTGCAACAGCTTGAAGACAATCACGCCGACACCCGCAATACCAAAGGCTGTAAGACGCGGGATCATCGGTGCATCACGTTTGACCCATGCGTAGACGGTGTCCGTTGAGGTATTTCTACGCAATGGCTGACGTTATGTGTTTCTGCCCGGCGTGTTACGTGACCTTGCTTTGGGATAGATCTGCTATTGGGGGCTGGTGCCTGCTGAATAGTTTTCCTGAATATTGGCTGCATTTGGAGAAACGCTTTCCTTGTTGAGATGCTGCCAAAATGGGGGGGGGTTGTCGCTATAGTGGGTTCGGAAACCAACCACAGCCCCGGAAGTTTAAGTGCATCGTGGTAGGTCGGTTTGCTGAAATATCTGGCTTTGCACCCCGTGCGTACAAGATTTCTGTCAAAATCCAACTTACGAAAAGCTCTTCGATAAAAGCTTCCGGCCAGAGAAAATCGCTCAGCCCATAGAGACTTTTCGCTAGATGTCTCAAGACAAATCGGATTACAGACCGCTTTGCAGTGAGGCAGTTCAGTTAAATCAGTCAGAGACAAACCAATAGACTCCGCATTGTATGCTTTTGCATACAGAGATTGAGCGTCCCTGAAAAGACAATTCCAATTCAAGCGCAGTTGTTTGGACCGGTGGCTGCTATGAACCTCGACCGGACCCCAGAAAACTGCAGGCCAAATGAACGGCATGCTGACTTGAAAGCACCACTTAACGGCATCTCGTGCGGGGTGCTGTTTTTGGTGCATGTTTTGTGATTGACGGAGCCCAGAGCACCGCACGTTGCCGTATCGTTTGCACAAAAAAGTATGCGTGCTCCCAACCATTTCCCGCACCAAAGTTGACAATCCTGCGAAACAATTGGCAAATATCAGGCTAAAACGAGCAGTTTTTTGCCGATTTGCAACAATTCAACCCGAAGTCATTGCTCTGCGTCTGTTCGGGCTTGCCCCACTGTCTTGGCCTGATTAATCACTTTAACCCAAGGCTTTGGTCATCCGAAGAAGGTGCGAGCTTTGGGAAACAGGCATGGGAACGGCTTTGTGCGGACACGTTTGGCGATCAAATTTCATGGTATGCTCGAACGGCATCTCCCCGAACGCCGCGTATTTCTGAAATCCGACACAGACACTCGATTTATTCGACTTCGTCCCGAAACGCAGCTGATCGCTTTTGCGGGTGCAGGCTTGCTGGTGTGCTGGACTATTTTGGCGACTGCAATTTTGCTGATGGATAGCATTGGCGCAGGCAATTTTCGCGAACAAGCCAAGCGCGACCAAAGCACATACCAAGCTCGGTTGCATGACCTCTCCGCGCAACGCGACAGTCGCGCTTCCGAAGCGCTGGCCGCACAGGAGCGGTTCAACGCGGCGTTGGATCAGATTTCGGTAATGCAATCGCAACTGTTGGAATCCGAGACACGGCGTCATGAGTTGGAAACCGGCATCGACGTTATTCAGAAGACCTTGCGCACGACGATGGAAGACCGTGAAACGGCTCGAAAGGCACTTGCGGAACTGCGTGATGGCGTTGGTGAAAATGAGGCCGGGACAGTTTTGGCGGGTAAGGATGGCGGCGCACCGGTCGACTTTTTGTCGGAAGCTTTGGCACGCACGGCGGCAGAGCGGGATCAGGTTGTGGCTGATGCCCAGGAAGCTTTGGTCCAAGCAGATGAACTGTCTCTTGAGATCGCGTTGATGAAAGAGAATAACAATCAGATTTTCCGACAGCTCGAAGAAGCCATGACCATTTCCGTCGCGCCCCTCGATAAAATGTTCAAGGCTGCGGGCTTGCCCCCGCAACGCATTCTGGATCAGGTGCGACGTGGCTATTCGGGTCAGGGCGGTCCGCTGACGCCATTGTCGTTTTCCAGTCGTGGAGAAGAACTCTCACCTGATTTCACGCGCGCCAATCGGCTTCTAGAACAAATGGATACGCTCAATCTCTACCGGATCGCCGCAGAAAAAGCCCCCTTCGCCCTGCCCGTCAAAAAGGCTTTCCGCTTTACCAGTGAATATGGGTTCAGGCGCGACCCAAAAACCGGTGGTCGGCGTATGCACCGCGGTGTGGACTTTGCCGCGCCTGCCGGCACCGACCTTTTTGCCACAGCTGATGGCGTAGTGATCCACGCGGGTTGGCAATCGGGCTACGGAAGGCTGGTTAAAATACAACACGAATTCGGAATTGAGACAAGATACGCTCATCTTTCAAAAATTCGCGTCAAAGTTGGGCAAAGGGTCTCGCGCGGCGAGCATATTGGTGATATGGGAGCATCTGGACGGGTGACCGGCGTGCACCTCCACTATGAAGTGCGCGTTGGCGGGAAAGCTGTAAACCCAATGATCTATATCAAGGCTGCAAAAGATGTTTTCTAAGAGCAAAATCAACGAACCAGGACAGAGACCTGCTGAACCTGAATCACAGGCGAAACCACCTTCTTCCTCTGCTCCGGCCAAGCCGGCATCAACAGAGTACAAGGCGAGCCCGCCCAAGGCGAAACCACCTGCCTCTGTTCTGTCACCGGACTTGCATGTAACTGGCAACATGAAGACGACAGGTGATATCAATGTCGAGGGCACGGTCGAAGGCGACATTCGCGCGCATCTTTTGACCATCGGCGAATCGGCCACGATCAAAGGCGAAGTCGTTGCAGATGATGTTGTGGTCAACGGTCGCGTTGTTGGCCGCGTACGGGGCTTGAAAGTCAGGCTGACCTCTACAGCACGCGTTGAAGGCGATATAATCCACAAGACAATTGCGATCGAATCCGGTGCGCATTTCGAAGGTTCTGTGCAGCGCCAAGACGATCCATTGACGCCAGGCGCCAAAACAGCGCCTGCGACTAAACCAAATCCAGCGTCCTAAAACACACAACGGAATGCTGCTTGATGAGACCGTGCGCAATCTGCGCGCGGTTTTTTTGTACCTTTGGTTCCGCTTAGTCAGCATGAAACCCTTGTATGATTTTCGTGCACAACTTGTGCACAGACTGTGCACCGCCCGTCGACCCGAAACTGGAAACGGAAGTGGAGGGTTTTTGTGCAACGAACCGCAGAACCGCATCGCGCAGGCTTTTTTAGTAACGAATTTGCGGGCTGGCTACAGCGACATAGGCAAAAATGCCAGTGAGTGGGACCACGACACCTTCAAACCTTCGGCATCGATGTGAGCGCGCAAATATACCGGTCTCGTTAGTTCACAGGACAAACACGCGCGGGTTTGCAGACAAAGTCTGCCCAAAAGAAAAGGCCGCTGGCGTTAAGCTGAGCGGCCTTTCCTTAAGTCGTTGGTGAGCCATCTACTCGGTGACCGTGACCGTTTCCATAATGTCCGGGGCTCCGATGACTGAGCCGTTGGGTCCGGTCCCCAGCCTGATGGCGTCCAGAATGTCGAGCCCTTCGATAACGCGCCCAACAACTGTGTATTGTCCATTCAGAAAATAGCCCTCATCAAACATGATGAAAAACTGGCTGTTGGCACTGTCGGGACTCTGCGCCCGGGCCATGCCAACAACGCCACGGTCAAAAGGCACATCGGAAAACTCGGCAGGCAGGTCAGGCTGGTCCGAACTGCCGGTACCAGCGCGGCCCATGTCGCCGCCTATTTTGCCGTGCTGAACATCGCCCGTTTGTGCCATGAAACCTTCAATCACACGGTGAAAGACAACGCCATTATAGGCACCGCTTTCTGCAAGTGATGCGATCCGTTCGGCATGTTGCGGGGCCACGTCTTCCAGCAGATCGATGACAATCGTGCCGTTTGCTTCGCCTGAAACCTGAATTTCGATACCCGTCGCCATGGCCGGGCCAGCCAGCATCACAGATGCCATGATCGCCTTATACATCGGCGGCGACCTTCATCGAGACGATACGGTCCGGCTCCGCGGGCGGTTCCCCTTTGGTGATGGCGTCGACGTGTTCCATACCTTGCGTGACCTGCCCGTAGACGGTGTATTGACCGTTGAGGAAGTCATTGTCTTTAAAGTTGATGAAGAACTGACTGTTGGCACTGTCAGGGTTTTGCGATCGGGCGGCGCCGATCGAGCCACGCGCATGTGGGATCTTGGAGAATTCGGCGGGGACATTTGGCAAATCGGATCCTCCCGTCCCGGCCATGCGCAAGTTGAAACCTTCTTCCATATTGCCATGCTGCACGTCGCCGGTCTGTGCCATGAAGCCATCAATGACGCGGTGAAACGCGACGTTGTCATAGTGACCGCTCCGGGTCAGCTCTTTCATACGTGCCACATGTTGCGGTGCAATATCTGGCAAAAGTTCGATGGTGACAGTGCCCCCGCTCAGTTCCAGCAAGATTGTGTTTTCCGGGTCTTTGATCTCGGCCATGCGGCGCTCCTTCGTTAATACTTTGCAGGTTACCTAAGGCGTGACGACCGGATTGCCAAGCAAGTCCATTGACCTCTGTGTCGATAAGCGCAAAACACGCATAAATGGCAGCTAGGAAAGGAACGCAGGATGGGTTGGAAAACGCTTGACGATATGGATCTGGCGGGCAAGCGCGTGTTGGTGCGCGTGGATATCAATGTACCCGTCGAGGATGGGCTGGTCACAGACACCACCCGGATCGACCGCATCGTTCCAACCATAAAGGATATTCTGTCGGGAGGTGGGATGCCTATCCTGCTTGCGCATTTCGGTCGACCCAAAGGCAAGTATGTACCGGAAATGTCGCTGCGGGTCACCCTGCCCGCTTTGGAAAAAGCTCTTGGTCAGACGGTCGTGTTTGTCGAGCGACCAGACCCGGAGGCTCTGAAAGCCATGCCTGCGGGCTCGATTGTTCTGCTGGAAAACACCCGCTTTGCGCCGGGCGAAGAAGCAAATGATCCCGGCATGGCGCAGTTTCTGGCGAGCCTGGGCGATCTTTATTGCAACGATGCGTTTTCCGCCGCGCACCGGGCGCATGCTTCTACCGAGGGTGTCGCGCATCTGCTGCCATCCTGTGCCGGACGGTTAATGCAGGCGGAGCTGTCTGCTTTGGAAGCAGCGCTGTCGCATCCGGAACGCCCGGTTGGCGCCGTCGTCGGCGGTGCGAAGGTATCCAGCAAAATCGAGCTTCTGGAAAATCTGGTGGGTCGCCTTGATGTGCTGGTGATCGGGGGTGGCATGGCCAACACTTTTCTTGCCGCGCAAGGTGCGCAGTTGGGCGCGTCGCTTCAGGAATCTGATTTTGTCGACACCGCCAAAGCCATTATGGCGCGGGCTGCGGAAACCGGATGCCAGATCCTGCTGCCGGTGGATGGCCTGGTAGCGCGTGATTTCACAGCGGGCGCGGCATATGAGGTGGTTGCACTGGGAGCAGACACTGTTCTTGAGAGCGATCAGATGGTGCTGGACGCGGGGCCGCTGAGCGTCGAGGCCGTGGCGAAGGCCTTTGCAGAACTGAAGACCCTGATCTGGAATGGCCCGTTGGGTGCCTTCGAGATCGCACCTTTTGATCAGGCCACCAACGCCGCCGCAGCTGATGCAGCAAGCCAGACCAAAGCGGGATTGTTAATATCGGTTGCCGGAGGAGGTGACACCGTTGCCGCCCTGAACCAAGCGGGCGCTGCAGATGATTTCACGTACATTTCGACCGCAGGTGGCGCATTTCTGGAGTGGATGGAAGGCAAGGTCTTGCCCGGGGTCGCAGCGTTGGACGGCTAGTCAAGCAATCACCCTGCGCCTTTGCATTGCATGGCAAAAATGCCTGTTTCCATAATTGCCGCGACAAAAAGGATTCCCTTGGGGTATCGCATGTGTCATAGTTTCTCCATGCCCGCTAAGAGGCGACGATGAGGCACCGCACCATGACCCGCACATCCCGACCCCCGCTAGGATCTTTTGTGTTTTTCGCTCTGGCCTTGGGTCTTGCGACTTATTTCACATTCGCCGCCGTACAAGGTGACTTTGGGCTGTTCCGACGAGCGGAGATCGTTGCAGAAGCCGATGCTCTTCGCAGCCAGTTGGAGACCGTTACATCGGAGGTGGTCCGTATGGAAAACCTGACAAAGCGGTTGTCTGATGGTTTTCTGGACCTTGATCTACTTGACGAACAAACACGGTCGGTATTGGGCATGATCCGCGCTGATGAAATCGTCATCCGCTAGAAGTTTTTCCGGGCGAAATAAAAGTAGAACTATTTGGACTGACAACACATAAGATTGTCACTCGCATTAGGTTTGCGAATCCGCTAGATAATAGTTTAATGCTAAACTATCTGCCCGAGAACGGGCGCGATGAGGGGAGAACGCTCTGATGGCACCGCGAAAATCAACCAAGAAACCGAATGTATCTGCGGAGGAGCTGAAAGCCTACTACAAAGACATGTTGTTGATCCGGCGATTTGAAGAGAAGGCCGGCCAGCTCTATGGGATGGGGTTGATCGGAGGGTTTTGCCACCTCTACATCGGTCAGGAAGCTGTCGTGGTCGGCCTGGAAGCCGCATCCAAAGAAGGCGACAAACGCATCACCTCCTACCGCGATCACGGTCATATGCTGGCCTGCGGTATGGACCCCAAAGGCGTTATGGCAGAACTGACGGGGCGCGAAGGCGGCTATTCCAAAGGCAAGGGTGGCTCCATGCACATGTTCTCCAAGGAGAAACATTTTTACGGCGGTCACGGGATTGTTGCAGCCCAAGTTCCCTTGGGCGCGGGTCTTGCCTTTTCAGACAAGTACAAAGGGAACGACAATGTGACCTTCACGTATTTTGGTGACGGTGCGGCCAACCAAGGTCAGGTCTATGAGGCCTACAACATGGCAGAGATCTGGAACCTGCCGGTCGTTTTTGTGATTGAGAACAATCAATACGCCATGGGAACATCGACCCAGCGCTCAACGCACTCCCCCAGCTATTGGGAGCGCGGCGCAGCCTATGGGATCAAGGGCGAAGAGGTCGATGGGATGGATGTCTTGGCGGTTAAAGCCGCAGGTCAAAAGGCCGTCGATACCTGCCGAGCGGGCAAAGGTCCCTATATTCTGGAAATCAAGACATATAGATATCGCGGACACTCGATGTCTGATCCGGCCAAATACCGAACCCGTGAAGAAGTTCAGAAGATGCGGGACGAACGTGATCCGATTGAAAACGTGAGATCGTTGCTGCTGACCGGGAAACATGCCACCGAAGATGACCTGAAAGCGATCGACAAGGAGATCAAGGAAATCGTCAACGAGAGCGCTGAGTTTGCCAAGATATCTCCGGAGCCAGCATTGGAAGAGCTTTGGACCGATATCTACGCAGAAGCAGGGGTGGCTTGAACAATGGCAACTGAAATTTTGATGCCCGCTCTTAGCCCCACAATGGAAGAAGGCACATTGGCCAAATGGCTGGTCAAGGAAGGTGATACTGTTGCGTCCGGCGATATCATGGCTGAGATCGAAACCGACAAGGCGACGATGGAGTTCGAAGCTGTTGATGAAGGCACCATCGGCAAAATCCTGATTGCCGAAGGCACCGAAGGTGTAAAAGTGAATACCG
The DNA here is from genome assembly GCF_045106495.1 of Roseobacter sp. Lineage (GTDB taxonomy): Bacteria > Pseudomonadota > Alphaproteobacteria > Rhodobacterales > Rhodobacteraceae > Roseobacter. Next base: position 57,702 of record NZ_JBGCEQ010000022.1, read on the forward strand.
CTATCGCTGTTTTGCTCGAGGATGGCGAAGACGCCTCCGCCATCAGCACGGTATCGGCTTCCGCACCGGAGGCAGCGGCGCCCGCCGCCGCTGCACGCGACGAGGTGCCCTCGAGCCAGGTCGCAGACACGCCTGCCCCTGCTGCGCCGCAAACAGATTCATCGCCCGATTGGCCCGGAGGCACCGTCTTGAAAGAACAGACCGTGCGCGAAGCATTGCGCGATGGCATGTCCGAAGAAATGCGGCGGGACGATACTGTTTTCCTGATGGGCGAAGAGGTAGCCGAATATCAGGGCGCGTATAAAATCTCGCAAGGGATGTTGGACGAATTTGGCGACAAGCGCGTGATTGATACACCGATCACGGAGCACGGGTTTGCGGGGATCGCCACCGGGGCGGCCTTCGGCGGTTTGCGCCCGATTGTCGAATTCATGACCTTCAATTTTGCCATGCAGGCCATGGACCAGATCATCAACTCCGCCGCCAAGACGCTCTATATGTCAGGTGGTCAAATGGGCGCACCAATGGTGTTTCGCGGGCCAAATGGTGCGGCCGCACGGGTCGGCGCGCAACATAGTCAGGACTACGCGGCCTGGTTCATGCAGGTCCCGGGCCTCAAGGTCGTCATGCCCTACTCGGCGTCCGATTATAAAGGGCTAATGAAAACTGCGATCCGCGACCCGAACCCGGTCATATTCCTGGAAAACGAGATCCTCTACGGGCGCAGCTTCGACGTGCCTGATCTTGAAGACTATACGGTACCGTTCGGCAAAGCCCGCATTTGGCGTGAAGGCACAGATGTGACCATCGTCAGTTTTGGGATAGGCATGCAATATGCGCTTGCTGCTGCGGAACAATTGGCCAACGAAGGTATTTCGGCCGAAGTGCTCGATCTGCGAAGCCTACGACCGATGGACACAGGCAGCATTATCAAGTCTGTTATGAAAACAAATCGTTGCGTCACCGTCGAAGAAGGCTGGCCGCAAGGATCGGTTGGCAACTACATCAGTTCCGTGATCATGCAAGAGGCGTTCGACTACCTCGATGCGCCCGTCATCAACTGTACGGGGAAAGATGTTCCGATGCCTTATGCTGCCAATCTCGAAAAGCTGGCATTGGTGACAACGGAAGAGGTCATCGCGGCCGTCAAACAAGTCACGTACAAATAAGGAGCGCGCAACATGCCTACAGAAATCCTGATGCCCGCCCTGAGCCCAACCATGGAAGAAGGTACTTTGGCAAAATGGCATGTCAAAGAGGGTGACACGGTGTCGTCCGGCGACATCATGGCCGAAATTGAAACCGACAAGGCGACGATGGAATTCGAAGCTGTGGACGAAGGAACAATCGGTAAAATCTTGATCGCGGAAGGCAGCGAAGGTGTGAAGGTCAATACCGCCATCGCAATCCTGCTCGAAGAGGGCGAAACGGCGGACGATATTGAAAATACCCCCGCCCCGGCCGCGGCAGCGCAAAGCGAAGGGCCAGCCCCGGTCAGTGCCGAGCCCGCAATTCCAGTACCGTCTCCCGCCGCGCCACAAGCCGCCGATGGTACACGTGTTTTCGCATCCCCTCTTGCACGACGCATCGCCGCAGAAAAAGGTGTGGATCTGAAAGCGGTCAAAGGATCCGGACCGCATGGCCGCATCGTGAAAGCAGACGTCGAAGGGTTGAGCGCAACGGCGGTTGTGTCATCTGCGGCTGTTTCTCCTGTCGACGCGCCTGCCACCAAGTCGGCAATGGCCTCGGGCCCTGCGGCTGATGCGGTTATGGCAATGTATGAGGGGCGCGATTATGAAGAAATCAGCCTCAATGGCATGCGCAAAACGATTGCCGTTCGTTTGACGGAAGCCAAGCAATCCATACCGCATTTCTATTTGCGTCGCGACATTGCGTTGGATGCCCTGCTGAAGTTCAGGGGAGAGTTGAACGCGCAACTGGAAAACCGTGGTGTGAAGCTTTCGGTCAATGATTTCATCATCAAGGCTTGCGCTCTCGCATTGCAAACCGTGCCAGATGCCAATGCTGTCTGGGCGTCCGACCGGATCCTGAAGTTGAAGCCTTCGGATGTTGCCGTTGCGGTTGCCATTGAAGGCGGCTTGTTTACACCGGTATTGAAAGATGCCGAAATGAAATCGCTCTCGGCTCTTTCAGCAGAGATGAAGGACCTGGCGGGACGGGCGCGGGACAGGAAACTCGCGCCGCATGAGTATCAGGGCGGCAGTTTCGCGATTTCAAATCTTGGAATGTTTGGCATCGACAATTTCGATGCAGTTATCAACCCGCCGCATGGGGCGATCCTAGCCGTGGGTGCTGGCGTGAAGAAACCTGTCGTCGGAAAAGATGGTGATTTGGGCATCGCCACAGTGATGTCTGTCACGCTTTCCGTGGATCACCGCGTGATCGACGGCGCTTTGGGCGCGCAGCTTTTGCAGGCAATAAAAGAAAACCTTGAGAACCCCATGACGATGTTGGCTTGAGCGAAGACGGCTAACTTAGACAAAAAAGGCCTGGTGCAGTGACCCGGCCTTTTTGTTTAAATTGTCGGATGGCCTATTCGGGACCAAACATATGGTTCATGGAAATAGCAGGTTGATCACAGCCCGCCTCACCCACGATCCGTGACGGTATGCCGGCAACTGTCTTGCAGGGTGGCACTTCTTCCAACACGACGGAGCCAGCAGCAATGCGGCTGCAATATCCGACCTTGATATTGCCTAAGACTTTCGCGCCAGCACCGATCAAGACACCATCTTCAATTTTGGGATGGCGATCTTCCTCTTCTTTCCCGGTGCCGCCTAGAGTCACAGAGTGCAACATCGAAACATTGTCACCAACGACAGCCGTTTCCCCAATCACAATTGAATGCGCATGATCAATCATGATCCCTTTACCGATCCGAGCAGCGGGATGAATGTCGACGCCAAAGATTTCTGATACACGCATCTGCACGAAATAGGCCAGATCGCGGTGGCCTTGGGTCCAAAGGTGATGCCCCACGCGGTATGCTTGCATGGCCTGATACCCTTTGAAATAGAGTATCGGTTGCAGCAATCTGTGACATGCCGGGTCACGCTCATAAATCGCGACCAGATCAGCTCTGGCAGCATGAATCAGACCAGGGTCTTGAGAGTAGGACTCCTCGACCATCTCGCGCACGACCACCATGGACATTTCGTTAGATGCCAACTTCGCCGCAATACGGTACGACAAAGCTTTTTCAATGCTCTTGTGGTGCAGGATACAAGCGTGAAGAAAACCACCCATCAGTGGTTCATCCTGTGCTGCTTTGCGCGCCTCTGCGCAAATCTGATCCCAGGTTGGGTCCATCGAAGCGATATTTGGTCTAGGCTCTGCCATAGGGGTCATCCTTTTGCGCATGATTGTAACCTATTTAGTCATTAAAAACCAAATGCAAACCTGTGATGCCTTTCATCTCAGAATGGAATGTAAGAAAGGGATTCTGACTTAACTGGGAGGTTCTTAGGAACAAGAGAAGCAAAAAAACCAAACAGATTCTTCAAAGATTAGTCGGTTACCTTTATTTTTCTTGTAAGACCAGCGCCGTACACGGCGGATAACTGCGAAACTTCGAGCTCAAATGGTGTGACAATTCCATCTGCAAGACGTTGCGCTGATGAATACTGCCATTCGGGAGCTGGAACGACTTCCTCTCTGACATTCGTGCTCGCCTTCAGAACACGTATGCGATAGCTCTCTCTTTCCTCACCCAAGGGAACTTCGGGCACGTCCCAACTGTCACCGTCGACGCGCGTGCGCCTGATCCAAGAAGCATTTAGATCGCCATCAATGTCAAAATGCGCGCACAAATGAACCGGTGCATAGGGGCGTTCCCCATTGCCATTGAATGCTTGTGAAGTCTGTTGGAATGAAGGGTCATCCACAGGTCGTTTCGCGGGACCAATGCGATACGTTTGAGCAACACGCCTCAGGTTTCGGCTCAAGTCAATCTGGTCCGGAAAGCCATTCAGCAAAACGAACCACGAACCGATTGGCCAAGCGTTGGGCATCAACGCATCGCTTCCCAATTGGCCTCTAAGGCGGTTACTCAGCCAATATGTATTGGTATCGACCAATTCGGCGTTACTGAATTGAAAAAGCTCCCAATTATCGGGTGTCCCGTCACCGATTGCTGCCAGATTAGCACCGCTTAACATAACATTCTGCTCGACAGAACTTAAGGTACCACTGATCAATTTGACTTCCAGCGGCGCACCATAATCCACTCTGCCCGGCGCCGCTGTGACTAATTCATTCTGAGTCGTACCAATAATCGATCGTGCCGGCACTTGATTTGTAAGGCGGAAATCACTTTCGCTCGGTGAGCGATAGATTGCCACGGCCCCTGGCCACGGGTTTGCTGTTGCGGCGATGTGTGGGGCGTGTGGGACTTCGTCCCCTTTGATCAAAGGAAGATCAAGAAAAAGGGATGAAACCGGCACCGCGGGAACGAAAGGCCTTGAGCTAGGTATATCGTCTATCATTTCTGCAGAGGTATAAACGTCAGGCTCAATTCGAACAGCTTCGATGATCTGAAGCATACCTTGTTCCACCCTATCAATACGATAGAGCGCGCGACCTTCAGATTGATCACCCTGCAATTCAATCAGGTCACCGGCACCCATCGTCAAACATGAAGGAGGTAATGCGAACCGAATGGCCTCACGTGCAATGCGCGCTTCGGTCAGCCATCTTTCCGCAACTTGCCGTCCCTCTCCACGGGTGAGAGCTATTGGGATTTCCGATGTTGAAACGGAGTGTGTACGTTCGTCTGCCAGAACAGTTTCTTCTGCCAGAACATTGAACTCAGCATCGGCCTGCACGAAACGCAGCCTGACCCGACCGGCCATTTCAGCTTGCGCGGACCGAGATTGTTCGACGACTCCATCCAGTTCCTCGCTCAAAGCCAAGATGCTGCGATCGAGCGAAATCGGGACTTGACCTTGGCGCATCCGAAATACCAAAAGCCCGTCACGCTCCACAGCATCAAAGGAAAACCGAAGCATTAATGGTTGCAGAGACGCCCTTGCATCGTTCACGTCATTGACGGAGTAACCACGCACGGTCCCATAAAGTTGGCTGGTATCGTAGTTGACCAGTCCTGCTTTTCTACAGATTTCACCCACCACCGACGCAAGAGATCGCGCTGACGTCCTACCATTGATCCAATGACCGCGCGCATAGTTTTCTGAATCAGTCCAAAGACCCGCATTGTTTGGAAAATACGGATAAGGTCGCGCGTCCCATGCCCATACAAATGCCCGGTTCATATTGACCATGGAATCGCCGTATATAGATGAAACAGGGTTGTTTTCCGCGTCACCCCAATACGAAACCATAGCGCGTATGTACTGGGCCTGGATAAAGTCGTCACGCGATCCATTCGAGAATTTTGGCAGGCTGCTTTCCGAAGACTTCAAGTCGATGAATTTGTTTGGCTGGTTTGTGCCCTTGTCGATGGAGGCGCATCCCATTTCGTCGACCCAGGCCGCGTCAAACTGCGGTCCTCTGAGCCCTTCCGGATCAAACGCGGAGTGCACCGAAGCAATCGCGCCGTTTGGCCACACCAGCCGTTTGCGGCCCGCTTCCCAAACCGGTTTTCGGTCGGGAGGCGAACAGGCCAGGATACCGCTGTCGCCAAAAACCATAACTTCGCGCACCTGGTCAAAGGTCTCGCCCACCAGGGCCACGCGTCGTGCGCGTCCTGCGTTCGTAGGCATTGCCCCCTCAACCTGCGCCCGCACCCACTCCGCACCTGCGCGGGTCTTCCCCGCCCCGCGCCCGCCCATGATTACCCAGGACCGCCAATCTCCCTCTGGCGGTAATTGGTGTTCCATCGCTCAAAACTCGAACAAAAAAGGGAGAGCCAGAAGCTCTCCCTCAGTCAATTCATTCAGAAACTGGTCCTGTAGGTCGCGTGCAGCGGAGCCGATCCAGCTTGCACCCAATCGAAGCCCGTGCCTTTTCGAGATCGAGGGCATAGCCTCCTTGGACGATTCCTGCGTGTTTACTGCGGCATTCGACAAGGCGGTTCTCCACTTTCTGGCAAGTCTCCAAGAGCGACACAGCATGGGTCACGGTCTTGGACCCCTGCGTCGTCACTGCACCATCTGTTTCGCGGACCCGTTCTTTGAGGTCTTCCAATTCTTTTCGCAAATCTTTGATGGAACCGATGACCGAGTTTAAAAGGTCTTCAGTTTGCGACTCTACGAGCTCTGGGGTGATTAAAGTCATTCAGGTCTTTACCTCTCATGCGCGTAGTCTCCGCACGAGAGAAACGAAAAAACGACCCGGCGGGATTACTCCCGGGGTCGTCTGCCCACTTCTTCTAGCATGTCACAAGGTATACGTGTAACCGTTCGCAAAGTCAAGAAAATTCCAATACGATCAAAACGCTAACCGTACGGTCGGATTAACAAAAGTTAATTTCCGCACGAGAAAACTCAAGGCCATTGACGGTTAAGAACCATAGTTCTTGCATCAGGCCGCCAATCCGAAAACACTCAATTTCCGGAAGGTTGATTGGCGCGATCCGCCTCGATCTGTCGCCATTTCGCAACGTTGCGATTATGCTCCTCCAGTGTTTTGGCAAAAGCATGCCCGCCCGTGCCGTCGGCGACAAAAAATACATAGTCTGTTTCCAAAGGACGGGCTGCGGCTTGAAGACTTTCAGTTCCGGGATTGGCAATGGGGGTCGGCGGCAACCCTTCGATCACGTAGGTATTCCATGGCGTAGCTGCGCGCAGTTCGCTGCGTCTCAGACCACGACCCAAAACTCCCTGCCCCTTGGTCACGCCATAGATCACCGTGGGGTCGGTTTGCAACCGCATGCCACGGTTCAAACGATTCACAAAAACGCTGGCGACTTGTCCGCGCTCTTCTGCCACGCCGGTTTCCTTTTCGATGATCGAGGCCAGCACCAATAGTTCCTCTGGCGTTTGCACGGGTAGGTTCTCGTCGCGATTTTGCCAGGCTTGAGCCACCCGCAATTCTTGTGCGCTTTGCATGCGTGAAATGACCTCGGCGCGATCATCGCCTGGTCGAACCTCATAGCTGTCGGGAGCCAGCGAGCCCTCCGGCGGCAGATCAGCTACTGTTCCTTCGAGCACGTCCATCGACTTGAGGCTTTCAACAACCTGCCAGCTTGTTACGCCCTCAGCCAGTGCTACTCTAAAACGCGTGTCGCCTTGTGCCTTCTTTTCCGCATAAACAGCGGGTGCGTCTTCTTCAGCTGGTGTGAAGCTTGCGCGTTCGGCAAATCGGTTTGTTTCAGGATCCAACTCGCGCACCTGAATGCCCAAACGATTGACACCGATGCGGTAGACCACCTCCGTACCGCAGGTACTTGCCCCGCCGCGCGTGACGATGTCGACGATCTGCGCCATGGATGCGCCGGGATCAACAAGATAGCTCCCCGCCTTCAACTGACTGGTTTTTTCCGCATAGTCCGCGCCCATCCGGAAAATCACTGGTGAACTCACCGCCCCTTGATCCTCTAGATCGACACTGACACGGCGCATGTTTGTGCCGCTCGGGACTTGCAGGCAAATGGCTTGTTGCAGCGGACCTGAGGCATCGTATTGGCCTTTGCCCCACAAAATGACCCCGCCCATCAAGAACAACAGAACGATCAGCATGGTCACGGCGTTGGAGGCAATATGACGCCACATCAGTCTACTTTCCCGAATATCACACAGGCGTTCGTGCCGCCAAAGCCAAATGAGTTGGACAGAGCCACATTCACTTCACGTGGACGCTTGGCATTGGGTGCCAAATCAATGGGTGTCTCCACAGCAGGGTTGTCCAGGTTGATCGTTGGTGGGGCAACCTGATCCCGGATCGCCAAGATCGAGAAAATAGCCTCGACGGCACCTGCTGCACCCAACAAGTGCCCCGTCGCGGACTTGGTGGAAGACATGGTAACCTTGCTGGCGTGATCTCCCATCAAACGCTCAACGGCGCCCAGCTCGATCGTATCGGCCATTGTCGATGTGCCGTGTGCGTTAATGTAGTCAATATCCGTTGGCGCAAGCCCGGCATTGCGCAGTGCATTGCGCATCGCGCGTTCGCCGCCCTCTCCGTCTTCAGACGGCGCCGTGATATGAAAGGCGTCTCCCGATAGCCCGTAGCCTAGAACTTCCGCGTAGATTTTCGCGCCGCGGGCACGGGCATGTTCTAGCTCCTCCAACACGACGACACCTGCGCCTTCGCCCATGACAAACCCGTCTCTGTCAATATCATAGGGTCGGCTGGCTTTTGTCGGTTCATCACCCCGTTTGGTGCTCAGTGCTTTGCACGCATTGAAACCGGCCATTCCAATCTCGCAGATAGCCGCTTCCGCCCCCCCGGCAATCATCACATCCGCGTCGCCAAAACCAATCAAACGGCTGGCGTCACCAATGGCATGCGCTCCAGTGGAACAGGCTGTAACGACGGAATGGTTGGGTCCCTTAAATCCGTATCTAATGGAAACCTGACCGGAGATTAGGTTGATCAATGCTCCGGGCACAAAGAAAGGGGAAACCCGGCGCGGACCTTTCTCGTGCATCATTATTGCAGTATTTGCAATCGAATTGAGCCCGCCTATTCCGGAACCAATCAGCACACCCGTTTGTTCGAGGCTCTCTTTATCTTCAGGCTGCCAGCCGGCATCCTCTACAGCCTGTTGTGCGGCAGCGAGACCGAAAAGGATGAAAGTATCTACCTTGCGCTGATCTTTTGGCGCGACATAGGTATCAGCATTGAAAGTCCCATCAGAGCCATCCCCCAACGGCACTTCGCAGGCATATTGCGTCACCAGTTTGCTTGGATCAAATCCAGTAATCGGTCCTGCACCAGACTGACCTGCAAGAAGCCGTGACCAGCTCGCCTCAACCCCATCGGCCAACGGTGTAACCAGGCCCAGGCCTGTGACAACTACTCTGCGCATTGTAACGCCCTTCATTATTTCGTGTCCCCCCATACAGCCTAGCGCCATTTTTGTGCAAGGGCACACAGTTGGGTAACCAGCATCGATTTGCTATTGCGGCGGGCCTTTTCGCACCATGAGCCGCACAGGGCTGCCCTCGTATTCTGTATCGCGCAGTACTGTGTACCCCACAGCTTCTGCAATTTTTACAGACGCGCTGTGTTCGGGGGCAATCATGCAAACCAATTGGCCGGTAACAACTCGGTCAAACCAGTCGTGTGACGCGCGTACGGCTTCAATCCCGAAGCCTTGACCATGAGCCTCTGGGGCCAGTACCCATCCGGCCTCCGGAAACAAGTCGAAATCTTCACCCAAGTCGCGTTTGGCATAGAAAAATCCAACTTGTCCCGACATGTCCGTTTCTCTGTGACGATGTATGGCCCATTGCCCAAAACCCGTGATCTGCCAATGACCGGCATGGCGTAAAAATGCTGCCCAGGCTTTGCTGCGCGGCCATGGATCACCATTAATGTATTGCACAACTTCCGGCATCGCCCATATTTCGGCAAATCTGCTAAAATCCTCTGGCCGCATGCCACGGAGGGTCAATCGTGAGGTATTGATCGTCGGAATGCTGCGCGACATCTCGCTGCCTCTGCTCTGAAAATGGGGTCTTGCGCCCTCTGTCGGCAGAATTGCGCAATAGCAGGTATCTTTTCAACCCCTGAGCGAAGCCAGAATAGCAAAAAGCGCCCTTCCTTTTGGAAAGACGCTTTTTCGCATGCAATCGGCGGATGCCAGGTTGCGGTTCAGGAAGCTTCGGAAATGAACTTCACCGCGTCACCAAAGGTTTGAATGGTCTCAGCCGCATCATCAGGAATTTCGATGCCAAATTCTTCTTCGAATGCCATCACCAGTTCAACTGTGTCGAGGCTGTCTGCGCCCAGGTCGTCGATGAACGAAGCATTTTCAGCTACTTTGTCCTCTTCAACACCCAAGTGCTCCACAACGATTTTCTTAACGCGATCTGCGATGTCGCTCATATTAATCCCTCATTCGTTCGGGCCAAATCTGGCCCCTTTCGGTTGCTTCCCGCTTCGGCTCTGACGAGCGCGGCAAACGTTTGCCCCAAAGGGGCGGCTCTCTCCGATCTAGCGTGAAAACCTCCGCGCTAATTCGGATCGGTCCACATGTACCTAAGCACATGTGGGGTCAATTGTGCGCCCCCTTTAGCACAAGCGGCAGCGATGGCAAACGGAATGTGCTTTCCCGCAAGGGGGGTATGCAAACTGCAGTCATAACATGGCCATACCACCGTTCACATGCAAGGTTGTTCCGGTAACATAGCTGGCCTCGGCGCTGGCAAGATACAAGACCGCGGCGCTGATTTCTGACGGTGTTCCCATCCGGCCAGTGGGAATTTGCCCCATTATTCCAGACTTTTGGTCATCCGTAAGCTTGTCTGTCATCGCTGTCTCGATAAATCCAGGTGCGACCGCATTCACAGTGATACCCCGGCTTGCGACCTCATAGGCCAAGCTCTTTGACATGCCGACCATGCCGGCCTTGGACGCGGCGTAATTGGCTTGGCCGGGGTTTCCTGTTGCACCAACAACGCTTGAAATATTAATAATCCGTCCCCAACGCGCTTTCATCATGCCGCGCATCACACCTTTACAAAGCTTGAACGTTGCCGTGAGATTCACGTTCAAAACGGATTGCCACTCGTCATCCGACATGCGCATGAAGAGGTTATCCCGAGTGATCCCGGCATTGTTGACCAGGATGTCCACCGAGCCCATTGCCTCTGCGGCTTGTTTTGGCAGCGCGTCGACCGAGCTCATATCGCTGAGGTTGCAAGGCAGTACAGACGCCCGGCTTCCCAGTTCTGCCGCCAATGCGTCAAGCGGGTCGACACGTGTACCCGACAATCCGACGGTGGCACCTGCCGCGTGCAAGTGCCGTGCAATTTCGGCACCAATGCCACCCGATGCGCCAGTCACCAGCGCATTTTTACCTGTCAAATCGAACATCATCGGTTTTATCCTTCCACTAGAGCTTTGATGTCATCGGGTGCTCCGACGTTGCGCGTCACCGCCTCCCTTGCGATCCGCCTGATCATGCCGCTGAGCGCCTTGCCTGCGCCTAATTCCCAAAACTCTGTCACGCCTTGGCCTACCATCCATGCTACAGATGACTGCCAACGCACCCGACCTGTGATCTGATCCACCAACAAAGATTTTATCTCCGCAGGATCGCTAACCGCTGAAGCTGAAACATTTGCAACCAAGGGCACTTTCGGCGCATTCAGGGTGACCTGGTCGAGCGCTTGCGCCATTTCGTCGGCTGCTGGCGTCATCAACGCACAATGGAACGGCGCAGAGACCGGTAGCATCAGCGCGCGTTTCGCTCCGGCTTCTTTGGCCAGCACAAGGGCACGTTCCACTGCCTCCTTGTGGCCCGAAACCACGTTCTGGGTGGGGTCGTTTTCATTTGCGACTTGACAGACCTGATCTTCTGCCGCTTCTGCCGCCACACGCGTGGCGGCCTCGACATCCAATCCAAGGACAGCCGCCATCGCGCCCGCGCCCACTGGAACGGCTTGTTGCATGGCGCGCCCGCGGATTCGCAAAAGCCGGGCGGTATCTGCCACACTGAAAGTTCCTGCCGCGGCCAAAGCGGAGTATTCGCCCAGCGAATGACCCGCCACAAAGCTCACCCGGTCCAGCCCGAAACCTTCCGCTTCAAGACTGCGCAAAGCCGCCATGGACGTGGCCATTAAAGCCGGTTGCGCGTTTTCGGTCAGTGTGAGTGTCTCTATGTCGCCTTCCCAAATCAGCGTGCTGAGCTTCTCGCCCAAAGCATCATCAACCTCTTTGTAAACATCCATCGCTGCTGGATAGGTGTCTGCCAATGCCTTACCCATGCCGATGGTCTGTGCGCCCTGACCCGGAAAAACAAATGCGATGCTCATCAAACCTCCTCCCCTTTCTTTTGTGTTCCCCGGCTTAGCCTGACGATGAAGGCGAGGCAACGTCCCTGCTTGCAATTTGGTGCAGCATGTCGCTTTTGCACCTGCGCGCAGCATATGTGCACCGGTGGCCATTGCCGTTGTGCAGATCGCAACTAAGCTAAGAGCATCACCTACGACGAGGAGGCAAACAATGTCGCTGTCCAATTCCGCCACGCGGTATGGTGCCGTAACCAAGACATTTCACTGGTTAACCGCTCTGCTGATTCTGACTTTGATCCCATTGGGTATCTACGCGAATGGTCTACCTTACGACACCTCCGAAGAACTCGCACAGAAAGCATGGTTGTTTTCTCTGCATAAAACACTGGGCGTGGCCGCTTTCTTCACTGCTCTGGCTCGGATTCTTTGGGCGATCCGTCAACCTAAGCCGGGGCTTCTGCACGCTGATCGAAAGCTGGAAAGCCTGGCCGCAGAAACAGTACATTGGCTTCTCTATGGCTCACTATTGCTGGTGCCCCTGTCGGGGTGGGTGCATCACGCGTCGACTGATGGCTTTGCGCCGATCTGGTGGCCATTTGGGCAAAATCTTTTCTTTGTGCCGAAATCCGAAACCGTTGCAGCCGCTGCTGCTGGGCTGCATATCGTATTTGAACGGGTGCTGGCGGCTTCCATCTTGCTGCACGTCGCAGGCGCTCTGAAACACCACATCATCGATAAGGACGTGACACTGCGGCGAATGCTTCCTGGATCCCCGTCAGTACCTGAAAGTGATGGACACCACCGGGTGGCTCTACCGATCTTTAGTGCTCTGGTGATCTGGGGCGCGGCGCTTGTCATCGGCAGTACTCTCGACCTTTACGCCAGCCACACGCCGGTTGCAGTCTCGGCCTCGCTTGACGAAGTTCAATCAGACTGGGTCGTGCAAGAAGGAGAGCTGGCGATTGTTGTGCAACAAATGGGATCGGACGTGCGCGGTGTGTTTGCGGATTGGACTGCGCAAATTAGTTTCGACGAAACCATCGCAACTGGGGTCGCAGGCGCCGTCGAAGTCACCATTTCTGTTGGTTCGCTGACACTTGGGTCAGTCACAGGACAAGCGCTCGGGGCAGATTTCTTCAACGCCGACTCCTTTCCAACTGCCGTTTTTCAGGCTGATATCCTGCGGTCCGATGCCGGCTACGATGCGCAAGGTACCGTGACCATCAAGGAACGCTCCATGCCTGTCACTCTGCCTTTCACACTTGATCTCGTCGACGGGGTCGCGACGATGCAAGGCAGCACGCAGTTGGATCGCCGCGATTTCGCAATTGGCGACGGGCAAAAAGATGAAGGCTCTCTCGGATTTAGTGTCGGCGTCGCTGTATCGCTGATTGCTTCAAAAGATCGATAGTCGGATCTCAGACCAACGCCCATGAAAAAGGCCACGCAAAAGCTGCGTGGCCTTCGAGTGCTTGGCGGGACCAAGATTACTCGGCTTTCATCGCTTCGATAGAAATGACGATTTCCACTTCGTCACTGACAAATGGCGCAAAGCTGCCCAGGTTGAAATCCGACCGCAACACAGTTGTCGTTGCATCAAAACCCGCCCAAGGTTTGCCGGCCTGAGGATGATCTCCCGTTTGGTTCAACTTGGCGTCCAGAACAACTGACTGGGTTACGTCGTTCATGGTCAGATCACCCGTGATCTGCGCTGTGTTGTCACCGGTGACTTCGATGCCAGTTGATGCAAAGGTGATCATATCGCCCTCTGCAGCACCAAAGAAATCGTCGGACATAAAGTGTCCATCGCGTTTTTCCCATCCTGTGAACATGCTCATTGTGGGCATAGAGACAGTCACGGACGACGCTGACGGGTCTTCCTGATCGAACATGATCTCGCCTTCAAAACCCGAGAACATCCCAAAAGTGGTTGAGAAGCCCAAATGGTTGTAGCTGAACACAACCTGGCTGTGGCTGGCGTCCAGAACATATTTTTCAGCGGCTGCCGAAGCCATGCCTGCTGTGGCTGCAAGGGTGGCGGCAAGTACAAGTGATTTCATTTAGGTGACCTCCTTATTTTGCGAATATATCACTTATGTGGGCCGGTTTGCGCCAATGCCAATCCCGCAGAAGTAAACAAGTTCTGCGCGCTTGCGAACAATACGTGGCGATGAAGGCTGACTTGTGTAAAAGAAACCGTGCGAAGTCGGAAGGTTAGTGTGCCGGAAGCGCGTGGCGGTACGGGCCGTCGTGAATGTCTCTTGCCGTGTTATGCAGCGCGGGCTTGCGCCTTTTGCCAAAGCGTGTATATCGGCCTTTCCTTTGCACACCACTTGAACCGCGCAGTCTCTCGTGGCGGGGCCGCAAAAGGAAAAATGGCCCCTCATATGAAATGCGCCTTGATAGAAATGAGGAATTGGCATGCCTAAATATGAGCATGTTATGATCGCGCGTCAGGACTTGTCCAATACGCAAGCCGAAGGGCTGATCGAACATTTTGGCGCCGTTCTGTCCGATAACGGCGGCGCACTCGTGGATCACGAGTACTGGGGCGTCAAAACGATGGCCTATAAGATCAACAAAAACCGCAAAGGCCACTATGCCTTCCTGCGCTCGGATGCTCCGGCTCCAGCAGTTCAGGAAATGGAACGCCTGATGCGCCTGCATGACGATGTGATGCGCGTTCTGACCATCAAAGTAGATGATCACGCTGAACTGCCATCGGTACAGATGCAAAAACGCGATGAACGGCCTGATCGCCGTGAGCGCCGTTGATCGACATTAGGACAAGGATATAAACCATGGCCGCAAAACCATTTTTCCGCCGCCGCAAAGTCTGCCCGTTCTCGGGTGATAACGCGCCAAAGATCGACTACAAAGACACACGCTTGCTGCAACGCTATATCTCAGAGCGTGGCAAGATTGTGCCATCCCGTATCACCGCAGTCTCCGCCAAGAAGCAACGTGAACTGGCTCGGGCCATCAAACGCGCTCGCTTTCTCGCGCTGCTGCCATACGCTGTGAAGTAAGGAGACCGTCATGCAAGTTATCCTTCTCGAACGCGTCGCAAAACTGGGCCAGATGGGCGAAGTCGTCGACGTCAAACCCGGGTATGCCCGCAACTTCCTTTTGCCTCAGGGCAAAGCTTTGTCGGCATCCAAAGCCAACATCGAAGCTTTCGAACAGCAAAAAGCACAGCTTGAAGCGCGTAACCTGGAGACCAAAGCGGAAGCCGCTTCGCTAGCCGAAAAGCTGGATGGTCAACAGTTTATCGTGATTCGCTCTGCGTCTGATGCAGGCGCGCTTTATGGGTCCGTTACAACCCGTGACGCCGCCGAAGCCGCGACAGAGGCAGGGTTCTCTGTGGATCGCAAGCAGGTCGTACTGCAACCGATCAAGGAACTTGGTCTGCACGCTGTTCAGGTTGTGCTGCACCCCGAAGTAGAGGCAACGATTGAACTGAACGTGGCCCGCTCCGCGGAAGAAGCCGAGTTGCAAGCCGCAGGTAAATCCATTCAGGAACTAGCGGCAGAAGAAGAAGCAGCTGCAGAATTTGAGATTGCAGAGCTTTTTGAAGACATTGGGGCCGCCACATCTGAAGATGACGATCTGGCCGAAGCTTTAGAGACACCTTCCGAAGATGTCTCGGGTGATCAGGAAGATACTGCAGGCAAGTCCTGATTTCAGCACAGATCTAACAACAAAAGCCGGGTGCCATATGCGCCCGGCTTTTTTTTGGTCCGGCGCGCGGTATAATCCGGCATGGCAAACCACATATTGATTTCCGGCTGCTCAGGTGGCGGCAAATCAACCCTCGTTGCATCCCTGAAGGCGCGGGGTCACCGCGTAGTTGAAGAGCCTGGCAGACGCGTCATCGCCGCTCAGAAGGTATCGGGTGGCAATGCATTGCCTTGGACGAGCATGATCGCATTCTTGCGAGAGACGCACGCATTGGCGCAGAAAGACCTCGCCTGGGCCACGCAAACTGACGAGCGGGTCTTTTTTGACAGGGGCCTGATCGATGTCGCCGTCGCTTTGGAGTATTACGCGGGCGCGCCGGTATCACGCACAATTGGCGCCGATCGCCCCTACCATCGAAAGGTCATTATGGCACCGCCTTGGCCTGAGATTTATCGAACTGACACAGACCGCCGTCACGGGTTTGACGAAGCTGTTGCAGAACACGACCGGATTCAATCAGCTCTAATCCAATTGGGGTATTCGCATTTGATATTGCCCAAAACTTCGGTGTCAAATCGGGTGGAATTCGTTCTTTCGCAATTGTCTTAGTAGCGATGACATCGTGTTTCCGAGGCGGTAACACGCGTTTTGACATATACAACAGTCAGGCAAATGCGAAGACTTCGTCAATTGCTGATGGGGTCAATTCCAAATGCTGTTCGCCAATTCACGCAAGATCCGGTCAAGGGCGATGCCAAAGGTCAAACATCCAATTGACGACCGTTAGCAAAAGAGAATTTTGCGACTAATTTGATGATCTGAATGATGCCGAAATCTTAACGCGATCAGCGTCAATAGTTTTGCGAGGCTCTTGGTTTGAAACCGGATTGCTTCTAGAGCAACATATACTACTCTAGAGCGAAGTAACCGGAGGAGAGATGACTCCTCAGGCCCATGCAAAACGTTGCCAAACCGTAAGGTGGCAATGAAAAGCATCTGTTTACATGAGACAATGAAAAGGAAAACTGCTGTGACCCTATGCCTCTCTCGTCGTTCGTTTATTGCCGGCAGTGCCGGGCTACTGGCATTACATCCGTTTTCCGTTCAGGCTGCTGCTGGCCAAGCGCACCTGCGATTGATGGAAACCACCGACCTTCACGTTCATGTCTTTCCCTATGATTACTACGCGGACAAGCCCCGTGACACAGTCGGTTTGGCGCGTACTGCTTCCATCATCGCTGATATCCGCGCAGAGGCAACAAATGCGCTCTTGCTCGACAACGGTGACTTTTTGCAGGGCAACCCGATGGGAGACTACGTTGCCTATGAGCGCGGCATGAAAGAGGGCGACATGCATCCGGTCATCGCGGCCATGAATACTGTGGGATTCGATGCCTCAACGCTGGGTAATCATGAATTTAATTATGGTCTTGATTTCCTGTTGAAATCTCTCGCAGGTGCCAATTTCCCCGTCGTGTCGGCGAATGTTGTAAAAGAAATGGGTGCCACGCCTGTTCAGGACACACCGCTGGTCACGCCCTATTCGCTCATCGACCGTCAACTTACAGATGGTGACGGCGTCAAACATCCGATTAGAATCGGGCTCATTGGATTTGTCCCACCGCAGATCATGAACTGGGATCGCAAGCACTTGGAGGGCAGCGTTCAAACCCGCGATATTTTGGAAGCGGCTCGCGCTTACGTGCCTCAAATGAAAGAGGAAGGCGCTGACATTATCATTGCGCTATCGCATTCCGGGATTGGATCGGCGCAAGAAACTGCGATGATGGAAAACGCTTCAGTGCCTCTCGCCGCTGTTCCTGGCATTGACGCTATTTTGACCGGGCACAGCCATTTAGTTTTCCCTTCCAGCTCTTATGAAGACTACGCGGCGGTTGATGCGCAAGCGGGCACAATCCATGGGAAGCCAGCGACAATGGGAGGTTTTTGGGGCAGTCACCTCGGTCTCATTGATCTCATGCTAGAGCGGGATAGCAACGGCTGGCGGATTGCGGGGCATGCTTCCGAAGCGCGACCCATTTCCAAGCGCAATGAAGATCGCTCTATCACTGCCTTAGTCGAGAGCGACGCAGCCGTGCTGGCCAGCACGCAACAAGCCCACGATGAGACCCTCGCCTATGTGCGCCGCGCAGTCGGTAAAACGGATGCCAATCTGCACAGCTATTTTGCCTTGGTGGCGGATGATCCATCCGTACAAGTCGTGTCAAATGCGCAAACATGGTACATCAAGGAAATGCTGCAAGGGACTGAATATGAAAACCTTCCTGTTCTGTCAGCAGCCGCGCCTTTCAAGGCTGGTGGCCGCGGCGGTCCGGAGTACTACACGGATGTACCCAAAGGTGATGTTGCCATAAAAAATGTCTCAGACCTCTATCTCTATCCGAACACTGCGCGGGCGGTTTTGGTCACAGGCGCTGAGGTTAAGGATTGGTTGGAACGCTCCGCTGGAATGTTCAATCAGGTAACACCTGGCGAAGCCGACCAGATGTTAATCAATGATCGTTTTCCGTCCTATAATTTTGATGTGATTGACGGCGTAACCTACCAAATTGATCTCAGCCAGCCGTCAAAATTTGACCCAAAAGGTGCGTTGATTGAACCGGATGCAAGTCGGATATATGACTTGAGGTTCAATGGTGAACCAATTGATTTAAATCAGAAATTCATTATTGCCACCAACAACTACCGTGCAAGTGGCGGTGGTGATTTTCCTGGTGCAAAGAGCGATAGTATTGTCTTTGAAGGCCCGGACACCAACCGTGACGTCATCGTCCGCTATATCGTTGAAAACGGCACAATTAGCCCACGTGCGGATGCCAATTGGACGTTCAAGCCTTTGGACGGTGCGTCTGTATTATTTGACACGGGCCCCAAAGCCGAGAACTACGTCGATGATGTCAAAGGCATGAATCTCGTGCCCGCAGGTGAAGGATCAGACGGCTTTGCGAGATTTCGCATTCAACTTTGAGTAAAACAAAACAGGGCTGCTTTATCAATTGCAGCCCCGTTTTCAATTTTTTGTTCAAAGACTACTCTTCTTCGAGTGCCTTGGCGGCCTTTTCAAGGTCTTCTTTTGAAACCGTCTTTTCGCCGATCTCAGACTTTTCGAACACGTGATCCACAACTTTGTCTTCAAATAATGGTGCACGCATTTGTTGCTGCATTTGCTGATTTTGCTGAACAAATTCAAAGAACTGACGTTCTTGTCCAGGGTATTGACGCGCTTGTGCCATAATGGCTTGCGTCATTTCGGCGTCAGTTACTTCAACTTCCGCTTTCTGTCCAATTTCTGCCAACAACAGGCCTAGACGCACGCGTCGTGTCGCCAGATTTGTATGTTCGTCGGTGGTTTCAATCTCAGGGTGATCGTGCCCTTCAACATCCGGATTGTCCTCGTGCCATAGTTGATGCGCAATCTGCTTTGCTTCAGCATCGACGAGCGAAGGGGGCAGATCGAAATCAACAATGCTATCTAGAGCATCGAGCAAATGACGTTTCATGACAGCGCGCGCAGCACCCGCGTACTCCGCTTCAAGCCGTTCTGCGATTTGCGTTTTCAAAGCTGCTAGATCTTCAGCACCGAACTTTGTAGCCAACTCATCGTCGATTTCGGCAGGCACCGGTTCCTTGACCTCTTTGATCGTGCATTCAAAAATAGCTTCTTTTCCGGCCAGGTTCTCCGCCTGATAGTCTTCCGGGAAAGTGACGGTCACGGCTTTCTCTTCGCCTGCTTTGGCCCCTACCAATTGCTCTTCAAATCCAGGAATGAAAGAACTTGAACCTAACACAAGCGGATAATCTTCTGCCGATCCGCCATCAAAGGCCTCGCCGTCCACTTTACCAAGGAAGTCCATGACAATCTGATCGCCGTCTTTGGCTTTGGCGTTTTTCTTGCGCGGTTTGAAATTCTGCGCGGTTTCGGCAAGATTTCTCAAAGCCTCATCTACTGCTGAAACTTCGGCTTTCACGACCATTTTCTCCAGCTTGATTTTGGAAAAATCAACCTCAGGAATTTCGGGAAGTGCTTCGTAAGACATCGCCACTTCGACGTCGTCCCCTTCTTTCCAGTCTTCGTTCGTCATTTTTACTTCGGGCTGTAGCGCAGGACGATCACCGGACGCTTGAAAATGATCGCTCATAGCGCCGTCGATGCTTTCTTGCATGGCTTCGCCCATGACTTTCTGGCCGAATTGCTTTTTCAAAAGCGCCATCGGAACCTTGCCTTTGCGGAAACCTTTCATTTCGACTTCCGGCTGGGCTTCAGCCAGCTTTTCATTGACCTTGGCTTCCAATTCAGCCGCAGTGACCGTGATGGCGTAGCCGCGTTTCAAACCTTCGTTCAACGTCTCGGTGACCTGCATGTTTGCTCCATGTGAATTAGTCGCGCCGAGCGAGGCGCGCGCAGAAATTTCCGCTCTTCTATGTGCCTTGCAACAAAGGTGCAAGAGGGCTTACGTGCTCAGAGTTTTCTACGTCATCCCGTGTGCCATTGTGCTCAACTCGGCGACCATGTCTCGCCAGAGCGGTACCATGAGTTTCTGTCGCTAAATGAAGCATCACAAACGAATTTACCTAAAAGCTTCAACGCCGGTCAGAACCGACATGCGCGGCGCGAGTGCGCTTTGGCCAGTCTGGCGGGAAAAAGGTTATTGTCGGTGACTTCTACTCTGTTGAAAGGAAACAAACCACGTTTACAAGAAGCGCAGTAGATCCCATCTCGCCACTTCATTCCAACTTGTGCGAAAGCGGTATTCACAGGTAACCAGAAATTGGGTCAAGATATTGAGCAAAAGCATCTCCTTTTTCACCCGGGCATTTCGCACATTGATGGCTTGGGAGCAGGGATCCAACACGAATGCCTCAAGCGATTTCAACCGCAAAAGGTTTCGTTAGATTGGTTCGTTGTCGGCAATGAAAATGGCGTGACCAACGGTCACGCCATTTCGATGTCGTCACTCAAAGAATTAATGCGCGGTGGCAGCGTCCGTTGAATCTGAATTGCGCGCAAGGCTGGCAGCTGCCGCAGCATCTTCCGCCTCTTGGTCCCACTCGATTGCTTCCGGAGCGCGCACCAAAGCATGTTCCAAGACTTCCGACACATGGCTGACCGGAATAATTGTCATTCCGACCTTCACGTTGTCCGGAATTTCGGGAAGGTCTTTCGCGTTTTCTTCAGGTATCAGCACAGTTGTTATGCCTCCACGCAGCGCCGCGAGAAGTTTTTCCTTTAGTCCACCGATTTGCATCGCGTTTCCGCGCAAAGACACTTCGCCCGTCATCGCAATGTCTTTCCGCACTGGGATTTGCGTCAGTACAGAAACGATTGACGTCACCATGGCCAGTCCAGCGCTTGGGCCGTCTTTTGGCGTCGCTCCATCGGGAACGTGAACGTGAATATCGATTTTGTCGAATTGTGGTGGTTTCACACCGATTTTTGGACTGATCGATCTTACATAACTTGATGCGGCGTCAATTGATTCCTTCATTACATCGCCGAGCTTGCCGGTGGTTTTCATTCGTCCTTTTCCTGGCAGCCGCAGCGCTTCAATGCTTAAAAGCTCACCCCCAACAGACGTGTAGGCCAATCCCGTTACAACTCCGATCTGATCTTCTTTTTCAGCAAGCCCGTAGCGGAATTTCCTGACCCCAAGAAAGTCGTCGATGTTTTCATCCGTCACCGTAACGGCCTCAGCTTCTTTCTTGATGATCTTGGTCAGTGATTTTCGCGCAACCTTGGCAATTTCACGTTCAAGATTTCTGACACCGGCTTCACGGGTATATGTCCTGATCATCTCGGTAATTGCAGATTCTTCGAGTGAAAACTCCTTGTCTTTCAAACCGTGATTCTTGATTTGCTTCGGCACGAGATGTTGAATCGCAATTTCTCTTTTTTCATCTTCGCTGTAGCCCGCCAACGGGATTATTTCCATGCGATCCAGCAATGGGCCCGGCATGTTGTAACTGTTGGAAGTCGTAAGAAACATGACGTTCGACAAATCGTATTCCACCTCCAAGTAGTGATCTACAAAAGTCGAGTTTTGCTCCGGATCGAGCACTTCGAGCATCGCGGACGCAGGGTCACCTCGAAAATCCTGTCCCATCTTGTCAATTTCATCCAGTAAAATCAGTGGGTTCGTCGTCTTCGCTTTTTTTAATGCCTGAATGATCTTTCCTGGCATGGACCCAATATAGGTTCTGCGATGCCCACGAATCTCAGATTCGTCCCTGACCCCTCCCAAGCTAATGCGAATGAACTCTCGGCCTGTCGCTCTCGCAACAGATTTTCCAAGTGACGTCTTACCAACTCCCGGGGGGCCGACCAAGCACATGATCGGACCTTTCAACTTCGCCGAACGTTGTTGAACGGCCAGATATTCTACAATGCGCTCTTTGACCTTTTCCAGACCATAGTGATCGTCATCGAGCACCTTCTGCGCCCGCGGCAGGTCTTTCTTCACCCGAGATTTCACACCCCAAGGGATAGACAGCATCCAATCCAGGTAGTTCCGCACCACGGTGGCTTCGGCAGACATCGGGCTCATGTTCTTGAGCTTTTTGATCTCGGCGTTTGCCTTTTCACGGGCCTCTTTGCTCAGCTTTGTTTCTGAAATCTTGGCTTCAAGTTCGGCTACTTCATTTTTGCCGTCCTCTCCATCACCCAATTCCTGCTGAATCGCTTTCATTTGCTCATTCAGATAATATTCACGCTGCGTGCGCTCCATCTGTGATTTGACACGCGTTTTGATCTTTTTCTCAACTTGCAAAACCGACATCTCGCCCTGCATCAGGCCATAGACCTTCTCTAGACGTTCGGAAACACTAAGCGTTTCCAGAAGGTCCTGTTTTTGATGGACTTCTATTCCCAAGTGCCCAGCCACCAAATCCGCTAATTTGGCTGGCTCAGTTGATTCACCAACCGCTGACAGAGCTTCCTCCGGCACGTTCTTTTTTACTTTCGCATATCGCTCGAATTCATTGGAGACGGTGCGCAGTAAAGCTTCAGTTGTGGCAATATCGCCAGGCATTTCCGTGAGGTACTCGGCCCTTGCTTCAAAGAAGCTGTCGTTTTCCAAATACTCGGTAATGCGCACACGCGCTTGACCTTCGACAAGCACTTTAACAGTGCCGTCCGGCAACTTCAGCAATTGCAAGACATTTGCCAAAACGCCCGCCTTGTAGATTCCATCGCTGTCTGGATCGTCAACACCGGGGTCGATCTGGCTGGACAGCAAAATCTGCTTGTCGTCTGCCATAACTTCTTCCAAAGCTCGAACTGACTTTTCACGTCCGACGAACAGTGGAACAATCATATGAGGGAACACTACGATATCCCGTAAAGGCAATACCGGGTATGACGCGTTCAAATGCTCTTGCATGCTCTTTCCTTTGTTAGGCAAGATGGCGCTGGTCCCACTCAAGCGGCAACGCTCGTCCATCTCCAGGTTTGGTTGTCAAAGGTGGGGCGGAACACACCTTAATTCAACCTTGCTGTTGTTTTTTGTTCGCGGCAGCATGGCCACTGCGAAGCGGAATCACAAGCCTTCAAATCATGCAAATGCCCCAAGAATGTGGGTTTAATTTACATGCAATCGATCCGTCAGAGACACGGACAGCGAGGAAACCCGCGAAGACAACACTTTCACTTCGTCGGCAATAACTGTGAACCCTTTTCCTGCGTCTCCAGCACGAGCCGCCTCGATTGATGCATTGGTCGCGACCATGTTGATAACGCGCCCGATTTTACCGATTTCCATTGCAATCGTGCTGGTTCTGTCAAGAGCGTCGGCCTTGCCTTTGTCATTGAGTTCCAAAAAGAAGGTGCGCAAATCGTCGCTAAATTCATTGACGCCCTTGGCAATGCGCGTACAGCAAAGGTCGTACATATCGGCACCTGCTCGAAAGCCTTTGATTTCGCCGTCAGTCACAGTGCACCGGTCCGTAATGCGCACCAGTTCGTCCATTGCTTCGACGAGTTTTTCAAGCATTTTGTTTGATGTATCAGGCAGGTCCAGCTTGTGCGTTTCCGAAAGATAGGTTTTGAAATTACGGGCTGCTTCAAACCCTTCTTTCAGTTTTGTTTGGGCATCCAAAAAATCTTCTGCCGTAACATTGCTTTCCTCTTCAGTGCTCATTTCCATATGAAAAATGAGCATTTGAAGCGCGGCCAAACGGGTTGGTGCAATTTTCTTTTGGGTCAAATGCAACGTATGATCCAGGGAAGGACCTTTTTCATTTTCCGCGTTTTTGGATTTAGCCGACATCCTGACACTCCTGTAATACAGGAACTCTCTAGGTGTCATGGAGTTAATCTTGGGTTAAACCGACGCGGCTTGGGGCGAAAAAAACAACCTCAGTCTCTTGTCAAATTTGCTCTATATCACCCTGCGCTTTGCTCTGATGAAATGTCCGCTGCCAGCTTTCAAAACAGCCCTCGCCGATGGCGCGGCGCATCCCTGCCATAAGCTCCTGATAATAATGCAGGTTGTGCCACGTCAGCAGCATTGACGAAATGATTTCCTGACTGCGAAACACGTGATGCAGATAGGCGCGACTGTAGTTTTGGCATGCCGGGCACGTGCAATCTTCATCCAGGGGGCGCGGGTCATCTGCATGGCGCGCATTCTTTATGTTCACCACACCACGCCTGGTAAAGACCTGTCCAGTGCGCCCGGAACGGCTGGGCAAGACGCAGTCCATCATGTCGACACCCCGGGCCACAGCCCCAACAATGTCGTCGGGTTTTCCCACCCCCATCAGATACCTTGGCTTGTCTTGCGGCAGCATATCCGGTGCGAAATCCAGCACATCGAACATCGCCTTCTGCCCCTCACCCACGGCCAATCCACCAAGCGCATAGCCATCAAACCCAATGTCTATGAGGCTCTGTGCGCTCTCTGCACGGAAATCTTGCTCCAACCCGCCCTGTTGGATGCCAAAGAGCGCATGTCCGGGCCTGTCACCAAAAGCATCCCGCGACCGCGCGGCCCAACGCATCGACAACCGCATGCTGTCGGCAATCGTTTTGCGATCGGCCGGCAATGCGGGGCATTCATCAAAGCACATCACGATGTCAGAGCCCAAAAGCCGCTGTATCTCCATGGATCGTTCCGGCGTTATCTCATGTTTCGAGCCATCAATGTGGCTTTTGAACGTGACGCCTTTTTCCGTCAGTTTGCGCAGGTCGGCGAGACTCATAACCTGAAATCCACCAGAATCCGTCAGGATCGGGCGCTCCCAATTCATGAACTTGTGCAATCCGCCCAGTCGGTCAATGCGTTCGGCGGTGGGGCGCAACATCAAATGATAAGTATTGCCCAATAGAATGTCAGCGCCGGTGTCCCGCACCGACCCGGGCATCATCGCCTTGACAGTCCCGGCCGTACCCACGGGCATGAAGGCTGGGGTGCGAATGTCGCCGCGGGCTGTTTTGATAACGCCGGTGCGGGCTTTGCCATCTGTGGCGTGCAGCTCAAATGAAAAATTCATGACGCCCCTTTGGCGCAAATCACCGGCTTTTCCAAGCCCCTTGATCGGTTTAACCGCCTCGGCCAGACTGTCCGAATTTGGCACCAAGGTTGCTTCATGACGGACCAAGACCACCTCGACCGTATCAACGCCCTGACCCGGAACGCCCGCTCCACATGGTTTGCACTGCTGGCAGCGCTCGTTTTTGTGGGCATTACCTTGATGGAGGTCGAACACATCGACTTATATGGGGTCGACCGCGCCACCCAATTGCCGCTGGTGAATGTTGAGGTCCCCACGCCGTATTTCTTCGTGGCGGCCCCCATCCTGATCGCCGCGATTTATGGCTATTTCCACCTCTACCTGATCCGCCTCTGGGACGCGCTTGGGGCCGCCCCGCCTCGCCTGAATGGCATCCGGCTCGGTGATGCCGTCACACCTTGGCTCGTCACTGACGCCGCCCTGCACTTCCGCCGCCGCATGCGCGGCGACAACGCCGCCATGCCCCGCACGCTCGAAGGCGGTGCCATGCTGCTGAATTTCCTGCTGGCCTGGGGGTTTGGGCTGATTGTTCTCTACTTTCTCTGGCGGCTTTCCATGCCCGCCCGTGAATTCTGGATGACGGGTATTGCGGCGTCCGGCTTTGCCATCTCCATCGTGACGGGCGCCTCAAGCCTCGCCATGATGGCCCGCCGCATGCGGCAGCCGCCGACGTCAGAACCGATCCGTTTGTGGGCGACCGGCTTTCAAACTCTTGGACTGATCATCGGTGGCGCAGCCCTTCTCTGGAACAGTTATCAGCGGACCGAGGGGTCTTTGAGCCAACTCGCACATTTGAACCTGTCCGGCGAAAACATTGTCGAACGCCCTGCGGGTTGGCTGAGTTACCGAGACGCACGGGCTGAGTTTCGCGCAACATGGTGCCGACGCGAGCGCGAGGGCTAGGACTGCGCGGATTTCGGCAATCGAGAAGCGGAGTTCACCGAAGAATTCGAACGCCGCCGCCGCGCCGCCCGAGCCGATTTGCAAAGCCTGGATTGGAAGAGGCGACAGACATCCGAGATGGATTTTCGCAAGGCTGATCTGTCAATCAGTTTTCTTACGGGGGCAATCCTCTTCGACGCGAAGATGGAGAGGGCTGACCTTTTCGGTGCACAGATGGAGGGGGCATACCTCATAGGCGCGCAGATGGACAGGGCAGACCTCCGGCGCGCGAAGTTAGAGGGGGCAAGCCTCGGCGACGCACAGATGGAGCGGGCAAACCTCCGCGGCGCACAGATGGAGGGGTCAGTGTTCGACTATTCCCAAATGACCGGAAAGCCAAGCGACGTCAGTTATCTGGTGGAAACAAACCTGAGCATGAGCACCAACAATGCTGGTATGCTCAGGTTTGTTGATCTGACTGAGGTGGTGTTTGATCCCCAAACCGATTTCCGCAATGTCTTTCTCGATCGCAGCGTAACCATGACACCCACCTTTCGCGCACAGATGGGAAACCCTTGCCAATGGGCTCAGGAACGCCTTGACGATGCAGTTTTCTATGCACAGTGGCGCGGTTGGGTCGAGGCGATACCAGAACCACAATGGTTCATCGCTTGGGAATACATCGCACCCGCCGCCTACCGCGATGTCACACCTACTCCCCCTCCCCCCGGCTGCACGTGGAAAACCGGGCCGATGCCTGACGCCGGGGCCGAGTAATCCGTCAAGTCTTTGCTAACCATGGTGCGCAAATCACGCGCCGTAACTTGCATTCCCGCGCGACCACGCTCAAATTAGGAGGGCCCCGTCACGAAAGGACACTCCCGCGTGGACATTGAAACCTTCATTCTGTCTTTGATCGAAAGCTCATTGGTTTTCCTGCTGTTAGCCGCGCTTTTCATTGTCTTGATTGTCAAGGCGGTGAAGATCGTACCGCAGTCCGAGAAATATGTGATCGAACGCTTTGGTCGTTTGCGCGCCGTGCTGGGTCCGGGGATCAACCTGATCGTGCCGTTCATCGACCGTGTCGCCCATGAGATTTCCATTCTGGAGCGACAGCTACCCAATGCCAGTCAGGACGCGATCACCAAAGACAACGTGCTGGTACAGGTGGAAACATCTGTGTTTTATCGCATCACGGAACCCGAAAAGACCGTTTACCGGATCCGCGATGTGGATGCCGCCATTGCCACCACGGTGGCCGGGATTGTCCGGGCGGAGATCGGTAAAATGGACCTTGATGAGGTGCAATCCAACCGCTCACAACTGATTACAACGATCAAATCACTTGTCGAAGATCAGGTGGACGATTGGGGGATCGAGGTCACCCGCGCTGAGATACTTGATGTGAACCTCGACCAAGCGACCCGCGACGCGATGTTGCAACAGCTCAACGCCGAGCGGGCGCGCCGGGCGCAGGTTACCGAGGCCGAAGGGTCCAAACGCGCCGTTGAACTGGCTGCGGATGCGGAACTCTATGCCTCCGAGCAAACTGCCAAAGCCCGCCGTATTCTGGCGGATGCAGAGGCCTATGCCACGCAGGTTGTGGCCCTCGCCATCAACGAAAACGGGCTGGAAGCGGCACAGTACCAGATCGCTTTGAAACAAGTGGATGCGTTGAATGCCTTAGGCACCGGTGACGGCAAACAGACCATTCTCGTCCCGGCTCAGGCCATCGAGGCCTTTGGTGATGCATTCAAATTGCTGAAAGGGCGCGGCACATGAGCGATCTGCTAACGGTGTGGTGGGTCTGGATGGCAGCTGCCCTTGCGCTTGCGGTGGTCGAAGTTCTGGTGCCCGGCTTCATATTCCTCGGCTTCGCATTAGGGGCCTTGGCAATGGTGGCGGTTGTTTTGGTGGCACCGGGGTTCAGCGCCGCCGCCCTTCTGGCGATTTTTTCGGGGCTTTCTTTGATCGCATGGATCGGATTGCGTATCGCTTTTCGCAAACAATCCAGTGGCGCTCGCATCGTGCATCAGGACGTAAACGACTGACGGGATCGCTCATCCGAACCCGGGATGCCTTGCCACTGAAACCCCGACGAAAGTTCCACAAATACCAACGGTTGTTCAGCGAAAGCCTTGCAGGCGTTCATCACACATTTTGCCGGTTCATTAAAAGATATTTCCAAAGAAAAATCGCGATGCGGGTTAGGGTCACCGGAAGGGGGGATCTCACGCCTCGTTCTGCCCGCGTTGCGTAAGACCCCTGGGGTCAGTACCCGACCGAAAATCCGACGGTTTGACCCTGCTTAGGTTGGAAGGAAAATTGCCGGTCGATGTACGCATCCAAGCCAAGGCAAAAGCGCATTGTTTTTTGTGTTTTTTCCGAGAATGATGTGGTTTCAGATTTCGCGCCGCAGACACGGACAAAAGAAACCTTAAAACACGTCGCGCGGCCAGCAAGGAGAGACCCATGAGCGAAGCCCCCCTTACATTTGGTTGGGAAGAATGGGTCGCCCTGCCCGATCTGGGATTGCCCGCGATCAAGGCCAAGGTGGACACAGGCGCACGCACGTCTGCGCTGCACGCCCATGACATAGAGGTGTTCGGCCCCGCCAAGCAGCCCAAGGTGCGGTTTAACGTGCACCCGATTGCCGGGCGCGAAGATATGGCGATCACCTGTTCGGCGCCGTTGGTTGACCGACGCGAGGTCACCTCGTCCAACGGCGAAACGGAACAACGTTTCGTGATTACATCGGAACTGGCGGTTGGCGGGCAAAACTGGCCTATTGAGATTACGCTGACCAACCGCGCGTCTATGTCGTCGCGGATGCTGCTGGGTCGTCAGGCGCTCAACGATTACATCTCGATCTCGCCGACGGAAAAACACCTGCAACCTGAGTTGAATTACGAAGACTACCACAGCGCTTCCCTCAAACGTCGCGCGCCCAATCGCGCCCTGCGCATCGCGGTTCTCAGCCGGGAAGACAATTATTCAACGCGCCGTTTGGTCGAGGTTGGCGAAGCCCGCGGACATACAGTCGAGGTGATCAACACCACCCGTTGCTACATGGCGATCAACGCCATGGCGCCCGAAGTGCACTACGACGGTAAGCGTCTGCCACGTTACGACGCGGTGATCCCGCGTATCGGTGCATCGATCACGCCATATGGAACCGCCGTGATCCGGCAATTCGAAACCATCGGCACCTATTGCGTCAATGGCTCGGCCGGCATTACCGCCTCACGCGACAAGTTGCATGCGCATCAGGTGCTGGCGTCCAAGAAAATTGGTATGCCGACCACCGCCTTTGCCGCCTCGCCCAAAGACACGTCGAACCTCATGGGTCTTGTCGGGACGGCACCCCTGATCGTCAAACTGCTGGAAAGCACACAAGGCAAAGGCGTGGTGCTGGCGGAAACCAAGAAAGCTGCGGAGTCGGTGATCGATGCCTTTCGCGGGCTGAAGGCCAATTTTCTGGTTCAGGATTTTGTCAAAGAGGCGGCCGGAGAAGATATCCGTTGTCTTGTGATCGCAGGCAAGGTTGTAGCTGCCATGAAACGCACCGGCGCTGAAGGCGATTTCCGGTCCAACCTGCACCGCGGCGGATCGGCAAAAGTGGTGCGCATCACCAAGGTGGAACGGGAATCTGCCGTCCGGGCCGCGCGCGCCTTTGGTCTGGGCAAGGCGGGTGTGGATCTCTTGCGCTCGGAAGCGGGCCCCAAAGTGTTGGAGGTCAATTCTTCTCCGGGTTTCGAAGGCATCGAAAAAGCAACCGGCAAAGACATTGTCGGCAAACTCTATGACGAGGTAGAGACCCGTGTCCGTCCACAACCGGCGCGCAAACGCCGCAACTGATTTTGGGACGTGGGCGCGGCGATTGACCCGCCGCGCCTTGCTGTTTTTATCTCCCGAGGTGGTAAGACTCCTGTAAGCCATATACCGGGCCGTCGAGCCCTTCCATCCGCGCTTTGAGTTGCAGGGACAGGAACTGCGAATAGTGCCGCGATTGGTGCAGATTGCCACCATGGAACCACAATGCGGTTTGCTGTGTGGGTTTCCACATGTTGCGCTGCTCGCCCTCCCAAGGACCGGGGTCTTTGGGCGTATCAGAGCCCAGGCCCCAGACCTTGCCAACCTTATCCGCAGTTTCCTGATCAATAATGCCGGCGACCCAGCCATTCATCGAGCCATAGCCGGTCGCATAGACTATCATGTCCGCCTCCAACTTGGTGCCGTCATCCAACACCAAACCGTCCTCGACCACTTCAGTGACTTGCCCATGTGCCAGTTTGATCTTGCCATCGATGACCAACTGGCTGGCGCCCACATCAATGTAATAACCTGACCCGCGCCGCAGGTATTTCATGAACAGCCCGGAGTTATCGGCTCCCCAATCCAACTGGAACCCTGCCTTTTCAAGTCCGGCATAAAACTCGGCGTCCACCTCTTTGATCTTGTCATAAACGGGTATCTGGAATTCGTGCAGAATCTTGTAAGGCAGCGAGGCGAAGATCAGATCGGCCTTGTTGGTTGTCATGCCAGCCTCAACCGCGCGTTCCGAGTAAAGATCGCCGAGACCGATTTCCATCAAAGGCTCTGAACGTACGATATGAGTGGTGGAGCGCTGCACCATGGTCACATCTACATCCGCCTCCCAAAGGGCGGCACAAATGTCATGGGCTGAATTGTTTGAGCCAACGACAACCGCCTTTTTGCCTGCATAGCCATCTGGTCCCGGGTGCTTGCTTGAATGATGCTGGTCTCCCTTGAATGTATCCATTCCCAGCAGATCGGGCATATTGGCCTTGCCGGACATGCCCGTGGCAAAAACCAATTGCTTGGGTTTCAGCGTGACCGCCTCCCCGTCGCGGTCAACCTTGACGGTCCATTCCTGCGTGGCTTCATCGAAGCTGGCGGATTGAACCGTAGAGCGTGTCCAATAGTTCAGCTCCATGATTTTGGTGTACATTTCTAGCCAGTCGCCAATTTTGTCTTTGGGCGCAAAAACCGGCCAGTTTGACGGAAACGGCAGATAGGGTAGATGGTCGTACCAGACCGGATCGTGCAAGCAGAGCGACTTATACCGGTTGCGCCAACTGTCGCCAGGCCGCTCGTTTTTCTCGACAATAATCGTGGGAACACCCAGTTGCCGTAGCCGCGCACCCAAAGCGATACCGCCCTGTCCACCGCCGATGATGACCGTGTAGGGCTGTTTCGTGTAGCCCAGTTCTGTGCGCTCTTTTTCGATCTCCTCGGCCCAGGTCATGCGCCCCTTTCCAGCACCATGCTTGGCCCCGAGAGGGCGTTCATAACCTAAAGGTTCTTCATGACCTTTCAGCTCGACCATCGACGTCAACAGCGTCCAGATCCGGCCCTCCCGCAGGCGCACCAACCCATAGCCGCGTGCGATACCGGTTTCAAAACTGATCCACGCCGTGGTGATGCCGCCGTCTTCGGATGCAACCTCGCCATCCGCGATTCTCCATCCGGTTGGCTGGGTGGCAGAAAGCTGCGCTGACAACATGTCACGAACTTGATCTTTACCCTCCATGGTTCTGATATTCCACGTGAAGCTCACCAAGTCGCGCCAGTAACAATCTGTTTCAAACATGTCGACGGCGGCATCAATATCGCCATTTTCTAGCGCCGTCCCAAAAGCGTCGAGAAACTCAGTGACTTGGTCATTTATCGTCGTATCCAGCATCATCTACCTCCCATTGGACAAAATGAGTTTGGCAGAATTTGCCAAATCAAGCGACCTATTCCTTTGGGTACATTGGAGGTTTTGCAATTGGTCTTGAGAGAAGGCCAAGACTGGAAATCAATTAAACAACGCCTCCAGAGAAATTGGCTAAAAGCTAAGTATCTGCTGACGCCGGATTTACGGCCAAAGTTAGGAATGCATCGCCCAAGATCCTATTGAACCTGCCAGTTGTTTTTGGCCTTGATTGGTTCCAAGCGCCCAAGGATGCGGCACCGCCGCTAGTGCGTCGGCAACGCCGCTGGAAACCTGCATTTCGTCATTCGGGAGCATCACATCGGCTCTTTCGCGTAGGGTGCAAGAGGAATGCGAGATCATGGGCTTATGAGTCGCCTCCGAAAAATGAGTCTTTGTTTACTCAAGTTAGGGCCGCTTAAATGGCGCGTTACCTTTTCCCCTGGTGTGAATGGATAGATAACCCAATGCCTCCCCCTTTACCCTTTGCGCCCCAATCCTTATATAAAAACTAAGGATCATGAGTGAGGCTCTCAATGAACAACGTATCAGAACCGATGGAAGGCGCGCCATTGATTGCGCCATCTACAACCGATCATCCTCTCTATGAGCAGATCGTTGAGGCCTGTCGAACAGTTTACGACCCTGAGATTCCCGTCAATATCTACGAGCTTGGCTTGATATATACCATTGATATTAATGGTGAAAATGAGGTCGAGGTCAAGATGTCGCTTACCGCTCCGGGCTGTCCCGTCGCCGGTGAAATGCCGGGTTGGGTGGCAGATGCGGTGGAGCCAATCGCGGGGGTGAAACAGGTCAATGTTGAACTGGTATGGGAGCCGCCCTGGGGTATGGACATGATGTCGGACGAGGCGCGCCTTGAACTGGGTTTTATGTAAATTTACCCCATGACCACGGAAAAAGAAAAGATGGTTTCTGGCGGATTGTACCGCGCGGGAGATCCCGAACTGGTGCAAGAGCGTGCTTCAAGCCAGAGCCTGCAGCGGCGCTACAATGCGACCATCGTTTCCGACGCAATTGACCGTAAATCAATTTTAGATCAGTGGCTTGGGAGTCGTGGTTCAAGTGTTTCAATTCGCACGCCCTTTTACACGGATTACGGCTACAACATCCATTTGGGGGATAATGTATTTTTCAACTACGGTTGTATTTTGCTCGATGTTTGCCCCATCCACATCGGGGACAACACTCAATTTGGACCTCAAGTGCAAATCCTGACCGCCGATCACCCCCGTGATCCGCAAGAGCGCGACGCCGGACTTGAATTTGGGCAAAGCATCCGCATTGGCCGCAACGTGTGGGTCGGGGGTGGTGCGATCATTCTGCCAGGTGTGAAAGTTTGCGATGATGCTGTGATAGGGGCAGGCTCGGTTGTCACGCGGGACGTTAGCGCAGGCACGACGGTGGGTGGAAATCCAGCGCGCCCGCTTGTTCCGCGCGATCATACTGCTTAGATTGGCTCCAAAGGAGAGTTTCCATGTTTGGTATACCCGGTAAGCAAGCTGTTACATTGACCCCACAGGCCGCATCGCAAGTGGCCAAGCTCATGAGCTCCGCAGGCCATGCAGGGCTGCGCATCGGCGTCAAGAAAGGCGGCTGTGCGGGTATGGAATACACCATGGAATACGTCCAGGAGACCGATCCAAATGATGAGGTCGTCGAGCAAGACGGCGCGCGGGTCATGATCGCACCGATGGCGCAGATGTTCCTCTTTGGGACTGAGATTGACTATGAAACTTCGCTGCTGGAAAGCGGTTTCAAGTTCCGAAACCCGAACGTTACCGAAGCCTGTGGTTGCGGCGAGTCCATCAAATTCGGTTGATCAATCCTGCTTTTGCAAGTGAACGTAAGTCTCGGAAAACCGTCGGGATAAATGTTCTCCTGCCTGTAAAAGCTGACCTGATCCGCGCGGAGCGATGTTCGTCTCAAAGGATGGATTGAAAAACAATGGGATAGAAATGCGTTCGTTGTCCGTGCCAATCACCCGGTGCGGGGTTGCGCGCACCAGGCCGTCTGTCCAGATCTCCATCATTTCCCCGAAATTGATCACGAATTCGCCGGGGGGTGCGGAAACCGGTATCCAACCCCCACCCCTCTTACGGACTTCTAGACCCGGACCACCTTCGGTGGCCAGCAAGGTCAGGCAACCGTAGTCTGTATGGGTAGCGGTCCCGAAATCCCGCTCTGTGGCCCATGCGGGTCGCGCGGGGTAAAAGTTCCCGCGTAGTAGCGCCATTGGCGTTTCAAACGACGAGTCAAAATAGTCATCTGGCGCATCAATAGAAAGGGCAATGCCGCGTAGAAGGCGCATTGCAACTCCGCGTGCCTCGTTGAAGTACTTTTCGATTTCCTGCTGAAAGCCGGGCAAGAATTCGGGCCATTGGTTCGGGGCGTAAACTGGTAAGTCGCGGCGTGGATCATCGGCAGACAAGGTAAACCCGATATCGAAAACCTGTTTGAAATCCGGGTTGGCCTCTGGATCAACCTGTTCAGAGCCTGATGCGCCCCAGCCTCGGTTTGCGCCCGTGTTCACCATATTGATGGCGGCCTTTTCAGCGTCGGGTAGTAAAAAGAACTTGCGGTACTGGGCTAGAACCTCACGCATACGCGTCGGTGCCAGTTCTGTGTTGAAGATCGTGAAAAAGCCAATTTCGGTTGCCGCTTCACGCAATTGCCTCAGCGTTTCCGCGTCGTTCTGTTCCAGCAGTTTGGCGTCCAGTCTGGGAATCATATTGGCCTCCGATCGTGTTGCTCCGGCCCGCCCTGCCTGTGCACCCAGCGCACGCGACGCGCATTGATTGCCGTCAATGGGTCAGGCTGCTACCAAGAGTACAAATCATTACAGGAGTAACTCATGCGTCGGAAAATGGCAGCGGGCAATTGGAAAATGAATGGCACCCAAGCCAGTCTTGAGGTGTTGGATCGCCTGAAGACGGCACATGTGGACAGCTCTTGTGACATTGTCATATGCCCGCCAAACCCGCTTTTGATCCCGGCTGCTGACCGTTGTACGGGAAGCTCTGTGGCCATCGGCGCGCAGGATTGCCATGCTGAATTCAAAGGCGCGTTCACTGGAGACACCAGTGCAGAAATGATTGCAGATTCCGGTGCGACATATGCCATCGTCGGGCATTCGGAACGCCGCGAGGCTTATGGCGACACTGATGCTCAGGTCTGTGCAAAAGCCAATGCCGTGCAAAACGGTGGATTAGTTGCCATAGTCTGCATTGGTGAAAGTCTGACGCAACGAGAGGCCGGAGAAGCCCTGCCAGTGCTCAAATCCCAGCTTGCGGGATCAGTACCTGCCGGGAGCAATGGTGCAAATCTGGTGGTGGCATATGAACCGATCTGGGCCATTGGCACCGGAAAGATCCCGACCCTTGATCAGATCGCCGAGGTTCACATGGCTCTGCGCGAAGAACTGGTGGGGCGATTTGGCGCGGAAGGTGGCAACATTCGTCTGCTCTACGGCGGGTCGGTCAAACCGGGCAACGCTGCTGATATCTTCGCCACATCTGATGTGGACGGGGCTTTGGTGGGCGGTGCCAGTTTGAAAGCCGAAGATTTTTCGCCAATCATCGACGCCTTAGCGACGAGTTGACGCTTCGCCTTTCGGGCAAAAGCGGCTTTGCAATAATCGTGGGCGCACCAGTTGCAGCGCGCCCATGATCCTTCGCGCTATTTTATGATGATCTCGGGGCCCATGACGAGTGTCGGAAGCCAGGTGCTGATAATCGGGATGTAGGTCACCATAATCAAGAACACAAAGAGCACTGCCGTGAAGGGCAACGCGGCTTTGACCACCGACATCATCGGCATATTGGCTACGCCGGACGTCACAAAAAGGTTAAGCCCCACCGGTGGCGTGATCATCCCAATTTCCATGTTCACAACCATGATTATCCCCAGGTGAATAGGGTCGATGCCCAACTCAATGGCAATCGGGAACACGAGCGGCGCCACGATCACCAACAACCCAGACGGCTCCATGAACTGACCGCCAATCAACAGGATCACGTTCACGATAACGAGAAAAACGATGGGACCAAATCCAGCATCAAGCATCGCCGCCGCGATCTGTTGGGGGATTTGTTCGTCGGTCAAAACATGTTTGAGGATCAACGCATTGGCGATGATGAACATTAGAGTCACCGTCAGTTTTCCGGCATCAAACAGGGTGTCTCGGGTATCGCGGTGAAAGAATGCGGTGACCAGCGCCACAGGTTTGCGCATCAACGTCAGGTTTTGAGTTTCGCCGTCCTTGACATGCAGCGGCCCCATGTCCCGATAGACAAAGCTGGCGATGAAAAATGCGTAAACCGCTGCCACGGCTGCCGCTTCCGTAGGGGTGAAAATACCGCCGTAAATACCGCCCAGAATGATCACAATCAGAAACAGACCCCACCCTGCTTCGCGACCCGACTCGAAGACTTCGCCCCAGCCGCGCCATTCGCCCTTGGGCAGGTCACGCAATTTTGCAATGATGTAGATGGTAATCATCAGCATGGAGCCCGCCATCAGCCCGGGAATGACGCCTGCCAGAAACATGCGTCCAACGGACACGTCTGTGGCTGAGGCGTAGACCACCATCACAATAGACGGCGGGATCAGGATGCCCAGAGTTCCCGCATTGGCGATGACTCCCGCAGCGAAATCCTTGGTATACCCTACCTGTCGCATGCCTGCGATCACGATGGAGCCGATAGCCACAACGGTGGCGGGTGAGGATCCGGACAGTGCCGCAAATAGCATACAGGCAAAAACACCAGCGATCGCCAATCCGCCGGGTAAGTGCCCGACCAAAGCTATCGAAAACCGTATGATCCGCTTGGCCACACCGCCGGTCGACATGAAGCTGGACGCCAAAATGAAGAACGGAATTGCCAAAAGCGTGTAGTGCCCAGCCATCGCCTGAAACAATGTCTGTGCGATGGAGGCAAGCGACGTGTCGCTGAGCACCAGAAGAAAGACAATCGAGGACATCCCTAAACTGATTGCGATCGGAACACCGACCAGCATCAAGCCTACGACCATGGAAAAAAGAACTGCAACTTCCATGGGTTACTTCCCTGCGTTCATGTGTTTGACGGCTTCTACTTCATCTTCGGCCTCGTGACTGACGATCAGGCTGGTGGTCTCTCCCTTCACCAGGCGAAAGGTTGCCTGAAGGAAGCGAAAGAGCAGCAGAGCCATGCCAAAAGGCAGCATTGCATAGGGAATAAAGCGTGGAATTTTTTCGTATTCTTCACCCTGGTTGAAGATCGGTTCGATCCATCGCAACCATTCGGGCATTGGCATGTCCACGACCTCATACCAAGCCTGATCGCGGCTGTCTTCGAACCCGGTCGGGAACCAGCGACCGGACGTGGCATCAAAGCCTGCAAAAGGTGCCCAATAATCCCAGGCGCCTTTCAGCACCAACGCGGCGTAGGTCAAGCAGACAGCAGCGGCAAACAAAGCCAGAACGCGGCGCACTGGCGGAGAAAAGAGGTTGATCACCGCATCCACGCCGAGATGCGCGGTCACCTTGACACAGTAGCTGACCCCAAAGAGAACCAGCCAGGCAAAGAGAAAAGTGACTGCCTCCAACCCCCAGATGATCCCGGTGTTGAAGCCGTAGCGCAGCACCACATTTACGAATGTCAGGATGGTCATCAGTCCGAGGATCAGGGCAATTGCCGTTTCCTCGATTTCGTTGACGATGCGACCAAGGATCGTCTCCGCTTCATAGGATTGCGACATGCGCAGCCCCTCCCCCCTTTTTCATCTGCCCGGCCGACAAAATGCAGGCCGAGCAGTGTAACTCAATTGGTCTCAGAAACCGGCGTTGATGGCCTGAGCTGCGTCGATGTTTTCCTGTCCGACGTCATCTTTGAATTGCTCCCAGACAGGTTTCATGGTGGCAACCCACTCGGCGCGCCCTGCCTCATCCAACTGACGTACTACGCCGCCAGCTTCTATGATCGCAGCTTTGGCCTGATCGTTTACGGCTGTGGATTCCGCGTTCCGCACTTCGGTTACTTCGGCAATGATGGTTCCCAGTTGATCGCGCACATCCGCGTCCAGGCTTTCCCACCAGTCGGTTGAGGTTACGACCATGTAGTCGATGATGCCATGATTGGTCTCGGTTATGCCGTCCTGAACTTCAAAGAATTTCTGCCCGTAGATATTGGACCAGGTATTTTCCTGACCGTCCACAACGCCGGTTTGCAAGGCACCATAAACTTCCGAAAACGCCATTGGCTGGGGCGAGCCGCCGAGAGCGGACATCTGCGCCTTCAACACATCAGAGTTTTGAACCCGGAACTTCAATCCATTGGCATCGGCTGGGCTGTTCAATGCAACATTTGCGGACATTTGCTTCATGCCGTTGTGCCAGAAAGCGATGCCCAACAACCCGCGACGCACCATGGATTCTTTCATCGCCTGACCCGTGTCAGAGTTCTGAAAAGCATCTACGGCCTCGATGTTCTTGAACATGAACGGCAGGTCAAAGATACGGAACACTTTGGTGAACTGTTCGAACTTGGACAAGGATGGCGCCGCCAATTGCACGTCCCCTTGAAGCAAGGCTTCCAGGACTTGATCATCATTGTACAATGTCGAGTTCGGAAAAACTTCCATGCAGGCTTTGCCGTTCATTTCCTCGTTTATGCGCGTTTGCAGCAAGGAGGCGGCGATGCCTTTGGGGTGGCGGTCTGTATTGGTCACGTGGCTGAATTTGATCACGATTTCGCCGTCATCGCAGGCAGCGGCAACAGCAGAAGCGCTGACTGAAAGGGTCAACGCCGTTAGGGCAGCGGTCATGATTTTCATATGGTTTCCTCCCAGAAACTTTTCTTATCGGTCGTTAAACGGGCACCGCCGAAGACGATGCGATGCCGATCATAAAATCGTCCTTCTGCGTTGGGGGCAAGGATTATGAATGCGCGCGTACATATCCGACAAATATCAATTAGTTACAGTGTATTGAGAAGCTACTTTGGTATGAAACGACACTCATGTCGCTGTAGTCAGGTGCGGAATTTCGCACAGGATTGGCCCGCATTGTGCGGAATTCCGCACACTAGTCATTGCGGTACGTATCAGTGCGAATCCCGTAGCGCGTCAGTTTGTCGTAAAATGTCTTGCGCGGTAGTTTCAACGCCTCGGCTGCGACCACTGCACGTCCCTGCGCGCGCCTCAAAGCCTGCTCCAAAAGGCTCTGCTCGACCTGAGCCATCTGCTCGGAGAGACCTAAGCCGATATCGGGGTCTGCCTCTTCGGTCAAACCAAGAGCAAACCGCATGGCTTCCGACATCAATGCGCGTGCATTGCCCGGCCAGTCCCGTGCCATCAGCCCAGCTACGACCTGAGGTGTTATTTCCGGCGAACTGAGTCCCGCTTGCTCGCTGGCTTGTGCAACATAGTGGCGAAACAGAACCGGAATGTCCTCTGGCCGCTCGGAAAGCGAAGGGATGCGAACTGGTGTTACTTCAAGTCGGTAGTAAAGCTCCGAACTCAGCTGGCCTTCTGCCACGCTGGCGGACAGGTTCCGCGTCGATCCGGCAATGATGCGCGTTGGCGTACCCGTTTCCAAGACCTCCAAAAGACTCAGCTGCGTCTGTGCGGACAGTTGCGTAATCTCATCGATAAAAAGGCTGCCTGACTTGGCTGTTTCCAATGTTTCCGTCAAATCGGTCACGTCCAAAGCGGCCGCCGCACGTTTCACAAAGGGTGCTTTGGAGCGAAGCGAAGACAAGTGAATAACCTCGGCGACTTTCGAAATGCCAGTACCGGGCGCGCCGGTGACCAATACTTCGGTTTCGGCCACCGCAACACGACGGACACGCGCCCGTAGACCTTCGGCCAATTGCGACGCGCCAAAGATCATGCGCGCCGCGGGATCTCCCGTTGCCACCAGGGCACGCAGCCTGCGATTGTCCAAGACCAGGCGGCGGGTTTTCAGAGCCCGTTCCAAAATCGCCAGCAAGTCCGAAGGCGCGCAGGGTTTCTCAAGGAAATCAAAAGCGCCCTGCCCGACGGCTTTCATGGCCGTAGGTATGTCGCCCTCTCCGGTCAGCAAGATCACCGGTAAATCCTCATCCTGCCCGCGCGCGTAGGTCAGCAGGTGAAACCCGTCCCGTCCCGGCATTCTGAGATCAGACAGAATGACGCCGTCAAAGTCAGCAGTAATCAGGTCCTTGGCGGCCACGAAAGACCCCGCCGTAAGCGGTTCAAGATCTGCCAGTTCCAGAGTTTGCGCCAGCGCATCGCGCACAGCCGCGTCATCATCAACCAGTAGGACTTTTTTGCTCATGCTGCTTCCTGCGCTGTCCAAGGTTGAAGCTCAACGGTAAATTCGGCGCCGGGCTCGCAATTGCGCACGCGAATTTCACCGCCAAAGCTCTGGATGATCCCATAGGAGATCGATAGACCCAACCCCATGCCTTCGGAGGCGCCAACCTCCTTGGTTGAATAAAACGGGTCGAACACCTTATCGGGATCCAAGACACCAGGTCCGGTATCACGAATGCTAATTGATATTTCTTTGGTCTGCCGGATCGAAACCGAGAGTTCGCGTGTCTCGCAATCGCCTAGTGCGTCGAGGGCGTTGGTCATTAGGTTCGTAAATACCTGACCCAGCCTCACCTCTCCCCCTTTCACCCATATAGCTTGGCGCGACTGCGTGTAGTGGACGGACACGCCCATGTCACATGCCCGTTCGGAAATCATGTCGACCGCACTATCCAGAACGGCCACCAGGTTCACACGTGTCGGAGGTTCTGCCTGTTGGGTCGAAAACGCCCGAAGGTTTTTGATGATGCGGCCCATCCGCCGGGCCATCTCCGATATGCGACCCAGATTGTCCCGAACCCGTTCCGGCTGATCCCGGTTCATGAACTGCTCGGCGTTTTCGGCAAAAGAGCGGATCGCCATCAACGGTTGGTTCAGTTCGTGGCTGATGCCTGCACTCATCTTTCCCAAAGCGCTAAGCTTGCTGGCTTGCAGCAGATCTGATTGCGCGCGCGCCAGAGCCGTTTGGGCGTCCTGACGGTCGACCATTTCTTGGCGCAACGTGGTATTAATCTCCGACAAGGCGGCTGTGCGACGCGCCACGCTTTCTTCCAGTTGCATGTTCGCCCGCGCAAGTGTGCGGCGTCTTTCTGTGGCAAAAAACAGCATCGCGCCGAATGCGAGGCACAAGGCGGCCACGACTGCGGCCTGCAATTTGGCCAGTTGCCGCGCCGGTGCTACGTCCAGTAATACCTCTCCCGTCAGGCCGATCAAAGGCAAATGCCGCACCAGATGCAGCGCGTTTTTGGGTAGATATGGGCCCCACCCAAGCTGCCAGATCTCGTGCCGACCGGTTTCATAGCTGGCAAAAGAGGGTGCCTGCCCATCAGGTGGTGCCAATCCGGGCCCGTCCGTTGCGCGCTGCCACAGAATCAAATCCGAGCGGTTTGTGACAAAGACCTTGCCCTGCGCATCAGTAAAGAAAACCGCGCGCAGACCACCGCGCCAGGCGTCCTCAATGCCATCCATCCCCACAGCCACGACGATCACGCCACGCACTTTCCCAGTCTTCCCGAAAACGGGTGCTGCATAGTAAAAAGCACGTTTGGATAGAGGTTTATCAACACCGTGGCCCCAGCCAAGCGCCCCCTGTTGCGCCCGTTTTACATAGTCTGTCTGGCTCAGATTGGCGGTGGTCAGATGCCGCGCTGAGGCTTGTACCCGTCCTGTCAGGTCAACAAACATCACATCCAAAGCACCCGTCTTGTCAGCCACTTCCAAAAACAAACCTTGAGCAGGTTCGCTGCCGTGTCCCGAAGCAAGGTCGGCGCTATAGGGATGGTCTGCCAGAAACACGGCCAGTTCGCGAAAACGTTGTAGCTGACCCACAAGCCGGTCGCTGGCGAGGGCGAGATCACTTTGTCCTTGACGCTCCAACTGGTCCAAAGCCTGCAGGTAAGCATAACGCCATACCCCCGCAGAGGCCGCCGCCACTGCGCCCAGAAACACACAGATGATGAGCGCAGGACGCAATAATCCTCGGGGCATGCGTCAAAGTTTACAAACAGCCTCTTGCCTTGACCAGTGGCTGCGACCTTAAAAGGTTCTATGCAGAAGCTCATACAATCCCCGCTTGACCCAGAATTTGTCCAGGACCCCTATCGTCTCTATGCCCGCGTGCTGTCCGATGATCCGGTACGGTATTGGCA
Organism: Roseobacter sp.; assembly: GCF_045106495.1. Lineage (GTDB taxonomy): Bacteria > Pseudomonadota > Alphaproteobacteria > Rhodobacterales > Rhodobacteraceae > Roseobacter. Next base: position 99,620 of record NZ_JBGCEQ010000022.1, read on the forward strand.
AGACTACGGTATGATGGCTGTTTTCGGTGCAGCGACGGTGCACATGCTCTTGCGCGATCGCCGTCTTGGGCGTGCGACACCCCAGGATCAGTATAGCCCCGCGCCAGATCATCTAACAGGTTTTGAAAGGGTCGAGCGACACTCGATGTTGGATATGGAACCCCCCAAACATACCCGGTTGCGCGGCTTGGTGCTGCGTGCCTTCACTTCGCGCCGTGTCAAAGCCCTGGCACCAGACATTCATCAGATTTGCGATGACCTATGCGGTGCTTTCCCGGTGGGATCCTTTGATCTGGTCCCGGCTTTTTGCACGGCGCTGCCTGTGCGTGTCATCGCTCGTCTACTTGGGGTGCCCGAAGAGATGTCAAACGAGTTGCTACGCTGGTCCAACACGATGGTCGCGATGTATCAGGCCAACCGCAATCATCAGACAGAAGTTGCCGCAAATGAGGCAGCGACAGAGTTTTCGGATTTCCTGTCAAAATACATAGACGCGCGACGACATACGCCCCGTGACGATCTGATCACGCATTTGATCGCGGCCGAAGAAGATGGCGAAAAACTCTCGCGTGACGAAATGATTGCTACCTGCATCTTGCTTTTGAATGCGGGGCATGAGGCCACTGTGCACACCATGGGAAATTCGGTGAAGGCGCTTTTGCAAACAGCACAACCAGCCTCGGTGTTGGCGCCCGACCGGATTGCGGCGACGGTCGAAGAACTGCTGCGTTTTGACCCACCGCTGCATATGTTCACCCGCTATGCCTATGAAGACATCCTAGTCAACGGGCATCTCCTGGAAAAAGGGCGCCAGGTTGCTTTGATCTTGGGCGCCGCAGGTCGTGATCCTGCACGGTTTGACCGACCCGATAGATTCGACCCCTTGCGGGAGCCCGCGCCTCACGCGGCCTTTGGCGGAGGTCTGCATTTTTGCGTCGGCGCTCCACTGGCGCGGCTGGAACTACAATTGGGTCTGCAACGCCTGTTCGCGCATGCCCCGGACCTCAGCCTGGCAGGAACGCCCCGCTACGCAAATACCTACCACTTTCACGGGCTGGGTCAGTTGAATGTCACGTGGTAACGCGCATCAAAGCGGCAGCATGGTGGTTGATTTGATCTCCTCCATTGAGAGTAAAGCCGTTACATTGTGCACCCTGACTTCCGAGATCAGAGCCTGGTAAAATGCGTCGTATGCGCGCGCATTCTTCACCCGCACTTTAAGAATGTAGTCGATATCTCCTGCCAACCGATGGGCTTCCTGCACTTCCGGTCTGTCGCGTAACGCCTTGAGAAACGCCGCCTGCCACTCGGCTTCATGTGCGGATGTGCGGATCAGGACAAAGAAACATGCCTCAAATCCCAATGCTTCCGCATCAAGCAAAACGGTATGCTGCCGCACCACACCTGCGTCGCGCAATTTGCGAATCCGGTTCCAAACGGGTGTCTTGGACGACCCTATCCGCGCGGCAATTTCGTCCAATGACTGGCTTGCGTCACGTTGTAGCTCGCCAAGAATTTTCCTGTCCACGTCATCTATGCGAACGTTCATTCCGCTTTTTCCTCTTGAATGGTCAAATGTTCCATTCTGCAAGTTAATCAGAACAAACGTTCTTATCAACACCGATATATGGTCAAAATATGGGAATATTTCCTATATTACCAACAAGAGTTTTGAAAGGCCGAGCGTCATGGACCATTTTCCGATCTTCTTGCGTGTGCACGGACGGCGTATCGTGGTGTCGGGCGGCGGCGAAGCGGCGATGGCCAAGTTGCGTCTTTTGATGAAGACAGCAGGTCACATAACCGTTTTCAGCCCCGATCCTGCCGCTGTGATTATACAGTGGGCCGAGGCAGGCAAGCTCTCACTTGTACGTCGTGCCATGTCGCCCGGTGACGCCTTATGTGCCGCACTGTTTTACGCTGCAGACGAGGACGCGGCAGAAGATGCCCGCACGTCCCAGATCGCGCGCGCCGACGGTGCGCTGGTCAATATCGTCGATAACTTGCAAGACAGCCAATTCATCACACCTGCGATCGTAGACCGGGACCCGGTGACCATCGCCATCGGGACCGAAGGTGCGGCCCCTGTTCTGGCCCGCGCCATCAAGGCTGATCTCGAAAAGCGCCTGCCTGCCGCCCTTGGCACTTTGGCGCGTATCGGCAAGACCTTCCGGAAAGCCGCCGACGCCCTGCCCTTTGGCCGCGCACGTCGAGATTTCTGGCGCGCCTATTACTTCAAGGCGGGTCCTGCGGCAGTCACAGGCGGCGAAGGTGCAGTAAAAGCGGCGCTGAACACCCTTTTGGCAGATCATTTGAACCGCAAAGCACGCCCGGGTCATGTGCATTTTGTTGGAGGCGGACCCGGCGACCCGGATTTGCTGACGATGAAAGCCCGCCGGGTGCTCGATGAAGCAGATGTGGTGATCTATGACCGTTTGATCAGCAAGCCGATCCTTGAACTGGCGCGTCGTGAGGCGGTGATGATCGACGCTGGTAAAGAGGGTTTTGGACCTTCGATGAAACAAGAGGACATCAACGCGCTTATCGTCAAACACGGGGCTGCCGGTGCGCAGGTCGTACGGTTGAAGTCTGGCGACGCGACTGTCTTTGGCCGTCTGGACGAGGAAATTGACGCAGTGGATGCCCATGACATCAGTTGGAGCATTGTGCCCGGTATCACCTCCGCCTCCGCCGCGGTGGCTGAGATCGGACAGAGCCTGACGAAACGCGGCCGCAATGCATCAGTACGGTTCCTGACAGGGCACGACATGAAAGGCTTCGCGGACCACGATTGGGCCACGCTCGCGCAGCCGGGCCAAGTTGCCGCGATCTATATGGGTAAGAAATCTGCACGCTTCATACAGGGGCGCCTGATCATGCACGGGGCGGACCGACACACACCGGTAACGGTGATAGAGAACGCTTCGCGTCCGGAGCAACGTATTCTGGACACCACGCTTGATGCTTTGCCCGCTGCATTGATGGCGGCCGAAATGTCAGGCCCCGCGCTCATGTTCTATGGGCTCGCGCCGCGCCAGGCTGCTGCCGCGCGTTTGAGCAAAACCGTTCCTTACTCTCTCCCGATCCAAGTACAGGAGGCACTTTGATGTCGCGCGCATTTACCCCCAAAGTTGTGACCGCCAACGCTCTGCTCGAAGGCGATGTGATCTACCAGACTGCAACCGGATGGAGCCGGGATTTGGCAGAAGCCGAGGTGCTGACAGATGAGGCCGATGCCGATCTGCGCTTGATCGATGGGGCGCAACAGGTTGACCTTGTTGTCGGTGTGTATCTCGCAGATGTGGACATCAGCGGCCCGGTCCCGAAACCAAAACACTTCAGAGAAGATTTCCGTGCACGGGGCCCATCCAACTATTCCCATGGCAAACAAGAGGCTGTGAACAATGTATAATTACACCGACTTTGACACCCAATTCATCAAGGAACGCAACGCGCAGTTCCGGTCTCAGGTCGAGCGCCGCATTGATGGATCGCTGACTGAAGATGAATTCAAGCCCCTGCGCCTGATGAACGGTCTTTATCTGCAACTGCATGCCTATATGCTGCGCGTGGCGATCCCTTACGGGACGCTGAACAGCCGCCAGATGCATGTTCTAGCGGATATTTCCGACAAATGGGATAAAGGCTACGGCCATTTCACCACCCGTCAAAACATTCAATACAACTGGCCACAACTGCGCGACGTGCCTGATATGCTCGACGCTCTGGGCGAGGTGCAGATGCATGCGATCCAGACCTCAGGTAATACCATTCGAAACGTGACAGCCGACCATTTTGCCGGTGCCGCGGCAGATGAGATCGCCGACCCGCGTCCGGTGGCCGAATTGATCCGACAGTGGTCCACGGATCATCCCGAATTCCAATTCCTGCCCCGGAAATTCAAGGTCGCTGTGACAGGTTCGCCAAATGACCGGGCGGTGACACGTGCACATGACATCGGTCTGCGCATGGTGGAACGTGAAGGCGAGGCTGGTTTTGAGGTGATCGTTGGCGGCGGTCTGGGCCGCACCCCGATGATCGGCAAGGTCATGCGCGAATTCTTGCCACGTGAAGACCTGCTGCCTTACCTCGAGGCCATTGTGAGCGTATATAACCTTCTCGGGCGTCGTGACAATAAGTACAAGGCGCGGATTAAGATTACCGTTCATGAACATGGTCTTGATGACATCCGTGCCCGGGTCGAAGAGCGCTTTGCATTGCTCCGACCTCAATTTACCGGGGTGGACCAGCAACTGCTGGCCGGTATTGAGGCGGACTTTGCACCCCCGCAGTTCCGGCAGGAAGATGATGTGGCGTTCCGTGACGCGCGCCAGCACTACCCGGCGTTCCGCAGCTGGTCAGATACCAATCTCACCAAACACCGCGTGCCGGGATACGCCATCGTCACGATCAGCCTCAAGGCCCATGGCGCAACACCGGGTGATGCAACATCGGCGCAAATGCGCTTGATGGCGGATCTTGCGAAACGTTATGGCCATGATGAGCTGCGCATCAGTCACGAGCAAAACGTGATTCTGCCACATGTGCATAAAAACGATCTCCCGTCAGTCTATTCTGCCTTGCGGGCGGCAGGTCTTGGCACGGCTAACATTGGGCTCATTTCCGACATCATCGCCTGCCCGGGCATGGATTACTGTGCGCTGGCCACGGCTCGCTCCATTCCCATTGCGCAGGAAATAGCGACCCGGTTTGATGAATTGAAAATCGAACATGATGTTGGACCGCTCAAGATCAAGATCTCCGGCTGCATCAATGCCTGTGGACACCACCATGTCGGTCATATTGGCATCTTGGGCCTGGACCGTGCAGGGGTCGAGAACTACCAGATTACGCTTGGTGGCGATGGCACCGAAGATGCGACAATCGGCGAACGCGCGGGCCCTGGATTTTCCGCCGAAGAGATTGTTCCGGCAGTTGAGCGGTTGGTGATGGCTTACCTTGATCTGCGCACAGAATCCGGCGAGGCCTTTCTCAACACATATCGCCGGGTCGGACTGGCCCCGTTCAAAGAGGCCCTTTACCCTATGGCGCAGGCCAATGCCGCTTGATCATCCGATCAAAACAACCACGGATGCCGCTTTGACTGCCAAGGTGGCGCGGCTGAACAAGGGGCTGCGCCATCATAGCGCGACCGATGTGTTGCGCGTGGCCTTTGAGGAGGTGTCCGATCTGGCTCTGGTGTCGAGTTTCGGTGCGGAGTCGGTTGCGCTTTTACACCTGTCGGCCATGGTCAACCGGGACGTCCCTGTGCTTTTTATCGACACCGAGATGCTGTTTGTGCAAACGCTTGTCTACCAACAGGAGGTTGCGGAACGCTTGGGCCTGCGCAATCTGCGGATCTTGCGCAATACCGATACATCCAAGGAAGATCCGCAGCGGCGTTTGCATAAGACAGACCCGGACGCCTGTTGTGCCCTGCGCAAGACCCAACCGTTGCAATCCGCACTGCGCGCGCATGGTGGCTGGATCACCGGGCGCAAACGATTTCAGTCAGGCCAGCGGGCGGAACTGCCGTTCTTTGAGGTCGAAGCGAATACGTCGCGCATCAAGGTCAACCCGCTGGCGTATTGGCAGCCCGGCGATGTGGCCGATTACATCGCCGAAAACCGCCTGCCGCGCCACCCGATGGTCGCACAAGGCTATCCCTCCATAGGTTGCGCGCCCTGTACCTCTCCCGTTTCTGCCGGCGAAGACCCTCGTAAGGGCCGCTGGCGTGATAGTGAAAAAGACGAATGTGGCATCCACCTCGTCAATGGCAAAATGGTCCGCATAGGAGACCCCGCATGAGCACTCTCGTTACAGATACCGGCTTCACCGCCGACGATTGGCATGAGCCCTTTATTACACTGGAGGCTGCCAATGATGCCAGCGCTCTTGATGTGCCGTCAGACGTGAACCCGGACGACATACCGCTCTGCGCGGGTTTGCAGATGATCCGTGTGGACTTCCCCTCTTCTGCCGATGGACGCGGGTTTACCATTGCGAAACAGCTGCGCCTGCGGGGGTTTACCGGGCGTCTACGCGCCAAAGGCCATGTGCTGGCCGATCAATATGCCATGGCGCGCCGGTCCGGTTTTGACGAGGTCGAAATCTCTGATGAACTGGCCGCACGTCAACCCCAGGATCAATGGCAGTTCCGCGCCAAGTGGCAGGATCACGATTATCAGACGCGCCTGCGCGGCTGATTCACGCCTTTCCCCCAACCCTATTTCTTCATACAAGGGAGCCGCAGGTATTGGCCTGCGCTGATATTTTCATGACCGAGCAAACACCTGTGACCCAAGCCGCCGCCGTAAAAGTTCCCACTCTGCCCGATGCACAAACCGTCACATCCGTCCAACATTGGACGGACCGGTTGTTTTCATTTCGCGTAACGCGCCCCGCTTCGCTGCGGTTCCGTTCCGGCGAATTTGTCATGATCGGGTTGATGGGCGACCCCCATCCTGAGACGGGCAAACAAAAGCCCCTGTTGCGGGCCTATTCCATCGCCTCGCCGTCCTGGGACGAAGAATTGGAATTCTATTCGATCAAGGTTCAGGATGGCCCGCTGACGTCCAAGCTGCAACACATCCAGCCCGGCGACGAAATCATCCTGCGCCCCAAACCTGTGGGCACATTGGTGCACGATGCGCTCTTGCCAGGTAAACGGCTGTGGTTCTTTGCCACCGGCACCGGCTTTGCGCCTTTTGCCTCCTTGCTGCGCGATCCGCAGACCTATGAGGATTACGATCAGGTCATCGTCACCCATACCTGCCGCGATGTGGCAGAACTGGAATACGGGCGTCAGTTAATTGAAAACCTGCGGACAGACGAGATGATGCTTGAGCTTTTGGGTGAAGAAAACCTCGCCAAACTGACCTACTATCCGACAACAACCCGCGAGACGTCGCCCAAAATGGGCCGGATCACAACCTTGCTGAAAGACGGCACGGTTTTCGCAGATCTCGGCATCGAAGGCATATCCGCTGAAACAGATCGCGCAATGGTCTGTGGATCCATCGGGTTGAACACGGATCTGAAGGAAATTCTCGAAGGGTTCGGGCTTGAAGAAGGTGCAAACTCTGATCCCAAACACTATGTGGTTGAAAAAGCTTTCGTCGGCTGAGCTATTTCAAACACCAATAAAAAGCGGCGTTTGATGTCCCCATCAAGCGCCGCTGTTTCGTTTACTGCATGCCCAGAGCGTCGCGTAACTGCGTCAGCGCGGCATTCAACAGTTCAGGATTGTCCTGTGCTTGCTCGACCGCGCTTGCAAGCGCCAGTTTTTGCGTTGTGGCCAAATCGGAGTTGTCGATCATCTCGGTCACCTTTGCAAAATCAAACCCTTCAACAGTCAAGGCTTCAGCAGCCTTCGCCTCATCGACAAGGGCGGTAGCCTCATCCGTGGCTTCAACGGCCTCGGCGGTCTCCGCGACAGTTTCCTCGGTCGCTGACTCTTGTTCTGCCACCGTATCGCTGAGGCTTTCTTGCGCTTGCTTTGCTACATCAGAAACACCATCTGCGGCTTGCTCAGTAAGTTCACCCGCGGAATCGGCGGCCTCTGCAGCCGCTTCGTTACCCTCTTCCATAACCTCGACACCGCCTTCCACGACATCTGTCTCAGGTTGCGCGGGTGCCTCCTCTTCCGCCTCAGCCGCGACGACCGGTTCCGCTTCCACTGCGTCTTCAGCAACTTCGACGCTCCCTGGCCCCATGATCAAAAAGTAGCCTCCGCCGATGATCACAACTGCCACTAAAATCCAGATTAGGTTTTTCATTACACATGCTCCTTGAATGATTGCCCGCGAAGACGCGCCGCGCGGTTTTCCGCGACCTTTGGGGTGCCGCACCTCAAAGAACCAACCAACAAAGAGCAAAACAGTTCCAATGGGCGCATTCCAGCCTAAATTGCAGCTTGAAGTGGCGCTTTCTCGCGGTTAACTTATCTCTCCAGATCGACTAACAATTTAAGGACGAACATCATCGCTCGCAGACCCCACAATGCGCCGCCTCAACGTGAAACCGGCCCGCGCGTCAACGAAAAAATCCGTAGCTCCGAGATACGCCTGATCGGCGCGGAAGGCGAAAATGTCGGCGTTGTAACGCCAGACCGCGCCTTGGAAATGGCTGACGATGCGGGTTTGGACCTTGTAGAAATCTCACCGAACGCAAACCCACCTGTTTGCAAGATCATGGATTTTGGCAAGTTTAAGTACGAGACGCAAAAACGCGAAGCCGAAGCGCGCAAGAAGCAGAAAATCATCGAGATCAAAGAGGTCAAGTTCCGCCCCAATACGGATACCAACGACTACGATGTGAAAATGCGCAATGTGTTCAAATTCCTCGAAAATGGCGACAAGGTAAAGATCACCTTGCGGTTCCGCGGTCGGGAAATGGCACACCAGAATCTGGGTCGTGAACTCCTTGAGCGAGTTGCTGAAGACACCAAAGAAGCAGGCCGTGTCGAGAACTTTCCAAAGATGGAAGGCCGCCAGATGGTCATGCTGATCGGGCCCTTGCCCAAATAGCCAAGTGGCTTCGTTACATTTTAGAGCGCCCTGACAGTAGTGTTGGGGCGTTTCTCGTTTGGGCATGATGGTGAACGCAAATTGTAGGTGTGATCGAGCGAAGGTGTTTGCTGGAGCAATAAAAGTCTTGCCAATGCGATCACAAGCCACGTCGATATTATCCACGGTGGCTTTCATTCAAAGCCAATGCTTGAGGTCACTTGAATACACTTCCAATGACTTCAGAGTAAGCCTGGCCTTTAAGAGCCCGCGATCAAGGTTTATCAAGGTCGCGAGCTCTTACATGTGTCGATCAGGCTGCTGCCGTTACGGCCCGTTTGGTCATAACGCCAACCAGATGGGCGCGATAGCTCCCCGTACCGTGCAGATCGCTGATCATGCTGTCTCCGGACAGAGACAGGCCTTCAATCGCGCTGGCTGAGAAATCCGACGACAAAGCTGCTTCTGCTTCGCTCCAACGGAATACACCGTCTTCCGAGGCCCCGGTCACCGCGACCCTTACCCCGTCGGCGTATTTCGCAACGAACACACCTACAAGTGCAAAGCGCGACGCCGGTTGCAGGAACTTTTGATAGTTCGACGCCTGCGGTATAGGAAACCGCACTTCCGTGACAATTTCGCCCTCTTCCAAGGCTGTCGTGAACATCCCTTGAAAGTAGTCGTCTGCCGCAATGGTCCGGGAATTTGTCACGATTGTCGCACCCGACCCAAGGGCGGCCGCCGGATAACAGGCAGAGGGATCATTGTTGGCAAGACTGCCACCGATGGTGCCCCGATTGCGGACGGCAGGATCGCCAATGTGGCTGGCAAGATCGGCAAGGCCAGGATATTTCGTTGCTGCTTCCTTGGCCACGGTGGCGTGGGTTGTGGCACCGCCTATGCAGAGCTGACCATCATCGCCTGTGCAGACGCCTTTCATCTCGGAAATGCCGCTTAGGCTGACCAAGACCGAAGGGCTTGCAAGGCGTTGTTTCAGAGTGGGGATCAGCGTTTGTCCGCCGCCGAGTGGCTGTGCATCTTCGCGGCCCAGTGCTGACACCGCTTCTGCCACGGAGCTTGGTGTTTCTACGTCAAAATTATACATGGTTCGTCCTTTCCAGTGACCGCGCGCAACCTTTGTTGGTCAGCGGTCAGAAGTATCGCGGCGGGTTGGGAACTCACCTAACCCGCCGTTTTAGCTTTACTGCATTGCATCCCAAACACGCGACGGCGTCAGTGGCATATCGATATGCGTCACGTCCTTGCCGCCAGATTGCAGCGCGTCCACCACGGCATTCACAACCGATGGGGGCGAGCCGATGGCACCGGCTTCACCGCAGCCTTTCACGCCAAGAGGATTGTGCGTGCAAGGGGTCTGGCAGGAATGATCCACCGCATAAAACGGAACATCATCCGCACGGGGCATCGCGTAGTCCATATAGGAAGCGCTCAGCAGCTGACCGTTTTCATCGTATGAACAGTTCTCAAGCAGCGCCTGACCAATGCCTTGAGCCAGCCCTCCGTGAACCTGTCCGGATACGATCATGGGGTTCACGACGTTGCCGAAATCATCCACGGCTGTGAATCGTTCGATGGTAACCTTGCCCGTGTCCGGATCAACTTCGACCTCGCAGGCATAGGCACCCGAAGGATAAGTGAAGTTGCTGGGATCATAGAAGGCTGTTTCCTCCAGTCCCGGTTCCATCTCTTCCAACGGGTAGTTATGCGGCACGTAGGCGGCCAGTGTGACATCCCCCCATGCAACGGACTTATCCGTCCCCGCGACGCTGAACGCACCATCTTTGAGTTCGATGTCGCTTTCGGAGGCTTCCAGCAAGTGGCTCGCGATCTTCTTGGCTTTGGCGATGATCTTTTCGGTCGCCCGTACCATAGCCGATCCGCCCACCGCCAATGACCGGGACCCGTAGGTGCCCATGCCCATCGGTGTATTGGCCGTGTCGCCATGCACCACTTCGATCATGCTCTCGTCGATGCCAATCATTTCCGCGATGACTTGCGGAAAGACCGTTTCATGCCCCTGGCCGTGACTGTGGCTCCCGGTCATGACAACAAGGCCGCCGGTGGCGTTCACGCGCACCGTGGCACTTTCATAAAGACCAGCCCGCGCGCCCAATTGCCCGACAAGGTTCGAGGGCGCGATGCCGCAGGCCTCGATGTAGCAATTGATACCCAATCCGCGCCATTTGCCTTTGGCTTCTGAAGCAGCCCGGCGTGCCGCAAAGCCAGAGAGATCGCCCATTTCTTCGAGCTTGTCCATGGTTGCCACGTAGTCGCCGGTGTCATATTCGACAGCCACAGGCGTGGCATAGGGGAATTCCGTAATGAAATTCTGGCGTCGCAGCGCAATGGGATCAACGCCCAATTCACGGGCTGCCTTGTCGATGACACGCTCCAATTGGAAGGTTGCCTCTGGCCGCCCCGCCCCGCGATAGGCGTCCACAGGTACCGTGTTGGTAAAGACTGCTTTGACGTTCACATAGATCAACGGCGTTTTGTAGTTGCCCGCCATCAATGTGCCGTGCAGCCAGGTTGGCACTGAGGGCGCGAAGGTGCTGAGATAGGCACCCATGTTGGCATAGGTGTCGGTCCGCAAGGCCGTAAAGTTATTGTCACCATCCAGCGCCAGTTCGATTTTGGTGACATGATCCCGCCCATGCGCGTCTGACATGAAAGCCTCGGAACGGCTGGACGTCCATTTGACTGGACGATTGCAAGCCTTGGCCGCGAAAGTTACAAAGGCCTCCTCCTGGTAGTGGAAGATTTTCGTGCCGAAACCGCCCCCGACATCCGGGGCGACAACACGCAGTTTGTGCTCGGGAATACCCAGCACAAATGCACCCATCAAGAGCCGGATTACATGCGGGTTTTGTGACGTTGTATATAGCGTGTGATCGCCTGTACCGCGAGCAAAGTCACCCACTGCTACGCGTGGTTCCATTGGATTGGCCACCAGTCGGTTATTGACCAGCTCCAGCGTCGTCACATGGGCAGCCGCTTCAAAGGCTGCATCGGTCGCTGCCTTGTTTTCCTCGACAAAACCCCAGTCATAACAAAGGTTTGACGTCAGATCATCATGGACTTTCGGCGCGCTGCTTTCGACGGCCGCTTTCATATCCACAACAGCAGGCAGATCATCAATGTCCACGACGATTGCTTCTGCGGCATCACGGGCCTGCTCAAGGGTTTCAGCGACAACGGCAGCGATTGGCTCGCCAACATGGCGCACCTTGCCATGGGCCAAAATGGGGTGGCGGGGTTCTTGCATGGGCTCACCATGTTTGTCCGTCACCTGCCATCCACATGGCATGCCGCCGACGGCTTCGAAGTCCGCTCCGGTGAATATTTTTACGACACCGTCCATGCTTTCTGCGGCAGATGTATCAATTGCCGTGATCGTGCCATGGGCAATATCAGAGCGCAGGAAAAAGACATGCGCCTGCCCTCTAAGGTTGATGTCATCGGTGTAATTTCCTTCTCCGGTCAAAAACCGGATGTCTTCGCGGCGCTTAGAGCTGGCGCCGATGCCTCCATCTTTTGGCATGTCATTCCTCCTTGAAAAACGGTGGCTTGTAAGCTCACCTTTCGGTGCAAACACATGTCGGACGGGCCAAAAGGCCGATCCTTACAGGTCAGCAGTTATTCCGCAGCGATTGTACTGACATCCTGTCCTGCAGCGGCCATGATCGCCTTGACGATGTTATGGTACCCGGTGCAGCGGCAGATGTTGCCTTCAAGATATTCGCGGATCTCCCCCTCGGTAGGGTTGGGATTATCCTTCAGAAGCGCTGCCGCACTCATCACCATGCCCGGCGTACAAAACCCGCACTGCAGACCATGGTGATCTTGGAACGCTTGTTGAAGAACGCTGAGAGATCCATCGGCATTGGACATGGCCTCGATTGTGGTCACATCGGCCCCTTGAGCCTCGGCAGCCAGCATGGTGCAGGCTTTTACTGCATCGCCATTCACATGCACAACACATGCGCCACATTGGCTGGTGTCACAGCCGACATGTGTACCTGTCAATTCCAGCGTGTCGCGCAAGAATGACGACAAAAGCGTGCGTCCCTCCACTTCGCCAGACGCAGCTTTGCCGTTAACGGTCATTGAGACCTGAGCCATAGTTTCCTCCCTAAGCTTTTTTGTTGTCGGGAGTTAAGCACGCCCCTTGCCGGTTGAGAACCTATAATTTCGTCTAAATAGAGAAGGTGCGTTAAAGTGCCCTAATGTGGGCGTGGATCAGGTTACTCGCGTGGTTTGCCCGCACGAGGTTGCGGACGTGACGGGATTTCTTTCAGTAATCCGCCGACCGCCATGGCCGCAATGTCATCATCACTCACGTCGATGCCACAAATGACCCGCGACAAGACCCAATCCGCCCCATTGAGAGCGGGCGACCGTGCACAGCCGGGCAAACCAATGACCGGCCTTTTTTCCAAACTGCCCAAAAACAACAGATTTCCGGGATCCACCGGCATGCCAAAGCGCGCAACCTGCCCGCCGGCGTAGCGCAGTGCTGCAGGGGCCACATCGTCAATATCCGATGTGGCGGATCCATTCAGGATCAAGACCAAATCCTCAGTGCTTTCCTTCAATGCTGTGGCCAGCGCCGCCTCATGGTGCGGAACCACGCGAGGTTGGGACATCGTCAAGCCGATGGCCAGGACGCGGTCTTCAATCGCTTTGCGCCCTTTCGACCCGGCCCCACCGGGGATTTCGGAGATAATCAATCCGACTGTTTCAAGTTGTGGCGGCGCCAGACGGATGGCTTTCCGTGCGAGGGCGCAAACCTCCGCCAAAGCCTCGTCAGGCACGGCGTAAGAGATGATCTTGATCGTCGCAACCATGCCGCCATCAAGCATTTGCTGAAACGGCGGGACGGTAGCGAGGGTGATCATCGGGTGCACCCGGTTCACGGCTTCCAGCGCAGGCACATCCAAAACGGCAACGCCTGGCCCCACTGCCAGAAGGTTCACGCGCCCTGTAAAGGCCTCGGTGAAACGCAGAAACTGACCTTCCGGGTCTGGTACCAAAGCCTGAGCCAGAGACCGGGCCGCAGCATCTTCAATTACATCACCGGCGTCCAACCGTGCCACTGTGACATCCGCGAGACCGGCATCTTGCAGTTTCGCAATGTCACTTGATGTCAGCACACAGCCTTTGCGGAGCCGTTTGCGCGCACCCAGAGACACCGAATGCGCCAGTACGGATCCTTCCGCCTGTGTCACCGGAACAGGACCAAATTTCATGCGCCGCGCCTCAAGACCCGGGTCATTTCACCCAAGATCGAAACCGCGATCTCCGGCGGGCCTGCAGCACCGATATCGAGACCGATCGGCCCCTTTATGCGGCCAAGCTGATGCGTATCAAACCCGGCACTGGTCAAGCGCTCCAATCGTGCTGCATGGGTGCGTTTGGACCCCAAAGCGCCGATGTAAAACGCTTTCGACGCAAGAGCGATGTGCAGAGCCGGGTCATCGAGTTTGGGGTCATGGGTCAAGAGCACGACCGCAGACCGGCTATCCACTCCCAACTCTTCCATCGCCTCGTCCGGCCAGTCCGGCACAATACGTTCGCCGGGAAAACGCGCCTCGGAGCCGAAGGCCGCGCGCGGGTCGATGATCATTGGGTCATAACCGACGATGCGCGCCATCGGCACAAGGGCTTGCGCGATATGCACCGCCCCCACAACGATCAGGCGTAATGGTGGATTGTGGATGGCAACAAAAACCGCGCCTTCTTGCTCAAACCCGGATTTGTCCGTGGCAAATCGGTCATCATAGGTGTCGTGAACCAGGCGGCGCGCGCCCGTTTCCAGATGAACTTCGTAGGCAACCGGCGTTCTGGCGGCTCTTGCCGCCACCAGATCGCGCAAAACCTCTACGGGCAAGACCGCGCCGACGGGTTCCACTAAAATGCGAATCGTGCCGCCACAGGCCAGCCCGACGGCAAAAGCATCGCCATCGCTGACACCATATTCGAGAAGTTGATGTTCGCCCTTTTCCAAAGCATCGGTAGCCTCAAGAACTACGGCACCCTCAACACAGCCCCCGGATACCGAGCCTTGCATTTCTCCATCACCTGCGATTACCAATTGCGCGCCCACACGCCGCGGCGCGGAACCCCAGGTTTCAATAACAGTGGCCAATACCGCGCCCCGACCTGCCTCATGCCAGGTCAGCGCCTGTTCCGGTGCATTTTCGAAAACATCCATCGCGTTTCTCCTCGCTCGAGACTATCCACCATGACGCAGGGCTTGTCTGCCCCAATCGCACGTCACTTTGACACTAGATCTAAGCGCAGGTCTCCCATTTGACACCTTGCCCCCGACTGCCCTGCCCACTACATCTGTATCAAGACTGACAACGGAGCCCAGACCATGCCGATGCAAGCCCGCGAAATCGAAGACCTGCTGCGCGCCAGTTTTCCAGATGCCGCCATCACTGTCGAAGGAAACGACGGTGTGCATATGGCTGCAATGGTCATAGATGAGAGCTTTCGCGGCAAAAATCGGGTGCAACAGCAGCGCGCTGTTTACGCGGCTCTCAAAGGTAAAATGGACGGCTCAAACGGTGAATTGCATGCGCTGGCATTGACTACCAAAGCGCCGGAATAGAACAAGGCGAACGAGAGTATTTCGGATCGCGAAATTCGCAGTATGATCTCGAGCGCCACTTGGGAAAGAACAACGTTTTCTACGAAAACGAGAGAGGATCAGAAATGACAGATGCATCTGCAAAAATTCAGGAAACCATTACCGGATCGGACGTGGTTTTATTCATGAAAGGCACCAAAGAGATGCCGCAATGTGGTTTCTCCAGCCGCGTGGCTGGCGTTCTAAACTACATGGGCGTTGATTTTTCGGATGTGAATGTCCTGTCAGACGAAGCGCTGCGTCAGGGTATCAAGGATTTTTCCGACTGGCCCACTGTACCCCAGTTGTACGTCAAAGGCGAATTTGTAGGTGGATGCGATATTGTCACCGAAATGACCCTGTCAGGCGAATTGGACACCCTTTTCGATGAGAACGGTGTCACCTTCGACAAGGACGCTGCGGAAAAAATCCGAGAAGCCAACGGCTGATCCAGCTCTGCTTCAACTTGCAAAACGGGGCGTGCATGAAGATCGCGCCCCTTTCTATGCCACTGATTCAATTGGTCACGGTTCAGTTTTCTCGCATTCTGAATAGACAGGTGTTTCTTGCCCGGTTGCCGCGTCGAACCAAGTGAGCATGGCAGCATCGCCTTTTGTCCACCACACGTAGCCCGACTCGTTGGGCGCGGCAGCGTAGCGCACGCCGGATGCTGTAGGCGTCGCTTCGAGGGTGACCAACGCACCTTCAACAAGCAAAACCGCGATGCCCGCGCCCGTTTTATCCGTTACAAACACAACCGGCAATTCCACCGATCGCTCACATAGGTAAGTCGCTGTCTGCGAGGCAGCGTTGCCCGCAAGAGGCGTGCAGGAGAGCATCGCAATCGTGCAGAAACTCAACCAATGCGCCACGTCAACTTGCCACTTTCTCCTCAACGGAAACCGCAAGCGCCTCGGCACGCGCGGCTAATTCTGCCAGCGTGTCCGACACAGACTGGGGCACGACGGGCACTTCGATACGTTCAGGCTCGGCTTTGCTGTCTCGCAGGTTTGCCAATTCTGCTTCGCGTTCATTGAGCTTGGCCTGCAATTCGGCCACCTGATCTTCCACACTGGCTGTTTTGTCGGCAAGCATCAAACCGGCCATCAATAGCATGCGCGCCTCCGGCATACGCCCGGCCTGATCTGCCAGAACCTGCGCCTCGTCGTCCAACATTTTGGCGGCCGTATGGAGGTAATGTTCCTCGCCCGCCTGGCAGGCGACCTCAAATTGGCGACTGCCGATGGTGATTGTTACTTCGGGCATCAGGCCGTCTCCTCTTTCTGCACAGGTTCGGCATCAAGCAATGGCATCAGAGCGGCAATGATCTCGTCTGCCTCGCTGATTTCAGCGCCACGTGCCGCGCGCAAGGCATCTAGTTCGGCTGTCATTGCTTTGTTGATCAGATTGGCATCGCCGACACCTTCCGCGTTCGCACCCCGTAGCGCTTCGCAAGCCTCACTGAGTTTCCCATTGGCCAGGCGCAAACGTTGCAAATCCTCGTCGAATTTGCTCAACCGCTCCGCCGTTTCTGCCGCGCGGGCTTCGAGTTCTGCCAGCGCTTTTTCGTGACTTTCCCCCAAGGCCCGCACCCGCTCATTCAGTTGCGCGTTCTGGGTGCGCTCTTCATCCAATGCCTGTTGCAGTGCGGCGTTGGCCGCTGCGCCGCCATCGCCAATTGCGTCCAGCCCCTGGGCGACCCGGTCCATGGCCGACATAATCCGACCGTGCAGTTCTTCGATTTCGCTCATGCCCACCTCATTGTCTGCGCTGCGATCTGCTCTGCCTGCTCCGACAGCCCCCGAATCGCTCTATTGTGGCATTAGCGTACCTCTATTCCCGCGAGGCAACAAATAGGCCTTTGTTGCGGATCAAGCGTTTGGCGGACGCTGTTGATGTCGCATGACAGTAAAGGCTGGCCTGTACCCTTGATCTTTGCGAAGCGACTGGTATGCAGCGCCTGAACACCAGCCATATCACTGCAAAACCCTATTTTGCGGCCCCTGCGAACCGACAAAGGATTTCACCCCGTGGATTTAAAAGCCCTTGCTGCTGCCAACCCTGATCATTGGGCCAAAGCCACCGCCATCCGAGCTTTGACACTGGATGCGGTCGCTGCGGCAAATTCCGGTCATTCGGGCATGCCTATGGGTATGGCCGATGTGGCAACCGTGCTTTTTGAAAAGCACTTAAAGTTCGATCCGACACAACCGAACTGGCCTGACCGGGATCGTTTTATCCTTTCGGCGGGTCATGGTTCGATGCTGCTTTACGCGTTGTTGCATTTGACAGGCTACGCGGACATGACTTTGGATGAGATCAAGAATTTCCGCCAGTGGGGTTCACGCACCGCCGGACATCCCGAATATGGCCATGCCTCGGGGATCGAGACAACAACGGGTCCGCTGGGTCAGGGCATCGCCAATTCGGTTGGATTTGCCATGGCAGAAGAAATCCAGCGGGCGCATTACGGCAAGAAAGTAGTCGATCACTATACCTATGTCGTTGCGGGCGACGGGTGTTTGATGGAAGGCGTCAGCCAGGAGGCAATTACGCTGGCGGGGCGCCACCAGTTGAGCAAGCTTATCGTTTTGTGGGACAACAACGACATCACCATTGATGGCCCGGTATCGCTCTCGGACAAGACCGATCAGATTGGACGATTCAAATCTGCCGGCTGGTCCGTTTTGGAAGTGGACGGGCATGATCCAGTGGCGATCGATGCGGCCTTGACCAAAGCCAAGAAAGGCAACAAGCCCACAATGGTTGCTTGCAAGACCCACATTGCTTTGGGTCACGCCGCGCAGGATACTTCTAAAGGTCACGGTGCGCTAACGGATGCAGATCAGTTGATCGCCGCAAAAGAAGGTTATGGTTGGAAAACCGGGCCTTTTGAAGTGCCGGCTGACGTGAAGAACGCGTGGGAAGCAATCGGCGCGCGCGGCGTTGAAACCCGCCGCGCATGGGAAGAACGATTTGATACCCTGCCCCGTTCCAAACGCGAGACATTCAATCGGGCCTATGCGCTCGAGACGCCCAACAAGCTCAGCGCAGTTATCAAGGCCTTCAAAAAGCAAATGTCCGAGGCAGCGCCAAAGCTGGCAACCCGTGCGAGCTCCGAAAAAGTTCTGGAAGTGGTCAACCCGGTGCTGCCGGAAACAGTGGGCGGCTCGGCAGATCTCACCGGATCCAACAACACCAAGACCGCCGATCTTGGCGTTTTTGATGTAGATAGCCGCGGCGGACGCTATGTTTATTGGGGGATTCGCGAACATGGCATGGCGGCGGCAATGAACGGTATGGCGCTGCACGGCGGTCTGCGTCCTTACGGCGGTACTTTCATGTGTTTTACCGACTATGCGCGACCGGCCATGCGTCTGGCCGCTCTGATGAAAATTCCGACGGTTTTCGTGATGACACATGATAGCATCGGACTTGGCGAAGACGGCCCAACGCACCAGCCGGTGGAGCATCTCGCCATCAGCCGTGCGACACCAAACACCCACGTCTTCCGGCCCGCTGATACGATTGAGACGGCTGAGGCCTGGGAATTGGCATTGAGCGCCAAGGAGACACCGTCAGTCTTGTCACTCACACGGCAAGGATTGAAAACGGTCCGCACCGAGCACAAGACCAAGAACCTCACGGCACTTGGTGCTTATGTTCTGGCGGACGCAGATGGCCGACGGCAGGCCATTTTATTGGCAACCGGCTCGGAAGTTGAAATTGCGCTGGCCGCGCGCGACATCCTTCAGGAACAAGGTATAGGGACGCGTGTTGTGTCCATGCCTTGCTGGGAGTTGTTTGAAGATCAGGACGAAAGCTACCGCAAACGCGTATTACCAGGTGGACCGGTGCGTGTCGCCGTCGAAGCGGGCATCCGCTTTGGCTGGGATCGCTGGCTCTTTGGAGAACGCGGCAGACGCGAAAAGTCCGGGTTCGTCGGTATGCATGACTTTGGCGCTTCGGCACCGGGCGGCACATTGTACAAAGAGTTCGGTATCACCGCGGAAGCTGTCGCCGAAAAGGCAAAATCCCTCATCAAGTAATCGTCTGCTATTCAGGTCGATGGCCTCTACACATGCGCAACTATCCAGTGTGGCGCATGCTGTTGCAGGGGTACAATGGCTTACCGCTGGTCTTAGGCGGAAATTAACTCATTCAAAAATTTTCCGCGTGGCGTTAACACAACCTTAAGTAGTTCATCTTCACACTACTGTGAGGAGGACATCAGATGGCGATGGTTTTTGCCTTGATTGGCGGCGTAGCAGGGTTTTTTGCAGCACTTATGACACTCTTTCTAGGTCATGGGTTGTGGCAGGCATTCATAAATTACTGGCAGGTCGGAACACTTGTACTCATCAGTTTGATGGCATGTCATCTGATCTCTGTCATCTTCCGCACTCCCGGAACGGGCCTGGAAGCGCGATCTATCATTCGCGCAAAAAATCAAGCCTAGTCACCCCCAGATCCAGCACCGGTTTGTTTTTTGCAGGTCGTTTGTCCAATCATCCGATGGTTTTGCGCAAGATGGGTGTAACTATCTTCTCGCCCACCGGAATAAGCGCGAGACCGAACGCCAAGCCAAAAACGCCGTCCATGGACGCCTTGGCCACCCATTCCCCCGCGCCGACGAAGTTTTCGGGCAGTGCATGACCCAATGCATAAGCCCAATCGTGAATAAGATGACCCAACCAAGGTGCGCCGAGCGCTTCAAGCCCATGCACGATGATACTGCCCCCAACCCATAGCATCGCAGCCGTACCAATCACTGTCAGTGCCCACATAACACTCGGCATGGCCTTCACGATTCCGCGGCCAATCGCACGGATCGCATCAAACCGGCTGTTGTTCGCCAATGCCAGGCCAAAATCGTCGGCCTTAACGATCAGCGCGACCGATCCATAAACGGCTACTGTGATCATGATCGCCACAGTTGCCAGCGTCGCCGCTTCCATCCAGAAATTGCTGGGCGGTATTGCTGCCAATGAAATTGTCATGATTTCCGCCGACAGAATGAAATCCGTCTTGATCGCACCAGCGGCTTTTTTCTCTTCCAGATGGGCAGGATCCTGCGGCTCAGTTGAGGCTGCGGGGTAATCCACATGCCCGTGACCACCGATTCCCATCGCGTGGGCGATCTTTTCGGCTCCCTCGAAACACAGATATGCGCCCCCGAGCATCAGCAATGGGACGATGAGCCAAGGCGCGAAATTCGACAGCAACAATCCTACCGGCAAGAGATAGACCAGCTTGTTAACAAAAGACCCCTTGGCAATGCGCCAAATGACTGGCAACTCGCGGTCCGCCGAGAAACCCCGCACGTATTTTGGTGTAACCGCTGCGTCATCGATGACCGCACCTGCCGCTTTTGCACCCGCTTTTGCGGCCTGCCCCACCACATCGTCAACAGACGCGGCTGCAACTTTGGCGATTCCCGCGACATCATCCAATAGCGCCAGCAACCCGCTCATTTTCGATTTCCTCGACCCAAAAATTGTCTGACAAGACCTAGAACGCCAAGAACGACTTGGCAATCGTGGTTAACCCACACGTTAAACGTGTGTTCAACAGTCTGTTGACAAGGTTTAACGCTAACAATTTGAAAACACTTCGTTTTAAGCATTCCGCCATTTCTGATTTGTCGCTATAGAACCGGCAGATGATACAGATGGAGTGTAGGTGTTATGACAGTACGAGTTGGTATCAACGGTTTTGGACGCATCGGGCGCTGCACCCTGGCGCACATTGCTACATCTGGTCGGAACGACATTGATGTTGTCGCAATCAATGCCACAGGGCCTTTGGAAACCTCTGCACATCTGATCAAATACGATTCAGTTCATGGGCGGTTCCCGGGAAATGTCATCGTGGGTGCCAATTCACTTGATCTTGGACGTGGACCTATCCGGATGATGTCGACCTATGACATGAATGAGCTTGACTGGACCGGCGTTGACGTCGTGCTGGAATGTACCGGTAAGTTCAACGATGGGGAAAAATCCAAGACGCATATAGAGAAGGGCGCCAAACGTGTTTTAATCTCCGCGCCGGCGAAACGCGTGGACCGAACCATTGTTTACGGGGTCAACCACCGTGACCTGCTTCCGTCGGACACGGTCATTTCGAACGGCTCCTGCACCACGAATTGCCTGGCGCCACTTGCCAAGGTGATGGACGAAGCGATCGGTATTGAACGCGGGATCATGACCACCATCCACTCTTATACAGGCGATCAGCCCACGCTTGACCGGCGCCACGATGATCTTTACCGCGCCCGCGCCGCTGCCATGGCGATCATCCCGACCTCTACCGGTGCCGCCAAAGCATTGGGCGAAGTCCTGCCAAAACTGGCCGGCAAACTTGATGGCACCGCGATGCGCGTGCCCACACCAAATGTTTCGGCTGTCGATCTGACGTTTGAAGCGCCCCGCGATGTAACAGTTGAAGAGGTCAACGCTGCGCTTGAAGCTGCTGCGCTCGGTCCGATGTCGCGCGTCATGGGCTACGACGCGGAAGCCAAAGTCTCGATTGACTTCAACCACACGGAGCAAAGCTGTATCGTTGCGCCCGACCAGACGAAAGTTGTGGGGGGCCGCACGGTTCGCGTTCTGGCATGGTATGACAATGAATGGGCTTTCTCCGCGCGTATGGCGGATGTCGCGGTCAGCATGGGCCACCTTGGCTGAACTTGGGCCTGAGGTTGCGAGCTTGGGGCTAGGCTGTCATACCTCGTGATCAAGACCGCTGACACTCGTACATCATGGGTGGATGGATTGCGTGTGTATGTGACGGGAAAGGCTTCGATGACCAATAGCATTGCCATTACCCTGGGAATCGCATTGCTTGGCCTCGTGATTATCGATGCGATCATTTTTGGTTCGCAGAATCTTGTTTTTCTGGGCAAGCGGTTTTTGGAGTTGATCGAGTGGCTGGCCTTTTGGAGGTGACCCCTACCTTCCCGTTTCGCAGCACGGGAAGCTTTTCAAAGTGAATGTCAGGCAATGACCATAAAATTGGGGATCAACGGTTTTGGCCGCATCGGGCGGACGATCCTGCGCGCCCTAAACGAAAGCGACAGGGCGGATTTGCAAGTGGTGGCTATCAATGATGTCGCGCCAGCTGCAACACTTGCACATCTCTTCGAATACGACAGTCAGCATGGTCGCTATCGCGACGGTGTGAAGCTAACAGATTATGGTATGGATGTGGGTTTTGGTCCGATGCGCATGAGCACCTTGCCCGACCCTGCGGAACTGCTCTGGCATGACGTCGACATAGCCATTGAATGCACAGGGCATTTCACCCACCCGGACTCTGCGTTGCGCCATCTGGAAAACGGATCAAAACGGGTTCTGCTCTCGGCACCGGCCAAGGGTCGTGCGCGGACGGTTGTTTT
This sequence comes from Roseobacter sp., assembly GCF_045106495.1. Lineage (GTDB taxonomy): Bacteria > Pseudomonadota > Alphaproteobacteria > Rhodobacterales > Rhodobacteraceae > Roseobacter. The sequence continues at coordinate 122,181 of NZ_JBGCEQ010000022.1, forward strand.
TGGTGTGAATGAGGCCACGATCAGGGCGCAGGATTTGCTTGTTTCCAACGCCTCTTGCACGACGAATTGCCTCGGCCCTGTGGTGCAAGTGTTGCACACAGCTTTCGGAGTGAAGCGCGGTATGATGACAACCGTCCACTGCTATACCGGAAATCAACCCATTCAGGACGCACCTCATGCTGATCTCTACCGTGCGCGTGCCGCTGCTCTCTCGATGATCCCGACAACATCTGGAGCGGCCGAAGCGCTGGGAGAGATTTTACCAGAATTGGCCGGTCGCATTACCGGACAAGCGATCCGCGTGCCTGTCGCCAATGTGTCCTGCATCGATTTGTCCGTTGAAGTGGAGGCGGATGTCGATGTTCGAGACGTCAACGCGCTCTTTGAAACCGCAGAACGTGGAACGTTGCGCGGAATTTTGTCAACAACGCCGGAAAAACTTGTGTCATCTGATTTTCGCGGGGACCCACATAGCGCGGTGATCGCCTCAGATCAGACGCGCGTTCAGAATGGCAGCTGGATACGCGTTTTGGCCTGGTACGACAACGAATGGGGATTTTCCAACAGGTTGTTGGATACAGCGCGCCGCATGGGGGCTTTGATCTAGCCCTTACCCAGGCGGGCCATCAACTCTGTATTGACTTGGGGTGTTACGAATTTGCTGACGTCCCCATCGAGTCGCGCAATCTCTTTGACCAGCTTACTGGCGATGGCTTGATGTTGGGCTTCGGCCATCAAAAAGACGGTCTCGATACTGTCGTCCAATTGCCGGTTCATACCGACCATCTGGTATTCGTATTCAAAGTCCGCCACGGCCCGCAGCCCGCGCACGATGATCTGAGCGCCAACATCGCGCGCGCAGTCGATTAGCAGGTTTTCAAAAGGATGTACCAAAATCTCGATTTCAGTTTGGTCCGAGAGCTTTGCACATTCTGCTTCTACCATCGCCACCCGTTCTTCCAGATCAAAGAGTGGGCCTTTGTCGCGGTTGATCGCGACGCCGATGACCAAGCGGTCCAACAGAACACTGGCGCGGCGAATAATATCAATATGGCCCAGTGTAATCGGATCAAAGGTGCCGGGATAGAGGCCAACGCGCATGTGGTCTCTCCTGTCGTGAGTATTCGGATTAAACGATCACTTCACGTCTTGAATTGCAAGCGCTTTGCAGAACGGGGTGGCGATCACAGAGTTTGGGTCAATGCCCCATGATCATGCCTTCCAAGGCATCCTTTTCCATGGCCAATTCCAACAGCTTGGCTTTGACCACATCGCCCAGAGAGATCACACCAATCAGAGCGCCGTTTTTCAACACAGGCATGTGGCGAAAACGACCGTCTGTCATTTGCTGTAAAACCCCGTCGGCGGCATCTTCCTGACTGCAGGTCACCAGCTTTGTCGTCATCAAGGTTTCGACCGTATGTGCAAGGCAGCCTGCGCCACGCGCACCAATCTCACGTACAATGTCCCGCTCTGATAAAATACCATCTGCAGTCGAGCCGTCGCGCGATACCACCACCGTTCCGATCCGCTTTTCCGATAGAATTTTGGCGGCTTCGGCGATGGAAAGTGTTGGGGACACTGTTACAACGTCTTGCAGCGATTTGGTTTTCAGGATCTGGGACACCAACATGTCGGACCTCCTTGTAACGTATTGAACACACTCTCAGCGTCACCGCAAAGTTGCATCAAGTCAAGCCAACGCTTCCAATCTGACCACTTCCGTGCGCAAGCCGGTGCTCAGCGCCTCTGCAAAGCGGCTCAACCGTTGGTTTCGTTGATCATCGACATGTCGAATGAGATAGAAGGCACGAGTCAAACTGATCTCCTTCGTCAATATCCGCTGTACACCAGGCATTGCGGGCACTGAAAAATCATGTGCGACGCCAATACCCCCGCCTTGTCTGATCCAATTGATCTGAACCGAAGCAGAATTTGACGCCAGGGGCACACGGGTGAACCCCAGATCACTGAGGTAGTCCAATTCTCGGTCAAATATCATGTCGGGAATGTAACCAACAAGTCTGTGATCTTTGAGGTCTCCGGCTGTTCGGATACGTGGATGCTTCGCCAAATAAGTATCCGAGGCGGCCAGGTGCAGGTGATAGTCGGTGATTTTCTGAACAACCAAACGTCCGGCCGTCGGAGCGCTGACCGCGATTGCCATGTCGGCTTCGCGTCTGGACAGGTTGAACACACGCGGCAACGCCACGATTTGTATGTCCAAGTCCGGGTTGTCGTCTGAAATTGCCGCGCAAACTTGTGGGAGCAGGTAGTTTGCGCTCCCATCCGGTGCACCAATTCGGATCTGACCGCTTAATCGATCCGAGTGTTGAGGGAGCTCTGCAACAACGCTGCGCATGGCCCTTTCCGCGGTTTCTGCACGCTGCAGTAAAGATGCCCCGGCATCGGTTAGGCTATAACCCTGCGGCGATTTGGCGAAGAGTGTGGCCTACAATGAAGTTTCGAGACGCTGCATCCGTCGACCCACCGTCGCGGGATCAAGCCGCAAGATGCGCCCCGCGCTGGACAGCGTTTCTTCCCTTGCGACGGCAAGAAACAGCCGGAGATCGTCCCAATTGGTCTGCATGCTTTTGTCTCCGCTGACTAAATCTTCCGTCAAGCTGTCCGAAATTGGCTGACTGCGCTTTGCAAAAACGCAAGATGACTTTGCCACCTTGCCCCTTTTACCTTTTTTTTTGCAAGACTATGCTGCAGTGAAACAGCAAAAACCGCATGGGCACTGCAAAGTTGGCAGTATGTGGTGCTCACACCGAAGAGAAAAACCCCGCAATCTGGAGAGAAACATGCAAGAACTTACCCATTACTTGAACGGCGCGCACGTCAAAGGCACGTCCGGACGGTTTGCGGACGTAATGAACCCCGCAACAGGCGAAGTTCAGGCCAAATGCCCGCTAGCCTCAAAATCCGAAGTAGAACAAGCCGTTGGTTTTGCCGCTGCCGCACAGCCAGCATGGGCCGCCGTTAACCCACAACGCCGCGCGCGCGTCATGATGAAGTTTGTGGACTTGCTGAACCGCGATATGGACAAACTGGCCGAGGCCTTGAGCAGAGAGCATGGCAAAACACTGCCCGATGCCGCCGGTGACGTGCAACGCGGTCTGGAGGTTGTCGAGTACTGCATTGGCGCCCCGCAGCTGTTGAAAGGCGAATACACTGACAGCGCAGGCCCTGGTATCGACATGTATTCAATGCGTCAGGCGCTTGGCGTCACAGCGGGGATTACGCCTTTCAACTTCCCAGCGATGATCCCGATGTGGATGTTTGCGCCGGCTATTGCCTGTGGCAATGCGTTTATCCTCAAGCCGTCAGAACGCGATCCTTCGGTGCCGCTGATGCTGGCTGAATTGATGGAAGAAGCCGGATTGCCCAAAGGTATATTGCAAGTGGTGAATGGCGATAAGGAAGCCGTTGATGCCTTGCTGCATGACGAAGTCATCCAGTCGATCGGATTTGTCGGATCTACCCCAATTGCGGAATACATCTATGGCACAGGCTGCGCCAACGGCAAACGCGTCCAATGTTTTGGTGGTGCCAAAAATCATATGATCATTATGCCGGACGCGGATATGGACCAGGCTGCGGATGCATTGATTGGTGCGGGTTATGGGGCGGCGGGAGAACGCTGCATGGCCATTTCTGTTGCCGTGCCAGTGGGTGACGAAACCGCAGACCGGTTGGTAGAAAAACTCGTGCCTCGGATCGAAAAGCTCAAAGTTGGTCCTTATACAGCGGGATCTGATGTGGATTACGGGCCCGTGGTGACAGCGGCGGCCAAGGCCAATATTGAGCGGCTGGTCCAAACCGGGATCGATCAAGGAGCAAAGCTGGTTGTCGATGGCCGGGATTTCAACTTGCAGGGTTATGAGGACGGATACTTTGTGGGACCGCACCTCTTTGATCATGTCACCAAAGACATGGACATCTACAAGCACGAAATTTTTGGTCCTGTGCTCTCCACCGTCCGGGCGCAAAGCTACGAAGAGGCGCTGGGACTTGCGATGGATCACGAATACGGCAATGGCACCGCGATCTTCACCCGTGACGGGGATGCGGCGCGCGACTTTGCGAACCGGGTGAATGTAGGCATGATTGGAGTGAATGTGCCAATTCCTGTTCCGCTTGCCTACCACACCTTCGGCGGATGGAAAAAATCTGTCTTTGGCGATCTCAACCAGCATGGACCGGATGCGTTCAAGTTTTACACGCGCACCAAAACAATTACGTCGCGCTGGCCGTCCGGCATCAAGGAAGGTGGCGAGTTCAACTTCAAACCGATGGAATAAATGAAATGGGGCGGCTCTGAGAGCCGCCCCTTACCGTTTAAAATACTTGGCCTTTTAATTTAGTATCAACACTTTACGTGCCGAACCCACATAGAACCGCAGGTAGCAACCAGCCGATGGCTGGCATTAGAAGGGCTGTACTACGGCGACGCACAATCAGTCAGCAAGCTGCCGGGGTGCATCCCCATCGTCACATAAATTGTTAGTACACGCGCATCTTTTAGAAACTTTAAAGACCCACATATCCCTGCCCTCGGCAAGAAACTACCACAAGCGGACTTCCGCCGCAAAGAAAAAATAATTTGACATACTTTATTTGAAAATTCGTTCACGGAAAAATATTTATGTTTATTAATAAATAGTTATTTATTCCGAATCTCATTCAAATATTGTCAATCCAGTTTTTTAGTTATGCTGCTGGAAATGAATTTTCTGCGTTTACTAGCCTATTTTGCGAAATCCATACTCGGTATTCCCGTTATACGATAATTTCTCTTGACTAAACGAATCGGAGTGCGCGTAGAATTTTTCCGGCACCAAACCAAAGCTTGTTTTTTGGTACGTCTCAACCGGCCTTGAAAGCCGCGGATGGCCACGCGATACATGAAGACACGGTTATTTTGGTTGGGGCATTCGTATGAGTGATATCCATATTCGGGATTGTGGTCCGACAGGGCGTATCACTCTGACCCGACCGCAGGCGCTTAACGCGGTGACCTATCAAATGTGCCTGGCCATCGAGGAAGCGCTCGACCGGTGGCGCGACGACAAGTCCATCATACAAGTCGTCATTGATGCCGAGGGTGATCGCGCTTTTTGTGCCGGTGGGGATATTGCCGAGCTCTATACAACGGGGATGCGGCGTGATTTTACCTATGGTCAGAAATTCTGGGCGGACGAGTATCGGTTGAATGCCAAAACCTATGCATACCCAAAGCCCGTAATCTCTTTCTTGCAAGGGTTCACGATGGGCGGTGGCGTTGGGATCGGCTGCCATGGCTCGCACCGGATTGTCGGAGAAACCAGCCAGATTGCGATGCCTGAGTGCGGGATCGGCCTGGTCCCTGACGTCGGCGGATCGCTGATGCTGGCAAGGGCACCGGGGTGTTTGGGGGCTTATCTTGGCACGACCGCCGCACGCATGTCTGCAGCGGATGCAATTCTTGCAGGGTTCGCAGATACATTTGTCCCGCAAGACCGTTGGCCTGACTTGATCTCGCAGCTTGAAGGTGGCGCATCGCCGCAGATTCTAGAGAATGCGTCGGAACCAACAATGGATGGCATTCTTGCATCGCAGCAGCACCTCATTGAACATCACTTTTGTGGTGCGACACTGGACGGAATTCTGGATAGCTTGCGAAACGATGATGGAGGGTTTGCAAAATCGGCGCTGAAGAGCATGGAGCGCAACAGCCCCTTGTCCATGGCATGCACGATTGAGATGCTACACCAACTGTGCGGCCCGTCCCTTACCATAGAGCAAGCGTTGTCTCTTGAGTATCGCTTTACCTACAGGGCCATGCAGCATGGCGATTTTCTGGAAGGAATACGCGCCGCCATCGTTGACAAGGATCGTGCACCCAAATGGCAATATGCCGATCATGATGTTCCTGCGGAAGCGGTACGTAAAATGCTCGCGCCGCTGGGAGACAATGAACTTAAATTGGAGGAATACGGGCATGGAAGCGCTTAAAGTAGGGTTTATCGGTTTGGGCAATATGGGCGCGCCCATGGCAGCCAATCTGGCCAGAGCCGGATGTCATGTGACCGGGTTTGATACTGCAAATACATCGGCCGAGGGCGTGCAAATGGCAGCGCAAGCGACGGATGTCGCCCAGGACGCTGATGTCGTCCTTACCATGTTACCCAATGGCAGCATCCTAAGACAGGTGGCTGAGACCGTTTTGCCGGGCATGACCTCGGGCGCTTTGCTGCTGGACTGCTCTACCGTTGACGTGGAGAGTGCTCGGAATGTAGCCAGCCAGGCCGAAACTTCCGGCATTCAGTTTGTAGATGCCCCGGTGTCCGGTGGCATTGGCGGCGCGGCGGCGGGAACGTTGACCTTCATGGCTGGTGGCACGGACGCTGGATTTTCCAAAGCCAAGCCTCTCTTTGACATCATGGGACAAAAAGCCGTGCACTGCGGAGAAGCAGGGGCCGGTCAAGCTGCAAAAATATGCAACAATATGATTCTTGGTGCGACCATGATCGCAACCTGTGAAGCCTTCGCTCTTGCCGATAAGCTTGGGTTGGACCGGCAAAAGATGTTTGATGTTGTCAGCACGTCTTCGGGATACAGCTGGACAATGAACGCCTATTGCCCGGCTCCAGGCATTGGCCCACAAAGTCCGGCCGACAACGAATACAAACCGGGTTTTGCCTCGGAGCTGATGGTCAAGGATCTCGGATTGTCCCAAGAGGCGGCGGTCTCTGTGGATGCAGACACGCCCATGGGGGCTCTTGCGCTCGCACTTTACAAACAATTTGTGGAAGACGAAGACGGTTTGGGAAAAGACTTTTCCGCCATGTTGCCACGGTTTTCCGCACGCAGCAGACCGCTTTAGGTCGCAATCGGACAATTTGACGGTTGCGGTCGCGGTAAGGTCTCCGAAAGCAATGTCGGAGCTTTCGACCATGACACTGACCTTTAGTCACTTTGCGGCGAACCTAACGTGCGACGACTTGCCAGCGCCTGTTTTGCAAGTCTTGCGTAGGTCTTTTCTCGACACGATGGGCGTGGCCGCGGTGGCGTCTACTACATCAATGGCCTCCATCGCACGAAACGGGGCTCGAGCGCTTTTTGGCCCGGGCACAGCCGGTGGTAGTCGTATTTTGATGAACGGTGCCATGGTGAGCCCGGCTGGTGCGGCTATGGCAGGTGCCTTCACAATTGACAGCATTGATGCTCATGACGGAACATCGCCGTGCAAAGGTCATGCTGGTTCTGCGGTGTTCCCGGCACTTTTGGCTTTGGCTGACGCAAGCAAAGACATGGACGGTCACGAATTTGCAACTCTTCTGGCGATTGCCTACGAGGTTAGCTACCGATCCGGACTGGCTCAGCACGCAACCTGTGCAGATTATCATACGTCCGGAGCCTGGACGGCTGTGGGTGTTGCAACAGCATGCGCGCGCGCTCTTGGGTGCACGCAGGAGCAGATACGTCATGCAGCGGGTATCGGCGAATATCATGGCCCTCGCAGTCAGATGATGCGCTGCATCGATCACCCTACGATGCTCCGTGATGGCGTTGGTTGGGGTGCGCCCGCCGGTGTGACCGCGGCTTATCTCGCGCAACAAGGTTTCACAGGCGCACCGGCTCTGACCTGCGAAGACGCGCAAGAGTTCTGGCACGATCTGGGAGACACATGGCGCCTTGTGGAAGACACCCATTACAAACCCTATCCCTGCTGCCGGTGGGCGCACCCCGCGATGGATGCTGCGCAGGATTTGATGCGGGAGCACGCTTTACATCATAGCCAAATAAAGAGCGTCGAAATTCGCACGTTCCATAACGCCACACGGCTGGCGGGGCACCGACCCATGACCCCGGATGAATTCGCCTATTCCATTGCTTTTCCAGTGGCGACAATGATCGTGCGCGGTGAAGTTGGCGTTCCGGAACTGGCGGAGGAAACTCTAAAAGATACAGATATTCTCAGAATTAGCTGCGCCACGGAACTTATTGATGATGAACACTTTACCAAGATCAGTGATGGTAAAAGATGGGCTCAGGTCTCGTTCCGTCTGGGCGATGGGCGGCATATGACTTCTACGCCGCGTACGCCGCGCGGTGACACGGATTTACCCCTGTCAGAAACTGAAATTTCAGAGAAATTTCGCCTGTTTGCAGACCCTGTATTGGGCAGTGCGCGCGCGCGTGAAATTGAAAACCTATGTGCGGAATTCGAAGGTTTGAACAAGGATGGTCTCAACCATTTGCTGGATTTGTGCTTGAGCGCGCCCCACCCGTCGTAAGCATCCGGAACAAATCTCAGCTATTCCGCCGCGACCCGTTTGGTGTGTTCCAACATCGGCTTGAGGTATTTGCCAGTGTAGCTTTCAGCCACATCCGCGACCTTCTCTGGTGTGCCTGTGGCGACAATTCGTCCGCCGCCGTCGCCGCCTTCGGGACCAATGTCAATGATGTAGTCTGCCGTTTTCACGACGTCGAGGTTGTGCTCGATCACAATTACAGAATTCCCTTGATCCACAAGCTCATGCAGTACTTCCAGAAGCTTGCGGACATCTTCGAAATGCAACCCTGTTGTGGGTTCGTCCAAGATATAGAGCGTGCGTCCGGTCGAGCGTTTGCTCAGCTCTTTCGAGAGCTTGACCCGTTGCGCCTCGCCCCCCGACAGCGTTGTGGCCTGCTGCCCCACTTTGATGTAACCGAGTCCCACACGCATCAGCGCATCCATCTTTTCACGGATCGATGGCACTGCTTGAAAGAACGCCTGCGCATCTTCAACCGTCATATCAAGAACGTCTGCTATGCTCTTGCCTTTAAAAGTAACTTCGAGTGTTTCTCGATTGTATCGTTTGCCTTTGCAAGTCTCACATTCGACGTAAACATCCGGTAAAAAATGCATCTCGATCTTGATGACGCCGTCGCCCTGGCAAGCTTCACAACGCCCTCCCTTGACGTTGAACGAAAACCGTCCCGGCTTGTAACCGCGTGTCTTAGCCTCGGGTAGCCCGGCAAACCAGTCGCGGATCGGCGTAAAGGCTCCGGTATATGTGGCCGGGTTCGAACGTGGCGTCCGACCGATCGGGCGCTGATCGATGTCGATCACCTTGTCCAGATGCTCCAGACCTTTGATCGTTTCGCATGGCGCTGGTGTCTGACGCGCGCCATTGAGCTTCATGGATGCCGTCTTGAACAAGGTCTCGATTGTCAGGGTCGATTTACCGCCGCCCGACACCCCTGTCACACAGACAAATTTGCCAAGAGGGTAGTCAACTGTGACGTTCTGCAGATTGTTCCCTGTGGCCTTTACGACCTGCACCTTCTTCTTGTTGCCTTTCCGCCGGATGGCTGGAATTGCGATCTCACGCTTTCCCGTCAAGTATTGGCCGGTAATAGAATTAGGGTCATTTGCCACTGTTTCAGGCGCCCCATGGCTGACAACCCGCCCCCCGTGGATGCCGGCCCCTGGCCCGATATCAAACACATAATCGGCCTCGCGTATGGCCTCTTCGTCGTGTTCAACGACAATCACAGTGTTCCCTTGATCGCGCAGGTTTTTCAGCGTCAAAAGCAGGCGGTCATTGTCACGTTGATGCAGCCCAATTGAGGGTTCATCCAGCACATAGAGGACGCCCGTGAGGCCAGACCCGATCTGGCTGGCGAGCCTGATCCGCTGGCTTTCTCCACCCGAGAGCGTCCCAGCATTGCGGCTAAGCGTCAGGTATTCCAGGCCGACGTTGTTCAGGAACCCAAGCCGCTCGCGGATTTCCTTGAGGATTGCGCGGGCAATTTCGTTTTTCTGATTGGTCAAATGCGCGGGCACGGTTTCGCACCAGTCAAAGGCTTCGCGGATCGACATCTGCACCACCTCGCCCACGTGCAGCCCGGCAATCTTCACAGCCAGGGCTTCTTCGCGCAGTCGGAACCCACCGCAAGTGCCACAGGATCGGTTGTTCTGGTAGCGTTCAAATTCTTCACGAATCCAATTACTGTCTGTCTCGCGGTAACGCCGTTCCATGTTCGGAATAACGCCCTCAAAGACCCGCGTGACTTGATAGACGCGTCCGCCTTCGTCGTAACGGAACGGTATTTCTTCTTTTCCAGATCCATAAAGAAAGACCTGCTGCACATTCTTGGGCAGATCTTTCCATTTGTCCGTTTGTTTGAACTTGTAGTGTTTCGCAATGGCTTCAATGGTTTGCAGAAAGTAAGGGCTTTTGCCTTTTCGCCATGGTGCCAGCGCGCCGTCATAAATTTTCAGATTCTGATCCGGTACGACAAGACGCTCGTCAAAAAACAGCTCGACCCCCAAACCGTCGCACTCGGGACAAGCCCCAAAGGGCGCATTGAACGAAAACAACCGCGGCTCAATCTCGGGGATCGTAAAGCCGCTGACCGGACAGGCGAATTTCTCTGAAAACGTGGTGCGTTCCGGATCCCCTTCGCTCGGGGCGGTTTCCAGAATGGCGATTCCATCGGCCAGATCGAGCGCAGTGCGCAGGCTGTCGGCCAACCGGGTTTCCAAGCCTTCGCGTACGATGATCCGGTCCACAACCACATCGATGTCATGACGGAATTTCTTGTCCAGCGTGGGTGGTTCGTCGAGCTCATAGAAGGCCCCGTCGACTTTGACGCGCTGGAAGCCTTGCTTGCGCAACTCCAGAAACTCCTTGCGGTATTCGCCTTTGCGGTCGCGGATGATGGGGGCCAAAAGATAGGCGCGGGTCCCCTCCTCCATCTTCATCACACGGTCCACCATATCCTGCACTTGCTGCGCCTCGATCGGTTTGCCGGTGGCAGGCGAATACGGCGTGCCGACGCGGGCAAAAAGCAGACGCATGTAGTCGTAGATTTCCGTCACGGTACCAACGGTGGAACGTGGATTTTTTGACGTGGTTTTCTGCTCAATGGAAATAGCCGGGGACAGGCCGGAGATATGATCCACATCCGGCTTTTGCATCATATCAAGGAATTGGCGGGCATATGCAGAAAGCGATTCCACGTAGCGCCGCTGCCCTTCGGCATAGATCGTGTCAAAGGCCAGAGATGATTTTCCTGAACCCGAAAGCCCCGTGATCACAACCAATTGGTCGCGTGGAATGTCCACGTCGATGTTTTTGAGGTTGTGTTCGCGCGCGCCGCGCACTTCGATGAATTTCAACTCGGCCATTCGGCACCCCCGTGTCACGATTTAGACATAGGAGGATTGAAAGGATTCTCCAATGAAAAAGTGAGAACAAAAGGTAAACTTCAAGCTTTGCGTCGTCGCCTTGCGAGCAACAGATGCGCACATGCCCCTAAAACGAAAGCGCAGCCCGCCAGAATGGGCAAACCCGAATAGCCCAAAGCGCCGGTAGCAATGGCCATCACCGGGGTTCCCATCGTATTGCCGACGTTGCCCATCTGCGCCATGGCCCCGTTGGCCTGAGCTTGTGTGGCCGGTGAGTCGTTGAGCTGCGGAACAGCTGCAAAGCTCGCGCCCTGGATTAACCCCATGGCGCCAGCCAAAAACAGGCATGCGAAAGGATCACCCGGCGCAGCCCATAGCCAGAGCATGGTCAAAACGCTGCCGCCAAAACCAAGAAGAACAACTGAAATTGCGGAGATGCGTCGCAGGAGAAGGACGCCCACAGTCATGGAAACAGCGATGCTTGTAAGGGGCATGGCGCCCATCGTAAATGCGCGATGTTCCGGCGCGATGTACGGGGGCAATACCGTGAGGATGGACACAAAGCAAAAGGTGTAAAAGAGCCAGCCGAATGCAGGCGCAGGGATAGTTGCGGACCGGTAGATGGTCAAATGATCACGCAATATCTTGACGATCGATAAGGGAGGCACAGGATTGTCAATGTTCAATGCCCGCAATTGCGCACCCAGATAGATGGCGAAAAATGCCATGTATATCGCATGTGCCGCGAGCAAGGCTGACACGCCTTGCCAAGCGACCAATGGCAAACCCGCCCAGGCCAGTACGGTAAAGGCAACACCAAAAAAAGTGCCCCAAAGCGTCAGTGCCACGCCTCGATCCTCGGGTGCGCAAAGCTGGGCGATCAGCGTCGGCGCCGCGACCACAATCGCCAGATGCGATAAGCCTTCTACTGCACGGCTGGCCAGCATCCAGGGTAGCGCGGGCAAGAAAGCCTGAAATGAAGAAATCACTGCACCAGCCCAAAGCGCCCAGAGCAATGCACGTCGGTAGCGTACCCGCGCCACCATTAGACCCGCCGCAACACCAAAGAAGATGCCCAGCAACCCGACAATAGAAACGATAAACCCGAGGGAAGCGCCTGCATCCGGGTAAATGGCTGGCAATTGGTCAAAAATCGCGCTGAACTTGCCGTATTGTGCCGCGGCTCCCAAACCGGCGCCCCAGAGGGCAAGCACTAAAAACCAATCTGTTTTTTCCGGCGTCATAGTGGTGTCTGCCGCTGCGTCACAGTTACAGCGCGCAGATCCCGCGAAAAAACGGCTGTTGGCAGCGGCGGCACCACCATCGCCAGAGTTAGGAATACCGACAGAGCTGCCATAAGCCTAGAGCATGGCCGGGTTACCCAAACCGTGCCTTGGAGCAACGCGATGGCTTGTGCGACATGTGATTTGGGTACCGCGACGGCAACCCCACCGACCGCAACGATGTGCTGCGGAATGAGGCCAGCGTAGTAGGCCCCTTGGGCGAAAACTGGAACACCCCACGCGCGCAAATGCGCCACGGTCGTACCCAGAGCCGCCGCCCCATTGACATGTGCAACTGGAACAAGGCTGGACTTATTGAGAGCTGCCACGCAGGGTCCTGCCTCTTTTACAACGGGCTACATATGAATGACGCGGTCGTACGCGTCCAACACGCTTTCATGCATCATCTCTGACAGTGTGGGATGCGGGAACACGGTGTTCATCAAATCTTCTTCAGTGGTTTCAAGCTGGCGTCCGACCACATAACCCTGGATCAGTTCCGTCACCTCAGCACCCACCATGTGAGCGCCGAGCAGCTCGCCGGTTTTAGCATCAAAAATGGTCTTGATCATGCCTTCAGGCTCTCCCAAGGCGATGGCTTTGCCATTGCCGATAAACGGGAAACGGCCCACTTTGATTTCATAGCCGAGTTCTTTGGCTTTTGCTTCAGTAAAGCCAACCGAAGCGACCTGCGGATGACAATAGGTACAGCCTGCAATGGTCTCAGGCTTAACCGGATGCGCATGTTTGCCGGCGATGAGATCTGCGACCATGACGCCCTCATGACTTGCCTTGTGTGCCAACCAGGGCGCACCGGCGATATCCCCGATGGCATAAAGCCCTTCGACCCCAGTGCGGCAATATTCATCCGTTACCACATGCGTCCGGTCCACTTTCACGCCCAGAGTTTCCAAACCCAGACCTTCAGTATTGCCAACAATCCCGACAGCAGAAATGACAGTGTCAAAGCTGTGCTTTTCAACTTTTCCACCAACTTCGATATGCGCAGTAACCGTGCCTTTGCCGCGATCAAGTTTTTTAACCATGGCCTTTTGCATGATTTTCATGCCCTGTTTTTCAAAGGCCTTCTTGGCGAATGCGGAAATTTCGGCATCTTCGACCGGTAGAACACGATCCATCACCTCAACCACCGTCGTATCAGCGCCCAGCGTATTGTAGAAACTGGCAAACTCGATGCCGATTGCCCCGGAACCGATAACAAGCAGCTTTTTGGGCATGTGTTTGGGTTCGAGCGCATGCCTATACGTCCAGACCAGATCGCCATCTGCCTCAAGACCGGGCAGTGTACGCGCCCGCGCCCCTGTTGCGAGAACAATGTTCGGCGCGGTCAGGTTTTCGGACCCCTTATCTGTCTTGACGGTCACTTTTCCTTTGGCGGGAATGGACGCTTCTCCCATGAACACCGTGACTTTGTTTTTCTTCATTAAATGGCCGATGCCGCCTGACAACTGACCGGCAACCTGACGTGACCTTTTTACAACCGCGTCCAGATCATAGCCAATGTTGTCCGCCTTAAGGCCGAATTCCTTTGCACGATGCATCAGGTGAAAAACTTCAGAAGAGCGCAGCATTGCCTTCGTCGGAATGCAGCCCCAGTTCAGACAAATGCCACCAAGGTGTTCGCGCTCCACGATAGCAACTGACAGCCCCAGCTGTGCGGCACGGATCGCTGCCACGTACCCGCCAGGCCCTGCGCCAATCACGATAAGATCAAAGGATTTCACAGCCATAGCACGCCCTCGCCGGTGGAGTTAAAGGAAATATAGTTTACCGTTAAACTATATTTCCTTGAGCAGCAACCATGGGTGCTGAGAGGCGTATCACGCGAGGTGATCCACTATGAGGTCGGGCTGTTTCAGGCTGCTTTTACTGCCTGCATATTGCGGACCATTGCACCGTATCCGCCACGTACAACAAATTCCATCTCAGGCTTGCTGGAGGCCCGGCCAATCGCTTCATTTCGGAACGGGAAGCGTCCAAATTCACGAATGACATCACGATGCGCACGTGCGTGGAGAAGGTTTTCAGCACCAAATTCTGGCATACGCTCGCACATCAGACGCACGCAGCGTTCCTGATCACACAAATTCTCTGAATGCATCATTGGCAGGTAGAAAAACTGCCTGGCGGGCTCATCAATGCGCATGTCCCACCGTTTGGCGATGGCGGCTTTTGCGGATGCCAATGCAGCCTTGTCACTGGCGAAGGCTTGCGCTGTCCCGCGGAACATATTTCGCGGAAACTGGTCCATAAGAATGATGTATGCCAAGGCGCCAGATGGATAGGTCAGCCAAAGCGAGAATTTTCCCTCGCAGGCGTCGCGCCAGGTTGACTCAAAACGAGTTCGAATTTCAGCGTCCAATTCCGCAGACTGTTTGTACCAGCCGGAAGGGCCAATTTCATCCAGCCAAAAACCAAGTATTTCTTCTGGGCCAACCATTACTTCGTCTCCTAGTGAACATACAATATGAGTATCGTACGGTCTGTTTCGGTCAATTTCATAGTCACTTTTTGCATCATTACGACACAATCAATTGGATTCTGTAGCAGTATCGTCACTCAAATCGCTCTCGATGGCGTATTCCTGCGCATACTCCAAAGCAACTGACGTCGAGGATGGCGTGACGGCCACATAGGTGCCTGTTTCTTCGACGGGGACCACCCGACCGACTGTCGATCGATAGCCCGCATAGGCCGCCAGAATTGCGAAGAGAACCCCGGTAAACAGGTAAAATCCGCCCGGCCCGACAACATCCATCATATAGCCCGTAATGATGGGGCCGAGGATGGCGCCCAGACCATTGATAAAAACCAAACCGCCGGAGGCAGCGGCCATGTCTTCGTGCTCCAGAAAGTCATTGGTATGCGCGATCAACAGGGAATAAAGCGGGTTGGACATCCCGCCCACAAGAAAGGCCGAGACCAGCAGCAGAGTGAATTGTGAGCCAAAAACCATGCCGATGACCGAGCCCGCAACGCCGAAAGCAGCGACGACCAGGATCAAGATTCGCCGGTCGACCCGGTCCGAAATCCATCCGATCGGGTATTGAAGCAAAACGGCCCCCACAAAAAACATCGCAACAAAGGTAGATATCTGCGCGACACTCAACCCGGCCTTAGCCCCGTAAACGGAGCCCATCCCGAACTGAGCTGAAAAGACGCCACCCAGCAGGAACATGCCGACACAGCCCAAGGGAGAATAGCCCGCGAGCTGACGCAGGCTCATGGGTTTGGTGCGCTCAAAAGCCGGTGTCGGGCTGATCGACAGCAAGATCGGTGTCACCGCGATGGATACCAGAACGGAAGGGATAACAAAGAGCACGTAACCCGAAGGATCTGCCGTCAACAGCAAAGCCTGGCTGAGCACGATGCCCGCCGTTTGTACGATCATATAGAGAGACAGGGCCTGGCCTCTGTTTTCGTTGGTTGCTGCATTGTTGAGCCAGCTTTCCGCGGTCACGTAAACCGCCGAGAAACAGAACCCGATGAGCACCCGCCCAAGGGTCCAGGCCCAGACCTCTGTAAAGGTCGGGTACAAAATCATAACCGCGGAGATCAATGAGGCCAGGGCTGCAAAAACCCGTACGTGACCTACCCTGCGGATCATGCCCGTTGCCACGCGCGAGCCGCCCAGAAATCCTACAAAATAAGCCGACATCACGATGGACATCTCAAAGGTTGAGAACCCTTCGATTTCGCCTCGGATGCCCAGCAAGGTGCCTTGCATCCCATTCCCGACCATGAGCAAAGACATGCCCAACAAAAGTGCCCAAGCGCTCGATAATACCTGCAGCATTTGGATCTCCGTAAGATCATGGACGGCGTGTTTTGCCCTGCATGCATCAGCGCGCCAATCGGGTCAGTCTCATGTGCGACTTCGCAGGTCGCTTTGTGTCACTTGCGCGTTATTTTGGGATCAAAAGTGACGCGTCTCCGTAAGAAAAGAAACGATACTCTTGTTCGATGGCATGTTGGTAAACACTGCGCACGACCTCTTGCCCCATCAAGGCAGAGACCAACATCATCAACGTCGACTTTGGCAAATGGAAATTCGTCATAAGCGCGTCTGTGACCTGAAAGGTGAAGCCAGGATAGACAAAGATATCTGTATCGCCTTCCCAGGCCGTGATCTCACCGCCAAGCGCGGCTGTTTCGATCAATCGCAGAGCCGTTGTTCCCACCGGAATGACCCGCCCTCCCGCTTTTTTGGTCTGCGCGATCTCTGCCGCGGCCTGCGGACTGACCTGGCCCCACTCCGCGTGCATCTTATGGGTGGTGACATCTTCGACTTTTACCGGCAAAAAGGTACCGGCACCGACGTGTAGTGTGACATGGCTGAAATCGACACCTTTCGCTGAAATCTTCTGCAGCAAGCCATTGTCAAAGTGCAAGGAGGCCGTGGGTGCTGCCACCGCCCCGCTGTTGCGCGCAAATACGGTCTGGTAGTCGATGTTGTCGCGCGCGTCAGCCGGGCGCTTGGCCGCGATGTATGGCGGCAATGGCATGGCGCCTGCTGCATTGAGCGCAGCATCGAAGTCATCCCCGGTCAAATTGAATTCGAGATAGCCCTGCCCCTCTGCTGTGCCACGCAATATAGCCCGTAAATCAGCGCTGAAGATCACCTCTTCCCCGGGTTTCAATTTCTTCAATGGCTTGATCAGAGACGCCCAGGTTCCGTCGCTGGACGGTTCCAGAAGCGTCACCTCAATGCGCGCCCGTGTCTGGCCTTGCGCGCTGGTGCGATGTCGCACCCCCCTCAGACGTGCAGGAATAACCTTGGTGTCATTAAGGACCAATCTGTCACCGGGGCGCAAATATTCCGTCAGGTCGGACACGGCCGCGTCTGTGATTTGCGTGCCCTGCGCCACCAGCAATCGAGCGGCACTGCGCGGCACCGCAGGACGGGTCGCAATCAGGTGATCTGGCAGGTCAAAATCGAAATCGCTGAGTTTCATGGCGGCGCTCTAGCGATCTTCCCCCCGGGTTACAACAGGTGGTTTGCGCTCGACGACGGGCGGCGGCGTTTCGCCTTCTTCAAGCGGCACGCCTGGCTTTGGTCCACGGAAAAGATTGCGAATACCACCAGGCGTCAATGCGGTCAGCGGATTGACAAAAACATCGGGCTCCTTGGCCGTTCCGGTGAGCGAATAATTGAACGCGAAGAGCCCTTCCCCTTTGCGGGTAAAGATACTGCCCACGCTGTTCAGAATGTAGACCGGCGTGATAACGCCCTGCATTTGTAATTTTCCACTATCTAGCGCGTAAATACCATCCATCGATATTCCCATTGATGGCCCCACGGCGCTGCCTTCCCGCAAGGTGATTTGCGATGGAGTGAGGCGGAAATCTGCGCTGACTTCGGAGAAATAGAGACTGTCGCCCCCTTCCACGTTGAAGAGCCCCACAATGGAGACCGCATTGAGCAACGCGGCCATTGCTGGGGCATCGACGATGCTGGTCTCCAGAACGCGCAGATTGCCGTCAAACGCGCCGCCTTTTCCAACCGGATTCAACACCAGTTCAAATTGCCCGCCGCGCGCCTGTTTCATGACGTTTGCAGATGAGAAAACGGCCCCGGCATCATTGGCTGTCAACCGTATGGCGCTGCGCCCCCCTTGCGGAAGCATGCGACCGTTGACTTGTGCGCCCCCGTTGATCTTGCCGGTAAAACTGCCATCCAGACCGGAACCAGTGGTAAAATTTCCACGCAGATCACGCACGGCGATCGTATCCGAAACCTGCAACCGGTCCAATGTGACCGTCAAGGGTGTCGGGTCGCCGGAAGGTGGCTGATCCGGAAAATCCGCGCGACGCAGGTCCAAAGTCCCGCCGCGCAACTCGACCCCCACCGGTACTCCAGCCCCGCGTCCAACCAGATCCACAGAGACGTCCAACCAATTCGACACGCGAAGTTCTGACAATCGCACCCGATCAAGCTGCCCCGCGCCAGACAGAAGAATGTCCCCGCTTGCAGCCAGACCCGGAGCGTCCAAAGACATTGCCTCCACCGTGGGCACGTCTGTCAGAGTTGCGGTGAGTTTGAAGTCCGCTGCCGTGCCCGATGGCTTAGACCACCCGACAGGCGGAATCGATAGCGTCACCCCCTTGAGATCGGATGTGAGGGTTAGTTTAGGCGGTTGGTTCTTGACCAATTCGACACTGATATCGGCTTTGCCCAACCCCGTCACGTATTCTGGCGGCAGTCCGATTTTGAGCGTTTCAAGGGCCTCAGGGGAGATATCAATTGCACCTGTAACAAACCCTGGTGCGCCCGGTTTGCCTAAAGGTTGTTGCCATTGCACATCAAAAGGCACTCCGTCTAGATCGCCTGGCCCGCCCAGTGTTACCATTTCATCAGAGGCCACAAGAGACAGCGCCGGCGCACTGATGACGCGATCTTTGATCAGTGCCGTGCTGCGCAGTGATGTAACCTGACCGGTGACGTGGAAATCCACCTCCTCAACTTGGGCTTTCTTTTTGAGTGGCAAAGCCAATGTGCCTTCAATCTTTGCTTGGCCTTGAGCCAGTGTCACCGGCTCTCCGGCCTTGGTCATCACTTCAAGCGGCGGTTGGTCCAATAAGGACAGGGCGGCTGTGATCGATGATTGCGTGCGAAGGCGAACAACGGCAGGCGTATCCTCCTTGGCTTTGGTGTCTGGGATGATAAAGGACGTGCCCGCCAGGTTGACCTGCCCGCCTTGGGGCGCTTCGATCTCGCCTTTGTCAACCATCAAAACAAAGCGGTCTTGCAGGATCGAAGCATGTCCCTGTGCCCCCTTAATCAACGGCATTTCCTTGAGGAATTGGACGTCGGTTTCACGGAAATCAAATCCCAGAAATGTTTCTGGCTCAGTGCCCTCGCGCCACCGCAAAACGGCGCTGATGTCACGAAGGGAGGCGGACACCAGGTTTTCACTCAGCCAGTTTCTGGTCTTTTGCTTGACCGCAATAGGCCACAATTCCATCAACCGCTTTGAACCAAAGCTGTCGATTTGCGCGTCGGCGGCTATGTTCCAGCCTTTTTTGTTTGCGCCTACTGTACCACTGGCAACAAGCCGATGCCCTTGATCGATGACTTGCAACCGCCCGACCTGCAGAGAAAATGGACGCGGTGTCAGGCGAAAATCCAGCTCGGCCTCTGTTATGGAAACGGGTGTTTGGTAAAAATCAAGCGGGTTGATTTCAAGATCGGTCAGCCTGAGTTGACCCACCAGATCCTCGATACGCCCTTGTCCGTCATCCGCCAAGGCAGCCGTGCCTTCCAACCGGCCGCTCACCCATTCGCTCTTCACGGAGAGTTCGTCAAATTGCAGCATCCGCGTGCTCGGGACATAGCTGAAATAGCTACGCGCGCCTTCGATTGGAATGGCCTTGGTTTCCAGTGTCGGTTGGATCACCCCTGCCCCGATCTGAAAAGTCGCGTTCAACGGTTCAAATGTGCCACCTTCGTTCATGCCGCCCCTTAAAGACCCGGAAATCGGCGCACGCAAAGCGCGGAGCCAGCCAAATGCTGGCCCTTGAACAGCAACGTCAACAGCATCGACATTGGCGAATGTGATGCCAAATCGAGAGGCTGTCTCACCTATGCGACCGGCATAGCTAGCGGCAACTGTCGCAACTTCCGCGCCACCGCCCAGGATCGCAACATCGATGCTCACACTCAAGGCATCTCCGTTGCGTAAGATGCTCAATCGTCCGCCATCAATGGTCCAGGCGCGACCGGACCTTTGATCATCATATCGCAGTGTCAAGCCTTGCAGATTGGCTTCTGTGAGCTGGGACAGGCCGGAACTTAACAGAATGTCATCCAAATCAGAAACAAGTTGCACCAAATTTGGCGCGCGCCGGACAGGCGGCGCGGTCCCGGTGCCAGACGACAGGGCGATGCCGCCCTCCTGGTCGCGGCGGAGGTTGAGAAAAACGCCATTGAGGTCAATGGACTTCAGTTGAAGTTGTCTCTGGACCAAACCGCCCAATGACAAACTCGCGCGCACTTCGGAAAAGGTGACGATTTCACCACCCTCCGGTGTCTTGGCGCGCACATCACGTACCCGCGCGCGGGGAAGCCAGCCTTTGTCCACGATCAAGACAATTTCACCGTACGTGACTTCGGCATTGGGGATCAGGTTGGCCAATCGGCTATCAATGTGTCCCCTGGCCCAGTCTGGTACAACGATATCGCGATCCTTGACCCATATCAGTGCGCTCCCGGCCCCGATCAGAAGCAGGATTAACAAAAGCCAAACCGCGACGCGTGACTTTCGACGGGGCGGTTTGTCGGGAGCGGTTGGTTCAGGTTTCAAAGCGAGATCTGGTTTCTTGTGTTAGGTCACGTCGTTTGGCAAATCTTGTGTTAGGGCCTTCCCTCTGGCTTGCGCGGCTCTACCATAACTTAGCGTGTTAACATTAAAACCGAAGAGAGACCCATGCCAGAGATTTCGCAAGCTGCTCCTGATTTCACCCTGCCCAGCACTGATGGAGGCGACGTCACCCTTTCCGCTTTGCAGGGAAAACCCATCGTACTGTTCTTCTATCCGCGCGACAACACGCCCGGCTGTGCCAAGGAAAGCATTGGTTTTTCGGAGAACCGTGCCGCGTTTGAGGCAGCAGGTGCTGTGGTTTTTGGCATCTCAAAGGACAGTATGGCCAGCCACGAAAAATTTGTCAGCAAAAAGAGCCTGACCGTGCCGCTGTTATCCGACGAGCACGGTTCCACCTGTGAAGACTATGGAGTTTGGAAAGAAAAGAGCATGTACGGCAAGAAATTCATGGGCATAGAGCGCACAACATTTCTCATAGTCGCTGATGGCACGATCTCTCAGATATGGCCAAAAGTAAAAGTCCCGGGCCACGTTGACGCGGTTTTGGAGGCGGTACAAGCGCTTTGATCCCGCGCATTTTACACAATGCAGTATCCGACTTCTCGAAGTTTCGAAGGTCGCGCCCATGGATCCATGTGGAGCGATTTGGTTGCGAAGCGCGGCAAACGGCTATTTCAAATGAATAGATCAACACTATGGCGCACTAATCCGGAACCAAAAGTAATTCAGAGTGCTAGGTTTTATCCATCGTCAGGAGCCAGATGCACAAATGGAACGAAACGCCAATGTGACGTTCAATGCGGCGGGAAGCGCGGTTAAATGACACACCGGCAATAGCCAAAACCGTGGCTAAAGACATCCTTATAGGATGTCGGTCTGGCAAATGGCATTACTGGACCTTACGAAGCGCCTTGGCGGCGACAATTAATTCCAGAAGAACGTCTCACCCGGACCGCCGGGCCATGGCTTGTGGGTCTGAGGGATGGCTATGGCGTTAGGATGATCCGCCATTTCCAATGCTTCACCCATGCTACCAGCCCAAGCATAACCCCTTCGAGCGTCGAAGCCATCAGGCGAGTGGCGAACAATTATTTTCCAAACATATTTCATGAATCCACGGTGGATAGAAAATACAAATAAATGGTTAACGCGCAGGGAGTTCGCTCTTGGCAACTGCGACATGTCGAAAAATTGGGCATTTCTAGATGCAATAGTGATAAAATTCTAAGACGCAGGCGGAACGTATGGGGGAATTGATGTAATCGCATCCATTTCGTCAGTACTTCCTTCGTTTCACTGGAAGGGTTCTTCTGAGCGGCAATGCCTTTTAAATGCTATCAATAATTTTGGTGACGATACCTTCGCCGGTCACGTTTTCGAAATTACTGGTACCGGTACCGGCGCCGATAACCCGTGTTTTCGCGTTACCCTCTGCCGCTCCGCCACCTGGTTGTGAACTTGTCTGCACCTTCGCCAAACATGGAATCCCGCTGATAGGCTCCGCTCCAACCATAACCCATTCTCCAGTGCTGGCGCATGTCGATTGGTCAGCCCAGACTTGTCTCTACGAAGCCACCTCGTCTCTGATGATCTGAAAAAACAAATTACGATCAATTGGTTCGAACCAATCCTCGCTTAACAGATTTTGTTTCCGGTTGCCTGAACGACCGCTAGGAGCATTCTAAACTTGTTGCCAGAGTTGAACGACATTGCCTTCTGGATCGACAATATCTTGAACCAGATGTTGCCTAAACATCCATTGGTTCGCGCCGGGGAGGGTGGCCCCTCCGCAATCAGATAGAGTATTCAGAGCCGATGGCAGGGAAGAAACCTGAAAGATTGGCTTTATTGGTGTCGTAGAACGTACTATCGGCGGTCTTTCAATCACGATTTGAGAAGCGATTTCTTCAGGCGTCTGAAGGATAATCAGTTCGGCTTCTTTGTGCCCGACGATGGCGAATTCACCGTCGCTACTTTCGATCAGTTGACCGCCGAGAGCTGTATAGAACTTGGTCAAGCATTCGAGGCTCTTCGCATACAACACTGCGCCTTTCAGCATTCTGCTCCCTTTCTGGGTCTCTGCAAAACGGGTCGGAACCCGTGGTAGCAGACATTCTGGCAAGTCGCAGCATCAATCATTTTCCCCCCCTGGCCGACATCCAAGTACCTCTTCGGCTTGCCAAGAAATCGGAGCACATCGTCAACAGTGACCGCTCTTGTGCCAAACGTACAGAACCCGGCGCCGTAGGCACCGCATTCATGCAGAAGCCGCAGCTCTTTCCTTGCATGGATATCTTCGATGATCACCGCTTGAACCGAGTGGACAATGAGTTGTTCGAGGAGGCTTGGTCCCTGCCCTTGGATGGCCCTGCGCTTTGTTTTGAAACATCGATCCCAGTGTCAGTCGGTTCTGGCTGGCCATATCAAAATTGGTATGGCTGCACGCGATCAAAGCTTTGGTGTCACTGGCAACGACCTATGCCTCAAAATGTCGATTGATCAATCCAACTGAGGTGCCCGCGAAAAAGGATTGATAAGCCACTAACAAGCATAAGGTGTTGGAGTTTATCAATCAATTTCGCGAACCTGGTGCGGGTGAAAGGACTTGAACCTTCACTCCGTGAGGAACTGGTACCTAAAACCAGCGCGTCTACCATTCCGCCACACCCGCACGGTGAGATGATTAGGGTACCGCCGTCATAGTTGCAAGTCTTGTTGCCTTACAAAAGAAGTGTTGCGGAAAGTGCAATTTTTTCTTCGAAATGGGATCACATGCGCGCAACGAGTGACCTAGCAAACGCATTGAGACTAAGCTGACTGTCAAAGTTCGCGGTATACGCTATCGGGAAATCCCGCCAGCTTTTCAACAGATCAAAATCTCTAACCAATTAAGATCATTGATTTTTGGTCAGGCTAGAGTTGTGGATCCCTAAGTTTTTCTGCAACATTAAGGAAACGTTATTCTAAACTGTGATCAAATAGTTTCTGTGGTGAAAAAGGAACAACTGCATGAAACCGAAAACGATCGAGAGTTTGAGCAGTGATCGTGGCAGCACGGATCAAATTGCAGCATTCGAACGATCCAGCGCCGGGTTGGTATCCGGGGCTCGTATTCTGACTTTACGAGCCATGCAACCGGTAGAAAAGTTACGTGTCGGCGATTCCGTGATTACCCGCGCCCGAGGTGCGGTACGCATAACTGAGATCAAGACCGTCAGTCTGGTCACACGCGCCGTTTACATTATTGCCGGTTCCATAGGCCACTATAGAAAAGATCGTGATGCGCTGGTGGCAGCGGATCAAACTGTATTACTGCGCGACTGGCGCGCGCGCGCCTTGTTTGGCCAGAAATCTGCGCTCGTCCGTGCAAGCGCGTTGATCGACGGCGAGTTTGTCCGCGATCTCGGGCAACAAGCGATTACCCTGCACCGCATTTACTGTGGCACGCCGCAGATTATTTTTGCGGACGGCCTGGAATTGGGTACGGCAGACGCCCGCGCTTGCCATCCTCTGCGCCAGATGGCTTAGCCCACAAGAGATCGCATGACTTTAGGCAATTCCTCGGGCAAGTCTTCTGCGATCAGCCCGGGGCCGAACGACAGAGCGCATTCGACATGTAACCATACTGCGGCTTCGGCTGCGACGGTCAAATCGGCCGATGCGGGAGGGGCCGCAAGCCCTGCGATCAGACCTGCAAGCACATCCCCAGCGCCTGCCGTGGCCAGCCATGGTACCGCACGGTCATAGGCGGCAGCATGAAGGCCAGCGCGACCATTGGGGTCCGCGATGACAGTGTCACGACCCTTTAGTAAAACAACGCATCCGGCTCGCCTGGCGGCTTCGCGGACGACGTCGACCTTGGAACATCCTCTGCGCTCAAGCTCTGCCAGATCCGGAAACAACCGCCTGAATTCGCCTTGATGTGGGGTCAAGATGGTTCTGCAATGAGTATGTTCAAAAAGCACTTCTGGCGCGTCGGCAAAGCTGGTCAGGGCGTCGGCGTCCAAGATGACCGCCGGATTTCGTCCGGCCTCGTTTTCTGTTTGACGCGCAAGAACCTCGCCTACCAATGCTTTCGTTTTCGAACCGACACCCAATCCCGGACCGACACAAAATGCTGACACCCTTGCGTCAGCTACAGAATTCAATTCCATCGGATCATCCAGCCCGTGCAACATTATCGCGTTCAAATGCGTGGCATTCTCTAAAATGGCCGCCTTGGGACAAACCAGCGTCACCAACCCGGCACCACTGCGCAAGGCTGCGCGCGCCGCCATTCGCCCTGCCCCGCCTGTACCAACCCCGCCAGCGAACACAATTACATGACCAAAATCGTATTTGTGCGCGCGGCCCCGCATTTTGGGCAGAAGGCTTAGGGGCCAATTGGCATCTACGGCATTCTTCGCAGTCGCGTTTTCTACACGATCAATCAAAGTGAGGTGAGCCTCTTCCTTCTCTGTTGCCGTCCCTGCCGGGTTCGAGCCCACGCCCGCAGGACCAAGCCCAATATCAACAACACAAAGGGCGCCACAATGATCCGGTCCCCGTCCTAAATAGTGGCCCGGTTTTGGTGAATGAAAGGTCACGGTCAGATCTGCATATATCTGGCTTTTTGGGGAATGAGCATCTGCGTCGAATGGTGTCGCAGCAATGTATCCGGTATCCAGATTTAGCCCCGACGGGCAATCCACAGCCACTCTGAATACCCGATCTTCGCGTTTCCGGCCTTTTTCTCTTGAGGCATCCAGAACGCTTGCCACGATTTGGGGCAAAGCCCGTGTCAATCCGATGCCGAAAACCGCGTCAACGACCACATCCGGTTTTTTGCCGACCAGTATCGCGTCGGGATCCCAGGGATGTACTGCATGAACGTGCGCCCATCGATCATGATTCCTCCGCGCATCAGGAGGTAGTTTTTCCGGATCGCCAAAGAGATATAAATCGACCAAGAAACCAATTTTTGAAAGTAGCCGTGCAATCACGAATCCATCTCCGCCATTGTTCCCCGGTCCACACAGGACAAGCGCACGAGATGGTTTTTTCGCCAATGTGGGCATATGATCCATCAGCGCGCTTACAACACCCTGGCCTGCCCGTTCCATGAGTTCCAAACCAGTGACAACACCGGAATTGATTGCGGCCCGTTCATGGTCACGCATCTGTTGCGCTGTAAGCAATTCGATCATGTTAACTCCCGTGTTTCATTTGTGATTACTTTTTAATCAATAAGTTTGTTTTTTAATCGCAATTTTGCCATTTCCCTTGACCTGTCCAAGCAGTGTAGGCCTATCAATGGACCCTGCCAGCCCTTAGTGGTCTGTGCAAAAGAAGCTGCTCTAAGGGAGGCCATCATGAAAAAAATCGAAGCGGTTATCAAACCGTTCAAGCTCGACGAGGTCAAAGAGGCTCTACAAGAAGTCGGCGTTCAAGGCCTGTCCGTGATTGAAGTCAAAGGATTTGGCCGCCAGAAAGGCCACACCGAACTCTATCGGGGCGCTGAATACGTTGTGGACTTCCTGCCCAAGGTGAAAATTGAAATCGTTCTTGACGACGACATGGTCGACGCCGCCATCGAGGCCATTGTGAACGCGGCAAAAACGGAGAAAATCGGAGACGGTAAAATTTTCGTGACACCGGTTGAACAGTCCATTCGTATCCGGACGGGCGAAACAGGCTCCGACGCGCTCTGAGCTACGCCCACCAATACCATCATTCCAATCAAGAGGGATTTTAAGAGAATGAGCACAGAACTTCTGAAAATGATCAAGGATGACGATATCGAGTACGTCGATATCCGCTTCACCGACCCGCGCGGGAAACTGCAGCACGTGACTGTTATGTCCGATCAGGTTGACGAAGACTTCCTGGAAGAAGGTTTCATGTTCGATGGTTCCTCCATCGAGGGTTGGAAATCCATCGAAGCATCCGACATGAAACTGATGCCCGAGACGGATAGCGCCTATATCGATCCCTTTTATGCTGAAAAAACCATTTGCCTGCATTGCTCTGTCGTAGAGCCTGACACGGGCGAAGCCTATGAGCGCGATCCACGCGGTACGGCGCAGAAAGCCGAAGAATACCTTAAATCCACCGGCATCGGTGATGTGGCCTATATGGGACCAGAGGCGGAGTTCTTTCTGTTCGACAACGTAAGATACTCAAACACAATCAATAAAGTGTCTTATGAAGTTGATGCTGTTGATGCCTCTTGGAACACCGATACCGAATATGAGATGGGCAATATGGGCCACCGTCCGGGCGTCAAGGGTGGCTATTTCCCTGTGAACCCGACCGATGAATCTCAAGACCTGCGTTCAGAAATGCTCTCCACCATGAAACGGCTGGGCATGAAGGTGGACAAGCACCACCACGAAGTGGCGTCCTGTCAGCACGAACTGGGTTTGATTTTCGACAGCCTGACCAAACAGGCTGATGAACTGCAAAAATACAAATACGTGATCCACAATGTGGCCCATGCTTACGGTAAATCAGCAACTTTCATGCCGAAACCCATTGCTGGTGACAACGGAACGGGCATGCACGTAAACATGTCGATCTGGAAAGACGGGAAACCGGTTTTTGCCGGCGACAAGTATGCAGACCTCAGCCAGGAAGCACTGTATTTTATCGGTGGTATTCTCAAGCACGCCAAAACGCTCAACGCGTTTACCAATCCTGGTACCAACAGCTACAAGCGATTGATTCCTGGTTTTGAAGCCCCCGTGCTGCGTGCCTATTCTGCACGTAACCGTTCGGGTTGTGTTCGGATTCCATGGACGGAAAGCCCCAAGGCCAAGCGTGTCGAAGCTCGTTTTCCTGATCCATCTGCAAACCCCTATCTGTGCTTTGCAGCGCTGTTGATGGCTGGTCTCGACGGTATCACCAACAAAATCGATCCTGGCGAGGCAATGGACAAAAACCTCTATGATCTGCCGGCAGAAGAGCTCGCAGGTATCCCCACTGTATGCGGGTCCTTGCGCGAAGCCATGGAAGCCTTGGAAGCTGATCACGACTTCCTGATCAAGGGTGATGTTTTCACAAAAGATCAGATCGATGGTTACATCGCTCTGAAAATGGAAGAAATCGAGCAGTACGAACATACGCCGCACCCGGTGGAGTTCGCTATGTACTACAGCTGCTGATTACAGGTTTCGCGAAAAGCGACCAAATCAGTACCACATAGTCGTTGTGAAAGGCGCCCCTTTGCGGGCGCCTTTTTTGCGTTCTGAGCACCGCTTTGAATGCTTATTTTGAAAATTCTACTTTTTGGTGCATGATTGTTTAACATTTTAGGCCCTTTTTTTTATGGAGATGCATTGATGACGCTGTTTTTCTCGCGCCGCACGTACAACGCTTCCAAATCCAAATTCACCAACAATCCAGCTCAGGTTACCCGTTACGTTCAGATCACCCAAGGACCAGACTCAGATGGAAAATGGCAAGGTGGCATCATCGGCCAGAAGGACTGGCTGGATCAGGTGGATGCAGAAGGCGACACCGATGAGGTGATGATTTTCGTGCATGGCTTCAACAACGATCAGTTTGATGTCATGCGCCGGTTTAGCAAGATCAAGAAAGGGCTGCGAGAGAACGGCTATCGCGGAGCGTTCGTTGCGTTCGACTGGCCCAGCGAAGGCAATGTTCTTGCCTACGACAACGACAAACGAAACGCCAAGGCCACCGCGCGTCACCTGGTCGAAGATGGGATTGTTCCCCTGACCGAGCGCGCGCCAAAACGTAAAATCAACCTGATAGCACATTCGATGGGCGCTTACCTTACCTTGCGCGCGCTGTCGGACTTTGACGATGCTGCAACCTCCGGGTCCGGAAGTTGGAGCCTGAATGAGATCATGTTTGTCTCAGGGGATGCGGATGCGCGCTGGTTCGGGCGCGGCGCTTGGGCATCGTTGCTACTGGGACATCGAAGCAAGAGGTTTACCAACTATTTCAGCCAATTGGACGGAACTCTTAGCCTTCCAGCCGTCATCGGAAACGGGCTGCAGAAACGTGTAGGCCGTGCCGGTATGCCTCCGATGATTCACAAAAATCATGTCGATATCTACAGCCACGAGCAATTCCTCAAAGACGTCGCGCATGAGGATCAGACACCCGCCTACTCGCACCAGTGGTGGTTTGACAATGACAAGTTTTACAAAGATGTGGCCCTGACGCTTGCCGGGCAAGATGCGAAAGATATGCCCACGAGACGGAAGATGAACACAACTGATCTGGCGCTACTTAGTTGACCGTGCGGCCACGTAGGTATGAATTGAAAAAACTACTGATTTGGTCACCGGCAAACGGAGAATGCTTTGGCGTTCTGCGCGCTGGTAATTTGCCCGCGCCTCCCCAGGGGTGATCTGGCGCGGTTCGTTTGCGGAACGGGGTTGGTACAAGTCCGGGTCATCGTACCAGAGCCGGTTGTATCGCCACAACGGTCGCCCGACTTGTACTCCATCAAAAAGGCGTTGGATGCGTTGAGCCAAGCGGTCGTCGTACTCATCCACGGTGTCATGGATTCCGATCAAAGGGCGGCCGACCTTCTCACTCAAACGCCAGCTTGCCGGAAAGCATAAGATGGCGCCGACCAGCACATGCGCTCTGTCTCTTTTGTCCATAATGCAGATGTCTTCCTGCAAGAGATTTCCGAGAACAATCAAAGGCGCGTCGCTCTGCAAATCGACGACGTTTCCATCGGGGCAACGGCAGTCTGATCCCGACAGGGTGAAGCCCAGAGCCGACAAATGCGGGATAACTTCCGCCAATACTTCTTCAGCGGCATTCTCTGCGGCTGGCTCCAGCCAATAGACATCGTTGCGCCGGGTCTGGATTAGCGAACGCCGGTACGCCATCTGTCCGGAATAGGCCTCGTCTACATGCAACCAGGCCCGCGGATCCAGCGCTTGAATACCAGGCAACGCCCTCTTTTCGCGCATGTCCAGTGGGATGCGGTCTTGCAATATCTCGGTCATAACAGGCGTTTAGCGCTGCAACTGGCCAGTGTCTTCAAAAAACGA
This sequence comes from Roseobacter sp., assembly GCF_045106495.1. Classification (GTDB taxonomy): domain Bacteria; phylum Pseudomonadota; class Alphaproteobacteria; order Rhodobacterales; family Rhodobacteraceae; genus Roseobacter. Next base: position 151,990 of record NZ_JBGCEQ010000022.1, read on the forward strand.
CGCGCAAATCTGTCGCAATCAAACAAACCTGGGCGGTTTTTTTAGGCTCAAGTTACCTGCGTGACGGATTTCTTTGAGGGCCCCATGAACCAACACTACCGAGACAGGCGTAAGATTGACCCAACCTTGGGGGCAACACTTGGTGATGGGACCCCGAATGACATGGACCGCGTGGAAATCGGGCCTACGCAACTGGCTTTTGCAGAATGGGCAGCGGCTGGTTTGGAACTGCCAAACCTCGCCGAGATGCGCGCTTTCCGTCACACTCGTTTGACGCAACATGTGGTTGCACGCGACTTTGCCGGGTTGCTGATGTTTGACCCGCTCAATATTCGCTATGCAACCGACAGCACCAACATGCAACTTTGGAACACGCACAACCCGTTTCGCGCCGTGTTGCTTTGTGCCGACGGCTATATGGTCATGTGGGATTACAAAAATTCGCCATTTCTCAGCGAATTCAATCCTCTCGTGCGGGAGCAACGCGCCGGGGCCGATTTATTCTATTTTGACCGGGGTGACAAGGTGGGAGCCGCAGCAAGTGTTTTTGCCAATGAAGTACGCGAACTTCTGGCGGAACATGCGCCCGGTTTAAAACGGTTGGCCGTGGACAAAATCATGCTGCATGGCCTTCGCAGCTTGGAAGCCCATGGTTTTGAAGTGATGGACGGAGAAGAGGTCACTGAAAAATCCCGCGCAGTAAAAGGGCCAGACGAGATCAAGGCCATGCGCTGCTCGTCCCATGCCTGCGAAACGGCCGTGGGCGTGATGGAAGAGTTTGCGCGTAGCCATGTGGGCGATGGCAAGACATGCGAAATCGACATCTGGGCCGTTTTACATGCTGAAAACATTCGGCGCGGCGGCGAGTGGATTGAAACCCGTCTGCTTTCGTCCGGACCGCGCACCAACCCCTGGTTTCAGGAATGCGGGCCGCGCATTTGCCAGCGCAACGAGATCATCAGTTTTGATACGGATCTGGTGGGCGCCTATGGAATTTGCACTGATATCTCGCGCAGTTGGTGGATTGGTCCGGATAAACCGCGCGCCGATATGGTCTACGCCATGCAACACGGTGTCGAACATATTATGACCAACATGCAGATGCTGAAACCCGGTGTGATGATCCCGGAGCTGTCGGCAGGGACCCACGTACTTGATCCGGAATTCCAGAAACTCAAATATGGGTGCCTGATGCATGGCGTCGGGCTTTGCGACGAATGGCCTTTGGTCGCCTACCCGGATCAAGCTGTGGCCGGCGCGTACGACTATCCGTTGGAACCTGGCATGACGCTATGTGTCGAAGCGCTGGTCTCGGTCGAAGGTGGCGATTTCTCGATCAAGCTGGAAGATCAAGTGCTCATCACGGACGATGGATTTGAAAATTTGACCACTTACCCATTCGATCCTGTCCTAATGGGGGGCTGATGGTCTTGTTTGCTGTCAGTAACGGATTGCAATTTTTAAACTGTGCACGGTCAGGGTGTTGTGCGCGCACCCTGGTATCTGCGCGTCGTTCTAGATGAGACCACAAGGGATAGTTGAGCGATCAGATCCTGTGGCTATGGCATAGGCTAAATCAGTTACAATCGGCGCGTGTACCGCGGCTTTTGCTCGTATCGGGTGCCGATCTGTCTTGGCGCTGAAATACCTAAAGCAACTGTCAAAAAACGCCGCCTACCATAAGGCTTTGGTCGCAAGCGCGTAAACAAAAAAGTGAAAACATGCGTTTTCTTGTACACCTCTGCTGACGTAAACCACGCAACCCGTCACCTCCGCGTGAAGAGGCTGTCACAGACCTTGCCACAGGTTGGCTAGCACCCCACTCTCTCAGCCAAAGGAGCCCTGTCATGCCCACCGAACGCATTACCTTTCCCGGCCACGATGGGTCACAACTGGCCGCAAGGCTGGATCTGCCGGAAGGTCCGCATCTGGCCACCGCGATCTTTGCGCATTGCTTCACCTGCGGCAAAGACATCCCTGCGGCCCGCCGTATTGCGGCAAGACTGGCATCCATCGGAATTGCCGTCTTGAGGTTTGATTTCACTGGCTTGGGCCATTCCGGCGGGGAATTTGCCAATACGTCCTTCACTTCAAACGTGGATGATCTGATAGCGGCCAATGGGTATCTCAAGCTTCGCGCCATGACGCCTGCGTTGATCATCGGGCACTCCCTGGGCGGGGCAGCTGTTCTCAAGGCCGCATCCAAGCTTGACAACATCAAGGCTGTTGCGACAATCGGCGCTCCGTTTGACCCGGGGCACGTGACCCACAATTTCGCGGAGGCCGTGCCGAAGATCCTTTCCGAAGGGGTCGCCGAAGTCTCTTTGGGCGGACGTCCGTTCAGCATCGGCAAAGCTTTTGTCGAAGACGTAAAACAAGAGGAAATGTCGCCTGCGATTGCAGACCTTGGTGCCGCCCTGCTCGTGCTGCATGCGCCGCGCGATGAAATCGTGTCGATCGATAATGCCGGTCAGATTTTTCTCGCCGCTAAACACCCAAAGAGCTTTGTCACGCTCGACAACGCCGACCATCTGGTCACGCGCGCCGAAGACGCGGAATATGCCGCGGATGTCATCGCCACATGGGCCAGACGCTATGTTTCTCTCAAACCGCCTGCCCCTCCACCCGGTGCGCCAGAGGGTGTGCTGCGGGTATCTGAGGCAGATAGAAACGGTTTTCTGACGGATGTTACGTCTTCGGATGGGCATCACTATCTAGCCGATGAACCACTCGCCTATGGCGGGACAAACAAAGGCCTAAGCCCTTATGGGTTTTTATCCGCTGGTCTGGGTGCTTGTACGTCCATGACAATCCGGATGTACGCCCGCCGTAAAGGTTGGCCTTTGGAACATATCTCGGTGGATGTCAGTCACAACAAAGTTCACGCGCAGGACGCCGACACCACAGTTGGCGAAAAAATCGACACATGGCGTCGCCGTATTTCCCTTGCGGGCGCTTTGTCGGATGAACAACGCGCCCGTTTGCTGGAAATCGCTGACAAATGTCCGGTTCACCGCACATTGGAGCGCAGTTCGACGGTTATTACTGAACTGGCAGCACCGGTTTAGCGACGACCTCTTATTCCGCCAGCCGGTCGGTGTATTGGCGCGCTTGGTCTGGGCGGGCGCGAAAACCCAGGGTCTATGGGCTTGCTGGGCCGTACCGGTCGATCTGGACGGTCAGGTCTGCCGGGTCGGTCTGGACGATTGGGCGTGACCGGTCGATCATAGCCGTAATAGTAGTCATTCCACAAAACGGAGTCGTAATATACCGATCCGCTGGTACTGACGCCCGCCGTGTCGCATGCCGAAAGCCCAATGGCAACGCTCGTCAGAGTGACAGTGAGGCTCAGTCTTTTACGCTCAATAACCATCATTTCGCCTCTACCTAATTGCCTTAACTGATGCCATCATATCATTGATGTCATTTATAATATCGGCGTCTGACCCGGCTTCAAACACTACTACGGACACGGCGACACGGTCATTCGGGAGATCAATTGTGATGGCAGTGAATTCGAGCGATTTGCCGTCGCGACTTCCGGTGCCTGAAAAGGTTTGTGCGGGCAGTCCTGCAATGCGGCGGGTTTTGGTTTTTGCAACAACCGCGTCCTTGACGAGAAATTGGCCAATCTCTGTGAGATAGTTCCGCGCGCCCTCCAATGTGGCGACCCCGTGCGGAGAGACAAAGCCTACCCATATGCCGTCGTGCGATTCAGGTGTCATCCCAAAGATCCGTGAAACATCGCGGACATCTTCTGCATCAGGTGCGGTCAGGTCACGGATACCCCCTGTTCTGACCGACCAGAAATCAGGCACTTCCACTTGAAAGAGCGGTGTATTGCCATCGGTATACACGAGCGGCGTGCCGGCCTGCAGACCGTTTGGCAACGCAAAAACCCCTGCAATCAAAACCGTGCGTTTGAGAGAGGTCAAAAATTGTGAAACCATGGTGCTATCCCTGTTTTGGCATATCTCAAGTGAGCGCCACAGTCTGGCATTTGTCCAGCCAAGATTGCACGCTCCGATTTGGCTGCAAAGAAAAAAGCCAGAGCGGGAACTCTGGCTTTCACTCATTTGAAACGGCTTGGTTGGTTTAGCTCCGAGCGTTGCCCACCAATTTCCACAAGGCCGGCAACAATGCAGCGGCCAATGCAAGTTTCAACACATCGCCAAGGAGGAAAGGCGTCAGGCCCCATTCAAGAATGGGTTTGTCCCACCCGTAAAGCATACCGAGCCAAGCTACCCCCGGCACATAGATCAGTACATTGCCGATCAGCATTGCAACGGCCATCCAAACGGCGGATCGGTCCCAACCACGTTGTGCGAGCGCACCCAGTACCAGAGCCGCTACGATATAGCCGACCAGGTATCCCCCTGTGCCGCCCATCATGTATTCAAGACCGAACTTTTCCGCCGATGACCCGGCAAAGATATCAAACCCAAGCGCGCCGATGATCATGTAACCAAGAATCGTCGTCAAACCGAGGCGCGGGCCATAGGCCGCTCCGATGGTCAGGACCGCAAAGGTACCCATGGTCATTGGCACAGGCCACATGGGTACTTTTACCTTGGCTGCAATGGCCAACATTGCGACACCAAGAATGACCAGAACGGCCTGTTTGATGCGCCGCGCGATGCCGGTCGAAGGCCCGAAGGTCTCCGCCAGAACAGAATGAGAAGCGGTCAATTGCATGAATTCGTGTCTCCTGTTGAAAATTTGTCCCTCTCTGCATGCCGTAGACGCAGCATCAGTGCAAGACCTGTTGCGCTAACCGCGCTGGTATCGGCTTTTCATGAGATAGGACTTTTTTGGGCCTGACACCTTCCAGACCACCGTAAATCGCGGCCAATCGGTGAAATCATAGGACGCTTTATAGGTGTCTGGGCCGCACCAATGCGTCGCTTCCCCGCCATTGGCTGGGACCTTGTGAAAAAACCGGCCATCCTCGAAATGAACTTCCAGGTCCGGCCACCAGACATACCGCCTTTCCGCCTGCATTGGCAGCGCTTGGGGCATTTTGAGCTCTCCGATTTCATGGTAGACCAGCCCTTCGGTACAGGTGCACCAGACAGCCGTTCCGTTGAAGACCGCGCGGGTGTCATTGGCTTGCACGATCTCCCGGTTGAGCTGCCAGGTTCCTTCGAAATCCGCCAGGACCCGCGGTCGGAGACTAGTGCGCATAGGGTGCATCTATCCCGTCGCTATTTTGCTCAAAACCGAGATCAATGGCGTCAGATGGTAAATCAAATCGTACGCTCCCTAGGCTATCTAGGCAGACACGGTAATGCTTTACGATGGTTATTGATCTCATTTCGCGGGCTCCTGTCTTGTAGCTCTCCTGCGCGCAGTTTAAGAGCGCGGTAATCCCAAGACAAATGCCAAAAGGTGAGCCCATGATCCCCCGCTATTCTCGACCTGAAATGGTTGCCATCTGGTCGGCACAGACGAAATTTCGTATTTGGTACGAAATTGAGGCGCATGCCTGTGATGCGATGGCTGATCTTGGCGTGATCCCGCGCGAAAATGCGGATGCGGTCTGGAAAGCGAAAGACGTAGAATTCGATGTGGCCCGAATTGATGAGATCGAAGCGGTCACCAAGCATGATGTAATCGCCTTCCTGACGCATCTGGCAGAACATGTTGGCTCTGATGAAGCGCGCTTTGTGCATCAGGGTATGACGTCTTCGGATGTACTCGACACATGTTTCAACGTACAGCTCGTGCGGGCCTCCGATATTCTGATCGACAATGTCAAAGGTTTACTGGCCGCGCTAAAACGCCGCGCGATGGAGCACAAACACACCGTGCGCATTGGGCGCAGCCACGGCATTCACGCGGAACCCACGACTATGGGTCTGACTTTTGCCCGGTTCTATGCAGAGATGCATCGCAACCTGAGCCGCCTGGAAATGGCCCGCTCCGAGATCGCAACCGGCGCAATTTCCGGCGCCGTGGGGACATTCGCCAATATCGATCCGAGCGTCGAAGAGCATGTGTGCGCCAAGCTGGGTCTGGAACCTGAACCAATCAGCACACAAGTGATCCCGCGCGACCGCCACGCTGCGTTTTTTGCAGCCCTGGGAGTGGTGGGCAGTTCCATCGAAAACATCGCGACCGAGATCCGCCACATGCAGCGTACGGAAGTGCTGGAAGCCGAGGAGTTCTTTTCCGCCGGACAAAAGGGATCCTCCGCAATGCCTCACAAACGCAATCCAGTGCTGACCGAGAACCTTACCGGCTTGGCACGGCTGGTACGCATGGCCGTGGTGCCGGCCATGGAGAACGTGGCCCTTTGGCATGAGCGCGACATTTCGCATAGCTCGGTCGAACGAAACATCGGACCGGATACCACAATCACGCTGGATTTCGCTTTGGCACGCCTGACGGCAGTGGTCGACAAGCTCGTCATTTATCCGGACAACATGTTGGCAAACATGAATAAATTCCGTGGTTTGGTTATGAGCCAAAGAGTTTTATTGGCTCTGACCCAAGCCGGTGTGACCCGTGAGGATGCCTATAAACTGGTGCAACGCAACGCGATGAAAGTTTGGGAGGAAGGCAAGGACTTCAAAACCGAACTTTTGGGCGATACCGATGTCGTTGCTGCACTCAGCGCAGAGGAGATCGAAGAGAAATTCGACATTGGTTATCATACCAAACACGTCGATACGATCTTTGCGCGGGTGTTCAAAGACTGAGCGGCGTAGGGTTCGGATCTCTGCAATACGGTCATTTATGTTGACCGAAAGCCCCCTGATGCTACCTTGAGTTTCATCAACACAGGAGAACCGCAATGACGATCAAGACTTTGGCCGCCGCGGTGGCCCTTACACTGACCCCGATGTTAGCATTCGCGAGTGGATGCAACTACGGCAAAGAAGAAGTGACCATGTCCTGCGCGACTGGTACGGTTTATGACGCGACAACTGGCACTTGTGTCACCAGCGTCAGCAGCTAACCTAAAAATGTTTTATTCAGTCACGCGTCTGTGATTGAATAAAACACCGCGCTGAAACGTATTCCGTTTATGATTGTATTTAAACGAGGAATTTATTCATGATGCGGATTCTATTGGGCGCAGTCCTGCTTTTGCCAACATCTTTGCTGGCTGCTGGGGGCGACAACGACGAACCACCGATCAAACCTGCAATAACTTGCGAGGGCGCTCAGGTTTTTGACGAGCGGATCAGAAGGTGTGTTGACCCCAAGGCAAGTAGCCTTGAGCGCGATCAGTTGTATCAGACAGTACGTTATTTGGCCTACGCGGGGCGCTATCGTGATGCGCAGGTTGTAATGGACGCCATGGAAGCGGACGATCCTGGTCGCTTGACTTATATGGGTTTCACGCATCGTAAAATGGGCAACATCGATCTGGCCAACCTGTTTTATGAAGAAGCCATCGACAAAGATCCCGCCAATGTTCTGGCACGGTCCTATATGGGCCAGGGTCTTGTTGCAGCAGGTGATTTGGCGGGAGCGATTGTTCAATTGCGCGCCATAAAAGAGCACGGTGGCGCGGGTAGTTGGTCCGAGGCATCCCTACGGAAATCCATCGAAACAGGATCGACTTACGGCTACTGATTTCAGCCTATATTTACCTTTGTCTGCCAATGAAGAACCCAACTTCTACTGAGGCGGAAAAAGATGACAGATATGGTTCCAATGGCTCCCTTCCCGGCTTTGCCGGGATCGGACAGCGGCACGCCCGCACCGCTCAGCCGCCGCGCAAAAGCGGCTATCGTCGTGCGTTTATTGCTCAACGAGGGAGCGGAAATCCCCCTGGAAGAGCTGCCGGAGGATCTTCAGGCGCAATTGACTAAACAAATGGGGTCGATGCGTTTGGTGGACCGCACAACCTTGGCCAGCGTCGTTTCTGAATTCGCCGATGAATTGGAGAGTATTGGGTTGTCTTTTCGCGGGGGTATTGCCGGCGCTTTGGATTCGCTGGATGGCCGTATTTCCAAGCAAACGGCTGCGCGCCTGCGCAAAGAAGCCGGCGTGCGACAGTATGGCGACCCGTGGGCGCGTCTCAAGGACATGGGCGTTGAGAAACTTCTGCCAGTGCTTGAAAACGAAAGCATTGAAGTTGCTGCGGTGCTTTTGTCAAAGATTGATGTATCGCGCGCGGCCGAACTTTTGGGCAAGCTGCCTGGGCCACAAGCACGACGCATTACTTATGCTGTGTCGCAAACCAGTGCAGTAACGCCTGATGCTGTTGACCGCATTGGACTTTCGCTCGCCATGCAATTGGATGCAGAGCCTGTTCAAGCCTTTGATAGCGGACCGGTGGAACGCGTCGGAGCGATTTTGAACTCAACAACTTCGGTAACACGAGACGATGTTCTCGAAGGACTTGATGAAACAGATGCCGGTTTTGCTGATCTCGTGAGAAAGGCGATTTTCACTTTTGCAAACATTCCAAAACGGATTGCTCCACGCGATATTCCACGTGTTGTACGCGAATTGGAGCAGGAGGTGCTTTTGATCGCGTTGGCTGGTGCCGAGGCCGCTGGAATGAAACCGTCTGCCGACTTCTTTCTAGAAAACATGTCTGGTCGCATGGCCGACCAACTGCGTGAGGAAATGGGAGAAAAGGAAACGGTGAAAGCTGCGGAGACCGAAGAAGCCATGTCTACAATCATTGCAAAAATCCGCGAGATGGAGACTGCTGGCGAACTACTGCTTGTCGTAGACGATGCCGACGAAGGGTAATCGGTTCGACGGTTGACCACGATTCTGTTAATGGGTGCCACCACCCGATTGTTGGAGTGTCACTCTGCGTTGTGGCTACCACTTTCTCGGCCAGTGTGTCTTTGAAACAGGTTTCCTGCGCTCATTTGATATGTGCCGCAGCAAGAATTGGGCCCATGTTTTCAGCTTGAATCAAAACCACAACGGGATCCTGACCAGGCGCCGTCGTCACCATCGAAAGTGGCTTTTTACCGTCCCATTCTCCGAGTATTTTCCAATCCTGCGTCACGTTCGCGTAGACAATGGTGTGACCGGCATTTTCACCCCGGGTGATCCGGGCTTCGCGACTTGGTTTGTAACGCACAATTTGTACAATCATCGGTCCCGCGCTTCGATGCAGGGTTTCGGCTTCGATTTGAATCTTGTCGCCTTTTCTTCGGATCGAAACCTTCGCGACTGCTGGCTGCTCCTTATGAAGCGCTATGGCCTTGGAAATCTCCATAGGCTTTGCCCCAACAATGTCGGTAACTCCGTTGATGATCATTTCAGGGGTGTAAATTGATCTGCGACCCGCCACAGTGGCATAGGCGCGTTGTCGGTCTGCATTTCTGGGATCGGCGAACTCATCTTTCCACCCGATGTAGTCCCAATAGTCGACGTGCAATGCCAAAGCGATCACGTCATCTCTTTCAGTCAACGCATGCAGAAGCTTGTCGGCAGGAGGACACGACGAACACCCCTGCGACGTGAAGAGCTCTACCACGACAGGCCCGCTGTGCCCGCTCTGGGCAAAGAGGGGCATGGCCATCAGCCAAAGAGCGGCAAAAAGATGTGGCAGTTGTTTCATGTGATTCCTTGCTCGAACTTTGGCCCCTCTTCAGAACCGTAGAATCTCTTGGTTGTAATGACCAATCAAGGTTTCTTGAGAGAGTGGGATCAAATTTCAACAAATTTCAGTACACAATTGTATACATTTATGCGACGGAGCGCCGAATTGAGTTGATCTGAACCGCGCCATAGGGCATTCAACGGCCAATTGAATAGATGATCCAGCTCAAGCCAGAGGAAGCCTCTTATGCCCATTACTGTTGGCCACGACACCTCCAAGACCCGTAAAACCCTGAGCGTCGGCGCGCAAAGTGTCGATTACTACTCAATTCCTGCAGCCACAGCTGCTGGGCTGGGGGATTTTGACAAATTGCCGGCTGCGCTGAAAGTGGTTCTGGAAAACATGCTGCGCTTCGAAGACGGCAAAACAGTTACAACAGAAGACATCAAAGCTTTTGCGGAATGGGCAATTCAAGGCGGGAAAAATCCGCGCGAGATTGCCTATCGCCCTGCCCGCGTTTTGTTGCAGGACTTTACCGGCGTTCCCGCTGTTGTCGATTTGGCCGCAATGCGCGATGCCATCATCAGTCTTGGGGGTGATGCAGAAAAGATCAATCCTCTGAACCCGGTGGACCTGGTTATCGACCACTCCGTAATGATCGATGAATTTGGCAACCCGCGCGCTTTTCAGATGAACGTAGATCGCGAATATGAACGCAATATGGAGCGTTATACCTTCCTTAAATGGGGTCAAAAGGCATTTAATAATTTCCGCGTTGTTCCCCCCGGCACCGGCATATGTCACCAGGTGAACCTTGAATATCTGGCGCAAACTGTTTGGACGGACACGGACCAGAACGGTACCCAAGTCGCTTATCCCGATACGCTTGTGGGAACCGACAGCCATACGACCATGGTCAACGGTGCGGCTGTTCTGGGCTGGGGTGTTGGTGGCATCGAGGCAGAAGCCGCAATGTTGGGCCAACCGATCTCCATGTTGATCCCGGAAGTCATCGGCTTTGAGCTTACCGGTTCCATGATGGAGGGCACCACGGGTACGGATCTGGTTCTGAAAGTCGTCGAAATGCTGCGAGCTAAAGGTGTGGTCGGCAAGTTTGTCGAGTTTTATGGAGAAGGTCTCAACCGCCTACCGCTGGCTGACCGCGCGACGATCGGCAACATGGCGCCCGAATATGGCGCAACCTGTGGTTTCTTCCCAATCGATGGGGAAACTCTGCGGTACCTGCGAACTACTGGTCGCGAGGAAGATCGCATTGCATTAGTCGAGGCCTACGCCAAGGAAAACGGTTTGTGGCGCGGCGACGACTACGCGCCTGTCTATACCGACACGCTGCATCTGGATATGGGAACCATTGTGCCGGCAATTTCCGGCCCCAAACGCCCGCAGGACTATGTAACGCTCGACCAGGGGCAAATCGCTTTCCGTAAAGAAATGGAAGAGACCTTCAAACGCCCAATGGGCAAGGAAATTGCTGTTGCGGGCGAAGACTACACCATGGAAAGCGGCAAGGTGGTCATCGCATCGATCACTTCTTGCACCAACACATCCAACCCTTATGTGATGATCGGTGCGGGCCTGGTTGCGCGTAAGGCCCGAGCCTTGGGTCTGAACCGAAAACCATGGGTAAAGACATCTCTGGCACCCGGCAGCCAGGTTGTATCCGCCTATCTTGAGGCGGCCAACTTGCAGGAAGACCTCGATTTCATCGGTTTCAACCTTGTGGGTTACGGCTGCACCACGTGCATCGGAAACTCCGGTCCGATCCAGAAGGAGCTCTCCGAAGCAATCGCGGAAGGTGATTTGGTGGCGACATCTGTGCTATCGGGCAATCGCAACTTCGAAGGCCGCATCAGCCCAGATGTGCGCGCCAACTATCTGGCCTCGCCGCCTCTTGTGGTCGCCTATGCTTTGGCCGGCACGTTGGATATCAATCTGGCGGAAGACGCGATTGGTCAGGATCAGGACGGCAATGACGTCTTCCTGAAAGACATCTGGCCCACAAGTCAGGAAGTTGCTGAACTTGTGGAACAGACCGTTACCCGCGAGGCGTTTCAAACCAAATATGCCGATGTTTTCAAAGGCGACGAAAAATGGCAGGGCGTGAGCACAACGGACAGCAAGGTCTATGACTGGCCTGTGTCCTCAACCTACGTTCAAAACCCGCCCTATTTTCAAGGTATGGGAAAAGAGCCCGGCACGATCAGCAACATCGAAAACGCATCTGTCCTGGCCATGCTGGGCGATATGATCACAACGGACCACATCTCGCCTGCTGGATCCTTCAAAGACACGACGCCAGCGGGACAATACTTGATCGAACGCCAAGTGCCGCAGCGCGAGTTCAACTCTTACGGCTCACGTCGTGGCAACCATGAAGTGATGATGCGCGGCACTTTCGCCAATATTCGCATCAAAAACGAAATGCTGGATGGTGTCGAAGGCGGCTATACCAAGGGACCGGATGGAAATCAGACGTCGATTTATGACGCAGCCATGGCCTATCAGGCGGCAGGTACACCGCTCGTGATCTTTGGTGGCGAGCAATATGGTGCCGGGTCGTCGCGCGACTGGGCGGCCAAGGGAACGGCGCTTTTGGGGGTGAAAGCCGTTGTGGCAGAGAGCTTTGAGCGTATTCACCGTTCCAATCTGGTCGGTATGGGGGTGATCCCGTTTGAATTTACCGGCGGTGACACACGCAAATCCCTTGGACTCACGGGCGAAGAAACCGTGTCAATCGCGGGATTGGACACCATCCAGCCGTTGCAGGAAGTTCCTTGTACCATCACGATGTCGGATGGCAGCGTGAAAGAGATTGCTTTGAAATGCCGTATCGATACCGCGATCGAGATCGAATACATCGAACACGGTGGCGTCTTGCACTATGTTCTACGCAACCTCGCGCAGGCAGCCTGATAGCGGTATCAGCAGACGATGCGTCGGGGGCTCCATGCTATTCTTGGAGCCCTTTTCGCAAGGGCGCTCAAAACTGACCTACTGTCGACGTTTACACCTCAGCTAAACCCGATGATGAAAAGCGGCTCAAATCTCCTCCCGAGCCCGGCTCAGTTGGCGACGTAACGATGCGCTGGATCGCTCGCGCAAGTATCTGACGCGCCATAATTCAACACCGCATAAATTACTTGGCTTTGGATGGTTTTGCGGGGGTAGGTTCCAACAAGTCACCAGTTGACCCAAGGGTTCAGCATTTCCGCTGGTAGCATTTTGGCATGAAACCGCCTGAAGGTAAAATCGCTCTACTGTCAAAGGCAGTCGTAATCAGTGTCGCAGCGCCACGGAAAGACCATGTTTTTCAAGCCGATGCGGCGACAGCCAAACACTGTTGGGCTTCAACTCAAGATGTCTTGATTCTCGTAACCCGAGTTTTTCATCACTCACGTAAACTTGTAGTGGTGCTGTAACACGTGTTTGAAATACCAGTGTCAGCAATAAAAATTGGCACAGGGACATAATGCGATGGCTACCATTCTCACAGAAAGCTTTGAAACCGACGGAAACGGGACACGTTACACCACTTCTGTGCCTGAATTCTCAGACGGTTTTGGCGACTTTTTTACCCGAACAGATGGCTCGAATATCGGCAGTTTTTACGAAGTAACAGGAGCCGACGGTGATTTCTTTTTTGGAGCTCAAGATATTGACGGTGAAGGGGCCGCATCACTGCAAACGCTTAATTTCAATGGGCTAGATATTGCGGGACTGCAAGATCTGACATTCTCGGCCTTGGTGGCTGAAGATGACGATGGCACCAATCAGGACTGGGATCTCAGCGACTCGGTCAGGGTTGAGTATCAGATTGATGGTGGCGGTTTTCAAAACCTTCTGGCAATAGAGAGCGTTCCCAATGGCAGCGCTTTCAATGCGCCCCCTGCCGTCGACACCGATTTTGACGGCGATGGCGACGGTCTTGAAATCACCAGCACGTTCCAGAGATTGACGGCGACCATTGCCGGTGCCGGGACGTTGCTGGATCTGCGGATCACTTTTGATCTCGATAGCGGCGATGAGGATATCGCACTCGACGACATCCAGATCGTTGGACAGTCTGGTGGTGTCACGCCACCCGCTGTTTTGGTCGCAACTGGCGACGGGCTCAACGTCAATGAAAGCGGCTCCGAGACGGATACTTTTACGTTGGGTCTTACCACGGACCCTGCGGACACTGTGACCGTTGCAGTCGTAGCTGACGCGCAGAGCGAGGTCAGTCTTGACGGGGTGAATTTCGCCTCCAGCATCAATGTCGCGCTCGCTGACAGCCAAACGCAAACTCAGGTGTTTGTGCGTGCCATTGATGACAGTTTAGATGAAACCAATCCCCATGCTGGTGATATCAGTCTTTCCGTCGCCAGCGCAGATCTTGATTACGACGGGTTGGCAGTGCCGTCTTTGACAGTCACCATCGGCGACAACGACGTCACTTTGAAAAAAATTCACGAAGTTCAAGGCAGTGGCGACGCATCGGCGCTGGTAGGTGAGGAAGTGACGGTAGAGGCAATTGTTACCGGCCTCTTCTTTGATGCAGACAGCAACGTGCAAGGCTACTACCTGCAAGAAGAAGACGCGGATGCCGATGCCGATGCCGCCACTTCGGAAGGCATCTTTGTTTTCGACCCTGACGCCACAGTGGCAGTAGGTGATAAGCTGCAAGTGACCGGAGAGGTCGAAGAACGCTTTGGCAAGACACAAATTGCTGCGTCTGAAGCGATCATCATCAACAGCGGGAATGCACTGCCCACAGCGGTCGCCATAACACTGGGCATCGGGCCTGACTTTGAGGCTGTGGAAGGCATGCGGGTAGAACTCCTGTCTGAACCCGGTGCAGCACCCCTAACTGTGGTGACCAATTTCAATCTGGATCGTTTTGGCGAAATTCAGGTTGCTGAAGGCAATCTGATCCAGCCCACGCAAATTTTCGACCCTGAAACACAGCAGGCTGAGATCGAAGCACTGGCGCTCAGCAACGCAGAAAGCCGGTTGATCATTGATGACAGCGCAACGGGGTCCAACCCGGATGTGTACCGTTTGCTGGCAGGAACCGATGGCAACCCGGCCAATCCGACAACGTTCGACGCCAGCGCCCCGCAACTGAGGCTTGGCACCGAACTTGGGACGATCGAAGGCATCATGGACTTCGAATTTGGCGCTTTTCGCTTGCAAGTGTCCGAACCGCTGGACACCATTGATGCCAATCCGCGCCCGACAGTGGTGCCAGAGGTGGGCGGCGATCTGAAAGTCGCAAGTTTTAATGTTCTGAATTACTTCACGACGCTGGATGACGGAGCGCAAACCGGGCCAAATGGTGACTTGGACCCACGCGGTGCCGTGACGCAGGTCGACCAGGACCGACAAACCCAGAAACTCGTAAATGCGCTGACGGCAATCGATGCGGACATCATCGGGCTCCAAGAGTTGGAAAACAATGGATTCGGTACAGACGCTGCGATTGTGACGCTGGTCAATGCCCTGAACCAGGCGACCGCGCCTGGCACCTATGCCTTTGTCGAGCCTTCCGGTACCAATAGCGGCTTCATCGGGTCCGATGCCATCACCACCGGCATCATCTACAAGCCTGATGCTGTGTCCCTTGTCGGCGACGCACAAATCCGTGTTTTTGAGGAACAGAGCGCGGCCACGACCTTAGCGATAGCTGAGGAACTCAACGCATTTGCTTCCAGCGATGATCAGGTCGGGGATTTTCAACGCAACCGCCCGGCTGTCGCCGCGACTTTCGAAGATGCGGCAGGCAATCAGGTGACCGTGGTGTCCAACCACTTCAAATCCAAAGGCGACAGCAATCTGGAAGATGTGGTGCAAGACGCCGAAAATGCCGGCGCGCCTCAAGTGTTGATCGACGCACTGCGGGCTGATCCAAACTTTGATCAAGGCGATGGGCAGGCGTTTTGGAACCAGGTGCGTGCGGACGCTTCGGCCGAATTGGACGAGTGGTTGAAGACAAACCCAACTGGCGCTGCGGACACCTCCAATGTTCTCATCCTCGGAGATTTAAATGCCTATGCGCAGGAAAATCCGGTCACCACGCTGGAGACCGCAGGGTACACAGATCTGGCTGAAAGTTTTGTCGGTGAAGATGCCTATAGCTTCGTGTTTGATGGCCAACGAGGGACACTCGATTATGGTCTGGCAAGCGAAGGTATTCTGGACAACATTACAGGTGTCGCGGAGTGGCACATCGCGGCGGATGAACCAGACTTGCTCAACTACTCGTCTGAGTTCAAGGATGCGTCCTATTTCAATGGTGCTGACGTTTTTGCCGCCTCTGATCATGATCCCTTGATCATCGGGCTCGATCTGAACGAAGCACTGGTCACAGTCGCCGCCCGGCTGGACTTCGTGGAACGTCGTTTTCTGGACAAACTGGTCTACTCAGTTGAGGGCGAGAAAATCGATAGCCAACGATTGGGTTTTCTTCAGCGCGACATTGAGGTCGACAGTGCAGGGATCACGATCAAAAGCGATGACGGCCTTGCCTTTAGTCCTTCGTATATCTCTACCTTGGGCAAAGGTATCGGTGTGGCTTCGCTTCGGGGCGACAGATGGTTCTCAAACGAAAAGAAAATGCTAGACGACAGGGAAACGCTTAGTATCGAACTCGAAGAGTCCAGCGGCCTCGGTGACGCGCTCGAAGTAGGGTTTGAGTTTGCAAAAGTCAAAGGTGCGGGTGACGTCGCTTTGACGTTCTTTGAAAACGATGTCCAAACGGAGAGCGTCCTACTTGCGATAGACAACAAAACTGTCTCGTATGACTTGGCGAGTGACACATCCTTTGACCGGGTGGAGATCGGAACAACCGGTAAACTGGAGATCACCTTAGGCGCTGTGGAATTTGAGCGTATCCTCATCGAAGACGACTTTCTCGCTTAGATTTTTGCAGGGCGCGTGCTGATGAGGTAAGCGCGCCTACGCACGTCGAAGCACGCTGGTTCGGAATTGCTCTATGGTTTGATGTCCTTAGAGCACACCGTCAAATGCAATACAGAAACTTATGCTCAGACCGGTTGTCACGAACTTGCCCGTTTTAAAAAAATCATGACCACTTTGACCGAAGCGATGTCACCCGAATTGTTCCGGGTTGCTTTTCACACTAAGCGCTTTCAGCCTCAAGGTTTAACAACCTGCAAAGAAAAGGCAGCCTTTGGCACTGAGCATTTCTACTTTATGTTTCGAACGCCCAATGTTTTCCATTGAAGCCAGCTCATTTATCCAATGTCCTTACGAGCAACGACATATGGTCCTCAAGTTCACATGAGCGCAATTGGGAAAGGATGCCGCGCTCGAAATTAGCAATCATTGATTGCCCCAGTTTATCCAGTTTTGAGATGCTGATGCACAAATCCGTTTGTCATCTCATGCAAGGAAAATCGTGTCTTACAATCTGCCATGCAGACATGCCACTCTTGGGGACGAAAACTGAGCGGGGAGCACCAGATGAATTGGAACGAATTTGCACATTGGGGCAAGGAGATCTCCGATTGGGCCGCTGATTATCACAGCACGATAAGAGACCGTCCCGTCAGAGCGCAAATCGTTCCGGGCGACATCTCAAAACAGCTGCCTGGTTCGCCACCTGAAACAAGCGAGACGATGGAAGACATCCTTTCCGACTTTGAAAGCATTGTGATGCCGGGCATGACGCATTGGCAGCACCCGAGATTTTTTGCCTATTTTCCGGCCAATGCCGCACCACCGTCCATGTTGGCAGATATGCTGGTGACGACAATCGCAAGTCAATGCATGCTTTGGCAAACTTCACCCGCCGCAACAGAAATGGAGGGTGTGATGATTGATTGGCTCAGGCAGGCCCTGGGACTCCCACCGGGCTATACCGGAGTGATTCAGGATAGTGCTTCTTCGGCGACGTTATCCGCCGTCCTGACCATGCGAGAACGCGCCACAGGCTTCACCGGAAATCGTGATGGGTTATCCGACAAGGGAAAACTCCGGATTTATTGCTCGGATCAGGTTCATTCCTCCATCGATCGGGCCTGTTGGGTGGCAGGTATTGGTCAAAGCAACCTGGTCAAAATTCCCTCAAAGTCAGCGGGCTTGGGGTTTGGCATGGACACCGATGACCTTCGACAACGCATTGCTGAGGACCGTGCGGCGGGACATATCCCGGCAGGCATTATCGCCATAACAGGCGGCACCGGCATTGGCGCTTGGGACGCATTGGATGAGATCGCAGGCGTAGCCCAAATAGAAGGCCTCTATACGCATCTGGATGCCGCATGGGCCGGTTCAGCCATGATTTGTCCGGAATTCCGAGAGGCGTTCTGGCATGGCGTGGACCAATTCGACAGTATTGTTTTCAACCCGCACAAGTGGCTTGGTGCGCAATTTGATTGTTCAGTGCAGTTCCTGCGTGACCCGATGCCGCAAATCAACACATTGAAAATTGTACCTGAATTTTTGCAGACGCCGGGCAAGGATGTTATCAACTATTCTGAATGGACAATTCCACTAGGGCGCAGGTTCCGCGCCCTCAAGATCTGGTTTTTGATACGTGCCTATGGGCTGGAAGGTCTGCGTTCCCGAATTCGAAATCACGTTATTTGGTCAAGAGAAACCTGTGAGGCCATTCGAAAAATGGCCGGGTTTGAAATCGTCACAGAACCCATGCTGAGCTTGTTTTCATTTCGTTGTCCGGGAAACGATGCCAACCAGCAAAAGCTGGTTGATGCACTGAATGACGATGGGCGCATTTACCTGACGCAGGGCGCGCACGACGGCCGGGCGATTATTCGTTTTCAGGTCGGTCAATTTGATACGAAGCGCGAGGATGTCATGTTGGCGATTGAAGCCATTACGGATGTTTGGAAAAAAATGACGCATGCGGAAACTGGCGTCCCGCAGAATGGATGATTTTGCCAAGGGGACACAGGTTCCGGAAGAATGGCTCGAAATCAGACTGCTACCATCCAAACCAGTTTTTGAATACGAAGAATGCCGGAAAGCCTACGCGAAAGGAACTTGCTCTGCATCGCTTACTGGTTGGTCATTGCTTCCCGAAGTGCAGGTAGAAAGCGTTGCTCATAGTCGCTTCCAACCAGCGGCCCTGCGAAACGAAACAACACCGTGCCTTGCGCATCCAGGATAAAAGTTTCAGGCGGCGCGGTGACACCCCAATCAATCGCTGTGCGACCTTGCGGGTCATATCCAACCGCAGAAAAGGGATTTCCGTCTGATGCCAGGTAAGTCGTCGCAGGTCCTTCGGTATCTTTGAAGTTCACACCGATGATGGGCATGCCTTCGTCGGCCATCTTGAGCAGATTTGGATGCTCGGCCCGGCATGGAGGGCACCAACTGGCCCAGAAATTCACCAGTGTTACTTCTCCGGTGGCCGTCGCAGCAGGCGTCACCGGGGCATAATCTCCCAAGGCGACCGGAGTTATGTCCGGCGCTGTTTTTCCGATCATTGTAGAGGGTAAACGGCTTGGGTCATCACGGTACATGCCAATACCTGCCATGGCCACGAAAGCGGCAAAAATAACCGGCGGCGCAATCATCAAAGGCGAGATTTTACCCATTCGGCTTGATCCTCTTCTCGATGCTTTGCAGCGCGTCCCGCGCAGTGCGCCCTTTGCGCAGTGTGAAAATCACCAGCAGCAAAAGCAGGAATATGGACACCCCATAAGCAGAGAGCACGGCATCGGCATATTTCCCAAGATCAGGCATTAGCTGCGCACCTCACGGGCCTGTAACGCGCGCGCGCGGCGCAGTCTGATTTCTGTGCCCGTTCGGTAAAGCACCAGCGCCAGGAATAGAAAGACAAAACCCGCGATGCAGACCAAAAGCGGGAAGTAGAAGACATCAGCCACGTTTTCTTCCTTGTCGAGGCTCAGCGAAGCGCCCTGATGCAAACCCTGGTTCCAGAAGTTCACCGCATAGCGAGACAGAACCGCAAAAACCGAACCGACAAGGCACAAAACGGACGTCAGATCAGCGGCAGTGTCCGGGTCTTCAATGGCTTCCCACAAAGCGATGTAGCCAAGATAAAACAAGAAAAGGATGAGAAAGGACGTCAGCCGCGGGTCCCATGCCCACCACGTGCCCCACATGGGTTGACCCCAGATCGCGCCGGTAAAAAGAGCAATCAACGTCATGACCACGCCCACGGGGGCTGCTGCTTTCGCGGCCAGCACCGAGACATGATGCCTGCGGATCAACCAGATCAAAGAGGCCACGAGCATCATGAACCAAGCGTTGATCGCCATCAAAGCAGAGGGTACATGCAGATATATGATTTTGACGGTAGCTTCGAATTTGTCGGCGTTTGGCGTAAAGAAGAAACCCCAGATCAATCCGACAGTCAAAGAGACCGCAGCAAGCGTCCAGAACAGGGGCAAGAGGCGTTGGCTCAAGCGCAGAAATTTCACCGGATTGGCATAGCTCCAAAATCCCGAAGGGCGTTTGGGTGTTGGCGTATTTTCGGTTGCTGTCATCGGGCGAATCTATGCTTTCTTGCGCTTTGGCTCAATGGGCAAATGTTCTGCTTCACCGCAAGTTCACCCGGAGGGCAGCAGCAGAGGCAAAAGGCATGATGGCGATCACACCGGCGGTGATCCCTGCCAGCATCAACAAAGGCGTCGTCGGGTCCATGCCTGTCGCACCACGCCGTGCGGCTTCGGCTCCGAATATCAGTGTTGGCACATAGAGCGGTAGCACCAGCAAAGATAGCAGCAAGCCGCCCCGTTTGACCCCCACTGTGAGCGCTGCGCCAAAGGTGCCAATCACCGACAGCGCGGGCGTACCCAAGAACAACGATAGCACCAGCCAACCATATCCTGCCGCGGGCAGGTTGAGTAGAACGCCCAAAACAGGTGCCGCTAGAACCAATGGCAGGCCGGTACTGATCCAATGGGCCAGCGCCTTGATGCTCAAACCAGCTTCCGGTGGCAGTGGCGATGTGGCCAGTAAATCGAGTGTGCCGTCTTCCCAATCCAGCGCCAACAAGCGATCCAGGGACAAGAGACACGCAAGCAGTGCGCCCAGCCATAAGATGCCTGGCGCAATGCGCGACAGGAGTTCTGCATTCGGTCCGACACCAAATGGCACCAGCACGGTCACGATCAGAAAAAACGCAAGACCCAAACCAAATCCGCCGCCCGCGCGAAAAGCCAGCATCAGATCACGTCTGAGCAGCGCCTTCACAAAAATGCCTCATCGCTGGCCCCGGCCCGCAAATCGAGCGCGGCGCGATAGGGTGTGACATCGAGCACGGCAGCTTCCAGACCAAGGTCGATGTGAGTGGCAATCAACGCGGAACCACCGCCATGCAAATGATGACGCACGACGTTGGCAAATTGCGTCACGGCCTCTTTGTCCAGCGAAACGGTGGGTTCATCCATCATCCAAATCGGTCGGCCTGTGACCAGCATTCGAGCCAGTCCGAGCCTGCGTTTCTGGCCGGCTGAAAGAGAGAGCGCAAGACGGTCTTTGAGGTCCTGCAATGAATATGCTTCGATCGCGGGCGCAATATCAACTTGGCCAAAGACATCCGCCCAAAAAGACAGGTTTTCGACGACAGAGAGCATCGTTTTCAACCCATCGGAGTGACCTGCATATGCAATGGTGTCTTCGGCACCTTCGATTTGGCCTGCCAAAGGGGGTTGCAAGCCGGCCAGGGTGCGCAGCAATGTTGTTTTGCCTGATCCGTTAGGACCGCGCAGGATCAGGGCCTGCCCGGGTTCGAGTGTGAAAGACAGTCCTTCAAGTACGGGAACACCGCCGCGTGCCACGCAAAGATCACGGGTTATTAACGTCATGGTACAGGGTTAACTCAAGCGGGCGGTGCACAAAAGCCCGATCACACTGGCAGCAAGGCCAAGGCAATACGGCGTCCTTCGCTCAGAAGCACATTGTAGGTACGGCAAGCTGCAGGCGAGGCCATGACTTCAACGCCCAAACCCGCCTCTTCCAGCAGATCCCGCAGGTCAGTGGGTAAATGGGTGATCTCAGAGCCTGTACCGACAAAAAGAACGTCGATTTCGCCCTTTAAGGCCAACAGCGGGTCACGATCATCATATCCGCGCCAAGGCACCGTTCCCTTAGGGCCAGCTATTACAGGCCCGTGGAAGACTTCGCCGCCAATGCGGAAAAAGCCTTGGCCATAACCCTCGACAGGTTTTGCATCGGTAAATGAGATTTCATTGAGGCGCATGAACCCTCCTAGTTCCAGATCGGCAAACCCAGAATAGCCGAAGCGGCAATCACAAGGTAGGCAATCATTCGAAAAATCCGCTCGGCATCGGGATTGAACAACAGGGCGCCGATCATATTGGCAATGACATTCGGAATGCCCGCCATCAACCCCAGCAATGCGATTTTCCAGATAAAGAGATCGAGCGCAAAGAAAACTGCGATCATCACCGCATCAATGGCTAGCAAATAGAGAAGAAAGTTGGCTCGTATAACCGCAATGGGCAGCCGACTGGACATATACAACATGATGACAGGTGGGCCTGGCACCCCCGCAAATCCACCCATGAAACCACCAAGCCCCCCGGTAAGAATGGTCATTTTTGCGGTCAGGTCGCCCTTGTATCGCCATCCGCTTATCAAGAGCGCCAATAGGATGAATACGGAAACAGAAACCGCCCAACTGAAGACGTTAGCATCTATGATCGACAAGCACAGAATGCCAAGGGGCACCGTCAGGATGGCACCGAACATCAATCGCGCTACGTCACGCGGCGCTCCATCACGCCATGCGGCTGGTAAATTTGGTAAAGGTCCCAAGAGTTCGGCCATCATCATGAATGTGACTGCAGCGACGGGTGAGAGGACGGCGGATGCAACAGGCATGATAATCATACCGCTGCCAAAACCGGCAAAACCGCGTACCAGACCGGCTGCGACCACGCCCGTCAAAAGCCATAAAAGCCCCTCTGTTTGGAAAACGCCCGCGAGCGCTTCAAGCATCTATATTGGCGTATTGATTGCCGGAGTTGGCATCCGGTTTGGACCAGTCGCGCTTGACCCCAAGATAAAGCAGCGCCGCAGAGGCAACAAAAATGGAGCTGTACGTTCCCACTATCACGCCCCAGATCATCGCGAAAACAAAGCCGCGGATCACATCACCGCCCAGCACAAAGAGTGCAATCAGGGCCAAAAGCGTCGTCACGGAGGTCATAAAAGTACGGCTTAGCGTTTCATTGATCGAGATATTTAGAACCTCGGACAGTGGCTTTTTCTTGTATTTTCGCAGATTTTCCCGGACGCGGTCAAAAACGACT
Organism: Roseobacter sp.; assembly: GCF_045106495.1. Taxonomy (GTDB): domain Bacteria; phylum Pseudomonadota; class Alphaproteobacteria; order Rhodobacterales; family Rhodobacteraceae; genus Roseobacter. The sequence continues at coordinate 174,805 of NZ_JBGCEQ010000022.1, forward strand.
ACCGTATCATTCAGCGAATATCCCACGATGGTCAACAAGGCGGCTATGATCGCCAAATCAAAGCGAATCTGCAGCTCGGAAAAGATCCCGATGGTCAAAATAACATCATGTATCAATGCCAAGACTGCCCCCAAGGCAAACTGCCATTCAAAACGCAACCAGATGTAGATCAGAACCGCACCGATGGCGAGCACAACAGCGATGGCAGCGGTCTGGATCAGTTCGCCCGACACTTTTGGTCCGACCGATTCAACGGACGCGAAGGGCAGCTTAAGTCCGGGGTCGGCGGCTTGAAGCGCTGTCCCAATGTCAGAAATCAATTGGCTTTGCACAGCCTGATCACCTTCTTGCGCTTCTATCCGGATCATCGCCACGTTCTGGTCAGCGGCAAACTGCGGGTCGAAGACTTCGGTGATCGAAACATCCCCCAGTTCCAGCGGCGTCAATGCGTCGCGGTAAACACCAATGTCCACCGATTGCGTGCTCTCCGTCCGGATCGTCGTGCCGCCTCTGAAATCGATGCCGAAATTCAATCCCTGGATCATGAAGGACGTAAATGCCACGATTGTCATCAAGGCCGAAATACCAAGCCACATCTTCCAGCGTTTGAAGAAATCGAAGTTCGTGTTCTGTTTGACCAGTCGCAGACGCATGTCAGACCTCGATTGTTTTGGGGCGGCGGCGCTCAAACCACATCACGATAATGAGACGCGTCACGAAAATGGCGGTAAAGACCGATGTCAGGATACCCAGACCAAGGGTAATGGCAAACCCGCGCACCGGCCCAGAACCCATCGCGAAGAGGATCACAGCCGTTATAAAGGTTGTGATATTCGCATCCAGAATGGCGCTCAACGCCTTCTCATATCCCAATTCAATGGCGCGCGCCGGGCCTTTTGAGGTTTTAAGCTCTTCTCGAATACGTTCGAAAATCAACACATTAGCGTCTACCGCCATGCCCACGGTCAGAACGATACCAGCGATTCCCGGCAGCGTCAGCGTCGCGCCGACGAGGCTCAGCAATCCAAAGATAAGTCCGATGTTGATGATGAGCGCGATATTGGCGAAGAGACCAAATAGCCCATAGCTCAGGCCCATGAAAACCAAAACAGCGAGGAAGGCCACGATGGTGGCGACCTTACCGGCATCAATGCTGTCCTGGCCCAATTCGGGTCCAATTGTGCGTTCTTCGAGAAATTCGAGCCCGGCAGGCAAAGCCCCCGCGCGCAGCAAGACCGCCAAATTGGTCGATTCCTCGACGCTGAACCGCCCTGTGATGATCCCGGATCCACCTGGAATATGGCTTTGGATCGTGGGCGCACTGACGACCTCATCATCCAGGATGATGGCAAAGGGCGAGCCGATGTTTTCGGCGGTGTAGTCGCCAAACTTGCGGGCGCCGGATGTATTGAAACGGAAATTTACAGCCGGGCGCCCGTTTTGATCAAATGCGGGCTGGGCGTCGACGAGCTCCTCTCCCGTGACCACCGGTGCGGCCTCGATGGTGTAGAAGGTGCCGGGCTCGTCAATCGAGGGCACGATTTTGTTGCCGATGCCAGCCGCCGCATTGCCGTCCGTGCCGCGTGTCACGACCGGGTTGAATGTAAGCTGTGCAGTGGTGCCAATGATTTCTTTCAACTCGCCTGCTGATCCGACGCCCGGGACCTGGATGAGAATCCGATCTGCACCTTGACGCTGGATGGTCGGCTCGCGCGTGCCAACTTCGTCGATACGGCGGCGTATGATTTCCAGACTTTGCTGAACCGTGCGTTCGTCGGTCGCCAGTTTTTCAGCCTCCGAAAGGTTGACAATCAAGAGATCGTCTTCTGCGCGTACCTCAATGTCGTTTGCGCCAACACCGGTAATTGTTTGCACAGGTCGCGCCAGACCGCGCACAATTTCGAGCGCGCGTGCCATGCCATCTGGTTGGCTGATCCGAACGCGCACCTCATCGTCTGGCGAAGGTTGCAGGCGAATAGTACCCACTGTATTGCGTTCAGGTCGCAATGCATCACGAATTTCGGGCCAGGCAGCTTGCATCCGTGCAGCGTAAACATCTTCAACCTTGACCTCCGCCAAAAGATGCGCCCCACCGCGTAAATCAAGACCCAGATTGACCAGACCAGACGGCATCCATTCGGGCCACAGCGCTTTATCGGCGCTCAACTCGGCCGTACCACCGCTCAATTCAAAAGCGGCAATGGCATCATTGTGTTTTTCGACATTTGTGTAAAAGGCGTTTGGCAGGGCAAGCCATAGGCCGACAGCACAGGTCAGCCATATGGTGATCCGCTTCCAAAGATCGATTTGCAGCATGGAGGCGCCTTTTCAGCGTGGTATCGGGAGCGAATTTATTTGGCGGGATCCGTTTTGGACATCACCGTTGCGATGGTGGATTGGATGACGCGAACCTTAACGCCATCAGCAATTTCAAGCTCCAATTCGCCGTCGTCTTTAACTTTGACGACCTTGCCCACAATACCACCTTGGGTCACCACCTGATCTCCCCTGCGCAGTGCGGCAACCATTGCCTGATGCTCTTTGACTTTTTTCTGTTGTGGGCGAATGAGCAGAAAATACATGATCGCGAAGATCAGAATAAGAGGCACAAATTGCGCGAATGCTTCCATGAAAAAGGTCCTTCTGAGTAAGGTGCGCCGACACAACAGTGAGGCGAGAATTTTGCGGAACCTATGGGCTGAGACACTGGTTTGCAAGGGATGGCGTTAAGGAAAAGCGAATGGCTTAGCGCTTGGTACGCTGCACGTGCAAGGCTCTTGGCGCGCGTCCCAAATCAGTGCACTCTGACCCCATCTGTCGGTTTATTGTGAGGGCCCATGCTCCGGTTTAGCACTACTGTTTTCCTTCGTTTATGCGCCGTTGCTGCAATGCTCTGTTTATCTATCATTGCGCGCGCTGACCCTATGCCTGCGTTAAATCTGGAAGACCGCAAGAACTGGACTGCAATAGGTCTGGTCAACGCGGCTGGTTATCGCGGAAAGGCCTCTTGCACAGGGACACTTATCGCGCCTGATCTGGTGCTGACCGCCGCGCATTGCGCTGGCAAGATTTCAGGCACCTCAAGCGGGCGGCATTTTGTAGCCGGCTGGGATCGCGGCAGTTTTGCCGCGCACCGGCTTTCCACGGAAACCTTTATTCACCCTCGTTATTCCAGCGCGCAAGGCGACGATCAGTTCCAATATGACATCGCCGTTTTGAAACTGAGAGAACCGATTCAAACCCGGCAGGTAGTGCCTCTGGCCCCAAATAGCCATGAAGCGCTACGCCTGGGCCAAATGGCTATTTTAGGATACCACAGAAAGCGCCCCAACGTCATAAACGGACAATTTGATTGCGACAGCGAACCAGAAAGAAATCCCGTTGTTGTGGTATTGGACTGCGAGGTGATTTCTGGCAATTCCGGCGGTCCGGTGCTGGTTGCTGTGGGAGACGACTGGACTGTGGTTGCGGTTGTGGCCGCCCGCATTGGTGGCACGTCGCCGCGCGCTTTGGCCGTGCCTGTGGGGGATTGGGTCATGTCGCATTGGCGTGCTGCCATGGACCGGGCGGCGGTTGCCGATCCCAAAGGTTGAACACTCCGTGCATTCAGATGGTTACGTGTCGCCGAAAGATCGGTAATAAGCTCTTTCAATGACGACTCAGATGCAAGGACAACCGCAATGCATGATATTCGCGCTATTCGTGAGAACCCTGATGCTTTTGACGCAGCTATAGCACGTCGTGGTGATGCCCCCGTTTCATCTGAAATTCTGGCACTGGACGCGGCGCGACGCGCCAAGATCAACGCTGCAGAGACCGCACAATCTGAACAGAACAAGGCTTCAAAACTGGTCGGGGCCGCCAAGGCCTCGGGTGATGAGGCCGAATTCCAACGTTTGCGCGCGCTGGTCGGCGAAAAGAAGGCTGAAGTCACGAGGATGCATGCGGAAGCCAAGGACCTGGATGCACAACTGGCCGACAAACTCGCATGGATCGCCAATTTGCCGGCGGATGATGTGCCAAACGGTGCCGATGAAAATGACAACGTGGAAATCAATAAATGGGGCGGCGTGCCCGATTTTGCATTTGCGCCAAAAGAGCATTTCGACATTGCCGGTGTCGCAGCATCAATGGATTTTGAAACTGCGGCTAAGACGTCCGGCGCGCGCTTTGTGATGCTCAAGGGTGCCGTGGCACGTATTCACCGTGCCCTTTCCCAGTTCATGGTCGACACACATGTTGACGCAAACGGGCTGACGGAGATCAACTGTCCGGTTCTGGTCCGGGACGAGGCGATGTATGGCACCGACAAATTGCCCAAGTTTGCGGAAGACAGTTACCAAACCACCGATGGGGCCTGGCTAATTTCAACCTCCGAGATTACGCTGACCTTTTCCGTTGCAGGTGATGTATTAAATGAAAGCGACCTGCCCCGTCGTATGACGGCACATACCTTGTGTTTTCGTTCCGAAGCTGGCAGCGCCGGTCGCGATACCGCCGGCATGCTGCGCCAGCATCAATTCGAGAAGGTCGAGATGGTGTCCGTGACTCACCCCGACCAGTCAGAAACAGAACAAAAACGCATGTTGCGTTGTGCTGAAGACCTGCTCGAACGTTTGTCGATTCCTTACCGCACTGTGCTCTTGTGCACCGGCGACATGGGGTTTGGTGCGCGGCGGACCTTCGACATCGAGGCCTGGTTGCCGGGGCAAAACGCTTATCGCGAAATATCGTCGGTTTCGACCACTGGCGATTTTCAAGCACGTCGGATGAATGCGCGATTTAAACCTGCTGATGGCGGCAAACCTCAATTCGTGCATACCTTGAACGGTTCAGGACTGGCCGTCGGGCGCTGCCTGATCGCAGTTCTGGAAAACGGGCAACAGCCTGACGGGTCGGTCGCCCTGCCCCCTGTGCTCAAGCCTTATTTGGGCGGAAAATCAACGTTGAGCGCGCAAGGCATTCTGGTTTAACGGTTGGGTATCACTTCGTAGCCGCGTTCCTCAGGTTCTTCATCGATCAATTCTTGCGGGAAACCGTCCGCGAGAATGCTAAGACCGGTCGCCTCTTCCAGCCGTTCAATCATCCGATCCGACTGCGCTTTTTCGCCAAAGCGGCGTTGCCCGTCCGACATCATCTGAATCATCAGCGGTGATATTTCCAAAGGCACGCTCTGTTGATCTGCAATCTTTTGAAACAGCCCGATGTCCTTTTGCACGAGGTCCATTGTGAAATTCACATCACGTGCACCGGAGAGAATCAACTGGCTCTCGGTTTCATGTACGAATGAGGTGCCGGACGACATCGCAACCGCCTCATAGGTCATGGCAAGATCCATGCCTGCAGCCTTCATCACGGTTAAGGCTTCGCATAGGGTCAACAAGTTGGCCGTCGCCAAATAATTCGTCATCACCTTGAGAATGCTGGCGTCTCCGATCGCGCCCACGTGCAAAATGCGCCGCCCCATGCAGGTCAGTATCGGAAGTACCCGGTCAAAGATGTCCCTGTCGCATCCGGCATAGATGGAAATATTTCCCGTATCGGCGCGGTGGCAACCTCCTGACACTGGGCAATCAACAGCAGACCCCCCGCGTTCAGCAACCAGGCTCCCGAGGCGTTTGACTTCGGCGGCATCGGTTGTCGACATCTCCATCCAGATTTTTCCTGGTACGACATGAGGCAAAAGCTCTTCCAAAACGGCAGCCGAGGCTGCAGGCGATGGCAGACAGGTAATCACGGCGTCACAAGCTTGCATCATTTTGCCGGGGTTCTGACCATCTACCGCTCCTTGGGTCACCTTTTCAGCAACCAATTCCACATTGAGATCATACACCTGCACGTCGATGTTATTGCGAATGAGGGAGCCCGCAAGCTTTCCCCCCACATTTCCCAGACCGATAAATCCAACGTTCATTTGAGCCTCCAACACCGAGCGTTCGAAGCAAGTTGGTCTGGGTTCCACGGCAGATCGCGTCTGTTTGCGACCTCCAGGATTGCTTGAGACGTTAAATCTTGGAAAGTTTGACGTCGCGCTATGGTGGTGCTGTCTTTGGCTTGTTTATACCGGGCGATACTTTTCAGAAATCGCCCGGGACATTCTATTTCTGGCGTGCATCACAGTCTGTTATTGCACATGTGAAGAGCGGCGCACATTTCCGTGCCAGTCTTCGCCTACAATTTCACCGGTTGTAAAATAGCCCGTTTCCGCGTGTTCATTTGTCGATGTTTCGGCCAACATCAAGCCGATGAAGACACCGACAGTGAGCATCATCAGTGTCTTTGCCGTGCCGCGCAGAGCTGGCTGCAAAACATGTCTTTCCTGAACCGTTGCTTCAAAAACCATGTGTTTTCCTTCCAATCATTGGCCCATAAGCGGGACAACTCTGATATAGACAACTTCAATAAATTCTTAAAACGAATGTATGTCATGAGTATCATCACTTATTATGATGTATTTTGAATTGCGCGCGTCTGCACAACGTACGTTCGCTCCTGCGGAATGGTTGCTGCGATCGTCAACTCTATCTGAAGCTTATTACAAAGCAGGAGGCATAACATGTCACTTAGGCCTACGATTGAAACCCGAAAGGCGCGGCCGACTCTGGAAGGAGCAGGTGTCAAACTGCACCGCGCGTTTGGATTTCAGGACCCTACGGAATTAGATCCATTTCTACTGTTCGACGATTTCCGCAACGATCACCCGGAAGACTACGAAAAGGGATTCCCCTGGCACCCGCATCGTGGCATTGAAACCATCACCTATGTTCTCGAAGGCAGCGTGGCCCATGGCGACTCGCTGGGCAATCTGGGCACGCTCGGCGCAGGCGACGTGCAATGGATGACGGCCGGTTCAGGCATTTTGCATCAGGAGATGCCAAACGGAAATGCGTCGGGTCAAATGCACGGGTTCCAGCTTTGGGGCAATCTGCCCAGCGATCAGAAAATGACGCCGCCCCGCTATCAGGATGTGACCGCCGCTGATTTACCACAGGTGACAGACGATGACGGGACGTCGGTCAAGATTATTACGGGTACCTTCTGGGGCAAAACCGGTCCCGTCGACGGTATTGCTGCTGACCCACAGTATTTGGACATCTGCATCCCGCCTGGCCAGCAAAAGACGTTTTCCGTTGACACGTACCGGCGGGCATTTGCTTATATTTTTGAAGGCTCTGGAGCATTCGCGGACGCCAGTCCGCCAAGTGGCGTTTTGCTCGAAAAGGAAGTTGCTGGCGAAGAACTCAATATCCGTGATCTATCCGGCGATCGAACCCTGGTGCGTTTCGGGACAGGGGATGAGGTGACTGTTCAGGCCGGGCCGGAGGGGATCCGGTTTTTGCTGATCTCCGGAGCGCCGATTGACGAGCCGGTCGCATGGCACGGTCCGATTGTGATGAATACGCAGGAAGAATTACATCAGGCTATGCGTGATTTGAACAATGGCACCTTCATCAAACCCGGTCATTAGAGAGTTCGCCGGAAACAGAAACAGCCTTACGCACCATTTGCCAGTATTGCGCTTCGATATCGGCCAACGACAAACGTCCCCCCGTTCGAAACCAAGTGCTGACGCCTGTGAGCATCGCAATAACGGCCAAGGTCGCAATTTTGGTATCAGGAACCTCAAAGTACCCTGCTTTGACACCTGCTTGTAAAATCTTCTCAAGACGATCTTCATACTGCCGACGCAGCCGCTCCACCACACCAAAATTCTCTGGCGTCAGGTTCCGAAGTTCCATGTAGGCAATGAACACCTCATCAGGCCGGTCGTGGTGGAAGCGGATATGAAATTGCACGAAATGGTGCAGCCGGGTTGCCGGGTTCGCTTCTGGATCGTCCTCAAACGCATCGAGCAGGGATTCCATGTGACCTTTCATCAAGTCAAACAACAAGGTTTGTTTGTCGGGCGTGTAATTGTAAAGAGCTCCGACTTGAACCCCAACATCGCTGGCAATCTGGCGCATCGAGACGGCCGCAAACCCATGTTGCGCAAATAGCCGCAACGCGACCTCGCGCACTCTGGGGCCTGTGAACTCGGAATGTGAACCTGCTGTACGCGCCATGGTGTCAAGATTAACTGAACGGGCGTTCAAAACAAACCCTTCTTGCGCGCTGTTCCTACATCGGGCAAAACGATTGGGTTCATTGGAGCCAGTACTATGCGCATCCTTGTTATTTTTTTCGCGTCAATGTCGCTCATTGGCTGTGTTCAATTTCCGGCAGTCGAAGATGCAACCAGCCAAGTCGCACGCGACGCAGATTATCCGGATTTGATCCCGCTTGATCCACTGGCCGATGTGCTGAACGGTCCAGGACCAGAGCCGATTGAAACGACGGAGCAGCTGGACGACCGGGTGACGGGATTGAAATCGCGCGCGGAGGACCTGAAACGCCCGGTTCTGGATCAAAATGACCGCGCCAGGCTGGCAGAAACGCCACAATAGACCCAAGCGCGTTGCACGCGGCCATCGAACCCGCTAAACGGCGCGAAAGAATGCCCCTATCCAAACATCAAAGGATTCACCGTCATGTCTGAGCCGCTTCGTCTTGGTATTGCAGGTCTGGGGACAGTTGGTATCGGTGTGGTGCGCATCGTTCGGCAGCACAGTGCCATGCTTGCCGCGCGAACTGGACGTGAGATCATGATTTCCGCGGTGTCGGCGCGCGACAGATCCAAGGATCGTGGCTTGCCGATCGCTCAATATGACTGGGAAGACGATGCCATTACCTTGGCCCGGCGCGATGATGTGGACGTATTTGTCGAGCTGATCGGTGGTCATGAAGGTACTGCAAAACATGCGGTGGAGGCCGCATTGGCGTCGGGTAAACATGTAGTAACGGCCAACAAGGCGCTGCTGGCCATTCACGGCCATGCGCTCGCGGAAGCAGCAGAGTCAGCGCAAAGAACCCTGCGATACGAGGCGGCAGTTGCCGGCGGCATTCCGGTGATCAAAGCGCTGATGGAAGGGCTGGCCGGGAACGATGTCACGCGCGTCATCGGCGTCATGAACGGCTCATGCAATTACATCTTGACGCGGATGGAAAACGCGGGTCTCAGCTATGCGGAGGTCTTCGCGGAAGCAGACGGTCTGGGATACCTGGAAGCCGATCCGCAGCTAGACGTGGGGGGCATTGATGCGGCTCACAAGCTGGCTATTCTGTCTTCGTTGGCTTTTGGCACCAAGGTGGATTTTGATGGCATCACGCTAGAAGGAATCGACCGGGTGAGCATAGAAGACATCCGCGCGGCGGCCGACATGGGGTATAAGATCAAGCTGCTGGGCATTGCACAGATGACGGGCCGCGGATTGGAACAACGTATGCAACCGTGTCTGGTGCCCGAAACGTCGCCATTGGGTCAATTGGACGGTGGGACCAATATGGTTGTGCTGGAAGGCGACGCGGTTGGTCAAATTGTTTTGCGCGGCCCCGGAGCCGGTGAAGGTCCTACCGCAAGTGCTGTGATGGCGGACGTGTGTGACATTGCAAAAGGCGCGCTGGCTCCAGTCTTTGGCATCGCGGCAGCAGCGCTCAAGACGTCAACTCCGGCGCATGCCCAACTGCCGGCCCCCTACTATCTGCGTATGTCGCTCGAAGACAAACCAGGTGCGCTTGCGAAAATCGCGTCTGTGCTGGGTGACGCGGGTGTCTCCATCGACAGGATGCGCCAATACGGGCATGAAGACACCGCTGCACCGGTGTTGATCGTAACCCACAAAACCACGCCGGATGCATTGAACGCCGCCCTAGCTGATATGACCGGAACAGGTGTCTTGTCAGGTACCCCGGTTGCGCTGCGCATCGAACCTGTTTGACCGCTGCAGCCCGGCGCAGAGTTGTGCAGACCGAACCGCGCCGCTAAACCTACTGCTATAATTTCAAAAGAAGGACAGTACCAACATGCCAGCAAATGCCGAATTTCAGGATCGTATGCTCTCTCTGGGCCTTGCCCGTGTTTCAGAAGCGGCGGCGTTGGCCTCGGCTCGGCTGGTTGGTCATGGTGATGAAAAAGCAGCGGATCAGGCCGCTGTGAACGCCATGCGCGAACAACTCAACATGCTGGATATTGCCGGCGTCGTGGTGATCGGCGAAGGCGAACGGGACGAAGCACCGATGCTCTATATCGGCGAAGAGGTAGGCACCGGAAACGGCCCCGGCGTGGACATTGCGCTCGACCCATTGGAAGGCACAACCCTGACTGCCAAGGACATGCCCAATGCGCTCACCGTCATCGCGATGGGTCCGCGTGGGTCAATGCTGCATGCGCCGGACGTTTACATGGACAAACTGGCCATTGGTCCCGGGTATGAGGCGGACGTGGTGACGCTGGAAATGACGCCGGGCGAACGTGTTGCTGCGCTGGCCAGCGCAAAAGGTTGCGCCACTTCAGATATTACTGTCTGCATTTTGGAACGTCCGCGACATGAGGAGATGATTGCCGAAGTCCGCGCCACCGGCGCATCGATCCGCCTGATCACCGATGGCGATGTGGCAGGTGTGATGCATTGCGCAGAGCCCAATACCGGCATTGACATGTATATGGGCGCTGGCGGGGCGCCCGAGGGTGTTCTGGCAGCAGCAGCGCTCAAATGCATGGGGGGTCAGATGTATGGCCGTTTGCTTTTTAGAAATGACGACGAGCGCGGACGTGCCAGCAAGGCTGGCATCACCGATTTTGACCGCATTTATCACCGAGACGAAATGGTCACTGAAGACGTCATCTTTGCCGCAACAGGTGTGACTGACGGTAACATTCTTCCATCAGTGAAACGCGAACCCGGCTGGATGACCACCGAGACGCTGATCATGCGCTCTAAGACCGGATCGGTACGCCGCATCAATTACCGCACGCCCGTTGACACACAGTAGCCGACGGCTGCGCGTTTCAGCGTGAGTTTCCTCGGTGTGGATCAAAGCCTCAGCGGGCGCCGGTGGATCGGCCCGCCTCTTGAGATAGAGCGCGCTGCGGAAGCCATATCTCAGCATTCGGGGCTGCCCCTTTCCGTGGCGCAGGTGTTAGCGCGGCGTCACGTTCCGCCCCATGAGACAGAGGCGTTTCTGGCACCTTCCTTGCGGGATTTGCTACCGGACCCTCACCAGCTGAAAGACATGGCGTTGGCAGCGACGCGCGTGCTCTCGGCTTTGAAATCGCGCGAGCCCATTGCGATATTTGCCGATTATGACGTCGACGGGGGCGCGTCTGCGGCCCTGTTGCTGGTCTGGTTGCGCGCCATGGGCCACAGCGCGACGCTCTACGTGCCGGATCGGATCGACGAAGGCTACGGCCCCAATGAAGAAGCCATGGCGCGATTGGCGCAGACCCATGACCTCATCATCTGCGTGGACTGTGGAACCCTGTCGCACGGGCCGATTGCAGCCGCAGAGGGTGCGGATGTTCTGGTGCTGGACCACCATCTGGGCCCAGAAAATTTGCCGAACGCCGTGGCCGTCGTAAACCCGAACCGGCAGGATGAATCCGGCGAACTTGCTCATCTGTGCGCGGCAGCGGTTGTGTTCTTGCTATTGGTCGAACTGGGTCGGCAACTGCGCGTAGCTGGTCAATCGAGACCGGACCTGATGGCTATGCTGGATCTGGTCGCTCTTGCAACAGTCGCCGATGTGGCACCGCTTGTTGGCGTCAACCGAGCGTTCGTGCGTCAAGGATTGCGGGTTATGTCGCGGCGCGAGCGGCCCGGTTTGGCAGCTCTGGCGGATATAGCCGGAATGGACACCGCGCCCACATCTTACCACCTCGGGTATATGCTTGGTCCTCGGGTGAATGCCGGCGGCAGAATCGGTGCGGCGGATCTTGGGGCTCGGCTTTTGGCCACGCCGGACGTGCATGAAGCGGCAGCCTTGGCCGAGCGATTGGACCGTTTGAATTCAGAGCGACGCGACATCGAAGCCAGCGTGCGCGCGGCGGCGCTGGCCCAGGCCGAGGCCCGTGGGATGGACAGTGCTTTGGTGTGGGCTGCGGGTGCGGATTGGCATCCTGGCGTGGTCGGCATCGTCGCCTCGCGGTTAAAGGAGGCATCAGGACGGCCGAGCCTTGTGATTGGTCTGGAGAATGGCATCGGCAAAGGCTCAGGACGCTCCGTTTCAGGCATTGATCTTGGCCAACCCATCCAGCGCTTGGCGGCAGAAGGGTTGCTGGAAAAGGGAGGTGGTCACAAAATGGCCGCAGGTCTAACAGTGCGCGAGGATAAGCTAGAGGCTGCCATGCTGCGGTTGACCGAATTGCTGGAAAAACAGGGAGCGCATCTGGCGGGGGCTGCGGATTTGAGCATTGACGGGTTGTTGATGCCAACTGCCGCCACAGTTGAGTTAATCGAGATGATCGAGCGCACGGGACCATTTGGCGCCAGCGCCCCTGCCCCACGCTTTGTCTTTGCTGATATGGCTATCAAATTCACCAAACGCGTGGGCGAAAACCACTTGAAACTGAGTTTTTCCGAAACGGGCAGCGCGCCGTTGGAGGCGATTTGTTTCGGTGCTTTCGACGGAGCTTTGGGTTCTGCACTGGAGAACCACGGAGGCAAACGTTTTCACCTTGCCGGGCGGCTGGAGATTAACACATGGCGCGGACGTCAAACCGTTCAGTTGCGGTTGGAAGATGCGGCAGCGGCTTAACCGTCAAAAGCACAAAATATTATTTGCCCAAGGCTTAATTTCTGCTTGCGCGGCGGGCGCAGATTGCCTAATCAACCGCTCACAGCCATGTGGCCCGTTCGTCTATCG
>NZ_JBGCEQ010000023.1:0-17018 GCF_045106495.1 Roseobacter sp.
GAGAACGGATCAAACGAAAGACGCTGGAAACGCGACGCTTGCATCACAGACAGCACGCCGCATAATCAAACCAACCAGATGAGCCAAACTCTCTCTTAGTTTAGGCCGCCTTTGGTTCCAAAAACTCTGCCGACGGACACCGTTGACGCAGCCGAAGCGAAAGCTAACTTTGGCGTGCTGTCCCGTAGTCTAAAGCTCAATTCCAATGTACGCTTGGGGCTGACACCCTACAATTGACTGCTTGGAGCCCATTCTACTTCGTGCTGCTTTCTGACGAACGTCTGCAGTTCTCTTCGCCGTTCAACGGTAAGCATCCAACTAGCCACCAGTCTTCGAGCATGCCATTCTCTCCGAAATGAGGGGAGAACACGATGATTGAACGCCTCGACTACGTTTCCATAAACGGCCTAGCCATTGCGAACATGGCTAAGGCGAAGAACGATATGCGGTCTATCGACAGGAAACTGAGGGCGGTTATCGAACTGCGCGTTTCACAAATCAATGGCTGCGCGTACTGCGTCGATCTTCATACTATGGAAGCTAGGGGCGTGGGTGAAACATCGCAGCGATTAGACTGTCTTACGGTTTGGCGAGAGGTGTCGTTTTTCGATGCTGCAGAGAAGGCTGCGCTCGCGTGGGCAGAAGCTATCACCTTGGTTGCAACGAATGGCGCGCCAGAACACCTGTATACTTCGCTGTCTGATCATTTCTCAGAAGATCAGATCGTTGATCTGACTTTGATCATCGCCCAGAGTGGATAGAGAATCCGCTGATGGTTGGGTCCGAGTATCTCCGGTCCGGAAATTTCCATGAGCGCCTTCGCATCTCCACACGTTAATACGCTTAGGTTGTGCGGCACTGGGTTCCGTCGATCGGGCTGGAAGTAACAGCCTTTGGCTCGCATTAAATGCGGCGAATGAAGGTCGCCCAGATTCACAAAAAATCGGGTAACCTGCATTCATAAGGACTTGATCCTCCTTCAACGCATGACAATCGAAGCCGACGCCAACCAACGGAACTCAACGCTGAAGAAAGACCGGGGCGCGAGAAGTATCGATCCGCAAGATGCTCCGCGTGCGCGACATGTTAGATGAGGCCGCATGTGGCGCGGTTAGCGCGACCGCGAAGGTTCGCCTCGTATTCTAGCCCAGCCAGCCAGTGACTTGCCGCGCATAGCCGACATTGGTGCAGATGGCCGTGTAACGAGGCTTTTAGCCCAAACTCGCCATCGCTGTGGAATATCTGAACGTCTGCTTTCCAGCCTCAACATTGGATAGGATAGAACGATGCGTTTCGAGGCAATGCGTCGCTGCGCTCTTAGTCACGTTGTCCACAAGGTCTTGCGCGTGGTTCGAATACTTACTTGAAAGTGGATCGCAACTAAGCGGAGAACACCACCAGAGCTGCCAACACCAGCATTACCGACTCCAGCGGCCCCCAAAGCGCCCTCTCCGGCTTTGAAGGCGTGATCCAGTTCAGGACAGCCACCAAAGATTGGACTGTGAGTGCCACCCATTTTGTCCAATTGGGCCACTGCGGCCACAGTCCGGCTGCGGACATAACTCCGCACGCCATTGCTGCGATAACAAAGATTGAGACGAAGGCGGCGATCCGTCCAGCTGGCGGCAGAGCGCCTTTGTGTTTCCCGCCCTGTGTCAATGGTCCCAAAGGAGCACCTGCGATCAAAGCAAGCTGAAATCCAATGACGCCGACGCAAGCGACGCCATATGCAATTGCGATGTATGATATCAGGCTCATTCCGACATCCTATGCCCGAATTGGTGATCCGGCCAACCGAGTTGGCAAAACTCAGGCCAAAACGCCGCGAACGGCTGGTCCGAACTCAGAGCCGATTTCTTTCAAGAACATCGAATTTTTACCAAGCGCGGACAACAAACATCCGCTGTAGTTGTATCCAGAGAGAGCACATCAAAGGGAAGCGATCATTTCGTGATTTCAGTTTTGGAACTCAGAATGAAACAAAGGATTTTGAATTCCTGACCAAGCTAAGGACAGCCAAGGACGGGAACTGGTAGAAATACAATTGCAGACGGTGAATGATGTCGACAATGAGAAGATTGACTGCGATAGCTCGAGCCGTTCTGTCAATTCCCTGATCTGGAGTTTTCCTGTGTTGCTCAACGTGACCGCTTGCCTAGTTTACTCCGCAACGCAAGCCTGCGACGCCCTGCTTCAGATCGAACCAAGTACCAATGGTGGGCAGCGCTGTGGTGACACGCGCTTCTCACTCCTTTCAGGTTCGAAGGTGCGACAGCTTGAGGGTGAGGATGCGATAGGTCTGCGCAGGTGGGTCGCCATAGGTGCGCAGCTGGACTGCTATTTCGAGACACAAGTCGAGGTCAACAGACCTTCGATAGATCTGGCACAGCTTCAGGACACACCAAGGTATCAGCTTCCGGCCTCTGTCATTCAGTACCTCATGCCATCGCGCTATTGCCAGTCCGATCTGTTTCTGGACTTCACTGCCATTCAGTTCGAGGGCCTGACAGGTGGCGCTCGTGTGTTGTCGATGAACGATTGGGTCGCTTCCAACTTCACATATGACATATTTTCGAGCAATCCGGGCACAACTGCGACTGAGAGCTTTGCCGCTTTGCGCGGGGTTTGTCGCGACTACGCGCATGTTCTGATTGCCATGATACGCGCGGTGGGCATTCCGGCGCGATTTGTCAGTGTTTATGCACCGGACGTCAAACCGCAGGATTTCCATGCAGTGGTTGAGGTTTTTCTCGAAGGCGATTGGCGCCTGGTTGATCCGACCGGCATGGCGCAGCCGACAGAAATCGTGCGGATTTGTGTCGGGCGCGATGCAGCTGACGCATCGTTTCTGACATCCTATGGTGTGTTGAACCTGCAAGAGCAAAGCGTTCAGGTTCAGCGTGTGACGGCTTAACAGGCGCCATGACCTCCGCGACAACAAAAGTTATCCCGTTGCGTCCAAAGCGGCCGGACCAATATTGTATAGTTTACTTTTCCCGACTAGAGCTTGCGGTGCAGCCCGCTGCTACCTTGTCTATCTTGGATCCCAAATGACCTATTGCGTTGGCCTTCACCTTAACCGCGGCCTTGTTTTCATGTCCGACACACGCACCAATGCTGGGGTCGACAACTTCTCGATAACGAAAAAGATGTTTTCCTGGGAAGTGCCGGGGGAACGCGCGATCACCATTATGACAGCGGGTAATCTCGCGACGACCCAAGCTCTGATCAGCATCCTCGAAGAACGCTCCAAAATCTTGACCGAACGCACGCCCACCATCCTTGAATTGCCCACGATGTTCGAAATCGCACGCTTTGTAGGCGCAACACTCAAGCAGGTGATTCAGGGCGGTGATGAAGTTGGACAGTCCGCCACATCCGCCTTCAAAGCGTCAGTGATCGTGGGGGGGCAGATCAAGGGCGGAATGCCCACGCTTTTCTTGGTCTACCCAGAAGGAAACTTCATCGAAGTGACTGAGGATGCTCCTTTTTTCCAGATCGGCGAAACAAAGTACGGCAAACCAATCCTGGTGCGCGCATACGACCCGGATATGAGTTTTGAAGATGCGATCAAACTCTTGATGGTGTCCTTTGATTCGACCATCAAAGCCAACCTGTCCGTCGGGCTGCCGCTGGACTTGCAGCTCTATGATGTGGACAGCTTCGCGCTGGATGCGCAGCCGCGAGTTACGACCGACGACCCCTACTTTCAGTCGATCAGCACAAGCTGGGGCGACGCATTGCGTAACGCTTTGATGCATTTGCCGAGTTATGAACGCAAATAGAACCGCGACCGTGCTCTAGCCAGCGATGGCGACATCCACCGCTTGCGTGTTCTTTTGGCCTCCGGACGACCTGAGGTGCCCGCGCACCGGTGAGACATCAGAGTAGTCTCGCCCATAGCCCGCGACGACGTGGTCTGTTCCAACAAGCGTAGCATTGGTTGGATCATATTCGATCCAACCCTGTTCCGGTCCGCACCAGGCCCTCACCCATGCATGCATCGCGTCGGCCCCTTCAAGCTTGACGCCACCACTTGGTGGAAGCGTGCGAAGATAGCCACTAACATAACCCACCGGCACGCCCAGCGATCGCAGGGCAAGGATCATGATATGGCTAAAATCCTGGCAGACCCCGCGTCGCAGGCGAAATGCATCCGCCGCATCCGTATCCACTGTCGTGGCAGTCGCATCAAAGGTCATCGCTTCATGCAGGGCTTTGCCGATCCGCACTACATTTTCAACGGCACTAGCATTTGCCGCGTAAAGATCGTGCGCAAAACCTTGGATCGCGTTGTTACGTGGCAAGCGTGGGCTCGGTCCGAGAAAATGCAGCGGCGAGGTGGAACCCAGATCGGTCAGGGCATCACAGGTCGACCGCAGGTACGCTACATCCGATGACTTATCTTGCCAGGGCGGGGGCGTGTACACTTCAACATGGCACGACAGCTTGATCGACATCTCCGCATGCTGATCGCGATGCGCACAGGAATGCGTGGTGTTCCCAAAAAAATCCATGGCCTTGGTCCGGGACTCAGGTTCTGGGTCTATTTCCAATAGATGCGTTGTAAGGCTTTGCCGACCCGGCAGCGTTCTGGGCAGCACACGGATCAAATGGCGGCTGTTGGCTGCTGGGCGCTCATAAAAGTGAGCAATTTTAAGACGGATGGAATAAATCATCATTCAAGCCAAGTGGTACGCATTGAGCGTGTCGGATATGGCCCAAATGTCCTGTTTCACCTGCGTCAGGACGTCGGGCGATATCAACGCAGGCTCGCTGGTTGCCAATTGCGTTTCGAGTAGCAAGACCTGACGCGCCACATGGCTCATGTGGTGGTCCTCGTGCCGGGTGGGCAGGTTGGCAATGTGGTTTTTGCTGCGTGTGATGTGGTAGCGGATAGCGCGCGGATTGCGCGGATCAAGCGCCAGCAGGTCTGTGACCGACCCGGCACTGGCAGCAATTTGGAACCGGGTGCGATGTGATACCACGCTGTCCCCTATTTCCAATGCAAGGTCGAGTGCGCCGCTAGACGGCTCTGCGGAAAGGCAGGCGGCCAGCAAATCACACATGTTCGCCGCGCGCTCGAGCGAGATGCCGATGCTCAGGAACCGCCAACCATCCGAGCGATACATGTTTTCGTGCACAAGCCCCGCGAAACCAGTGACCTGGCGCAACAATCTGCTGATCTGCACCGTCGCGTCCTCAAGCGGGACGTGCTTGGCATCAAGCGCCTTTGCTTCCGTCACTAGTCCGCGCAGGGCCATCATCCCATCTGGCGAAAAGCGATCACTGATACGCGATGCCGATTGCAGTGCCAGCCCCAAAGGCTCGCCAAACCGCGCCGCGATGGCAGAAGCATTGGACGCAACACCGCCCATCAGGTCATCGCGGATGAATGTGGGCATGGTATCGGTGTGATCGGCTCCGTCGCAAATTCGTGCAAAATAAGCCCGGAATATGCGCATGTTCTGCTCCGAACGCTCTACATAGCGGCCAAGCCAGAAAAGATTGTCCGCCGCTCGGCTGGGCAAAAGCGCATGCGTCAAACTGCGCGTCACTGCATTTTTCGACACCGACAAAAGGCTCGGAGTTTCGACCTTGCTCTGGCTTGTGACCCAGACATCCGCCACCTTGCCACCGCGCTGCATGGCAAGGGCTTTGGCATCGTCGCCTGCGCTGATGCGCGCATACCCTCCCGGCATCACGGCCCATCCCTCTTCAGTGCGCCCCATCGATATTCGGATACACATGGGCCGCGCGGCCAGACGGTCGTCTTCCCAGACCGGTGTGGTCGACAATGTAACGGCCTCTTGCCCCACAAGGTTGTGCCCGTTGCTTTTGAGGTGGTCCGCCAATTGCTGCGCATGTGACCCATCGCTCGGATCCCCAAACACTGTGGTGCGCGGGTCGGCCATCAAGGGTACGGTCGAAAACGCATCCCCCACCATCATCCTTGCGCTGTTGGCGATTACATGATCGCGCTGACTGTCCTGACCACACCACCATGTCGCGATATTGGGCAGGGCCAGTGCCCGTCCAAGATGCGCCTGCGCGATTTTCGGCAGGAAAGCCATGAGCGCACGCGTCTCGAGCACGCCTGCCCCGACCATGTTGACGGTCCTGAGCGCACCGGAGCGGATTGCCTCGACCAGTCCAGCCGCCCCAAGCATCGACGACGAATCCAGCTCCAAAGGGTCGAACATCGCGCTTGGCAACCGGTTCCACAACAAACTCACAGGCTTCAGTCCGGCCACCGTACGCACCATGGCTTTGCCATCCTGGACAATAAGGTCTTCGCCTTCGACCAGCAGCAGGCCCAGATAGCGCGCCATGTAAGAATGTTCGGCGTAGTTCTGGTTCATCGGACCCGGCGACAGCAAAGCGACCTCGCCCGGAGTTCGCCCCCTGATGTTCATCAGTCTTTGCTGGAACTCCTGAAAATACCCGGCCAGCCGATGGATATTCGCGCCCGCAAAGAAGTTCGGAAACACGCGGCCCATGGCAATCCGGTTCTCTACAGCAAACCCGGCGGTCGAAGGCGCCTCGATCAGATCGCTGCTCACCCACCACTTGCCATCGGGCCCGCGCCCGATTTCAAAGGACAGCGTGTTGAGCAAATGCGTGCCTTGTTTGACGACCCCGACCATGGGGCGCAGCCACGCGGGGTTCTGACTGAGCAATTTTGCAGGCAACTGTCCGGACGTGACCAGCGTGTTGTCACCGTAGAAATCCTGCAGAATATACTCCAGCAGGTCCGCCCGTTCGATAAGCCCATCGGAAATGACCTGCCATTCGTCTTCGCCGATGATCACCGGAATATGGCTGAGCGGCCACTCCCGTTCGGTGGACAGCGTCTCGTCATACTGGCGAAAGAGCACCCCCGCGTCGCGAAGATACTGATCCCCACGCGAAAATCGCAGCGCCAGATCTTCGGGTGAGAGGCGGCTCAGGTGCTCAAAGAACGACGCCCAGACAGGTTTGACCTGCCCGTCCGGAAACAACATTTCGTCATTAAGAGGCGGGGATTGTGCACTGTAAGACGCCAGCAGGCTTGGCCCGGTTTGTGCGCCTGCTGTGGGCAGCGGTGTTTGCATCGCCTAGAGACCTGCCCTGCGACGCAAATCCAGTGTCATCGGAAATTCAGGATGTGGCCGCTCGGGCGCCGGTGCTTGCGTTCCCGGCGTGTGCCCCATTTTCTCAAATCTGCTCAAACGCCGCGCCTCTGCTTCGTTTCCATTCACTGGAAAGGTGTCGAAATTGCGTCCCCCGGGGTGGACCACATGATAGCGGCACCCGCCCAACGACTTGCCTGTCCATGTATCGAAGATATCAAAAGTCAGCGGCGCGTCCACCTCCAGAACCGGGTGCAACGACATTGCCGGTTTCCAAGCTTTGTAGCGCACCCCACCAACCCGCGTGCCGCTGATCGCAGTGGGCGTTAAAGGGACAATGCGCCGATTGGCGGTGACCTTGTAGCGATCCGGGTTGGCCCCGGTCAAAGTCACCTGGAGCCGCTCGGACGAGCTGTCGGTGTAGCGCACGGTTCCCCCGATTGCGCCGGTTTCCCCCATGACATGCCACGGCTCAAGCGCCTGCCGTAATTCCAGCGTAATTCCCTCGTAGGTGACCTCGCCGCAGAAAGGAAAGCGGAACTCGGACTGTGCCTTGAACCAGTCAGGATCAAAGGCCATGCCGTGGGCGCGCAGGTCGGCAAGCACGTCAAGGAAATTTTCCCAGATGAAGGCAGGCAGCATGAAGCGGTCATGCAGGGTGGTGCCCCAGCGCGTGAGGTTGCCGCTGATTGGGGCCTCCCAGCACCGCGCGATAATTCCGCGCAACAGCAGTTGCTGCGCCAAGCTCATTCGGGAGTTCGGCGGCATCTCGAAACCGCGGAATTCCACGAGACCCAGCCGCCCTGTGGGGCCGTCGGGTGAGAAAAGCTTGTCGATGCAAATCTCGGTTCGGTGCGTGTTGCCGGTCACGTCGATCAGAGCGTTGCGTAACAGACGGTCAGTCAGCCACGGCGGTGGCGGGGTGCCGTTGCTCGGCGGCCAGATCTGGTCAAGCGCGATCTCGAGCTCATAGAGCCCGTCATGGCGCGCCTCGTCGATACGTGGGGCCTGTGACGTGGGCCCGACAAAGTTACCTGCAAACAGGTAGGACAAACTCGGGTGGCGTTGCCAGAACAGGATCAGGCTCTTGAGCAGATCGGGGCGACGCAAGAACGGGCTGTCGGCGGGTGTCGCGCCGCCGACAACGACATGGTTACCACCGCCAGTGCCGGTGTGGCGGCCATCGGTCATGAATTTGTCGGTGCCGAGGCGGCATTTTCGTGCCTCGTCGTAAACTGCCTGGGTGGTGTGCACACAGGCTTTCCAGTTAGCCGCAGGGTGGATATTGACCTCAATCACACCCGGGTCCGGGGCGATGCGCATCACTTCGACGCGCGGGTCATGCGGCGGCGCATAGCCTTCGATCAACACCTTGCGCCCCGTCGATTTGGCAGCAGCCTCGACCGCAGCGATCAATTCAAGATAATCCTCAAGTTTTTCGACGGGAGGCAAGAAGACGCACAAGCGCCCGTCGCGCGGCTCGACCGAGATGGCCGTGCGCACCCGCCCACTGAGATCGCCAAGGGTCTGTTCGACCTGTATTTGACCGACACCGGCTTGGGTCCGTTGCGCGACAGGTTGTTCTATTGCAGTCGACGAAGGTAGAGGCGGACGGGGTTCGGTTGGGTCCTGAGGCGTAATGAATGGATAGTCGCTTTCAGGAACATGCGGCAACGTACCAAGAGGAAGGCGGTAGCCGACGGGGCTGTCCCCTGCCACCAGAAAAACCTTGCCTCGGCGCAATTCCCAGACTTCGGACATCCACCGGCTGGACGCACGGGCCTGCCAGCGTTGTACCGGCAGCACATAACCAGCCGGCGTCGTCAGGCCCCGCTCAAACACCTTGGCGATCCGCGCTCGCTCTTCGGGGTCGGCCAGTTTGGAGTTTTCGGGCGTTACGTTGGCGGGAAGGTTGCCTTCCTTGATGATCCAATCTGCGGGGTCTTCAAAGGCGGGCAACACGTTTTGTGCGGGCACCTCCAGATGGGCCGCAATCGCTGTCAGCAAGTTCTGCGCATCCTCCGGGCCTATATCTTCGTGCGTGTCTTCTTTCGCCAGCAGATCGGGATCTTGCCAGATCGGCTGACCGTCCTTGCGCCAATACAGCGAAAAGGTCCAACGCGGCAGCGTCTCTCCGGGGTACCACTTGCCTTGTCCATAGTGCAGCAGCCCGCCAGTGGAAAATCTGCCCTGCAGCCGGCGCATCAGCTTGTCGGCCAGCCCGCGCTTGGCCGGGCCGACGGCGTCCGAATTCCATTCAGCACTCTCAAAATCATCAATTGATACAAAAGTTGGTTCGCCGCCCATCGTCAAACGCACGTCTCCTGCCTCAAGGCGTTTGTCTACAGCATGGCCAAGTGTGTTCAGAGCCTCCCATGCGTCATCCGAAAACGGCTTGGTAATGCGCGGATGCTCTGCCGTGCGTGTCACCTGCATGTCGAAAGAAAAATCGACCTCTGCCATGCTGGCCGCGCCGGAAATCGGGGCCGCATGGCGGTAATGCGGGGTCGCAGCCAGCGGAATGTGGCTTTCACCAGCCAGTAATCCGGAGGTTGGATCAAGACCGACCCAACCTGCACCGGGCAGGTATACCTCGACCCAGGCATGCAGATCGGTGAAATCCTTATCTGTCCCGGCAGGGCCATCGAGAGCCACAAGGTCAGGTTTTAACTGGATCAGATAGCCCGAAACAAATCGCGCGGCGATCCCGAGATTGCGCAGCACCTGTACCAGCAACCAGCTGGAATCCCGACAAGAACCGGCAGCGCGGCCCAGCGTGGTTTCAGCGGTCTGAACCCCCGGCTCCATTCGAATTTCGTAGGCGATTTCGTTTGCCAGGCGAGTATTCAACCCAACAAGGAAATCAATCGTAACCATCGGGTCGCGCGATATTGACCCGAGGAATGTTTCAAGAAGCGGTCCCACGGCGTCACGTTGCAGATAGATGCTCAGGTCCGGGGCGATGTCGTCGTCGTAGCGAAAGGGAAAGTCTTTGGCGCTGTCTTCTACAAAGAAATCAAATGGGTTGTAGACTGACATATCAGCAACCAGATCCACCTCGATCTTGAACTCGCGCACCGGTTCGGGAAACACAAATCGCGCCAGCCAGTTACCATAGGGGTCCTGCTGATGGTTCACGAAGTGACCTGCAGGAGAAACACTCAGGCTGTGAGAAATAACGCGCGTACGCGAGTGCGGGGCTGGGCGCAGACGGATCGACTGCGGGGCCAATGTGACCGGTCTGTCGTATTTGTAATGCGTTAGATGGTAGATGCTTGCGGTGATGGACATAAAGGCACTCCTTGGCCGTACAATGGACAGGACGCTGCATCGCAGCAACCGCCATTTCGTTGGAACACCGTTCCTTGTGCAACTTACGGCGCTTTGTAGCCTTCCGTGTTGCATTTCTATCCACCCGACGAACGATTTGCAAAAACGACCCTTCGTAAGTGCATCAGGCGTACCTGACAAAACCTTGTATGAACTAATCTCCCGGTGCGCATGCATGTGGATTTGCAGATCCTGCGCTCTTGGAGAGCGCAACGAGGATGCAAGGGCGCAATCTGCCGCCAGCCGCTTTTTATGAGAAGAAGGATCAAACCATTTCTGGCCTTCGTTTCTGGCAAAAAAACCAGCAGATCTTCTTGTTGCATTGGGTAAAGCGCCTCACCCTGAACGGTCGCCACACACGCTTCCATTTTGAACGAAAGCACCCGAGCGCTACCAAGGCCTAACTCGCCGTCTAGGCTTTGCGACCGTAGCAAAAGTCATCGGCGCCTTGCACACTTCTGAATCCAGCACCGCGCCTGCAATCAACTGAGAAGTCTTGTTAGCGGCCAAATGGTTCATAGCGTCTTTGGCGCGCCTTGAAAGGTTGTTGGCTGGCCCCACTTGTGCCTTACTGTCTCGCCAGAATTGGTCGCTATCATACTGAGAGGGGTTTCAAAAATCGGTGCGCCTTGTTCAATCGAAGATTTCAAACCACGCGACAGGGAAATTCAACGTAGCGATCCACACTATTCCCCAACTCAGAATTTAGATGTTGCGGAACTATTCATCAAAATATGCGCTGTGCGTGGTGTAAATGGCGTCGATTGTTGGTGTCAGTCGGTCAAGGTGGACGCGAAGCACCTCGCCAGCTGCCTGCGCGTCCCCATCAAAGATTACCTGCAAAAGCTTTTTGTGATCCTGATACAAGACGTCCATTGCCTCTTTGCTGGTCAGAGCCAGCATACAAAGGCGATCAACCTGCGCCTTGTTGTCTGCGATGATGTCAAACGCAAAAGCCCGCTTGGCTGACAAGCAAAAGAGCTTGTGAAACTGGTAATCCAAGTCATGGAACAAGCTCGCGTTTTCTGCCGCGATCGCATCTGCCTGTTCACGCAGGTTCGTCTTCAATAACGCATCTACTGATTTGTCACGACCTATCGTCGCGGCGCGAATGACCTCTAACTCAACTGCAGCACGCACAAAGCGTGCGTTTGCGATCAACTGACGAGAAAATGGTCGGACAACCGTCGCGCGCTGTGGACGCACCAAAAGTAGATTTAGGTTCGCAAGCCGGGTGAAGGCCTCGCGCACAGGTTGACGAGAGCACCCAAAGGATTTGGCGACTTCCGCTTCGGAAATTTTCGTCCCGGGCAGCAGCTCCAAACGGGTGATTTTCCCGAACAATGCGTCAAAGACAATATCACTACTTGTTGCACGTTCGAGGGTTCCCAGTGCTACCATTATCGCTTTTCCACGTTGCAATTGCCAGCAGTGTGACAGAAGATTATAGGAATTAATAGATCATAATTGCATACTAGAATACAACTATCACTATGTTTTCAAAGGAAAACACAAAAAAACTTCGTAACATCAGACACTTTTGTGTTGACTAGTATCCCAGTTTTCGTGTTGGGTGACCTATGACCGAGGTCGGAGTAATCGGGCGTGCGGGGAGGCATTCAGATCGTCTACAGGCGGGCTGACACTGATCCAGCACCAAGACATCACCCGTTTCGGACGTATTACCCGGCCCTGAAGGCTGATGAAAAACAAGACCTGAACCTGATCTGGGAGGAAACAATGTTCAATTATTCACTTAAATCGATGGCTTTGACGGCTGTCCTGCTCAGCGGCATTTCCGCCGCCAATGCAGATGTCACATTGCGTGGCGCAAGCATGTTCGACGAAGAGCATGCATTCACCAAGACGTTGCGCGAATTCGAACGCCTCGTCGCTGAAAACTACGATGGTGAGGTCAGCTTTGACCTGCGCCTGAATGGTGAGCTTGGGGTCGAATCCGACTATGTCACCTACCTCAATCAAGGCGTCGCAGTTGACTACACAATCCTTGCCCCATCCAATATGGCCGTCTTTTCAGAATCCATTCCCTTGATGGACATGCCTTTCCTGTTCCGTGATCTGGAGCATTGGAATGCGGTGTTGTCCTCAGACGCACTAAAACCGCTTGAGGAAGATCTGCGAGAGGCCGCAGGCATTGTCATCGTTGGTTATCACGGTGGCGGCGTCCGTAACCTCGCATCGGCCGAACCGATCAAAAACATGGAAGAACTGGCCGGTCATCGTATGCGTGTGATGGGTGCGCCCATTCAGGCCCAGACTTTCTCGGCTGTGGGCGCTGCCCCTTCTGCAATCGCATACAACGAAGTCTACAACGCGATTCAGACAGGCGTCATTGCCGGGTTCGAAAACGAAGCCGCTTCGATCCAAAACCTGAAGTTTTACGAAGTCGCACCGCATATTTCGCTTACCCAGCACACAATCACCGTGCGTCCGATTGTGATGTCGGCCAAAATCTTTGATGGTCTGTCTGCTGAATTGCAAACGGCCATCATGGAAGCAGGCGCAGAAGCTGGTGCTTTCGGACGTGCGTTGGAAAGCGGTCAAGATGGTGAAAAGCTCCAAGCGATGGTCGACGCCGGCCAGATTGAGGTGCATGAGTTCGAAGGTCGCGAGAAGATGTTGGAATTGGTTCAGCCGGTCCAGGATGCTTATGCAGCCGAACTGGGTGCCACTGAATTGCTCGAAAACGTTCGCGGCATGTAACTTCCAGCCGACGGGCGGTGAGGGTTCCGACCCGCTCGTCGGCACAACGACCGATACGGCTTCGCCGATCGCGCTTCGAAGTAAGGCAGAACATGCTTGGAAAATTTCTTGATCGGTTCTGCTTTGGGCTGCGCATTTTGCTTGGCGTGATGATGGGAGCTCTGGCTATCCCCGTCGCGATGCAAGTGATCTCGCGTTACACCGGCTTCATACCGACCTACCTTTGGACGGAAGAACTCGCCACCTTCATCTTTGTCTGGATTGTCATGATCGGGTCTATCGTCGCTGTCTGGGACGGCACCCATTTTGACGTGCGGATCACCCGAGATGCCACTGCCCCCATGATGTGGTTGCTGCAAAACGGGGTCGTTCACGTTGCGATCATGGTATTCGGTGCATTGTTCCTGTTTTACGGCATCGAGTACACAGAGTTTGGTGGCAATCAGCGATCCGTCATGATGCGCGCCAATATGGCCATCACACATATCTCC
Source organism: Roseobacter sp. (assembly GCF_045106495.1). Lineage (GTDB taxonomy): Bacteria > Pseudomonadota > Alphaproteobacteria > Rhodobacterales > Rhodobacteraceae > Roseobacter. Next base: position 13,658 of record NZ_JBGCEQ010000023.1, read on the forward strand.
GTTCCGATTGCGGGCGGGCTTTGGCTCTTGCTTGCTGGGTATAGGTTGTCAGAAGTCGTGACGCAGTTTCTGAACCAAAAGAAAAGTCAGACATGATCCTCGACACAGCCACAGCGGCCTCGATGCTGATTGCCGGATTTCTGATCCTGATTTTCGTCCGTATTCCTGTCGCCTTTGCGCTGGGACTCGCGACCATTCCAGTTGTTTTGCTGGAGTTACGTTTGACGCCGTTCATCGTCCTTGACCGGATGTTCCAATCCTATAACTCGTTCATCCTGCTGGCTGTGCCCTTCTTTCTTTTGGCTGCAAACTTGATGAATTCCGGCAAAGTAACGGACCGCCTGATTGAACTCGCGCGAGTGCTGACCGGTTGGATGCCCGGGGGCTTGGGCCATGTGAATGTCGCCGTCTCGATGCTATTTGCAGGTATTTCCGGGTCCTCTACGGCAGACGCGTCGGGCATCGGCAAAATCCTTATCCCTGCCATGCAGAAAGAGGGCTACGACACCCGTTTTGCTGTCGCCATCACCGCTTGCTCGTCAGTGATGGGCGTTATCATCCCGCCATCGATCTTGATGATCGTTTGGGGTGGTGTCATGCAGGTGTCTGTCGGAGCGCTGTTTCTGGGAGGCGCAATCCCTGGCTTGATGATCGGCTTTGCTTTGATGGCGACGGTGTATGGCTTTGCAAAGGCGCGCAACTATCCCGTCATTGCAACGCCGAACTGGGGTGAATTCTGGGCCGCATGGAAAGGTGCGGCACTCGCATTATTGACTCCTGTCTTTGTGATCGGCGGCATTGTAGGCGGGCTTGTCACACCGACGGAAAGCGCCATTATCGCTGCCTTTTACGCTCTGGTTTTGGGGATGTTTGTATATCGGACTGTTACGCCCAAGGATCTGGGATTCATTCTTTATGATACTGCGCGCTTTGCAGCTATCTCGCTCTTTGCGATCGGAACGGCGTCTGCATTCGGGTGGCTACTGTCATTCTACGACGCCCCCCGTCTAATCGTCAGCGTCTTGACCGCATGGGAAATGGGGCCCTTTGGAACTGCTCTTTTGATCGCGTTGCTGTTCCTGCTGTTTGGTCTGTTTATCGATGCGATCCCAACGATCATCATCCTTGGCACGGTTTTGATGCCTGTCGCTCAGGCAGGAGGTGTTGACCCCATTGCATTCGCCATAATTGGGATCGTTTCGCTCGCCTTCGGATTGGTCACGCCACCTTACGGGTTATGCCTTCTAATTTCGGCGGCTATTGGCGGCCTGAATGTTGTGCAGGTCTTACGCGAGGTTGTGCTCATTCTTGCCCCCATGCTGGTCATCCTCATTTTGCTGGCGGCTTTTCCCGAAATCATTCTGTGGCTCCCAAAAACTGTTATGCCGGGAGCATTCCGCTAATGACGCCTCAATCCACGACGTAAGCGCATGAGAAAATCGCACCTTCAAACCCATAACAACTGCGAAGCTGACGTTTCGTAAGAGAAAGGAACGACATGAAACTTGTAGGTAAAACCGCCATCGTGACCGGAGCAGGCCGAGACATTGGTCGTGCGGTTGCAATGAAACTCGCCTCCGAGGGCGCCAATGTTGCAATCAACTATTTCTCCAGCTCCAAAGGCGCAGATGACACAGTCGCTGCAATCGAAGCTGCGGGTGGAAAAGCCATTGCTTTGCAAGGCGACCTCAACAAGAAAGTGGATGTAGATGCACTGGTGTCCAAGACAGTAGAAACATATGGCGGCGTCGACATATTGGTGAACAACGCCGGTGGTCTGATCGCTCGCAAGACGATTGCCGAAATGCCTGTCGAACACTGGGAAGCCGTTATTAGCCTCAATCTGACCAGCACCTTCCTTATGACGCAAGCCTGCCTTGCCGAGATGACGTCTGGGGCAATAGTCAACCTGGCCAGTCAGGCCGGGCGCGATGGGGGTGGTCCGGGCGCAGTCGCCTATGCGACCGCCAAAGGTGCTGTGATGACCATGACACGCGGTCTGGCAAAAGAGCTGGGCCCTGACATTCGTGTAAATGCGATTTGCCCTGGCATGATCGACACTGACTTTCACAACATCCATACACCCGACGCGGGTCGTCGTGGGTTCGAGGCGAACGCACCGCTCAAACGCCAAGGCCACGTCGACGATGCCGCAAACCTTGTACTGTTCCTCGCCTGCGACGACAGCGCATTCATGACAGGCACAAACATTGATCTTAACGGTGGAATGCTGTTTTCATAAAACTGAGGAGGAGACATGTGTCCCAGTTCCCGATTGTTTCGACAGGCGAACATGTCACGCGCCAGGTACTGTCTGATCATCCCGAGTTGATGGTTGTCGCCTTCAAGTTTCAAGCCGCCGGAGCAGTCGGTGCACTGCATGATCATCCACACGTTCAGTCGACCTATGTTGAAAGCGGTCGGTTCCGGTTCACGCTGGGCGACAAAGAACAAGAGTTTGGCCCAGGCGACAGCTTTATTGTCCCGTCAGGTCAGAAACATGGCTGCGTTTGCCTGCAACCCGGGACACTGGTGGACAGCTTCACGCCTCGCCGCGATGATTTTCTCTAGTTGCCCAACTATGGTGAAGAGCGGTCGTTAGACCCCTGCACAATACCGACGCGCTAAATGGGCTCGTTGTATGGGCAGTGGCTAACCATCGAGGTGGACGCCATCATTCTGGGACTAGTCCCTCTCCAGAGACAAGACCCCTGCGTGTCAATCAAGGTACCTGCTTGCAAAACAGGGATCTTTCCATTGCTGAGATCAAACATGGGCCTAGGAGATGACTAGCGCCGCTTACGATGAGCCAATAACAGACGAGACGCAGATGCACTGAGGCATCGTCCGCCAGCAATACTGACTAGGAAAAATTGAAATTTATATGGAAAGCGCACCGTAGAGAGATACAAGACAAAGGTCTTACTAGGTTTGGCGGTGACCTACTCTCCCACGTCTTAAGACGCAGTACCATCGGCGCGACGGCACTTAACTGCCGAGTTCGGGATGGGATCGGGTGTTTTGCTCGCGCTATGACCACCAAACCATGAAAAACCTCTGTCGTCCAAGTCATGCACTCTAATGTGCTGTGTATGCTTTTGATTATCTTTCGAAGTCTTGCTTCTACTGGATCAAATCAAGCCTATCGGGCAATTAGTACCAGTCAACTGAACACATTGCTGTGCTTACATCTCTGGCCTATCGACGAGGTGGTCTACCTCGGCCCTCAGGGATACCTTGTTTTGAGGGGGGCTTCCCGCTTAGATGCCTTCAGCGGTTATCCTTTCCGATCATAGCTACCCTGCACTGCTGCTGGCGCAACAACAGGTCCACCAGTGGATCGTTCACCCCGGTCCTCTCG
>NZ_JBGCEQ010000024.1:0-67989 GCF_045106495.1 Roseobacter sp.
ACCGGGGCCAAGGTTTTCCACCAGTTTCTTTGTCAACTTGCCGGAGAGGGCCATTCAAAATATACCACATTCCCTACCACTCAAGGAACGAATATAGACACCACCGAAAGAAACTCAAGGAAAAGATGAAACGGCGCAACCATCGGTTAAACAAAGAAAAAGGCCGCCCAAAGCGGCCTTATCAAATTCGGGAAAAAGGTATAGTGGCGGAGCGACAGGGATTCGAACCCTGGAGACGGTCTCCCGCCTACACACTTTCCAGGCGTGCGCCTTCGACCACTCGGCCACCGCTCCGTTGCGGCGGTGTAACGTGCCGGCGGTCACATGTGCAAGGGGCAAATTCATTCGCTATATGGAGATTTCTCCAACTGTAGAAATGATGATACACAAGCTAAGAGAACCAGTTCAGGATGAAGCTCTGACCCGGTGTTGCGCGATGGGTTTGATGCTGAGAGGCAACGTTGCTGGAGGTGGTGCTGTCAACAAAACCGCACCCATCAAGTTGCGTCTTTGAGCACTTCGGCATTTCGCAACCAGACATCTCGCTGCGCAAAGGGGATCTCAATCTCCTCTTCGGCGAAGCGTTTTGCAATTGCATGGTTGATGTCGTTCTTGACGTTCATGATCCAATTGACATCGCGTAGGATCATACGAAGTTCAAATTCCAGCGAGTCTGCCCCGAAGTTGTTGAACAAAATCATTGGAGGCGGGTTGCGCAGCACCATGGGCTGGTCATCCACGATTTCCTTGAGGATTGTTTCAACCCGGCGGGTGTCGGTGCCATAGGCAACACCTACGGAAACAATCAGACGCCCTACCTTATTACCACGGGTGTAATTTGTCACTGTGCCCGAAACGAGATCCGCATTCGGGACGATAACATCGGTCCTGTCAAAGGTCTCAATCCGTGTAGAGCGCACAGATATGTCTCGTACATAGCCCATCTGGCCGCCCACTTCGATCCAGTCTCCTTCGGAGATCGGTCTTTCGATCAGAAGGATGATCCCGGACACAAAGTTGGACACAATGGTTTGAAGTCCAAAACCAATACCAACGGACAATGCACCTGCGACGATCGCCAGCGAAGACAAATCAAGCCCCGCACCCGTTACCGCTAGCAGGCTCGCCAGGAAAATACCGATGTACCCCAACCCTGAGACGATGGCGTTCTGGCCGCCAATGTCGATTTTTGTCTTGGGCAAAACGCTGACTCGAAGTGTGTTTTGCAACAATCTCGTGATGCCGTAGCCAAGGGCGAAAATCACCACCAGGGTCAGGAAGTCTCCAGGCGACACGCGGGTGTCACCAATGGCAAACCCAAGTTTGAAGCGGGCCCACAACTCGGTGAGATCTGCCACGCGCGCGCCCCACACAAGCGCAAGGATCGGCAAGGAGCCCAACAGCAATAGAAAGCCTGCGAAAATCGGCAACAGAGCGTCGCGCGCCTGAACGCCCATTCCCGTGATCAACCCATATGTATCCGCCACAAATCGATGCACGGTCGCAACCACACCTAGCACCAGCATCGTCATCACGGTCGGATAGAGCAGCGCATTGCCGGCCTCGGTATAGCCAATGGCCGCCATCGTTGGTGCGACAATTGAAACGCAGATCAGAAGCGCTCCTGCAATCCTGTCGGTGCGCGCAAATGAACTGCCTCTTGCGGCTTCGCCATCTTCAGTCTCTGGTGGTATTTCGTGTCCGCGTAACAATTGTCCAATGCAGGCCAGCGAAAAGGCGATCAAAACCACAATTGGAAACGAGACTACAGCCTCGGCTTCGACCGTCATGTCGTCAAATTCCAAAAGCAGATGCACAATGCCACGCATGACAAAAAATATGGATAGGAGCAGCATCAAGAATCGCGCCTGCGCGCGCTTTTCATCCGGCAAGGGGATCAGGGCGTCGTCTCCGTTGCGCGCAAACAGACGCTCAGCCAACCAGCGAAAACCCAGTAAAAAGGCGGCCCAAATCGGCAAAGCATCCAGGATCTGATTGATACTGTCGCCTGCGAGCCCGGTGACGCGCAAGGCATGGGCAAAAAGAGCAACGCCAATCAACGGGATGATGATCCGGAAAAGCGATACCAGAAATCGCCATACACCACTGCCAGCACCGCCCATCGCACGCAGCCGTCTGAGCGCGTATCCAGCCCAGGCCCGTCCGCGGAAGATGAGCGTCAAAGACACCGCCATCAGGAACAGGACAAGTGGTGCGTTTTCGCGCAGCACAAGGCGCCTGACGGGATCCTTGTGTTGCTGCGCTTCTTCGAACAGATTTCTGATGGTGCGCTTCAATTCCTGCAGCGCAATGGGCCAGTTTGACGGATTAAGGGGCGATGCGCCCAGCGACAAGAGGCGTTTTGCCTGGCGTTCGCGAATAATACCGTCGATTTCGCTGATTAGCCCTTCTGCCCGCTGAAACGCCGCCAGAGCTACCTGCACTGGCGCCTGCACTTCGAGCAATTGGGTTTCCAAGTCCGAACGCCGCGACGCAATTTCAAGCAGTTCATCCCCGTTTTCAGGTTTGGGGCCGAGCGCTTCGATTTGTTTTTTCAACGCCGAAATTCGCGCCTGGCTGGCGCTTTGCACGTTGGAAAACCGGGTGCGGAAATTGGAAACACCTTGGCGCAACGTCTCGAATTGGTCATTTGTGCTGACGCGCTTTTCAATGGCGGTTTCGGTCAAATCTGCCAGTTGTTCCCAAGCCGTGTAATCAGGCCCGTCCTCGGGCGCGGTCTGCGCCTGCAAAACGCCACCCCAGATAAAACAAAGCGCAACAAGAAAGATTGCAAGGGCATGGGTGAACCGGTTCATACGTCTTCGAACACTCCGGCAATGCTCGCCGGGCCCTTTTCCAGCCAACCGGGTGTTGGCAGACCTTTTTCGCGCAGGAATTCCGGGTTGAAGAGCTTGGATTGGTACCGCGTGCCATAGTCGCACAGGATCGTGACAATCGTATGTCCCGGCCCCATATCGCGCGCCATGCGCATCGCGCCAGCGATGTTGATGCCCGAAGATCCACCCAGACAGAGGCCTTCGTGTTCAAGCAGGTCAAAGACAATCGGCAGCGCTTCGGCATCGTGAATGTTATAGGCAAAATCCGGCGTGAAGCCTTCGAGGTTCTTGGTGATGCGAATCTGGCCAATGCCCTCATTGATCGATGACCCTTCGGACATCACCAGTTCGCCCTTGGTGTAGTGATTGTAGAGCGACGCGCCATCCGGATCGGCAAGCCCGATCTTGACCCCTTTGGGTTTCAACACCTCAGACACCCCGGCAAGCGTGCCACCGGAACCAACGGCGCAGATAAACCCGTCCACCTTGCCGTCGGTTTGCGACCAGATCTCAGGCCCTGTGGTTTCGACATGGGCCTGCTTGTTGGCCACATTGTCAAACTGATTGGCCCAGATCACGCCTTCGTTTGTCGAGCGTGCCAATTCATGGGCCAACCGTTCCGAATACCGCACAAAGTTGTTGGGGTTCCGGTAAGGGGCAGCGGGCACCTGCACCAGTTCCGCCCCCGCAAGACGCAGCATGTCTTTCTTTTCCTGACTTTGGGTCTCGGGAATGACGATCACAGTCTTAAAGCCCATGGAGGCCCCCACAAGCGCCAGACCGATACCGGTGTTGCCCGCGGTACCTTCCACAATGGTCCCACCCGGTTTCAAAAGCCCTTTTTCAACCGCATCCTTGATGATGAACAAGGCTGCACGGTCCTTGACCGACTGACCGGGGTTCATGAATTCAGCTTTGCCCAATATCTCACAACCGGTCTCGGCGCTGGCCTGCTTCAATCGGATCAGCGGTGTGTTTCCGATGGCCGCTGCCAGATCGCTTGCTACATGCATCGCCCTACCCCCTAAATAATGCGTCTTTTACACCTAGCCCCGCACCGGCGCGACCTCAAGAGGAAGCGCGCAACCGTGCCTGGTGTCGTGCCAGCCAATAGGCGATCAACACCAGCGGTGAATTGGCAATCTGCTGGGCGTCGCAAAGCCGGAGAAGCTCGTCAAAGGGCATGACATGGGACCGAATGTCTTCATCCTCGCTCGCCAGCCCGCCGACGCCTGCGGCCTGATCGGGTAGATCCACAAGGCCGACGTAGGAGTAATGAAACTCAGAAGAGTTGCCGGGCGAGCCGTAGCATTCCCCAACCGGATGCAATGCCCCAATGTTAAGACCCGTCTCTTCTCTGGCTTCGCGCCGAGCGGCGTCCTCAGGGCTTTCCCCGGGATCAAGCCTGCCTGCCACCGGTTCCAGCTGCCAGACTACGTGATCGCCGCGCGCAAGCGGCCCCATGCGCATCTGTTCAACAACGAGCACCCGGTCCCGGACCGGATCATAGGGTAGTACAAGTGCGGCATCTGGCGCTAAAAATACGCCGCGCATGAGTATGGGGGTCATTGATCCATCGAACCGCGCGTGGCTCAAGTCGAACTCGTCAAGCGCAAAATACTGGGCATAGACGCGGCGCCGTTCTACAACATCCACCTTGCCCATCAACGTACCCGCACCATGACGGCTTTGCAGGGCATTTAAATGAGACCATGCCCGCGCTCGGATCATCGGGAACATCTGTGCGATGTCATCGGGCGACTTTTGCCCCATGTAACGCATGACCTCTCGCGCGGCAAACACACTCAACGCGCCCCAGGTCTCCACCCAAGTCTCAAGGGACCAAGCACCATCTGCCGTCCAGAGCCCCAGCTGGGGCAGATAGGCGCTGGCCTTCGTGCCATCCGCGAGCATGACATCCTTCAATTCATAACCAAAGCTGCGCTCGAAAAAATCGAGGCGTTTCAGATCCGCCTTCGTCACACCCTCGACCAACAGACCGGGGCCTTGAGACCCCTGTCGCGCCACAATGGTCGGAAACGGCCCTTCTGCCACGGCCTCAATTGCATAATCCGAGACGGCAGCATCGGACAGTTGAAGATGTGCAACATCACCAAGAACCGCTTCGATGAGCGCGGGATGCCGGAGCGTTCCAAAGAAAAAAAGCGGCGTCATGCCGCCTCTTAGCGCGTCAGCGCCACGTCCGCCATGCGAATTCCGTCGCCAGCCCGGACAAAATGCCACCAGCGATAAGCGAGAAGATCACCAACGGATTGATCATCACCAAGCCGTATTCAGCCATGAACTTGAAGATCGCCAAAAGCGCGTCAAAAGCGCCGTTGTACCAATTGGCCATGGCCCGGTCGAACATCTGATAGCTGGAATGGACAAAGAGGCACCACAGCACCATCATCATCACCCCACCGAAGCCGTTGTGTATCGCTGCTGTCGGTCCACGACCTGCGCGCTTGCCCATCACCGTCCAGCCAACGCAGACCCCAATGATGGCATTCACATATGTGAAATACCCAAAGCTCGTGCTTTCCGGCATCAACGGAATGATCTGGTGCGATACAATGAATCCCACACAACAAATGCAAAGCGCTGCTATGAGCCGGGCTGCGTCAGGCATCTGTCTTTACCTCTTAGTTGGCGCCCCTACACAGGCCGCTTCACGGTGATTTGCGTGACATCGCAATTCGAACTTTCGAACGTCGACGCACAAGAGGTCAGGTAAAAATTCCACATCCGCCGAAAACGGTCATCGAACCCAAGTGTGCTCACCTGATCCCACTTCTCGTTGAAGGTATCGTGCCATCGGCGCAAAGTTATGGCGTAACTGTGACCAAATTCGACAGATTTCTCGACACTCAACCCCGCTTTGGAAACCTGTTCACGCAGCGCGGTCGGACTGGGTAGCATACCACCGGGGAATATGTACTTTTGAATAAAATCGACGCCGCGCTGATACACATGCCACCGCCGGTCCGCTACGGTGATGATCTGCAACGTTGCGGTTTTACCCGGCTTCAGACGGTCGCGCACTACATTGAAATAGGTGGGCCAGTACTTTTCACCTACTGCTTCGAACATCTCGATGCTGGCAATGCCGTCGTAGATCCCAACCTCGTCGCGGTAGTCCTGCAATTTGAAGTCAACTTGCGCTGAAAGTCCCGCATCATCAATGCGTTGTCTGGCATACTTGATCTGCTCCTCGGATATGGTCAACCCTGTCACACGCAGCCCGCGCTCCTTTGCAGCATATTCGGCAAAGCCGCCCCAACCACAGCCGATCTCCAATATATGATCGCCCGGTTGAGCCCCCATCTCGTCAACCATGGATTTATACTTTTCGATCTGGGCGGTTTCGGTACTTTCCTGACCAGTGCGAAACAGGGCCGAGGAATAGGTCATCGTGTCATCAAGCCACAGCCCGTAAAACTCGTTGCCCAAATCGTAGTGGTAACTGATGTTTTTGCGCGCTTGGTTTTTGTGGTTGCGCTGTAGCCAGAAGCGAAATTTTTCATAATTGCGCAAAATAAACATGCCCGGAAAGCCGTCATAGATGTCTTCATTGTCCGCGTGCACAAGGTCCATGAACGCCTGCAAATCCGGCGTCGACCACCACCCATCGAGGTACCCGTCACAAAACCCCAGATCGCCCTCACGGATCAATCGGGCAAAAAGGTCATCGTTGTGGATGTTGATTTCTGCAATCGGGCCGGGATCTTGGCCCTCCGCGCGAAAACGACGGCCGTCCGGTACAACAAAATCAACGCGGCCATTGTTCATCTGCTGCGCCATCGCAAATACATGCGTGAAGTATCGCGGCAAATCGTTCTGACCTTGGGTCGTGGTGAGGATCATGTGAATTCCGTCTGCTCTAATGGTCGGTTTGAAAATCGAATGTTACGGGACGCGGGAGGGTATGATCAAGTGCTCAGAAGCCTTTGTTTTCATAAGCATTAAGCGCAATTTTGCGGCCTACGTCCGCGGCTACTACCGGGGCGGGAATTTGCGCATCGGCAGACAGATTCCAACGACGCGGCACGGCCTCAAAAAAAGACAGCGCTTCCGCACTCGGGTTGCTGCGTCCTTCTGCGATCCAGCGGTTGGCGTAGTCACGGTTCTTGTCGAATTTGTCGAGCTGGGTCACCGGATTGAACACCCGGAAATATGGGGTGGCGTCTGGCCCGGAGCCTGCGGACCATTGCCAGCCCATGGCATTGCTGGCCGGGTCCCAGTCAATCAGGCAGTCCTCAAACCAGGCCATGCCGATCTTCCAGTGGGTCAGTAGGTGTTTGGTGAGGTAGCTGGCCACAATCATCCGTCCGCGGTTGTGCATGGTCCCGGTTACATAGAGTTCACGCATGGCAGCATCGATAAATTGAAGCCCCGTGCGCCCCTGTTTCCAGGCAGTGACTTCCGGCGTGTCCGGATCGGTGCGCCAGGGAAAGGCATCCCAGGCTTCTTTCCAATTCCCACTCAGCAGCCGAGGTGTATGATGCATCAGGTGATAGGCAAACTCGCGCCAAACCAACTCTTTGAGAAAAGTCTCGGCGCCCGCCTTGCCCTCCTGCCGAGCCCGCAGACCCGCGTGCCAGCACTGATGCGGGCTGATCTCGCCCAGGGCGAGGTTTTGCGACAGGCCTGAGGTGCCATCCACGCCTGGCAGGTCACGCGTGGTGTCATAGCCGCCGACGATCTTTGCAATGAAGGTCTGCAATCTGGCCTGCGCTACATCCTCTCCCAGACGCACATGGGGCCTGACGATCTCGGCACCTCGGTTCATGGGTTGTGCCATCTGCCAAGACGACAAATCATCACCAGAGGGCCATTTTTCTGGTGCGGGAAGACGTCCTGGCGCGGGTAATGGCGCGTCCACATCGCGGGTTTTAACCGTATTCCAGAACGGCGTGTAGACCTTGTAGAAACCGCCTGTCTTGGTCTCGACCGTCCAGGGTTCAAACATCAGATGTCCGCCGAAAGAACGCGCCTCGACCCCCTGTTCTTTCAACGCGGATTTGACCTCTGTGTCCCGTGTCACTGCCCCCGGATCATAAAGACGGGACCAAAAGACGCTGGTCGCCCCGGTTTCCTTCACCAGCGCGCACAACACATCCAAAGCATTGCCACGGCGCAAGATCAGGCGGCTTTGGCCTTTCGCCAGACGTTCAGAGAATTGCCCAATCCCCAGACACATTCGCCATTTCGGGGCTGCTCCAAGTTGGTCAACTGTTTCGTCGTAAATAAACACCGGAATGACCGGTCGTCCCATGGCACATGCCGCATGCAAAGCAGGGTGATCCGTCAGCCGCAGATCGCGGCGGAACCAGACTAGAACAGGTGATGTGCTCACGCAGCAAGGCCTTCACGTTTTGTTAAGAGTTCTACGTCAGGCGCAAGCGATTGGATCAAACCCAGAACTCACAAGACGTGATCCAGTGCTGTCAGTAACTTGTCGATCTCGGCCGCGGATGTGTAGTGGGTGAAACTCAGGCGCAGAACGCCATTTTTGTCATCAACCCCCATCGCCGCCAATGCACGCCCCGCATAGAAGTCACCGCCGCCCGCCATGATGCCATGAGATGACAGTTCAGAGGCTACCTCTTCACCGGGCCGTGCCAGCGCCAGCGCCACTGTTGGTGCCCGGTTGATCGCATCTGCCGGTCCGATCAGCCGAACAGAGTTACGATCTTTCACCGCGTCCAGCAGTGGCGCCAGCAGGCGCTGTTCATGCGCGCGCATAAGACCGTGCACCGCAGCCCCGCGCGCCCTCGGGCTCGCAGGCTGTTCAAAATGGTGATCATAGAGCGCGTCGATATAGTCCGCCATGCCAGCGCAGGCAGCCACTTGTGCATGATCCGGACCCGCCGGAGTAAAACGTTTATAAAGCTTATCCCCATTGAAGTGGTGCCCCTGATTGGGCAAGAGCCCTCCCAGGGTGCGGCGGATCACCATGATACCCTGATGCGGGCCGTAGGTTTTATAGGCGGAAAAGAGATAGATATCCGGACCAAGCCCGCCCACATCCGGCAACCCATGTGGCGCATATGAAACCCCATCGACACAGGTAAAGGCCCCCGCCGCATGGGCCAGTGCGGTAATTTCGACCACCGGGTTGATTTCGCCAACCACGTTCGAGCAATGCGGGAAACACACGAGCCGTACGTTTTCGTCCAGCAGATCCTCGAGGTCTTCCGGGTTCAGGTGACCGGTCTCCGGATCCACCTGCCATTCGCGGATCTCAACGCCCCGCGCCTTAAGGCGACGCCAGGGTCCGGAATTGGCTTCATGGTCCTGATTGGTCACGATGATCGCCTGACCGGGCGCCATCATCTCTACAAAGGCCTGCGCAAGAACATAGGTGTTCTGAGTGGTCGAGGGCCCAAAGCTTACCTCATCGTCTTCAACGCCAAGTATGCCCGCCAGTCGCGTGCGTGCTTCGTCCATCTCGGCACCGCCAAGGCGGCTGGCGGCGTAAGGCGCATAGGGTTGCACCTTGCGCTCCTTGTAAAACCGCGTGAGCCGGTCAATCACGGGGGCACAGGTATAAGACCCGCCCGCATTTTCAAAAAACGCCTGTCCCCGCAACGGGGCTGCGCCAAAAGCCGGGAAATGCCGGCGCACAAATTCGATATCCAGTTCCATGCCGACAAAGTCTCTTGCCCGGCCTGAGAGGTCAAGAACTCTATGCGCACAGACGCCGCGTCAACTGCAAACAGCTTGCGCCCTTTTAGCGCGCTTCCTATTTTGTATCCTGCGCCCAAATGCACGGGCCCGAGCGCGATTTACCAATTCGCAGGAGACCGATCATGCCGCAGTGGCACCTGTCTGACACCCATCAAACATCCGCCGGTCGCGTTGCCGCCGGAAAAGCTGGACAGGGGCCAGATCTGGTGCTGGCCCACGGTTGGCCCTGGTCATCGTTTTCTTGGCACCGTGTGATCCCAAAACTGGCCCAGAACCACACCGTTTATTGGTATGACATGCCGGGGTACGGGCAATCCGAAATGCGCGTACAACAAGCCACGTCTCTAGATGTCCAAGGCCTGGTTTTTGCCGAAATGCTGCGCCACTGGGGGCTTGTCTGCCCCTCCGTTCTGGCTCATGATTTTGGCGGCGCGACCACGCTGCGGGCGCATTTGCTGCATGAATGCGACTATGAAAAATATGCACTGATGAATGTGGTCGCCATGCGTCCCTGGGGGTCTGACTTTTTCGATCATGTCAAGCGCCACATCGACGCCTTTGCCGGGCTGCCCCCGCATATCCACCAAGCCATTGTCGAGGCTTACATCCGCGGAGCACTGATCAGCGATATCGCACCGTCAGACCTTGAACACCTGATCGCCCCCTGGCTCACTGATGACGGCGCAAACAGCTTCTACAAACAATTTGCCCTGGCCGATGAAAAATACACTGCCGAGGTAGAACCCCTTTTTGATGACATCCGCTGTCCGGTCAAAATCATCTGGGGCGCGAAAGATCCGTGGATCCCGCTTGAACGGGGCCAAGCCTTGCACAAGCTGATTGGACAGGAGCTGTTGGAGGTCCTGCCATCGGTGGGTCACCTGCCGCAGTTGGAAGCCCCCGAAAGCGTGCTCAGCGCCCTGACAGATTTCATCTAAACGCCAGCCCAATCATCCGGAAACGGCATTTTCTGTCGCGAGTGAACCAGCCGCGTGGGCGACCCCCTTCCAGTATGGCGCCAAGAGCAAAACGGAGAGGCCCCATGCAAACCACCACGCGCGTTGCCATCATCGGTGGAGGCGTTGTCGGCGCCTCGGTACTCTATCACCTGACCAAACTGGGGTGGTCGGATGTCATGCTGATCGAACGATCGGAGCTCACGTCGGGCTCCACATGGCACGCGGCGGGCGGGTTTCACACGCTGAACGGCGACACCAACATGGCTGCGCTCCAAGGCTACACGATCCGGCTTTACAAAGAACTCGAAGAGATCACCGGCATGTCCTGCGGGTTGCATCACGTGGGCGGCGTGACTCTGGCAGACAATCAAGACCGGTTTGACATGCTGCTGGCGGAGCGCGCCAAACACCGCTTCATGGGGCTGGAAACCGAAATCGTCGGCCCCGAAGAGATCAAGAAAATCGCGCCCGTAACCAAGGTTGATGGCATTATCGGCGCGCTTTATGACCCGCTTGACGGGCATCTGGACCCTTCTGGCACCACCCACGCCTATGCCAAAGCCGCGCGCATGGGCGGTGCCACAATCGAAACCCACTGTATGGTGCGCGCCACCACACAACGCACCGATGGCACATGGGACGTGGTCACCGGCAAGGGCACGATCCACGCGGAACATGTCGTTAACGCCGGCGGTCTATGGGCCCGCGAGGTGGGGGCCATGGCGGGCATCTACTTCCCGCTGCACCCGATGGAACACCAGTATATCGTGACCGAAGACGTGCCTCTGATCCGCGACATGGCACAGGATGGCAAGGAACATCCGCATGTGATGGACCCGGCAGGCGAAAGCTATCTGCGTCAGGAAGGCCGTGGGCTTTGCATCGGGTTTTACGAGCAAACCTGCCGGCCCTGGGCGGTGGAGGGCACGTCGTGGGATTTTGGACAGGATCTCTTGCCAGATGACTTTGATAAGATCGAACAAAGCATTGAATTTGCTTACAAACGGTTTCCCGATTTGGCTCGCGCCGGGGTGAAGAACGTGATCCACGGGCCTTTCACCTTTGCGCCGGATGGCAATCCTCTGGTGGGTCCTGTGCCCGGCGTGCGCAACTACTGGTCTGCTTGCGGTGTTATGGCCGGGTTCAGCCAGGGCGGCGGCGTCGGATTGATGCTCGCGCAATGGATGGTGGAAGGCGAAACTGAGCGCGACACCATGGCCATGGATGTGGCCCGCTTCGGTGACTGGATCACGCCGGGCTACACCCTTCCCAAGGTCATAGAGAACTACCAAAAACGATTTTCAGTTGCCTACCCAAACGAGGAACTACCCGCCGCGCGACCGCACCGCACGACGCCGATGTATGACCTATTCTCGAATATGGGCGCGGTTTGGGGGCATCAGTTCGGGCTTGAGGTGCCCAATTACTTCGCCAAAACGGGTGAGCCAACTTACGAAACACCGTCGTTCCGGCGATCGGACGCCTTTGACGCTACCGCGCGCGAGGTCAAGGCAGTCCGTGGCGGCGTCGGTATCAACGAGCTGCAGAATTTTGGCAAGTATCGGGTGACCGGTCCCAAAGCGCGCGACTGGTTGAACCGGATCATGGCAGGCCGCGTGCCCTCACCCGGTCGGGTGGCACTGAGCCCGATGCTGTCTGAAAAAGGCAGGCTGATCGGGGATTTCACCATTTCTTGCCTAGCCGATGAGCATTTTCAACTCACGGCCTCCTATGGCAGTCAGGCCTTTCACTTCCGGTGGTTCTTGCAACATCAAGAAATGGGCGTGACCATTTGTAATATAAGTGATCAGAGAACAGGTTTTCAAATCGCCGGGCCAAACGCGCGAAACGTGCTTGCAGCCGTGACACGGGACGATGTGACCACCATGAAGTTCCTGGATGTGCGCCGCCTGACCGTTGGCAGCGCCGATTGCATCGTTCAACGGCTTAGCTACACCGGAGACTTGGGTTTTGAGATCTACTGCGACCCGATGGATCAACGCAGCTTATGGCACAGCCTGTGGCAGGCAGGGCAACCCCACGGCATGACGCCTTTTGGGATGCGCGCAATGATGTCGTTACGGCTTGACAAGTTCTTTGGCAGCTGGATGGCAGAATTTTCGCCCGACTACACCGCTGCGGAGACCGGATTGGATCGCTTTATCCATTTCAAGAAAAACGACGCATTCATCGGACGCGCAGCGGCAGAAGCAGAGAACGCAGAAGCCCCTGCCCGCAAACTGGTTGCCTTTGAGGTCGATGCCGAAGACGCCGATGTCCAGGGCTATGAGCCGATCTGGCTGGAAGATGCGGTCGTCGGATTTTGCACGTCAGGCGGATATTCGCACTATGCCGAAAAATCGATCGCCTTGGGTTTTCTGCCCACAGTACGGGTTGATGAGAAGCCTGATGTGCTCATCGAAATCCTGGGCAAAATGCGTGCGGCGACCGTTCTAGACCAACCGCTTTTTGACCCCGAAGGTAAGCGCATGCGGGGATGAGTATTTGTATCAATCTTTCTGCGATTGCTTTAGAGTAATCTCATGGATCATCAGGCACTTTTCGATATTCCAATCATTGTGCTTGCAGCTGGGCAATCAAAACGGATGCGCGGCACCGATAAACTGCTTGAACTCATCGATGGCGTTGCTTTGTTGCGCCGTCAGGCCAATTTGGCCTGTGCGGTCACAAAGGGGCCGGTGTTAGTGGCCCTGCCGTCTGCGCCGCATCCAAGATATCAATGCCTCGATGGGCTTGGCGTCAATCGCATTCCCGTGCCGGATGCCGCTGACGGCATGAGCGCCAGTATCCGAGCGGCGATTGCGGCACTGCCGGATGAGACGCCCGCCGCAATGCTGTTGCTAGGTGATTTACCGGAGCTCACTGAGGATGACCTTAAGTCCATAATTCAATCCGTTGATTTAAAATCGAATTCTCTGATATGGCGTGGCGTTACAGAGACCGGTGAGCCTGGCCATCCGATTGTATTTTCCGCCCGTGTGTTCAACGACCTCGTGGCCTTGTCTGGCGATTCCGGAGGGCAGGCCGTGGTTGAGGCCGCAGGTGATCGTGTGGCTCTGGTGCCCCTTCCCAACAACCGAGCCCGCATGGATCTCGACACACCGGAAGATTGGGCGACCTGGCGCGCGGCCCGTTCGAATTAACGGCCGAAAGGCATCGCATCGCATACTCTCCGGCACAATCCCCGAGCTCCTCTTTGCCAAACGCGACCACGTAAATGAGGCCGCGCCTCCGAGTTTTTTGCGCCCTTTTGGCAAAAGAACTGATGGACGAACTTCCAGATGAGCGACCTTGATTTTGGCGCGTTCTGTCTAACCCAACAAGCCGAGAATGACCGCGAAGTCTAGTCCAACGCGAAGGTCAATCCGACCGCCAGAATGCCGTCGGTCGTATCACCATCGGACGGGATCAATTGTGCAAAGAAGTTTCTATAGCGTGCCTTCAATCCGATCAAGGGCACGACATCGCCAATGGAATGGTCGAAACGATCCCCTTCTCCGGGATACAGCGCGAGTGCGGCAAAGGCGCCCACCTCAAATTCAGTTGCAACTTCCACATCATATCCAATGGAGGCCAGCACGGAGACATTAGAATAGCTGTTTTGGAAAATCCCGACGCTGTAGTCGAAGGTATTCTCCTCCCAAGTCAGAAACAAACCCGGATTAAATTCCCGAAAATCTTCGGTCGCGTTAAAGTGCTCGGTGCCCAACAGTATTGATGCGCGGTCCGGTCCGGCCAAAACCGCCGTCGGCAAGAATGCAGCAAGAATGAATGCGGCGCGTTTCATGACGGTCTCCTGGATGGCAATTCAAACACACTTTTTACGAGTATTATTGCACTGCGCTATATTTATAGTTGAACTATTCCAGTACCAAGTCTGGGAGACAAGGATTAAGACTCCCTTATCAGGTCAATACATTTCCAAACGTGTCCCGCAAGTCACGCTTGAGCACCTTTCCGGTGGCATTACGCGGCAGCACGTCCGTGAAAACCACCGTGTCCGGTATCTGCCATTTGGCAATCTTTCCATCGAAAATCGACAGGATTTCCGCAATATCTGGATCTTCGCCCGGCGCTTTTACCGCCACCAACACAGGCCGTTCATCCCATTTTTCGTGACGCGCACCAATCACAGCCGCGTCGGTCAACTTGGGATGCGCAATGGCGATGTTTTCCAACTCAACCGAACTGATCCACTCGCCCCCCGATTTGATGATATCCTTGGATCTGTCCCGAATGGTCAGAAAACCATCCGCGTCCAGCGTCGCCACGTCACCTGTGTTAAACCAGCCGTCCTGCAGTGTCTCTTCGCGGGTCGATCTGAAATAGGCGTCCAGAATGAAATGCCCGCGCACGATCAGCTCACCCTGTGTCTTGCCGTCATGCGGCAATGCTGCGCCTTTTTCATCCACGATTGCCAGTTCAACACCCCAGGGTGGGCGACCCTGGTTTTCGCGCAGTCGGTGCAGCGCATCCAGCTCAAGATCGAGATGCTTGGCCAATGGTTGGTTGACGCTGCCAATGGGCGACATCTCCGTCATGCCCCAAGCATGGATGACTTCCACCCCGTAGCGATCCCGGAAAGCCGCCATCATCGACGGCGGACAGGCAGACCCGCCCACCACGGTCTTTTCCAGGCTGACCAGCGCACTGCTCGCCGCTTCTGCCTGACCCAGCAAACCTAGCCAGATCGTCGGCACACCAAGGGCCACATTAACCTTGTGATGGTCGATCAGGCCCACAAGCGATGGCCCGTCCAAACCCGGACCCGGTAACACCATACGCGAGCCCACCATGGCACAGCAATACGGCACGCCCCAGGCGTTGACATGGAACATCGGCACAACCGGTAGCACGATATCCATAGCGGACAGTCCGACAGAGTCGGCCAGATTGCCTGCAAAACTATGCAAGACGGTCGAGCGGTGCGAGAAGAGAACACCTTTGGGATTTCCCGTGGTTCCTGATGTATAACAAAGACTTGAAGCCGTAAGCTCATCAAACTGAGGCCAAACATAAGTCGCGTCATCCGTGGCCAACAGGCCATCATAGGTTACAATGCCGGGCAGATCGTTTTCAGCATCGCCAAGCTCGGCCTCCAGAAGAACGATATGCTTCAGCGTTGTCAGCTTATCTCGGATGGCAGCGACAAGCGGGACAAAGGTGCGATCGATGAACAGCACCTCATCTTCGGCATGATTGATGATATAGATCAGTTGTTCAGGGAACAGGCGCGGGTTGATGGTGTGACAGACAAACCCACCGCCTGAAACGCCGAAGTAAATCTCAAGGTGCCTGCGGTTGTTCCAGGCAATCGTGGCACAGCGCGCCTGCGGCCCAAGGCCCAGTTTTTCCAGTGCTGACGCCAGCCTCCTTGCGTTGCGTGCAACTTCACCCCAACTGGTATGCTCTTCCCCGCCGCCAGTATTCACAGAAATCACATCCGTGGTCGCATGATAGCGTTCTGCGTGATCGATGAGTGAGGATATCAAAAGTGGTGCTGACATCATCTGGCCTAGCATAGAAAACTCCCATTGGTACCGTATTGCTTTTTGCCTGTGCGGCTAATCTGAGTTCCACACTGCATGGCGGACAACTGTCTGGCAAGCCTTGGCAAATCTCCTCGAAATGCGTAACCCCATGGTATGACCCTTATTTATCACACGCCGCTGTCGCCCCAAACACAGTCCGGCCTGGGCATTGACCCTCCGGCACCGCTGGCTATGGCGGATCAGGTCCGGTTTTCAGAGCTGGATGTGCTCAACCACGTTAACAACGCCGTCTACATGCATTGGTTCGAGCGCCTGCGCATCAGGTATACTCAGGACTGGGGCATATCGCGGTACATGGGCACCGGAAAGGACCCGCGTATCGTAATCCGGTCAGGAGAGATTCACTACCGTCAGGAAATGCGAATGGACGAGGATTACGTGGTCACCTGCGCGTGTACTGCCTTTCGCACTACGTCCTTTTCGCTGTCGCAAAGACTGTGGTCCGGTGGCACTCTGCGCGCGACTTTTGAATGTGTTTTGGTGTTGCTGCAATCGGATGGATCCGGCCGCTTTCCGATCCCGCAGGATGTCCGCAACCGATTTATGGAAATCGATGGCGCAACTCTAATGTCGTAAAGCGCGCCCGGCGCCCAGCTTGGTTAAGGCGTCGTTCTCTGGTGCGCGTGAATGAACCGGACCAGAGCCGCAGTTGACCCGTCTTTATCCGAAGCATCCTTCTGCCCATCGACGACTGGCTGCAGCGAGGTTGCCAGTTCCTTGCCCAGCTCAACGCCCCATTGATCAAAGGAGTTGATGCCCAATATGACCCCTTCCACAAACACGCGATGCTCATAAAGCGCCACGATCTGGCCTAGCACAAAGGGATCCAGCTTGGGATAGGCCAAGGTAACCGAGGGCCGGTTGCCGCCAAAGACCCGATGCCGTGCCTGACGTTCCAGCTCAGAACCGGTTAGGCCCGCGGCAGACATTTTGGCGCGGGCCTCGTCAAGGTTGCGGCCTCGCATCAATGCCTCGGATTGCGCCAGACAATTCGCGATCAATAATTGATGTTGGTGCGCGAGATCCGGTTCGTGCCCTTCGGCGGCGATCATGAACTCGCAAGGCACTACTCGTGTCCCTTGATGGATCAGCTGATAAAAGGCGTGTTGGCCATTTGTGCCTGCCGCGCCCCACACGATAGGACCGCTTGAGACGGCAACATCGGAGCCGTCCATCTGAACACCCTTGCCGTTTGATTCCATCTCCAGCTGCTGCAAATAGTCCGGCAGTCGCGCCAGGCGCTGATCATAGGGCAAAACCGCCCGGCTGCTATACCCGCAGACCTGAGCGTGCCAGATCCCGACCAGCGCCAGCATGACGGGCAGGTTTTCAGGCCCTGTGGCGGATTTGAAATGCACATCCATGGCCTGCCCGCCGCGTAAGAAGGCATCGAAGCCTTTCGGCCCGATCGCAATCATCAGGGACAAACCGATCGGCCCCCAGAGCGAATAGCGTCCGCCGACCCAATCCTCGAACCCGAAGACACGCTCGGCAGGTATTCCGAAGTCTCGGGTCTTCTCGGCGGCCGTACTCAGTGCGGCAAACTGCGTCGCGGGATCGCCGCCATGATCGACCATCCAGGCTTTGGCCGTTCGCGCATTTGTCATGGTCTCAATGGTGGTAAAGGTTTTGGACGCCACAATGATCAGCGTGCTCTTGGCGTCCAACCCACGCAGCGTATCGGCGATATGCGCGCCATCGACGTTGGACACGAAATGACACCTAGGGCCATCATGATAGGGCGACAGGGCCTGCACGGCCATGGCAGGGCCCAGGTCAGATCCGCCAATCCCGATGTTAACCACATCCGTGATGGCGCTGTCGCGAACGTGATCGGCAAAGCTGCGCATGCGCTCCAACGTGCCGTAAATGCCGGTCATGACGTCTTGGCCGTCTACCAAAACAGGCCCGCCATCCAGGTTGCGCAGCGCCGTGTGTAACACAGCGCGCCCTTCGGTGTCGTTGATCGGAGCACCGGAGAACATTGCATCGCGCTTTTCTGCTACGCCTGCGGCCTCATAGAGCGCCAGCAAGGCCGCACGCGTCTCTGCGTCAATATTGGTTTTGGCATAATCGAACAGCATGTCGCCCGTCTGTGCACGAAAATCGGAGGCGCGATCCGGGGTCTCGAAAAGCGACAAGATGGACCTGCCCTGGCATGTTTCCTTCAAGGCGTTCAATTCTGCCCACTGTGATTTCAAGCCGCCCAATGTACTGTTCCTCCGCCGATCACCGCGCCAATTGGTGCCTCAAGCGCAGGTAATGTCATTGCGCGCTCAAACGCCCGCCGCTTTTCTTCGCCGAAAATCACAAGATGCTTGTCCATCGCGCCCTCCAAAACCTGTGCGCTCAGCGATACCCGAGCTTCAGGTTGATCACCGGGTTCAACCGCACATAAAATCGGCGCATCCTGACCCATGGCCTCGGCCAGTCCAGACGCACCTGGGAAAAGCGAGGCCGTGTGCATGTCCGCGCCCATGCCCAATAGCAAAACGGAAATCGGAACCTCACCCACTAAAGCCTGTGACCGCTGTGCCGTCGCCTCTTGCGCCGACATGCCCTGCTGGTAATAGGAAATGAATTTGGCCGCCGCCGCATGCCCGGCCAGCAATCTTGCCTTGACCAGACCTGCGTTCGAGCGCGCATGATCTTCCGGCACCCAACGCTCGTCGGTCAGCATAACATGCACACGGTCCCAATCAATCTCGACTGAACTCATGGCATCAAATATCGGACCCGGAGTGGTACCCCCAGGCACCGCAAAACTGGCAAATTCATGCTGCAAAAGACACTTTCGCAAATCACTTGTCAGCGCATGGGCGATATTCATGATCGCCATGTCACGGTCGGCATTTTCCACAAACTTCAAAGGGCAACCTCCCGCCATTCCCGTCCGTCCCGGCGCATCAGCTGCGTCGCGGCATCTGGACCGGCGCTGTGACTGTCATAGGGCTTGGGTACGTCATTGCGTTGCTGCCACCCCTTGATGATGGGATCGGTCCAGGCCCACGCCGCCTCGACCTCATCGCCGCGCATAAACAATGTCTGATTGCCTCGGATCACATCCATGATCAAACGCTCGTAAGCATCTACATTCTCAGCACCTTCTTCCCCAAGAGCATCCGCGAAGGTCATATCCAGCGGCACGTCCATCAATCGCATACCACCTGGGCCCGGCTCCTTGATGGTCACCCCCAATTTGATGCCTTCATTGGGCTGGAGCCGAATCGAGAGAACATTGCGGTGCCGGCCCGCCTCTTCGCCAAAGATCGAATGTGGCGTTTCTTTAAACACAATCGAAATCTCCGAAGACCGCGCGACCAGACGCTTTCCGGTGCGCAAATAGAACGGTGTTCCCGCCCACCGCCAATTGGCGATATGGGTTTTAAGCGCAATGAAACTCTCCGTGGCCGACTTGAGATCGGCCACTGCTGTGCGATAGTCGGGATGCGCTATCGGATCCTCTGTATCAGCGCCGTATTGCCCGCGCACGATGTGATGCGGCTCCACCGGCTCCAATGCGCGAATAACCTTCAGCTTTTCGTCCCGCACAGCATCTGGATCAAAGCGCGCGGGTGGTTCCATAGCGATCAAACACAACAACTGCATAAGGTGATTTTGCACCATATCGCGCATCGCGCCGGATTTATCATAATATTCGCCGCGCCCGCCGACGCCCACAGTTTCGGCCACAGTGATCTGGATATGATCCACAAACTGGCTGTTCCAAAGTGGCTCGAACAGAACGTTGCCAAAGCGCACGGCCATCAGGTTTTGAACCGTTTCCTTGCCCAGATAGTGATCGATCCGGTAGATTTGAGTTTCGTCGAAAAACGCCGCAAGATCCCGGTTCAGCTGCTGCGCCGTGGCCAGATCGCGCCCAAAAGGTTTCTCGACCACGATACGGCTTTTCTCGTCCGTCAAGCCATGATTGTTCAACCGCTCTGCCAGATCACCGAAAAGACCCGGCGCGACCGAAAAATAAAATGCCCGCACCACGTCGCGCCGCATGTGTCCTGCCAGCTCTCGCCAGCCGTTTTCCCCTTTGGCGTCAATCGCAACATAGGTCAGGTCGGCCAAAAATGCTGCCAAGTGATCTTGATCGACAACAGCCCCATCGCTAAATTCTTCGATCGCGTCGCCCACCATCTCGCGGTAGTCTGCCTCGCTTATATCCGCCCGCGCGGCCCCTATGATGCGGGCTTCTGGGGGCATCTGGCCAGCGCAGAAACGTCTGAATAGCCCCGGTAAAATCTTGCGTCTTGCCAGGTCACCTGTGCCGCCAAAGATCACGAGGTCGAAAGGATCAACCGGAATAACGCGCGAAACCATGAGAAGTCATCCTGTTACGCGGCGCCTTTGGCCCGCTTTTGATGTTAGCGCAAACATGCCTCATTTTTAAGGTGATCACAAGAGCGTGCTTACGGGCGAAAACCAGTTTTCTTGCCTCTTTCTATCCAATAGCACACAGTCACGGCAACTCGGGATCAAGGACAACCACTCGAATGAAAGACCTGGCGCAGGCCAATATTGGCAAATTTATCGATCCTGACTGGACTGCCAAGGGGGAAAAGCGTGCCAGAGTGCATTTGAATGCGCCCAAAACGCTTTGGTTCAACACCGGAACGCTTTGCAACATTGAATGTGCACATTGTTATATCGAAAGCAGCCCGACAAATGATCGGCTCGTCTATTTTTCTGCCCATGAAGTGGCCGAGTACCTCGATCAAATCACGGCGCGGCGCTGGCCGGTGACCGAGATCGCCTTTACCGGGGGCGAACCCTTCATGAACCCAGAGATGATAGAGATGGCCAGAAAATCGCTGGCGCGGGGGTATGAGGTTCTGATCCTGACGAATGCCATGCGGCCGATGATGCGGCCCAGTATGCAGGCCGGCCTGGTAGATCTGAATGCCAACTATCCCGGCAAGCTCACGCTTCGGATTTCCTTAGATCACCATCAGCCTGCCCTGCATGATGCGGAACGCGGTGTCGGCGCTTTTGCCAAAACACTTGAAGGCATGATCTGGCTGCGCGACGCCGGGATCAAAATGGCGGTGGCCGGCCGGTCCATCATGGCGCACAGCGATGCGGAAAGCCGGGCGGGCTATGCCCAGTTTTACGCCACTCACGGGTTCGACATCGATGCGCAGGATCCTGGCGCTACCGTGTTGTTCCCGGAAATGGATGAAACCGTTGAAGTGCCCGAGATCACCACCTCTTGTTGGGACATCCTAAACAATTCGCCCGACGCTTTGATGTGCGCTTCCTCACGGATGGTGGTCAAGCGCAAAGGTGCGCCACGCCCTGTGGTTCTGGCCTGCACCCTACTGCCCTATGCGCCCGAATTCGAGCTGGGCGCCAGCCTTGAAGACGCCGAACGCGACGTCGCGCTGAACCATCCTCATTGCGCCAAGTTCTGCGTCCTAGGCGGGGCCAGCTGCTCTGCATGATCGCCTGAGAAGCCCCTCCATTGCACGCTCTGCCGATGCGCGACGAAACAGGAGTATGAAAGTTTCCTGTGGCTTGCGGATGCATGGTTCGTGAACTGAGGTGCGCCTTAATATTGAACCAAATCAATGATCTAAGTTCTAAGCTTTGCCATCTACGATTTTCAATGCTGGTGTCATTAACAGCGCTGGCCTGTACCTCACATCTGACCCGTGCGCGCGGAATCCTTCAATTATTGAATTTGCCCGCATTTCAAATTTGACAATACCAGTCCGCGTCAACAGATGCAGGGATCGCACGGTCAATCCGAAGCGCGGCAAACAGAAACCATTCCAAGCACATCTCTTTCCACTCGGTGCAAGCAGACACTGACCAAAAAAGTATCCCTGCTGCGACCAAGCTGCGGCACCGGCCGAAATGCGCTGTGGATGACATCATATTTCGTACGTTTGCCATGGAAGTGGTCATTGCTGACGAAGCGCTCCGGCTTCTTGGCAAACCCATTTCACGACGCCTGTCCCGTACAGTAAAACGCCCGGAGCTTTGCTCACCTGTATTTCGGTGCTTGAACCGCAAAAAAACCATCATCGTCGGAGTATTTTTCAGATAGGTCGCTTACACTTTCTCACAGGCCCACTTGTGCAACGTGAGCACCTCGTCACCCTATCTATCCGCACCCTATTTTTAGTGTAGATTGAGGAGGATTGAAAAAGACAAGACACAAAATTAATATAAAACAGAAGCTTACGACGGTCGTTGTGAAAGCATGAAACAACATGGGACCGGGTGATACAGCTTTACAGTGCACGCTCTGTGCACAGTTTGTGCACAGTCCGTGTTGCGCTAGAAATCAGTGCAGCGTGAATTCACCGGTCACATTTCGCCATTCTCCGGGACGGATCATTTTGCGATGGGTAAAGCGTACTGAATGGAGTGGGCCTTCGATCTCTGACTGCCAGAATTCTACAAATTCAAACAGCCGCGGATGGTCCGGAGCAAGATCATACTCCTGCCACACATAAGTGTTCAGGACATGTTGATAGTCCGGCATGCGATAGAAGAATTCGGCAGTGGTCAGGCCGTAACCCTTGAGCATCAATTCGGTTTCAGTTGGGGGCATTTCTTGTCCTCTTGACTGCTTACTCCTACCAGAATGCCATGAACAAATTACTTTTCAATGAAAACAGCGTGTTATCACTTTCGGCTGCTGGCTGCTAACCGCAAGACCATAGAAGGATTGCACCTTATGTGTCCCCTCTGATAGAGTGGGACCACAAGATATAGTCTCTGCAAAAAAAATGGGCAGACCACGTGAGCGATAGACCACAACCACCTGAAAACGATGATGAAATGGCTCCAGAGCGCCCAATCTATGATGGCCCTTCGGTCAGCATCGAACATGAGATGCGCACGTCATATCTCGACTATGCCATGTCCGTCATCGTCAGCCGCGCAATACCGGATCTGCGCGACGGATTGAAACCAGTGCATCGCCGCATCCTCTTTGCCATGCATGAAACCAACAATACGCATGATAAATCCTACCGCAAGTCGGCGCGCCCAGTCGGTGATGTGATGGGTCAGTATCACCCGCATGGCGACAGCGCGATCTATGATGCACTGGTGCGTATGGCGCAGGATTTTTCCATGTCACTGCCTTTGCTGGATGGTCAGGGCAACTTCGGATCCATGGATGGCGATAACCCGGCGGCAATGCGCTACACAGAAGTTCGCATGGACAAACCAGCGGCCTATCTTTTGGCGGATATTGACAAGGACACTGTTGATTTCCAGGACAATTACGACGGCAAGCAAAAGGAGCCAACCGTCTTGCCGGCCCGCTTTCCGAACATGCTGGTCAACGGCGCAGGCGGGATCGCGGTGGGTATGGCGACAAATATTCCGCCGCACAACCTGGGCGAAGTGGTCGATGCCACACTTGCCCTGATCGAGGAGCCGGACCTGACATCCGAGCAACTGATCGAATATGTGCCCGGCCCCGATTTTCCGACCGGCGGCATCATGCTGGGCCGTTCAGGCGCGCGCAAAGCCTATCTGGAAGGGCGCGGGTCTGTCATCGTGCGCGCGAAGACACGCATCGAGGAAATCCGCAAAGATCGCTGGGCCATTGTGGTCGATGAAATCCCCTATCAGGTCAATAAGGCGAGCATGATCGAAAAGATCGCGGAGCAGGTGCGCGAGAAAAAGATTGAAGGCATCTCCCACGTTCAAGACGAATCTGACCGCAATGGCGTGCGGGTGGTTGTTGAGCTAAAACGGGACGCAACGGCTGAAGTCGTATTGAACCAACTCTACCGGTTCACGCCCATGCAGACCTATTTTGGCTGTAACATGCTGGCACTGAACGGCGGACGCCCTGAACAACTGACTTTGCGTAAATTTCTGACCTATTTCATAGACTTCCGTGAGGATGTTGTTGCAAGGCGTACGGCGTATCTTCTGCGAAAAGCACGCGAGCGGAGTCATGTGCTCTGTGGTTTGGCTGTTGCCGTTACGAATATCGACGAGATTGTTGCAACCATCCGCGCGTCCGCCGATGCACCTGAGGCACGCGAAAAACTGATGACCCGTCGGTGGCCCGCGCAGGACATTTTGCCCTATATCGCGTTGATAGATGATCCGACCCACACGGCCAATGAGGACGGCACATATAATCTCAGCGAAACACAGGCGCGGGCGATCTTGGAACTGCGTCTGCAGCGGCTCACCCAGATTGGCGTGAAAGAGGTCACCGACGAACTTGAAGAATTGGCGGGTAAGATAAAGGAATACCTCGAAATTCTGGGATCGCGCGACCGGATTATGGGCATCATTGCCGACGAATTGCGCGAAGTCCGTGAACTCTTCGCCGTGCCGCGGCGCACTGAGATCGTCGATTGGTCCGGAGATATGGCCGACGAAGATCTGATCGCACGCGAAGATATGGTAGTGACGGTTACCTCTGGCGGCTACATCAAACGCACGCCTCTTGCCGATTTCCGCAGCCAAAAACGCGGTGGCAAAGGGGTGTCGGGAATGCAAACCAAGGAAGAGGATGTCATCACGACCCTCTTCGTGGCCAACACGCACACCCAGCTTTTGTTCTTCACCACGGATGGCATGGCCTACAAGCTCAAGACATGGCGCTTGCCGCAGGGTGGGCGCACGTCGAAAGGCAAGGCTATTGTCAACATCCTGCCGATTCCCCCAGGCGTCTCGGTGGCTGACATCATGCCGGTAGACCGCGATGAAGAAGACTGGTCCGAGTTGCAGATCGTCTTTGCAACTTCTGCTGGAACTGTGCGCCGTAACGCCCTGAGCGACTTCACAAATGTGAAGTCCAACGGCAAGATCGCGATGAAATTCGAGGATGATCATGCCGACACCACGCTGATCAACGCCAAGATCGCGTCGCGGGATGAAGACGTCATGCTGGTCACCGCTTCCGGTCGCGCGATCCGCTTCCCGAGCGAGGACGTTCGGGTCTTCAACTCGCGCAGTTCTGTGGGCGTGCGAGGCGTCAAGCTGACGGGCAAGGACAAAGTGGTGTCGATGTCGGTGATCCGCCACTTCGATGCGACCTCGGACGAACGGGCCGCATATCTGAAAATGCGGCGGGCCATGGTCGGGTTAACGGATGACGCAGAAACCTCAGATGATGATGAGACGGATGCAAATGCCACGATCAGTCCGGATCGCTACGCAGAAATGTCAGCGGCCGAAAACCTAATACTAACGCTGACAGCGCAGGGCGCAGGCAAGCTCAGCTCCAGCCATGACTACCCCGTGCGCGGGCGTGGCGGTATGGGCGTCCAGGCGATGGACAAGGCCATGCGCGGCGGCGCCCTGGTGGCTTCTTTCCCGGTTGAGATGGATGACCAGATTATGCTCGCTACGTCCAAGGGTCAATCGATCCGCGTGCCGGTTGAAGGTATTTCATTCCGCTCGCGGTCTGCAGGTGGCGTCAAGGTTTTCAACACTGGCAAAGGCGAAGAAGTGGTGAGTGTTGCTTGGATTGCCGATCAGGGTGAGACTGAGGAAGGTGGAGAAGACGAGGCTTAACCGCTTCTCAACTGTTTTCGAACATCGTGGGACTTCAAGACGATGAGGTGCCGAAATGAATGTTTATTGCTGCATGATCACGCTGAAAGACAGCGCCAAGGCCTTGCTGTTTGCCAAGGCTGTTGAGGACTGGATGAGCCATTTGCGCAGTGCGGACGTAATCGGAGAATGGCGCCTGATGCGGCGCAAGCTGAATTTGGCGGCGGATTGTTATCGCGATTTCATGCTTGAAATTGAGGTGGACGGGTTGGCGCAGCTGGAAGCTGCGTTCCGCCTTACCGGCAGCCATGACGATGAAGTTGCGCAACTGCACCGCGCCGTGCACGATCTAATCGATACTGCAGATTTTGCTTTGTATCGTCCCTATCCGGATATGGAACGTGCCGAACGGATGGCCCTGCTCTAGCGTCAAAGCCCGTAGATCCCGGCAAATTTATTTTTGAGATAGGCCAGTAATGGCGTTTCAGATGGTTGTGCGCCTGTCGCGTTGGCAATCACATCGCGCGGTTCATAGAGGCCCCCGTGAGTCTGAACATTGTCGCGCAACCAAGCCGTTGCAGCGGAGGTGTCACCCTGTGCCAGATTTGCGTCAAGATTTGGCAATTCCGCACGCATGGCATCGTGCAAACAGCCAGCATAGACATTGCCTAACGTATAGGTCGGGAAATAGCCAAAAAGCCCGACAGACCAATGCACATCCTGCAAAACCCCATTCGATGGCTGATCTACGGCGAAGCCGAAATCGGCTAGGAATCGGTCGTTCCAGGCCGCTTCGAGATCCGCAACCCGCAGATCATCCGACATCAATGCGCGTTCCAGATCAAAGCGCATCAGGACGTGCATGTTGTATTGCAACTCATCCGCTTCGGTGCGGATAAACCCATCGGACACGCGATTCACACAAGCGTAAAACGCATCTGCATCGGGAATACCGAAATCACCGAATGCATCACGCATCTCGCCATAGAGCCATCCTGTAAAGGCGCGGCTGCGGCCAATCTGGTTTTCATAGATGCGGCTCTGGCTCTCGTGGACACCCATCGAGACACCCTGCCCCAAGGGCGTCAGCAGATAGTCATGGTTGATGTTTTGCTCATAGGTGGCGTGACCTACCTCGTGAATTGTGGAGTAAAAACAATTGAAAGGGTCGGTCGGATTGGTGCGCGTGGTGATCCGCACATCCAGCCCCGAGCCAGAGCTGAAAGGATGCACAGCTTTATCAATCCGACCATGCTGCATGTCGTAACCAAAACTCTCCGCCAGCTTGCACGTCAACTTCATCTGGGCGGCATCATCAAACTGCCCGGTCAAACGCGCGGGGGCTTCAGCATCCAGAACCGCCGCACGCAAGGACGCGAGCTCAGGCCGCATCGTGCCGAACATGGTTTCCAGTTCCGCGCCGGATGTGCCCGGTTCATAGTCAGACAACAAAGCGTCATAGACATCACCGCCATCCGCCAAACAATGTCCCTCCTCACGCCTCAGCGTGATCACCTCTTTCAATGTCGGCGCAAAGGCCGCGAAATCATTGGCCGCCCGTGCATCGGCCCAAACCCCCTGCGCATTGGAGGTCACGCGCGCAATCCTGGCGGCAAGAGCGGCAGGCACTTTGCTGGCACGGTCATAGCTACGCCGGATGTGACGCAGTTGAGCCTCAGCTGTTTGATCCAAGGCCATACCCTCAAGGCTGTCCAACCAGTCCGCGACCCTCCCATCGACACGGCGGGCGTGCAGTACGCTGGCGATTGCCGCGCATTCTTCCCCGCGTTGTGCGGCGGCGCCGCGGGGCATCATCGTCTCCTGATCCCATTCCAGACGTCCGGCAATCTGCGACAATGCCTGTGTTTCGCGGGTGAATTCCATCAGATCATCATAGGCTGACATGCAGATTATCCTCTCAACGACGTGGCAATGGGGTAGCCGCTCAGGAAGCGCGCGCGCAGGATCAGCACCCAAAGGATGACGGCCATCACCTGGTGCAACAAGGCGATATGCACCGGCGCACCATAGAGCACCGTCGCAATCCCAATCACCACTTGCAAGGCGATGGCCGCTATGACGGCATTGAAAGCAAATCGCGTGTTAGGGTGGGCCGATTGACGTCCACGCAGCCAAACCACAAGTGCAAAAGCCGCCAGCAGATACCCGGTCATACGATGAATGAATTGCACCAGCCCCGGGCTTTCAAAGAAGTTACACCAGACCGGGTCCAGTACAAATGCGCTTGCCGGGAAAAACTGCCCCCCCATCAACGGCCAATCGGTATAGCTGCGCCCCGCGTCAATCCCCGCGACCAGAGCACCAATCAGGATCTGCAGAAAAGCAAAATGCATCAGACCGGTCGACATGCTCCACTGTTTGGCTTCTTTGGCGCGCCGGGCCTGCATCAGATCCCGGGCGGAGCGGCCCATCTCCATGACGTACCACGCAATGAATCCCAGGATGACAAAGGCCAGACCCAGATGGGTGGCCAATCGGTAGCTTGCTACATCCGTGGTGCCTTCGCCCTGCGTCACACCGGAGGACACCATCCACCAGCCAATGGCGCCCTGAGCGCCGCCCAAAACACCCAGCAACAGAAGTTTGGGCGTCCATCCGGTCGGAATCTGGCGACGCAGCGCAAACCAACCAAAGCCAGCTGCCCAGACCAACCCGATCACACGACCCAATTGACGATGCCCCCATTCCCACCAATAGATGACCTTGAAATCGTTCAATTCCATCCACTGGTTCTGAATTCGAAATTCATCAATCGCCTGGTACTTGGCAAATTCGGCCTCCCAGTCAGCCGCATTCATAGGTGGAATAGCACCGGTGAAGGGGCGCCATTCGGTAATGCTAAGCCCGCTGTCTGTAAGCCGCGTCAACCCACCCACAGCGATCATCACAAAAACCAAAGCGAAGAGGATCATCAACCAGATGCGGATCGCGCCTCTTGCGCCCCCGTGCCCTTGATCAATCAGTCCGGGTTGCACCACGGTTCGGGTTGCCTCCACGCTGTCCACCTCTTCGAAAAGCTTTCGCTTACCGCTCATCTCTGCGTCCTTGTCTTTCTCTGGCGCTGCATACCTAGGCCCTGCACGCGGCTGCGTCCAGCGCGTCTAGTCGTCGCGCATCTTCCAACGCACCAGTTGACGCATCACGCCGTGCATCATTTGAACATCCGCACGTGTCAGAGGCATCCTGCTCCACATATTGCGCAGATTGGTTTTCATCGATTGCGCCTTATGCGCTGGAAAGAAAAAACCTGCCTCCTCCAGACGGTCTTCATAATGCTGGGCGAGGTGTTCGACTTCTGCGGTTTCTGCCCAGACCGTCCCGGCCATTTCGTTCGTTTCATGGGTCACACTCCCTACGGCCCGCTGCCACTCATAGCCCACGAGCAAAACGCATTGTGCCAGATTGAGCGAAGCAAACTGTGGGTTGACGGGCACGGAAATGATCG
The DNA here is from genome assembly GCF_045106495.1 of Roseobacter sp. Taxonomy (GTDB): domain Bacteria; phylum Pseudomonadota; class Alphaproteobacteria; order Rhodobacterales; family Rhodobacteraceae; genus Roseobacter. The sequence goes on from NZ_JBGCEQ010000024.1 coordinate 29,021, forward strand.
CATTGGCTTGGGCGATATCGCTGTTTTCCAACCCCGCCCGTTCTGGCCCAAAGAGCACCGCGACACGTTGGCCCTCCGCGATTTTTCTGGCGGCCAGTTGCATGGCAGCTTCCGGGCTGAAAACCGGTTTCGTCAGATCGCGCGCGCGGGCAGTGGTGGCAAAGACAAAGGAGCAATCGCCAATCGCAGCAGGCAGCGCGTCGCTGAGTTGTGCGTTATCCAGCACCCGGCCTGCGCCACTGGCCATGGCCACCGCATTTTGATTGGGCCAGCCATCGCGTGGTGATACGATCCGCATTCGGTCCAACCCAAAATTCCACATCGCCCGCGCCGCAGCCCCAATGTTTTCGCCCATTTGCGGGCGCACCAGCACAAAGGCAGGAATGTCGGGATTTTCGATGGGAAGGCTCATAACGCCTCATAGGGCGACACTTGCCTGCTCGCAAGCGAGCGGTCTGGAATTTGCGCGACAATTTTACCCAGCAGGCATAAAAGTTTTCATTTCTCGCAGCTTGCGTTACTGCTCGGGCAAAGACTTCCAAAGGATCCTGACCATGGACACGCCTGAGCACCCTCAGCTTTATCTGATCACCCCGCCCGATTTCGAGTTGAGCAGCTACCCCGATGTTCTGGCCGCAGTACTTGATGCTCATACTGTCGCCTGCGTTCGTTTGACCCTTGCTACCCGCGACGAAGATCGACTGTCGCGCGCGGCCGATGCCCTACGCGAGATCACCCATTCCCGCGACATCGCCCTGGTGATGAGCGATCACACCGTTCTGTCCGACCGTCTCGGGTTGGACGGGGTGCACCTGACCGATGCGGCGCGGTCTGTGCGTGAAACCCGCAAAAAACTGGGCGACGAGGCCATCGTTGGCAGTTTCTGCGGAACGTCACGCCACGATGGCATGACCGCAGGCGAAGCAGGCGCTGATTATGTGAGCTTGGGCCCAGTCCAGGCTTCGGCTCTGGGCGATGGCAGCTTTGTGGATATGGACCTCTTTAAGTGGTGGTCTGAAACCATCGAAGTTCCGGTTGTGGCCGAAGGCGCTCTGGATGAGGCGATGGTCAGAAAACTGACGCCATTTACCGACTTTTTTGGCATTGGCGATGAAATCTGGAACACCGATGACCCGGTCAGTGCTTTGAGCAACTTGGTCAAAGCCATCGGTTGAGGGTCACAGAAACACGCGCTCTACAAACCAATAGGCCCCGACCAACGCGATGATGCAGGAGGCCGGGACGGCAATGCGGGCACGGTACCAGTCTTTGCGAGCAAACCATCCGACGCAAGCAAAGGCGATGGCAATGACCGTGAGTTGCCCGACCTCGACACCCACATTGAACCCGATGAGCGCGGGAATGAACTGGTCCTCCGGCAATCCGAACTCTCCCAGAACGGATGCAAACCCCAATCCATGCAGGAGCCCAAATCCGAAAATGACAAACGGCCGCCAGGGGTTGAGACCCGAAGTGAATATGTTTTCAACGGCGACAAACACAATCGAGGCGGCAATCAAAGGTTCCACCACGGCTGGGTTAATCGCCACGAGACCCAGAGCGCCAATGGCCAGTGTTACCGTATGTGCCAAGGTAAAGGCGCTGACCTGCCAGACCAAAGGGCGCAGTCGTGTGCTAAGGAAAAAGAGACCCAGAACGAATAGGATGTGGTCGAGCCCTTTGGGCAAGATGTGGTCAAAACCCACGGGAATGTATCCGAAGAAAGCCTGCATTGGGGTTTGTGCACCACCGCCCGCAGTGGCAATCGCGGGGCTGCTCTCCCCCCCCGCCAGATAACCTGTGTAAGGGTCTTCGACCCCTTGTTGCCGCAAGACCAAAGCGCCCGACCCCAGCGGCCAATTGACCGTGATCGTATCCGCCCTCTCTGGGAGGCGTGCCGTCATTCTAAGCACAGAGATGCGCGGCAGTTCTGCGTCCAGATCGCCCGGCACTTCGACGCCGCTGATGGTGAATTCCAACGCACTACCTGCAACAGCCAAGGGCGCGTCGTTCCAAAGGACGAGCAACTGTGGCGCTTGGTCTGCCAATGCACCTGCGCTTAGGCCGCGCAGTGTCTTGTAGACATCACCTGCATCATCGTCATCGGTGTTTTCGACGGCATCCAAATCGATGCCTGCCAAAAAGGACTCCAGGTTGATCCGCAACTCCAGAGTAATGTTTTCGCCGTCGACAATCGTCATATCAGCGATTGTGGGCACAAGCTCATGAGCGGCACCCCGCGACGCAAATGTGCCTACGGCAACGGTTGACATTGCCAGCAAAAGCAACAGCTTTGATAAAAGATGTCCGACAGGTGAAGTCATCATGTTCTCACGTTTTCTAATCTGTGTGTTACTGCTAACCGGATCGTCAGCGGTTGGCCATGAATTCTGGATCGACCCGGAGAAATATCAAGTGGATCCCGGCGACGCGTTGGTTGCTGATTTACGCAATGGTCAGAATTTCAAAGGCACCGCACTCGCGTGGTTTGACAACCGCATCGCCCGGTTCGAAATGGCACAAGACGACGCGTTAACACCTGTTGAAGGGCGTATGGGAGATACGCCCGCCCTTAGTATAACCGCTCCGGAAAACGGCTTACTGGTCATCCTACACGAAACGGCGCCGTCTTCTTTGACCTATAAAGAGTGGGAAAAGTTCCTGAAATTTGCAGCACATAAGGATTTCGCCACCGCGGCAGAGGATCACGTGGCCGCAGGATGGCCGCAGCAGGGTTTCCGCGAAAGCTACACACGCCACGCCAAATCACTGGTAGCCGTCGGCGACGGGCGGGGAGCCGACCGTGCCTACGGGTTGGCCACAGAGTTTGTTGCCCTGACCAATCCCTATGAGCCAGAATTTGACAACCTCATGCAGGTCCGGGTCGACTATGCCGGTGCAGTCCGTGCCGATGCGCAGGTCGAAGTTTTCGACCAATCTCCAGACGGCACTGTCGCAATAACGCTGACCCGGACAGATGCCTCGGGTGTCGCAAACATTCCAGTAACGGCGGGCCATACATATCTTCTTGATGCTGTGGTGCTGCGCCCCAGCGCGCAGGCTGGCACCTCAGAAAACGCGCCCGTATGGGAAACGCTATGGGCTGCGATGACTTTTTCGGTCCCGCAATGACACGGGCTTGAACCCGTTGAGTTTCCCGGTCAAAAGTCACCCATGACAGCAAAACCTGACATTCTGTGCATAGGATCGGTGGTTTGGGAGGTGATCGGGCGTTCGGGGAGCGTCATGCGACAGGGATCTGACGTGCCGGGGCGCATTACGCGTTTGCCAGGCGGTGTTGCCATGAACATCGCCATGACACTGGCGCGATTTGATCTGACGCCTGCGCTTCTGACGGCCATTGGCCGCGATCCCGAAGGAGATGAACTGATTGCAGCTTGCACAGCGCGGGGGATGATCACAGATACGGTCTACCGATCAGAAGACTTGCCAACCGATGTGTATATGGCAGTTGAGGGGGCCAATGGCCTGATCGCCGCGATCGCCGACGCGCATTCGCTGGAAGCCGCCGGCGCAAAAATTCTGGCACCGCTTTCTAATGGGCGCGTCGCAACCCCTGAAGCCCCCTTTTCGGGCCTCGCGGCACTTGATGGGAACTTGACCTTGTCCCTGCTGACCGAGATCGCCCAAAGCCCGCTTCTGGGTCAGGCAGACTTGCGGGTCGCGCCCGCATCCCCAGGCAAGGCAGAGCGGCTCAGCCCCTTTGTTCAAAGCGGGCGCGGCACGCTTTACGTCAATCTCGAAGAGGCGGGCCTCTTGTGTCAGACAAGTTTTGACAATTCCCAAGACGCTGCAGCCGGGTTGTTGAAACGCGGCGCTGCACGCGTGTTGGTCACCGATGGCGGATCAGATGCCACGGAAGGACGTCCAGACGGCATCCTGACCCAAACCCCACCACAGGTCCTGGTCACGCGTGTCACCGGCGCTGGCGATACCTTCATGGCCGCACATATCGCAGCAGATGCCTTTGGTGCCAGACCAGAAGACGCCTTGCGCCGTGCCCTCAGCGCCGCCGCCACATATGTTTCGGGAGAAACCCCCTATGACTAACCTGCCTCTCGTCCATTCCGCCGAAGTCATCGCCGCAAAAGCGTCCGACAAACCCATTGTGGCATTGGAAAGCACGATCATAACCCACGGGATGCCTTTTCCCCAAAACCTCGAGGTTGCCCGCCAGGTGGAAAACGACATTCGGGCGAGCGGTGTCACCCCTGCAACCATTGCCGTCCTCGATGGCACCTTGCAAATTGGTCTGGATGAAATCCAACTGGAAGCGCTGGCGCAGGCCCGTTCCGTGGCGAAATTGTCGCGCGCTGATCTGGCGGCCTGTTTGGCGACCGGTGGCACTGGCGCCACCACGGTTGCCGCCACGATGATCGGCGCCAATCTGGCAGGCATACCAGTATTCGCAACCGGTGGCATCGGCGGGGTGCATCGGGGCGCTGAAGACAGTTTTGACGTATCGGCAGATCTGATGGAACTGGCGCAAACGCCTGTCACTGTTGTGGCCGCAGGCGCCAAGGCAATTCTGGACGTCGATAAAACACTTGAGGTTCTGGAAACCCAAGGCGTACCGGTCATTGCAGTGGGTCAGGACGCTTTCCCAGCTTTCTGGAGCGCCACGTCCCCGCTGAATGCCCCCCTGCGGATGGATGAACCGGCCCAAATCGCGCGGGCCCATTTCATGCGTATTCAGCTCGGCCTGCCAGGCGGACAGCTGGTCGCCAATCCAATCCCGAAAGAAGATGAAATTTCGGCTCAGGTCCTGGCACCGATCATTGCGCAGGCGCAGGCGGATGCCGATTCTCATGGGATCAGGGGCAAGGCTGTGACACCTTATCTGTTGCAGCGAATTTTCGAACTGACCGACGGCCGATCCCTAACCGCCAACATCGCGTTGGTCCGCAACAATGCGCGGTTTGCGTCTAAAATTGCATCGGAACTCACCAACCTCTCCCGCACCACGGGAATTTGACCAGATCAACGGCTAAAGCCATTGTGATGCGCCTTTATTGCGCATACCTACGACGAGGACCGTTAGAGATGCGTTATGAATACCCCGTTTGATCCCGAACCTCCCACGACAAAACGCAGCCTGTTCAGTGCGCTTCGCGCTTCCTTTCTGACAGGCTTGGTGGTCATTGCTCCCGTCGGCCTGACCATCTGGCTGATCTGGTCGGTGGTTGGTTGGATTGACGGCTTCGTTCTGCCCCTCGTGCCTGGGTCTTACAAGCCCGACAAGCTGTTGCAGGATTTGTTGGGTCTGGATCCGGAAATTCAGATCGACATCCGCGGCATTGGTGTTGTGATCTTTTTGGTGTTCACCGTCATTGTCGGTTGGATGGCCAAAGGTTTTCTGGGCCGGTCCTTCATTCGGTTCGCCGAAAGCCTGGTGGAAAGGACACCTGTGGTACGCTCGATCTATTCGGGCATCAAACAGATTTCAGAAACAGTTTTTGCCCAATCCGAACGGTCATTCGAACAGGCTTGTCTGATCGAATACCCCCGGCGTGGCATCTGGGCCATTGGCTTTATCTCGACAGATACCAAAGGTGAAATCGCCGCCCGCGCCAATAACGCAAACCCCATGGTCAGCATCTTTGTGCCCACAACGCCAAACCCCACCTCGGGCTTTTTGCTATTCTTCCCGGCTGACGACGTGATCTTGCTGGACATGACGGTGGAAGAAGCCGCCAAACTGGTGATTTCCGCAGGCCTTGTCTATCCTAACGGCAAAGATCCCAGTGCCCCACCCGAACCGTAGTCCTGCGCGTTACTGAAACATCTCAACGAGATCGACAGAGCTGCGTTTGTTGAGGTCAGCCTTATGATGGGACAAAAACGTTTCAGCCGCATTTTGACCTGCTTCTTTCAAACGTGACAGGGTGAAGGGCGTTGGCACCATCTTTGTGGCCACCGAAAGCTCGTTCATTAGGGCATCATCCGCGACCATATGGATCAGCACGCGGCTTTTCTGCTCCGTGCTCAATTCCCCGCGCTCGAGCAAACGCTGAACGAACTCAATGGCTCGTAATTCACGCAATAAAGATGAATTAAAACTGATTTCATTGATTCTGTTTTGGATCGCCTGTGCGGTACGAGGCAAATCAGTGCGCTCCAGTGGGTTGATATTGATGATCAGAATGTCATCCGGCAAGGCAGGATTGAACAGCGGGAAGAGTGCGGGGTTGCCGGTATAACCGCCATCCCAAAACGCCTCCTTGGCGCCCGTCTCGGCATCCTCCACTTCGACGGCTTGAAAAACGGTGGGCAAACAGGCGGACGCCAGAATCGCATTGGTGCTGATTTCACTGTCCTTGAACACGCGAACTTTGCCATTGCGCACCCGCGTTGCACAAATGAAGAGGCATGGCCCCTGCCCGCCCTCTTCATGCACGGCATCGAAATCGAATTGCTCGACAATGGGCCGCAGCGGGTTGCTGTAAAAGGGACCATAAGAATAAGGAGACACCGCCCGCGACCAGGCATCCGTCGCCATGACGGGCCAGGAATACTCAAGCGCTTGGCTGAATTCTGAAAGGGAAAAAGGGTGCATCCACGCCGGCAATTGAAGGTCAGGTCGTGCGCCTACTTCGCGCCAGAGCCAATCCAGCTTCTCGCGCGCGCCTTGCTTGCCGCCTTCGATCATGCCTGCTTTGAGGGCAGCGCCATTCAACGCGCCCGCAGATGTGCCGGAAATGGCAGAAATTTCAACGTCCTTCTCGCAAAGCAGTCGGTCCAGCACACCCCAGGTGAAGGCACCATGAGCCCCACCCCCTTGCAGCGCCAAATTGATCTTTTTAACAGCCATGGAACGTCCACTCCTTGAGCTCGATTGACCGGCAAACTTGCCTGTCGGAGGCAAATAAACCCTTACAGCGCCGTCCAGCCACCATCGACACTGATCGTCGTGCCTGTGATTTGGGCCGCGGCATCAGAACACAAGAAAGTCGCCGTGCCACCCATCTGTTCAACGGTTGCGAATTCCTTGGAGGGTTGCCGCGTCAGCATCACGTTCTCAATCACCTCCTCGCGGCTCATATTGTATTCCTTCATCGTATCGGGGATCTGCTTTTCCACGATCGGTGTCAGAACATAACCAGGGCAGATCGCGTTGGCGGTAATGGGCTCCTTGGCGGTTTCCAGAGCCGTTGTCTTGGTCAAACCGACCACGCCATGTTTCGCGGCAATATAGGCCGCCTTGAAAGGCGACGCGGTCAAGCCATGAGCCGAAGCAATGTTGATCACGCGGCCCCAACCGGCTGTGCGCATCATGGGCAGAGCAACGGCCGTTGTATGGAAAGCCGACGACATGTTGATGGCGATGATGGCGTCCCATTTCTCTTGCGGGAAGTCCGGGATCGGGGCCACATGCTGAATGCCGGCATTATTGACGAGGATGTCACATTGACCTGCGTCCTCGACCAAACGACGACATTGGTCGCCTTTGGACATATCCGCTTGAATGTAGCGCGCGTTGACGCCGGTTTTGTCACCGATCTTTTTTGCCAAAGCGTGATCTTCTTCGGCATCGGTGAAGGAGTTCAACACGATATCCGCGCCAGCCTTTGCCAATTCCCATGCAATGCCCAGGCCAATACCGGAATTCGACCCGGTGATAATGGCTGTCTTTCCAGCCAGCGAAATTTCATATGCCATGACCCTGTTCCTTCTGCCTGGACTAAATGCTGCATTGCACACATCATGCCTTGCTGCGCGTGCAAAGGAAACGGTCTTTTCAAGTTAGGATTGGAACCCGTTGGTTGTAGAAGACGGGCTAACCTGCAACCCTGCGCAGCATACTTGCACCAAGGCGCAGCCAAAAAAAACGCCTGCACAAGGCAGGCGTTAAGTTATTGAGGCAGGTTTCATACAGGCAAGAAACCTATCGAGCAGTAACGTCTTTATAAGCAATCTCGCGCCGCTATCCAAGCTAAAAGTTTGATAAGACGCAAATACCTCGGTAGTCTGAGATCCAAGAAAACAAGGGCAGCAGGGGATTGTCTCCAAAATGACTACGAATTTTTTCCGCGTCCTTGAGCGGATCATTGCCACTTGCATGGTGATTCTCTGGGCCGGCATCGCACCTGCAGAACCCCAACACGGGATATCTATGTATGGGACCCCCGATCTGCCACCTGATTTTGTGTCTTTGCCCTACACACGGCCCGATGCGCCGAAGGGGGGGCGCATCACTCTGGGCAACACGGGGGGGTTCGACAGCCTCAATCCTTTTGTGCGCAAAGGCACCGTGCCATGGCAGCTCAGTTTTTTCACCCACGAGTCCCTGATGGGGCGCTCCTGGGACGAGCCCTTTACGCTTTACGGGCTCTTGGCCGAATCGATTGAAGTGCCAGACGACCGGTCTTGGGTTGAATTCAAGCTTCGCGAGGAGGCAAAATTTTCAGACGGTTCGCCCGTCTCGGTCGATGACGTTATCTTTACATATGAGTTGTTGGGAACCGAGGGACATCCCAAATACCACAGCCTTGCACGGCAGATAGACAGCATTGCGCAGACCGGTCCCCGGACCGTGCGCATCGATTTCAACACGGACAATCGCGAATTGGCTCTGCTGGCCGGCATGCGTCCGATCCTCAGCCGCGCGCAATGGCACGACCGTGATTTCGCCAATGCGCCGCTGGTCGACATCCCTCTTGGTACAGGACCTTATGTCGTGTCGGACTACGAAGCCGGACGATTTGTGCAACTGATGCGCAATCCCAACTATTGGGGTGCACAGATCCCGTTTCGTCGCGGCACTCATAATTTTGACGCCATCAAACTGGATTTTTATGGCGATGCTGCGGTGTTATTCGAAGCCTTTAAAGGCGGTGATATTTCCGCTCTGCGCGAATTCAACGCCGAGAAATGGGTAACACAATATGATTTTCCCGCGATCAGCCGGGGCGATATTGTGAAAACCGAGATCGCACATCAGAAACCGTCAGGCATGACCGGATTTGTCATGAACACCCGCAAGCCGCCATTTGATGACTGGCGCGTGCGCGAAGCGATGATACAAGCGTTCAATTTCGAGTACATCAACGACACGCTAACCGGCGGCGCGCAACCTCGTATCACGTCCTATTTTTCGAACTCATCACTTGCAATGCACACGGGGCCTGCCGACGCGGCAGTCTCTGCGCTGCTCGCGCCTTTCGCCTCCAGCCTGTTGCCTGATACATTGGAAGGATATGAACTGCCAAAGACAGATGGCTCGGCCCGCAACCGCAAGGGCATCCGCAAGGCCATGGCGCTGTTGGCCGAGGCGGGATGGTCGCCTCAGGATGGGGTCATGCGCAATGCAGATGGGCAACCGCTCAAGTTCTCCATTCTGCTGTCTCAAAACAGCAGCGAAAACATCGCCATCGCCGATCTCTATCTCGCTGCCCTGACACGGCTAGGGATCGACGCCAGTATCGAAACCACAGACAGCGCACAATATACCGCGCGGACCAATACGTTCGATTTTGATATAACGATTTACCGCCGGGCGCTGTCCCTTTCCCCCGGCAATGAACAGCGGTTCTATTGGGGTTCGGAAGCGGCCGACCAGCCCGGATCGCGCAATTGGATGGGTGCCGCGTCGCCCGCAATCGATGGCATGATCGAGGCGATGCTCTCAGCCACAGATGAGACTGATTTCAACGCTGCCGTACGTGCCTTGGATCGGGTTTTGACATCAGGACGATATGTGATTCCGTTCTGGCAGTTTACCACGGGCCAGATTGCCCACGTCAAGGAAATGAAGCACCCGGATATCTTGCCGATTTATGGCGACGGCCCGAATTTCATGCCGGAAGTGTGGTGGTACGATCCGTCGTAATACACTGGCCTAGGTCAGCGAGGTCACCCAGAGGATGTTCGCGTCTTCTTCGCTGACAGAAACTACATTGTGACCCATCGTTGCATCATAGTAGGCGCTGTCGCCACGCCGCATTTCAATTGGTTCGTAAAACTCGGTGAAAAGCCGGATGACGCCTGTGAGAACATACAAGAACTCCTCGCCGTCATGGCGCACCCAGCCTTCGAATTCCTCAAGTGTGCGGGCACGCACCCGGGCACGGTAGGGTAACATCTGCTTTTTCGTGAGCGTTTCAGCCAATAGTTCGTGCTCATACGTTACGGTTGCCTGCGCCGTACCCTGACCGGACTTCGTCACCGCCAAGCGGCCGTTGATCTGACCGGCACGCGGTGGCGTGAAAAGCTGAGGCACCGAGATTTCCAGGCCCACGGCCAGTTTCTTGAGCGCATCATAGGTCGGCGACATCTGCCCGTTTTCGATCTTGCTCAGCGTGGATCGGGCCAAACCCGCCTGGCTTGCGGCCTGCTCCAGCGTCCAATTGCGTGCTTTTCGCAACTCGCGCACGCGTTGGCCCAAGTCCACGGGCTTGCTAATTTCTTCGCCACCGTTTTGGCGTGCAATTTGGATGAGTGTTTTGGGATCAGCTGACGTCATGGACCAGCTATAAAGCCAAGCACTCCGGCTTGCAACGCACGCCACTCCGGGCTAGCACGCGCATATGCGATCCATCTTCAATCAAGGTTCTCTTCCGCCCTGCCCGGCTCCCTTCAATATGGCCGCTTATGTTTTGGCAAAAGGACAGAAAACGCCGGACAAAGAGGCGCTTCTGATCCTTGGTCCGAACGCCTCGAAAGCATGGACCTTTGCAGCTCTGGAAGCGGCTGTGCGCGGCACGGCAACAGGCTTTTCCGACTTGGGGTTGGTTCCCGGAGATCGGGTGTTGATGCGACTGGGCAATACAGTAGATTTCCCATTGGCTTATCTGGGCGCACTTGCCGCAGGTCTGGTACCGATCCCAACCTCCTCTGCGCTCACCGAATATGAGACCGCAGCCATCATCGCAGAAACCACACCCAAACTGATTCTGCGCGACACCTGTGTTGCCTGCCCGGATCATGCCAGCATTCTGCCCCTGGGAATGCTGCGTGATTTCCGCACGTTGGACCCCGCTCCCTATCATCTGGGCGACCCTAACCGCCCTGGGTACATCATCTACACGTCCGGCACATCCGGGATTCCACGCGCAGTAGTTCATGCACACCGCGCGATCTGGGCGCGGCAGATGATGTTTACGGGATGGTACGGGTTGCAGCCAAAGGATCGGGTATTGCACGCGGGCGCTTTCAACTGGACCTATACACTCGGCACCGGTTTGATGGATCCTTGGACCATGGGTGCAAGTGCTTTGATCCCGGCAGCCGGGACACCCAGCACCGCGCTGGCGGCGCAAATTTCACTAAACAAAGTGACTATTTTTGCAGCTGCACCAGGTGTTTATCGACAACTCCTGAAGTCATCAGAACCTTTTGACAATCACCAGCTACGCCACGGCCTCAGCGCTGGGGAAAAACTGTCAGCCAGACTGTCCGAAGCCTGGACCGCGCTGACCGGCACCGAAGTGTTCGAAGCCTACGGCATGTCGGAATGTTCAACCTTCATTTCCAGCGCGCCGGGTCAAACCCGTTTACCTGAAACGCTGGGCCGCCCCCAACCAGGGCGCCACATCGCTTTGCTGAACGAGCATGGCCCGGTCCCGATCGGTGAGGAAGGTACCATTGCCGTACACCGAGATGATCCCGGTCTGATGCTGGAGTATCTGGATGCGCCCGACGCAACCGCAGCCCGGTTTCAAGGAGACTGGTTTGTCACTGGGGATCAGGGTGTGATGGCTGAAGACGGGCAAATCACTTATCTCGGTCGCAACGATGACATGATGAACGCCGGTGGTTTCCGGGTTTCGCCGATCGAGGTTGAAACTGCCTTGTCCACGTTGCCGAGCATCAACGCCGTGGCTGTGACAGATGTCGAGGTCAAGGAAGATGCCCGGGTGATTGCCGCTTTCTACACCGGCCCCACAGCACTGGACGATCAAGTTCTACATGCTTATGTCACGGATAAGCTGGCGCGCTACAAGCAACCGCGCCTTTTTGTTCACCTGCCTGAGCTACCGACGGGGGCGAATGGGAAAATTCTGCGGCGCAAGCTGCGGGACATTTATGAGGCGTCCATATGACCGAAACCATTAAACTCGACATCATGTCCGACCCGATTTGCCCTTGGTGTTACATCGGCAAAGCCCATCTCGACAAAGCGCTGGCGGACATACCCGATCACCCCTTTGTCATTGAATGGCATCCTTTTCAGCTGAACCCGGATATGCCGCCAGACGGAATGGACCGGCGCGCCTATCTGGAGGGAAAATTTGGCGGTAAGGATGGTGCAGTGCGTGCCTATGCCCCCGTGGTAGAAACTGCGCAGAAGGCGGGATTAAAGATCGACTTCGAGGGTATGAAACGCACTCCCAACACATTGGATGCGCATCGTCTGATCCATTGGGCGGGCATTGAAGGGCGTCAGACAGCGGCGGTGTCGGCGTTGTTCGAAGCCTACTTTGTCGAAGCGCGCGACATTGGTGATCACGATGTTCTGGCGGACATCGCCGATGGCATCGGCATGGATGCAGCTGTGGTACGCAAACTGCTGAAATCTGATGCCGACATGCAGGACATGCGTGATCGAGACAACCACAGCCGGTCCATGGGCGTGAATTCGGTGCCAACCTTCATCGTCGCCAACAAACATGCGGTCCCAGGCGCCCAGCCTCCAGAGCTGTGGGCAAAGGTGATCGAAGAGCTTTCAACGAATTCCTAGCCTGCTTGGAGCGCCTTGCAAAAATGAGAGACATACTGTGTGAAAATGTGAGATTGTTTGCACTTCAACTCTGGGTTAGAACTTATTGACCGGCGTACCTGTCTGTACATCCGGGTGGGGGTTCTAGAGTGTCGCAACCGGTATCGCAGCCCGCTATAGGGCGCGTTGAATTCATCGCACTGATGGCAATGATGTTTGCCACCATTGCTTTTTCAATTGATGCCATGCTCCCCGCTTTGCCCGACATTGCAAGGGAACTCACACCAGAAGATCCACTGCGCGCGCCTCTGATCATGACATCCTTTGTACTGGGAATGGGAATCGGAACATTCTTCACGGGACCTTTGTCGGACGCCTATGGACGCAAACCCGTGATGGTCTGCGGCGCAGCCATCTATATTGGCGCATCTGCGGTGGCATGGGCCAGTTCATCCTTCGAAGTGGTCATTGCTGCACGTATTGTCCAAGGGCTTGGTGCTGCTGGTCCTCGCGTTGTGTCCTTGGCCGTCATCCGTGATCTCTTTTCTGGTCGTGAAATGGCTAAAATCGTGTCCATTGTGATGATGATCTTTACGCTTGTTCCCGGCGTCGCCCCCACTTTAGGGTATCTTATTGTCTCCACCAGCAGTTGGCGTGGAATCTTTATCGCCTTTGTTGCTTTTTCAATGATTTCAGTGGTTTGGATGATAATTCGGATGCCAGAAACTCTTGTCCGCAGTGACCGTCGCCCGCTGAAACCGCGGCTGTTGGCGGCCGCCGTTCGGGACATGTTCGCGCACCCGATTGTGCGGCTATCCATTATTGTTCAAACGCTCTGCATGTCGATGCTGTTCACCGTGTTGATGATGATCCAGCCCATTTATGAACAGGTCTATGACAAACAGGATACTTTTCATTTGTGGTTCGGTGGCATCGCCCTTGTTTCGGCGATTGCCAGTTTTCTAAATGCGATGCTGGTGGTCCGTTTGGGCATGAGGCGGTTGATCACCGTGGCTCTGGCGATTCAAATTGCTTTGTCCACAGTAATTCTACTGCACGGCGAAATGATGGGGACCAGCGTCTTTGCCCTGTTTGCGCTTTGGCAGGCTTACGTGTTCTTTCAAGCTGGCTTGACCATCGGGAACCTGAATGCGATCGCGATGGAACCGATGGGGCATATTGCCGGCATGGCGGCCAGTGTCATCGGCGCTGTTTCAACAGTACTGGCTGCGGTAATTGCCTCCCCGATCGGGCTACTTTTTGATGGGACAATCCGCCCTTTGGTTAGTGCTGTCCTGGTGATGGCGGTGATGGCTTTTGTGCTGATGCAGTATATGGGTCGCATCGAGGAGCGTTTGCCCGCCGAGTGACTAGCTGGCCTTGGCCTTTCGCGCTTTTTTCTCGGCGATCACCTTTTCCGCCAGATCGCGCGCAAGGGCGAAAGCCCCTTTGATCTTGTCATTGTCTGCTTTCCAGTCACGGCGCACCACAATTTTGTTGTCCTTGACCTTGGCCAACCCGCGTTGATCCTGAATGAACTCCACCAGGCCCTTGGGTGAGGCAAATTTATCTTTGTGGAACTGAATCGTGGCGCCTTTGGGCCCACCGTCCAGTTTGGCGATGCCCGCGCGCTTGCACATCGCCTTGATCCGCACAACGAGCATCAGAGTATTGACCTCGCGCGGCAGTTTGCCAAAGCGGTCGATGAGTTCCGCCGCAAAACCTTCCAACTCGACCTTGGTCGACAGGCCGCTGAGCCTGCGGTACAGTCCCAGCCGCACATCCAAATCCGGCACAAAGGCTTCGGGGATCAGAACCGGCACGCCAAGATTGATTTGCGGTGCCCATTGATCATCGGCATCGCTCAGCCCTTCCATCTCGCCCGCGCGGATCTTCGCAATCGCCTCCTCCAACATGGATTGGTAAAGCTCGAAACCCACATCGCGCATCTGACCGGATTGCTCTTCGCCCAGTAGATTGCCAGCCCCACGAATGTCCAAATCTTGCGAGGCCAGCGTAAAGCCGGCCCCTAATGTGTCGAGGCTGGACAGCACCCGCAGACGCTTTTCCGCCGTATCCGTGAGTTTGGTGCGCGGTTTTGTGGTCAGATAGGCATAGGCGCGGGTCTTGGACCGCCCGACACGCCCCCTGATCTGATACAACTGCGCCAGTCCAAACATATCAGCCCGGTGCACCACCATAGTGTTGGCAGTCGGGATGTCGAGACCGGATTCCACGATGGTCGTTGCCAGGAGAACGTCGAATTTGCCATCGTAAAAGGCATTCATCCGGTCGTCCAATTCGCCCGCTGCCATCTGTCCATGCGCCACAACATAACTGAGTTCCGGCAGTTGATCTTTGAGGAATTCTTCGATTTCCGGCAAATCGGAGATGCGCGGCACCACGTAGAACGACTGACCGCCGCGATAGTGTTCGCGCAAAAGCGCCTCGCGCAAGGTTACTGTGTCGAATTCGCTGACATAGGTGCGGATTGCCAACCGATCCACTGGCGGCGTGCCAATGATGCTGAGATCGCGGACGCCGGTCAGGCTCAACTGCAAGGTCCGGGGGATCGGCGTCGCCGTCAGGGTAAGAACATGAATGTCCGTTCGCATTTGCTTGAGGCGCTCTTTGTGTGTCACTCCAAAATGTTGCTCTTCGTCAATCACCAGCAGGCCGAGATTCTGAAATCGTATGCCCTTGGCAAGAAGCGCATGGGTCCCAATCACGATATCCACCGTGCCGCGCGACATTCCGTCTCGCGTAGCGTTCGCGTCCTTGGTGGAGACGAACCGACTCAACTGCCGCACATTGATAGGGAAACCGCGAAAGCGTTCTGAAAAACTCTTGTAATGCTGTCGTACCAGCAGGGTCGTCGGCGCGATCACAGCGACCTGCGTGCCAGACATTGCTGCCACAAATGCCGCGCGCATGGCCACTTCCGTCTTGCCAAAACCCACATCGCCACAAACCAACCGGTCCATTGGATTGCCGGAGGTCAGATCGTCGACCACATCGCCGATTGCGCGCAGCTGATCGTCGGTTTCCTGATAAGGAAAACGCGCGGAAAACGCATCCCACATGCCTTCAGGGGGTTCCAACACAGGGGCTTTGCGCAGCGCCCGTTCAGCGGCCACCCGGATCAACTTGTCAGCAATCTCACGAATGCGCTCTTTGAGCCGGGCTTTCTTGGCCTGCCAAGCGCCACCGCCCAAACGATCCAAAAGACCCTCATCATGCCCGTATTTGGACAAGAGTTCGATATTTTCCACCGGCAGATACAGTTTCGAGTTTTCGGCGTATTCCAGCAAGATACACTCGTGAGCTGCCCCAGCCGCCGTGATCACCTCAAGTCCCTTGTAGCGGCCAATGCCATGATCCACATGGACGATGAGATCGCCAGGGCTCAGCGATTGCGTTTCGGTCAGGAAATTCTCAGCTCGGCGCTTTTTCTTGGCGCTGCGGATCAGCCGATCACCCAGAACATCCTGTTCGGAAATGACGGTCAAACCAGGGGCTTCAAACCCGTGTTCCAACGCCCACACCGCCAAGTGCAGTCCGCGTTTTCCCACCCGCGTGACGTTGGGTACAGGAACAGCTTCCGCCAATCCCTCGTCTTCAATCAACCCCATCAAACGTTCGCGCGCGCCCTCAGAATAGCTGGCAATAAGCACCGGCCCATCATTCATTTTCACTTTAATATGGTCTGCCAATGCACCGAAAAGACTTATCGATTCCTGCTGCCGTTCCGGCGCAAAATTGCGACCAGCACGCGCACCGGCGTCGATCACACCCAATCCCGTGGGCTGAGGTAATCCAGCCAGCTTCAGAACACGGCGATCCTGAACAACGGCCTCCCAGGCCGCATCGTCAAGATACAACCCGTCAGGAGGGCTGGGTTTATATACGCTGTCCATCTTGGAGCGATGCGCCATGGCAAGACGGCGGGTCTCGTATTGATCTGCAATAGTCTCCCATCGCGCCAGCCTTATCGGCGTGACCTGATCATCCAGTGTCACCACCGCCTGCGGCACATAGTCGAACAGAGTTTCGAGCTTTTCATGGAAAAAGGGCAACCAGTGCTCAGCCCCTTGATGCTTACGCCCAGCGCTGATCGCCTCATAAAGCGGGTCATCGGTACCAGCGGCACCAAACTCTATGCGATAATTCTGCCGAAATCGTGTTATCGCTGCCTCATCCAGAATGACTTCCGACACAGGTGCCAGTTCGACCATGTCCATTTTTTCGGTTGTACGCTGTGTGGCGGCATCAAACCGGCGTGCGCCGTCGAGCACATCGCCAAAAAGATCAAGCCGTACCGGTCCAAGATCACCCGGTGGGAAAATATCGATGATCCCCCCCCGAATGGCGTAATCGCCTGGTTCAGTCACTGTCGGGCTTTGCGCGAAACCCATACGCACAAGAAAGTTGCGCAAGGCCGTTTCATCCAAGCGATTGCCGACGCGTGCTTTGAAGGCTGCATCCTTCAGGGTCGCGCGCGCCGGCACGCGCTGGGTTGCTGCATTCAGGGTTGTGAGCAAAATGAACTGCGCCGGCATACCATGCACCAACGCTGCCAGCGTCGCCATCCGTTGCGCCGAAATGTCCGCATTGGGCGATACCCTATCATAGGGCAAGCAATCCCAGCCTGGAAAAACCACAACCGGCATGTCGGGGGCAAAAAACCGCAGTGCCGCCTGCATGCCTACAAGCCGCTCGTCATCCCGGGCGATGTGCAGAACCGGGCCCGTCTGGCGTTCAAGCTCCGAGAGC
This sequence comes from Roseobacter sp., assembly GCF_045106495.1. Taxonomy (GTDB): domain Bacteria; phylum Pseudomonadota; class Alphaproteobacteria; order Rhodobacterales; family Rhodobacteraceae; genus Roseobacter. Next base: position 46,473 of record NZ_JBGCEQ010000024.1, read on the forward strand.
AGATAGCGGGCGTCGAAGCCTTCAGGGACCCCTGAAACAGTGATATGAGATGGATCGGCCATGGGATGGTTCAATTGGCGTTCGCAGCGACGGTGTCAACCGCCCAGTGGACCCACGGAGAGATTTTGGTACATCCCCCAAAGCGCAGTGACGAAAATCGACAGCATCCCGGTGATTTGGACATATAGCCGATGCCGGGCCAGCCTGCTGTGCAACGGTACGCCGCGCAAATCTTCCTGCTGAATCAGCCGGGCGGTTGAAAGGGACATCAAACCGACAATCGACATCGGAAAACCCAGCAGGAACAAGGCTTGGGCAATCTCAACACGATAGAGAAAACCCAGCACACAAAGTGTTGTCAGAAAAAAGCACCCCAGCGCCAACAGCCATAGACCGGATACATTTGCGATATAAAGCAATCGGTTGGTATTGATCCGCACCAAGTCTTCGAGGTCCTGTTCGGCTTGTCCACCGTTGCGCTTGGCCCGCAACACCATGTCGTAGGGGACGCCGAGCACCCAATGGCTGGCCGAAGACCACAGCACCGCCAATGCGATCCAGAACCACAGGTTCGAAAAGGATCGCATGTCAATAAGTTCGAAAACGCTTTGATAGAAACTCAAGGGGATGACTTTTGTTGTTTTGACGGACCCTCTTAGCCTTGGTTTCCGGCAATTCCTACCCTTGGCTTGCGGAAAAATCCGTGGCAAGCAGGCAGTGTCACTCAAACTGGACATTTCAGACATGCGCCCCACCCAAGCCCCCTTCCCTGCAACCCGCCTGCGTCGGGCACGCCAAAGCCCGGCGATCCGGGCTCTGACGCGCGAAAACAGCTTGAGCGTGGATGATTTCATCTGGCCGGTTTTTGTACGTTCCGGCGAAGGGATCGAAGAACCGATCCCCTCCATGCCCGGTGTGTATCGCCGGTCTGTTGACAAAATCGTCGAAGCAGCGCGCGAAGCAGCGGACCTGGGTATTCCAGCAATCTGCATCTTTCCCTACACTGGGATCAATGAACGCACCGAGGATTGTGCAGGCGCATGGGACCCGGAAAACAATGCCAATCGGGCCATTCGCGCTGTCAAGGCGGCGGTTCCCGAAATCGCAATCATGACGGATGTGGCGCTGGACACCTATAACATCAACGGCCATGACGGCTTTGTCGAAAATGGGGAAATCGTCAACGACCGCACGGTGGAAGCGCTGGTCAAGATGACACTGGCGCAGGCTGATGCGGGCGCGGATATCATTGGACCTTCTGACATGATGGACGGTCGAATTGGTGCGATGCGCCACGCGCTGGAACATGCGGGGCATCAGAACGTGATGATCCTGAGTTATTCAGCAAAGTATGCATCCGCGTTCTATGGGCCGTTCCGGGATGCTGTCGGCGCTTCGGGTGCTTTGAGTGGTGACAAAAAAACTTATCAGATGGATCCCGCCAATGCGGACGAAGCCATTCGCCTGATTGAACGCGACCTGCGCGAGGGCGCGGATATGGTGATGATCAAACCCGGCATGCCCTATCTGGACATTTGTCGTCGCGTCAAAGACAGCTTTGGCGCGCCAACCTATGCCTATCAGGTTTCAGGTGAGTTCAGCATGATCCAGGCAGCGGCGGAGCACGGATGGATCAATGGTGAAAACACCATGATGGAGAGCCTGATGGCGTTCAAACGCGCGGGCTGTGATGGCATCCTGACATATTTCGCTCCCGCCGCCGCGCGATTGCTGAACCAATAGCGATATGCCGCGCAAGATCGCACGTTTCGGGTGACACCCAAGACCAATCGGCGTATGTTTGCCCATAAGCCGGAGTAACCGGCACACGAGCAACAAAATACAGGCGGACACAATGGATCATCCAAAACTCTCACGCAGGGTATTTACTCTGGGCGCGCTGGCCGGGGCGTCGGTAACGGCGGCATGTGGCAATGGCATCGGATCGTCAGGCGCTGCCACCATCGATGCGCGTGTCGAATCGACCCTGACACAGATGTACAACCAATTCCCCAACACGAAGAATCTGGCGGAAAAGGCGAACGGCATGTTGGTGATGCCGCTGATTACAGAGGCAGGTTTTGGATTTGGCGGCGCTTATGGTCGCGGAGCGTTGCGGGTGAATGATACAACTGTTGACTACTATTCGACAACGCAAGTGTCGGGCGGCCTGCAGATCGGCGGTCAGCAATATTCACATGTTCTGTTCTTCATGACCGAGGCAGCCCTGACCGAATTTCGCAGCTCGCCGGGCTGGGTCGCGGGCGGTGATGTTGAATACGTCTTCTCGGATGTTGGTGACGGCTTCAAGGCGGATACAACAACCACGTTGTCACCGGTGCTCGCGGCTGTATTCGGTCGCGCAGGTCTGCTGATCGGCGCAACGCTTCAAGGCACCAAATACACGCGCATCATTCCCTAAATGCAAAAAGGCGCTCTGCACGTTGCAAGCGCCTTTTCATAAACCGGTACAGGTATTAGCCGCCCGCTTTCAGGCGCTTGAACAGGCTCGACGTATCCCATCGGCCACCGCCCATCTTCTGCACATCCTTGTAGAACTGATCGACCAGTGCAGTGACCGGAAGACTTGCTCCCGTTTCATCTGCGGTGGAAAGACAAATCCCCAGATCCTTGCGCATCCAATCCGTCGCAAACCCATGATCAAAGTGATCGTCAAGCATGGTTTCGTAACGGTTGGACATTTGCCAGCTGCCGGCGGCCCCCTGGCTGATGACCTCTACAACGGCGCGACCATCCAACCCGGCCTTGTCGGCAAAATGCAAAGCCTCACTCAAGCCTTGAACCAGACCGGCAATGGCGATCTGGTTGCACATCTTGGTCATTTGACCCGCTCCGCTGTCACCAATGCGACGACATATTTTTGAGTACACTGCCATGATCGGTTCGGCCCGCTCGTAAGCTCCGCTCTCGCCACCGCACATAATGGACAGCGCCGCGTTCTCGGCACCTGCCTGACCACCGGAGATTGGCGCATCGACAAAGCTGATTTGTTTTTCATTGGCCGCAGCATAAAGCTCGCGGGTCACAGCTGCAGAAACCGTTGTGTGATCAACAAACACCGCGCCTGACGCCATGCCCGCAAAGGCACCGTCATCGCCCAGACATACCGAACGCAGGTCATCATCATTGCCGACGCAGGCCATCACGAAATCCGCACCCGCAGCGGCTTCCCGCGGTGTGTGTGCCATGGCTCCACCATGGGTTGTGACCCAGTCTTCTGCCTTGCTCGCCGTACGGTTGTAGACCGTCACATCATGCCCGGCCTTTTGCAAATGACCCGCCATCGGGCCTCCCATGACGCCCAATCCCAAAAATGCCAGCTTGGCCATATTGTTGCCCTTCTCTTTTTCCGTGTTGCGTTACGCTGTTGTCCTACCTAACAGTCAAGGCCCAAGGGTCAATAAGACGACAGATATTAGTCACGGAGCGCAGATGGGTCTGATCTTTAGATGGTTAATGCGGCTGGCAGCCACTTTGGTGGTCTGTGTCGTGCTTGGAGTGGTCATTGTCTACTACCTCGCCTCGCGGTCTCTACCTGAATACGACAAGGTGTTGGACCTCGACTACCTGATCGATCCGGTGGAAATTGTCCGTGATAACGCCAACGTTCCGCATATTTTTGGCGAAAACGACACAGACGTTTTCTACGCGTTAGGGTATGCGCATGCGCAAGACAGACTGTGGCAGATGACGATGCTGCGGCGCACGGTCCAAGGGCGCCTGTCGGAAATCCTGGGTCCTGCCACGCTGGAAACGGACATGCTGATCCGGCGGCTTGACCTCTATGCGCTAGCCGGCGCATCGGTGGATGCGCAAGATGAGCGCACCAAGCTTATGCTGCGTGCCTACGCGACAGGGGTGAATGCCCGCTTGGATGAGATCAATGCCAGCGCTTTGGGGCGCGGTGCACCGGAGATGTTCATTTTCAACGCGCCGGTTTCCGCGTGGCGTCCTTCGGACTCGCTGGCTATTGCAAAGCTGATGGGCTTGCAGCTCTCCGGCCATCTCAGTCACGAAGTTCTGCGTGCGCGAATGTCGCTCACGGTACCAGACCCAGATCGACTGGCTGACATCCTGCCTGATGCGCCGGGTAGCGGCCTGGCCGCCCTACCGGAGTACTCGCAACTGGTACCCGGCGTGAGACGTTTTGCAGCCGGAGAACCGCCGGAATCGCATCCGCTGTCGCCCTTTAATCCGCGTGGATTTGGCGGTGCGTCAAATGTCTGGGCTGCAGCGCCGTCGCGCTCAACCTCAGGAGGAACGCTACTGGCGAATGATCCGCATCTGGGTTTTACGGCACCTTCCATCTGGTATCTTGCACGGCTCAAACTGGAATCCGGCAGTGTGATCGGCGCTACAATACCCGGCATGCCCGTTGTTTTGAGCGGCCGCAGCGAGGCATTGGGATGGGGTTTGACCTCGGCGGGGATGGACGATCAGGACGTCTATATCGAACAAGTAAACCCGGACAACCCGGAAGAGTACCACACACCCGACGGTTTCAAAGCCTTTGAGAAACGCGGCTCCATCATCAAGGTAAAGGACGCCCAGCCCGTCACCATAACGCTGCGCTGGACCGACAATGGCCCCGTCCTGCCCAGTACGCAATATAATCTGGCCAGCATCACGCCACCGGGGCACGTGGCCTCGCTGGCCTGGACCGTTCTGAGCCCCAACGACACAACCATGACCGCCGCCATGCGCCTGATGGAGGCAAAGTCCGTGCGTGATGGGATCACAGCCATCGAGGATTATATTGCGCCTGCGCAAAACCTGATGCTGATCGACGGCGAAGAAATTGGCATGAAAATGATCGGCGCCATGCCACGCCGTGATGCCAACCATCAGAGCCAAGGGCGTTTGCCCACGCCAGGCTGGATCGAAGCCAATCGGTGGCAAGGACGTTTGCCCTATTCCGCCAATCCCGAGTTCATCTCGCCCAATGGCGGCATCCTTGGCAACACCAACAACAAAACCGTCGATCGCCCCTTCCCAAACCATGTTTCTTTTGAATGGGGCGACACCCAGCGCATCCAACGCTGGCAACGTTTGATGCAGGCGCGCGAAGTCCACACCCGTGACAGCTTTATCGAGGCGCAACTGGATACTGTCAGTTTCACGGCACGCTCACTGCTGCCTTTGATCGGCTCAGAACTTTGGTTCACAGGAGAGGCTGCACCAGAAGGGACGCCTCAGCGCCGACGCCAACGCGCGCTGACACTGCTCGCCGGGTGGTCGGGTGAAATGAACGAACATATGCCAGAGCCGCTGATTTACGCGGCATGGCTGCGCAGCCTGCAGGACCGTTTGGTACGCGATGAACTTGGCCCACTGGCCAACACGCTGACTCACGTGGAACCGCTTTTCATTGAACGCGCCTTTCGGGACATCAACGGCGCGGCCATCTGGTGTGACGTCATTCAATCTGCCCGCACAGAGACGTGCGCGGACATGGCGCAATTGGCGTTGGACGATGCTCTGATCTGGATTGAAGAAACTTGGGGATCGGACTTGGAAACCCTACGTTGGGGCGATGCGCATCAGGCTACGCATGATCATCAAGTACTGGGAAAGGTGCCGATCCTGAGGTTCTTTGTGAACATTCGGCAATCGACCAACGGCGGGGACAACACGCTGCAACGCGGGCTGACCCGTGGCACCGGGCCTGATCCCTTTCACAACGTGCACGGGGCTGCTTATCGGGGTGTCTATGACTTTGCCGATCCCGACAGCTCAGTTTTCATCACGTCAACCGGCCAGTCAGGTCATTTCCTGTCACGGCATTACGACGATATGGCACAGCTTTGGCGGCGTGGTGAGTACATCCCCATGTCACTGGATGAAGATCTGGCGCGCGCAGCGGCCGTGGGCGTGACGGTTCTGCGACCGAAACGGTAAACTCATGCCGCGTGTGATTCTCTTTCACAAACCTTTTGGCGTCCTGTCGCAATTCACCGACAAGGGCACTTTGGGATCGCCGCGACCAACGCTGTCGGGGTTTATCGATGAACCCGGATTTTACCCGGCGGGACGCCTGGACAAAGACAGCGAAGGTCTGATGGTGCTGACCGATGATGGCAAGCTGCAGGCGCGCATTGCCAACCCCGACCACAAGATGGCCAAAACCTATCTGGTACAGATCGAAGGCACGCCGGATGAGACGGCATTGGCCGCACTGAGAAACGGTGTCGATTTGAAAGATGGCAAGACAAAACCAGCGGAAGTTTCACTGATCGACACGCCTGATCCGCTCTGGCCTCGTGATCCCCCGGTGCGGTTCCGCAAAACCGTGCCGGATGCCTGGCTGCGCCTCACCATCCGCGAAGGAAAAAACCGACAGGTGCGGCGCATGACGGCCCATGTGGGATTGCCTTGCCTGCGGTTGATCCGCGCCCAGATTGGCGACTGGCACCTGAACGACATGGCGCCTGGAAGCTGGCGGTTTGCATCGGTCGATGGGTCCTGAAAGGCGCTAGAGTTTTTGGTATTGAGCTTCCTGCTGGGCGGTCCAGCGCACCGTAATGTCGAAGCCCTCATCGGTTTGGTTTTCCGCCTCGACCAAATCCTGAGAAAAGAGCCAAGCACGTTTTTTACCTTCTGCAAAGCTGAGTGAGATGTCGGCTTCGCGTTTGGCACCCTGCACCTGATGGGTGATCGCCGCCAAAAGGTCATTGATCCCCTCTCCCGTCAGCGCAGAGATCGCAAACACCTGTGCTTCACGGTCAGCGCGCGCGCGCATGGCATCTGCAGCGTCCGGTGTCATCACATCCAACTTGTTCCAGACCTCAAAGCTGGGGCGTTCCGCTTCCACACCCAAAGACGTCATGATGTCACGTACATCCTGCGCCTGCTCTTCGGTTTCGGGGTGGGAAATGTCGCGCACATGGCACACCACATCAGCCGCCAGAACCTCTTCGAGCGTCGCTCGAAAGGAGGCAACCAGTTCAGTCGGCAAATCAGAGATAAAACCTACCGTGTCCGACAGGATCACTTCGGGCCCGTCAGGCAGTTGAAGTCGGCGCATGGTCGGATCAAGCGTGGCAAAGAGCATGTCCTTTGCCATCACGTTTGCACCGGTTAGCCGATTGAAAAGGGTAGATTTCCCGGCGTTGGTATAGCCTACGAGGGCAACGATCGGATAAGGAACCTTGGCGCGCGCGGCACGGTGCAACGCTCGAGTTTTCACGACCTTTTCGAGCTGACGTCGCAGTCGAGTCAACTGGTCATCAATGGCACGCCTGTCCGCTTCGATCTGGGTTTCTCCAGGGCCACCCACAAAGCCCAATCCGCCGCGCTGCCGTTCCAGGTGCGTCCATGCCCGCACCAGACGGGTGCGTTGGTAACTAAGTGCGGCCATCTCGACCTGCAACACACCCTCGCGAGTCGCCGCACGGTCGCTGAAAATCTCCAGTATCAAGCCGGTACGGTCCAGCAGTTTGACACCCCAGGCTTTTTCAAGGTTACGCTGCTGTACCGGGCTGACCGGGCCATCGACCAATACCAACTCAATCTCATGGCTTTGCAGCGCGGCTTTGATCTCTTCGATCTTGCCAGACCCAAACAACATGCCGGCTCGTACCGTTTTCAACGGGATGATGTCTCCACCGACAACTTCCAGTTCCGGCAAGGCGCGTGCCAGGGACATGGCTTCAGCCAAGGCGTGATCAGCGAGACGGCGCTCCGGGTCGGATTTGATTTCGGGGTGCAGAACCCATGCACGGGTTACGCGTGATGCATCGTCGTTTTCGACTTGAAAGGGTGGCTTGCTCAAGAAGCGTCTTCGCCCTCATACAGGCTGATTGGCTGACTGGGCATGATGGTCGAAATCGCATGTTTATAGACAAGCTGAGATTGGCCGTCGCGGCGCAACAGCACACAAAAATTGTCGAACCATGTAATGACGCCTTGCAGCTTCACCCCATTGATCAGAAAAATTGTCACAGGAACTTTTGTTTTGCGTACATGATTCAGGAAAGCATCCTGAAGGTTCTGTCTGTCCGACGCCATTCTAGAACTCGCTTTTTTTCTTGCCGGTGCTCGCAGATCGAGCCCCCCCTCAGAGTGATTATGGAGCGCCAGACGCAGAGATTCCACCCCAAAAAACAGTCCGTTACGGACCTAACGGCGAAAACGCGTCAGTCGCGCCATAAATCAGGCGTCAAAAGGGCGATAATTGCTAGAGTTTCGAGCCGTCCGAGGACCATTGCCGCGCAAAACACAGCCTTGGCGAAGGGTTCGAGTTCCACCAATGAAATCGGCGTGTCTGCGGCAAAAGTGGTCAAAGGCCCGGTGGTCGATAGCCCCGCGATGCTCAAGACCAACGCCTCCTCAAAGGACACGCCTTGGAACGCCAGCAGCAAGGTGAGCACAGCCAGCGTCAGCGCAAACATCATGAAAAATATCCAGGCAATAAAGGCACCATTGCGTTGCAGCCGCCGAGTTGCGGACCCTGCACTACTGACCGATGAAGGGTGCACCAACCGCTCCATTTCGCGCAACCCATTGAGGTACAGAGCAAAAACGCGCAGCAGCTTCACGCCACCAGCAGTTGTCGCCACCCCACCGCCAATCAACGCAAGCCCCATGAGGATGAGACCCGGCGTCTGCAATCCTGACCAGGCTTGCGCTTGCGCCCAATCTTCACTCACAAAACCGGTTGTCGTCAGAAAAGACATAACCGTGAAAACGGAGCCCCAGAGCGACCGCACCGCCAGGTCAAGATCGTCTTCGGCCGCCACGTCAAACGCGCCCAACCAATGGCGCAGAAACAAAATCGCAGGCACACCAAAGACCAGAAAAATGCCCAGCTTGAATTCCGGATCGGTGCGCAAGCCTCCTTGAGTCGCAGTAATCGTGTCGGAGGAAAACGTTAAACGTGACAGGGCAAAAACCATGAAGAGCACCATCAGCGCTTCTCCGGTCATCCCGGACCCACCGTTTTCGACGCCGCCGACAGGCGAAATGCCTGACGTAGACATGATCGACATAGCATGGCTAAGCGACACTAAAGGTGTGTCGCCGCTGATCAGAAGCAAAATCCAAAGCAGGACCGTGAGACCAATGTAAATCGGCAGCAGAGTTTTCGTTACGCGCAGCAAACGTTTCCTCGGGTCCGCCCGGTCCATCAGATTGAAACGAGCTTCTCGCTGGCCCGGTTCGGCCTGCGCCGTGACCTCGAAACCGCCCAGATTCAACGGTGCCAGGATGGCTGAGGCCGCAATCCACATCACAGCTCCCCCCATCCATCCCACTTGCGCCCGCCACAGGTGCAGCGTGCCGTTCAGCCGTTCGGGCTCTTCGAAAAGTGTTGCACCGGTTGTCGTGATCGCACTGACCATTTCAACATAGGCGTTTAGATATGTGGTCGTGCCCAGACCTTCAAAAAACGGAACAGCCAGAAAGGCTGGCAGAAAAACGAAGGTCGCAAACAGGGAAATCAATGACCCCAAGACGCCGTTGCGCTGCCGCCGCCCGGCATGCGCGATGGAGATCATGACAAAAAGCGCCATGCCCAGACAAGCGCAATAAAAGAACATGCGGGCTGTATCGAGGTTTCGCGCCGCGCCACCATGCAAGGCCGGAAGCAACATCGACACGGAAGCGACGCCAAAGATCAGCAAAAACAGCGGCAAGTCCATCAGTTGAACAAATGCGCCGCGGCGGTTTTTGCGATGGGGAATCTGCGGCATCGATCAGAAAAAGTCGATGGAGACCTGAAGCAGCCGCTCCACTTCCGGCACGTCGCCCGCAAGGGCAAAAATGCCGATCACGTCACCTTCGTCAATGCGCGTACTGCCAAGGGGTCTGATGACCTCTTCGCCTTTTTTGACCGCACCCACCAGAACACCTTCCGGGAAATCGACTTCGGAAATGCGCTTACCTGCCAAAGGCGAGGTCGACAGAACCTCTGCCTCAATCACTTCGGCTTCGGCGTCGCCAATCGAATAAACCGCGCGCACGCGGCCGTGCCGAATATGACGCAGGATCGAGCTGACCGTCGTGGCGCGCGGATTGATATAGGCGTCAATGCCAAGAGGATTCATCAACGGCACCAGGGTCGGGTCATTGATCAGGGCTATGGTATATGGGCAGCCCTCTGATTTGGCACGCACACAGGCCAGCAAGTTCGTCTTGTCATCATCTGTGATGGCCAACATACCGTCTGCGCGGGAAATACCGGCCTCGGCCAAGAGCCCCGCGTCCAGACCGTCACCATTGAGAACAATCGTGCGTTCCAGAGCTTCCGCAGCTTTCTCGGCGCAGATGCGGTTTTTCTCGATCACCTTGACCCGAACGCGTTTTGTCGTTTGCGATTCCAAAGTCTGTGCAACGGCGAGGCCGACATTGCCGCCGCCAACCAGTACAACTCGGTCCTGCTTGGTCACTTTCTTACCGAATATTTCCAGTGTACGCGGGATATCATCCGCATGGGTGAAAACATAGCAATCATCGCCGACAAACAATTGGTCTTTCGCTTCTGGCGCAAAGAGCGTCCCTTCGCGGCGCACGGCAACAACTGTGGCACGCAAGGTCGAAAAGAGGTCCGTGAGCTGTCGCAAGGGCGTGTTGACGACGGGGCATTCCTCCTCAATCGTGATGCCCATCAGGTGTGCCCTGCCGTCCATGAAAGTCTCTGTGTCAAACGCCGCCGGTGCCGACAACCTTTGCAAAGCTGCGGCTGCAACCTCTTTTTCGGGGCTGATGACAACGTCAATGGGCATATGATCGCGGCGGTAAAGATCAGAATAAATCGCATTGAGATATGACTGACTGCGCAGCCGGGCAATTTTGCGATTGATGCCAAAAACCGAATGCGCCACCTGACAGGTGACCATGTTTACCTCATCAGAATAGGTAGCGGCAATGATCATCTCAGCATCCCGCGCGCCCGCTCGGTCCAGAACATCAGGGTAGCTGGCAAAACCGGCAATCCCCTGCACGTCAAGCGAATCCGTCGCGCGGCGTACCAGGTCAGGATTGCTGTCAACGACCGTGACATCATTGCGTTCGCCGGAAAGGTGGCGCGCAATTTGCCAACCCACCTGCCCTGCGCCACAGATAATCACCTTCATGCGCCTGAGGTCCTTCACGCCGTTTCGCGACTTTCTGAATGGCAGAAGGCCTGTGGGCGGTCAATTCAATTGTCCTTGGGCGCAAAGCGGGGCAAACTGCAACGATGTGGTCTTTGCGTCATTTATTGATGGTCTTTGGTGCCTTTTCGGTGTTGGTGTCCTGCGCGCCGCTGTCAATCTACCACAAAGAAGGCGCTCAAGTGACGCGCATGCAGACGGACCTGCTCGATTGCGAGATTGCTGCCTTGTCGGATGTACCCGTCAACAACCAGATACGGCAAGAACCGCCCATTTACGTTCCTGCACGCAGATATTGTGATGCTGCGGGGCGGTGCCACTCGGTCGGGGGTTATTTTGAGCAAGGCAGAATTTACACCGTAGACCTCAACGCAGACCTGCGTGGGCGTGCCGAAGCGCAATGCATGGCGCAACGTGGGTATCAGCCTGTCACTCTTCCAAATTGTCCGAGCAACGTGTTTCGCGCGGCTCCCAAGACCGAAACCCGCGTTTTGCCGCGTCTCACCGAACAAAGCTGTGCCATCAAGTATCAGGATGGCAGTTGGCAAATTGTAAACCAGGCGGGCTGACTCGATCGCATTTAAGCTGGTAGTTCTGCGTCCCTTTTCTTACAGCTTTTCAGCATGAACACATCGAATCCCTTCTCTCCTGATTTGCAGCCCGCAAAATCTCTTGTGCAACATCACTATGCAGCCATGGCCGCAGCAACACCTGAAACCATTGCAGATGTTCTCGCACAAACCCTACACCCGAAATGCCATTGGTATGGCATGCACCCATTTTATGAACAGGTCGGGCCAAATGCCATCGCCGAGACATTTTGGGCACCGTTTTTGCGTGCCTTTTCGAATGTCCAGCGACGCGAGGATGTGTTCTTTGCCGGTCTCAATGAAATTGACGGGTTCGAAGGACGCTGGACCTGCTCCATGGGTCACTTGATGGGTCTCTTCGACGCGCCGTTTTTGAACATCCCTGCAACCCGAAAAATGGCGTTTTTGCGTTATGCTGAATTCAACAAGGTCGAAAAGGGGCAGATCACCCAGTCAGCCTTGTTCGTGGACTTGATGCATCTGATGATCCAGGCCGGGGTCAATCCGCTGCGCGCGCCGCAAACCGGTCAGCATCTGGTGCAACCGGGTCCAATGACCCATGACGGGTTGCTGCATGCGCCTCAGGACGCCCGTGAATCTGTGAAAACCCTGAACCTAATCAACACAATGATCGGCTCCATCGACCACGCCAATGCGGCCTCAAAACCACCGACCCCGCAGGACGAGTTGGCAGAAAACTGGCACAACGACATGATTTGGTGGGGGCCTGCAGGGATTGGCGCCACCTACACCATTGACCGATACATCGAACAGCACCAGCAACCCTTTCGAACCGGATTGTCAGGACGCGCGTTCAACGGACACCTGTGCCGCATGGCAGAAGGGTCTTATGGCGCGTTTTTTGGGTGGCCCAACCTGACCCTGACCAATGACAATGGTTTTATCGGCGTGCCGGCGAACACCAACCGCGCGGATATGCGGGTCGTGGATGTATACCGGCGGTCCGAAGACAAGCTTGCCGAGAATTGGATTTTCATCGACATGCTGCACTTCCTGAAAATGCAGGGAGTGGACGTGCTGGAAGAACTCGCCAGCTAGGTCATTCTGCTGCGTCGACCTCATCATCCACATGCGCAATACGGGTGCCGGATTTGGCCGAGGTGACAACTCCCAGTGACTTGAGTTTGCGGTGCAATGCGGAGCGTTCCATTCCAACGAAATTCGCGGTTCGCGAGATATTACCGCCAAACCGATTGATTTGCGTCAACAGATACTCGCGTTCAAAAGCCTCTCGGGCCTCGCGCAGCGCAAGTGTCGCCAAAGCTCCTGAGAGCACCACGCGGCTTTCATCGTCGCTGCCCTCTTCAATGCCTGGCAATTCGCGCGCCTCGATCGGACCATTTTCATCGCCCAGGATCAAAACCCGCTCGATGAGGTTTTTCAACTGGCGCACGTTCCCTGGCCATACCATGGTTTGCATCAGTGCTTCCGCATCGCTGCTGATGGCCCGCGCAGGCAGGCCCTGCACAGCGTTCATATCCGAAATGAAGTGTTCCGCCAGCGCCGGAATATCTTCGCGCCGCTCTTCTAGAGAAGGTACGGCGATCGGCACGACGTTCAGACGGTGGTACAATTCTTCCCGGAATGTACCGGCCAGAATGGCCTGCTCCAGGTCGCGGTTGGTCGAGGAGATGACCCTCAAATCGACCCGCACTTTGTCGTTGCCGCCCACCCGCTGGAATTGCTGATCCACCAGAACCCGCAAAATCTTGGACTGGGTCCCGACGGGCATGTCCGCGACTTCATCAAAATAAATGACACCGCTATGCGCCTCTTCCAGCAACCCCGGCTCGACACCGCGTTCAGCTGTTTCCCGTCCGAACAGAACCTCCTCCATCCGATCCGGCGCCACACCGGCACAATTCACCGTCACGAAAGGAGCCGATGCCCGATTGGAATTGGCGTGAATGTAGCGCGCCGCAACTTCCTTGCCGCTGCCCGCAGGCCCGGTCAGCATCACGCGGCCGTTCGACTTCGTGACCTTGTCCAACTGTCCCACCAATGCCCGGAACGCCGCCGAATTGCCGATCATATCGGAACTAGTTACATCGCGACGGCGCAGGCTCTGGTTTTCCCGACGCAGACGCGAGGTTTCCATCGCCCGGCGAATGACGACCAGAAGCTGATCGATGTTAAAGGGCTTTTCGATAAAGTCATAAGCGCCCTGTTTGATCGCAGCCACCGCGATTTCAATATTGCCATGCCCGGAAATGATGACGACCGGCACATCCGGGTTGTCACGCTTGACGGCTTTGAGAATATCGATGCCATCCATCCGGCTGTCTTTCAGCCAGATGTCCAATATGATCAATGCAGGGGCATCGGCATTGATCGCGGCCATCGCATCGTCCGAATTGCCCGCCAGACGCGTGCCATATCCTTCGTCAATCAAGATGTCCGAGATCAGTTCTCGAATGTCACGCTCGTCATCTACAATGAGAATGTCGCTCATAGGTCACTTCCTTCCAACAGTTGGGTCGGTTCTGGTTCTGCGGCGCTGGTGCTGCAAGGCAACGTAATCACTGCCATGGCGCCGGAATGGGTTTGGCCTTCAAAGGCCGGTGCATCTTCTAGAACAAGGCTGCCGCCGTGCTCTTCGATAATTTTCTTGACGATCGGCAGGCCGAGGCCGGTGCCTTCGCTGCGTGTTGTCACATAAGGTTCGAACAGTCGGGCACGGTCCTCAGGCAAGCCGATGCCATTGTCTGCGATGGTCACTTTTGCACGCCCGTCTTGCGCTGACAGCTGCACCGCAATCATCGGCACGTGCCCATCCGGAGCACCTTTATTCTCCAGTGTTTCAATGGCTTCACCTGCGTTCTTAATCAAATTTGTGAGGGCTTGACCAATCATCGTTGCGTCAAGTTCCGCCTGAACCATCATGTCGGGCAAACTCATGTCTATTTGCACGTTCGGTTGGCCGGTTTGCTGCAAGAGCACTGCATCACGCACCAAATCGTTCAAGCAGGCCGGTTTGCGATCCGGTTCCGGCATGCGTGCAAACTTCGAAAACTCGTCCACGATCCGGCGCAAATCACCCGTTTGTCGGATGATAACATCGGTCATTTGTTCCAATGTTTCGCTATCGTCCCCGACTTTTGGCGAAAACTTGCGTTTGATCCGTTCGGCGGACAATTGGATCGGGGTCAGTGGATTCTTGATTTCATGAGCGATACGACGTGCGACGTCACCCCAGGCGGCCATACGTTGCGCGCTGACGAGATCAGTGACGTCGTCAAACGAGACAACGTAGCCTTCAAGCTTGCCATCCTGCGAACGGCGTTTGGCCATACGAACTAGCAAGTTTTCTAGGCGTCGCTGTCGAGTGACTTTCACCTCGCCTTGCGCCACTTGGAATTGCGGTTGGGCAATTTTGTCAAAGATGGGACCAAACTCGGGTATCGCTACCTTCAGAGAAACGGATTGCTGACCAGGCCGCCAATCCAAAAGCCTCTCAGCGGCCGTATTGACGAAAGTTACATGCCCCTGTGGGTCCAGACCCACAACCCCGGAGGTCACCGAACTCAATACGGAATCAAAGAGCCTGCGCCGACGTTCGATCTGTTCGGTATTTTCGACAAGTGTGCCACGCTGCACTTTAAGTTGTTTCGTCATCTGGTTGAAATAACGACCTAACATGGCGATTTCGTCATCGCCTTCCTCCTCACGCACCTGCACATCAAGATCGCCCGCGCCGACTTGCTGTGCTGCACCGGTCAACCGACCGACCGGCACCGAAAGACGTTCTGCGAACCAAAGTCCCAGCCATATGGCGGCCAGAATTAACATCACGGCAAACGCCAAGTAGAGAAGACCAAAATCAAACAGCAAACGGCCCCGTTCGCTTTCCAATTGTTGGTAAAGCCGTACCGTTTCTTGTGTTTCGTCCAGCAGGGACAGGATGTCGCCATCCACATCACGACTTATGTACAAGAAGCGATCGACAAAGGCAGACAGGCGCACCAGAGCACGGTATTCATTGTTGGCCCAATCTTCGATCACGACCACGTCCTGCTCATCTGCTTCGATAAGGCGTTGGTCGCCCGGTGCTTCAAAATCGAACAGGTAACTCCGATCGCCCCGCGCGCGGATATTGCCTGTCCCGTCAATCAGATAGGCTTCGCGCAGCCCGCGCTGAATTTGTCGCTGACCTTCGCTGAGCAGCTCACTGTCAGAAACATTTGCACCGGTTCGCCGGGCATCGTCGATGCTGCGCGCAAGCGTCAAAGCATCTTCTGCAAGATCCACGCGCTGTTCTGATTCGTAAGCCTGTGCGGCGGCAAGTGAACTTCCAACCACCTGGCGGACACGGTCCGAAAACCACCCTTCAAGCCCGACATTCACAGTAAGACCAGCAAAAATGGCCACCGTCACCGTCGGGATCAAAGCCATGAGGGCAAAAACACCGGTTAAGCGCAGGTGCAACCGCGACCCGGCGGACTTCGCCCGACGTGCTGCTATGAGCCGCCCAACTTGCGCCAGAACAAGCGCCGCAATCACCAGGAAATAGACGAGATCGGCCAATAGAATAAGGCGCAACCCGAGTGTGTTACTCGCTTGGCCCAGCGGCCCCAATACCAAAAATGTAGACAGGGCGAGTACCGGCCCCAGCACAACCAGACCCAATGTCGCGAAATTACGGACGCGCCGAATGCGGAGCAAGCGCCCCATCCGCAGCCACAGTGACCTTTCTACACGGGTGTTCACCCGATGACCTCACTTATGATGTGGCGCCATGACGCCGTACCGCTCTATTTTGTGGTCCTGAATAGGGGTGTCCCCTGTTGGCCACGGTTTGTGTGGCAGTTTTACATCAATTTACGGCGGCGTGTCACCTCAATATCGAGGTCGGTGATCTTTTTTCTCAAAGTATTCCGGTTGATCCCAAGTAAATCGGCGCATTTCGCCTGATTTCCGCCGGTCGCTTCAAGCGATATTTCTATCAAAGGCGCTTCGACCTCGCGCAGAATCCGAGAATAAAGCCCATCGGGTGGCAACATATTGCCATGCAAATCAAAATATCTGCGAAGATGCCGCTCGACCGACGCACCCAGCTTTTCCGTATTGCCCAAGGCGCGCATCGGTTCCAGATCGGGTTGCGCACCCAAAACCTGCTCGACCTCGCTGGCCGTTATTTCCGCAGCCCGACTGGTCAGCCCAAGGCGGCGCACCGCATTTTCCAATTGACGCACGTTACCAGGCCAACTGTAGTTGCGAAATATCTCGGCAGCCTCGCTCGATAGTTCCCTCTGACCGGCTCCCGAGGCTTCGATTTTCGTCAAAAAATGTTCGGTCAAAATAGGAATGTCATCGACCCGTTCCCTAAGGGCAGGCACGGTCAAGGTGGCGCCGCTTAGGCGATAGTAGAGGTCTTTGCGCATCTGACCGGCTTCCATCGCAGCATTGAGATCCGACTGACTGGTCGCAAGGAAACGCGGCGCAAACTCACCCGGTGTATCCATCATGTGCACCAGCCTGGCCTGCAATTCAGCGGGCAAATCCGCGATCTCTTCGACCAGAAGCGTGCCGCCTTTGACCCGCGCCAAGAGCCTCGCCGGACCTTCCAGATCCTGCAACTCTTCAACAGAAGCCGTAATGAAAGGTAGATTCCTGCGATCTGAAAAATCATGGATCGCTTTGGCGATTAGCGTTTTACCGGTGCCGGATTCGCCCCAGATCAACACCGGCAAGTCGGTGTTCATCACCCGCGCGACCACCCGGTAAAGGGCTTGCATCAGAGCGGTACGGCCCACCAACGGCAATTCGTCGGGACGTTGATTGACGTCATCCGGCGCGCGCCGATTCTGCGGACGCGTCTCCAGCGCGCGCGCTGTGCGTTTCATCAAATCCGGAAGGTCAAAAGGTTTGGGTAAATAGTCGTAGGCTTCCGCTTCAGCTGCCTGGATCGCGGTCATGATCGTGTTCTGTGCCGAAATCACGATGACTGGCAATCCTGGACGATCCTCGGCAATCTTGGGCAGCATTTCCAACCCGTTTCCATCCGGCATCATCACATCAGATATGACGACATCGCCCTTGCCCTCTCCAACCCAACGCATCAGCGTGGTGAGACTGGATGTCGCATGAACCTTGCAACCCGCACGCGTCAGAGCCTGTGTGAGTACTGTTCTGATCGTTCTGTCATCATCTGCAACCAGTATTGTACCATCCATGAAAGTACTCTCCTTTATTGTTTTTGCTGTGCGGATTTCGGTGCGCGCGGCAGGGAAATTCGAAAAACAGTTCTGCCTGGTGTCGAAGAAACCGAAATCCAGCCACTGTGATCTGAGACAATTTTGCTGACCAGAGCCAAACCCAGACCAGTGCCGTTCTCGCGCCCCGAAACAAAGGGGTCAAAAACGTCGTCTTTGATCGCTTCCGGTAGTCCGGGACCATCATCAATAATCTCAATTTGCAAAGGCAGAGATTGACCGGACCCGTCCGACCGCCTCAGCCGGAAAGAGTGCTCGAAATAGCTGTGCAGTCTGATCTGGCCCGATTTGCCATTTGTGGCCTCGGACGCATTCTTGAGCAGGTTCAGGACCACCTGCAACAACTGATCCGGATCACCGTACGCCATTGGCAGAGACGGATCATAGTCTTCGATAATCTTCATATGCGCGCCAAATCCCAGCAGGGCAGAGCGGCGCGCACGATCAAGAACATCGTGCACATTTACAGCTTGAAAGTCAGGCATCGACAAGTTGCCAAACTGCTCGACTTGACCCAGAAGCTTTACGATCCGGCGGCTTTCCTCAACAATCAGATCCGTCAATTCCAGATCTTCCGCCGCCAGGTTCATGCTCAACAGCTGCGCCGCCCCGGTGATCCCGGCAAGTGGGTTCTTTATCTCATGGGCGAGCATTTCAGCCATGCCGATCGCAGACTTAGCCGCGGATTTGACCGAATGGTTCTGGGTCATCCGCCCCGCCAGTTCACGCGGCGAAATCATGAAAATCATATGCTCGGGATGACCGAGCAGTGGTGCTACCTGCAAATCTGACTGCATAGGCGCTCTTTGGCCACTGCCCACGTCCACATCGTTTACAAAGAGTGGTGTGCTGGTACCGCGCGCCCGTTCAAAGGCCGTTTCCAAAGGATCGTTTACCGCGATCTGATCCCATACCGGAACGCCGCGCACGGATTTTGCGGAAACGTTCAAAAACCCTTCTGCAGCGGAATTGATGTCGACGATCTCGTTATTCGGTCCGATGATCAGTGTGGGCACAGGCAGGCTTGCCCAAATCGCGCGATCGGAGTTCATGCCGCCACCAGATCATCAGTATTGCAGGCGTCTGGGATCAGCCCCAAAGTCTCTGCCACTGTAGATGCCGTGAGCACCGCGCGCCTTAGCGCCTGCGGTGTGGCGCAAGTATCCATGTACCACCCCAAGTGCTTGCGCGCGACGCGAAGACCCAATTCAGTCCCGTAAAACGAGGCCATTGCCTCGTAATGCAGGCATACCATCGCGGCGAAATCAGCTCTTTTCGGAATCGCGGGGGCTGGCGCGTCAAAAATCCGATGTGCGATCTGCGCCAAAAGCCATGGTTTTCCCCGCGCGCCACGCCCGATCATAATGCCGTCCGACCCGGATAACGCCAAGGCGCGTCGCGCCGAGGTCGTATCAACTATATCGCCGTTGGCAATCACCGGGATGTCGACCGCGCGCTTGACTGCTTTGATCGCTGCCCAATCGGCCTGCCCTTGGAAAAACTGACAGCGCGTACGCCCGTGAATGGTAATCAACTTGATACCTGCAGCTTCTGCGCGGCAGGCAATTTCGGGCGCGTTACGCAGAGTGTCATCCCAGCCCAGGCGGGTCTTCAAGGTCACAGGGACAGAGACGGCTTTTACAACAGCCTCGATCAAGGTCAGTGCGTGATCCGGCGTTCGCATGAGCGCTGATCCGGAAAAGCCCTGAGTGACCTTCTTGGCGGGGCAGCCCATATTGATGTCGATCACCTGCGCGCCCTGCCCTTCGACCATGCGCGCGGCTTCCGCCATGGGTGCTGCTTCGCGCCCGGCCAGTTGAACCGCTGTGCCCACATGACCTAATCCCAACTCGGCCTTTTCGCGAGCACCGGGGCGCGCATTCAGCATGTCGTGGCTTGCAACCATTTCAGACACCACCAGGCCTGCACCGAAAGATGCCACCAATGTCCGAAAGGGCAGATCCGTGATTCCAGCCATCGGCGCAAGCATCACCGGAGGGTTCAAATCGAAGGGCAATGATGCAGATGACAAACGCTTAATCCTTAGGCACGAGATGAAACATTATCAATAAGGTTGGTTTCTCTCAATATTTCAGACACCTTACACGGATCACGCAGGCACAATTGCCTATTTATTGGGCACTTCCATCGCGCAATTGCCTCCCGGCGCTCAAAGCCGTAACAACTATACATGAAGTATGGGGCGGAAACATGAATAGGTCGGACACATGCTTGTTGCGGCGGTGATTGTCGCGGCGGGGCGCGGTGTCAGAGCCGGACAGGCTACACCAAAGCAGTGGCTCCCCTTGGCAGGCAAGACCAGCGTAGATCATTCGTTGGACGCATTTTCTTCCCACCCCGACATTGAACATTTGGTTCTGGTCCTGCACCCGGATGATATCGCTGTGGGAACCTGGGCGCAGCGGCCCGGTATTGAAGTTGTAGACGGCGGCGATACACGCAGTGCGTCTGTTCTTGCAGGATTGCAAATTCTTGAGGGGCGCTGTGACCGGGTATTGATCCATGATGCGGCAAGGCCATGCGTGACACATTCTGTGATTAACAGTGTCATTGAAGCCCTGCGCTACAACTCGGCGGCAGCGCCTGCCGTGCCGGTTTTTGACGCTTTGTGGCGGGGAAACGATGGACAGGTTGCACAAACCGTCGACCGCGATGGGCTCTACCGCGCGCAGACACCGCAAGGATTTGACTTCAAGGCTATTCTAGCGGCACACCACGCCTACCCGGCGGGTGCTGCGGATGACGTTGAACTTGTGCGTAAGGCCGGTCTTACCGTCGCAATTGCACCGGGCAGCGAAGACAATTTGAAAATCACGATGCCCGAAGATTTCGAACGGGCCGAACGTATCTTGAGGACACGGAATGGACATTAGACTGGGTAACGGCTTTGATGTGCATGCTTTTGGCGAGGGAGATCATGTGGTCCTTTGCGGCGTGAAAATCCCGTTTAATCAAGGCCTTGTAGGTCATTCCGACGCCGACGTCAGCATGCACACGGTGACGGATGCGATATATGGTGCCTTGGCACAAGGCGATATTGGTCAGCATTTCCCCCCCAGCGATCCCCAATGGAAAGGTGCCGCAAGTCATGTCTTTTTGCGCCACGCTGTCGAGTTGGCGGTTGAGATGGGGTTTGCCATTTCCAATGTTGATTGCACATTAATTTGCGAGTTTCCCAAAATCGGACCTCACACCCCAGCGATGCGCGCGAAGATGGCTGATATATTGTGCCTGGACCCATCGCGGGTTTCGGTAAAGGCCACCACTTCCGAAAAGCTCGGTTTCACAGGGCGTGGTGAAGGCATTGCTTGCATCGCAACGGCAGCATTGGTGAAACCATGAAGCGCATCGCAACACTGATCGGCACAGTGCTGGGCGTTGGTTATATCCGCCCTGCGCCCGGCACGTGGGGATCGCTTGTGGCCCTGCCATGGGGGTGGCTGCTACATGTATTGGGTGGCTTTCCGCTCTTATTGTTGGCTGTGGTCGCCGCCTTCTTCAAAGGGTGGTGGGCCACAGCGCAGATGACACGCGACAGCACGGATCACGACCCCTCCGAGAT
>NZ_JBGCEQ010000025.1:0-68715 GCF_045106495.1 Roseobacter sp.
GCCTAATCAACCGCTCACAGCCATGTGGCCCGTTCGTCTATCGGTTAGGACGCCAGGTTTTCAACCTGGAAAGAGGGGTTCGATTCCCCTACGGGCTACCAGCTGTATCTCCTACTATGTAGTCTCCTAAGAGACCGTCTCCGCTGAGAATGACTTTGTGAGTGTTCCAGTTCCGAGACAGTGGTGCCTCGACGCGTTACATTTTAGCAAGGAAATTTGGAAAAGTTGCGATCACAACGTATTCAAGATGTTCGCATCGCAAAAACAAACATCGGCAGTTTTCCAAACTAGAAGACACGTCGCCGTCTGACAGTGCAATACAGACGACGACGTGCTTCCTATTTATACTCGCAAGAACGCTGATACAAACTAGGGATGTGAACCATACTGAGGCGCGCATTGATCACAACACCTCAGATACTCGGCAACTGATTGCGCCAAAATCGCGCGGAACACCCAACACCCACACTGTGTTCTCACACTGTACCAGCAATGGAATTAGGTAAATGAGCGTGGTTACCTAGGTAGAATTACCTATTGGATAGGTCGCGCTGGATTTGTGGAAAAGGTTTGTCGTGATGGACAGATCAACCAGTTCTGCTACAGAATTTACCTGCATTTTTTCCAGAATGCGCGCCCTGTGGTGATCTACTGTGCGTGGGCTGATGTCGAGTTGTCGCGCAACATCTTTACTGGAGGAACTGGAGGGATTGGACACGAGTAGTTCAGCTATTTCTCTTTCGCGATCAGTCAGATTCTCAAATCGCCGCCTTGCAATTCTGGCTTTGTCCCGACCTCGACGGCTTTCGGCATCTTGCTTTAACGCGGCATCAATCTGCTTGAGCAACACTTCTTGTCGGAAAGGTTTTTCCAGAAAATCGATGGCTCCCAGTTTCATGGCTTGTACCGATTCCGGTACTCCCCCATGACCCGTAATGAAAATTATTGGCAGTGTCGCGCCGCGTGCGACCAAAGAACGTTGCAACTCGAGGCCAGACATTCCAGGCATCCCATAGTCCAGGATTATACATCCCGAAATGTCAGAGTCATACGCTTCTAGGAACGCTTGCGCCGATCCGAAAACGCAGGTGGTGTATCCGCGTGTCGTCAAAGCCCGCGACAAAGAAACCTGAATATCGGCGTCATCATCAACAATGAAGACTGTTTGCTCAGACTTCGACGTCATCTTGCCTCGCCTGCAGGGATTTCGGCGTCAGAGAAGGAAGTGAGAACAAAAACCGGGCCCTGCTCTCTGCATCTCGCTGGTACCATAGCTTTCCGCCATGCGCTTCTACGATCGTGCGACAAATGGAAAGACCAAGCCCCATTCCGTCTTCTTTAGTAGTCTCGAACTGTTCAAACAAATTCGCACCTTCATCCAAGCCCGGGCCCGAGTCAGTTATTGAAATTAGTGTCCCGAACGCAGTGTTCTCTGCCCGCAAATGAACTTTTCTTATTGTGTCATCGCTTCCTGCGATCGCCTCAATGGCGTTTCGAAGAAGGTTGAGTAAAACTTGCGCGATCTGCACACGAGATCCGTAAACCGGGTCCAGCCCTTGCGCGTCAGTATCAATTTTTATCCCGTTTTCCTTTGCCTCAGAGCGTACCAGATGAAGCGTCTGTTCCAAGAGCTCTTCAAAATCAAACTCTGCTTTTTCAACACCGTCCTTTTTTACGAATCCCCTGAGTGCTTTGATGATGTCTCCTGCGCGATGCGCTTGGCGGTCCGTTTCCTGCAACACAGATTTCAAGGTGTCTCTATCTTCAGAGTCATTCTGCAATGCGTAGAGCGCCGTATCCATGTTCTGCGTGATAGCCAGCAGCGGCTGATTGAGTTCATGCGCGAGACTGGTTGCCATCTGGCCCATAACATTAACACGTGCGGAATGCGACAAATCCCAATTCAGTTGTTCGATTTCGCGTTCAGCAGCCTTTCTTTCGGAAATATCATCCACCGTGACCACGGCATGCAAGGGCTTCCCACTATCGTCCCTAATTATGATCACATTTTCGCTCACCCAAATAATCGTGCCATCTTTGCGCAGCAAACGTTTTTCATGCAGATAGCCAGATTTTTCATGACTGCCGTCTTTGAAGAAAAACGCAGACACAGGATCATCGGGATGGGATATATCATGCGCGGTCAGTTGCAAAATTTCGGATTCTTCATACCCTAACATGCTAGCAAACTTTGCGTTGACCCGTATCAATTTGCCTGTTCCAGCCTGAATTTGCGCCATACCCCGCGATGCCAGATCGAAAGTACGCCCGAATTCAGCCTCGGAAATTTTTCGTTCAGCGATGGCTTGAACAAGTGTCTCGTTTGCACGTTCAAGCTCTCGATACGTTTTTGGCAATGGTTCCGAGGATGACACTTCGCCCTGAGATACCAAAGATGCGCGTACAGCAAACGCGCGCACCGGTTTGTGAATGTAGTTCGCCAAGATCAAGCCGAAGACACCCGTCATCAAAGCAATAAAGGCCGCAATCCAAACGTTTTGAGTGCGGTTCGCTTTGATTTCGCCTGTAAAATCGTTTTCCTGAGCATAAACCGCTATTGTCCAGGGTAATTCGTCGCTGATGACAGGCATGATCATAGAGACATAAGTCGACCCGCCGAAATCAAAGCGTGACGACACTTCAGTTTGGACCGAAATGTCTTGCTGGGACACTAAGTCGCCAAACGCGGCTCGCGCCACCGGATCACCAATTTCACCAATGTTTACGAAACTAAAACTGCCGTCCGGGTTTTCTTTTCGAATTAGGCTTTGGTCGGGATGGGCAATGACATCACCATTATTATTTAAAATCAGTGCTTTGCCGCTTTCTCCTATAGTTAAACGCGACAAAAATTCAGAAATGGCATGTATGCCAATGTCAACACCAACGACGCCTCGGATTTTCCCTTCTGCGTCGACTACTGGAGAGGCAGCGGTTATGCCGGGCTGTCGCGAGGTGAAAAAGATGTAAGGATCGGTCCAAATACTCTGATTTGCTGTACGCGCATTAATGTACCAAAGGCGCTCTCTGGGATCATAAGTATCAGTTGGGTCCGAACGCGTTTCAACAATCTTGTAGTCGTTTTCCCGCCAAATTAATTCGACCGAACGGAATTCATCCGTTTGTTTAATAAATTTTGATCGAAAGGGACCCGGTCCGCTACTGCGCATCACGTAGACAAAGTTGCCATCTTGATCTCCGTAAAACACGCCGGAGAACTGGGGAGATATCTGCAATTGCTGGAACAAAAGCTTTTCAAGCTGTGCACGATCGTCACTGGAAATAACCTGATTTTCAGCAAGGCGGCGTGCCAGTTCAGCGGCCCCTTTTGCAGGTTTCAAAAAACCCTTGGAATGCTCGATTGTATTGGTTCCAACGTCGCTCAAAAGTTCGCGAGCATGGTCCAGTAAAACGCGTTCAGACGTCAAAAATGACGAAAAAACCACAATTGTAACAGCAATGAATTGCAAACCCGCCAAACATAGCGCCAGGATCATTCCAAGAGAGAGCTTCATTGATGACGCGTTTCTTTTTGCGCCAAAATCGGCCAACTTACAGGATCAACCATTGTTAAGTACGGCGTCCGAATAGGGTGAACTGTGTCACCACTTCGGTTACGTGCTACACGATATGATTGAAAAAAGCAGATTGAACAAAAAAATTTCCTGGACTGAATTTGAATAAGCTGACGCAAGCGGCTCTTAAGTGTCTCGATCAAACGTGACCTCAGGTTTCATTAATCATCGGCATCATCTTAGCAGCTTTCTGCAAAGCCGTCATATGATCATTGTTCCAACGTAGCGATTTCGTGCTTACAGTGCACAATGTGCCAGTCGCGCCCTTCCCGCGCAAGCCAACCGGTATTCCCGCAAAAGACCGTAAGCAATGACCGAAAAGAATGTCTTTCCGCCCAATCAAAGGGTGAGCGTAAATATCGTCAATGAAAAGTGGCTTTTGTAATCCAATGATGTGTTCGGCGATTAGACTCGCCTGTTTGCACATGTTTAGACCAAACTTTTTGTCACTGCCGCAGCGCATCTGTAAATCCGCACTGGATAACTCTAAGGCGCAGAAAAAATAGCTTGCCGACGTCTGCAACTCAGAAGAGAGAAGCGCGAGCGCGCGCCCGTCAGGAGAAAACACTTCTGTCACAAACTTGGACCTACTCGCAAAAAAAACACTTTTTGAGCGCCCTAAGGAACCCATGTCACGACCACGTCTTGGTTTCAGCCTGATTGCCTTCACCGCAGCCATAGTCGAGGAGGCATGGTAATCGTTCAATTTATATTGTGACATTAGTAGAATTACCCATTCCCGTGTGATCAGGAATCGTCGAAAACTCACCAATATACTGATTTATAAAGTAAATATTATGTCGACGCACAATACAGCAATGGGCATAGTCGAAAAAATAGTAGGTATTGCGTTGTACTAGGCGCGCCGCTCGACTTCATCCAAATTCGATTCGTTGTCCACTAATTCGCTATCGGTACGAAGTGCTCCGGAATAGAAAGTGTGACGGCCGCGCCCTAGGTGTTTTGACTCGTAAAGTGCCAGATCGGCGTCCGCCAGCATTTGTTCCGCGTCAGGGTAATCATACTGATTGGAAAGCGCGGTTCCCGCGCTGGCAGAAACTTTGAGAACGTTGCCTTCAAACTGAATGGGTTGGCTGAGTTTTCTGATGATCCGCATTGCAATCTGATCAATTGTTTTGGCATTATCCAAGTCGCGCAAAAGTAACACAAACTCATCGCCGCCGACTCTCGCGACGCAATCGTGTTTTCGGGTTTCCGTCACCATGATCGATGAAACCACCTGCAACACATGATCTCCTGCTGCATGTCCCATTGTATCGTTGACGGCTTTGAAAAAATCCAAGTCCATATGCATCAACGCAAAATTCTCTTTGTTGTCAATCGAGTCGCCAAGAACCTGGTCCATTGCGCGGCGGTTTTTGAGACCCGTCAACGTGTCGGTCAACGCTTGCACTTGTGCCTCATCACGCGCGCCCTGCAGGCGATGGTTGAGTTGGCGCGACGCTTCCATAGCAAGTGATTTTGCTTCAACAAGATAAAGCATCTCAATAGTCAAATCGGTAGGAGCGAAGTCCGCAGCCGATAGCTTGTACTCTTGAACCGCTTCTACAACAGAGATCCCAAAAGACAGATTCACGACCATCTCATTTTCTTCGGGACCCTCCATCAGGACCCCCTTAAGCTCACGATGCGGTGGAGTTCGCAATTGCATGTGCAATTTGCCACCGGCCTTTGCACGCAATTTATCCAAAGAATCTATTGAATGCGGACGTTTCACCTCGAAAACTTCAAGAAACCGCTTTCCAACAAGCGGTTCCCCAAGCAAGAGCTTTTCTGCAGTTGGACCTGTAGATAAAATGTGACCTGATTTGCCTAAAACCAGATGCATTGGACACATGACATCGAGCATCTTTTGGAAAGGGCTTGACTGGTTCATTGCACACCTGTTGCAAGTTCAAATCCACGATCTTCTGCAAAATCAGTTTCTAACAATGCTATCGCAACGACCTCAACACCGTCGTGCGATCCCTCATATTCTAAGAACACCAATGCGCCATAGTCGTCTGCCATTGCACGCAAAACGCCCGTAAGCAGGTGTCCGCACCCGACAACCAGGCCATCGCACCTTAAACTATACCGAAAAGGGCTATGCTC
The DNA here is from genome assembly GCF_045106495.1 of Roseobacter sp. Lineage (GTDB taxonomy): Bacteria > Pseudomonadota > Alphaproteobacteria > Rhodobacterales > Rhodobacteraceae > Roseobacter. Next base: position 5,691 of record NZ_JBGCEQ010000025.1, read on the forward strand.
GCGAAGTTCAAGACGTGGGAGGTCCAGGTCAGAAACAGCCAAACGTGCACGATCTGGCAAATCATCCAGCGAGTGCAAGAATTCGACGAAATCTACGCCACCAAATCGCAATAGCCGTCGCAGTGATTGCAAATTTGGATGAGACACCAAGTAGTTGCCAATGTCTTCTAACAGTTCCTCATAGGGTCTATCCAGCACATCGCAAACGGCGTTTAGCAGCCTCGGGGTCAGGGCATCTTCGTACACCCACATCGCCTCGAATTCGATAACACCTGCATCTGCTTGTTTGGCTGCCGCTTTCCACTGCCCGATGCCATAGCAATCGGTGACAAAACTTTGAATTGCTCTATTGACCAGACCGTGCATTGGTTTCTCTTTCGACAGTTAATCGAACTATGCACCGGGCAGGTTAATAAACGCCCTATATATCAAATTGTATCAATAAATGGGCGTCTGGCCTTCTCAGAAATCTGTAGGTGCGCCGCCCTCAGATTTCCGACGTGCCACAAAATCTGCAAGCTCCTCGCGAATGGCTTCATCCATTACAGGTGCTTCAAAATTGGCTATGATGTCCTTGAACATGATGTGCGCGCGTTCGGGCGTCCAGACTGCGCCGGCAACTTCCCAACCTTCGTAGTTCTTCCAGTCGCTCAGAAAGGGTTGATAAAACGCCGTTGTGTAGCGATCCTGCGTGTGCTGAATCCCAAAAAAGTGACCTGCGTTGCCTACGGATTTAATTGCGTCCAAAGCAATCTCATCTGGCCCGGTTGCAACAATTGCGGGATCCATATACCTCTGTATTTGCTGTAAAACCTCGCAATCCATAATAAATTTTTCGGGGCTAGCAATAAGTCCACCCTCAAGCCAACCCGCCGCATGGTAAACCATATTGGTTCCCGATTGCACCGCGGCCCAGAGGCTGTTGGATGTTTCCCACATCGCCTGGCCGTCCGGTACGTTCGCAGCACAGACACCGCTGGAGCGCATGGGCAATTTGTAAAATCGACAAAGCTGGCCCGTCATTTGCGTAGCGCGCATGTATTCCGGTGTCCCGAAGGCCGGCGCGCCGGACTTCATGTCGACGTTCGAGGTGAATGTGCCAATCGCCACTGGTGTCCCGGGATTGATAATTTGAGCCAACACGACTGCGCACAAGGCTTCGGCAAGCGATTGTGCCACTGCACCAGCCATTGTGACCGGTGCCATAGCGCCAGCCAGAGTAAATGGTGTCACCACCAGTCCTTGGCCCCGCCGCGCCAGGCGCATCCAGCCATCGAGCATTGGGATGTCGTGTTTTAAGGGGGAAGTGGAATTGATATTTGTATACATTCTTGGGGATAAATCAAACTCTTCATGCGAAAGTTCTTGCGATATTCGAACCATTTCCATGACATCTTCGACACGCTCCTTTCCTAGGGAGTAGGCGTGCATGACCTTGTCGGTCAGAGTCAGTTTGTCGTATAAAACATCCAGATGTCGGACCGAAGCGTGTAGATCCACTGGTTCCACAGGGTAACCGCCTGCAAAGTGGATGCAGTTAAAATATTGCGTCAGTTTCAGCAGGTCCCGGCACATCTCGCGGGTCCCCGGAACTTTGGTGCCGCGCTCCATGTCCCAATAGTTCGGCGGGGAAGACACGTTACCGAATACAAGGTTCTTGCCACCGATGGTCAGTTTTCGATCCGGATTACGTGGCGTCAGCGTGAACTCTGATGGCGCATGGGCAATCCATTCCATCACGAAGTCGCGACCCATTCTCACATTGGTGCCATCGGTTGCGCAGCCTGCTTTGCGCAGAATCTCAAGAGCTTCGAGGTTTAGAAATTCAACCCCGATTTCCTCCAAGATGCGCATCGCACCATCATGAATGGCTTCGACGCCTTCGGGCGACAAGGGTTCTGTTGGGCGATCGAGGTTGACGGGAGGTTGCCATGGCATTTGCTCGATGATCGCCGTTCCCCGCCTTGTTGCAGCCCCCGCGCGACCACCGCTGCGCGATCTTTTTTTTCTCCCGGCATGTGCCATTGCTCGGCCTTTCTTGCAGTTACTAGGCAATAAAGGACAGAGCACCGGCTAGATGGCCGTCTCATTCGCGACGCAATCAGTCGTTTTTGCCGAACATTATGCGACGCACTAGATGAGAAAGTTATTCGTTTTGGGCTTCAATCCAACGCGGCAAATGGCTGATGTCATCGAATACCACGTCCGCATGGGGTTCTAGCGCATCGCGTGGCGCAAGCCCTGTCAAAACCCCGACGCAATGCATACCGGCCGCGCGTCCAGCAATCAGGTCATGGGTGCTGTCGCCGACGATTGCGATCGTCTCAGGTGCCAGTTGCACGTGTCTTGCAAAAGCCATCAATTGTCCGGTGCTTGGCTTGGCGCCATGGCCGCTGTCAAATCCTGCGATAAATTCAAACATATCAAGAATGTGCGCCGAGCTGAGGTGTGCACGCGCGGGTGCTTCGGCATCATTTGTTGCCACCCCTAGCCGCATTCCGCTTTTGATCAGTCTAGAGAGAAAAGGAACTAGGGGAACGGCCTCTGCCTGCGGGGCAACTGCAGCTTCTTCGTTCAACAATTCGATGATCTCGGATAAAGTTCGCCCTGGGATAAATGGCATTAATGCTTCCGCCACGTCACCTGGTGTACCAGCGATGACAACACTGTCTCTTGCAAAATGTCGGGCATGGTAGTCGAACCCAATAACAGCGCCCATTTGCGCCGCGGAATCGCTGTTATCTGTCAGGCGATCCAGAAAACTGGCTGCCCAAGTTTCCCAGGTTGCGGCAAAATCAAAGAGAGTCCCGTCTTTGTCGAAAAGAACCGCTTCTATTCTACTCATGTCCAGTTCACCTGTTCGCCGCCGGGCAGCGCCTGGCGCGCTTGGAACACAGTATCATAGGGCACGTTGATCTGATCGCAAACTTCAACAACCCAGGCATCATCCATCATCACGAAATCGAGAACCGAGCCCAAAAATATTGGGTCCTGAGCGCCGTTTCGCAAATCTGCTTCGGACGCACCGCTCGACCCGAGGAACACGGGCAAGAGTTCGTTGTGCCCGGCCAGCCACCCCAGCACCTGTAGTGCCAACACCTCTGCGGACTCTCGCGTCGCCATAATCATCTGTCCATAATTTGCCAAAAATTCGAAACTGTTTGTTAACCAAATTCAGCGCAATGTCGACCAGCGGATACCTTCAAGAAAAGGACGCAAAAAGCGTGCAAGGCAAGATTTTAATAGTTGATGCAATTTCGACGAATCGCATTGTTTTGAAGGTTAAACTCGCTTCCGCGTTCTATGAAGTCGTACACGCTGCCACAGCAGATGAAGCCTGTGTTGCGGCCCTCAGGCATGACCCCGATCTGGTTATTTCCGCCATGGCACTGCCGGATTGTGACGCGGCAGAGCTTTGCCGCCGCTTGAAACGCAGTCCGCAAACACGCGCCATCCCAATGATGGTCGTCGGTTGCCGACCCAACGCAGATATGCGCCTGAAGGCGCTCGAAGCGGGTGTTCAGGACGTCATGCTGAAACCCATTGATGATACTTTACTCTTGGCGCGTGTTCGCAGTCTGATTCGCGCCCATAACTCGGCGGCGGAATGGCAAATGCGCGATGATACTTCAAGAGCTCTTGGATTTGCAGAAGAAACCATGGATTTTGGCCCGGCTGGGCGGGCAATTCTGGTTGGGGCAGATGCCAATGTCGCACATAATTGGGTTAACTTGCTACGCCCGCAGTTGCGCACAAATCTGACCTTTTCCGCACCGGAGACGGCGTTGCGTGACCTCTCGCCCGAAAAAGTTCCAGATGTTTTCATTCTGGCTTTGGGTGAAAACGATACATCCAACAGCGATGTGTTGCGGCTCCTGGCCGCTATCAGGGCCACCGCTATCACCCGTCATGCAGGCGTTCTTGTGATGCAGGCGCGTCCCGATCCCGGTTTGGGCGCTTATGCGCTTGATCTTGGGGCAGATGACCTGATGACAGACGGTTTTGAACCTATTGAGATGACGCTACGCATCAAGGCGATGCTTCGGCGCAAACGCATTGCGGATCAGTTGCGCGCCACGGTGCGGACTGGTTTGAAAGCAGCTGTATCAGATCCGCTTACGGGGTTGCACAACCGCCGCTATGCCATGCCGCATTTGTCGCGTGTTGCCGAGCATTCGGCAGCAACCGGTCGCAGTTTTGCGGTCATGGTGGCCGATCTGGACCATTTCAAGCAGATCAATGACATCTATGGTCATGCATCAGGTGACGCGGTGTTGATTGAGACGGCAAAACGGTTGCGAGACAACTTGCGCGGTGTTGATTTGATTGCCCGCATTGGCGGTGAGGAGTTTCTGATCGTTATGCCGGCGACCCCTATGACCGAAGCGCGTGCTGCAGCCAGCAGGCTCTGTCGCAAAATCGGCGGGCGCGGCTTCAAAGTGCCAGGATCCTGTGAATTGATAAAAGTCACCATTTCCATTGGAGTGACGCTCGGTGGATTGCGGACCGCGCAACAACCCCTGCCCCAACAAGACGCCAATATCTTGCTTGATGCCGCAGATAAAGCGCTCTACGCCGCAAAAATGCAGGGGCGCAATCAGGTAAACCTCAATCGCCCTGCGGCTTGAGAAAATCTAGGTTTCACTTGCTATCGGTCTAGTGGCTATTTCTTGGCGCGGGGTCGCTTTTTTAATGCGTTTTCGACCTCGTCTGCATAGGCTTGGCGCTCGGCATCGCTCATCTGAGACACGACGACCAGCCACGCCGATTGCGCAGATTGTTGCACGCTGATCGTCGTATCGGCCTGCTGCGCTACCGACGTTGCAAGGCTGTCGGCATCGAAAGGGACGGCGCGCAGCGCGTTCAACACGTCATTGTATAAGGCACGGCGCGCGCTTCGGTCCAATTTTTGGCCGTTGCGTTCCGATTTGATCTCTCGAATGATCTCGCGGCGCGCCTCAGGCGGTAAGGCGATCATATAGGGTAGCCCATACGCACCAAGGCCTGCCGAGCGCATATCACGCGGCCCACCCTCGCCGCCAAAACGGAAAGCAGCTCCTGCAACCATTCCGACCACCAATAGATTGACTGCCAGCGAGACACCCAAAATCGCTTTGTAGCGACCCGAAAGTTTCGCTTTTTGAGGCGTCTCGTTGGTCATTTCTTCAACCCTCTTCCAAATCCCAGCCAAAGCTGGTCAATTCCGCTGTTGTGGAGGTGACATCCGTCGTCTCGTACCCAAGTAGAAAAGCGCCGGCATCGGGCAGGGTATCGGGCGGGCTGACGCCAATCCAAACCCCAGCACAGGTCGCAGCCACCAAGCCGCCTACGCCCTGCCACCCTCCGAAAAGATCCGACCACCATGCCTTAGGCGCGCGGTCATGGACAGGCGCGCGGACGCGATCCAAACGTATCTTTTCCGCATCCGCCAATACCCGTGCCATCAGTGTTGCGGGGACATCTGGCGATTGGTGTTGGGCTTGTCCCAACAATGCCTCCACCTCAGCGTTTGCTTCATCATCATGCTGGTTCATCATCATATCCCAATTCTGCGCGCTGCCCCGACAACAGTGTAGCAAGTGCGCGTTTGCCACGGGCGGTCAGGCTTTCAACAGCACGCGGCGAGATTTCCATAACTTCGGCGATCTCCGGGTTTGGCAAACCCTCGATATGCCGCAAGACTACGGCCTGCCTCTGCCGATCTGGCAATTGATCCAGAGCGCTCTGCAAAGCATTTCCGCGGGTGCGATCCTGTATTTGCTGCGTCACACTCTTAGATGGATCGGCGGGTTCGGCGATTTCATCCAAACCAACGCCGCGTCTCTTTCGCAAGCGATCCGTGCACAGATTGGACGTTACACGAAAGAGCCACGTTGTAATCTGTGCCTCGCCTGACCGCCAGTCCGGTGCCATCCGCCACAAACGTATCATCGCGTCCTGTGCAACATCCTCGGCCTCCATCACATCGCCCAGCATGTGCCGTGCCTGTTTGAAAACACGAGGTAAAAGACGCGTTGTCAAAACTTGCGCAGCCGGTGCATCACCATTGGCATAAAGCACCAAAAGCGCATCATTTGAGAGCTGTGAAAGGGGCTCGGCCGACATTTCCATCCTGGACATCGATAAGTTGCCGGGGCCCGTCAATCAAGACGGACACCGGAGGATCAGGTCGTCGGCACCTATTTCGAACCCTTGCGGTCACGCCGGTCTTTCATTTTGGCCATAGCTTCATCAAATTCCGACTTGGTGATCGCGCCATCGCCATCTGCGTCGGCTCTGTTGAAGAGCCGATCGCCGCGACCGGGTCTTTCCAATTCCTCTGCAGACAGCTTTCCATCCGCGTTAGCATCATGACGTTCGATCATCTTGCCGGCGCGCTCTTTGGCCCGTTCCGACGCAGCAGCTTCCAACTCATCTTGCGTCAAGAAACCGTCGCCGTCGGTATCCGCTGATGCGAATCTCCCGGTACGCTGTGACTGCATTTCTTCCATGGTGATCTGGCCGTCGGCATTAGTATCCAAGGTTTCAAAATCGACCGGCGCGCCATGGCGGGCGTTTTTTGCCAGGGCCGATCCGCCTGCGAGAGCGATCGCTGTGGTTGCAATCAAAGCTATAAACACGGTGCTTTTCATTTTTCTTTTCCTCAATCGTTATATTTTCCGCAGCCCGTTTTTCGGGCGGGACATCTGTTCAACGCAGCTTCCGCGCATTTCCGTCGCAATTGTTTGAGATAATTTCAGCGACATCACGCCGCAGCGACAGTTGCATCGCTTTCATTTGCGCCCGTAAAGGCGCAAGAAGCATCAAGACAAAGGAATGTGCCATGGCCGATGCGACGCAAGACAACACGGGAATGATCCATGCGCCGGCAACCAGCGCGGATCAGATTGAAGACCGTTCCGCGAAAGCGGCAATGATACGCGGTTGGCGCCGCAAATGCCCCCATTGTGGCAGTGGGCCTTTGCTCAAATCGTACCTCAAGGTCAATGATACCTGTTCCGTGTGTGGTGAGGAATTGTTCCATCATCGGGCGGACGATGGCCCGGCCTATTTGACAATCTTGCTGGTGGGTCACCTCATGGCGCCGCTTTTGCATTTTGCCTTTGTCACATGGCGGCCGGAACCTTTAACGCTTTTTACTGTTTTTGCGGTTGGCTGTGTTGGACTGTCGCTTTATCTTCTGCCACGGTTGAAAGGAGCCATTGTCGGGTATCAATGGGCGCGCCGAATGGGCGGATTTGGTCAGGCCAGCTGAAACACACGCGGCCCCGTCGATGAAAAGAGCTGCGACATGACAAATGTAAAACCAATCGACAAATCGGCTATCCGGGATGCGGCAACCGTGATTGTCTTGCGCGATCGAAACAGCAATCCACGCATACTGATGGGGCAACGTGGAGCCAAAGCCGCCTTCATGCCAAACAAATTTGTGTTTCCCGGCGGCGCAGTGGATGTGGAAGACGCCCACATACATTTGGTTGCGCGCCTTTCAGAGCCTTGTGCGACACGGCTGACTGAAGATTCCGCCACAGATATCTCACATGCGCTCAGCGTCGCGGCAATCCGCGAGCTTTGGGAGGAAACCGGGATGGTGCTTGGTAGGCCGGGCATTTGGTCGACACCTGTACCTGCGGATTGGCAAAGCTTTGCGGCCACAGGCCACCAACCTGATGCGTCAGACATGCAATTTGTTTTTCGCGCCTTGACGCCGCCCGGCCGCCCACGACGCTTTGATGCTCGGTTTTTTCTGGTCGATGCCGAAAACCTGTCATCTGACCTTGACGATTTCTCTGCAGCGTCCGACGAGTTATCACACTTGCAATGGGTGTCTCTGCATCAGGCCCGCGCCTTTGACATGCCGTTCATAACTGAAGTTGTACTGGCCGAAATCGAAGCGCGGCTGGAGAATAACGCGGCTCCTGACAGCGTTCCATTTTTCAAAAACAATGATGAAAAAAGTCTGTTTTTGCGCTTGCGCGGAGATCCCATGCCATCTTGACATTTGTTTTCCCGATGTGGGGATAAATCAACACGCGCAACGGGTCTTAAATCAACAAGACAAGCGTAAGAATGGATATGCACAGCACAAGAACGCCTGCCAGTTCTCGGCGGCTGGGAATTTCGCGAAAGAACAGCACGGTTGCTAACAAACTGAGTACCAGTTCGACTTGGCCCACCGCTTTCACATAGGCTGCTGTTTGCAGGGTGAAGGCCAAAAACCAGCCGTAAGACCCTCCCATCGATAGCAAACCAATCCATACGGCTACGCGACGCGCCCGCCAAACGGCGGCGATTTGCGCCGCATCCCGCCAATACAGCCAAAGACCCATACCCAACATCTGTGATCCGGTTACCACCGCCAGGGTCACACCGGCACGCAGCAAGGGATCGTCAACGGCCAATTGCAACGAAGCCCCACGGTAACAAACCGCCGAGATGGAAAACAGCAGACCCGACGCAAGTCCGAGGCCCACGCCGCGGTTCCAGGTGTCTTGCCATCGCCAACCTTTGATCTCTGGTGGCGTGGACAAAAGCAAAACACCGATAAGTCCCAATGCAATGGCACCAAAGGCAGGCCAACTCACGCCTTCGCCCAGCAAAATCAAACCGACGATCACGGACAAGATCACCTCGGTTTTCATTAATGTCACGCCAACAATGAAATTCCGGGATTTGAAGAGCGTAACGACGCAGATGGTAGCGACGACCTGCGCGACACCGCCAACGAGTGCAAATGCCCAGAACTGCGGCGTTAGGGGCGGCAAGCTTTTGTCGGCATACCACATATAAACGCCAACCAAGAAGGCGACCAACGGAGCAGAATAGAAAAACCGTGCAAACGTGGTACCTGTCGACGAAAGCGTAGCCGTCACCAATATTTTTTGCAGCATGAAACGCAGCGTTTGAAAAGTTGCTGCAGCAAAGGTCACGAGAACCCAAAGATCGAAAACTGGAAAAGACATGCCCTCTCTTGCAGTATATTGAGAGACGCCGCCAGTGATCCTTTCTTAGTCCGGGACGGTGGCTTTGGATCAGCTGCGTGACCCATCGATGATCCAATTTACCCTAGTGGCCTTCTTTAGCAGCTCGACGCGGGATCTTTTATGCAACGAACGGATGGCATTCGCCCGCAGACAGGCCAGAAAGTATCGGCCCAAACCATGTTCGGGAGCGCAAATACTGACCCAAAGTGATGGGCACTTGAGCGCTAACAACTCAAATGCGATGTCTGATATTGGCCGGGTCCGTCTTTACGATACACGTGCAGACATACAGAAAAATCACAAACGTCAGGGCCGTCATAAATTGAATTTTGCGTGGTGAGTGCCTCCGTCGCGACATCTGAAAGATCACCAGCCGGTCAATTCCTTTTCATCTGGGTGCACCAATGCTCCTTCCTGCCCCCGTGGGTAAGGGCAGGTGAGCTTGTGCTTCCACGAACCGACGTAGCGCTGCATCTATCGCCGTACTGGCATCGCAGGGGCGGCGCGTCTTCAGGTTCACATGCAACAGAAAATGTTCGCCTGTCGCCAGCAACCTGTCTCCGTCGTACATCTCGTGCCAGATATGCATTTTTTTGCCGCCTCCGCCGAGAACCCGCGTGCGCACCTCGATCAGAACGCCAGCATGCACCTCGTCAATGTGCCGGATATGTGTCTCCGCCGTGAAATAGCTGCCGCCCGTCGCAATATAGGCCGCGTCACAACCCACCAGAGCCATGAAGCGATCTGTAGCATCGCCAAAAGCCTGAAGGTACTTCGCTTCGTTCATATGTCCATTGTAGTCGGTCCAGTCCAACGGAACGCAACGGCGAAGCGTTAAAATCGGCAAGGATGGATCAACGATATCAGCAGCCACCTGACCCAGTTCCGAGTTTGCCCGCAGGGATTGTTCTTGAGCCGCAAGCAATGCACCCGCGCCGGCATCCTGCGATTTCAAGGCACGCATCATGGCGACTAGGTTGGAGTCACGGATACGCTCCAGTTCCCTGATGGAAAAATGCCCCGATTGTGCATCGGATTGTCCAGCGATCAGGTCGATCAGCTCATCGGTCAATTCCGGCACATCCATCAGTTTTGTCCAGGGCCACTTCAAGGCCGGACCAAACTGCGCCATGAAGTGTTTCATCCCCGCTTCGCCCCCTGCCACCCGGTAGGTTTCAAACAGCCCCATTTGCGCCCAACGCAAGCCAAACCCGTAGCGGATCGCGTTGTCGATTTCTTCCGTCGTGGCGATGCCGTCTTTGACCAACCAAAGTGCTTCCCGCCAAACGGCTTCCAAAAATCGATCTGCTACATGTGCATCGATTTCTTTTTTCAGATGCAACGGATGCATGCCAATGCCAGTCAGAAGGTCCTTCGCAGACTCTGTGATTTGGGCATCGTTTTCTTCCGTTGTAACCACCTCGACCAGTGGCAGCAGGTAAACGGGATTGAACGGATGGCACACCATGATCTGAGAGCCGCGCTTGGCATCTTGTTGTAGCTCGGAGGGTTTGAAACCAGAGGTCGAAGACCCGATCACAGCAGCAGGGTTGCAAGTGTCCTGAATCTCCGCGAGCGTTCTGCGTTTAATGTCAATTCTTTCGGGGACACTCTCCTGAATCCAAACCGCGCCTTCCACGGCTTGGGTGATTTCATCGTGAAAGCTTATCTGCCCCTCCTTAGGCAATGCGACATCCAACAGTCCCGGCAAGGATCGACGCGCATTGGTCAGGACATCGTTTATTTTCCGCGCAGCCTGCGGATCCGGGTCAAAGATCCGAACGTTCCAACCATTCAACAAAAAACGTGCGGCCCATCCTCCGCCGATTACGCCTCCGCCAATTATCGCCGCTGTTTGTGTCATGGCTTCGTTTCCTTCAGCTTGCTGATATCCCAGCCGTAAAAATCCAATACATCCCGCGACGCTTGCAAGCGATCTGCCGGAGCCTCTTCTTGCCTGTTCAGGATGACGCCAAAATCGCCGAGTGCTGTGCCAAGGGCCGCGGTGCGGAACCCTTCATCCACCCACATGACAATCAATGATCTGGCAGGGTTGTCGTTGTTTTTCAGGACGCCAGCGCTTGCAATCTCGTATGTCCCTATGCGGTCGGGAATGATCTCACTGGACAAGGCAAGAGTTTGTGGCTCTGGATTGTAGGCAAAAGTGACCGCCCCTTTGGGGACAGGGTCAAAGCTTGCAACGACAAACCAATCGCCGGCAAACCGTTCAGCGTCAAAACGCGTTGTGGCCCCAATTGCTGCATTGATGTCGCGGTAGGATTCGTTCTCGGATGAACCGAACGGCGCGCATGCACCGAGCACACTCAAACACGCACCCGCCATCATCCACGCGCGCGACTGAGCGCGCAAATTCTCCGCAATCGCAGGCGCATCATGATTTATCTTCATGTTCCGGGCGCTCGTTTGATGAGCCCCAGTTTTTCGCGGACGGCGGCGGCGCCCATCAGTTTGGCGCCCATGTTCTCCACGATGGTCCCTGCCCGTTCGACCAGTTGCCAGTTTTCGGCCAGAACACCTTTGTCCAGCCAAAGGTTATCCTCCAACCCGACCCGCACGTGCCCCCCCGCCAAAACGGCAGCGGCCACATAGGCCATTTGGTCACGTCCCAATGAAAAGGCCGAAAACGTCCAGTCAGGGGGTACATTGTTCACCATCGCCATGAAGGTGTTGAGATCATTGGGTGCCCCCCATGGCACGCCCATACAAAGTTGTACCAGTGCCGGGGCTTCCAGGACTCCTTCGGCAACAAGCTGCTTGGCATACCATAAATGACCGGTGTCAAATGCCTCGATCTCGGGTTTGACGCCAAGGTCTGTCATCATGCGCCCCATGGCGGTCAACATGCCCGGTGTATTTGTCATCACGTAATCGGATTCGGCAAAATTCATGGTGCCGCAATCCAGCGTGCAAATCTCCGGAACACACGCGGCAACATGCGCCACCCGTTCACTGGCGCCGATCATATCTGTGCCCGCAGACAGCAGCGGTAGTGGGTTTTCGGTGTCCCCAAACACGATGTCACCGCCCATGCCTGCGGTCAGGTTGAGAACGACATCCACATCGGCGTCGCGAATTCGATCTGTCACTTCATGGTAGTAATCAAGATCCCGACTGGGTGCGCCCGTTTCCGGGTCACGCACGTGACAGTGCACTATGGCCGCGCCAGCCTTGGCGGCAGCAATTGCGCTATCCGCGATCTGTTGGGGTGACCGAGGCACATGAGGGCTGCGGTCCTGCGTGCCGCCAGATCCTGTCACTGCGCAGGTGATAAAAACCTCTTTGCTCATGGTTAGCGGCATAATGTCTCTCCCTTGTCATCGGTGTGAAGATGCCGCAAAAAATGCAACACGACTTTTCGAAATGCGAAGCAAACTTTATGAAACGCGCAAAAATAATCCAGACCATCATCTTGGTGCTTGATGAAACAAATACGCTTTCCTTTGCGGCGGCGGTTGATCCGATGCGCGCCGCCAATCGCCAAGCTGGCTTGCCGGTTTTCAATTGGCAGTTTGCCACTCCCTCTGACCAGGATGTCACTCTGACCAGTGGTTTGAGCGTGCCCTCAGCCCCTCTGCATCAGGTCTCTGCCTGCGATCTGCTCATTATCGTTGCCGGGTTTAACGTCGAACCTCAGGTCACACCTCGGTTGCGTGCCAGTTTGCGCCGACTGGCAAAGAGCGCACGTCAGATTGCAGGTGTTGATGGCGGCCCATGGGTTATGGCGCAATCCGGTTTGCTGGATGGCCATCTTGCCACCACCCATTGGGAAGATCTGGACAGGTTTGGCCAGCTATTTGATGCTGTCACAACCGTTGACGCCCGTTTCGTGGATGACGACACACGTCTGACCAGTGGCGGCGCCGCGCCTGCCATTGAGATGATGTTGCATCTGATTGCGCGCTACCATGGCACGTCGCTTTCAGATCGCGTGGCAGGTAGTTTCATTTATGACGCTGCGCGACCACCAACGCGACCTCAAATCCGGCATGTGGCACGCAAAGACCATTCCTCGGTAACAGCTCGCGCGCAGGACATAATGCAACGCAACCTCGAGCCCCCGGTCCCGGTGGCAACAATCGCTCGACGTCTGGGTCTTAGTTTGCGTGCCTTGCAACTTCAGTTTCAAAAGAGATTGGGGACCACGCCTCAGTCGCACTACCTTTCGTTGCGGTTGGCTGAAGCCGACCGGCTGGTGACCCAGACCACCTTGCCCCTTCAAGATGTTGCGCTGATCACCGGGTTCGGTTCGCAGTCCGGGTTTGCCCGCGCCTATCGCCAGAGATTCAACACGTCGGCACGCCAACGCAGGTCCGAATTGGCAGTTGTTAGTACGGCATCGGATGTTGCCGATGTGCTGCGTCAATCTCCGTCAAAACCTCTGCGCTCAACGTAATATCAGCCGCCCCCAGGCAGGTTTCTAATTGCGCCATTGTCGTGGCACCAAATATGATCGAGCCCATGAAAGGCCGGGTCGCGCACCAAGCCAATGCCATTTGCGCCGGGTCGAGCCCATGGCGTTTGGCAATGTCGAAATAGGCTGCCACAGCGTCAAAAGCGCGGTCGTTTTTGCGCCCACCCAACTCAGGGCTCAGGGTCATGCGCGATTTGGCGGGGATTTTGCCATCTTGATACTTGCCTGTCAGCAGTCCGGCTGCGAGTGGCGAAAACGCCAGCAGTTGAACTTCTTCCTGCAGGCTCATCTCGGCCATATCAGTGTCATAGAGGCGGCAGAGCAGCGAGTATTCGTTCTGCACGGAGACAACACGGGGCCCGCCCACACGTTCGGCCACTTCCAGCCATTTTGTCGTGCCCCATGCGCTTTCATTACTCAGGCCAAAGGCGCGGATTGTGCCGCGTTTCACTTCTTTTTGCAAAGCGCCCAAAGCGTCTTCCATGTGCTGTTGCGTGTCGAGCATCAGCTGTCCCGAAGGGTCGTAAGTCCAGTTCTTGCGAAACATGTAACTGCCGCGATTGGGCCAGTGAAATTGGTAGAGATCGATGTATTCCGTCTTGAGACGACGCAGGGAGCCTTCGATTGCCTCAGCAATGGTATCTGACGAAATAGGTGCGCCATCCCGCACTGCAGCCAATCCTTCACCGGAGTGTTTTGTTGCCAAAATCACGTCTGCACGACGCATGTCGCGTTCCAACCACAAGCCAATGATCCGCTCGGTGCGCCCGATGGTTTCGGCACTGACCGGATTGACCGGGTACATCTCGGCTGTGTCGATGAAATTGACGCCCGCATCCAACGCGCGGTCAATCTGAGCATGGGCCTCTTCGGCGGTGTTTTGTGTGCCCCAGGTCATTGAACCCAGACAGTACTCCGATACTTCGATGTTTGTACGCCCAAGCTTGTTCATCTTCATGCTGCATTCCCCTTTTCTTCTGGCGCACAGTAACTTGCCCCGTCGTCTCTGCAAGCGGCTTTAAAGCGAAAATGGTGTAAAAACAGGAAATCAGCATTGAGAACAAATATAGAACATTATATGCTTTTGAAATGCCTGCGCCTCACCCTCTCCTGACCCGACGTCCACAACGCACCGGGCCTACCTTGGCCCTGTTACCCTCAACGCCAGATCTGGCTCTGGCGCATGCCCGCGTGCATGAAGCTTGCGGCGCGGCGCGGCGGACACTGGCGCTTTGGCTTGCGGCGCAAACCCAAGGTCCGGTGATCTGGGTCGCACCGTCCTGGGTGCGCGAAGAATTGCATTGTGATGGTGTTGCCAGTTGGATCGATCCCGCGCGTCTGATCTTTGTACATCCCCGCCGCCCCGAAGACGTCTTGTGGACGATGGAAGAGATCCTGCGCGCCGGGGCTGTGTCCTTGGCGGTCGCGGACCTGCCCGGCCTGCCGGGGCTCACGCAGGTGCGTCGGATGCATCTGGCTGCGGAAACCGGTGCAACCGAAGGCAGATACGCGCCTTTAGGATTGCTGCTGACCCCAGGCGCTGGTGGCGCTGCCGGGGTGGAAACGCGTTGGCACCTCGCCCCGGCCCATGCCCAAGGTCCCGAGGGATGGCGGCTGGAACGTCTGCGCGCACGCACCGCCCCTCGGCAGAGCTGGGATATTCATCGCCCCCAAGCGGACATGCTCCCCAAGATCAAACCCGCGTGACCCGATTGGAAAGTCCCTGTAGAGATCTATCTTGAAGGTAACCCAAAGGACAAACCTACTCATGCCGCTCATGATCTCAAGACGTCTCCTGCTTTCAACCGGTCTGGCCAGTTTGGCAACCGCAGGACTGGCCGCCACAACACCCTATGATCTGCTTGCTGAGCGATCCAGCGTTTCCTTCATTTTTGATCTCAGCGGGAATTCGCAAACCGGCACGGTACCAATAAAAACGGCTGATATTCGGGTGAACACCAGAAATCTTGCAGCCTCAAGCGCTGACGTCACAACTGACATCCGCCAGGCAAAAGCCGGTGTGCTTTTTGTCACGCAAGCTCTGCTTAGCCCATCGGTCCTCGATGCCGAGACCCATCCCATCGTGCGCTACACCTCGACGCGCATCATTCTGGGTCAAGCGGGCCGCATTTCGGAAGGCGCCGAGATTGATGGCAATCTGACACTGCGCGGCGTCACACGCCCCTTGCGTCTGGCCGCAGAGCTTACCCGCCCCGCAGGCACGGCCGCCAATGATCTGTCTGTGCTGAACATCCGCCTGACGGGCGCGCTGAGCCGGGCGGCATTCGGCGCTAACGGCTATCCAAAGCTTGTAGATGACACGGTTCGGCTGGACATTTCTGCAGAAATTCGCGCCCGTAGCTAAAAACGACGCGCTTTGTCGAATAACCGATAGGCCACTGCACACATTGAGATATGGATTGCGTTGACATGCGCCTTCTTATTTCCTTTGCCGCTCTCTTTTTATCCGTGTTGTTGCTCCAACTGTCGTCCGGCGGTGTCGGGCCATTGGATGTGTTGTCAGGTCTGACGCTCGGTTTCACAAAACAAGAAATAGGTCTTCTGGGATCGGCGCATTTTCTTGGGTTTTTCATTGGTTGTTGGTGGGCGCCCCGCTTGATGGGAAGCGTTGGGCATTCTCGTGCCTTCGCGGCCTTCACGGCCGCAGGCGCCATCGGATTGATGAGCCATATGCTCTTGATCGACGCCTATGCTTGGGCTCTTATGCGGGTTGCGTCGGGGATGTGTGTTGCTGGGTGCTATACAGTGATCGAAGCCTGGTTGCAGGCGAAGGTTACAAATGAGACCCGTGGTCGCACAATGGGTGTTTACCGTGTCGTCGACATGACAGGGTCCATGGCGGCGCAGATGATGATCGGGTTTCTGGCACCTGCATCTTACGTCTCCTACAACCTGCTTGCGATCTTGTGCTGTGCCGCCCTCATTCCCCTGACGCTCACCACAGTGCGCCAACCCGAAACACCAGCTTCACCGCGTTTGCGACCCAGTCTGGCTCATACCAAATCGCCCCTTGCCGCGGCAGCGGTTTTGGTGGCGGCCCTGTCAAGCGCATCCTTTCGAATGGTTGGACCGGTTTATGGCACCGAGGTTGGACTAACAAATGATCAGATCGCCTACTTCCTGACGGCATTTGTCTTCGGCGGCGCGCTCGCACAAATTCCGGTTGGATGGATCGCAGATAAATACGACCGCCGGTGGGTTCTAATATGGTTGTCCGTTGCGGCTATTTTCAGTTCGGCCATGACGATTTTTGCAGCTGAACTCGGCACCTTAGGCATCATGCTGACTGCCGGGCTGTTTGGCCTCACAACTTTCCCAATTTACTCTGTCGCCGCGGCGCATGCACATGATTTTGCCAGTGACGATGAACGCGTTGAACTCTCTGCCGCGCTGATGTTCTACTTTGCGTTGGGTGCAATCGCCGCCCCCTATGCCGCGTCGCTCCTGATCGAAACCTACGGCCCGCAAGCGCTTTTTATGATGCTTGCGGCGGGGCATTTTTTACTTGTCGCCTTTGGCCTGATGCGAATGCGCGTGCGCGCGTCTCCTGTTGATCGGACCCGTTACATCTATTCCCCGCGCACGTCATTCACCATCGGTCGCTTGATCGGGTGGAGCCGAACAAAACCCCGTAAGTGAGCGTTATCCTACGCAACGAAAGGATTCACCGTGGCTCTTGTCGTAAAGCTGCGCTAGGAGATAGCCCGGTCACCAGTATTTTGAGAGGCTTTGCCATGGCGCGCCATCTAATCACATCCGCCATTCCCTACATCAACGGGATCAAACATCTTGGCAATCTGATAGGCAGCCAATTGCCGGCAGATTTGTTTGCGCGCTACATGCGTGCTCGCGGCCACGAAGTACTGTTTCTTTGTGCGACGGACGAACACGGTACGCCAGCCGAACTTGCCGCCGCCAAAGCCGGGAAGCCAGTAGCGGAATACTGCGCTGAAATGCATACGGTCCAGGCAAAGATCGCGCAGGGGTTTCGCCTGTCCTTTGACCACTTTGGCCGATCTTCCAGCCGGCAAAACCACGCGCTCACCCAGCATTTTGCAGGCCGTCTGGCCGATGCCGGTCTGATCACAGAAGTCAGTGAAAGACAGGTCTATTCCAATGAAGACGGTCGTTTTTTGCCTGACCGCTATATCGAAGGCACCTGCCCTAACTGTGGGTATGACAAAGCGCGGGGAGATCAGTGTGAAAACTGCACAAAGCAGCTGGAACCGACTGATCTGATAGATGCCCGGTCGGCTGTTTCCGGGTCTACTGATCTTGAAGTGCGCGAGACGAAACACCTTTATCTGAGGCAATCGTCCCTGAAAGATGAACTGGATCAATGGATTGACAGTAAAACCGATTGGCCAGTTCTGACCACCTCCATCGCAAAGAAATGGCTGCATGATGGCGACGGTCTGCGTGACCGGGGCATCACGAGAGATCTCGATTGGGGCATTCCGGTGCGCAAGGGCGACGAGGTCTGGCCTGGCATGGAAGAGAAGGTGTTTTACGTCTGGTTTGATGCACCCATTGAATACATCGCCTGCGCGCGTGAATGGGCCGACGCGCATGGCAAAGCGGAAACCGATTGGCAAAGATGGTGGCGCGTCGACAAGGGTGCGGATGACGTGCGCTATACGCAGTTCATGGGCAAGGACAACGTGCCCTTTCATACGCTCAGCTTCCCTGCTACGTTGATTGGCTCCGGTGAACCCTGGAAAATGGTCGATCACCTGAAATCGTTCAATTACCTCAACTATGATGGCGGGCAATTCTCCACGTCACAGGGCCGCGGCATCTTTATGGATCAGGCTTTGGAATTGCTACCGGCTGATTACTGGCGTTGGTGGCTTCTGAGCCATGCGCCGGAAAGCAGCGATTCCGAGTTTACGTGGGAGAATTTTCAAACTTCAGTGAACAAAGATCTCGCTGACGTGCTTGGGAATTTCATCAGTCGTATCACCAAGTTCTGTCGGTCGAAATTTGGCGAAGCAGTCCCTGAAGGTGGCGAATTGGGTGCCGAAGAAATTGCTCTTATCAAAGAACTTTCCGAGCGTTGTGCACGTTATGAAAGACTAATGGAGGAGATTGAAGTCAGAAAATCGGCACAAGAGTTGCGCGCGATTTGGGTCCTAGGCAACGAGTATCTTCAGACGGTCGCGCCTTGGAGCACGATCAAGACGGATCCCGAAAAAGCTGCAATGCAAACCCGGGTTGGTCTGAATTTGGCGCATCTCTATGGTGTGCTTTCTGCTCCGTTTTTGCCAGATGCTAGTGCGTCCATCTTGGGCGGCCTCCATGTGCAACAAGCAGAATGGCCAAAAGACATGTCGACATTCATGTCACGACTACAGCCGGGCCATGTTTTTTCCGTTCCCGAGGTTCTTTTTGCAAAGGTTACAGATGAAGAACGAGAACTTTGGCAACAACGGTTCGCTGGTGTCCGCTCCCAATAGTAGTGGATGCGATCTCCTTTGGTCTCGGGTCGTAGTGCTATCGCTAAAGCCAAACACGCATGCTGAAGCCCTTGCATATGGTAACAATAGCTTCTGACCAGCCTATAAAATTCGCGCGGCCAGTGTTCGGATCGCTGTTTAGGCCGTCCTTACCTCATCAACTAGAAACTCAAGACCACAGGTTATGTCATAGTCCTCAATAATTTATCTTGGAATACTCATGTAATTACGGTCATAAAGGCTGAAAATTGAGGGCCTGGAGGACAATATGGTCAAGATGGATGCCGAAAATGGTCAAAAAGAACAAATGCAACTTGATCGTTTTGATCGGGCAATTCTGGCAGTCCTGGCCGAGGACGGCCGCATCAGTATTACTGACTTGGCAAAACGCATCGGGCTGTCCAAGTCACCGACTCAGGCGCGCTTGCGCCGACTGGAACAGTCAGGTGTGATCATTGGCTATAGGGCTTTGCTGGATCCCATACAACTCGGGCTTGATCACGTCGCTTTTGTGGAAGTGCGGCTTCAGGATACACGAGAAAGCGCCCTGAGGGCGTTCAACTCGGCAATCGCCAAAGTACCAGAGATCGAACAAGCTCACATGATTGCCGGGAATTTCGACTATCTTCTGAAAGTCCGCACTCGGGATATGTCACGATATCGCCAGTTCCTTGGCGAAACGATTTCCATGTTGCCGCACGTCGCCGGTACGTCAACTTATGTTGCGATGGAAGCCGTGAAGGAGACGATGTTGGCAGAGACCACTTGACCAGAGCGACAACCATGCCACATTTCCGGCTATGAAAATCCTCACTGTTTTGTTCTCGTTTCTTGCGATCCCGCTGTTGGCGGCCTGCCCTGAGCCAGTAGACTACGGGCCCGAATTGGATAGCCTCTTTGAAGAAGCCCGCGCCGCGTCAAATGATATGGCCGGTCGAGAAGTCTCCAATAAGATGTGGCAAGTCTGGTTGCGTGCGCCTGATGCGGCGGCGCAAGAGGTGCTGGATAGGGGTATGAGAAATCGCGAAGTTTTTGATTTTGTAGGGGCTCTGGACCAGTTTTCGACCTTGATTGACTACTGTCCGACCTATGCCGAAGGGTTCAATCAGCGGGCCTACATTCATTTTTTGCGCGAAAATTATGAAGACGCGTTGATTGACTTGGATAGGGCGTTGGACCTTTCGCCTTTGCATGTGGCCGCGCAATCCGGGCGCGCACTGACTTTGATGAACCTTGGTCGCACAAATGAAGCGCGCGAACAATTGCAATCAGCACTCGAATTGAACCCATGGCTTTCAGAGCGATTTTTGCTTGAGCAAGGTGGACCGCTTGCCCCCTTGGGAAAAGACATCTGACCCAATCGCAACTGAATTTTCAGAGCTATGTATCGCTTAAAGTCACCGTGTACGCACTGGTTTACTGGTACCTGCAACACTTTGTGAATTTTTGAATTTGCTAACCTAAAACGAGTTTTAGAGAAATTTGGGTATTCGGGCTTGATTTCAACTCAAACCGGGGACTAAACAACAAGCGATGCGGGCGTGATGGAATGGTAGACATACCAGACTTAAAATCTGGAGGGCGTACGCCCGTGTGGGTTCGACTCCCACCGCCCGCACCAAATTTCCCTTTAATTCAAGGCGTTAAGAGTGAGAGGGCAAGATGGCATACCACACAATTAGAGAACGTGGCACAGGTGGTTTTGGCGTCGTGTACGAAGTGCGCGATGACGCAGGACGACACTTTGCTTTGAAGGCGCTGAAGCCAGAAGCAGAGGCTGAAAACCCAGGAGTCGATCTTGGTGCGCGATTTAGGCGTGAAGTTAAGTACCAAAGCGCGATTGATCATCCAAATGTAGTTAAGATTTTTGAACACCGTCTCGAGGATACGCCTCCCTGGTTCATTATGAAACTTGCTCAATGCAGTCTTTCTGATGAACTTGGTGTCCGCACAAACCATCCCCAACCCGCCATTCTGAAATTCTGTGCCGACCAATCAATCGACATCCAAGATGTGCCCAAAAAAGGTTTAGCAGGGGTCGCGATCTCCCTGGAAACGGCTCTGTCAAGTTTCAACAGCAACTGGTTCGCGATATTGCCGAAATAGACCTGCACTCCATTCAGTGTTCGGTTGAAAATAGGGTGCCAACGGTTTCGGTTGGCCCAATCACTTCCATACGCGGATGGCCAAACGCGGAAATTTGGTGATCCCAATGGCGGTAAATCAAAATTTTGGGATTGGAGTAAAACAATGCCTCGCCGTCAGAACAATATCGGTTGTGATCCGCTTAGCAGTGCAAAACCCGGAGTTGGCAGTTGCTGTAGGATTGGCATCCAAATCGGTCAATACAGTCGCGTTTCTTGTAGGGATGCTCGGATTATTGCCATCGAAGGTTATGGCCAAAATCGCGGAGCCCATGTCCCGAGCGAAGCTGTTGTTGCCAATAAAATAACAGAGATTGCCGAGTTTATTAACGTCATCCTGAAAGTCGTATGCATCTTTGATCCTCCATCTTGAAATTTAACACATCATAGAAATGGACCTTACTAACCTTTAGCTTTGCGTTGTCACTTTAGTACGTCGATTTTTTGGGGGCGTTAAATCATGTGCTCGGCTTTCAGTTTCGGATGATGATATTTCTGTATTGGTATCAAATGTTTGGAGACTTATTTTCATTGGAAACAGTGCTTTGTTTTCAGCCCAAACTATTAAGGCCCAACGTCATAGGCGGCCAATTCTACTTCAGCCACATTGGGTGGATGGTCGTTGTCGAAATGCATAGCAGATCCCTGGGTCAGCCCTAGCAAAACCAATCTTAAGTGTCCTTCCAACTGTTTTGAGCAAGAGGTGTATCTTGGAGCCTGACGAGCATCTGCTTTGGAGGCGTGTTCAACTTGATCGTACTTTGCCTTCCGCCCGCCTAGTGAAACTTGTCCAAGCACGCTCAAAGTGTCG
This sequence comes from Roseobacter sp., assembly GCF_045106495.1. Classification (GTDB taxonomy): domain Bacteria; phylum Pseudomonadota; class Alphaproteobacteria; order Rhodobacterales; family Rhodobacteraceae; genus Roseobacter. The sequence goes on from NZ_JBGCEQ010000025.1 coordinate 27,539, forward strand.
AAACCGCGATGAACGCGGGTATTGCCGGGCCGCAACGCTGCATGCCGATCTGTCGGTGATCGACCGGCTAGAGCTGATTTCGAAACTTTGCAAAAAACCGACATCCGTCAATTTCGACAGATATATTGAAAGGACCGCTGATCCAACCCAGACACCAGATTCATGGAATTGTTGACGGGTACCAATGCCACTGGCCGATCGTTTTGGCTGAATTGGACCTATGCCTGATGGTAAACCGACGCTAGTCTTCCGTTTGGGGAGAAACGATGGAAGCGACAGTTCTGACGTTCGAAATGATGGTGGTTCTTGGGCTTCTTGCCTTCACCGTGTTCCTGTTCGTGTCAGAGATCATCCGCATCGATTTGGCGGCTGTCCTAGTGATGGTGATTTTGGGGGTTCTGAGCACTCTGCCCGGTCTGGAAAATCTCGCCGACCGTGCTGACCTCTTTGCAGGGTTCTCGTCGAACGCAGTCATCTCGATTATTGCGGTGATGATCATCGGTGCCGGGCTGGACAAGACAGGTCTGATGTCCAAGGTTGCCACGCTGATTTTGAAACGGGGCGGCACGACCGAAACCCGGATTATCCCGATCGTGTCAGGCACAGTGGGTGTCATCAGTTCTTTCATGCAGAACGTTGGGGCTGCGGCATTGTTCCTTCCGGTTATCAGTCGGATATCTGCCAGGACAGAAATACCAATGAGCCGTTTGGCTATGCCCATGGGGTTCTGCGCCATTCTTGGTGGCACCATTACCATGGTCGGTTCCTCACCACTCATCTTGCTGAATGACTTGCTGATTTCAGTCAATCGAACTTTACCTGCCGATCAGCAGATGCAGCCTTTTGGCCTCTTCTCGGTTACGCCAATCGGGATGATGCTGGTACTGACAGGGGTGCTCTATTTCGTGTTTTTGGGCCGTTGGATCCTACCCGGTCAACGGGGTCGCGGCGAAGACGCGGGCGCTGCACGGTCGATGCAGTCTTACGTTGAGAATACCTATGGGCTGCGTGCCGATATGTTCGAAGTGAGCGTGCCAGAGGGTTCTATATTGATCGGCCAAAAGCTGGCAGATATTATGGTCGCACATCACATCTATATTCTTGGCACGTCTTATAGGGGTCACAAGGTTATTGCGCCCATGGCGGATACAGTGATCGAGGCACCGGCACGTTTGGCAATTCTGGGATTGCGGCGCGTCCTGTATGACGAATTTGCCGAGCCTTATGGTTTGGAAATAATGTCCGAACTGGACGTCTTCGCAGATGATTTTGCCGCAACGGAATCTGGGGTGGCCGAAGTGGTCATCCCACCGGGCTCATCCGTTATTGGCCAATCGCCCATCGAACTTCGCCTGCGCCAGACACATGGTCTGTCCATTCTGGCGATCCACCGTGGCGAAGAAACATTAAGCCACGTTGAAACCGAAGACCACGTCGCGACCCATATCGGTGAGGTGCTCTTGCAGGCCGGCGACACATTGGTTGTCCATGTTCAATGGGAGAGATTGACCCGACTGAAGTCCGATCAGGATTTTGTGGTCGTGACATCTGACTTCCCACAGGAGGAGTTGCGCCCGCATAAGGTCAACTGGGCAATTGGGTTCTTTTTGATGACGCTCGGGTTGATATTGTTTACGGATTTGCTTCTGTCGCTTGCACTGCTGGCGGGAGCGGTGGGTATGATCCTATCGCGCGTGCTTTCAATCGATGAAGCCTATGATGCGGTGGGGTGGAGTACAGTGTTTCTGCTTGCATCACTAATTCCTCTGGGTCAGGCGGTCCAAAACACCGGTACTGCTGCTTGGATTGCGGAGCAGATCTTGTCGCTCTTGAACGGATGGCCGATCTGGTCCCTGCAAACTGGCGTGGCCATCCTGGCGACGATCTTTACGTTGGTTATGTCGAATGTTGGCGCGACAGTCTTACTTGTGCCCTTGGCGATTTCCATTGCGATCTCTTCAGGAGGTGACCCAGCGATCTTCGCGTTAACGGTGGCAATTTCGACTTCGAACTCATTCCTGATCCCAACACATCAAGTCAACGCGCTGATCATGGGACCGGCGGGTTACCGTGTTGTGGATTTCGTTCGCTCGGGAGGGATCATGACTGTCTTGTTTCTGATCGTTTCCATGACTGGACTCACAATCTTCTTTTAAAGGAGGGAAAAGGATTTCACAGCGGGCCATTGCCGAACAACTGAACCTAGTTGCCACCCATGACCGCTTTGCATTTAGCAATTTGGGATCATCGCAAATTGGGCGAATGGCTGCGTTCTCAGAAAAAGCTACTGTCTGTCGAAGCATTCGCGCCGGTTTTCGTTGCGAGCTTTGTTGTCTTGGAATTGAAGTGGTCGAGTGACAAGGCAACTTTGAAGTTCACTTCAAGGGCGACGGTTTGGTCTCCGGGCGCAACAGAAAATTTTAAGTTCCAACGTTCTTCGGGCGGAAATCAGCCGACCCTAACAGCACCGTAAACCAGCGGGCTGTGGCCAATGGAAAGGAGTTTGCTCGCCGCGCCATCACAATGTGCCTCTGAGTCCAAAACAGGACATCGCGACGCTCTGCTACTTTGTACCTGCAACGTGAAAATTGCGACGGGTGTAAATTTCTTCGCCTTGGCGCTTAGGATTTGCGGCTGGTTGTTCATTTTGACAGTTTCAAAGATCGAAATCCGGATCGGTAAGTCACATTTCAAACAGGCAATCCACCGCAACTAATTCGATGATCTCTTTGGTTTGAGCAGCCTCGAAAGACCCGAACTTACTCATTTTTTTACTTGTAGCAGTTTCTCTTTTTATGACCTGCGCCATCTTCGCTCGCGCATCGTCACGATGGCTGACAGAGAAAAGTTTACAACTTGCGTCCAAATGGTTCGTGGTATGCGTGAAGCTGTTTGGCAAAGAAGGTCTGAATGGCGTTTTCAGGCTGAAGCTCGCGTCTTTGCGAGCGCAATATTTGGAATAAGCAAGACTACATTCAGCCATTTTCAAGTGCCCATATCACGACTAACGACGGCATCAGATTTGAGGCAGGCCTCGACCGGAAGCATCATTGCGATCCTGCTTTGATTTGGTGTCGGAAAGAGGTCCGATACAATTCCACGTCGAAATTTGGACAAAACTATGCTATGTTTTCGGCATTTAGATTAAATTAAATTATAGTTGGATTTTAATGATGTTGAATTTTTTCGACTTCGCGAGAGTCGTGGTCATTGGACTAGGCGTGACTACAATCCCTACCCTAGCAACTGCTCAATTTGATGTCGGTGGCGTCTTTAACTGCCCCCTTGGAGATTGCGACGCAAACACCTCCGACGAAGGTGGCGACCATCATGGCATAAGCTTGCAGGACCACCGCGCCGAAGCGCGGGCGTCAGGCAATGGTGCATTACAACGCTCTGCCTTCGCTGAGGTCGGCGTGCGGTTTCGCCCATGTTTCAGCGGAACCACCACCCTTGCGATGAGCAATATTCACCTGCGCGGCCGGTTGCGCGGATTTGGTGGTGGCTCCGTGATCCGAGGTGAGGTCGATGTTCGCACGATCCTGCGTGACATTACGAACGACGTAGAACTGGCGAATGATCTCATTTATGAACGCGAAGAGCGCGGAACAGCTGGAACCACAGTAAATCTCAATATCAACAGAACATTCGATCAGTCGATAACGGCAACTTTGACTGCAGGCGTCAGCTACGACTTCGTGGTGCGCGTAAATACCCGCAAGTTTGGCTTAAACGGTATGTCGGACTTCCAGCAAGGCGCGCGCGAGGTCACGTTCGACGAAGTGACGATCGTTCCGATACTGGATGACACCGACGGCGACGGCCTGCCCGATCAGTGGGAAGTGTCTGGTATCGACCAGGATTGTGATGGCTCTCCGGATCTCGACCTTCCGGCCATGGGAGCCGACCCAACGGTCAAAGATATTTTTGTGGAGTTGGACTGGATGACCGGTCAAGAGCCAACGCAGGCGGCGGTTGCGGCCGTGGTTCAGTCCTTCGCACTTGCTCCCGCGAACGCCGGCGGAGTCAGCACTCCCGGCGAGGGCATCAACCTGTGGGTTGATACCGGCAATCTCACCGATCCCACGGCCTCCGAAGACGGCGCAGGTGCCAATACATGCGGCGATGGTTTTGACAATGGTGGCGGTGACGGATCGGACCAATTAGATACGGACTGCCTCGTTGGTGCGCTTGCGTTTTCCAGTCTTCCGGACGGAGGTAATCTTGGCGGCGGCAATGGCTTCCCGGTTAGCGGAGTGCCCGATTTGTTCGTTGATTCCGATGATGATGGTGAAACAGATTTTGCAGAAGCGAAATTTGATCCCGCACGGGGAAATTTTGATCCCATCCGCGAACAGGTCTTTCGGTATGGCATCAACGCTGTCGCTGGCGGACCACTCCCCAACATGGGCGGACAGGCGCGCGGAAACGATTTTCTACTGTTCAATCAGAATGCCGGGCTTCTGATGCATGAGATCGGACACACGCTCGGACTAGATCATGGCGGTCCAGATGAGGAAGAACCCACAACCAATGACGTGAATTGCAAACCCAACTACGTCAGCGTCATGAACTACCGCTTTCAGGGTGGAATCATGGTGGCCGGAGGTGTGCCCAACGGACAAGACATTGATGGCGACGGCACCGGTGATGGATTTATTCTCGATTACTCACCGCCGCGATTTGCCAACGGGCGCGGCTTTGCGCCGCTTGCGGATATTGATGAAACAGCTTGGGATGAAACGATCGTTCAAGATGGCTCGGATGCTGCCAATTTCTCCGCTTGGACTCTAAACAATCAAGCGCTGGTCACAGGACGTTTGAATGCAACGCCAGACTGGGACGGAGATGGTACGCCGGGCGCTCAACAGGCTCCGCCAACTATCGATTTCAACAATGCGTTTTGGAATCCGGCCGCCAGCGAGGGTGGTGTAGGCATAAACACCTGCAATGACATGATGGACAATGATGGAAACGGCGCAGTGGATGCGGCCGATGCCAGCTGTATCGGAACACCCCGCTGCGGCGACGCGTCCAATGCGAACGTCCAGCAGTATTCCGGTGCAGATGACTGGAGCAACGTGGTTCTCGATCCAAACCGGAATGCTCTGGTCGCTGAGGGTGACATTCCTGGTTGGAACGAAGAGCCGTCGGCTGAAGACATCGACTTTGTCGTGGCAAGCCTCCAAACCACGGATCTCGCTGTTGTGGCCAAAACGGCGAGCCCAGATCCGGTTGTGGCCGGCCAACCTGTCGACTTTACGATCACTGTGGAGAACCGAGGTGGAAATGCTACTGCAGATGTGCAGGTTACGGATGTTCTGGATCAGCGATTGCATTTTGTAGACGGATCGCCCAACTGCACGGCCATTGGCCAAGAAGTCACCTGCGCCCTTGGTGGCCTTGCGCCAGGCGAAACGCGGGATGCCGTGATTAATGCACGGGTCAGCGTTGACGTGGTATGTGCGCCAGATGCGCAATTTGCGACTCTGACAAATGTTGCTGAAGTTGTGAATTCAGGCGGCTACGATACCGATCCGTCAAACAATTCCGGTCGCACAACGGTCGATGTTCTCTGCGCCCGATATGAGTACGCCGCAAAATACATATGCGGTGGCAACAACGACCCGAAAGACCCGCGTCTTGTTCCGGGTGATTTCAGGACAACCGTCAACGTCCACAACCCCAATGACGAGCGTGTGACATTCTTCAAGAAGATTGCGCTTAGTTTCCCGCCGGAAAAGCAACTTGCCGGGCGGGTTGTTCCCATTGGACTTGATGAACTGGACTACGACGAAGCTCTGAAAGCAGATTGCTCCGAGGCGCGCGACCTGATCGGGACGCAAGGCTATGTTGAAGGCTATCTGATCGTGCAATCGCCACTGAGCCTTGATGTCGATGCGGTGTATACGACGCAAGTGACGCAAAAGGAGGGCGGTATCTCGACGAGCATTGATGTCGAAGAAGTTTCTGAAAGAGAACGCAAGGAAGGTCCCCGTCCGGATCTTGTTGTCCTGCCGACCAACCCTGAGCCACCGTTCGATTCGCAGTTTGATGTGCAATTGCCCGAAGGTGTCCCCAACGCGCTATATTGCGGCGACAACGGGCCGAGCGGTGGTCCGGCCCGATCCGTCGCGGCCACGGTACGCAATATCGGTATGGGTGATGCGGGGCCTTCTACGTTGCGGATTTCATTCGCGGGTAGTACGACCATCGACACGGTTATCCCCGCGCTGCCCGCTGGCGATGACATGGATGTGTCGGTCAACATTCCGCGCGATTGCTATGCGAACGCATCCTGCGCATTCGAACTTGCCGTCGATCATGGCAACATGTTGATTGAACAGGACGAAAGCAACAACGACGATGAAAGCTTGTGCTTGTCGCCAGCAGGGTGACATTTCCGCGCGTTATGCAGAATAGGGCGCCCTTCTTTTGGGCGCCCTTTTGGACAAAGAGCTAAGCCTGTTCGACAAAACCAGCCCTTCGGAGCGATGTCAAATTTCCAAACTATGTTGATAAGGCAGCTTATCAGATAACGCCACTGCAATGGTTCGGTTTGGATTTACCGGGACTTTTCAAGTGAATTTCGGGAAATGGGATTTTCGCTTCGGTTCCAAGAACCTCAAGTCGTAGGTGCGATGAAACACTGAGTGGCTGATTGCCGCATCTGCCATAACAGTTTTTCCACGACACGGTCTTTCACAAGTTGGAAATATCGAGTTGTGAACGAATGGCAACAATGAGTAAGCCGTGGTGCGGCATCTAACCTTTTGCAGTAGATTCACAATGGGCCATTCAATGACTGCGGCCAGGCTCTGGCATGACAGATGCTGACCTGCTGCTGGTTCCGGCCTCCGAAGCGATGCAGAAAGGCGCGTTAGCAATTTGAAAGAGCGTGCCCGCGGTAGCGAAATCGAATCTTCAATGGATGGCAGAACGTGCTTAAGATGCCTTCAAAAAGCCGCGCGCATACGAATGATCAAGCAAAGAGATCATGTGCAAGTTCCAGGGCGTCGACCAGAACATCCACTTCGTCTTCGGTATTATAAAGGCCAAAGGACGCGCGACAGCTCGCAGGTATACCCATATGCGCCATCAGCGGAGCAACGCAATGCTGTCCCGCCCGCACGGCCACGCCTTTCTTGTCCAAAATCGTTGAAATATCATGCGCATGCCCGGCTCCATCCATTGTAAAGCTGAAAATCGCCGCTTTGTCCGCCGTCGTCCCTTGAACCTGCAACCAGTTCAACCCGCTGAGTTTCTTGACCGTGTAGTCGCGCAGTCTATCCTCATGTTGTGAAATCTGATCCATGCCCAAATCCATCATGTAGTCGAGCGCCACACCCAGACCGATGGTTTGCACGATACCTGGTGTGCCAGCTTCAAACATCATGGGCGGATCGTTGTAGGTGACAGTATCCTTGGTAACGTCGCGGATCATGTCACCCCCTCCGATGAAGGGGCGCATTTCAGCCATACGTTCTGACTTCACGTAAATCGCGCCGGAACCTGAAGGCCCGTAGAGTTTATGGCCGGTAATCGCGTAAAAATCACATCCAATGTCCGAGACATCCACCGGTTGATGTACTGCGGCCTGGCTGCCATCCACCAATACAGGAACACCCCGCGCATGGGCTTCTCTTGTAATGGTTTTTACATCGACACGTGTTCCCAAGACATTGGAAAGATGAGAAATCGCGATAAGTTTCGTTCTAGGACCAATAGCGTCTATTACGGCCTGCGGATCCAGGTAACCCGTACTGTCGACATCCACCCATTTCAAGACAACGCCCTGGCGTTCGCGCAGGAAGTGCCAAGGCACGATGTTGGCATGGTGTTCCATCACACTGAGAACGATCTCATCGCCCGCTTGCATCCTTGGCATGGCCCATCCGTAAGCGACCATGTTGATGCCTTCGGTTGTGCCGGAATTCAGCACAATCTCATCCTCGGAAGGCGCGCCGAGAAATTTTGCGATCACTCCGCGTACGCTTTCGTACTTGTCGGTGGCGAGGTTGGACAGATAGTGCAATCCCCTGTGCACATTTGCATATTCGTTCGAATAGGCATGGGTGATCGCATCGATGACCACCTGCGGTTTTTGCGCCGAGGCCCCATTGTCGAGGTAAACCAAAGGTTTGCCATTCACTTCACGGCTCAGAATTGGAAAATCACTCCGTATCTTGTGGACATCATACATTGGCAGGGACTCCCAGAGCGCCGATGCCGATCATGGGACCGACCAAAGCAATAGCAAAAACAATGGCAAACAGCGTCACGAGACATACGACGAAAGCACGGGACAGAGACTCAAGCTGAAGCCCGATGCTGGTGAAATTCAAAAGTATCCAGAGTGTCGCAACCAGAACAAACAGAACCAGAAAAGCGGCCAGAACGGGTGACAACAGAACCGCGATCACCACAACCACCTGAGCACCGGCGCGCAAAATCTGCAGCCAAACCAGCAGCGAAAGCAAGTCATTCATGTCCCCCTTACCACCAAGGGCACGACCCACCCAGAACAGCATGTGAACAGAAATCAAAAATACGCCCGCCATGATCATAAAAAGCCTGAAAGGCTGCGCAACAAGGGACGCATAGGGGTCCGGCACGGGCACAAGGTAGTTGGAAATGACCGAAACAATTGTCGTGCATATGATCACGACAGTTGCCAGCAACCACAAGGTATTGCGTTCAACCTTCCAACTCAGGATCTGAGCGGCGGCGGTCTTGGGCTCTCGCAACGATAGCCACGCCAATTGCTTCCAGTCTATTGCCAAACTCACCCTGGCATCCTTTCAGCGGCAATCAAACCGCCCACCCAAAACCAGACAAACGCCAGAAACCAGACAAAACCGACGATTTGCAATTCCAAACCCGGACCAATGAACCCGGCAACCAGACCGTTCAGCAACATCAAAGGTGATGCAGCCAAGAGCGCCCAAAACAAAGCTAGACGCGCGCCATAATAGCTGCCTCGCCCGCGGAAGAGTTTTGCCACCACATGGGAAGCCGCTGCAAGACAATACAACATCAAAGGCGCGATGAAGACCCACGCCATAAGCGATGCCCCCAGCAACATGTTCAGCTCTGTACCTTCAATGTGAGCTTCGCGCGCCAGCCGCGGCATTTGCGCAACAAAGACGATCACACACCCCGCCATCAGATAGGCCAGCGCACGATCCTCTCGAGGACCAAGGGACAACATGCCGCGCAGCACCTTGCCGGGATTACGGTAGGTCGCCGTGATGTTGCGCGTGACCGCCATTAGCCGCGGTGCCGTTCCAGCCAGGCAGCCAAACGACCATTGATTTCTTCTCGCAAATCCTCGTTTTCAATCTCTTCGACGGCTTCCGCTAAAAAGGCCAATGTCAGCAAGTCAGTCGCAGCATCCGCTGGCAGTCCTCGGGACCGAAGATAGAAAAGAGCATCTTCATCAATCGCCCCAGACGTTGACCCGTGCGAGCAAATCACGTCATCGGCATAGATTTCCAGTTCCGGCTTGGCAAGAAACTGGCTGTCATCGTCAAGCAATAGCGATTGGCTGATCTGATACCCGTCCGTTTTCTGAGCATCTTTCTTAACCAAAATCTTGCCCTGAAAAACACCTGTTGCCCCATTTCGAAGCACTTTTTTGAAAACCTGTCGGCTTTCGCATCCAACCGCATCATGGGTGACAAAAACCGTGTCATCATGGTGAAAATCGCCATCTCCAACACAGGCTCCTGCTACGTGCGCCACCGCGTCATCACCCGTTAGTTCGATCACACATTCGTTGCGTGTCAGCACGCCGTTCGCTGTTAACGTGAAAGATTTGAAGGTACTTTCTGATCCAAGGCGCGCGAAAATATGCGTAACGGCACGTCTTTCGTGATCGCGTCCTTGTGCCCGGACGTGCTGGAACGTCGCGCCATCTGCTATATCGACTTCCATACACTTGTTGAAGCGCGCCGCTGCGGGACCGTTTTCAAGAATTGTGACTTCGGAGCCAGGGTCCACACGAATGACATGGTGCAGGATCGCATCGCTGGTCTCGGATCGGTGATGATAGGTGAGATTGATCGGTTTGGACGGGGTTCCCGTCACATGGATCAGCACGCCATCGGTCGCAAAAGCCGTATTCAAGGCCGCCAAAGGGCGCGCAACAGGGTCCTGCCCCTTTGTTTCCAACACGCCATAGAGGTCCCGCGCCCAGTGGATATCTGTTTCTGCTTCGGCCAGACGTTCGATAATTACGCCTTCCAACGCCAAATCGTCAGAAGCTTCCGCATCGAAAACACCATCGACAAAAACGATCTGGAGGCGGTCCATTCCATCAAAAATCGGGGCTTCGTCATTGTCAAACAAGGACGCTGGCAATGCCTCTCCCTGAACCAATGTGTCTGGACGCGTGTATTTCCAGTACTCATCGCGCCGTTTTGGCAATCCCATTGAATGGACCCGTGACAAAGCTTCCTTACGGGCGCTATCGGGCCAGCCGGTTTGGGGCATTTGCAATGTGTCAATCCGAGTTTGTGTCGGCGACTGTTGAAGTGCTGTCTCAGCCATTAGGCGACCTCTGCCAGAATATCACTGTAGCCATTGTTTTCGACTTCAAGCGCCAGCTCAGGGCCGCCCGTTTTAACGATGCGTCCGTCGGCCATTATGTGCACGACATCGGGTTTGATATGGTCCAGCAAGCGTTGATAGTGCGTGATGACAAGGAAGCCCCGGCCTGCGTCGCGCAGGGCGTTCACACCTTCGGCGACCAATTTCATGGCATCCACATCGAGCCCGGAATCCGTTTCATCCAGAATGCACATTTTGGGCTCTAGCATCGCCATCTGCAGGATTTCGTTGCGTTTTTTTTCGCCACCCGAAAAGCCAACATTGACAGGGCGCTTGAGCATTTCTGCGTCGATCTTCAGTTCCTTCGCGCGGGCGCGCACGACCTTGAGAAATTCTGACGCTGACATTTCCTCTTTGCCACGGGCCTTGCGTTGCGCGTTCACAGCAGTACGCAGGAAAGTCATATTGCCCACGCCGGGGATTTCCACGGGATACTGAAATGCCAGGAAAAGACCTGCAGCTGCGCGTTCTTCAGGCTCCATTTCCAAGACATCTTCGCCTTCCAGATGCGCAGTACCGCCGGTGACCTCATAGCCATCCTTGCCAGACAGCACATAAGACAGGGTGGATTTTCCCGAACCATTAGGGCCCATGATTGCGTGCACCTTGCCCGCTTCAATCTCCAGATCAACGCCCTTGAGGATCTGCTTGTCCTCTTCTTCGAGTTTCACTTGCAAGTTCTTGATGCTAAGCATTTTTTCCCTTTTCCCAACGCAGAAGCGTTTATATGTCAGTGCCTTACGGCGTATATTCAATGTTCTAGGTTATCACAACGGCAGTGCCGGAAACGGAGACCATCAGCATACTGTCTCCAATCACCTCATAGTCGAGATCAATGCCCACAACGGCATTTGCGCCCAAAGCAGACGCACGTTCTTCGATTTCCGCCATGGCTTCTGTTCGAGCGTCTTGCAGTTTTCCCTCATACGCACCTGAACGCCCGCCGATCACATCCGTGACAGAGGCAAAGAAATCCCGCACGATATTTGCGCCCATGATCGCTTCGCCTACAACGATGCCTTTGTAGGCGGTGATTGCGTGACCTTCGATGACAGGGGTGGTGGTCAGGATCATTTGTCTGTCTTCCATCTGTCGAAATCACCGCGGGCGCGTGCTTCGGCAATCTGCTGTGCCGCACGTTCAAGATTTGCTTGTCGTCGCCCTTCTGCCCCTTGTGCGGCCCTTAGTTTCCGTTGCGTCGCCATCCACTTCCATGTGGCAAAAGAAAAACCCAGCGGAACCACAACGCAAATAAATGAGCGCACAATGGATGGAATCAAGGAGGTTGATGCAGTTTTAAAGAAAACGATGAGCCCCACGAACGTTAGAAAACCGACAAGCACAGCCTCACGGCCACCATCATATGCGCGGGGAGCTTTCAGCTCATTCAGTGTTGCGTGTGTATCGATCTCATTGCCAGGCATAGTGGGTTATCCAACTGACCCCTCAAGCGAAATCGCCACAAGCTGCTGTGCTTCCATCGCGAATTCCATCGGCAGCGCTTGCAGCACGTCCTTGCAGAAGCCGTTGACCACAAGCGCCACGGCCTCTTCTTCGTCCATTCCGCGCGAGCGGCAATAGAAGAGTTGATCGTCGTCGACTTTGGACGTCGTCGCCTCATGCTCGACCCGCGAAGAGTTATTCTTGACCTCGATATAGGGCACTGTATGCGCGCCGCAGTCACCACCAATCAGCAGGCTGTCACATTGCGTATAGTTGCGCGATTCCTTGGCCTTGGGGTGCATCGAGACCAGCCCGCGATAGGTGTTTTGCGCCTTGCCCGCAGAAATCCCTTTGGACACAATGCGCGATTTGGTGCGTTTGCCCAGGTGGATCATCTTGGTACCAGTGTCGGCCTGCTGCATGTGGTTGGTAATGGCAATAGAGTAAAACTCACCCTGCGTGTCATCGCCGCGTAAGATACAAGACGGATATTTCCACGTCACGGCAGAGCCTGTTTCAACCTGCGTCCACATCACCTTGGCGCGGTCGCCCCGGCAATCGGCGCGTTTGGTCACAAAGTTGTAGATGCCTCCTTTGCCGTTCTCATCGCCCGGGTACCAGTTTTGCACGGTGGAATACTTCACCTCCGCATCTTCCTCGACGATAATCTCGACCACAGCAGCGTGCAGTTGCGCGATATCGCGTTGCGGCGCGGTGCAGCCTTCGAGGTAGGACACGTAAGAACCTTTGTCGGCGATGATCAGCGTGCGCTCAAATTGCCCTGTGTTTTCTGCGTTGATGCGGAAGTACGTCGACAGTTCCATAGGACAGCGGACACCGGGTGGCACGTAGACGAAGGAACCGTCCGAAAATACCGCGGAATTCAGGGTGGCATAGTAATTGTCAGAGACGGGTACCACGGTGCCGAGGTACTTTTTGACCAGATCTGGGTGCTCTTTTATGGCTTCAGAAATGGAGCAAAAGATCACGCCTGCTTTTTTCAATTCGTCCTGGAAAGTCGTACCGACGGAGACAGAGTCAAACACCGCATCCACAGCGACCTTGCGTGGTTCATCGCCCAGTTGTTCGGCACCTTCGACACCTGCGAGGATCAGCTGTTCCTTCAGCGGAATGCCAAGTTTCTTATATGTTTCCAATAGCTTGGGATCGACATCGTCCAGCGACTTAGGCTTCACTTCCATCGACTTTGGACGCGCGTAATAGTATTGATCCTGAAAATCTATCTCGGGATAATCGACCATCGCCCACGTGGGTTCTTTTTTCTGCAACCAGCGATCATAAGCCGCCAGACGCCACTCGAGCATCCATTCGGGCTCTTCGTTCTTCTCCGAGATCAGCCGCACGATATCGGGCGACAGACCTTTGGGCGCATACTCCATTTCGATGTCTGTGGACCAGCCGTATTTGTATTTGCCGCCCACCTCGCGGACAGCATCCACAGTTTCCTGATCGACGCCGTCTTTCACTTGGACATCGTCCAAGGGTTGATCCAATGCAGCCATCTTTCCCTCCAAAACTCACGCCGCACGGGCGCGAAATTTACGTTCTTGCGCAAGCCAGGCGTCGGCGAACCGCAGCACGTCTTGCTCAGTTGTATCTAACCCCAACGACACCCGTATGGCGCTGCTGGCTGTCTCGTCGTCAAATCCCATCGAACGCAATACCGTACTGGCGCGCACTTTGCCGCTCGAACAAGCAGATCCCGCGCTAACGGCAAACCCTGCCAGATCCATCTGCATCACTTGGGTCTCGCCCTTCCATCCGGGCGTTGCGAAACAAGACGTGTTGGGCAGGCGATTCACGCCTTTCCCGACAAAAATAGTCGTCTTGGCCCCAGCTGCAAGGGTGTTTTCTAGAATCTTTCTAAGTTCTGCTATTTCTTCCCAGCGTCCTGCGGCAAGATCACGTTGCGCTGCCTCTGCCGCCGCGCCAAATCCGGCAATGCCAACAATGTTTTCGGTGCCGGAACGGCGACCCATTTCCTGCCCGCCCCCACGCAAAACCGGCTGTGGATCCTTGGCTGTGAAGTTGATCAGCGCGCCGACGCCTTTAGGACCTCCCAGCTTGTGCGCCGAGAGGATCATGTAGGCAGGGCGTTTTTCGCCGTCATACAAAACGGGCAGTTTCCCGGCGATTTGCGTGATGTCGCAAACGATTGAAAAAGGCACTGCCCCATCGCTGGATGCGCCCCGATAGCCGTTCGGCGGAATTTGACGGCTTTGGAGCATGACACCTGTTTCGCTATTGGCCGCCGAGACCGCAACCAGTGCAACGGGGTCTCCGTCTGCGCACCTGTTCTGCCCTGCGAGGCTGTCAATCAAGTTCATGAATCGGCTGGAACCTTGGGCGCTGACCGAACCGTCTTTGTCATAAAGCGAAGGCAGTTCGATGTCGCTCCAGACTGTAAAGCAATCATGCTCTGTGGGAAGGGATGCAAAAACACCTCCATGCTGGTTTTTCTGCGCTACCGCCAAAGCCGCGGCTTCCGTCGCGCTGCCGGTAAAAATCACTTGCGACGGGGCACAGCCCACAAGACCCGCCACTTGGGTCCGGGCATGCTCCATAAGCCCCTTAGCCGCACGGCCCTCTGCATGCACCGACGACGGGTTACCCATCACATCCATCGCCGCAATCATCGCATTGCGCGCCTCCGGGCGCAGCGGTGTCGTAGCGTTGTGATCTAGGTAGACGCGGCTCATTCTTCATCGACAACAGCAAAGAGGTTCGGCACTGCCGGGCAAGGTACCAGTTCATTCGCCACTACATCTGACAGCCGCGTATGGTGCAGGAATACATAGACATGGGCGCTGAGCCCTTCCCACAGCCGGTTGGTCAGCGATTGTGCCCGGCTGCCCGACGCGCCACCGGAGGCGCCGGCACCCTTGTGCATGGCATCAACGGTTTCATCTACCGCAGACAGTATCTCCACCACGCGTATGTCCGAGGCGCGTTTGGCAAGCCGATAGCCACCACCCGGTCCGCGCACTGACGAGACCAGCTCGGCACGGCGCAGTTTGACAAACAACTGTTCGAGATACGGCAGTGAAATGGCCTGGCGTTCAGCTATGTCCCCGAGCGTCACCAGTTGCCCTTCCGGCTGCAGCGCAATATCTGCCAGCGCAACCATTGCATAGCGCCCTTTTGTGGAAAGCTTCATTCTGAGGCTCCTTGCCGTCGCGCACCCGCCCGCATTTGATTGACGCGGCGCGATAAAATGCCTAAGTCCGGGTTTCGCACTCCGTTTTGCGCAGTGCAATTAAATTAGAACCGTTCTAAGGTACCTGAGCGAAGCCGTCAAGAATTCGCGCCGTATCTATAGACATTGTTACAGGGACTCTCATGCCCGAGGTCATTTTTCCAGGACCCGAAGGCCGCCTCGAAGGCCGCTACCACCCACAAAAAGAACGAGATGCACCCATCGCGATCATTCTGCACCCGCATCCGCAGTTTGGCGGCACGATGAACCACGTGATCGTGCACCGGATGCATTATGCGTTCTATAACATGGGGTTCACCGTTTTACGTTTCAACTTCCGCGGAGTAGGCCGCAGTCAGGGTGAATACGATCAGGGCATCGGTGAGCTTTCTGATGCGGCCTCTGCGCTTGATTATCTGCAGTCGATGAACAACAATTCCAAACACTGCTGGGTCGCCGGGTTTTCATTTGGCGCCTGGATCGGCATGCAGCTTTTGATGCGTCGCCCGGAAATCACCGGGTTCATCTCCGTAGCGCCGCCCGCGAACATGTATGATTTCTCGTTCCTGGCCCCCTGCCCGGCCTCCGGTTTGATCATAAACGGCACCGCAGACCGCGTGGCACCACCCAGTGACACAGAATCGCTCGTCGGCAAGCTTCATGAGCAAAAGGGCATCACCATTACTCACGAGCAGGTTAACGGCGCCGGGCATTTCTTTGAAGAACCGCACCTTGAGACGTTGATTGACAGCACGACTTCTTACGTCAAGCGGCGCCTGACTGAGACCACAAGGTAGGCCATGGGTATTGTCGAAGATGTTGCTGATGAATTGGCGCTGGAAAGCCTGAAAATCATCAACGCCACCGGTGACGATGCCTTTGTGCAGCGGGTCGCTGATACCATCGGTGGGTCCTCCCAAACCATGGAAGAAGCCTATTTGACTGCAGTGCGTGTCCGGCGTGCAGAGCAACGTGCGCGCGAGATGCTGAAAACCATTACGGATCAAATGGCGCGCACGTTGGAATCGCCCAAGGATGGATGATCGCGTCTCTGCTCAAATTGCGTTCTTGAGCGAGGCGGACAAGTTGAAATCCGTACTGCGCGCTTCGCGCCTGCATGATGGCAGCCGATTTGAAAACTCTGCGGAGCATACTTGGCATGTCATGCTTTATGCCTTCGTCCTTGCGGAACAGGCCGGACCGGATGTTCAGATCGACCGGGTCCTGAAAATGCTCCTCTTGCATGATCTAGTGGAGATTGATGCGGGCGACGCCCCGATCCACGGACAGATCGATGCACAGGCCATCGCCTTGGCAGAAACTCAAGCGGCAGATCGGATTTTTGGCCTATTACCTCCGGATCAATCGGCGGCGTTTCGAAAGCTATGGGACGAATTTGAAGCCGCGACGACCGCTGACGCGATCTTTGCAAAATCCATAGATCGAGTTCAGACACCCATAGGAAATCTGGCCAACGGTGGCGGGACATGGGCAGACTATGATGTCTCTTACGCGCAACTCGATGCCCGTGTGGGCGTTCCGATCCGTCGTGGCGCGCCCGGACTATGGCGTTGGTTGCAACCCAGACTTGCGGCCTTCTTTGCTCTTACTTAGTCAAATGTGATAATTTTGAAGTGCCTTAGGTCGCTACGGTTTCACTAGCAATTGGCGGGTTGTTTGCACTTGGAGCCTATACTTTTGACTTTGCTTGGATCGAAGATTTCAAAGGTACTGAGTTCACGCAGCGTGCATATCCGTTGATTAGGGCCGGAGGCTACACATTGCGGCCACACGGTAATTTGGTCGAAATTGTTTGCACCGATTTCCCTCATAACTCTGGCGGTGTCCGCCTGCCCTTCTGTGTGAGAAAAACCCAAGCGCGCGAAGCATATGTGGCCTGGCAGTTGTACCTTACACACCGCTGTCCAACTCAGTCGTTGCGCTTGTAGGACCCGGTCTGAATTGCGCCACAAAAAACATCTTATAGGCGCTTTTTCAACGTTTGTGAGCAGCAGGCTTTTCGGTATGTCAGGGCTAAGGTTTTGTGGCATCTGACTCAATTGTTGCCGAATCGCGCGAAGCTTAATGCGCGTTCAGCATGCAAATGTATACCGTCTTCCCAAAACACAACTATTACGATAGACCGCCCACTATGAGACTCGGATATCACTGCAGGAGCGTGGCATGACCAAGATCAAGGTAGACAACCCCATCGTTGAATTGGACGGCGATGAGATGACCCGCATCATCTGGGACTTTATCAAAAAGAAACTCATCCTGCCCTATCTGGACGTAGATCTGAAGTACTACGATCTTGGCATGGAAGCACGCGACGAGACGGATGATCAGATCACCGTAGACGCGGCCCATGCGATCAAGAAATACGGCGTTGGCGTGAAATGTGCGACGATTACGCCAGATGAAGCGCGGGTGGAAGAATTTGGTCTCAAACAGATGTGGCGCTCGCCCAACGGAACGATCCGAAACATCCTGGGTGGTGTGATTTTCCGTCAACCCATCATTTGCCGAAACGTGCCACGTCTTGTACCGGGGTGGACCAAGCCAATCGTAGTGGGCCGCCATGCTTACGGGGATCAATATCGCGCCACAGATTTTAAATTCCCCGGCAAAGGCAAGTTGACCCTGAAATTCGTCGGCGAAGACGGCACCGAGATTGAACGCGAGGTGTTTGATGCACCTGACAGCGGTGTGGTCATGGCCATGTACAACCTCGACAAATCCATCATCGATTTTGCCCGCGCGTCTCTGAACTATGGCCTGAACCTGGGCTGGCCGGTGTACCTGTCTACGAAAAATACGATCTTAAAACAATATGATGGACGATTTTTGGAGTTGTTCCAACAAGTCTTCAATGAGGAATTCGCTGACGCATTCAAAAAGGCAGGTATCTGGTACGAGCACCGCCTGATTGATGATATGGTCGCCTCGGCCATGAAATGGTCGGGCGGATATGTGTGGGCGTGTAAAAACTACGATGGCGATGTGCAATCGGACACCGTGGCGCAAGGGTTTGGCTCGCTTGGCCTGATGGCCTCTGTTTTGATGACGCCGGATGGCAAGGTGGTTGAATCTGAGGCTGCCCACGGCACAGTTACCCGCCACTACCGTCAGCACCAAAAAGGGGAACAGACCTCCACCAACTCCATCGCTTCGATCTATGCGTGGACTGGCGGATTGAAGCACCGCGCAAAACTGGACGAGAATGCGCAACTGGCGCATTTTGCGCAAACTTTGGAAAAGGTCGTGGTGGACACGGTCGAAAGCGGTTTCATGACCAAAGATCTTGCGCTCCTGGTCGGCCCCGATCAACGCTGGCTGACCACCATGGGCTTTCTTGAGAAAATTGACGAGAATCTCAACAAGTCTCTCGCCGCATAACGCTGATTTGCAGCCCTAGGACAGCGGCCTTACCCGCCAGATTTGGCAAGACAAATTGGTAGGCCAAGGGCTTGGAATTTTTGATCCCTTCAGGACCACATTTAATGTCATTCCGGTTGGAAAAGCTGAGTGGAATGATGGCCTCGGTTGTGAATGCGCATGTAAAGGCGCGTGATGATTTGACTCGCCGTTTTTTCGAAGAGGCACGGGATAAACGCATGCACCAGCGCGGCGCCAGCCGCAGCGAAAAGCGATGCCGCAAAGGTCAAAGCAAACAACATGTGTTGGAAGAATGTCTCATCAACTGTGGCGGGATGTGACAGAAAAATACGCTGAAACATTAGGGTTCTCCATTTTTGATGACGTCTTTCATATCAGCCAATATCTGAAAAAATGTCCCAAATAGAGCGAGTTTTTGATTGATTATCGAACAATTTCCCACGATAATTCAAATTATGTTGACAATCGATGAAACAGATCGACGAATCCTCAAGTTTTTGCAACAAGACGCCAGCCAATCGCTTGACGCGCTTGGTGAAGCCGTTCATCTCAGCCGCAATGCATGTTGGCGGCGGATCAAGGCGCTCGAAACCGCCGGCGTTATCTCAGCACGTGTCACGATGCTCGATCCGAACGCCTTGGGTCTTGGGCTGATGGTTTTCATTATGATCCGGACCAATGCACATGCACCGGACTGGCTCACGGCTTTCAAAAAAGCCACCAGATCAATGCCCGAAATCCTAGGGGTTTACCGCATGACCGGTGATCTGGACTATCTTGTTCGCGCGCGCGTTGCGGACATGGCAGATTATGACCGGCTTTACCAAGCTTTGATCCGACGGGTGCCGTTGTCGGATGTCTCCGCAAGCTTTGTGATGGAGCAGATCAAAGATACCCACGAATTGCCCCTTTAACGGAAAGGCCTGTCCATGCCGATGCACTACATCTATCTTTTTCTGGCCATTCTCGCTGAGACCATCGGCACAACAGCGTTGCAGGCCAGTCAGCAATTTAGCAAATTCTGGCCTTCGGTCTTGGTTGTGGTCGCTTACGGAATTTCATTTTACCTGCTGGCGCTGGCGCTGAAATTCATGCCCGTAGGAATTGTTTATGCCATCTGGTCTGGGCTGGGCATTGTCTTTATCGCGATCATCGGTTTTTTGGTTTTCGGTCAACGTCTCGACTTGCCAGCCGTCATGGGTTTGAGCCTGATCATTGTCGGGATTGTAATCATTCATGTTTTTTCGAAAAGTGCTGTTCACTAAGACGGCGGTCTTTTTCAGTTTCCCCTAGCTTTCTGGAAGGAGGCGCGGTATGCGCGCCCAACTCTCGCGCTTCAGGCGCGTCATTTCCCAATAAAGGCTCTCGTCATGGACCTGCGTAACATCGCAATTATTGCTCACGTTGACCACGGAAAAACCACCTTGGTGGATGAGTTGCTCAAGCAATCCGGCACCTACCGCGAAAACCAGGCCACGGCTGAGCGCGCCATGGACAGCAACGATCTGGAGCGCGAGCGCGGCATTACAATTCTGGCCAAAGCGACCTCGGTGGAATGGAAAGGCATCCGCATCAACATCGTGGACACGCCCGGCCATGCCGATTTTGGCGGTGAAGTGGAACGTATCTTGTCGATGGTCGATGGCGTCGTTTTGTTGGTGGACGCGGCCGAAGGGCCCATGCCGCAAACGAAATTCGTAACCTCCAAGGCCCTGGCTCTGGGGCTGCGCCCGATTGTGGTCCTCAATAAGGTCGATAAACCAGATGCGGAACCCGATCGCGCGTTGGATGAGTGTTTCGACCTCTTTGCCAATCTGGGAGCTGATGACAACCAACTTGATTTCCCGGCCATGTATGCCTCGGGACGCAACGGTTGGGCCGATATGGAACTGGACGGTCCGCGCGCGGATCTCTCAGCCCTCTTCGATCTGATTGTCGAACATGTGCCCAGCCCGTCGCAGGTCAGCGAGCGAGACGCGCCGTTTCGTATGCTCGCCACTACGTTGGGCGCGGACCCGTTCATCGGCCGTATTCTGACAGGCCGTGTGGAAGCAGGTACATTGAAGGCCGGAGAAACTGTTAAGGCGTTGTCACGTGATGGCGATCTGATCGAGAACTTCCGGGTCAACAAGATCCTGGCCTTTCGCGGTTTGAACCAGCAACCGATCGATCTGGCCGAAGCAGGCGATATCGTCAGCCTGGCGGGCATGTCCAAGGCTACTGTGGCCGACAGCATCGTTGCCCCACAGGTAACCGAAGCCCTGCCCGCGCAACCCATCGACCCGCCGACCATCACAGTGACATTTGGGATCAACGACAGCCCGCTGGCGGGACGGGACGGCAAGAAGGTGCAGTCTCGCGTGATCCGCGAGCGCTTGATGAAAGAGGCCGAAAGCAATGTCGCGATTAAAATCAGTGACACACCGAGCGGCGAGGCCTTTGAAGTTGCAGGCCGTGGCGAATTGCAGATGGGTGTTCTCATTGAAAACATGCGCCGCGAAGGGTTCGAATTGAGCATTTCGCGACCGCAGGTTTTGTTTCAGGACATTGACGGGGTACGTCATGAACCTATTGAAGAGGCCACCATCGACGTGGATGATGAATATTCCGGCGCGGTCATCGAGAAAATCACTGGAGTTCGGCGCGGTGAGCTTGTCGAGATGAAGCCAGCAGGAGCCGGCAAGACACGGATCGTGGCTCATGTACCATCGCGCGGGTTGATCGGGTACCACGGCGAATTTTTGACAGATACACGCGGCACAGGGGTTTTAAACCGGGTGTTTCATGCTTGGGCCCCCCACAAGGGCCCGATCCCCGGACGGCGCGCAGGTGTCCTGATTTCCATGGAAAACGGGACGTCGGTCGCATACGCCCTTTGGAACCTAGAAGAGCGCGGCAAGATGATGATTGGCGCTCAGGCAAATGTCTATACGGGCATGATCATCGGCGAGCACAGCCGCGAGAATGATCTGGAAGTGAATCCGCTTAAAGGGAAGAAGCTGACCAATGTCCGCGCGTCAGGCACCGATGAAGCGGTGCGCCTGACCACGCCCATCACGTTGTCGCTAGAAGAGGCCATCGCCTATATTGATGACGACGAATTGGTTGAAGTCACACCCAAAGCGATCCGTTTACGGAAACGCTATCTGGATCCGCATGAGCGCAAACGCATGGCGCGGGCGGGATAACCGGCTTTTCATCGCCGCAAGGAAAAAGACCGCTCAAACAGAGTGACCTTTCATTCACTGGTTTCTATGATCATCAATTCGCGTTCACTGGCGTCACGCGCGTGGTTTAACGCCCGCTGGTATATGTCTGAATTATAGCATTTTTCTGCGGTTTCGATGTCCGGAAAACGTGCAACGACATTGCGCGGACGTGCTTGTCCTTCCAATTGAACAAACTTGCCTCCTCGCGCAATAAATTCGCCTCCGTGATCGGCAATCGCTTTTGTAGCCATTTCCGCGTATTTGCCATAGGCAACTTCATCCGTGACCGTGACATGCGCAATCCAAAGTGCTCCCATGGACCCTATCCTTTCAAAATTTCTTCTGCGGTTGCAATGGCAGCTTCCGCGTTTTTCGCGTCTCTTGCGCCGCCCTGAGCCATATCAGGGCGCCCGCCACCACCTTTGCCGCCGAGTTCGGCAACCGCTGCCTTGACGAGATCTACCGCAGAGACCTTGCCCGTCAAATCCTTGGTAACGCCGGCCGCCACGGCGGCTTTGCCGTCCGCATCAGCAATCAACAGAACAACGCCGCTGCCAAGCTTTTCCTTGAATTGGTCCACGAGTGCGGGCAGATCCTTGCCTGTTACTCCCGACAAAACTTGGGCCATAAAAGGTATTCCCGCGATGGACCGGGATTGCGGCTGTGTCGACCCGCCGCCAGCCATGGCAAGCTCCCGGCGTAACTGAGCAACTTCATTGCTCAGGTTGCGACGTTCTTCCATCAGGCCGCGCACCCGTTCAGGCACATCTGAGGGCTGCGCCTTCAAGTCCAATGCCACTTCTGACAGTCTTTGATCCTGCCTCCGCAAATGTGCGAGTGCTGCCTCCCCTGTCAGGGCTTCGATCCGTCGAACACCAGCGCTGCTTGCGCTGTCGCCAAGCGTCACAAATGCGCCGATATCACCGGTTTGGCGGACATGCGTGCCGCCGCATAGTTCCAGGGAATACGTGTTGCCATCCGCGCCCTTGCTTGAGCCCTCTTTGTGGCCCATGGACACAACACGCACCTCATCGCCATATTTCTCGCCAAACAGCGCCTGTGCCCCCAAAGCCCGTGCGTCATCCGGCGTCATGATGCGGGTCTCTACAGGTGAATTCTGCCGGATGTAGCTGTTCACTTCGGTTTCGACCTGCACCAGTTCTTCAGTGCTCAGGGCTTGGGTGTGACTAAAATCAAAGCGCAAACGATCGTCCGCGTTAAGCGAGCCCCTTTGTGCCACATGGTCTCCCAATGCTTCCCGCAGGGCCTCATGCAACAGGTGTGTCGCCGAGTGATTGGCGCGTATGGTCGTGCGCCGCGTATGATCCACGTCCAGCACTGCCGCCTCACCAACTGACAATGTGCCTTCTGTCACTTTCGCAATGTGGATGAAAACGCCAGCTGTTTTGCGGGTATCTATAACTTCAGCCAAACCCTGTGCCGTGCGGATTGTACCCTTGTCGCCAATCTGCCCGCCACTTTCAGCATAAAATGGCGTTTGATTGAGCGCGATTTGCACGTCTTCGCCTGCGACGGCCTTTTCTGCAGTTGCGCCGTCCTGAACAAGGGCCGTAATCTGTCCTTCTGCAATTTCCGTGTCATAGCCCAGAAAATCGGTTGCGCCGTGCTGATCAGCAACGTCAAACCAGATCGTGGCATCGGCAGCTTCACCCGATCCGGACCATGCCGCGCGCGCTTTGGCCTTTTGCGCTGCCATCGCCGTGTCGAAGCCGTCTGTATCAACGGCCCGGCCCTTTTCACGCAAAGCATCCTGCGTCAAATCCAAGGGGAATCCATAGGTGTCATAAAGCTTGAACGCCGTTTCGCCCGGCAGGTTTGCACCGTCAGGCAAACGTCCCATTTCATCATCTAGAAGCTTCAGGCCGCGATCAAGTGTCTGGCGAAAGCGGGTTTCTTCCTGCAGCAGCGTTTGTTCGATCATTGACTGTGCCTGTCCCAACTCAGGGTAAGCGGCGCCCATCTGCTGTACCAAAGCCGGAACCAATTGGTGCATCAACGGGTCCTTTGCACCTAGCAGATGTGCATGACGCATAGCCCGCCGCATGATCCGCCGCAGCACGTAGCCGCGACCGTCATTGGATGGCATGACCCCATCGGCCATCAAAAACGACGTTGACCGCAAATGGTCCGCAATGACACGGTGATGCGTGATCACGGCATCATCTGTCCCGGTGGAAGACGCATGCGCCGATGCCTCGATCAAAGATAGCATCAGATCGGTCTCGAAAACACTGTTTGTGCCCTGCAACAGCGATGAAATGCGCTCCAGCCCCATGCCGGTGTCGATGGATTGCATCGGCAATGGCGTGGTCGTACCGTCATCAAATTGCTCGTCTTGCATGAAGACGATGTTCCAGATCTCGATAAACCGATCACCGTCTTCTTCCGGTGACCCCGGCGGCCCGCCCCAAATGTGATCGCCGTGATCATAGAAAATTTCGGTGCAAGGCCCGCAAGGACCAGTGGGACCCATGCGCCAGAAATTGTCATCCGTCGCAATACGAATGATCCGCTCATCCGGTAAACCGGCGACCTTTTTCCAGATGGCAGCCGCATCTTCGTCCGTATGATAGACGGTGACCAGCAGTTTTTCTTTGGGGATGCAGAGCTCTTTGTTCAGCACCTCCCATGCAAAGGGAATGGCCTGTTCCTTGAAGTAATCACCAAAACTGAAATTTCCAAGCATTTCGAAGAAGGTCAGGTGACGTGCGGTCATGCCAACATTGTCGAGATCATTGTGTTTGCCGCCCGCGCGCACACATTTCTGGGCCGTTGTCGCGCGCTGGTAGTCCCGCGTTTCCACGCCGGTAAACAGGTTCTTGAATTGAACCATACCGGAGTTCGCGAACATCAACGTGGGATCATTGCGTGGCACGAGCGGGCTGGACGGCACAACCGCATGGTCCTGCTTGTCAAAGTAAGACAGAAAGGTAGAGCGAATGTCGTTCAGGGTTTGCATGAACCGGGCCTTTGAGCGTGGAAATTCTGGTCTTGACCAAATAGCTTCCCTGCTCCCGGCTGTCCACGGCTCAAAATGGCCTAATTACAAAACAGGGCTCACCCTTTTGGTGCGCCCTGCCTTGCTTTTTCGCGGTGGAAAAGCTTTTACGCTTCGACGATGTCGTCGTCTTCCTTGCGTTCATGTGCGGGCATGTCGAAATCCAGCCCATGTGCCGCACGGATCTTGTCTTCGATCTCGAGTGCCATCTGAACATTTTCGCGCAGGAAGCCTTTGGCGTTCTCGCGCCCCTGCCCGATCCGTTCGTCGCCGTAACTGAACCAGGACCCGGATTTGTCCACCACGCCAGCTGTTACGCCCAAATCGAGCAATTCGCCCATTTTGGAAATACCTTCACCATACATGATATCAAATTCGACCTGCTTGAAGGGTGCGGCGACTTTGTTTTTTACAACCTTGACCCGAGTATGATTGCCCACAACCTCATCGCGGTCTTTGAGAGCACCGATCCGGCGGATGTCCAATCGGACAGAAGAGTAGAATTTCAGAGCATTGCCGCCCGTTGTAGTTTCCGGTGAGCCGAACATAACGCCAATTTTCATCCTGATCTGGTTGATAAAGATGACCATGCAGTTGCTGCGGCTAATCGATCCCGTCAGCTTGCGCATAGCCTGGCTCATCAAACGTGCTTGCACGCCAACGGAACTGTCTCCCATGTCGCCTTCAAGCTCGGATTTGGGTGTTAGAGCAGCAACCGAATCCACAATAACCATATTTACAGCACCCGACCGCACAAGGGTGTCAGTAATTTCGAGCGCTTGCTCGCCTGTATCGGGTTGACTGATCAGCAACTCATCAAGATCGATACCCAATTTCTTGGCATAGCTTGGGTCGAGCGCGTGTTCCGCGTCCACAAATGCACACACACCGCCCGCTTTTTGTTGCTCTGCGACACAATGCAACGTCAACGTCGTTTTGCCGGAGCTTTCCGGGCCGTAAATTTCTACGATCCGTCCCATTGGCAGACCACCAATGCCCAAGGCGATATCAAGACCCAAGGATCCGGTGGAGCTGGAGTTAATGTCCTGCACGGCACCTTCTTGGCCGAGCTTCATGATTGAGCCTTTGCCAAATTGGCGCTCAATCTGTGCCAGCGCAGAATCAAGCGCCTTTTGTTTGTCCGCTGTTTTTTTGCTGCTCATGCTCAATAAATCTGCCGTTCCCACTGCGTTTCCTTTTTGTGTCATACTTCGCGATGATCGGCAATCACACCAACGTCGCGCGCCTAGGATGTTCTCATTACGTTCCTTATGAGATCAAAAAGAGAACATTTCAATCAAAATTTCGATAAACTATCTTTTTCCGATTCTAGTTAAAGAGAAGTATAAGGGGAACTGGATTCTCAGAGTGCCTGATCCAGTGCTATCTTTATTGAATGAAGTCAGTGTCTTGATGTGTATTTTTATTGTCTCTTGAAAACACAAACAATCAAACCGCAATCACATACTTCAATAGGTATGCCAAATTTTGACATAAGAAAATTGACTCCTGTCTGCGGAGTTTGAAGGCGGTACTGGCAGTGTTTTGTTGTGTAGGCCAAAATGCCAAAGTGCACAGCTTTCAATCAGTGCAATTGCTGATGAACGGTATCTGTCAGGTCATTCAACGAAAAGGGCTTTGGGAGAAAGACAGAGTTAGGAATTTTAATCTGTGTTTCGCCAAAACTATCCTCAGCATAACCTGACACAAAGACCACGCGCACGCCTGGACGTTCTTTCAATGCCTCGCGCACCCAGCTAGGGCCATCCATACCCGGCATCACCACATCTGTAACAAAGACGTCCACGTTCAGCGAAGCGTCCTCGAGTGTTTTCAATGCCGCCTCAGCAGAATCCGCTTCTAGCACAGTGTAACCTCGCAGTCGCAATGCGCGGCTGGCAAAAGCGCGTACCGGTGCTTCGTCTTCCACAAGTAGGATAACACCGTCGCCATGTTTTGCGGCTGGCTTGGCCTCAATTTGTTTCGCAACTGGTTTCTGGATTTCGGAGGCTTCCAAAATCGGAAAGTAAAGGGTGAACTTGGTGCCCGTTCCCACTGTACTATCTACAAAAATATAGCCGCCTGTCTGCTTGATGATCCCGTAAGCAGTGGAGAGACCCAGCCCGGTTCCCTCGCCGGTGCGCTTTGTGGTAAAAAAGGGTTCAAAGACCTTTTGTAACTTGTCAGATGGGATACCCATCCCATCGTCCGAAACCTGAACTGTAACGTACCGCCCAGGGGGCACACTCACTCGGTCACGATCCAGCGATTCTGCCAATACCGTGCATTCTGTTACAATTCGGATCTGACCGCCTTGCGGCATGGCATCTCTTGCGTTGACCACAAGGTTCATCAAGACTTGTTCCAATTGCCGCTTGTCAGCACGTATGGGCGGCAAAACAGGATCATGGCTCAAAGTTAGCGTAATCTTCTCGCCGACAAGCCGATTGAGAAGATGGGTCAGATCCGACAAAGTGTCACGCATGTCAAGGGTTTCAGGACGTAGCGTTTGCTTCCGTGAGAACGCCAATAGCTGACCCACCAGCGCCGCAGCCCGATTGGCATTCTGGTTGATTTGAACCAAATCGCCGAAATCAGGGTCGCCGTGGTCATGGCGCAGCAACAACAAATCACAATGGCCAGAAATCGCCGTCAAAAGATTGTTGAAATCATGCGCGACACCCCCGGCCAATTGCCCGATAGCCTGCATTTTTTGACTTTGAACAAATTGGGCTTCTAGCGACTTCAGTTCGGTTGCGTCGTTTAGGACTGCGATCAAGGCCGCTTTGCCATCCTCCATGACCCGGTTAAGTGTCACCTGGACAAAGACTTCTTTGTCCGTCCGTTTGAGACGCAGAAACTCGGACTGTTGTGTCGAACGTCCTGCAAGGGTTTCCGTCAACCAACCCGTGATCGACCGGCCTAAGCCTTCCATCAGATCCGATAAGTGCACCTTGTCTTTCAGAGCAACGCCAATCAAACCCGCGGCCAATCGATTGTAGGCTTGAACATTGCCTTCCGGGCTCACTTTGAGCAACGGCACGGGCAAGTCCTGAAACACATTCCAACCGTCTTTGGATATGGTATCGGCCCCTGGTGGCAGTAAATAGAGGGCACGCCTTCCGGCGCCTGCGTCAACCTCACTGACAAGGGCACGTGTCGGGCCTTCCACGCCGGTGATATCGCACACGGTGCCGGGCACAATCGGAAGCTGTTTGAAGAGGCGATCCAGTGTCTTGATCCGCCCGCCGGAAAGCTTGCGCGCTTGTTCATTCATGTACAGTACTGCATTGGTCCGCCCAACCAGTATCATGGGAAGCGCTGGACCTTCCGCACCCTGTTGTGCGTTTGGAACATCTTCAAGCCGCCAAAGATATGCATCTTCTCCAGCGTTGTGCACGGACAAACGCAAGTGTCCGCGCCGTGTAACCAAATCTTCGCGCGCAGCACCTTCAACATCTGACCTGCTTTGAAGGCGAAACAGAATGCCGCTCGGATTTGCAAGTGTGTTTTTAAGTGTTCCGCTAACCGTATCATCAAGATCCCCGTCAAACCGTTTGCGCGCGGCTTTGTTGGTTGAGAGGATCTCTCCCTCACCGTCGGCCAGAATACTGGGTGAGGCATCATTGCTTATGAAGTCAGCGAGAGTGGCTACGGTTGCGGACCTGAATTGTTTGAACCGCTGACTGAGCCACATGAGAATGCCGCTGAAAACCACAAGTGAAAGACATCCGGCAAAGAGTACCTGGCGCAGAAGTTGATCTGGAGATGCAAGGGCCAAAATCCCCAATAAGACGGCGATCAGCACCAAGGTTACCAGCCGCTTTTGAGCGTTCAGAACAACCCTGGTCAATCTGGACGGTTTTAATGCGCTGCTCGGCAAAAGGGGGCTCCCGGTGATTTCGAATCGTTCAGTCATTAACATGCCCTAGTTGTTAAGCTAGGCTTAACCACGTTGCGTAATGCTCGTTATGGTTGAGTATGGTCACACAAAAACCCGCGTCAAGTGTGCTATGAAAAAACTGGCGCCTGTGTCCGTTTCAACAAAGATCAGATCAAAAAAGCGGCGCAATGACATTCGTCCGGCACAAGAAACGACAAAGACACGTCATGAGAGTATATCAAACGCTTCGGAGAACTGCACAGTAGAATCCGTCTCCCCCTTCCAACGGCGTGAATGTTCTATCGGCTACACAAGAAAATCCTTCGTTGTGCGAGAGAAATTCCATGACCTGACGACCGTTTTCACGATCCAACAAAGAACACGTAGAGTAGACAAGATGACCCTTTGGTCTGACAAAAGGGACGCATTGGTTCAGTATGTCTTTCTGTACGTCCAGAGTACTTTTCAGTTTCTCCGGTGTTAGCACCCACTTTCCCTGCGGGTCACGACGCCACGACCCGCTACCAGAACAAGGTGCGTCGATAAGTACGACGTCAAAGGGTGACCTTTTGCGCACACCTTTCATTGAGAGAATGTCCACGTTGATATTTGCTCGCGCAGCCCGCGCGGGCAAATCCTTCATCCTGTCCGGCTTGGCATCATATGCTGAAAAAACACCGTTTACGCGCCCCGCCACGGCCAAGGTCTTGCCGCCGCCGCCCGCGCAGAAATCAAGCATCTCCTCGCCCGAAAAGAGCGGCACCATGTCTGCGACGGCTTGGGAAGACGCGTCCTGCAACTCGATCTTACCTTCCAAATAGGCGCGTGTTTGTCGGATTTTCCGCGCACCTTCGACCACTTCCACGGCGGAGGGAGACAAAGGATGCGGATGCCCGACGATGCCCTCCAAGCGCAATTCTGACAAAGCACTGTCACGATCCAGTCTCGACAGGTTGACCCGGATATAGACCGGTGCTCTGTGCCGCATGATTTCTGCAGTTTCCTGAGTTTTATCTCCCAAGGCGCGTTTAAGATCCGACCAGAGCCACTCGGGAAAGTCTGCACTTTCACTGCTGTTTGGAAACGGAACGCGTCCCATTGAGCGTTCCGCATCCGTTATAGGTGCTGGCGCGTACTTGCCTGCGCCGAACACAGTGTCTGGATCTATTCTGTTGTCTCTCAAGTACCCCAGAAAAAGCGCGCGACCGCCATCACCTCCACCGAGCGACGCAAGGCTTCGCCGACGCCTGAGAACATCAAAAACCAGATCGGCAATTGCTGCTCTGTCCTTTGATCCAGCATATCGGTTGCGCCGCCCCCAATCAGCTAGAACGCGGTCAACAATCTCACCCATCAGGATACGATCGATTAGACTTATTGCTGCATTTATTCTTGCCGCTGGTGTCACAAATCCCTCGAAATCACGTTCGACGCACGCATCAAAATTCAACTCCACTTAATGGACAATGGACCGCACCACTACGACAGGTTCCGATGACACGGTTAAACCTTGTCATCAATATTGTCAGTGGGATTACTTTATGGACCCGCAGCATGACAACCACCCGTAATCTTCCGTTTCGGCTTGGACTTTGTTCGCTGCATCTGTGCAACGCGATACGAAAAAGCCAGAATACCGATAACTGGGTGTCAACGGCCGACCGGGCAATTGGCTTTCGAATGAAAGGGTTGCACTTCTCATTCAAGATCCCGTCTGAAAAACCTTCGGCAGCGCTTGCTTCAGAATTGCACAAATGGGAATGGCCTGGCTTTTCCCGTGTCTCACTGGGATGAGAGTGAGGTGTTGCTCCCGAAGGAGACCAATTTGATGTATTTTTGGAACTTTTGTCCAAAGGCAAAAAAATCCTTGCAAGTAAGAAGGGTAAACCATAGTCACAGCAGCGGAGACGTGGCCGAGTGGTCGAAGGCGCTCCCCTGCTAAGGGAGTAGGCCCGGAAGGGTCTCGAGGGTTCGAATCCCTTCGTCTCCGCCACAACCGCCAATTTAATCAATATAAAACAGTATCTTGTGGCGAAAATAGGTTTAGACGTCCCCCAATTCATCCTCCATCTTTTGCCTGGATAGTTCCGTTCGATAGGGTGTTTTATTGCTCTGGTATCGCGCTTGGTGGCAAAACCCGAGGTAGTGTGTTGATCGAACGCCCTCCTGGATATCGGGTTGCAAAGTTCGCTGAAGTGTCTAAGCGAAGAATATGCAAAACCTTTCTCACGCAGTAATGTCGCAACGGATTGAGCCAAATTCGTCACTTGATGATTTTCCAACTCCGGCTTGGGCGACTAGGGCGCTATTAGAACACGTTCTGGATAAAGAAACTGTTGCCGGAATGACCTGTCGTGCTTTCGCTAGGCGACGTGCTTCATATTGACCTGGCTCCTCGGGTTCGCCTCGCGCAACCGCTCAGCCTCATACCGCTCCATCGCTGTATCCACGTCACATTTCTTGATTCCTTCGGCCAAGAGCGCCCCTTTTTCTTTGAGATGCTTGTCAATCTGGCGTTTGACCGCGCCCACCGTCAGACATTCCCGCGCTGGCGGACCATTCAGGGCCGCGTCGGGCGTCGGGGCAGGTCCGAAAATATCGGCCAACGCCCGACGTTCGTCGGGTGACAGTCCGTTCACGACCATCGGCCCGAGCAGGAGCGATTCCGACAGGCAGCCATTGGCGGTGACAACTTCGTGCCGGTCACATGCGAAATGGATCCAAGTAATTTTGGAATTGCCCTTCATGTGGCGGATGCCCGGCACCTTTGTCAGCGATTTCGCGGGCGCCAACGCCACGGTGGCGAAGACCTTGTGCAATTGTCCAGCCTCACCGACAAGGATGCGGTGTTGCGGCGAGACGATCAGGTCGTGGGCGGGCAGGTTCCGACCCAAGGCACCGGCCTTGATCAGGACCGGCTTGGCATCGACTTCTGCCTCTTCCAGCGGATGGTCGCCGCTGTGGGTCCAACGGATCGGCTTGGGTCCGTGATCAAGCGTCATCACCAGATCGCCGAGCCGCAGGGTTTCCACGGCGCGCGGGCCATCGGGTGTGTCGATCATTGTTCCGGGCGCATAGCAGACCACTCCCGGGTTACCTGGATCCGGAGTACCCTCAACCCAGTCACCATTGCTGTCTCTGGCGAAGGCTGTTCCGTTTGGCGCGCCACTGTTGATCGACTCGCCCGATCCGGACTGAACGGTCCCGGGGAAACCTGTCGGAGGCGAAGGGGCCTGTACAGGGTCACCGTAGGAAAAAGCGATATACTCGCCGGTCGCAGTGTTAACCAGGTAGATGGTGTCGTTTTGTGAGCCCTGACCATCCTCAAGCCAGTTATTCCCTTCACTGCGACCGGCATCATAAAACCCGGCAGGCGGTGTCCCAGTGTACTCACCAACAATCGTGGCCGTTTGCCCGGGAGCGATAGTATCGCCCGAACCAAATCCAAACAGGAAACCTCTATCGTCGCTCCAGACCTCGTAGCCATCCAAAGAAATCGGGCTGCCGGTTGTGTTCTGCAGCTCGATGAATTCGTCGGATTTGTTGTCTGTGCCGTCACCGTCGGTGTCGAGCCCGGTTCCAGTTGCGTTATCGACAAGGAACTCGCTGAATATCAGCCCGTCAACATTGTCTGCCATCTACGCCTCGCATGGTATTTGGTGGTGCTTGCGAGTTCATATCGTGTGTCAAACAAGATCAGGTTAAAGTGGCTTGTTTTGGCTTACATTGGCGCGAATGGGGGCAAGATGCTCAAGATAACTCTATATATGTTAGCGCTCGCGTTCAGCCTTCCAATAGTTGCAACTGCCGGGCCTTGGGTTTCTGCTAGCGACTTCGAAACCGCATCGGTGAGATTGATCGATAACGCAGAAAACGGTTGCTGGACCAACATTGGCGAGACCCAAAAGCGGCACCGGCCGATGTCGAACATGGCCATGTTGATGCTGCTCCGCCGCATGAAAGTGGAAGGTATTACCGTTCATGGTTTTCGTTCTGCGTTTAGAGATTGGGCATCTGAACAGCCCGGTGTTTCGCGCGAGATCGCCGAACTTAGCCTGGCCCACACAATCGGCTCCGAAGTTGAACGGGCATATGCGAGATCTGATCTTCTCGATAAACGCCGTCAATTAATGAGCGATTGGACAGAATATGTGGCCTGATGGTGCAGAAAAATATCGTCGTGGCCTTGATCCAACCGCCGTAACATATGGCAGCGACAGCGTAGACTTCAACCTCCACTGCATGTTGGACACAATCACGAGGTGCCTTGAGTGTTGGCTGCTGGGCCCCCTGGATTATGGCGGCGAATACAGAGCCGCTGCGCTCTTGTTCAACCCAATTGAAGACCCGTTGTTCAGCAATACAGGCAGGTGCCACGGCAAAGGCGAGACAAAACGCGTGTTGCACGTTTTTGAAGGTGCCCGGCGGTTGTTCAAAAGAGCCAAGAAAATCGAACAAAGCAAACCCGAGGACGCCCAACGTTTGCGTGAAGAGATAGCTCGATCTTTCGCAACATTGCAGCGCCCCGCTTCGATTTACGCGGCCAAGCTTATGAATGAGAGTGATAATCAGTTTCTCAAAAGAGCTGATCAGCTTTGCGAACACTATGAACTTTGTCTCGCATTGTTGCGCGAGGACAAAGGAAATGGCCGAGCTTTACGAGTTGCGGTTCGCTTAAGGGCAATTATTGAGGTGCACTCGAAGCATGAGATCACCGTAGGGACCAACGGCAAAGGCCTAGTGGAGGGCTTTTACGCAAACTTTCTGGTCGACGTCTACAGCGTCCTCGGTATCGACGTCGACTATTATCGGTATGCTTGCGAAGCTCAGAAATGGCCGACAGATGAGAAGATGTTTCTGGAATGTAAGCGCCTGCTTTCAGCTAACTTGACCTCCAATCCAGTCGATTGATTTTTCAAAAGTTGTATTGTCGTTTACTCAAGACCGTTCG
Source organism: Roseobacter sp. (assembly GCF_045106495.1). Lineage (GTDB taxonomy): Bacteria > Pseudomonadota > Alphaproteobacteria > Rhodobacterales > Rhodobacteraceae > Roseobacter. The sequence continues at coordinate 61,271 of NZ_JBGCEQ010000025.1, forward strand.
GTTTCATTGGTTCATGCTTATGCCAGTTCAATGAGACTGGAGACATATATGGAACGATCCATCTTCGACCCCGACCGCATTTACGACGATAACGATGGCGAGTTAGATCTGATTGCTGCTCGCCACAAGCGGGCCCAATGGCGGCATCGCAAAGTCGGCCCCGCCTTCCTAAAGTTTGGTCGTCGTGTCAAATATCATGGCTCTGACCTGAATTCTTGGGTTGCACAGAACCGTGTTGCGACGAGCAATCACGCTCAGCCCTAAAACAACAAAACCCCACACAAGTGCAGGGATTCGTCTCTTTAGCTTAGACACCTAATTACTAGGCGAAATCCCCAAAAAAATCAAGCGAAACAAGACGCTTCTCAATGCGTCAACACTCTGGTTTCTGGAGTGAACAAGGGAATTTTGCCAATGACGTCTATGAAATTCATGATGATCCCCACCGACCTGAGTTCAGATCGAAGATGGCGAGCGCTCGAAGACAATCCACTTGCGCGCCTGACCTATTTCGGACTGCTAACCAGCACCAAGGCCGGGTATTCTGGATACTTTCGCTATCCGATACCGATTTTTGAATATGAAGGAATGCTACCTGCGGACGACTTGAATGACGCACTACTAAGACTATCGCAGGTTGGACTTATTGAGCATGACGGCGAGACCGAGTTTATCAGGGTTGTCGGCTGGTATTACGGTAAATATGCGCCAGAAAATAACTCGCGGCTCAAAGCCTTAGCTAAGGGCTACTTACGCGATGATTTGCCACATCTAGATCTGACTCTTAGATCAATCGCTGAATGTGTGATTGGCGCGCCTTGGGCATGCGGTTCAGGGCATAGCGGATCGCTTCGGCCAGTTTGGTTTTGCCCGAGATTTTGGGAAGCTGGAGCCGCAACGACACTTCCAAGTCATCGAAGATCGGTTTTGCCTTCTCTTGCCGCAGGACGACACGTTCTTCAGGGGACTTGCTCTTGGCTTCCTTCTCAACCGCATAGAGCTCTGCGATCTGCGTGATCGTGTGTTTGGCGATGGCCGCGTCAGTTCGTTCTGCCTCTTCAACAAATTTGCGACGCATATAAACCATGCAGGCTTGTTCATCCGCTTTGCCCTCACCGAACAGGCCGTTGAAGCCAGTAAAGCCATCCGCATGCACGGTGCCGGTATATCCGAAGAGATGATTGACCGGGTGTTCACCCTTGCGATCTGTACTGAACTGATACCACGCGCAGGGCGAGGCATCCCCACACCACGGGCGCTCATCGCGCACATAGCTCCAGAGCCGCGCGGTTTGGGTCTTCTTTGGCTTCAGCTTGCTCTGCAGCTTGACCGGAGTGTCATTGGCAAAGAGAGCAGGACCCGCCCTGACCAGCTTGCCGATATGATCAGCCAAGGGCTCCAGCAAAGCCGTGCTGCGCCCCACCCAATCGGTCAGCGTGGAGCGGTGTATATCAACCTTCTCGCGTGCGAAGATTTTGGATTGCCGATCCAGCGGGAGGTGATCGCAATATTTGCCAACCAGCACATGGGCCAGAAGACCCGGGCCGGGGCGGCCACGCTCAATCGGGCGCGACGGCAGCGGAGCCTGAGTGAATGTCTCACAGTTGATGCAGGCCATGCGCGGGCGGATGATCCGGCGCACGACAAAGCGACCGGGGATATACTCCAGCTCTTCGGTGACGTCCTCGCCGACTTGGCGCAAGGAGCCGCCGCAGTCACCGCATTCCTCTCCGGCAGACAGCACTTCATACTGTCGTTCCAGATGATCGGGCAGTGGTTTGCGACTGTGCTGGCGTTTGGAGGGTTTGCTGGCAGCATCGGCGGGTTCGTTCTTCTGCGCTTCAGCCGCAGCTCCAATCTCTGCATCTTCCGCCAGATCAAAAGCCAGCTGATCCAAGCTCTCGGATTTGATGCCAAACCGTGCCTTGCGATGCCCGTGCAACTCGGCCTTCAGCTTCTCGTTCTGGTACGTCAGAGACTGGACCTCGGCCATCAAACGCTCGCTGACAGCCCGCAGTTCAGCGGGGTCGTCAGGCAAGGATTTGAGGGCGTCCAACATGGTTCGGAGATATAACCCATTGCAGCAAAGGGGTGAATCACGAAACGCCAGATCGCGCCGATTTATTGCATTGCCCCGTGCTCAAAGGCCGCCATGTCTTCTTCGGCATCCGCCAGTCAATCCCTTCGAGCAACATCGACAATTGCGTAGCCGTCACACTGATCTTGCCATCCTTGGCCGCAGGGCAAACAAAGCGCCCGCGTTCCAGCCGTTTACTGAACAGGCAGGCGCCCTGGCTGTCCCACCAGATGATCTTTAGCAGATCGCCCCGACGGCCACGAAACACAAACAGATGGCCGGAATATGGGTCTTCTTCCAAGACCTTCTCGGCTTGGGCCGCCAGTGTGTTGAACCCGCGCCGCATGTCCGTCACCCCAGCCGCCAGCCATACCCGCGTGTTCGACGGCACAGGGATCAAGGCATCAGTCCTTCAACCAGCGCCAGAACCGCTGACAATGCCGTCGTGCCTTCAATCTGAACACGGCGGCCATCGGACAACGTGATGTCCACGCGTTGCGCTGAAAGCCGGGCATCCGGCGCGGGTGGTGAAATGGATATAGGAGGCGCACCTGGAGACGATGCCCCAACCTCGATCTCAACCGGCAGAAATGCCATCTCTGTCTCCGCGCAACCATCAACTGCAGCATCGGGAGCAAACCGAGGATCGCGAAGCCATTTGTGTATCACATTAGTGTTCATCAAATACCGACGCGCTACCTGCGCAACCGATACGCCCGGTGCCCGTGCCTGAGCACAGATCGAACGCTTCTCCTCATCCGACCAAAACCGCTTCTTCTGACCTTTCTTCCCAGCCATCGCACACCTCAAGATGTTCACTATCGATGGTGGACACTATCAGGCACTCCATTACGCCGTCAGTGCGGGGAAACCGGACGGATACGCTGGACCTTTCTTTTCAAGTTTTTATCCTCGGCTAATTCTCTCTGACATGCACGTTCACCTTTCTGTTAGATCAGACAAACTCGTCGCAACGCCACTTCGAGAGGTGGCCGCAAAACTTAGAATGATTTTCAGACCGCATCGGAAGCGCAAGCGGCGTAACTACGCAGCGCAAATTATCGATACCAATCTAAGTTTTAAGCAATCGTTTTAACATTTAGGTGGCTGAGAAATTAGGAAAATCCCAGGGTGCATAATGGATGCAATTGACCCAAAACGTCGCACATTCGTATGTTGCACGCGCTATGAAGGCGCGCGTCTAGGGACATATTTCGGATGTAAATCAGACAGCTAAAGCGAAAGCGATCCTGCGGGTTGGTGACCCGCAAAGCAATGAATCGTAAAGGATCATTCCATGGGGTCCCTTGACGATGCATTCATGATCGCCCAGCGTGGCGCCATGTTTCCCATCCGAGATCACAATCCGTCCGGCCGCACTCCTTATGTCACCTACATTCTGATGGCGGCAAACATTGTCATCTTTCTCAGTTACGTGGGCATTATGCAGGATGCGCGGCTGATCAATGGCTTCTGGTTGGACTGGGCTCTTATTCCAGCCAGGTTGGATCAAGGCCAAGGAGTGTACACTTTGATCTCCTCCATGTTTTTGCACGGCGGGTGGATGCATTTGATCGGCAACATGTTGTTTCTGTTTATCTTTGGCGACAACATCGAGGACGAAATGGGGCATGTCGGATACCTCCTGTTCTATCTCGCTGCAGGTGCAGTCGCCGGCTGGACGCAGTATTTGTCAGAACCACTTTCAACTGTGCCGACCGTCGGCGCGTCGGGTGCAATAGCGGGCGTAATGGGCGCCTACTTGTTGCTTTTCCCCAAGGCCAAGGTCGACATCCTCATCATATTCATCGTGTTCTTCCGGATCCTTCCCATTCCTGCCTGGATCATGCTTGCGATCTGGTTCGCGTTGCAATTTGCTGGCGGTCTGGCGTCAAACGCTGATGTAGGCGGCGTGGCTTATTGGGCGCATGCAGGTGGGTTTATTGCTGGTTTGATACTGACGATCCCTTTGTGGGTGCGACGAGGAGGAACGGCGTTCTGGAACCGCACCGCAGGACACCCACCCCACCCGGCAGCAAGATACACACTGGTGAATAGCAGCATTCCAAAGGCCGGACGGCGCAGACCTCGCGGACCTTGGTCCTGATTACCCACGCACCATCTTCGCCAAAGGCGAAAACAAGGGTTCGTTGGCGCAAATAATCGTCCCATCTTCGACGATATTACCTTTGGGATCAATCGGTTCTGCCAATCCGCCAGCCTCGCGAACAATGATCAGGCCGCCTGCGAGATCCCAGGCATTCAAGTGACGCTCCCAGAATCCATCGTAGCGACCCGCAGCCACATAGGCGATATCCAGTGCCGCAGCGCCCCAACGGCGAATGCCAGAACAAACCGGTGCAATGCGCGCCATCTCTTTCAATGTATCAGGCAAGTCAGCGCGCCCGCCAAAGGGCAACCCTGTGGAAAACAGGCTTTCGATCATTTTGGTGCGTCCGGACACGCGCAACCGGCTTTCGTTTAACCAGGCACCCGAACCTTTTTCCGCAAAAAACATCTCGTCTTTGGCCGGGTCAAAAACCACGCCAGCCACAATCTGACCTTTGTGTTCCAACGCGATGGAAACAGCCCAATGAGGCAACCCGTGCAGGAAATTCGTGGTGCCATCCAATGGATCCACGATCCAGCGACGCGTCGGGTCCTGTCCTTCCGCGCCACCGCCCTCTTCGCCTAGCCAACCGTATGTTGGACGCGCGTTCATCAAGTCTTCCTTGATGAGCTTTTCAGAGGTGATGTCCGCACGGCTTACGAAGTCCCCTGCCCCCTTCATTGACACCTGGAGGTTTTCGACTTCGCGGAAGTCCTTGACCAGTGACCGACCCGCACGGCGGGCGGCTTTGATCATGATATTGAGATTTGCGCTGCCAACCATTATTTGGAACTCCGTTAAGATCAGGCTGCGCGTATAAGTGCTGTACGCGCCCTTGCCAAGGGGCAGAGCACGCAATCGGACGCCACGTGCGATATTGCTGTCTTGCATCACCTGCAACTGCGCAAAAAACTTTAGGGCTTGGTCAACCAAGCCGCCACACCCCCGGTAATTACCGGACGGAAATAGGCAATCATTCTACCCTCTGGTGACGCGCTGGCCTTTTCGCCCCATGGGGCCACTCCATGTAGAGCCAGCCTGTGCACAAGCAAGGCGGACCCCACAGGTCCATGCACCTTCACACGCCGACACGTTTCAAAAGCTTTTTTCCGCGCATCTTTGTACACTTCCGTTACATCCACATCTTGCAATGACTCCCAAGAGACGCCTTCATATACCTCCCTAAGAGCCGTCCTCATAATGTGATGACTGCCTTCCCAAACCACCAGTGGTGCGGCTTCTGCAGAAGCCCAGGTCAGCGGAATCCCCAATATGAATGCGTGTGGCTCCTGAACAAATCGTCGTTTCGGAGTTCCAAGACCAATGACACCGTCGACGTGTGCTGCGTCGCGGTTCTTCCGGTAGCGAAACCCAGCGCCATTTTCGCCAGCGCGCGGTTTAGGGTAACCGTTGTAGATGACAGAAACCTGAGCGCGGTGCAGATCCGGCCAGCCTCCGCAATTTTGACCCGCAAAATCGATGGCTTCTCCCGTCAAAGGCGGACCATCCAGAACACGGCCCTGGGCATCATTCGGGAGGATATCCAAACCGACGAACCATGTCCCTTCGCACTGATGAAGGTGCGCGTTTTCCGGGGATTGCACAGCAACCTTCGCGTACTCAGCAGCGCGTTCTGCCCACGCCACTGTGCTGGTTTGCCGCGCAAAACACGCCCAACCTTTTTCAAAAAAATCAGGCACTATCCTCTTGCCCCCTTGGATCAGGTTTGACCAATCCGCAAGCCGTCGCAATGTGAAACCATGGTGTGGCCATCAAGGCAAAACCAATTGCATGGAGCGCGGTGTATGACCGAGCCATGAGCAATCAGCCAGTTTCACGGAGCGCACCGTGTTGTGTAACTTGCTCCAATGCCTGTTGCACAAGTTCCGGACCAGCTCCTGGCACATGCGACCCCTCGGAAAGAAGTCTACGCCACGCCCGTGCGCCGGGCCGCCCGGTGAAAAGCCCCAGCATGTGCCGCGTAACCTGGCCTAATTTTCCGCCTGCTGCCAGATGGGCATCTATGTAGGGAAGCATCCGCAATACAGCATCTTCTGGCTCAACCCGCGTGCCTGTGCCAAATACGATGGGATCTGCATCGCATAGAATTGAAGCTGGGTTTTGATATGCGGCGCGCCCTATCATGACACCGTCCAGTCCGCCTTCAAGAAAACTCTGCGCGTGCTGTAGTGATGCGATACCCCCGTTGATCGAGATATGTAGGTTTGGGAAAAGCCCTTTCATACGCATCACCAGATCATAGTCGAGCGGCGGAACATCGCGGTTTTCCTTGGGGCTAAGACCACTCAACCAGGCTTTGCGCGCATGGATCGCTACACGTTCGCATCCCGCTCCGACCACATGGGCCAGAAACTCCGGCAAAACTTCTTCAGGCTCCTGATCATCGACGCCAATGCGGCATTTGACAGTCACGGGTACTGACACATTGGCTTGCATGGCCGAGAGGCATTGAGCAACCAAAGCGGGCTTTTCCATCAGGACGGCTCCAAAACATCCTGATTGAACACGGTCCGACGGGCACCCGACATTGAGGTTTATTTCACTATACCCCGCCTCTTCACCCAGTTTCGCCGCTTGCGCAAGTTCCCGTGGATCTGATCCACCAAGCTGCAAGGCAACAGGATGCTCTTTTTCCGAGAAATCCAACAAATGCAAAGCCTTACCGCGCACAAGTGCTGCTGAAGTAACCATCTCGGTATAGAGCAAAGTGTATTTACTTAACTGCCTGTGCAAATACCGGCAATGGCGATCCGTCCAGTCCATCATCGGAGCCACGGATAATCTGCAACTTACGCCAATCTGCGATTTTACCGCCTTTTCCAATACTTAGCTCCAAGTGTTCAAGTTTGTCTATGTTCGATATCTTGCCATTTAGGCCCATTATCTGCTACATTTACAACACGTGTTGTAAAATGAAAGGCCATGTTGTAAATCATGGGAACTATCATAAAGCGTCGTCGCAAGAATGGCACCATAGCTTGGCTCGCACAAATCTCAGTGATGCGGCAAGGTAAAGTCTTACTTCGCGAAAGTCAGACATTCGAGCGCAGATCAACCGCTGCGGCGTGGATCGAAAATCGCGAAGAAAGTCTTGCACGACCCGGTGCCCTTGATGCGCTCAAAACTCAACCGAAAAGTAAGAAGACACCGACCTTGAGCGATGCCATCGACAGGTATGTCCAAGAAAGCAACAAACAGGTCGGCCGGACCAAGACCCAGGTTCTGAAGAGCATCAAG
>NZ_JBGCEQ010000026.1:0-105005 GCF_045106495.1 Roseobacter sp.
GTTGAGCTTGTCGCTCTCTTTATGTGGTAGGTTGATCAGTTTGGTCCGGCAACTGGGGCAGGAAATGTTGCACGAACGATCGTGCGACAGTATCACCCGTTCAGGCCCTTGCTCCATGCGCTCGTCGCGGCGTGGCGCATCCGCTTTGCGCTGTTGCAATCTGCGACCCGCGATGGATGGGCAATGCCACCGGCTGCAATGCGTGTAGTCTCCATCTTGTACGGAACGACGGATCTCACGCGCGCGCTCGGAATTCCAAAAGCCATCTTTGTCTGAAGTTTCCAGTCGCCCAATTGGTACGGGTTGCCAGGCAGAACAACAGAAGTGCACCTGCCCGTTGGTTCGCGTTTCAATCTCGCGAAACGGTGCATTGCACATCCGCGTTTTCAACCAGCGGTCGGTTTCTGTCTCAAGCCCAGACGAGTGCTCCAGGGCCGCGTCAATCAGGCGCTGCGCCAGGAGATCATGGTGATCGCGACCAACAACTTCGCGCCCAAGTATCTCAGTGGCATCCCAATCGTTCAGTTCCAATCCTAGCCAGGCTGCCGTAAGAAGCACAACCATCTTCTGGTCCGTCCTGCATTCAAGAGTCCAAGAAATGAAATCCGATTGCACGTCTGACGAGTGCGTTTGCATCACCCCGTTTTTGAGTTCTTCAACAAAATCCAGCGCGTTTGCATCTGGTCCATCTGCAAGCCTGCGTCGCCTTAAATACTGGGCTTCATGTTGCGACAAATAGGCGCTCAAAGACAGCGAAATCGCGTTCTCATCCTGGGGGAAATCGTTGTCGTATGAAAACGAAAGAGGCATGTTAGCGCTATACTTCCAGTTGCAAGGCGTCATGGGTTTGACGCGTAAAAAAGCTTTAAAACGAGGGTTTTACGCTCGCGCCGAATAGTATTTAGCTTTTTAGGAACATTATCAAGCACGGTTGGGAAAAGTGCTTAATGCAGCGATTTAGCGCCCAAGACGTGCTGCGCGTCCACCGCGTCTTTTGGTGATTTTGCCTGTACGCGACGGTAGCTCACCCATTACGATGCGGCGCGCCTCAGGCGTCATCTTGGACCATTGGGTGATCTCATCGATAGACCGCAGACATCCGGTGCACAGCCGAGCCTCAGGATGGATGACGCATATCTTGATGCAGGGGCTTTCCACTTCGTCGCGACGCCAGATGTCATCGGTCATTGTCTATCCTTCGGCTTTCGCGCGGATCACATGTATCCGGTCCAGCGCTCCTTGCAAGATATATCCCGCGGCCACATGATCAATAACCTCCGCGCGACGTTTTCGCGACGTATCCGCCTCCAACAAGGCGCGTTCAGCGGCAACAGTGGACAAGCGTTCGTCCCAAAACGTGAGAGGAATGTCCAAGCCCGCAACCTGTGCCAGATTGCGCGCAAACGCGCGGGTTGACTGGCATCGCGGACCTTCCGAGCCATCCATGTTGCGCGGCAACCCCAGAACCAGACCTCCGATGCGCCGCGCCGTGACAATCTCAGCCAAACGTGCGGCATCGAGTGTGAACTTGCGGCGTCTTATGGTTTCAAGCGGGGTTGCCACGGATTGAAACGTATCCGAAACGGCAACGCCAATGGTGGTAGTGCCCAGATCAAGCCCCGCGATACTCTGCATTGGGGGCAAGGCTTTGACAAATTCACCAGTATCTTCGAAGATCATTCGGCGACCTGAGCCCGCTGCCCGGCGCGCAGCAACAAATCGAGAGCGCGGGTGTCCTCGGCAAAAACCTCAATGGCGTTTTCATAGACCGCACGGGCTTGGCCGGTGCGCCCCAAAACCCCCAGTGCTCCGATTAACTGCGCCCATTCGTCCACAGGGCCGCCTTCTGTCGCGAGACGCTCAGACAGGCCACCGACCATGCCTTCGATCATCTCCATGCGCTGGGCCGGGGTCATATCGCCAGCGGCGTCAATGTCAGCTGCGCTTGGACCTCGACCGGCGCCAATGTCGGGGATCTGGTATGTGACACCAGCACGAAAGGCCATGTCTTCGATTTGCGCCAGTATTGGGCTGATCCACGGCGCGTCTTCCGGGCCTTCGCGCAACAAGCTGTCCCACATGCGAAAGGCCGTATCGGGGCGACCGGTCTGGGCCAACATCAAGCCCATATAGTAGCGCGCCGTGCCGTTGGTCTGGTCAAAACTTAGAGCCGTGCGCAGCGCTGCTTCTGCCTCTGGCGAAACATATCCACCCGCTGCCAATACCAGCATATCCGCATAATTTATGTAGTCTTCCAGTCCCGCGGCCTCGCCTCTGATCCGAAGCACCTGGCTTTGAGCACGCGCGGCGGCGCGGAAATTCCCAAGATTGGCTTCGTTCTGCGCCAACAGGATGTTGCCTTGCAGATCATTGGGTCGGGCCGCGACTGTCTCGCGCAATTGCGCAACCAATGCCACGTAGTCCGGGCTGGCGTTCTCAGGTGGACTAGGTTCTGGCAAGCTGGCCTCGGCGGCTTCCTGGCTGGGGCGGTCTGCGCGCGCGGTTTCCGCCATCTCGATCCGTTCCGCCAGGGCCAGATCACCGTAGCCAGGAGCGCCCAACTGAAGATAAATCGCAAAACTACCGCCGAGCATCACGAGAGCAATAATGCCAGCGACCAATTTGGGCGCGCCCTTGTCGGCATCAAGCGCCACTTGGTCATCCTGAAGCGCTGCATCCGCTGCCAGGATCCGGCGTGAAACCTCAGCCCGCACACGATCTGCATCCGCTTCACTTACCACACCACGCGCCAGATCTTTTTCGACTTCGCGCAATTGGTCCCGGTAGACTCGCAAATCGTAAGCAGCGGCTGGCTCTGCCGTTCGGTTGCGGGGCGCACGCAGACCCAACGCCAGCAACAGCGTAACCGTCAGTGCAAGGACACCGGCAGTGATCCAGAAAAACGTCATTTGTAATCGCTCCTTGGCAAATGCATGTAATGATGAATGCGCCCATACAAAAGGGTCAAATGATCACGGTCTCGCGTCCCCTTGACGGAATTGCCGTCGGTGTCGCAAACTTGCCAGAAAGCGACGCGCTCGGTATCCACTTTTCCCAGTAGTCAAGCAGAACAGTGAGAGCCGGATCTCATGTGCGAATCCGGTGTGTGTCATCTTGGGGTGGTCGGGCCATGAAACGTTATTCTGTCTTTGCCGTTGCGCGCGAAGCCGCGCGTTACCACACCGGTTGGGAACGCGCCTGGCGCAACGCCGCGCCAAAGGCAAACTACGACGTGATCATCATCGGGGCAGGCGGGCACGGTTTGGCAACGGCCTATCACTTGGGCAAGCGGTTCGGCATCAAGAATGTCGCGATTTTGGAAAAAGGCTGGCTGGGCGGCGGTAATACCGGCCGCAATACCACGATCATCCGGTCAAACTATCTGCAGGACCCTTCTGCGGCCCTCTATGAAAAATCCCGGTCGCTCTATGAGACCATGTCGCAGGATCTAAACTACAATGTCATGTTCAGCCCGCGTGGCGTGATCATGCTGGCGCAGACCCATCATGAGGTGCGCGGCTACCTGCGTACAGCCCATGCTAACGCGCTGCAGGGCGTGAAGACGGAATTCATCACGCCGACGCGGGTGAAAGAACTGGTTCCGATCATCAATATTGACGGGCCGCGCTATCCGGTTATGGGCGGGTTGTGGCAGGCGCGCGGCGGCACGGCGCGCCACGACGCCGTGGCTTGGGGCTATGCGCGGGCATGCTCTGACATGGGTATGGATGTAATTCAGCAATGTGCAGTTACGGCGATCCGTCGCGAAGGCGGCAAGGTCATTGGCGTTGATACAACCAAAGGCGCCATTGATTGTAACAAACTCGGCATCGTGGTCGCAGGCAATTCTGGCCATGTGGCGGGCCTTGCAGGGTTTCGCTTGCCCATCGAATCCGTCGCCTTGCAGGCTCTTGTGTCAGAGCCGATCAAACCCTGTATGGACGTTGTCGTGATGGCGAACACGGTGCATGGCTACATGAGCCAGTCTGACAAGGGCGAGATGGTCATCGGGGGGGGGACCGATGGATACAACAACTACACCCAACGTGGCTCATTCCATCACATCGAGGAAACCGTTCGTGCATTGGTGGAAACATTCCCAATGGTCAGCCGGCTCAAGATGCTGCGACAATGGGGCGGGATCGTTGACATCACCGGAGACCGGTCGCCGATCCTGTCAAAAACACCGGTCGAAAACGTGTTTATCAATTGTGGTTGGGGCACGGGCGGCTTCAAGGCCACACCTGGTTCTGGCTGGGCCATGGCGGAACTGATGGCCAAGGGGCATGGGCCTTTGACAGATGCTTTCGGTCTGGAACGATTCCGCGAAGGCCGCTTTATCGACGAAAGCGTGGCCGCGGGGGTGGCACACTGATGGCTTTTGCAACTCTTTCAACTGCCGCAACCATTCCGCGGTTGGACACAGCAGAAGCTAAGGCCGAGACAAAGGTGGCCGCTTCGGGTCGCTGGAGAAGCGCTTGTGATGCCAAGCGCAATCGTAAAGGGGTGGATCAGAGGCACAGAGGAAACGAAACGGGCCTTGGCGATCACTTATTCACTGGATTTAGTTTTGTTTCCTTCGCCTGCCGCAGAGCCAAACGCTATCAGGTTGCTTACATCAACTTCGCGTCCACCGCGTGCCGCCTTACGCGCGGCAATGCCGCGTCTTTCGACGACCAGCATGACCAGTGCTGCAACTGCAATCAATCCAAAGACCAAAACGGCCATCATTTCCTTGCTCATTCCAGATCCTCCATCACCTTTGTAACTGACAGTTTAACTGAGAATTATTTGGATGGCGACGCTGAAGTAAACACAAACAAACCTCGTGCGCCGTTGCACAATTGTTCAAACCACGTCCCAATCAAGACCGTTGAAAGTCCCCTTTCGGCGCATTTTGGCCGCCCTGCTTCGGCGCGTCCGGCTTGCAGGCGCCGATATTTGCCGGGGATTTCCGCCGATATTGCGATGCAGGATCAACAGGCGAAGATGGTCTCCCGTAACAAGGAGACTCAACCATGGCTGACTATACGACCCACAGTGACGGCGTCAGTGGTAAAGGCATCTTTATCGCGCTTTTGGTTATCGGCGCGTTTGTCTTCCTGCTGGCGGTGCTTGGCACTGGCACCGTCCCAACTGACCCTGATGCAGCTGCTGAACCTGCGGCCGTTGCGCCTGCAGCCCCTGCGGATACAGCACCGGCCGTCGTCGAATAACACCCACTTGAATAAGCGGACCGCATCAGGCGGGCGTCTTGAGACGCCCGCCTTTTTGCCATGCCGTCTGCGGATTGCCGGAGCAATGCCATGTTGACCCTGACCTGCCCTGTTTGCGGCGTAACTGCAGAAGAAACCGAATTTCACGGCGGCGGCCAAGCTCATTTGACGCGTTTTGGCCCGGGCGCTTCGGAGGATGATTTCGAAGCCTATCTGTTCATGCGTGAAAACCCGCGCGGTGTTCATTTTGAGCGCTGGCGACATGTCTACGGCTGTGGAAAGTGGTTTCACGCGGCCCGTTGCACGACCACATTGCAGGTTTTTGGCACATATCCCGCCCAGACCGTCGAACCGCCAAAGGAACTCTGTGATCAGATCAGCGCCGAGCGCCCCGGTTGGTCGTGGGGGGATTTCAAATGAAGCACTCCCTAATTAGACTCGGTTCTGTGGTGTCCAACCAGAGTGTTGCGCAATCTCTCCCGACTTTGAGGTTAGATCTATGAGCACCCGTCTGGCTGCAGGTGGTCGCCTGCTGAACAAGAAAAAGGCCCTGGCGTTCCGCTTCAACGACAAGCAAATGAGCGGTTTTGAAGGCGACACTTTAGCTTCTGCACTCTTGGCCAATGATCAGATGCTGGTGGGACGTTCGTTCAAGTACCATCGTCCGCGCGGTGTGGTTGCGTCTGGTGCCGAAGAACCCAACGGACTTGTCAATCTGGGTGAAGAGGGAAGATTTGAACCAAACCAACGGGTCACCACGACGGAACTTTTTGACGGTTTGATTGCAACTAGTCAAAATCATTGGCCCAACCTTGAATTTGACGTGGGCGCGATCAATGCGCGCCTCAGCCGGTTTTTGCCCGCGGGTTTTTACTACAAGATGTTCATACATCCACGCCCTCTGTGGAAACACGTTTATGAGCCGATCATTCGCCAGTCGGCGGGATTGGGCCGCGCGCCGAAAGCGCGTGATGTCGATACCTACGAGCATTTTTACTTTTTCTGCGACGTGATGGTCATCGGCGGCGGCGTTGCAGGCTTGCAAGCCGCAAAAACCGCAGCGCTGTCTGGCGCCAAAGTCTTGCTGATCGAGCAAACCGCGCATTGGGGCGGTCGCGCGCCGGTTGATGGCGGTTCGGTTGATGGCGCTCCTGTGGAGAACTTTGTGGAGCAAATCGTGGCAGAGCTTGATGCGATGCCGAATGTGACGATGCGCAACCGGATGATGGGCGCCGGTGTGTACGACCATGGCTATGTTCTGGGATATGAACAACTGCGCGATCACGCGCCCGAAGAACCCGGACCCCGGCAGCGGCTGTGGCGCATTCGTGCAGGCCATATTGTGACCGCTACAGGTGCGATTGAGCGGCCTTTGTCCTTTGCTGGCAACGATATTCCCGGTGTGATGCTAGCCTCCGCCCTGCGCGACTATTTGGTCAATTACGGGGTCTCGGCAGGTGATCGAACGGTGGTCGTCACCAACAATGATGATGCTTACCTTACGGCATTTGCCCTAAAAAACGCAGGCCTCACGGTGCCCGCGATTCTTGATGCCCGCGTTTTGAGTGAAGAAAGCCCGGCGATGTCAGAAGCCAAGGCACTCGGCATACGGGTTTTGATGGGGCATGCCGTCGCGAAAGTAAGCGGTGGCAAACGTGTCACGGGCCTCTCGATCTGCAGTCAGGCGGGTGAAGGGGCGGTTCTAGAGGACATTGCATGTGATGCCGTAGCCATGTCTGGAGGGTGGTCTCCTGTTGCGCACTTATGGTCGCACTGCGGAGGGAAGCTGCTTTGGGACGAAGCACAAGCGCACTTTCGCCCGGATGTGGACAAAGCGCCGGCGGGAGCTGACGGAAAGCCGTTTGTGACAGCCGCCGGTGCTGCAAATGGTGCGATGCGTCTGGGAAATGTGTTGGGTGATGGCGAGCAGGCGGGAATACTTGCCGCTTCAGCGGCAGGTTTCAAGGTCGAGCAGAGGTCATCCCTTGTTGTCGAAAGCGTCGAGGAAGCAGAGATGCAACCTGTATGGCTGATGCCGCAAGGTGCCAATATTGCACTGCGCAGCAAGGCCTGGCTCGACTTCCAGAATGATGTCAAGGTATCAGACGTGCAATTGGCCGCACAAGAGGGTTTTGAAAGCGTCGAACATGCAAAGCGTTACACGACGCTGGGCATGGCCACGGACCAAGGCAAGCTTAGTAACATCAACGGTCTGGCGACGCTGGCCGGCTCGCTCAATACGACAATCCCTGACGTTGGCACGACGACCTTTCGCCCGCCCTATACACCGATTTCCATGGGATCCATCGGGGGTGAAGCCCGGGGTGACATTTTCCAACCTGTTCGACGCACGCCCATGCATGACTGGCATGACGCACATGGGGCAGAATGGGAACCCGTTGGCCACTGGCGCCGCCCCTATACCTATCGCCAAGCGGGTGAAACAGTGAACGATTCGGTGATGCGCGAAACCAAAAACACCCGTGAAAACCTGGGGCTTTTGGATGCGTCGACCCTCGGCAAACTGGTGGTCAAGGGGCCGGATGCGGGCAAATTTCTCGACATGCTCTACACCAATATGATGTCGACACTGCGACCGGGGAAATGTCGCTATGGGTTGATGTGTTCCGAAAACGGCTTTTTGATTGATGACGGCGTTGTTGCGCGGATCGATGAGGATACCTTTTTGTGCCACACCACAACGGGGGGCGCTGAACGTATCCACGGTCATATGGAAGAATGGCTGCAAACCGAATGGTGGGACTGGAAGGTCTATGTTGCAAATGTCACGGAGCAATATGCCCAGATTGGAGTCGTTGGCCCGAGTGCGCGCAAAGCCCTGGAAAAACTGGGCGGAATGGATGTGTCCAAGGAGAGCTTGGGCTTTATGGAATGGGCCGATGGGTCGTTGGGTGGCTACAAGTGCCGGGTATATCGCATCTCATTTTCCGGTGAACTGAGTTATGAGATCGCAGTGGACGCCGGACACGGGCAGGCCTTTTGGGAGGCACTGATGGACGTGGGGGCCGATCTGGGCGTCATGCCTTACGGCACCGAGGCGCTTCATATCCTGCGCGCTGAGAAGGGCTTTATCATGATCGGTGATGAGACCGATGGCACTGTGATCCCGCAGGATTTGGGGTTGCATTGGGCGCTTTCGAAAAAGAAAGAGGATTATCTGGGAAAACGGGCCCAGGAACGTTCTCATATGACCGATCCGAAGCGGTGGAAACTGGTCGGACTGGAAACACTGTCGGGCGCGGTGCTGCCTGATGGTGCCTATGCGGTGGGTACAGGCGAAAACGCAAATGGTCAGAAAAACATGATCGGGCGTGTGACTTCGAGCTACTACTCGCCAAATCTTGGCAAGGGCATCGCCATGGGGCTTGTGCTAAATGGGCCTGACCGCATGGGCGAAGTTCTCGAGTTCCCTGGCACCGAAGGGGCGACATTCAAGGCACGCATTGTCGATCCTGTTTTTTATGACAAGGAAGGGGAAAAGGGCAATGTCTGACCCTGTAACCGCACTTGGCGGAGCGGCCGACCATGCTGGTATCGCTTCAATTTCAGAGGTCCCGTTGCAAGGTATGATCACCCTGCGCGGCGATGTGTCATCCGAGGCGGTCAAGGACGCGGCGAAAGCAGTGGCACAGGTTGAAATGCCCGGACGAGGTGAGGCGCATTGCGAGAACAACCGGGGTATTCTCTGGATGAGTCCGGATGAACTTTTGGTGCTATGCCCTTACGAAACGGCACTTTCTAGCCTTGAAGTGATGACAAAGAAGCTCGGGAAAGCCTATGCGCTAGCGGTTAACGTCTCAGATGCGCGCGCCTCGTTTCAGGTGAGCGGCCCTTTCGGGCGCGAAGTCCTGGCAAAGCTTTGTCCGGTTGATCTATCGCCTCAAGCTTTCAAACCGGGCATGTGTCGCCGCACGCGCTTGGCGCAGGTTGCTGCCGCTTTTTGGATGCCCGCGCCGGACAAGTTTCAAATCATTTGTTTCCGAAGTCAGGCACAATATGTTTTTGACGTGCTCATTGTCGCGGCCCAACCACATTCTGAAGTGAAATGTTACTAAGCTTATGTAATTTAATATTGAATTGATCGACATCTTTCTGGCATCCATCTGGGGTGTTCTCGTGTTGTTCGTGGCGCTTGTTTGGTAATCATGTTCAGAGGTTAAAATGTCAGTCCATCAAAAGAAGAACTTCATCACTGCTTTGTCGGCCCATGCCGGTCATTTTTTTAAATCCGTCTCTTTCGTTCGGTTGTCCGAAGATGGGCCTGTCATGACAGGGCGGTTGAAACGCTTGGCACTTGCAGCCGTTTACACCGTTTTTGCCTCTGCGGCTTCTGCTCAGGGTGTTTTGTACGACTGCGACGTCACTGAGAAAAAGAAAAACCTAGGTTGGATCTCGAACAAGGTTGCGATTGTGGTTGCCGAAGACGGTCAGGCGTCAGTGAGCGATAGCGTCATTCTGTACTTCGCGAAGCGCCCGATGGCCGCGCAAGTCGATCGCAACAACGCGAAAAAACTTAACGTCAGTTGGACGCTCAAAAATGTCGTCAACGCTGCAAATCAAGTGACACCATACTTTGACTACACTGCGCAAATCAACAAACGGAACATGCGTTTTTCAATCTATGCCCAGCCAGAAAACTACCCAAATCGTTTTTCGGGCAAGGGTTCATGTACCCTGCGCACCGGAAAATAGGCCATTCCGGCTTTTTTAGAGGGGTTAACACTTGAACTCAGTCGCAGGTGCGCTTCATGTGCGGTATACCCAACTGAAATAAAAAAGGGGGCCCAACATGGCTTTTTCACTTCCTGATCTTCCTTACGCACACGATGCGCTTGCTGCCAAGGGCATGTCCGCAGAGACGATGGAATACCACCATGATCTGCATCACAACGCTTATGTGACAAATGGCAACAAGGCGATCGAAGGTACCGAGTGGGAGGGTAAATCTCTCGAAGAGATCATCAAGGGCACCTATGACAGTGCTGCCGTTGCGCAAAATGGGATCTTCAACAACATCAGTCAGCTTTGGAACCACAACCAGTTCTGGGAGATGATGGGGCCAGGCGAAAGCGCGATGCCGGGTGAGTTGGAGAAAGCTATTGTGGAGGGCTTTGGCTCGGTCGACACTTTCAAGGCAGATTTCTCTGCGGCAGGCGCGGGTCAGTTTGGCTCAGGCTGGGCGTGGCTGGTCAAGGATACAGACGGAAGCCTGAAAGTGACAAAGACGGAAAACGGGGTGAACCCGGTCTGCTTTGGTCAAACCGCCTTGCTGGGCTGTGATGTGTGGGAGCATTCCTACTACATCGACTTCCGCAACAAACGGCCAGCATATCTGGAGAACTTCCTTAACAATCTGGTAAATTGGGAAAACGTCGCGTCGCGTATGTAACTCCACTGGATATTTTTGACACAAGGCCCTGCCACGCGGCGGGGCCTTTTTGCTTGGCAATTTTGGGCTTTGGGATCACAACCGATCTTGAAACGGAGCACGGGAATGGCGAACGGACTGACCCAGGGCGTGGCAGCGATGGTGGCCGCTTGTAGCATCTGGGGGCTTTCCCCGATGTATTACAAGTTGCTTTCGCATATCCCCGCAATAGACTTGCTGTCGCACCGTATGATCTGGTCCTTGGTGTTCTTTGGTCTTGTTCTGGGTCTGCAGGGCAGGTTGCGTGAGGTCGCTCATTCCTTCAGCGGACCAAGCGCTTTCGGGCGTGTCGCTTTAGCCTCGCTGATGATCGCATCAAATTGGACTTTGTTCATCTGGTCCGTTCAAACCGGTCACACAACCCAATCTTCACTGGGTTACTATATCTACCCTCTGGTCGCGGTTGTCATTGGTCGTCTGGTCTTTGGCGAAAGATTGCACAAGATCCAATGGGCGTGCGTCGGTCTGGCGGCCATCGCGGTCTGCGTACTGACTTTCGGGTTGGGCACGGCACCATGGATCGCCGTGGTTTTGGCACTGACTTTCGGGTTCTATGGGTTGTTCAAAAAGCAATTGAACGTCGGGCCCGTTGTATCTGTGACTGCCGAAGTTCTGCTTTTGGCCCCTTTTGCTGTGGTCATATTGTTACAATCCTATCACAAAGGAGTTCCCGTTTTTGGCGAAGATGTGCAAACTCTGACCTTGCTTGTTTTGGCGGGTCCCATAACAGCCGTACCGTTGATCCTGTTCAGCTTTGCTGCGCGCAGGCTCGCGATGACAACGCTCGGTCTTTTGCAATACATCAATCCGACATTGCAATTTGCCTGCGCTGTTTTCGTTTTTTCGGAACCGTTTGGGGCGTGGCACCTGATTGCTTTCGTGTTGATCTGGTGTGCCTTGGGTCTGTATTCTCTTACCGCTTTGCGTCAGGACAAGCTGCGGCGCAAAGCAGACCGCGCAGCCTCGCTGTCGGGCACAACATTATAGTAATCATGCAATGTTTCATCCGCAAATCCCTGTTCGGTGACATGCTTCAATAAGGCGATCAGAGGATTCCAGTACCCTTTTGTATTCACAAGGAAAACAGGCTTTTGATGCAAGCCCAATTGACGCCAGGTCAGAACCTCGAACAGTTCGTCAAGCGAACCCGCACCACCCGGCAGGACCACAACCGCATCGCAGTTCATGAACATGACTTTCTTGCGTTCATGCATGGTTTCCGTGACAACGTAGGATGTGAGATCTGTCTTGCCGACTTCCCAGGCAACAAGATGCTGCGGGATCACTCCAAAGGTTTCGGCGCCGGCTTCTTGTGCACGACGCGCTGCAGCTCCCATCAGGCCCACGTCGCCGGCACCGTAAACCAATCGCCACCCTTCTTGAGCCAGCGCGGTTCCCATGGCTTCGGCTTCTTCCATATACGCGGGGTCTGCTCCGGGGCGCGAACCACAATAAACGCAGACGGATTTAGGTCTCATATGGTCTTCTCTTGCTGTTGTTATTAAAGGAAATGTGACAAGGCTGCTTTTGACCGGTGATAGAGCAGTTGATATGAAGGCTCAACGCCCATCGCACCTTGCGGGATTGGCGTTTTGACGGAAAGAAGAAGTGAGTATGCGCGAAGACGGGGCTGCCACCAAACCCGGTGGCACTGGACTGCTGACCGCTGGCCTTGTTCTGGCCGGCGTTATCGCGGCCGGGCTCTATATGAGCTTCGGGTCTGAAAACGCGCCAAGCGAAGAAGAATTGGCCGTTGTTGTAGCTCCAGAAACAGCAACTCCTTCAACTGTAGACTCCACATCGGAGCCCGTTGAAGAGGCTATTGAAGAAGCCACACCGCGCCCGGAAGAACAGCCTGAAGTTGTGGAAGATACAGAAGCAGTCGATATTGCACCCAGCATTGATGAAGTGCGGTTAGAGGATGATGGCCTGACGGTGATTGCTGGGCGTGCTGCACCCGGTGCCGCCGTGACTGTGCTGGTTGACGGCGCAGAGGTCGCCAGGGCGACGGCGGATGGGCGCGGTGCATTCGCGACGGTTGTGTTGGTGGCACCCAGTTCTGCGGCGCGGGTCTTGACTTTACAGTCGGATCACGAGGGCGGTACGGTCGGATCCGCAGAAGACGTAATCCTTGCCCCATTGCAAGCACCCGAGTCCAAGACAGAAGAGGTTGCATCAAGCGAGACCAGCTCTGCAACGGAAACCCAAAGGCAAATAAACCAAGGGGAGCCTGCATCGACGGACCCCGACGAAGGGGAGCCTGAGTCAAAAGATCCCGAGGTCGCCGCAGACGTTGAAAATCCTCGCAGCCCTGTGAAAACACCAGACCCATCCGAGACCGACACCGTAGCGGCGCTTACACCTGAAGCCGTTGCGCCCGCGCCTCAGCCAGAAGCTCAGGCAACACAAGAACCGGTTGAAGCGACCACAAATGAAACGCAAAGTCAGGGGACGCCGACAGCAACGACTGCGGAAAAAGACCCCGAGATAACCACTACGCCTGGCGCCGCCACACAACAAACCCCGGAAACGGATACGACAGCGGAAGGCGTTGGAACTCAATCGGTTGCCGTACTTAAATCTACCGCCGAAGGTGTGGAGTTATTGCAGTCAGATGCGGCGCCAGCGGTAGACGTGGACATTGACACCATTGGATACAGCGATTTGGGGGATGTTCAATTGTCCGGTCGTGCCGTGCCGGGAAGTTTTGAAATTCGTGTCTACCTCGACAATCGTTTTGTCGCTTCCTT
This sequence comes from Roseobacter sp., assembly GCF_045106495.1. GTDB lineage: Bacteria > Pseudomonadota > Alphaproteobacteria > Rhodobacterales > Rhodobacteraceae > Roseobacter. The sequence continues at coordinate 13,416 of NZ_JBGCEQ010000026.1, forward strand.
ACCGGTCGAAACCGAAGGGGGGTGGCGCGGAACTGTACCGGATGTGGACGAGGGAATTTATACACTGCGCGTCGACCAGGTGAATACAGCCGGCGACGTGACCAGCCGCCTCGAAACACCATTCAAGCGCGAAGCACCTGCTGTTCTTGCCGAGGCGAGCGAGGATCAGGACGGTCCCGTCAGGGCGATCACAGTTCAGACAGGGGATACTCTTTGGGCAATCGCGCGCGAGCGCTACGGGGAAGGATTTCTCTACGTTCGGGTTTTTGAGGCAAATGTTGAATCCATACGTGACCCGGACCTGATTTACCCAGGGCAGGTTTTTGATCTACCGGTAGAGTAAGTTCGTGACCTTGACATTGACGGGCCCGGTGTTTGCCATCTTCTCCGCATACGGTCGACCTGTCCGCACCATGTTGGCATAACTCGGGAACATCCCGTTACCAAGGATTTCGCACGGATCGAAAAAACGACTCTGTTAATAGCCGTAATGCCAAGTGCCGCGCGCGATTTATACAAGCAAGACTGGCAATACCGAGGTGAGTGAATTAAGTAACGCTGCGAACGCAAGCAGGACCTTTCATGCCAGCCGATACCACAACGACAGCCGGCGCTGATGCGGCGCAGGGTTCTAAGCAGACGGATGCGGAAGAGCGTCGCTCGGGTCTGCGGACCATTCGAAAAGTGGCACCTTACCTCTGGCCCGCAGATATTGCCTGGGTTCGGCACAAGGTGCTTGGCGCAATGGCGCTATTGATCTTCTCTAAACTGATCTCCGTTACAACGCCGTTTTTTTACAAAGGCGCTGTTGACGCTCTGGCCGAAGAGGGCGTTCCGATGCTGGCACTTGGTGCCATAGGGTTGACCGTGGCTTACGGGATTGCGCGCCTGATGACGGTCGGCTTTCAACAACTGCGCGATGCGGTTTTTGCGCGTGTCGGTCAACGTGCGCTGCGTATGCTCGCATTGGAAACGTTCCAACATATCCACCAGCTTTCGATGCGCTACCACATCACCCGGAAAACCGGAGGCCTGAGTCGCATTATTGAACGCGGTGTAAAGGGCGTTGATTTCCTGTTACGCTTCTTGCTGTTTTCCATCGGCCCATTGATGCTTGAACTATTCATGGTTGGCATCATCCTCGCCGTCGTTTTTGATATCTCCTACCTGCTGATTGTGGCCGTTACGATTGGCTTGTACGTCTGGTTCACCTTTGCCGTCACCGAATGGCGCGTGAAGCTGCGCCGCGAAATGAATGACCAGGACACGGACGCTAATCAAAAGGCCATCGATAGCCTGTTGAATTACGAAACTGTCAAATATTTTGGCGCCGAAAACCGTGAGGCACGCCGATATGATAAGGCCATGGAAGGCTACGAGGCCGCCGCGATCAAGACCAGCTATAGCTTGGCTTTTCTGAATTTTGGACAATCCTTCCTGATTACGGCCGGTCTGATCGGCGTCATGATCTTGGCAGCAGTCGGTGTGCAAAATGGCACGTTGACCGTGGGCGATTTTGTCATGGTCAATGCCTATATGGTTCAGATCACGGTGCCGCTCAATTTTCTGGGCACAGTCTATCGCGAAATCCGCCAGGCGCTTGTCGACATGGGGGAGATGTTCGATCTGCTGGAGCAACCGAAGGAGGTCACAGACAAAACAGACGCCAAAGATCTGGACGTAAACGGTGGCCGCATCGAACTGGATCAGGTGCGCTTTGGGTATGATAAAGAACGGGAAATTCTAAAAGGAGTTTCCATCACAGCTGAGCCGGGCGAAATGGTCGCCATTGTCGGATCGACAGGTTCAGGGAAATCAACAATAGGGCGTTTGCTGTTCCGTTTTTATGACGTCGGCGATGGGGCGCTGCGTATCGATGGTCAAGACGTCCGCGACGTTACGCAAAACAGCCTGCACGCGGCCATCGGCGTGGTCCCACAAGATACCGTACTGTTTAACGACACCATAGGGTACAACATTGGTTATGGGCGTGACGGCGCGACGCAGGAAGAGATCGAAACCGCTGCGAAAGCCGCGCAAATCCATGAGTTCATCGAAAGGTTGCCTGACGGCTATGACACCGCCGTAGGAGAACGCGGTTTGAAGTTGTCGGGCGGTGAGAAACAGCGGGTTGGCATTGCGCGGACGTTGTTGAAAGACCCGCCCATTTTGCTGCTTGACGAAGCAACCTCCGCACTGGATTCCGAAACCGAGCAGGACATCAAAGAAGCGCTCATGCGTGCTGGGCGCGGCCGCACCGTTTTGACCATCGCTCACAGGCTGTCGACCATTGCCGAGGCAGATCGGATCGTTGTGTTGGAGCAGGGGCAGGTTGTCGAGCAGGGCACGCATGACGCGCTGCTGGCCAGTGAAGGCCGCTACGCTCAACTTTGGCTGCGTCAGCAATCGGATGATGCGGCAGAAACAGCGGCCTGAATCCCATCTTGCCGAAGAGCCGGGTAAATGGGCTTCAGACGGCCTTTGGTTATTCGGTAGCGACGGCTTTTCCGGTCAGTTTGTTCAAAGCACCAGTCATTGTTTGCAGGTAAGGCGCTGAGGCATCTATCCCATGGGCGTCCGACAAGCTGGAGGGCGCGTGATAGACCACCACGGTCTCGCCGGCTTCGTTTTCATAGGCCAGCACACGCAGAGGTAAATCCAGGCCAGCGGTTTGGGCGTCTTGCATGGCCGGTGTTCCGATCTTTGGGTTGCCGAAGATCAAAAGTTGGGTCGGACGCAGCTCTGCGTCGATTTTTGCAGCCCCAGCCGCATGGTCAACGCGTGCAAACACGGTTGCACCTGCGCCTTGAACAGCCTGTTCAAGCCTGTCCATGGTGTCAGCAACCGAATGAGGGCTTGAGATCTGGATCATGTCGCCTGCCAGGGCCGGGGTCGAAAGGAGAGCCGTGCCAAGGGCAAGGCTGAGTGTCGTGGACCGTATCATGGTGCGCTCCTGCTGGATGTGTTTCACGCCACACTACTAGCAAATTAGCGCGGAGGCGCACATCACAACGCTGTGTAATTTTATTACTCTGCGGCTTTCAGCGTACTATCGGTCCGGTTACTCGGTTCGTGCAATGTCAGGTCTTCCCACAGGATTTCGCCCGATACGACGCGATTTGTATCCTTTTGTAATGCCCAATCGCGGGCCGCACGGGAAGCCCGCCCCATCGACATCTTTGCCAGAAGCGTCGCGATCCATTGAACGTAGGTGGTGGCCCACACCCGGACGGCCAGCATCGATGGCGTGACCATCAGGGTCAGCACGGTTGCAATCCCAAGGCCAAATACAACGGCAGTTGCGAGCTGTTTCCACCAAAGCGCTGTGGGGCTGTTAACTGTATACCCGCCTTCGGCAAAGTTGAGGCTGAGACCAAACATCATCGGGGCCAAACCGGCCATCGTGGTGATTGTGGTCAGCAATACCGGTCGAATGCGGGCCTGCGCCGTACGAATGATTGCCTCGATGCGGGGCATGTATTGACTGTATTCCTGATAGGTGTCGATCAGAATGATGTTGTTGTTCACGACAATACCGGCGAGCGCGACGATGCCAGTGCCGGTCATGATGATAGAGAAGGTCTGATCCATCACGATCATGCCGATCAACACGCCAGTGGTGGATAGAACGACGGCTAGTAAAACAAGGATTGCGTTGTAAAAGCTGTTGAACTGCGCCAGCAAAATGATGAACATCAGACCCAAAGCAGCCGTAAAGGCAGAGGACAAAAACGCCTGACTTTCAGCTTGTTCTTCTTGATCGCCGGTCCATTCATATTCAACGCCAAAGGGCAATGGGTTTGTATCCAGCCATTCGGTGATCACGCCAATACGTTCATTGGGGTTTACCGGCACCAGACGCAGGTCGCCTGTCGTGACACCGGCTTGTAGGTCGCGTTGACCATCATCCCTACGGTCGGTCACCTTGTAGGTGGTACGATCAGGCGCAACCAAATCCGCATCCGCTCCAGCGGGCCGCAATACGGCCAAAGTCTCGCCGACCTCGACACCGTCCTCGCGCCGGATCTCGACCACTTTCATCAAGCCGGGTGCGACATCCGCCTTGACATCAAAATAGCGTTTCTGCGCGATGCGGTTGATCTCCGCCAGTTTCGGAACGGGTGTGCGCGTGATGAAATTCGACAGAGGGATCAGCCCGTCTTCGGTACGTACTTTCATGGTGTCCAGCGTCGAAAGCACCCGATCCTCTTCGGGCAACCTCACGCGAATATCGATCTCCTCGTCGGAGGTGTCGACCCGCATGGTGTCGAGCATCAAGCCGCGCGTGACCAGCTGCACCATTGCGCCCACAGTGGCCACATCAGCGCCATAGCGCCCGGCCTTTTCTACATCCACATCAATTTGCCAGTCGATGCCTGGCAGGGGGCGCGTGTCTTCGATTAGCGTGAGACCGGGCGTTGTTTCAAACGCAGCCCGTGCGAGTGTTGCAGCCTCAATCAGATCAGGAAAACTATCGGCTTTCAGTCTTAAGTGAAGGGGTTTGCCGGAGGCAGGCCCTCTTGCCTGCGCCAAAATTTCAATCTTCACACCTGGCAGTGCTTCGAGCTGTTCCGTCAATTCCGCAATTACGATGTCGCCGTCGAGATCCGGTCTGTCCGCGCGATCTTCCCAGGGGATCGTCTCAAACTGAACCTGACCGATCATGTCCTTGGGTGCAGAGCTGCCTCCGGTGTCCACGTTCAATCCACCTTCGCCTGCAAAGGAAAACGCGTTGATGACACCCGGGTGATCCAACACGATGTTTTCTGCCTGCCGCAACAGTGCATCCTTTTCTTCGAGGCTAAGATTGCCACGCGCCAAAACATAAACAATGCCCTGCTCTGGCTCGGACTCGACAAAGAACTCCACGCCATTGTTGTTGTTCGTGAAAAACATCAACACAGTGCCCACAAAGATGAATACGGTGCCCGCCACAACCAGCGGCATCACTGGGTTGCCGGCGATTGCGGCGATGACATGGCCGAAGGGGGAGCGTTGATAGCCAGACCGGACGCCTTTGGGTTCGCTTTGGAACAAGCGACCGGCCAGCCAGCGACCGATGCGGCCCATGCGGGTCAAGACTGCAAACAGCGATACAAGCCCAAGGAGGAAGCCACCAATGGCGACGAACAGGCAGGCAGCTGCGGCGAGAATAAGAAGGAAGACCACGAACAGTGTCGGAATAACCGAGCCGAGCAGATTAAGGCCATCCATCACAGAAAAGCGCGCACCGATCAGATCAAAAACCGGACCCATGATGCCAGCGGTTGCAATCATCACACCCGCGATCGGGAAAAGTGCCGCGTGCAGATACCACCGCAGTCCGGCGATGGCAGTCATGTAGTCCGCCATCCATCGTTCAAGACGCCCTGTAACCCCGCCCATAACGGGCAGATAAATCAGCGCCACAACCAACGAGGCGGACAGCACAAATATCAGCGTCACTGGAAGCATGCCCATGAATTCTCCCGGCACTCCGGGCCAAAAAAGCATAGGCAAGAATGCACAGAGCGTTGTCGCCGTGGAAGAAATGATAGGCCAAAACATACGCTTGGCAGCCTCAACATAGGCGCGCATCGGACCTTCGCCTTCCTGCTGACGCTTGTCTGCGTATTCGACCACAACAATGGCACCATCCACAAGCATACCAACGGCCAGAATGAGTCCAAACATAACGATGTTTGAGATGGAAATCCCCATCACCGCCAGGAAGGCAAAACAAAGCAGGAAAGACGTAGGTATGGCGAAACCCACCAGGAGAGCCGCGCGAATACCCAAGGCGGCCAGGACCACAATCATCACCAGAGCGATTGCTGTGAACACCGACCCTAAGAGTTGCTGGACCATGCCGTTAACAATGCGGGATTGGTCGTTTGATGTTCCGAGTTCAACCGCGGCCTGTAGTCCGTCGGGCCACGTGGCGGCCTTTGCCTCGATCATTTCTTTGACAATGGCAGCAGTATCGATAAGGTTGAAACCCTTGCGTTTAACTACCTGCAACGCAACGGAATTTTCGCCATTGAACCGCGCTGTTCCGGTGCGGTCCTCAAACGTCAAGTTGATCTCAGCTAAATCGCCAAGGGTCACAACGCGATCACCGTTGGTCTTGACAGGCAGATTGTAAACGTCGCGCGGGTCATCAAAAGACGAGGGGATTTTGACCGCAAAAGAACCCTGAGCCGTATCCACTTCGCCTGCAGCAATCAGCTGGTTGTTGTTGCGCACTGTGTTGATCAACTCGTTGGCCGTCACATTGTAGGCCTCGAGCCGCAAGGGGTCGATCAGGACTTCCAGCATTTCGTCGCGGCTGCCCGCGATGCCAGCTTCAAGCACCGCATCCACTGCTTCGAGATCGTCTTGCAAGTCCTTTGCAACGCGGATCATCGTGCGTTCGGGCACGGGGCCGGTCAGGTTGACGATGATGATCGGGAATTCTGAGAAGTTGATCTCGTTGATCGTATATTGTTCGGCGCCTTCGGGGAAGTCGGCTTGGGCTTTCCCCATAGCATCGCGGACATCGGCAAGGACTTTGGTTTTGTCCCAACCGAACTCAAACTCCAGCGCCACGCCTGCATAGTTTTCGGCTGCCGTTGCCGTCATGTCCTTGAGGCCATCAAGATCAACCAATTCGGTTTCCATCGGCTTGACCAACAGTGTTTCACTGTCTGCTGCCGATATGCCGGGGAAGGGGACCGACACGAATAACGCCGGAATTTCAATGTCCGGTTCACCTTCTTTTGGCAGCGCGGTGTAAGCATATCCCCCGACGATGATTGACAATAGGATGAAGGCGAGCACCATACGCGCTCGGCTGGCGGCCCAATCGACGATGCCGGTCATTGGCCGAGCTCTCTGAATGTCGGTGCCACCTGAACACCGGCGATCACATATTCCTGCCCCAAGACGATGACGTTTACGGTCTCATCAAGACCCGTGAGCCAAACGCCGTCTACAGAATCGCGCATCAGCGCCACCGGGTGGAATTCAACGATTGCATCGGCGTTGATGGTCCTTACGCCTAATGTTCCTTCATCGTTCAGGGTCAAGGCAGACTGCGGCAAGAGATGCGCCGTCGCGCCTTCAGCGGAGATCAGGATTTCAGCCGTTTGGCCGTCCCGGATTTTACTGTCGCTATTGTGAACTTCTATTTCAACGCGGAAGGTGCGTGTTGTCGGATCAGCAGAGTTGGACAGAAATGTCACATGCCCACGCACTTCACTGCCTCGCGCTTCGGGCCCGCCAGTCAATGCGGTTCCGCCACTAACAAGGCGCGCAACGGCCTGCGCCCCAAGCGAAATACGCGCTACTTCGGTTTCTGGCACAAAGGCAACCAGCTTGATGGGATCCAGCTGAATGATGGTGCCGCAGAGCGAGCCGGCTTGCAGCAGAGTTCCTAATTCGGCGGTGTCGCTTTCCAACAAACCGCCGAAGGGAGCGGTGATCGTCAATCGTTCAATCTCTTTTTCTGCTGAAGCCACGCCGGCTTGCGCACTCTGAATTCCAGACTGGCTGGCCTGCAGCCCTGCGCGCGCGCTTTCAACACCCGCCTCGGCAGTCGCCACTGCCGCATCGGAATTGGCCACACGCGTTGTCGAAGCAAAGCCACCCGCACTCAGCTTCGTGGACGCGTTCTGATTTATTTTTGCTTCTTCGAGTTGTGCGATAGATTGATTCAGACGCGCCTCAGCCTCGGGAACGCGCGCTCGCGCCTCTTCCAGCTGTGCGCGGGCCTGCGCCAAAGCTGTGCCGCGCGTGCCTTCATCCAACTGGCAGAGCATCTCGCCTGTTTCTACACGCGTTCCTTTGCGCAACGGAGGAGAAACTACAGTTGCAGAAGTTTCTGCCCGAACGTCTACCGTCCTCGCGGCCTCTGTCTGACCCCGCAATTCAACAGCTGTATCTATTTGACGTGCAACAGATTTTTGAACAACAACCTTGACCAAAGAAGTTTTTTCCGCATTGTCCGCCACGTCTGTCTCGGGATCTGCTGTTTCTTGGGTCCGTGTGACATCTCCCGCGAAGAGTGCAACTAAGCGGGGGCGGTCCAAAATGAACAATGCCAGTGCTGCGGAGACCACCAATGCCGCTAGAATTGAAAAGATACGCATGTCACTTGCCTCAAACTGAACTGCCAACGCGCTGAACAGCGGCAAATCGCCGTGTTTTTGCGCGCGCTCTTTACGATAGATACGCTAAACTGACCAGTTCAGATTAGAGTTTTCTTTGCAGGTGCGCAATGGTCCGCCACAAGGCTGTTGATCGTGGGTCTTGGCTTGCTGGAAGGAGCGCGGTAAGAGGGGCGCATATGCAAACCAGCAGGATGCCATGAGCGACACTGACAGTTTTATAGAAGAAGTTAACGAAGAGGTCCGTCGCGACAGGCTGTTTACTTTGCTCAAACGGTATGGGTGGATTGGTGCCCTGATCGTTATTTTGATCGTTGGGGGGGCTGCATGGTCCGAATATCAAAAGGCGCAGGCGACCGCGCGGGCACAAGCGCTTGGAGATGGCATGTTGACGGCGTTGTCAGGTGAAGACAGCGCGGAGCGGCTCGCGGCACTGGAGGCATTGTCCGCTGAAAACGCCACAGGACAGGCGCTTCTCGCCATGCTGACAGCTGGGGAAGCGCAACGATCCGGCAACGTGGACACGGCTATCGCAGCGCTCGATGCGGTATCCGTGGACCCGGAAGTCGCAGAGATTTACCGGCAAATAGCGAGTTTCAAATCGTTGACGTTGCAGGCTGAAACATCGAATCAGGATGCGCGGCGGCAGGGATTTGAAGCGCTTTCTATGGCGGGCTCGCCCTTGCGTTTGCTGGCGGAAGAGCAATTGGCCTTGATGGATGTTGCAGACGGTGACGTGGAGGCTGCTATTGATCGTTTCCAATCCATTCTGCAGGACGCTTCCGTGACCTCAGACTTGCAACAAAGGGCCTTACAGGTGATTGTAGCGCTGGGTGGCACACCGGATCTGGAAAACTTGCCGACAACGGGAAATTAATCCCAGAGCCATGAACCGGGTACTGGTATCGAGCGTTACAAGGGACGAGACAGGCAGGGCATGATGCAAAAAGTGAATTCATCTGTGCGTCGGGCATTTCCCTTCACTATGATCATCGTGGCGGTTTTGCTGTCGGCCTGTTCCGAGCCCGATGTCATTTTACCGGGTAAACGCGAAGACATTCGTTCGGTTCTGAACGACGAAGACGCATTGCCTGTTGTTGAAGTGGCCGCAGATGAGGCGCGTCCGATCTCACTTCCGGCCACGGCGGCAAATGCGTCCTGGACACAAGGCATCGGGTCGCCAGACACCCGCGCCCGTCACCCGTCGTTGAGCAATGCACCGCAACCGATATGGTCTGCGAACATCGGGGCAGGCGATAGCCGAAGGCAACGTATTACGGCAAACCCCGTTGTCGCAGGTGGCGTTATCTACACACTCGACGCCGATGCGCTGGTGACAGCCACGTCGGCAAGCGGCCAGAGGGTTTGGCAGCAAGATGTGAAACCAGCCCGCGACAAATCCGGCAATGCAACGGGCGGTGGTCTGGCAATCAAAGACGGTACGCTTTTTGTCACGCTTGGCTACGGGTCACTTGTAGCACTGGACGCGTCTACCGGCGCAGAAAAGTGGCGCCAGCGGCTTGAAGGGACAGGATCCGGCAGTCCGACGGTCTTTGGCGATCTGGTTTACGCCGTGTCCGGGGACAACACAGGCTGGGCACTGCGTGCAGAAGATGGGCGGATCGAGTGGCAGCTCTCCGCGTCTGAAAGCATCAACAATGTGCTGGGTGCGCCTGCGCCTGCGGTAACGGAAGATTTGGCGATCTTTGCCTTTGGATCGGGCGAGATTCAGGCCGTTTTCCGCCGGGGTGGCTTGCGCCGCTGGGATGCGTCGGCATTAGGTAAGCGCGCGGCTCGTGCTTTGGGATCGGTGGGCGATGTAACCGGCTCGCCGGTCGTGTCGGGCAGTAAAGTCTACATCGGCAATCAGGCGGGTCGCATCGTTGCGCTTGACGTGAAGTCCGGCGCCCGTGTCTGGACCGCGCGGGAAGGCGCCGTTGGACCGGTGCTGCCCGTTGGCGACAGCGTCTTTGCGATTTCGGAACTAGGTGAACTGTTGCGCATGAACGCATCCGATGGTGCCCGAGTGTGGGGCACGCAATTGCCCAGCTTTGTGAAAGATAAGCCCAAGCGGCGTTCTGAAGTGGTGGCCCACCATGGGCCGATTTTGGCGGGTGGACGGATTTACATCGCCTCCAATGACGGGCTGATACGCAGTTTCGACCCGGCCTCGGGCGCCCTTGTGGGGACCACCGAGATACCTGGTGGCGCGACGACCGCACCTGTGGTCGCGGGTGGTGTTCTTTACGTTGTGTCGGCAAAAGGCCAATTGCACGCTTTCCGTTGACGCGCAGGTAGGGTAAAGCGCGGCTTTAGTCCGGATGTCGGAGCCTTTGACATGTCCTTTACTCTAGCCATAGTGGGGCGCCCCAATGTGGGCAAATCCACGTTGTTCAATCGTCTGGTTGGCAAGCGTCTTGCCCTTGTGGATGATCAGCCGGGGGTAACACGCGACTTGCGCGAGGGCGCGGCGCGCTTGGCGGATTTGCGGTTCACGGTCATTGACACCGCAGGTCTTGAAGAGGTGACAGACGATAGCCTTCAGGGCCGCATGCGTAGATTGACCGAGCGGGCTGTTGATATGGCCGACATCTGCCTGTTCATGGTGGATGCGCGGGTAGGGATAACGCCTTCCGATCTGGTGTTTGCAGACATCCTGCGCAAGCGATCCGCGCATGTGATCCTTGCCGCGAACAAAGGGGAAGGATCGGCCGCGGATGCTGGCGTGCTAGAGGCCTATTCATTGGGTCTTGGGGAACCGATCCGCTTGTCAGCCGAGCATGGCGAAGGGCTCAATGATCTCTATAGCCACCTGATGCCGCTGGCGGATCAATTTGCTGAACGTGCCAGCGCTGACGCGCCCGAAACAGACGTCGTGCTAGATGAAGACGATGGCGACATGACAGCTGATATTCCGATGCCGACGGATGCCAAGCCTTTGCAGGTCGCGGTCGTGGGTCGCCCTAATGCTGGCAAGTCCACCTTGATCAACCAAATTCTGGGCGAAGACCGGTTGCTGACCGGTCCAGAGGCCGGGATCACACGCGATGCCATTTCATTGCGAATCAATTGGGTCGGCGCAGAAGGAGACGCCTTGCCCATGCGGATATTTGACACCGCGGGGATGCGCAAAAAGGCCAAGGTACAGGAAAAGCTTGAAAAGCTCTCCGTCGGAGACGGCCTGCGTGCAGTGAAGTTTGCTGAAGTGGTTGTTGTTCTGTTGGATGCTGAAATCCCTTTTGAACAGCAAGATCTGCGGATCGCTGATTTGGCGGAACGCGAAGGGCGAGCGGTCGTGGTGGCCGTGAACAAATGGGATATCGAAGAGGACCGCCAAGCCAAACTTAAGGACCTCAAGGAGAGCTTTGAGCGCTTGCTGCCGCAACTGCGCGATGCCCCGCTGATCACGGTGTCCGCGAAAACAGGGCGGGGTTTGGACCGGTTGCATGCGGCCATTCTGCGCGCTTATGAGGTTTGGAACCGCCGGGTGACAACTGCGCAATTGAACCGTTGGCTTGCGGGTATGGTTGAGGCGCATCCGCCCCCGGCGCCGCAGGGCAAACGCATCAAGCTGCGCTACATGACACAGGCCAAAACACGGCCGCCGGGATTTGTGGTGATGTGTTCTCATCCCGACAAGGTGCCTGCGAGCTACAACCGCTATCTGGTCAATGGGTTACGCGTGGATTTTGACATGCCGGGCACGCCCATCCGTTTGTGGATGCGGGGGCAGAATGACGCAAACCCTTACAAGGGGCGCAAAAAGGCGCCACCTTCAAAACTACGCAAACACACCGAGGGTCGGCGCAGGGACTAACGCCCGCGCGCGGCTTTCCATGTTGGGACTAAAAGGGCGATGGCGCCACCGCCTGCGAGGGCTGCGACGGTCTGATCGCCGTTGATGTTATGCACGACAATCCCGATCAATGCCCAAATCACGGCCAGTCCGTATGTGGGCGCGCGCCGGAGTGTGGATTGAATGGCGGATGAAAACACCAACGCAAAGAATACGAAAACCAGCGCGGCGGTTGATGCGTCCAGTACGCCGTAGCCTGCTGTCAGCAACCCCAAGGATACCGAACTGGCTGCGCTGAGCCAACCAGCATAGAGTCCGACAGGCAATGCGGCCCATCCGATGTCAATTTTGGGAGCGCGAAAGAGGGCGAGAAGCGCGGTCAGCAGCATGGCCCAAATCAAAATTGAGGCCCAAACCGGGCTGCGCACCGCTACTGCGAGCCAAACCGTCCCAATCGCCAGCGAGGCACATAGAGGAATGCGCATGGCATGCCAGGCGGCATCCTCGGACCGGCGCAAAACACCAAAACCCAGCCCGGCAATCAGCCAGAGGTAAATGATCCCCCAAATGGCAAATGCGTAGCCGGCGGGCTGCACGGGCGGGTCGTTTTGCGGGACCGGGAACTGATCGGTGTCGAATCCATCGAAATCAGCAACCACCAACGGGGATAGTGCAAATGCCATTGCCAACAGCAGAGCAAGGAACGCGGTTCTTTTTGGTGTCATCTCAGTCTCTTTTCCTTTGCCCGTTGCTGCAAATGCACCGAACGCTGCATTAAGCGCCTGCGATGATCCTTGTGCTTTTCTAGAGCGGAAAAGGGGATTGGCAAATGGCTCACATCGCGATTTTCTGCGACGGCACCTGGAATTCGGCGCAAATGGCACATGGTACCCATGTGTTGCGGCTGTCGTCGGCCTGCGCACGCAGTAAAATGCAAAAGGTACTGTATTTCGAGGGCGTTGGTACAGGTATCGGGACGATCAGCAAGATTGGCCGTTGGATCGGCAAAATGGGCGGGGGTCTGTTTGGTTGGGGGCTCAACCGCAACATCAAAGCGGCTTATGCGGAGCTGTGCAAAACCTATCAGCCTGGCGATAAGATCCTGATTTTCGGGTACTCCCGCGGCGCTTACACGGCGCGATCCTTGGTGGGAATGATCCGAAAATGTGGGATTTTGAATGATCCTACGGCTACCAACGTGAACCGTGCGTTTCGTCTATACAGAACGCGCGGTTCGAAAAACAAACCGGACGCGCCTCATATTCGCGCAGCGCGCCGCAAGCTGTCACCCAGGTTCGCTACCAGTCAGGCGGATGTCTTGGAGCGACAGGACGACAGTTGTCTCGTGCGGATTGCCTATCTGGGAATATGGGACACGGTCGGCGCTTTGGGCATTCCCAATGCCCTCTTTGGCCGCATCGCCGATTTGTGGAACGCACAGTACAAATTTCACGACACCACTTTGACCCATCTGGTCGAATCGGCGCGTCACGCTGTAGCATTGGATGAACGCCGCGCGCTCTTTGCGCCCAGCCTGTGGGACAATTTGGATGGCAGCGACGAAAATCCAGGTTTGAACAGAGGCGATGATACGTCGGAGCGGGCGTATCAGCAAAAGTGGTTTGTTGGCGATCACGGTATTGTCGGCGGCACGGCACAGACCCGCGCGCTGAGCGAGATCACCTTGTCGTGGATCTGGGAAGGGGCAGCATCAAAGGGTCTAATGCTCAAGCCGGGTTTGACGATCCCGCAGGCCAAAGTAAATCCTGGTGCTCAAACCGACGAAATCGACGACAGAAGTGTCATCTACCTGATTTTTATCTGGCTGGTGAAATGGCGCGCCGGGCCAAAGCGGGCGCGTGATCTGGATGACAGCGTGCGGCTGCGTTTGGCCACCGTATCTTCGTATCGTCCGGGCAGTTTGTTTCGTCTCATGCCTGGCCTGTTGCGTGAGGATTGAACCTAAGCGCGGTGCTTTTGAGCTTGTGACCTTGGCGCGCCGCGGGGTAGGAGGCTCAGGTACCAAACGAAGGTCAGAGCCGGATGCAAGAATCTTCCGATACAGAAATACTCGCCACAGTGGCCGCCTCCAGCGGGCGGCGGTTTCTGGGTATCGGCATGCTTGGCTTTTTGGGTGTGCTGGTCATTTATGTTGCGTTTGTCTCGCCACCGTCGCTTGGATGGCGGGTTTTTCTCATTGCTCTGGGTGTGATAGCTTTGATGATGGCGGATGCCATGCGCCGCTCGACCGCATTCCGGCTTGAATTGACCAAAACGGAACTGCGTGACAGCGGCGGAATGGTAATCGCTTATATGGAAGAAGTTGCCTCGATTGACCGTGGCACCTTCGCCTTCAAGCCGTCTAATGGCTTTTTGCTACGTTTGAACAACCCTGCCAAGCGACAATGGCGCCCGGGACTTTGGTGGCGGGTCGGGCGCAGAGTCGGTATCGGTGGCATGACGCCGGGGCGTCAGACCAAGTACATGTCCGAGATTATTGCCGTGATGCTCGCCGAACGTGAGGGTTCGGCGTAGCGCGAGTCAGGAGATGTTTGGTTCCCATTCAACCTTGGGGGAATACCGTGGTCGCGTGAAGGTGAAATTGGTAAAAGTTCTGGGTGACAAGCCGATGTTGAAGGCGGGTACGAACTCTGATGCGGTTTCTACTACAATGACTGTCGCGGTATCATACATAACCGGCAAGTAGTTCTGCCCGTTTTGTAGGTCATCTGATGTCAGGGTTGGAAAGTCACCGCGGGCTTGAGACCAGAGCACAGTATACTCGTCCTCGTCCTGGTCATATTCAACGCTTGTGACACGAATGGAAGTATCACTGTTTGAGCGCACCAATGTGTCAAAAGCGGCATGAGATCCGTCGATAAAAGCTGCGTTGACCGCCGCTTGACGAGAAATCAGATCTGCAACCGTAAAGGCCGCTTTCTGATTGATTGTCTGTTCCCGGAAGGCATCAAAGTAGGTGTACATCGCCAAATGCGTCCAGAACATCAACGGGCAAACGATGACAAATTCCAAAGTCACATTGCCATCTTCTCGCTGAGCGAATTCCATCAGCCGGGCTTGTGCTGCTTTGAGATATGAAGTCATTGGTTTGGCTCCTGTACAAAGGCAGACATGGCAACCATACGAGGCAAACCCTCTTGTTGATCGAATTCGAATCCCAGACCGGTCGTCGGGATGACAGGATCAAAAACCAGACACGCGCGGATCAGCATCAAGTCGTGATTACCACCCTGCACGAATGTACGAGGCGGATTGACTTGTTGTTGTGTATCCACGCAGTCGGCGCTTTGCGGAAGCCCGGCAAAAGCAAGCGGGGAGACTGGCGTCATTTCCAGTTTCAACCGGTTGACGCAATCAGGCAGAAAAGGAGCCTGATCGCACACCAACTGTTTCAAATCGTCATGCTGGGGCGCATTGCCGGTACTCAGTCTGACAGTGCGGACAGCGATTTCCAGTCCGCGCTCCATCCACATCTGACGCATTGAGTAGATGCCCAATTCGATCGACGACAGGAAAATGGTGAAGATCAACGGCACAAGGATGACAAATTCGATGGCAAGTTGCCCGTCTTCGTCACGGCGGAAACGTACCAGATGTTTGAAAACGCGCCGTATCATTGTGTGAGCCTCAATTGGGTAATTTCATGAGCAATGGCGGTAAAGGCATCAGCGATCTCCAACCCATTCACGTCGAAATAGTGGCTTGCCGAGCTGGCGCAGTTTTTCAACACGGCTTTTCCGCCTTCTTGAGCCTCGAAACCAATGGCGAAGACAATCACGCCTGCGGCTTTGGCTTCGTCACAAATGTCCTGAGACCGGCTGTCTTTGGTGGACGCATTGACGCTTTTGCGAATATTGTTGCGCCAGGTATTGTAAGCGCCGGATAGCCAAGGACTGTAGTTCAGATTGTAGTTTGTCTTGATTGGCGTATGTGCCCAAAGTTCGGGGAAAGTAAGTCTGGTGGCACCGCCGTTTTCAGCGTCCGGGCCGCAATCCCAGTCTTCCTGATCTAGTGAGGCGGATGGATTGGCGCAGCCGTAGGGTTGAATGCCCCAGCGGTCGTTGTTCGATACATTCCCATCGCCGTTCGTATCGAAATGTTTTGAATAGTAGAACCTTTGGTTGTTCGCATCATACGTGGAATAAGTTTCTTCTTCATCGTTCCACCAGATATCCGTCAGGCCTTCGCGATAGTTTATTTGGTTGGTGTTCGGGATGTAATATTGGCTCGTATTGGCGCCATCCGTCATCAGAACGATTACTTTGAGGTATTCGTCAGAGTTATATGGTGCCGGGCGTGGATCAAACTGATCTGACACGGTGCCATCGTCAATCAGAGCGTCAATGACGGGTTGCATGGTCTGATCCAGCAGTGCCGCACCCCACTTCATACCAATATCGATTGATGTGTTGCCACGCGCCGTCAAGGCCTCGATGTAGTTTTTCAAAACATCCCGGTCTTTTTGCAAGACAAGTATTTCACGCTTGGAATCTTCTTCGCAAACAGGTCTTTGAACCAATCTGATTGGGTTGTACTCGCGACCGTTAAAACTGCTTTGCCAAGGGTCAAAGTGCATGGTGCGCTCGTAGGGCGTCAATTCAGGTGCGCCCGGGAGAGGAGACGGCACGCGCATTCCGGTTGTTTCAAAGTCATCCGCCGTAAAGTTGATACAGTTCGAATAATCGTTGACCCCTTCGAGATCAAAAGCGTCGGCGACGTTGTCGGGAACAGAAACCTGTGTTGCGTAGGGGATGATCGAAATCGCCATGCGGCCGTCCTGGCTGTTGTTGGCGATCTGATCCACAAAATCCTTGGCGGCAATTTTGAGGTTCGTTAGGCGGCTGTTGTTGTTCATGGAGCCAGAGACATCGAGAACCAGTGAGATCTCCAGATTGCTCACGACCTCTTCCGCCATTCCGGACACATAAAGCGGCAGACTGTCCACACCTGTCATTGCCATGTAGGGCGAAGATGTACGCGCGCGGGCATTGGCCTGAACGGTACGGAAGTAGTTTGTTGGCAGGTTATCACCCGGCGTTACCACAATGTCGCCAAGGTATTCTTCGATCCCGGCTTTTTCGAAATAGTCTTTGACGACATCTTCAGGTTTCAACACTTGTTGTAAATCCGCCGCAGCCACAATGGCCCGGTCCAATGTATTCTGAACCTTTACGCGTTCCATTTCGTTGCGCATCAGGTCGACGGCGATGCCACAAACCATCAACAACATGAACAGCATGAATATTGTAAAGAACGTCAGCACACCGTCTTCTTCGCGCGAAAATCTGACTAGCCTTGCGCGCGCCAGTGATCTGAGACTTGGGCTTTCCTGCGAAAAACGTTTCATATGAATACCAACTTGTTGCGGAGCGTTGCCTCTCGACGAACGACTTCTGGCCTATGGGTATCCACAAATTTTGTGGCGAAATGCGGGCGAAAACGCATCGGGATCGCGAAAATAACTAAAGATCTATCTAGTTTCCAACCTTGTAGGATTTTTTCACGAGAGCGACACGCGCCGAGTCTGCGCGTTGTTTCTCTATGAAAAACAAAGAAAATTCAGCGTTGTTCATCTCTTTTTCACACCCTGCCCAAAAAACTGGCAATGAACGACTCACCGTCATAGGGTGAGATTGTTTCCAATTTCAGGACAATGACGTTCCAGCAGGAGAAATACTTTGAACCAGCACAGCAACGAACCAAGTTTCAGAGAAAGCGTTGACCAGATGTTTAATCGGGCCGTCGGCCTGATGGATCTATCGCCTGGTCTGGAAGAAAAAATCCGCGTCTGCAACGCAACGTACACCGTGCGCTTCGGAGTGCGGCTGCGCGGGAAAATTCAGACCTTCACAGGATATCGCGCTGTGCACTCCGAGCACATGGAGCCTGTGAAGGGTGGTATCCGGTTCTCACTGGGCGTCAATCAGGATGAGGTCGAGGCGTTGGCGGCTTTGATGACCTATAAATGTGCCTTGGTTGAGGCTCCCTTTGGCGGTTCCAAAGGCGGCCTTTGTGTTGATCCACGTGAGTATGACGACCATGAAATGGAACAAATCACTCGACGTTTCGCCTATGAGCTGATCAAGCGAGACCTGATCAACCCCAGCCAAAACGTGCCAGCACCGGACATGGGCACCGGAGAACGCGAAATGGCTTGGATCGCGGATCAATACAAGCGGATGCACACTACCGACATAAATGGCAACGCATGTGTAACAGGCAAACCGCCAAATGCTGGTGGGATCGCGGGCCGGGTGGAGGCAACAGGCCGCGGGGTTCAATATGCGTTGCGTGCATTCTTCCGCGACGACGAAGGTGTCAAAAAGGCCGGGATGAGCGGCGATCTGGATGGCAAACGTGTGATCGTGCAGGGCCTTGGCAATGTCGGATATCACGCCGCCAAGTTTCTGGGCGAAGAGGATGGCTGCAAGATCATCGGGATCATCGAGCGCGACGGTGCCCTCTTCAATACGGAGGGTCTGGACGTGGAGCGTGTGCGAGAATGGATCGCCAAACATGGCGGCATTTCCGGCTATTCCGATATGCATCACGTGAAAGATGGGGCGCAGGTTCTTGAAGAAGACTGCGACATTTTGATCCCGGCTGCCTTGGAAGGCGTGATCAACCTCCAAAACGCCGATCGCATCAAAGCGCCGTTGATCATTGAAGCGGCGAACGGTCCAGTCACAGCAGGGGCGGACCAAGTTCTGCGTGAAAAAGGCGTGGTCATGATCCCGGATATGTATGCCAATGCTGGCGGTGTGACCGTGAGCTATTTCGAATGGGTCAAGAACCTCAGTCACATTCGCTTTGGTCGGATGGGTCGGCGCCAGGAAGAGTCGCGTCACCAGTTGTTGCTTGATGAACTGGAGCGTTTGAGCACGGACAAAGGTCTGGGTTGGACCCTGAGTCCAGGGTTCAAGGAGCAATACCTGCGCGGTGCGGGTGAACTCGAACTGGTGCGTTCCGGTCTCGATGACACAATGCGTATTGCGTATCAGTCCATGGCCGAAGTTTGGCATGCGCGCGATGATGTGAGCGACCTGCGCACCGCGGCCTATTTGGTTGCGATCGAAAAGGTTGCCGCCAGTTACCGCGCGAAAGGGTTGTGAACACAGAGCCTCCCTTCTACTAATGCTCGTATTGAAATCCGCGTCGCGCGCCTGTGCATCGCGGATTACTGGGCGTGAATGCGGGTGGGTGCTATGGCAGAAAACGTCAAATTTTCATGTGGTTGCGGTGCGCTCAAGGGTGTTTTGCATGACGCTTCGCCCGCGACCGGATGCCATTTGATCTGCTACTGTAAGGATTGCCGTGCATTTGCCCGACACATGGGCAGGCTGGATGCACTCGAGCCGTACGGCGGCAGTCCGCTGGTGCAGGTTCTTCCCGCCAAGATCGAGATTGCTGAGGGCGCGGAGCACATCGCTTGTTTGCGGTTTTCCGAAAAGGGTTTGCACCGATGGTATGCGTCATGTTGCAGGACGCCGCTTGCCAATACGGTCGGAACGTCCAAAGTTCCTATGGCGGGAATGTGGTGCCCGCTTTTTGAAAGCACAAATGCCTTTGGGCCCGTGGTTACATTAGGCTTCACAAAAATGGCGCTACCCGGGAGCGGGCGTCCGCGAAAGGACAAAGGATTGGCCCGCATGTTGGGCTCTTTGATCAAGCGGTCGATGTCTGCATATTTGTCTGGAACAGCGCGTCAGGGCCCATTTTTCACGCCCGATGGCAGCCCCGTGGCACAACCCCAGATCGCAAGTGCTGCAGAGCGGGAAGCAGCTTACCGGGAGTAGGGCACTACACAGGCGCAGAACAGTCCTTCCGCGACACAATCGGTCGGAAACCGCCATGGAATCCTCTCGACTGTGTTGCTAGTCTCGCGCCAAAAGCAGGGAGCTTGCGTCGTGAAATTCTCGGGTCTACGCGTTCTGAAAGAAGGCCTTACCGGCAACAACGGCTGGGCACCTCACTGGCGCGATCCGGAACCAAAAGCGGAATACGACGCCGTTATTATCGGCGGCGGCGGGCACGGGCTTTCGACGGCGTATTACCTGGCAAAGAACCATGGCATGTCAAATATTGCTGTGTTGGAAAAAGGTTACATCGGCGGCGGCAACGTCGGGCGCAACACGACGATCGTGCGCGCAAACTATTTTTTGCCGGGCAACTCTGAATTCTACAGCCATTCGCTGCGACTTTGGGAGGGTCTTGAGGAGGACCTGAATTATAACGTCATGCATTCGCAGCGCGGGCTGATCAACCTGTTCCACTCGGATGGTCAGCGTGACGCGTTTGTGCGCCGCGGGAATGCGATGATCAATCAGGGCGACGATGCAATCCTTCTCGACCGGGAGGGCGTGCGCAAACACTTGCCTTATCTGGATTTTGAAAACGTCCGGTTTCCGATCTACGGTGGCCTGCTGCATCCGCGCGGGGGAACAGCGCGCCATGATGCCGTGGCCTGGGGTTTTGCGCGCGGGGCAGACCGGCGGGGTGTTGACCTTTTGCAGAATTGCGAAGTGACCGGAATTGACATTGAGAATGGCGTCGCCAAGGGAGTCCAAACCACGCGCGGGGCGATCAAAGCAAAGAAAATCGCAATTGTCACGGCGGGTCGTTCCGGGCAGGTCGCCGCGATGGCTGGCATGAGGCTGCCTATTGAGAGCCACATACTGCAAGCCTTTGTGACCGAAGGGCTGAAACCCTGCATCGATCACGTGGTGAGTTTTGGCATGGGCCACTTCTACATCAGTCAATCCGACAAGGGCGGGCTGGTTTTTGGCGGGGACCTTGATTTTTACGCGTCTTATGCGCAGCGGGGCAATTTGCCGATGGCCGAGCACGTGATGGAGGCTGGCATGACTCTGATGCCAATGATTGGGAAGGCCAAGGTTCTGCGTAGTTGGGGTGGGATCATGGACATGACACCGGACGGATCGCCAATCATCGACAAGACAGATACGCAAGGTTTGTTCATTGATTGTGGCTGGTGTTATGGCGGTTTCAAAGCGGTGCCGGGGTCCGGATATGCATTGGCGCATCTGATGGCGACGGGACAAAGTCGCGAAACGGCGGCAGGGTTTCGTCTTGACCGATTTCGCACCGGCCGCGGGTTGATTGATGAAGAGGGCACCGGCTCTCAACACAACCTGCATTGATCGGAGCATGAGATGATCTTGCAGCGCATGAAAGAAAATTACCAAAAGAAACAAGGGATCGTGAGATGCGGTTGACCTGTCCGATCTGCGGTGAACGCGATCGCCGTGAGTTTTACTATCAGGGCGACGCGGTGGCTTTGCGTCGTCCCGCCCCGGACGCAGGCGATGATGCCTGGGCAGACTATGTGCATTTGCGCGATAATCCTGCGGGCGAAACGCGCGATCTTTGGCAGCATGAGGGGGGGTGTGGCGC
Organism: Roseobacter sp.; assembly: GCF_045106495.1. Taxonomy (GTDB): domain Bacteria; phylum Pseudomonadota; class Alphaproteobacteria; order Rhodobacterales; family Rhodobacteraceae; genus Roseobacter. Next base: position 34,773 of record NZ_JBGCEQ010000026.1, read on the forward strand.
GTGGATTGTTGTGACCCGCAATACCGCAACGCATGACGTGCTGACCACGGCACTGGCCCAAAATGAAGCGAGAGAACGGCCATGAGGTTGGATGGTAAAGGTCTGATTGATCGGACCAAACCGGTTCGTTTTCAGTTTGATGATATCGCGTTTACCGGTTTCGCAGGAGATACTGTCGCCTCGGCGCTGCTGGCCAAAGGTCAGCGTCTGATGGGCCGGTCGTTCAAGTATCACCGTCCGCGTGGGGTCTTGACAGCTGGCAGTGAAGAACCCAACGCGTTGATCACATTGGGGCGCGGCGCTGCTCAGGAACCGAATGTACGTGCGACGGTTCAAGAAATCTACGACGGTTTGACCGTAAGCTCGCAAAACGCTTGGCCGTCGCTGAAGCACGATGTGATGAGCGTCAACGATCTGGTCTGGCCTTTCTTGGGAGCTGGTTTCTATTACAAAACCTTCATGTGGCCACGTGGGTTCTGGGAAAAGCTCTACGAGCCCATCATTCGCCGCGCTGCCGGGCTTGGTGGGCTGAGCGGAGCGCACAACCCTGATAATTACGAACGCGCCTATGCGTTTTGTGATCTCTTGGTGATTGGAGCAGGGCCAACGGGGTTGATGGCCGCACTCATCGCGGGGCGCGCCGGTGCGGATGTCCTGCTGGTGGATGAAGACAGCATTTTGGGTGGGCGTCTCAACGCTGAAACATTCGAAATTGATGGTGCGCCCGGCGGCAATTGGGCCGCGACCGTCGTGGCAGAACTCGAAAGCATGGACAACGTGCGATTGATGACACGTACGACCGTCACCGGGGCTTATGACCAGGGGACATTTGGCGCTCTGGAACGCGTCAGTGCGCATCGCGGCGATCGGGAAACAGGTGCGGTATTGGAAACCTTTTGGCGCATTTCCACCAAACATGCGATTCTGGCAGCTGGTGCCTTGGAGCGGCCCGTTGCCTTCGAGAACAACGACCGACCCGGCATCATGACTGCCAGTGCCGTGCGCGCCTATCTTAACCGTTGGGGGGTCAGCCCGGGACAGCGCGTTGTGGTATTTGGCAACAATGACGATGCTCACCGTACCGCAAACGATCTGACCACATCGGGCGTTGAGGTCGCCGCCTTGATCGACAGCCGCCCGGAAGCCTATGTACTCGATGCGAAATACCCGGTCTATGCAGGTTCGGTTGTGAGCGGCAGTTCGGGGCGGCTTGGGCTGACGTCGGTGACCGTACAGGGGGCACGTGGGGAGCATAATATTGAGGCGGATTGCCTTGCCATGTCAGGCGGTTGGAACCCGACAGTACACCTCACCTGCCATATGAATGGGCGTCCGCAATGGCGCGAGGACATTGCAAGTTTCGTGCCGACTCCCGGAAGCATACCGGGTCTTGTCGCAGCAGGTGCCTGCAACGGGGCGTTCAGCACCGCAGACTGTCTGGCCAGTGGCGCGGATGCAGCCAAGACAGTTTTGAAAGCGCTGGGTATCAAAACGCGCCGTGTGGTCCTGCCTCAAGCTGAGGGCGGCACCTATGGCCTTTCACCGCTTTGGGCCGTGCCTGGCAAGGGGCGGGCGTGGCTTGATTTTCAGAACGATGTGACAGTGAAAGACATCAAGCAGGCCGCTGTCGAAAATTTTCGTTCCGTTGAGCATATGAAACGGTACACAACGCAGGGCATGGCCACAGATCAAGGCAAGAATTCCAATGTTGCAGCATTGGCTGTACTGGCGGATGCAACCGGACGGGGCATTCCGCAAACGGGTACGACAACCTTCCGCCCCCCCTATGCCCCCGTATCTATCGCGGCCATGGGCGCGGGCGCGCAGGGTGCTGGTTTTGCGCCTCAGCGCTACACCACATCGCATCAGGCCAGCCTGGAGATGGGTGCGCCGATGATAGAGGCCGGGTTATGGTATCGCCCCAGCTATTTTCCGCGCGGCGACGAAACCACCTGGCGGCAATCCTGTGACCGCGAGGTCGGCCATGTGCGAAATGCCGTTGGTGTTTGCGATGTTTCTACTTTGGGCAAAATCGACATTCAGGGGCCAGATGCCGGTGCGTTTCTGGATTTCGTTTACACCAATACATTTTCGACTTTGAAAGTCGGGCGTGTACGCTACGGATTAATGCTGCGCGAAGACGGTCATGTAATGGACGACGGCACCACCGCTCGACTGGGCTTGGATCACTTCGTGATGACCACGACCACTGCAGCGGCGGGCCCGGTGATGCGCCATTTGGAATTTGTCCTGCAGGCCCTGAGGCCCGAATTCAACGTGCGCGTGGCTTCCGTGACCGAGCAATGGGCGCAATTCGCCGTGGCTGGTCCAAAAGCACGGGACCTTTTGAATGATCTTTTGACCACGCCTGTAGACAACGAGACCTGGCCTTTCATGGCTTGCGGAGCGGTGAAGATCGCCGGAGTGGCGGGGCGGCTCTTTCGCATCTCCTTTTCCGGTGAGCATGCCTATGAGGTGGCGGTGCCCGCTCGCTATGGCGAGAGCCTTTTCAAGCTCTTGGTTGCACGGGCCGAAATCTTAGAGGGTGGCGCCTACGGCATGGAGGCGCTCAACGTGCTGCGCATCGAAAAGGGGCACATCACCCATGCCGAAATTCACGGTCGAACAACGGCGTTTGATATCGGATTTTCCCGGATGATCAGTACCAAGAAAGACTGCATCGGTCAGACAATGGCCGCGCGTGAAGGCCTGATCGACCCGGGCCGCGAACGACTGGTAGGTTTCAAAACCATCGACCATAGCCAGGAGATTACGGCGGGCGCGCATGTTTTCAACCGCTCCGACGCGGCCATACGCGTGAACGATCAGGGCTATGTCACATCGGTCGTCTATTCGCCGACGTTGGGCCATGTCATCGGTTTGGGCTTTGTTAAACGTGGGCCCGAACGTGTCGGAGAGGTTGTGCGCATCGTCGACCACTTGCGCGGTATCGAAACCGAGGTTGAGATATGTGAGCCCGTCTTCGTGGACCCTGAAGGGAGCAAGACACGTGGTTGAATTAATTGCAAAAACTCCCTGCGAAGGGCTTTTGCCCGTTTCGGTTGGTACCATGACACTGAGAGAAGTCGATTTGGGCCAACTGACATCTGTATCCCCGTATCTGGGCAAACAGAATGAGGTGTCTGACGCGTTGCAATCGGCGCATGGCCTTGATTGGCCCGCACCCAATCGTACAACGGGCAAAGAAAAAGCGCGCGCAATTTGGTTCGGGCGCGAAATGGTTTTGCTGGTCGGTCCTGCTCCAAGCCCGGATCTGGAAACCCACGCCGCGTTGGCCGATCAATCGGATGCCTGGGCATGCGTGACCCTTTCAGGCAACGGCGCCGAGGATGTCCTGGCGCGGCTGGTACCGGTTGATCTGCGATTGGCCACTTTCAAACGCGGACATACCGTCCGCTCTCAGATCATGCACTTGAATGGGTCCATCACCCGCATCAATGCAGATACCTTCCTGATCCTCGTCTTTCGCGCCATGGCAGGCACTTTGGTGCATGATCTCAAACAGGCTATGGAAGGGGTCGCCGCGCGCGGGTAAGGTGGTCGCGACCCAACCGTTATGGAGACCCGATATGTTGCGATTTTCCTTGGCCTGCGCGCTTGCTATGACCGCAGTCCCTGTGCTCGCCGAAACCGAAAAAGAAATCAGCTGCCGCTATCAATCGGATGTTGTGGCGGCGATCAAACAAGCCCGACTGGACCGGATCGCGGAACGCAAACTGCCGGAAGTCTTAGCTGAAAACGCGACTTGGCCGGAAAAATACAACAACATCATCCCCATCGTTGCGCCTTCGATATATGAAAAGAAGCGCAGAGAATTGCGTGACGAGGACCTTGCCGGGTGGTGGCGCGAGCAATGCATGGCATTGGAACAATAGGGTCTGGGCACCACGCCCAAACCGTTAAATCGCTGATCTGGCTCTGGACTCTGAAACAGGCTGCGCCGATATATGTAGCATGAGCCTGCCGCCTGGATTTCTCGACGAATTGCGCACACGAATGAGCCTGACCCAGGTGGTTGGGCGCAAGGTCATGTGGGACCAGCGTAAATCAAATCAGGCCAAGGGGGACATGTGGGCGCCGTGCCCGTTTCATCAGGAAAAATCAGCCAGTTTCCATGTCGATGACCGTAAAGGGTTTTATTATTGCTTTGGCTGTCATGCCAAGGGCGACGCCATTTCCTTTGTGCGCGAAACGGAAAATGTCGGCTTTATGGAAGCGGTCGAAATTCTGGCGCGCGAGGCTGGTATGCCAATGCCAGCCCGTGATCCGCAAGCTCAGCAAAAGGCCGACAAACGCAGCCTGTTGACGGATGTCATGGAGCAAGCTGTTAATTTCTTCCGATTGCAACTGAACACCGGTGCTGCAGCGGAGGCGCGGTCGTATCTGGGGCGTCGTGGGCTTGATGAGAAGGCTTTGGAACGTTGGGAAATTGGATTTGCGCCGGACCAATGGCAGGGTCTTTGGGATCATCTCAAAGCAAAAAGTATCGACGACCAGTTGATCCTGGACGCAGGCCTTGCCAAACCATCCAGTAAGGGCGGCAAACCCTACGATACCTTTCGGGGTCGGATCATCTATCCTATTCGCGACGCGCGGGGGCGGGCAATCGCTTTTGGTGGCCGGGCGATGGACCCTAATGACAATGCGAAGTATTTGAATTCGCCCGAGACCGAGCTTTTTGACAAGGGGCGTAGCCTTTACAATCAAGGCCCGGCGAGGACGGCGGCTGGCAAAGGCCAACCGTTGATCGTCGCGGAAGGCTACATGGATGTGATCGCACTGACCTCCGCAGGGTTCGAAGCGTCGGTTGCCCCCTTGGGCACGGCGATCACAGAAAACCAGTTGCAGATGCTTTGGCGCATTGCTCCAGAGCCCATTATCGCGCTAGATGGGGACACTGCTGGTCTGCGTGCCGCAATGCGTTTAATTGACCTTGCGTTGCCGTTGGTCGAAGCCGGGCAATCCTTGCGATTTGCGATCATGCCGGCGCGCAAAGATCCCGATGATCTTCTGCGTGAGCAGGGCGCTGCGGCTTTTCAAAAACTTCTGGATGAGGCGCTGCCGATGGTGCGCCTGCTCTGGCAACGCGAGACAGATGGGCGTGTTTTTGACAGTCCGGAACGTAAAGCGGCCTTGGACAAAGCCTTGCGTGAAAAAATCATGACGATCAAGGATCCGTCCATCCGCAATCACTACGGCCAGGAAATCAAAGACCTGCGATGGCAGTTGTTCCGCCCACAAAGGGCGCCAAAACAAACCCAACGTGGACGAAATTCAAGCCCTTGGGCTGGTCCGAAACTGGGGGCTACACCTACAGCCAAGTTATCCATGTTGGCTGCAGCCGAAAAAGGTGCCAGCGCGGATCATCTGCGCGAGGCTGTGATCCTTGCAGTTCTCGCGACCTGCCCGGAGGTGATCGAACAATTCGAATCCGGCATTGAACAGATGCGTTGCGCAGATCCGATGCACGCCGAATTGCGCAATTTATTGCTGCGTCACATGAACTTGGGTGCCGATGATTTGCGTTTGAAAATTGCAGAGGCAATGGGACCTGAGGCTCTTGAAAATCTGCTCACGCAACGCCATGTCGCAGTAGTCCCTTGCATTCGTAAGGCCGGGGACGTCGAAAAGGCATATATGACTGTGGCAGAAGAACTGGCGAAGTTAGAAACTGCGCGTGGTTTGCACGCAGAGATCGCAGAGGCTGTAGAAGACCTCAGTGGTGTCGCGGACGAAGGTTTGACCTGGCGATTGTCGGAGGCCGTACGAACGGCGGAAAAGGCACGCAGAAGCGGGCAAGAAGACAAGGCTGAATATGACGTAGGCGAAAACGGCGCCCGAATCAGTCGGGAAGAACGAAGCGCTCTGGACGCTCTGCTGAGCACCATAAAACACCGCAAACCGGACAGTTAACCATATTTGAACGGGAAACCGGCAGAAAAAGACGATAAACGGGTGGCCGAATCACCCAAAAGCACTAGATGATTCTCTGGTGATTCGGGCGAGCGAATCGATGGGACCCTTAGGAGCACTGCATGGCCGCTAAAGATAGCAATACCGACGCAAAACCGGACGATCAGGACGCAGGCCATTCGCTCGACATGAGCCAGGCCGCCGTAAAAAAGATGATCGGCGAAGCCCGCGAGAAGGGTTACATCACATACGACCAGCTCAACACGGTATTGCCCCCTGATCAGGTGAGCTCCGAGCAAATCGAAGACGTCATGTCGATGCTGTCCGAAATGGGCATTAACATCATCGAAGACGAAGACGCCGAAGAAGAGGAAGCTAAAGGATCCACCGAGCTGACCACGACAGAGGGGACACGCGAAGTCATCCTGGGATCGGGGACCTCTGAGAAGCTGGACCGGACCGATGATCCCGTGCGCATGTACCTGCGTGAAATGGGATCCGTTGAGCTTTTGAGCCGTGAAGGCGAAATTGCCATCGCCAAGCGCATCGAAGCGGGTCGCAACACGATGATTGCGGGTCTGTGCGAAAGTCCGCTGACTTTTCAGGCGATCACGATCTGGCGTGATGAACTTCTGTCGGAAGACATTTTGCTGCGGGATGTCATCGATCTTGAAGCAACTTTTGGCAATCAGCTGGATGAAGATGGTGCCGTTGATGAACCCGTTGTGGCGGCAGATGGGACGGTGGAAAAGAAAGAGGAGGCCAGCCCCGAACTGGACGCGGATGGCAATCCAATTGCGCAGGACGATGATGATGACGAGGACGATCAAGCCAACATGTCATTGGCTGCAATGGAGGCCGCGCTCAAACCACAGGTTCTCGAAGCGCTGGACATTATTGCCGATGACTACGTCAAGCTCAGCGAAATGCAGGACAGCCGGATCTCCGCAACGCTGAACGAGGATGGTTCGTTCACCCAGGCCGATGAAGATCTATACCAGAAACTACGCGCGGAAATTGTGTTGTTGGTAAATGAGTTGCACTTGCACAACAACCGTATCGAAGCCCTGATTGACCAGCTCTATGGTATCAACCGTCGGATCATGCAGATCGATAGCGCCATGGTGAAACTTGCTGACCAGGCGCGCATCAACCGTCGTGAATTCGTGGGTGAATACCGGGGCTATGAGCTTGACCCGAACTGGATGGAGCGGATGGCCGAAAAGACCGGTCGAGGCTGGCAGATGTTCATCGAACGCTCTTCGGAAAAAGTCGAAGAATTGCGCACGGATATGGCCCAGGTGGGGCAGTATGTCGGTTTGGATATTTCCGAGTTTCGCCGGATCGTTCAACAGGTTCAAAAGGGTGAGAAAGAAGCACGCCAGGCCAAGAAGGAAATGGTCGAGGCAAACCTGCGTTTGGTGATTTCGATTGCCAAGAAATACACAAACCGCGGCTTGCAATTCCTTGATCTCATTCAGGAAGGTAATATCGGCCTGATGAAAGCGGTGGACAAATTCGAATACCGTCGTGGGTACAAGTTTTCCACTTATGCGACCTGGTGGATTCGGCAGGCGATTACCCGGTCTATTGCGGACCAGGCGCGCACGATTCGGATTCCCGTGCACATGATCGAGACGATCAACAAGCTTGTGCGCACGGGCCGCCAGATGCTGCATGAAATTGGCCGCGAGCCGACACCGGAAGAATTGGCGGAAAAGCTGCAAATGCCGCTTGAGAAGGTGCGCAAGGCGATGAACCGCGCCAAAGAGCCGACTCCCCTTGAGACACCCATTGGCGCCGACGACGACAGCCAACTCGCCGATTCCATTGAGGACAAGAATGCAGTGCTGCCTTTGGACAGCGCCATTCAGGAGAACCTCAAAGAGACGACAACCCGCGTATTGGCTTCGCTTACGCCACGCGAGGAACGGGTGCTGCGCATGCGATTCGGCATTGGTATGAACACCGATCATACGCTCGAAGAGGTCGGTCAGCAGTTCAGCGTGACCCGCGAACGCATCCGCCAGATCGAAGCAAAGGCGCTGCGGAAATTGAAGCACCCCAGTAGGTCGCGAAAGTTGCGGAGTTTCCTGGATCAATAAACCGGTCTTGCACGTAGAATCTGGAAACTTGTGATTGCGTGTACTTGGTTTTTTGATAGTTCTGGCTATTGAACCACTCGTTCCCATCGAATGGTTCCAAGTGTTCAATTTCTTTTCGTCTTACGATTGATTAGAGACCGCGAGGGCCGTAACCATTTGGTTTGTCGTGGTTTTTGCCTTGTTCTCCTGGCCATAGGTTACACCGGGGTATGTCGAGCGTATTGAGAACAGTTTGCTGAATCTGGCCAAAAAACCGTTATCAGGTTTGCCGAAGAGTCCGCACGCGTTTTCCTTCAGGTTCTTCATCTGCGTCCTTCTCGGTCCTTCGCTTATCTAATATGCGATTGCGGTGCTCGTGGCCGTCTGGAACCCAATGGCGCGAGTCGCCACTAACAAGTAACCGCTGGAATGCGACGATTTCTCCAAAGAACTTGACCGCGCTATGCGGTTTTTCCCGACCCTGTTTCTCTTGAAGAATATGCCTCCATCATTGGCGCTGGCGTCATTGCTTTTCGGCGCCAATTCTGGAACGCCGCCGAAGCCAGTGGTGCAATTTGCTGGCCCGGTATTCTCCAACGCCGGGCAACTATTACTCGGGAAATGCGTTTATCAAGAAGGATTGAAGGCGGGCGTTTCGATCCCACTTTCATGCCACGGCTCCGCGCGCTAGGTTTGATGCAACAGATTGGAGGCGATAATGTCATTTCTCAAAAAACTTTTCGGCGGTGGGGCAGAGGCAAAGGCCGAGGCTGCGACAGAGACCTACGAGGCGTTCAAGATCACCGCGACCCCGATTGCTGAAGGCAACACGTTCCGCGTTGCTGCACTCATCGAAAAAGAGGTAAGCGGTGAAATGCGCAGCCACAATCTTGTCCGGGCTGATACTGTGCAAGGGCTGGAAGAGGCGCAGAAAGCCTGCTTTCGAAAGGCCAAGCAAGTGATCGACGAACAAGGCGATAGGCTTTTTCGGTAACAGACTGTCAGATGGCCGAAATAATCATCGCGACCCGTGGTCCCGGGTTGTACGAGTTTACTGATCAACTCGCGCCTCATCTCAAGGGTTCCGGCCTACTGACGCTTTTCATACGCCATACGTCTGCCAGCTTGCTGATACAAGAAAACGCCGATCCGGAGGTTCAGATTGATCTGGCAAACTTTTTTGCGCGACTGGTCCCGCCGAGTACCGATCCGGCGATGTCCTATCTTACGCATACCTATGAAGGACCCGACGATATGCCAGCTCACATAAAGGCAGCATTGTTACCGACGTACCTATCTATTCCTGTCGTAGAGGGGCAGATGGCCTTGGGGACCTGGCAAGGGGTTTATCTATTTGAACACCGCACGAATCCTCACAGGCGTCAGGTTGCAGTGTCTTTTCTGCGCAACGGTGGATGACGCATTCCGCCTACTACATCTGGATGCGTGTTTCTCCTCTACCCAAAACCTAGGCGCTCGCCTATAAAGATTGCTGAATGGGGCGGCGATCCCACAAAAGAGGCGGATAACAAGAGGGAGACAGCCCATGCGCTGCCCGTTTTGCGGAAACATTGACACACAGGTAAAGGACAGCCGACCCGCCGAGGATCACGTATCGATCCGTCGACGCCGCTTTTGCCCAGCTTGTGGCGGCCGATTTACCACCTATGAACGCGTGCAACTACGCGATCTCGTGGTGATCAAATCCACCGGCAAGCGCGAAGACTTCGACAGGGACAAGTTGGAACGGTCGATCCGCATTTCCATGCAAAAGCGTCCGATCGATCCCGAACGCATCGATCAGATGATCTCCGGCATTGTGCGACGATTGGAGAGTATGGGCGAGACCGACATCGGCTCCAAACAGATTGGCGAGATCGTGATGGAGGCGCTCGCGCGCATCGATACCGTGGCCTATGTGCGCTTTGCGAGCGTGTACAAAAACTTCCAGGCTGCGGATGATTTTGACAAATTTGTCAGTGAATTGCGGCCAGAACCTCCCACAGAAGAGTGAACAACGCTGAACGCTTCATGGCGCTCGCGCTGTCGCTGGGACGGCGTGGTCTAGGTCGCACTTGGCCCAATCCGTCAGTGGGCTGCGTCATTGTCAAGAAAGACCGCATTGTAGGCCGGGGCTGGACCCAACCCGGTGGGCGGCCGCACGCTGAAACGCAAGCTCTCGCGCAAGCTGGCCAGGCAGCGAAAAACGCCGAAGTCTATGTGACGTTGGAACCCTGTTCACATCAAGGCCAGACACCACCTTGTGCGCAGGCCCTGATCGATGCCGAGGTCGGCGCTGTATCCGTCGCGACGCTTGACAGCGATCCGCGGGTCAGTGGGCGGGGCTGTGAAATGATGCGGGCTGCGGGCGTCAAAGTTGAGGTCGGGTTGATGGAAACGCAAGCCCGGATCGATAACGCGGGCTTCTTTTCAAGGGTTGATCTCAACCGGCCATTCGTCACGTTGAAACTGGCAAGCAGTTTTGACGGTCGGATCGCAACGGGGGCAGGCGAAAGCCAGTGGATCACGGGGCCTCAGGCGCGCCGATGTGTACATGCTATGCGCGCACGCCATGATGCTGTGATGATCGGCGGGGGAACAGCGCGCAAAGATGATCCCAGCCTGACAGTCAGAGGCCTTGGAACAGAATGGCAGCCTGCACGAGTGGTCATCAGCAGGCGTTTAGACCTGCCCTTGATGAGCGCGCTGGCGCGCACGGCAAAAGAGATACCGGTCATCCTGTGTCACGGAAAAGACGCGGACCCAACATTGTTGCAAACTTGGCAGGACATTGGCGCGACAGTTTTACCTTGCCGTGTCAGGGCAGGGCAGTTGGACCCTGAAGATGTGTTGCAGCAGCTCGCACGGCATGGGTTGACGCGCGTGTTCTGCGAAGGCGGAAGTGCGTTGGCCGCCAGTTTGATCGAAGCGGATTTGGTCGATGAGCTGGTCGGATTTACCGCTGGCCTGGCGATCGGCGCAGAAGGGTTGCCTTCTATTGGCGCGCTTGGTTTGAGGCGTCTACATGATGCGCAGCGGTATGATCTGGTATCTTGCCGGTCAATTGGCAACGATACGGTGCACGTCTGGCGCCGCGCCTTGCATTGACTCAGCGTCGCCAAAGATGGGCGTAGCTGGCCAGCAGCCCCTGAAGTTTTGACAGCAGGCGATTGGCGCTACCCTGTCGAATAGAATCGCCTTGCGCCAATCGATCGATCGCAACTTCGACAGGGCAGGGCTCGCCCGTTTTGGGGTCCATATAGCGGGGGTAGTCGATCAGTGCCGCATGAACCAGCCCCGCCAAAGTGGGTCGTGCGCGTCGGCGCGGGGGCACCTCGCCAAGGTCCTTGGTCAAACCCCATCCGGCATAAAAAGGAGCGCCGACCGTCGTGACTGGTACCCCGCGCAAAAGCGCTTCGAAGCCCATCAGCGACGTCATGGTCCAGACTTCCTGGACCTGCTCCAGAATAGCAGTGGCATCGCCCTTGTGGGCAACATAGTCTGCCAAAGTCTTGTTCGAGAGCGCGCCTGTTCGCAGGCCTGCCTCTACATCCGGGTGCGGTTTATATATCAGGACTGCCTCTGGATTAGCTGCGCGGGCGGTGCGAAGGAGCTCGGAGTTGCTCTGGATCGCGCGCGTTCCAGTCAAAACGGAGGCATCATCTTCGACCTGTCCCACCACCAAAATGCGGTGCCCTTCGGGCAGCTGCGCCACCTGTCCGCCGAGGTTGTATTTGGTTAGCCGGTTCTGCACAATTCGATGGATCAACCTGAGTGCGCGCGCTTCCTGATCTGTTCGTAAAACTGCGCGGGCTGCGATCAGTTTTTCCAGCCGACTGGGTTGGGCAGGATCGTAGTAGATGCCCAAGCCGTCCACGACCAAAGAGACGGGCGCGATGAGGTCAGCGCCCAATCCTCGAGAGCGCAAAAACCCATCTTCGACGCGTAACGCATCCTTGTGTCCTACCTCGGCTTTGCCTGCCCAAACCATCCAGGGACGTCCAACAATGCGCGCGCGTGCAGGGTCATCCTCAAAGGTAATTGGGCCGTGTCGGCCGAAAAACTGTTGCATGGGCTTGCGTTTCCAAAGCTTCATGCCCGATGCAACCCATCCCCGATGGTCTTCGCGCCAACTGCGTGCCTGAGCGGATAGAGATGTCATGGAGGTTTGCAGATCACAAAGCCTATCGTTGTAGGGGTCATACCACTTTGGATAAAGTATCATGGCCGCAGCAAACAGCTGGGCACGGGTCAGGCTGCGTTGTCGTCGCTGTACGGGGAATTCGTCTTCGGTCAGACCCCAGCCTGCATAGAATGGTTGGCCGAAGAGGCGTGGTTTATGACCCGCAAACACCGCCTCAAACCCCAGTTGAGACGAAACAGTATAGACACCAACGGCCCCCTCAAAAAGCGTCCAGGGGCTGATGGGGTCAGACAAGAATGTGATGCGGTCTGATCCATCCTGTGTTTCGAAATACCCTTTCCTGTGGCCGGCGACAGTTTCAGGGTGTGTCTTGATGACAATGTGGGCGCCGGGATGCTCTTGCTGCGCCACAAACAGCATTTCGAGGAACCGATTGCGATCAGCGCCACTGGCGATAACAGAGGCGTCGCCGCGGGTTTGATCCAGCACCAAGACATAACCCGGTGGCGGGGGGCTATGGTCAGGATCCACGGCGCAGAACTTTGTCAAATGCGCCTCCTGCATGTATGCAATCGCGTCACGTGCCGCCGTGAGCAAGGCGGTGTCATCCAACGGGTGATCGCTGAGCAGCCTCTCCAGATCGGACACTGTTGCTGGGTCGTAGTGGACCCCGGTGTGATCAACTAACAAACCTAGGGGTGGCTCGCCCAGACGGCCTGGATGCAGCGATCTCAGCCAGGCGTCTTCCACCCGCACCAGGCCTGAGCCCTTGTGGGCCGCCACGGCAGCGCCGCGATGCGAAGTGGGGCTGTTGCCCCAAACGCCCACCAGATCATCTGGACCAGGTGTGCCCAGTTTTATCTCATAGCCGCTAAGCGCCAGAATGCGACGGATGCGGGCCTGCGTCAGGAAGCCGCCGTTGTAAACGTAGAGAGGGCGAGAGGCTTCCTGGGCTGCAATGCTTGGATCATGTGATTGACCCATGTGGCGTGTCAGTTGACGAGTTGGTCAACATTGGCAACCGGTGCCACCAGCGAGCCAAAGACTGCGGATACAGCTTTGTTCCACTGATTGATCGGCGCTTCGGTCACATAGAGCGTGTCACCATCGCGTATCACGAAGTCACGCGCGACGAACATGCCATTGGGCTTTGTCAGATCGAGCAGGTAAATCATGCGCTGCGGCCCGTCGAGGTCATTGCGCCCCAATACATCAGCCGCAATTTCAGATGGTTCATTTCGAAAAACAAACACGCCAGTCGCATCCGACGTTGAAGAAATCAAACCACCCACTTGGGCAATCGCCTCGAGAGAAGAAAGGTTTTGCGACTGGAAAGGGACCCGTGCCTGCGTACCTGTCGCGCCAAGGGCCGTGAAGGAACGTGTATCCTCTTCGACAAGAATGCGGTCGCCCCCGCGCAGTGCGATATCCACCTCGGGGTTGTTGTAAAGGTCTTGGAACCAAATGCGACTGCGCTGGCCACCACGAATGACAGTAATTTGTGCGATCTCCGGTTCAATCGTGACACCGCCCGCCTTGGAGAGCATGGTCGACAATGTTCGCGTTGGACGCTCGATCGCATAAACACCCTGTGCGCCAACCGACCCCGTTAGGGAAACAGTTGATCCATCGCCTGCTTCGCGACGCACCTCAACCTGCGGGTCCGGTGTTTGTTCTTCAAGTCTTGCAGTGATGATCCGGCGAATGGCTTCTGGCGAATTGCCTGAGGCCTTTATGCGTCCTGCGTAGGGCACAAAGATGAATCCGTCGCCATCAACCTGGACACTTTCGAGAAGCGTGGCATTGCTGGTTTGACCAGCAAGCAACCCATCGTCGACATTCTCCCAAATGGTCAAGCCAAGAATATCGCCAGGCTGGATCGTATCGGAGCCAATTTTTGACGCATTCTTAAAACTATCGGAAAAACCCAAAGGCGGCACAACTCCGGTTGCCTCGGTCACACGGTCATCCACGGTTACGACAAAGGCGTCACCTTCTTTTTGAACTGAGCCTGCGAAAATTTCGCTTTTGCTGGGACCAACTTTGGGGAGCGTGCACGCCGACAAGACGGCCAATGCCGTCACGATTGCGATGGGACGCACCCATCCGGAAACGGAGAATGTCACTGCGCGGTCTCCTCGACCTATTCGAATTCTGCCTCAGTTCGCCAACTTTTCGTGGCGTTGTTGGATACAACCTATCCGTTCATTCTTGCAAAATCCACCGTTTCTGCGTCGGAAGCGGCGTGCACAACCCTCAACTGTTGCGCGATGGCCTCGGTTTTCTGACGCGGAATTTGGTAAGGGTCACATCCCTCGAGCATCATTTCGGTCACCTGTCGCAACAGTTGCCGACGCCCGAGTGCGGAATAGTAGCTTCCGGGTAACTGGCTGGTTTCCAACAAAAACTGCCTGAAATCGAAATAGGCTTGACGATCCCCGCGGTCTGGTTTGGCGAAAAACGTGCGCAAAGGCTGGTGCGATACCAGCCCTGGTTTGTCGTAGACTGCTGTCCCAAAAACCTTGAGTGGAATGCCGCGCCAAAGGGCCTGTTGCCCCGCGGTGGAATTGACGGTGACCGCACTTCGCGCTTCTGACAAGATACCGGCAAGCTTGCCCCCACGCAGAAAATGAACGCGGCCCACCAAATCATAGGTCTCTGCAAAGCGACGAATATCCCGTTTTATCGGAGCGCGTCCGTCTTCCAAAGGGTGCGCTTTGAACACAAGGTGGTGGTGAACAGGCGCGCCACGCGCGAATTCGGAAATGACCTCTTCCAGGAACTCACTCTGTTTTGCAAAAGGGCCATGGTTTTGGAATGAACTGTCGTGTTCCAATTGCAATAGGGCCAGGTGGTAGGGAAATCCGCCGCGCCGCAGTCTATAGGTTGAGATGCGCCGTTCAAGTGATTGAAAAGGCGTAAATACGAGCCGTTTGACGTAGAGCTTGAACTCTTGGACGACATTCAGGTCCCGGTGCGGACAAAAATGTTTGTACTTTCGATTCCAGAACATGACGAACCAATGATAAAGCGCGCCATAAAAGATGTGTTGACGCATGTCGCCCCAATGGCTTGGGGCCATCGGAGGGATTTCACTGGTCTGCGCGCGTGCGTTGCGTATGGCAGCAAGCGGCATGTTCATCAGAGCGGAATGGCCGTTGGACCCGCCAAGCTCATAGCTCACCCAATAGGGTCGCAAATACCCTTCTTCAAAAACATGTACGGTTATGTTGCGCGTTTTGGCTTTGGCGATGGCTTCTACATGCATCCAACGGGTGTCGGCATAGACGACGATGTCTGTCACCGACTTAGTTGTTACGACGTTGTTGAAAAATGTGGTCCATGCGGCTTGTCTGTCACGAAAAGGTAAAAACGTCGTTCGATCAGACCAGTAAACCTGGTCGCCTGCATTAAACCCAATCCGCCAACATTTGGCGCCAGCGTGCTGCAACTGCTTGCTTAACTGCGAAAAAAACGGTCCGTGCGGGCCCTGAAGAAACAAGAAAACGCGCTCGGAAGGGGCGTTAGATGATGTCAGCAAGAGCAACCTCAGGCAATCAAAAGTTGTACTCCAACCACTTCACCCAACCTAAAGATGACATATTTTGTCGGATGGGACAAGTCCGGGGTCTTGTCAGTCATTTCGTGTAGGGCTAGGTCACTGCTCAAGCTGTAGGAAGGGCGGGCCATGTTCACAGGTATCATCACCGACATCGGTACAATCATTTCTGTAGTTCAGGAGGGAGATTTGCGGGTGCGCATTCAAACCTCCTACAACACGGCCGGCATCGACATGGGAGCCTCCATCGCCTCAGACGGAGTGTGCCTGACCGTCGTGGATCTGGGGACAGATTGGTACGAGGTGCAGATCAGTGCCGAGACGGTCGACAAGACCAATATCGGACGCAACAAATGGTCTGTGGGCAAAAGGGTCAATCTCGAACGCGCGCTTCGTGTCGGCGACGAACTGGGCGGTCATATCGTGTCCGGCCATGTCGATGGTGTGGCAGAAGTGACAGATGTTGTGGACGAGGGCGACAGCACACGCGTGACCTTGCGCGCGCCTAACGATCTGGCGCGGTTCATCGCACCCAAAGGATCGGTTGCGCTGAACGGTACGTCTCTCACGGTCAATGATGTGGACGGGCCTGAGTTTGGAATTAACTTCATTCCCCATACAAAAGTTGCAACGACATGGGGCGATGTTGCGGTTGGCGACCTCGTCAACTTGGAGATTGACACATTGGCTCGATACGTTGCGCGACTGGCCGAAACGCAGGCGCCTTAAAGCGCGCCGCGTGACTGGTCAATATCGGTCAGCTGGGCTATGAGCCTGCCAAGTTGAACGAAAGGCATATGCGCTATGAGTTTCGAAACGCCAGGGCCCGTAGAAAAAGACCTGAGTGCTAACATTTCGCCTGTTGCGGATATCATTGACGATGCAAAGCAAGGACGGATGTTCATTCTCGTTGATCATGAAGATCGTGAGAACGAAGGCGACCTGGTGATCCCCGCACAATTTGCGGATGCCGATGCGATCAACTTCATGGCCACGCACGGTCGCGGTTTGATCTGTCTGCCACTGACAGCGGAACGGATCGAAACGCTCGGCCTGCCCATGATGGCGGTCAATAACTCTTCACGGCACGAGACAGCATTTACCGTATCGATTGAGGCCCGCGAAGGCGTTAGCACGGGGATTTCCGCCGCTGACCGCGCGTTGACCGTGGCTGTGGCAATCGATGAGGAAAAGGGTCAGGCCGACATCGCGACGCCTGGACATGTGTTTCCTTTGCGCGCTCGGCAGGGCGGTGTGTTAGTGCGTGCTGGTCATACCGAAGCGGCTGTAGATTTCAGCCGCCTGGCCGGTTTGCATCCCTCTGCCGTGATCTGCGAGGTTATGAAAACCGATGGCACGATGGCGCGGTTATACGATCTTGTCGTTTTCGCCAAGGAATTCGGGCTGAAGATTGGCACAATCAGTGATCTGATCGCTTACCGGCTCAAGCACGACAATCTTTTGCGTTTGCGCAATGAGCGCAAGGTTACCTCGGCTTATGGCGGGGAATGGCACATGCGGGTCTTCGCGGATGAAATTACAGGTACAGATCACGTTGTGCTGTCCAAGGGAGATCTTTCCACCGATGCACCCGTGTTGGTCAGAACCCATGCTCTCAATGCTCTCGAAGACGTGTTGGGCCTTGGACCAAGCCCGGCAGACGAATTGCCCCGCGCGATGGAGATCATTGCCGAAGAAGGCCGTGGTGCAGTTTTGCTTTTTCGCGAGCCGCATCCGAAACTACGCCTGGAAGGGGATGAAGACGAGGGACCGCGGACAATCAAACGTACGGGTGTAGGCGCGCAGATCATGTCGACCCTTGGTCTCAGCGATATCGTATTGCTGACCGACAGCCCGCAAACGAAATATCTCGGGCTGGATGCTTATAATCTGACCATTGTGGGCACTCGCCCGATCACCAAGGATTGAACCATGGCCGCCAATGAACAGCATTACGTCTTGCCACGCCCGCACTTCGACAAGCCGATCAAGATCCTGATCGTCGTGGCTCCGTACTATAAGGACATCGCGGACAATCTGGTAGCGGGTGCCCAAGCTGAGATCGAAGCCGTTGACGGCACATGGGAGCTTGTGGAAATGCCGGGTGCCTTGGAAGTCCCAACCGCCATAGGCATAGCCGATCGCCGCAGCAACTTTGATGGCTATGTGGCATTAGGCTGTGTCATCCGGGGTGAAACCACGCACTATGAAACGGTGTGCAACGACAGCAGCCGCGCCTTGCAATTGCTGGGTTTGCAAGGGCTTTGTGTGGGAAATGGAATCCTGACGGTTGAAAACCGAGAGCAAGCAGAAGCGCGCGCCGATGTGGATGGGCAAAACAAAGGTGGTGGTGCGGCTGCGGCGGCCTTGCATCTGGTGGCCATGGCTCGTAAATGGGCCTCCCAATCCAAGGGCATCGGGTTCAAGCCAGCTGGGCAGGACATTCAAATTGCCAGCTCAAACGACGGATCTACGACCACATGACATCGCTGCACGGCAACCTCTCCGGCAACCAACGCCGAAAAATGAAATCGGCCGCCCGTCTCTATGCAGTGCAGGCTTTGTTTCAGATGGAGCATTCCTCCCAAACCATCGAAGTGGTGCGGGCGGAGTTTCTGGATCACCGTTTTGGGGCTGTGTACGACGGCGATGAAATGCAGGACGGCGATATTGAGCTTTTTGGCGCCATTCTTGAAACTGCGGTCAACTATCAGGCACCGATCGACCAAGTGACGGACAAGGCCTTGGTGGCCAAATGGCCCTTGAAACGGATCGACCCGACCTTGCGTGCCCTGTTCCGCGCAGCAGGGGCGGAACTTAATGACAAGCAAACACCGCCGAAGGTCGTGATCACCGAATATGTCGATGTTGCGCGCGCATTTTTTTCAGATGGCAAAGAACCGCAATTTGTGAATGCTATTCTGGATCACATGGCCCGTGAGGTCCAGCCAGAGGCGTTTTGAAGCATTTGCTTCTGAACCGTGTCACACTACTCTCCGTGGGCATCGGAAGGAGCGGTCACGCCATGCCTCGTGTTTTTCGGCTCTACATCATCAGCGGGTTGATCGGCTTTTTCGTGTCGGCTGTGTTTGTTGCGATGATCATAGGATTTAATGTCGGCAACCTGCAGCACCTCATATTCACATCTGACATCGGGGTGATAGCGGTCCTTGCCTTTTGGGTTTTGAATGGAATCGTTTTTTCAGGAGCTCAATTTGCGTTTTCTCTGTCCCAACTGGCAGAGCATGCGGATGACACGTAAAGATAGAACTGGGCGATCTAACGCCGCTTGTGCGCATAATCCGCCACTTTATCGAGATGTTAATGCTATTTGTGCTACCCAGCCTATGGACTTTTCGCGACGAGATGCCATCTTCGGATGTAAGGAGTGCGCCAATGACTGATTTTATTCTTCGATTGATCCGAAGTCTGTTTGCCGGACCGCAGCGTGATGAGCTGCTGATACCGGTACGCGTTGAAGAGAAGCGTGACCTTCTCAAACGCCGGTAAACGTTTTTTTCGACTAGCTCCATTTAATCACATTTGCGGATTGGTCTTGGTGTGACGGGCCCGTTGCGACCGTTTTGGTTTTATATTCCCGAGGACCTGTATGTACAGGTGGGCGCCAGGTAACCAGGCCAGGGCCAGGACAGAGCCAGCTCCCTCGGATTTGCTTAAGGCCACTGGAACGTAACCAGTCACGCGAAGAGCAGAACCCGTCACACCGAGACACTTAGGTTCATCGAGAGCTGCCTACAAGGGCCAAACAGATCTGATGTTTGATTTGGCTTGCAGAGTGTTCTTGCTATGTTCATATTTTCTCTATGGCGCAGGATGATTTGCAGAACTTCCAACCCGGACAGTTGTTGGCCCGAGGTACGGCAAGATTGCTGTCGAGCTACGGATTTGTGAGTGTAGAGGAATTGGTACCGACCCGTGGCTTGCGTGTTGATGTTATGGGAGTAGGACCAAAAGGCGAGATCTGGATTATAGAATGCAAATCGAGCCGCGCCGACTACCTTTCGGACTATAAGTGGCAAGGATACCTGGATTGGTGCGATCGTTTTTTCTGGGCAGTTGACGCGGACTTTCCAACTGAACTCCTGCCGAATGAAACCGGTTTGATTATTGGCGACGCATATGGCGCTGAGATCATCCACATGGGCCCAGAAGACAAACTGGCAGCCGCTCGGCGCAAAGCCATGATTGCCACATTTGCAACAACGGCGGCGCGGCGATTGCATATGCTGCGTGACCCCGACAGCGATGCGTTTTGGACTTAGCGGCCGCCAGTTTTCATGCCACGCGCCCGGTTTGCCGCCGCGACGATCTCTTCGGCAATTTCCTCGGCGTCGTCGGGGGTAAAGTCCATGGGAATTTCTGTACCCCCCGCTTCGACGTAAATGCGTACCATGCCTTTGTCGGTGGGACCGATTTGTAAATTCGCCTCAATGTCGCTTTCGGAATCAATGCCCATCTTTGTTCTCCCGGATGAAGTGGCCGTATCGCTAGCCCGCGCCGGGTTGAAACGCAAGCTGGCATGCGCTTTTCTCGCGGGATGGACCATGTGAACATTCGAAACTTTGTGGCAGATGATCGGGATTGGATCGTAGATCAGCACATGCATTACTATGCAGAAAACGAAGGGTTTGACGCCAGCTTCGGCGTGCTTGTTGCAGAGATTCTTGATGACTTTTTGTCTCACCATGACCCAACCCGGGAAGCTGGCTGGATTGCTGAGCGCGATGGTCAGCGCCTCGGGTCCATTTTCTGCGTCCGGTTGGAAAAAACGACGGCTAAATTGCGTCTTTTCCTGCTGGTCGACAAGGCCCGCAATATGGGCCTGGGCAAACGACTTTTACAAGTTTGCATGGATTTTGCCGAAAGCAAAAAATATGACGGCATGCAACTGTGGACGCATGAAAGCCACACTGCTGCCTGTGCACTCTACCGATCAGTTGGCTGGCAACTGGTCAGCAGTCAACCTGTACATTCATTCGGCCAGGATCTGGTGGAGCAGAGCTATACCTATCGGTTCTAACCCCTTGCAATCTGTTAACCGGACAGATAAATCCGAGGTAGTGCCGCCTTAGCTCAGTTGGTTAGAGCGCCTGATTGTGGATCAGGAGGTCCCCCGTTCAAGCCGGGGAGGTGGTACCACTTTTCTTCATAAAAGCAGATAGTTGCGTACCGGCTAGGTATGCGGTGGTTTATCAGAAGCTCTACGTAGAAAACCGCAAGAATGTTGCTGTGTGAGTAAGTATGAGTGAGTCTCGATGGTTCCAGAGGGCACGATTTGAGAGACAAAAAGTGAGTCACAATTTCGGCTATCCACAGGTGACAGTTGCGGGTTTTCTGAGTTGTGGCACTATGAAGTCATATGAAAAGAGAAATTAAATTTAGAGCTTGGGATGGAGACCTCATGAACTACCAACCTCAAGCAATCCACTATGATTGCGATAGTGAAATAAACACAGAGTTCGAAAATCCTGCCTATACCTTCATGCAATACACCGGCCTCAAAGATAAGGACGGTGTGGAGATTTATGAGGGGGATATCCTGAAATGGCGTAAACCTATGGCAGAGGTTGTCTCAAAAGAAGAAAAAGGAAAGTCATCAACCGCTGGATGTGTAGAGAGGGTTTATCAAGTGATTTGGGACAACGGTTGGTATCAGAAAGGAGAAATGAGTAATGCCTTAGAGTGGGGCAATCCAGAAGTCTCAGAAGTCATGGGCAACATCTACGAAAACCCCGAACTACTACAGGAGTAGTATTAATTGTCAGACGTTGAAGACGAAGATCGTACAACAGCAGTAGGGTTGTTCAACTATGCCCATTCGTATGCTTCTTCAGCTATTGCTTTAGAAGGCATCAAAGTAAAAGCAACACATAAGCGCGCGCCGGTGTACTATTTGTACTACCATGCGATAGAGTTGTACCTGAAGTCGTACCTTCGAGCGCATAGTGTTTCAGCTGAAGACTTGTCCAAGAAGTACAGCCACCGAATTCGCCGAACGACTAACAAAGCCAAGAGCTTTGGTTTAGTGCTTAGGGACGTCGACGAAGCTGTTATTGATTTTATGCGTCAGACAGACGCGGTGATCGAGTCGAGGTATATCGTTACTGGCTACAAACCTGGGATGCTCACATTTGAACCTTTGCAAGATACTTGCCGATACTTGAACGACGCTATCCGCGAGAAGGCCTACGAAACTGTCGGTGGGACACATCGTCCAAGTCTGTAATTTGCGATGGTTAACCAGTTCATGCATCCTCATGCAAACCACTGATTCCGACCCGCCGTAGGGGAGACAAAATAGAGACATCGTCTCTTAACTAATTGATAAATATAGGTACCATTCCGATTGTGGATCAGGAGGTCCCCCGTTCAAGCCGGGGAGGTGGTACCATTAAAATCAACAGTTTAGCCAAAAAACGCGCAAAGTGCCGAGCGCGCCATGTTGTTTTGGGAACATATGGGGGACAAATTACGGTGCTTGAACTGTTTCTCAAACTACCAGTGATGAACGCTTGCAACCCGAAACAACGCTTCAACCCTACCTAATTGTCACTTGGACGGCTGCAAGGTCATACAGTGGGCTGCCAACGTTCACTACTCAGAAGACGCGACGATACAGGATGAGTACGTTCCATGGGGTCAAAAGTTGAACGGGGCATAGCGGGATGCCCGCTTCCGAGACTTTATCCATATAGCCACGCAAGATGGACAGGCGTTCTGGGTCAAAGAACTGAGTTTTATAGACACCAGGAAAGACCTCTTCCCACAAATCTTTGACAGCCGCTTCAGTTGCGGGGTCGCTCCATGCCTTCTCGACAGTTGCACGCAAGCGGCTGTCATAGACTGATTTGTCCAAAGCAGACGGATTTGACTGTTCCCATTCCTTCCATGCTTCTTGGAAAAGCTCTTGGTTGCTATGCCAAAATTGACCTACTTCGGGGGCTCTTTGCAGCATTGCTACGCGCGCAGGGCGCTTGACAGCGCGTGTTAGCTCAAGTGCATTTTGTGTCATGTCGTTTTCAACTTTTCTGTGTTCAAGCCTGTTACTTTCGACCTGATAGATAATGATATGCCAAACCGATACAAACGGTGACATTTGGATAACAGAATTCGTAATTTCTATATAATGAGAGTTTAGGCGGTTATTACTGCGCCCAAGCGGCTGATTTGCCGATATGCTGGATGAGGTAGTCCATGAAGACGCGGACTTTTGCTGAAACGACGTTGCTTTTCGGGTAAATCAGCCAGAGCGCTGGATTGTCCGTGAGCGTGTATTCAGGCAAAATCCGCACGAGCGCCCCTTTTGTCAATTCGCCGTGCACGGCCCAAAGCGAGTTGATCGAGATGCCTGCGCCGTGCAGCGTTGCGCGCGTTTGGGTCAATCCGTCGTTCACAATCAGCCGTTGGACTGCGTCTCGTGGAGTAAACGCGGCTCTGGTCCCATCGGCAGACACCAACTCTCGTGGCTCAATGTCCCGAAATGCAACCAGACGGTGGGCCGAAAGATCACACGGCTTGGCTGGTGTACCGTATTTTTCCAAATATTCCGGAGCGGCACATAAAACCCTTGTGTCGTCAGCCAACTTACGCGCTGTCAGACTGCTATCTGCCAAAACAGAATTACGCAGAGCTAAATCATAGCTGCCCTCAATCAAGTCGAACTGCGAATCCGACAAGTGCAGATCAAGGGTGAGGTCTGGATAGGTATCCATGAAGGCCGGCAAAAGAGGTGCAATGTACATTTGGGCAAAGGTGCTGGGTGCCGCAAACCGCAGTGTACCGCTAACCTCAGCCTTGCCTTTGCCAAAAGCGGCTAGGGCGGCTTCCTCTTGAGCGATCATCTCTCGGGCATGGGGTAGAAAGTCTTGTCCCTCCAAAGATACCGACACTTTGCGCGTCGATCGATGAAGGAGTTCCGCACCAAGCAGGTTTTCGAGTTTTGCCAGCCGCGCACTTGCGACAGCCGGTGCCATGCCAAGGGTACGCCCTGCAGCGCTGATGTTCAGCGTTTCAGTGGCAAGGACAAAGAGGCGGAGGCTTTGCGTGTTCATATTTTATAGATTTCCGGAATACTGAATTCCATTATTGCCCGTTTATATACCTGAGAGAAGGTATAGGTCAAAGGCTGAGACAGATTGGAGACTGTGATGACCAAGAAAGCGACAGTAAATTACCACGTGCACAAACCCCAGCGTCAGGCATTCGAGCTGGATGCCGGCGGCATTGTTGGCAACCTTATTGCGCCGGAACTGGCCCCGACAGAGGTACAAGTACGGGATGCACGCACGCTACATTTTGATGATTCATTTCATGACGAAGCGGTCGCGTTTGCGCTGGCCCCAACAGAAGTAGTGTTTGCGGAAAGGAGCAACGATTGGCAAACTGTGTATGACGCAGAACTTACTGCACTCCTAACCCGCAAGCTCGATGCACAGGAGGTCATCGTCTTTGACCATACCATTCGTATTGACGACCCGGGAGCAGTGCGCAAACCCGCTCGGAACGTTCACAGCGATTACAGTGTGGAAGGTGCAGAACAACGGCTGATCGACATTTTGGGTGCAGGCAAAGCGGCAAAATGGAGCACGGGCCACTACGCCTTCATCAACATCTGGCGGCCGATTGAGACCCCGATCAACTCGGCCCCACTGGGATTTGTCCTGCCATCAAGCGTTGCACCTGAAGACTGGATTTTGCTCGATCTGATCTACCCTGACCGGAAAGGTCAGATCATGGGCTTGGCGGCAAACCCAGATCATCAGTGGATTTACATGTCTAAGATGACGCCGGATGAGGTCGCGTATTTCAATATCTTCGACAATCAAGGACGGCCCTCCGTCGGCCATTCCGCGTTGGATATGGTTGAAGACCCCAACATCACGGCCGTGCGCAAAAGCATCGAAAGCCGCACGTTGGTGCGCTTTGCCTGACACCATCAGGTCCACGAAACACAAGTAATGAAAAGAGATTCCTATGACCAAGACAATCCTCATCACCGGGTCAACTGACGGCATCGGCCTTTTGACAGCACAAAACCTTGCACAGACGGGACACAAAATCCTGCTTCACGGACGCGGTGCAGCCAAACTAGAAGCTGCAGCAGCCAAGGTCGGCGGTGATGTCGAGACGTTTGTCGCTGATCTATCGCGCATGGCCGACATTCAAAACTTTGCAGCCGAGGTGCGCGAAAAACACGATCATCTTGATGTGCTCATCAACAATGCCGGTGTGCTAAAAATTGCGGACGCCAAGACCGAGGCCGGCTATGACGCGCGCTTCATGGTGAACACCTTCGCGCCCTATGTGCTGACCCGTGCGCTATTGCCGATCATTCCGAAAGACGGGCGGATTGTGAACCTGTCTTCTGCCGCCCAAGCGCCGATTGATCTGGTCGCGATGCGTGGGGACAAGCAACTTGGACACAGTGATGCATATGCACAAAGCAAGCTCGCCATCACGATCTGGACCCGCGAATTATCAAAAGAACTTGCAGACGGGCCGGTTGTTGTCGCCGTCAATCCCGGATCCTTACTCGCTTCAAAGATGGTCAAAGAAGGCTACGGCATCGCAGGCAACGACCTTTCAATCGGAGCGGATATTCTGTGCGAGGCAACCCTGGGCACATCCTTCGCGGATGCTTCGGGCAAGTATTTTGACAATGACAGCGGCCGGTTCGCACAGCCTCATGCGGCGGCATTGGACGCGGCCCATTCGGCGCAGGTGATGCAAGGCATCGAAGATGCTTTGAAATCACTGAGCTGAACCTAGAGAGGCACATTTAGTCTCGGGCTTCTCACTACACCTAAACCTGAAACCCCAACCCGTCCGGCGACATGCGTTGTCCGGACACAAGAAAGGGCTGTCCAAATGAAATATGAGAACTTTCAAACCTTTGACATCAAGGTCGAAGAGGCCATTACGACTGTGTCCTTCGACTTTGGAACTGCAAACGTCCAAGGCCAAGAAATGTTGGCCGACCTCAACAGTCTCGCTACGCGGTTGGAACGGGACCGTGAGACGAAAGTCGTTATTTTTCAGTCTGCTAACCCTGAGGTAAGGTTGCGGGGGTAGGAATGATTTCGCCTTAGAACTAGTGGTGCTCGGCGAATGTGCTGTGCTGGTTCACGCTGCACCTCCGATCCAGGCGTTATTCATGACGTCAATGCCCTCAGACAGCGGTCCGCCTTTTCAAGAGCCTTGTCTGCCAAGGCCACAATGGCTCCCTGCGCCTGGCTGTCTTTGCTGCTTGCTTCTTTGTGCATGAACACCAGAGTGGTCAAAAGGCCCACAAGCCTTATTGCATCGGTGTGCAGGTCTCGCATCGATTCATAATGGGGATTTTGTTCCATATTGGGTCCTTCCAGTTTTTGGCGCCCATCTGGGACTGATTGCTGACATCGCGTGATTTGGGGTTTTTTTAGCCGCGGTATGCGTAAGCCATTCCGTCAACAGCTGTTGTCTGGAAGGTGGCACAGAGCGCATGGCTTTAGCGCCCACGTCCCATAGGGGAGCGAAACTGACGCGTATACCGCTATGCGCATCACTATCAAATGGCAGAACAAGAAAAGTCGGGAACTATGCCGGAGCCCTTAATGAATGCCTCGGTGCCATGATTTGCGAAGAGACCGTGATCTCTCACGAACACAGTCTTCAAACCGGCAGCTGCTCCTCCCAGGATATCCGTATGCAGCGTATCGCCAACCATCGCAATACGCTGAGGGAGGATCCCCGGTAGTAATTGTTTCGCGTCATTGAAAGCGTTGGCAAAGGGTTTTCCAAAAAATACGGGCATCACATTTAGAGCATCAGCCAGATGATGAGCATAGTAGCCAGGTTCCTTACTGAGCCCCGACTCACGGGGGGCAACAAGGTCAGGATTGGCAATCACAACCGGTCGTTGGCGATGTTGTATCGCGGCGTCGAGAGAGGCTAGAATTTTCGGGTTCAGCGCGGCACTAGACAGAAAGAGGAAACCATCAACGTCTTGGCCGGACCAATGTTCGACCCGCGCAGGTATGTCGGTGAACCGGTCCTCTGGTGCAGCGATTGCTCCCCAGCGACCTTCAGGAAGAACCGCATCCAGTCGGGACACAGCAACGTCGCGGCTGGAAACAACCTCATCAGCCGTAAAGTCGAAGCCAAGTGTGCGATAGCGATGCACCGCCGTTTCCCGTGTATAACTTGCGGCATTTGTCAGAACGATCAGGCGTTTACCGCGCATGCGCAGCTCACGGACGCAGGCAACCGCACCGGGAATAGCTGTTTCTCCCACGTTCAGAACGCCAAAGCTATCGAGCAGGAAGGCGTCGAATTGGTCCGCAATGTCCAACAGACCTGAGCACTCGCTGGTCTCTGTCGGAAACACCGCTTGCGGCATACGGTGACGAATGGATTCGTACCGGTCGAATGCGTCTTGCGTGCCCCAAGTGTTGTTGTAACTCATTCAGACAAAACCGTGTTGTTGGGTTTTGCCGTGCAAGAATGACAACGCTTGTTCAACGGCCAAATTCAGCCAATTAGTCATTGGGCGCCAAAAAAAGAGCCCGTCACCGAAACCAGATGCTTTGTTGATAGGGTTTCCCATGGTACGAGCGAGCCCTTTGTTATCGGCGCATTTTGTTGCCGTCTCCAGGGCCATGGCCACATTGTCCAGCTTTTGTTCGGTGGGCGAGAGGCCAGGTCGCTCTCCTTTACCAACAGATGTGACACCGGCCCGTGATTCCACCCACAGACCTGCGGTTTTCTGGATAACGCGTTTCGGGTTCACGATCGCGCTCAATAGACTGTATGACGCCCAGATCTCGCGCGGCAAATCTGTGGAGAACGCGGCGGGTGCCGCAGCTTTTTCCAACCGTTCGCGCCCGAGCTCTGCATAGTCAGAACCTAGCAGCGCAATCTCAAAGCTGCCGATGTTGGATGGTCTTGCGGTTGCGAAAGCGCGCGAAACTCCTTTGGCGTCACAGATCTTGGTCCAAAGGCCGTTATACACACCAAATCTCCTCATACGCTGGAATATCCACCTTCGATCATCATCAGGGCCCCATTTACCAAGTCAGATGCAGGAGACGCCAGGTAGAGCGCCATATCGGCAATCTCGACTGGCTCGCCAAAACGGCCTAGAGGCGTAGCCGCGATCATCGGACCGGACTTCTCAGGTGGGCTCCAGATCTTACGCCCCATATCTGTCATGACCACTGTAGGGCAGATCGCGTTGACTTGAATGTTGTGCGGGGCAAGTTCCGTCATCAAGGATTTAGTCAGTGCGTTCAACCCACCTTTGGACGCGGCATAGGCCGCATGGTCCGCTAGCGCGATGACCCCGGTCTGGGATGAGATGTTGATGATCTTCCCCGCTTTTGCGGCAACCATTTCAGGTGCAAATCCCTTGGCCAAAAGAAAGGGCGCGCGCAGGTTAATGGCCATTGTGCGGTCCCAATCCGCCGGATCGAAATCGAGGACGGAGCCAACAAGTGCAACGCCAGCCGAGTTTACCAAAATATCAACTCGGCCATGTATGGAATTGGCTTCTGCGACCAGCTCGTCGCACCCTTCCAGCGTAGAGATATCGGCCGGGATTGCAGCGCAACCGGTCTCGTCGGAGAGCGCGTCCAGCCGTTTTTGGGATTGTCCGGTTGCAATGACTTGTGCGCCCGCTTGCGAAAAGACCCGTACGATCTCGGCGCCTATGCCCGAAGAGGCTCCAGTCACCAATGCAACCTTTTCCGTAATCGAAAACCGGTCCTGCCACGTCATCTCTTACTCCAAATTCGTATGGTTGGCACGCATTGCATCCGGGCTCAGGCCCATCGTTTCCCGCAGATGCAACACGACCATCTCAAAAAACAGGAATTGCGCAGCTTCAAAGAGCGACCCCATGGGCAACACGGATTGAGCGGCACCTTGGTCGTTCGCCATTGTCTGCGCCTCCAGATACACGACGTGATCGACGCTTTCGGGCGCGGTGCCGTCTGGTTTTGCCGTCACGCACATCGTCGATGCGCCCGCGGCTGAGGCGACGCCGATCAGCCCATCGACAGTGGAAAACTGGCCCGGACCGGCGCTGACAATCAGCAAGTCGCCTTGTCCGACAGGCGGCGTGGTCATATCGCCCACGACATGCGCGTCCAACCCTAGGTGAAACAGGCGCATACACAGGGATTTCATCATCAAGCCCTCGCGCCCAACACCATACAAGGCGATGCGTTTGGCAGCCAGGATCGGGGCTGCCATGCCCTCGACTTGCTGCGGGATGGCGCGTTCCAACACGGCTCCGACTTCAGCGATGGCACTCGCCACTGCGTTCTTGAGAGTCATGAACTGGCTCCAAATTTGTCAGGAGATAACGCGGGTAACACGGCTGTGAATGCCGTTTCGGTTTGCCCAATATCATGCAAGAGATCAAAGATTGTGTAACGACGACGAATGAAGGCTGCGGCGAAGAGGGTGGTGCGCAAATGCTCAGGCGAGACGCCAATTTGAGAGGCATAGGCCGGCGCACCGGCCCGATGCAGCATGTCTGCCATCGCACGATGTCGATAGAGACGAGTTGTCAGTCTCTCCCGTAAGACCGGCCAGACATCGCGCAAGGATTCTAACCGGGCTGCATGAGCCTCGGGGAGTGCGTGTTTTGCAGCCAACTCCGCTTTCGCCTTCTCGGCGATTTTGGGGTCCGCAATCGCTTTGCAGAGCTGTGCGTTTCGGGTCGCAAGGTCAGGTGCCCGGTTTAGAGCATCATGGATGTTGATCGCGCCCAAGTCTTGTTCCAGTAACCAGTCAAACAGGGCCAACGACACAACGCACCCGACCGAGACGGCTGCCCCATGGCTGACTTTCTGGCCTTGATAACTGTGACCTTCCATCTCCCACATATGAGCGATCTGGTGATCGGCACCGGATGCGGGACGCGAACTGCCGTGGGCTTCCATCGCAAACCCGACCGCGGTCAGCCCTGTAAAGAGGCGTGCGATACAGTCCGGATCACCGGATTGGATACCCTCCGGCCCAGCCAACCAACCTGTCAGATGATGCTGCACCAAAGGCCATGCGATGTCGTCTATCGGCTCGATACCGAGAGCATCTGACAACATCCAGTCGCCGCCCGCTGGTACCTTGCCAGCCAGATCGCCGTATCCCCAAGCGTTCATTTCGGCTGGGGCTGCGGCAATGACGTCGAGATCTGCGAGCATGGCCACCGGCGCGCGTGTCGGGATGGTGACCTTAAACCCATTTTCGGTCAAAGGCGCTCCGGCACTGGTATAGCCATCCATCGAAGCGGCGGTTGCAATCGTGACATATCGGCGGTTGGTCCGAAACGCAGCGTATTTGGCAAGATCATTGATCACACCCGATCCGACTGAAACCGGAAAGAGGTTCTGGTCTTCTGCCAACGCGGCTCGAAATGGCTCTGCTTCTTCCACGGAAGCTTTAGGCAATGGCTCGATCGGTAAGATATGCGTTCGAACAGCGAAGCCAGCGGCCTCAAGCGCGTCGACAACCGGACGGCCCGCCGCCGTAAATCCCGCCTCGTCTGCACACACCAGCACACGTGGCATAGAGGTCATTCTTTGGACGAGTAGGCCGGACTGGTCCAATGTCCCCGAGCCTATGATTACCTCATCCGTCACTTCAGAACGTGCGACAGCGGGCGCAATCAAACCATCCATCTGGGACGTCCACAGTGTCATCCGCCTGTCCTCATGTGAGCGTCCGTCCTTGGGCGTCAAAGTGGTGCAATCTGTTTTCGCGGAAGGTCAGGTGAACAGAGTCTCCTGCGTTCAACTTATCCTCGCCATCGGTCTTGACAACGATCTGGGTGTCGTTCCGGGTCATCACGTAAAGATAGCTTTCGCTCCCGAGTTTTTCCTTTACCCGGATGGTGCCGGCGATGCCCGTATCGCCGAGTTGAACATGTTCCGGCCGTATACCAATCTTGATCGCCTTTGTGGGGGGGCTGATGGCCGTCCCCAGATCCTGGCCAATTGTCAAAATGTTCATTGCAGGGGATCCAATGAAACCTGCAACAAATTCCGAAGCTGGTGTGTGATAAAGATCCATGGGCGAGCCAACCTGCTCGATCTGGCCCGCGTTCAGCACCACAATCTGGTCTGCCATGGTCATGGCTTCAACCTGATCATGGGTCACGTAGATCATGGTTGCGTCAAGCTCCTTGTGCAACGCCTCAAGTTCAATGCGCATTTGCACCCGTAATTTCGCATCGAGATTGGAGAGCGGTTCGTCAAAAAGGAAAACCTTGGGGTTTTTCACTATGGAGCGCCCTATCGCGACTCGCTGACGTTGACCGCCGGACAGCTGCCCCGGCTTGCGATCGAGCAATTCAGATAGCTGCAGAACGCGGGCAGCCTCCTTAATTCGAACCTTGCGTTCGTCCGGCGCGATGCCGTTGACCTTCATGCCAAATTCCATATTCGCGCGGACCGACATGTGCGGATAAAGCGCATATGACTGAAACACCATGGAAAGATCGCGGTCGGCGGGTTCAATGTCGGTGACATCCTTGCTGTCAATTGTGATTGTGCCGTCGCTGACCGATTCGAGACCCGCGATCGTACGCAGCAAGGTTGATTTGCCACAGCCTGAGGGACCGACAAAGACAACAAACGCACCGTCTGCCACTGAAAGAGACACGTCCTTCAAAGCATGCAGGCTACCGTAATACTTATTGATTTTCGAAAGCTCTACAGTGGCCAATTCTGCATTCCCTTTGTTTGGCCTGCTTTGGCCCAAGTCGACCTTGCGTCACTTTCTGTTTGACATACACCAAGGATTTACAATTGTATGCAGGATGAACCAAAAGTATGTCAACCATTTCTGAACAGGGAGGTCACCATGAAATTGAAGACACTTATGACATCAACGGCGTTGGCTGCGACGCTTGCGACGGGGGCATTGGCTGACGGCCACGGATGGAGCCTAAAGGATGCGGCAGCACCCTATGCGGGAACCACCGTGGACGTGGTGTTTTTGCTACGCCCGGGCTACGAAGCGATCGAAGCCATGCTGCCGGCGTTCGAGGAGGAAACCGGCATCAAGATCAACATCATCAAGCATCCGTATGAGAATGCATTGGGCGAACAGGTCCGCGACTTTGTTGCGGGAGGGGATCTCGATATCGCCCTGATCGACTTGGTTTGGATCGGCAACTTCGCCGAGAATGAATGGATCGTGCCACTGGCCGACGTACAGTCAAAATTCCCTGACGCGGTTGACCCCGACCTCGATATTGATGACTTCTTCCCGCTGGTTCTGAATGCCTTTGGGGGATGGAACGATACGGTTTATGGGCTGCCGGTTGATAACTACTCGGGTCTATTGTTTTACAATAGCTGCATGCTCAAAGATGCCGGTTTTGATGGGCCGCCCGAGACATGGGCGGATTTGAAAGACGTCTACGGCCCGGCGCTGACGAAAGACGGAAAATATGCTTATGCATTGCAATCCAAGCGCAACGAGACGCAATCCGCCGACAGTTTTGCGCGGGTGATCTGGCCGTTTGGTGGCTCCTTTCTTGACTCTGACTTCAAATCAAACCTGTTGAGTGATGAAAGCCAGGCAGGTCTGAAGTTCCGTCAGGATTTGATGCAATACATGCCCGACGGAATCGTTGCCTACGACCATGCCGAAACCGTGAACGGCTTTGCCCAAGGCGATATAGCGATGATTACCGAGTGGTCCGCATTTTACTCCACTGTCGTCTCTCCTGAAACATCCGCGATAGCAGATTGCGTCGAGATTGCACCCGAGCCGACCGGTCCTGCAGGCCGCAAACCGGCGCTTGGTGGGTTCTCCATGGCGGTTGCAAGCCAAGCGGACGAGGCAGAGCAGGCCGCCGCTTATCTGTTCATTCAATGGGCCACGTCGAAAGCAAATGCGCGTGAGTACCTTGAGCGCGGTGGTGTACCGGCACGTCAGTCGGTCTATCAGGAAGCCGGTTTGGAAGAGTTCAAATTCGTGCCTGCCCTGGTCGAAAGTTGGCAGGACGGTGTCCCGGAATTCCGACCGCGCTTTGCGGAATGGCCTGAAATCACCGAGATCGTTCAAGAGTGGGGCACCAAGATGATGTTGGGAGAAGTCACAACAGAAGAAGGTGCCACTGAAATTGGAGATCGAATGGAAGCTGTTCTGGAAGAAGCAGGCTACTATTCGGGTGAAAAACCGCTCGCTCAATAAGCGAGAGCTGTTTACACTGTCCGGGGCCGTGATGAGCGGCCTCGGGCATTCCAGGTCAGGCCGGAAGGACCCCTCATGCGCGACAAGGTCTCGCGACGCACAATCTTCGCATTCATCGGGCCCGCCGTCGTGGCACTTGCAGCCATTGGCATCGTACCGTTGCTTTATGCCGCCTGGACCTCGTTGCACTTCTTCAACCTGACCAAGCTCAAGAAGGTCAAGTTCATCGGCCTCGAGAACTATTGGGATGTCCTCACGGATGAGGTGTTCTGGCAAGCCATGGGGCGGACATTCTTCCTGCTCGGTACCGCTCTTCCACTTCAGATCGGACTTGGGATGGTGATCGCACTGGTGCTGCATCAACCCGGTCTCACCGTGCTCAAAACAATGGCCCGCTTGAGCCTCGTTTTACCAATGGCGACCACTTACGCTGTGGTTGGCCTGCTTGGCCAGGTCATGTTCAATCAGAAATTCGGCGTCGTAAACCAACTGATGGGTGGCGCCAATATCAATTGGATCGGCGACAGCTCTAACGCTTTTGCCATGATCATCTTCTGGGATGTGTGGCAATGGACACCCTTTGTTGCGCTCGTTCTTTTGGCCGGTTTGACCATGGTGCCCGATGAAGTCGAAGAAGCCGCACGGTTGGAAACGAAAAGCCGTTGGACGGTACTGCGGTACGTGCAATTGCCTTTCCTTGTGCCGGGACTTGTTGCGGTGTTGATCCTGCGCACAGCGGACACACTGAAACTCTTCGACATGGTGTTTACACTGACACGCGGCGGACCGGGGGCGTCAACCGAGTTCATATCTTTGATGATCCAACGTGTCGGTTTTCGTGGCTTTGACCAGGGATTGGCCTCCGCACAAGCGATCATCTTGTTGATCATCACAATTGTTCTGGCGCAGATCTACATCCGCGTCTTCTACAAGGAGGTCTGAGATGGCAACCGCTGCGCAAAGACCGCTCTGGGGGCAGATTGTCCTGCTCAGCCTCATCCTGCTAATCTGCGTGTTTCCGTTCTACTGGATGGTCACCACATCGCTGAAAACCCACATTGTCGCCCTGCAATCCCCACCAGCGTGGATCTTCGAGCCAACGCTCAACAACTACCGCGAAGCTCTATTCGAGGACGGTGTTCTGAGGACATTGATCAACTCGTTGGTGATCGCTGTCTGCACCACTTTACTGGCGGTGCTATTGGGGGTGCCTGCAGCCTTTGCCCTCGCGCGTTTCGAGTTTCGGGGCAAGAAAGATCTGTGGTTCTGGTTCATCACCAACCGAATGGTCTCGCCCATCGTGCTGGCTTTGCCGTTCTTTTTGATCGCGCGCAATCTTGGCATGCTCGACAAGCACATCACGCTCATCCTGATTTATCTGACTTTCAATTTACCTATCGTGATCTGGATCGTGACCGATCAATTTCGCGGTATTCCTTACGATCTTGATGAAGCAGCCCGTCTTGAGGGGGCATCGCAGTTTACGATCATGACCAAGATTTGCTTGCCCCTGGCGATGCCCGGTGTCGCTGTGTCGTCAATCTTTGCGTTCATCTTTTCGTGGAACGAATTGATGTTCGGCCTGATCCTGACCCGTTCAGAAGCTAAGACCGCTCCTGCCATGGCAGTGAGTTTCATGGAGGGCTACAACTTGCCTTATGGCAAGATTATGGCGACTTCGACCTTGATCGTCATTCCGGTCTTGATCTTTGCCTTGTTGGCGTCAAAGCAGCTTGTGCGCGGTTTGACCATGGGAGCCGTCAAATAAGGATCGCCGTAAATGTCGCGCCAGTCAAAAACCGAAATCCTCGACGCAAACGAGCAGCTTCTGGTGCGGCTGGCCTGGGCCTGCGAGGTGCAGGGCATGACGCAAGCTCAGGCAGCGGAGCAGTTCGGCGTCACACGCCTCCGGGTCAACAAGTCTCTTGCAGAGGCCAGGGAGCGGGGTATCGTTCGCGTCACAATAAACTCTTCATTCGGGCCTTGTATTGAACTCGAAGAGACGCTGCGCAATCGGTTCGGATTGGATACAGCGACCGTCGCACCAGTGGGCGGTGAGGATTTTAAGCTATACACCGTGCTCGGCGCGGCTTTGGGCCAGTTTCTGAACCGTTTGCTGGAACGCCCTGAGATTAAGCTCTTCGGCATGTCTTGGGGCAATACCTTGAACATGGCAACACGGTACATGGAGCCGATGAACCGTCCAGACCTTGAGATCACATCGGTGATGGGCGGACTGACCAAAGGGTCGGACGTGAACAGCTATGAGATCACCACGCGGTTGGCGGATCTTTGCAATGCGCAGCACAGCTATTTCACTGCGCCTGTCTACGCCGCGAGCATGGCATCGCGCGAAATCCTGGAACAGCAGCAAGAATTCAAAGGCTCTATCGAAAAAATTCGTGCCGCGGACGGCCTTGCTCTCGCGGCAGGGGACATGAAAAACTCGCTTTTGCTGGCTGATGGTCTGCCGCAGGATATTGAGCCCACCGAACTGGAGAGCGTCGGGGCTGTCGGGGATATAATGGGTTATTTTCTGCGCGCTGACGGCGGTCTTATCGACCATGAAGTCAACGAACGCGTTCTTGGGATCAAGTTGACCGACTTGGACGATCTGGCAAACGTGATCGTCGCCGCGGGTGGTGTGCAAAAAGTGCCGATCATGCGCGCAATATTGTTGCGCGGCTGCGTTGATCACCTTGTGACGGACGAGCACACCGCGCGCGGTCTGATAGCGGTATCGCCATGATCTTCGCCGGCATTGATCTGGGCACGTCGGGGATCAAGATTGCGCTGGTCAATGAGGATGGCCTGTGCCTTGCCTCAGCGGCACGACCTTCACCGGTTGATATTCCCCAAGTCGGGTGGAGCCAGCAGGACCCCGATCAATGGTGGGCCCTCAGTCAGGACATCTTTGACGAACTGGCCACATCCCATCCGGACAAGATGGCCCGTCTTAAAGGAATCTCGCTATCGGGTCATATGCTCGGGCCCGTGCTGCTGGATAAGGCAAACCGACCCACGACGCCGTGCATTCTTTGGAACGATCAGCGCGCCATTTTGGAATGCGCCGAGTTGTTGGAGAAAGTGCCGGATATTGGTTGGCGCACGAACGGGCACCCGGACCCGGGTCTTGGTGCACCCAAGTTGCTTTGGTTGGCAAAACATATGCGTGAGGCGTTGGACGCGGCGGATGTGCTGATGTTGCCCAAAGACTATGTCGCCCTGCAACTAACCGGCGAAAGAACGACAGAGTACAGTGATGCATCCGGGACGATGCTCTTGGATTGTGCCTCATCAAAATGGGACGATGAATTGCTAGCTGCCGCGGGCTGGGACCGGGCCCGCCTGCCGCAACTGTTGCAGTCTTGTGACGTGGCCGGGCAGTTGAAACGCGACCTTTGCCAACGTTGGAAGACACCCCAAACGGTCTTGATTGCCGCTGGCAGCGGGGACAACTACGCGGCGGCGCTCGGTGTCGGAGCAGCAGTATCTGGGAACGCGGCGCTCAGCATTGGAACTTCAGGCGTTTTGTGCGCTGCAGATGACGTTTTTCACCCCGCGCCAGCGAAAGCTATTCTGACTACGCCGCATGCTGCGCCGGGCCTGTTTTTGTCGATGGGCGTGGTCATGTCTGCCACACAGTCGCTTGACTGGCTGAGCCGACTGACATCCGTTTCTGCGCCTGATCTGGCAGCGATGGCCGAAGTCCGCGCAGCAAAAGGAATTGCAGATTTGCCGGTGTCGCGGCCCTCGATTACGGGGGTGCGCACACCTGACAACAGACCCGACGCCCAAGCCTTTATCGGCGGCTTGACAGCCGGACATGATGCATCGGACATGGCCTATTCAATTCTTGAAGGCGTGGCCATGCAATTCTACGCAGCCTACACCGCGCAAAAAGCGGCCCAGGTTCCGATAGACACCATCGCCGCGGTTGGGGGCGGCACGCGTTCTGTGTTTTGGGTGTCGCTGATTGCGACGCTTTTTGACACTGAGATCAACATCCCCGAACAAGGGGATATCTCTGCCTGCCTTGGAGCTGCGCGCATGGCGCAGGCCGCAGTTGATCCTGCCAATCGCGATGCGATCTTATCGCGAAGGAATAAGACCAAAGCCACTGCAATCCAAGTGGCGTCCCTGCGAGAGCCACTCCTTGAAAGGTATCAACAGCATCGCACATTGCCATTTTCAGTCGCCTGAAAGAGGCCGTCTGTTTTTATCCATCCTTGGAAAAATCAATCGATCGTTTCCTTCGATTGTCGGTCGGTACGTTCCGCGTTCAAGCCGACGAGGGAATGCCGCCAAAGATGGGTAGGAACAATTTACTCGATTTCGACGCGTTGGCGCAAACCACCCGTGACCCTGTCATAGATCAGGATTTCATCTGAATCCGTGACAATCGCAAACCAATCGGGGCCTTGGGTGAAAGAAATGGGTTTTGCACCGTCCGGCAATTCGATCTCTGTTGGCAAAGTTGGTGGTTGGTCGTTGAAGCGGGTGACAATCAAGATGATGATCAGTAGAACTCCGCCAATCATCGTCGCGGTCAATACTGTCACCAACCGTCTCAGAAACCGCAGATTTGCGGGTTCAACACCGTCTTCTTCAGGTCTTACATCCGGATCTTTCATGTCACTTCGCCACATCCAATTCAGCATCGACGAAGCACCGCCGCCGCGCCTTGATAAGGCGCT
Organism: Roseobacter sp.; assembly: GCF_045106495.1. Classification (GTDB taxonomy): domain Bacteria; phylum Pseudomonadota; class Alphaproteobacteria; order Rhodobacterales; family Rhodobacteraceae; genus Roseobacter. Next base: position 72,399 of record NZ_JBGCEQ010000026.1, read on the forward strand.
CGCGCGTGATGTTCCAGTGGAGGCTGCGCTGTCGCGTACCCGATTGGGACGATTGATTGAAAATGGTCATGTTTCTGTGGGCGGCGTCGTCATTCGAGACCCCAGATCGCGCGTCCAAGCGGGCGCTCAGGTTTCAATTACAGTGGAAGATGCACAAGACAGCCACATTTTGCCCGAGCAGATCCCTCTGAATGTAATTTTTGAAGACCATGACCTGATTGTTCTCAACAAACCTGCTGGCATGGTTGTTCATCCGGCGCCCGGTACGCCTTCTGGTACACTGGTCAATGCGTTGCTAGCGCATTGTGGCAACGATTTGTCCGGTGTCGGCGGCATGAAAAGGCCCGGTATTGTTCACCGGATCGATAAGGAGACCTCTGGCCTTTTGGTCGTTGCCAAATCGGATGCTGCGCATCACGGATTGGCAGCGCAATTCGAAGCGCATTCGGTGGAGCGCTATTATCGGGCGCTGGTCTACGGAGTCCCGGATGCGAACGATCCGCGATTGCGCGGTGTCAAAGGTGCAAGTTTTGAAGCCGGTAACATCTTGAAAATTACAACACAGTTGGCGCGCCACAAGACCGACCGCCAACGCCAAGCAGTGTTGTTTCATGGCGGGCGTCACGCCGTAACGCGAGCGCGAACGGTTGAGCGTTTCGGATCACCCCAAGTGATCGCGCTTCTCGAATGCTGGCTCGAAACCGGTAGGACGCATCAAATCCGCGTTCATCTGAGCCATGCTGGTCATGGGCTGGTTGGAGACTCCACCTATGGTGGCAAACGCAAATTAGCCGCCAAGGCGCTGCCAGAAAATACATCGGATGCCGTGCGCACTTTCCCGCGCCAAGCCTTGCATGCGGCTGTCCTGGGTTTTGATCACCCAATAACCAAAGAAAAAATGCGTTTTGAGGCGCCGCTTCCCAAGGATATGAGCGGAATGCTGGAACTGCTGCGCGGGCTGACATAAATTGCAAGCCTGCGTGAATGCACTGACATATGAGAGGTTAACGCTAGCTCACACCGTCAAGCATTCGTTAATCCTAAACTTGTAGTAATTCCCTTAACTTTTTCCAGGCACAGACTTGAACCGATCAGTTTAGTGCCCATATCGATGTTAAGCCCTTAAACATTGGGAGGCGCACATGGCTAATTATGCAAATTTACCGGCCCCTACACCGGAAGGCGGATTGAACCGCTACATGCAAGAAATTCGTAAATTCCCTCTTTTGGAACCCGAAGAGGAGTACATGCTGGCAAAAGCATGGGTCGAAAAAGAAGACACCGCTGCGGCGCACCGAATGGTGACGTCTCACCTGCGATTGGCGGCAAAAATCGCCATGGGATACCGGGGTTACGGTTTGCCTCAGGCAGAGGTGATTTCAGAAGCCAACGTCGGTTTGATGCAGGCGGTGAAACGGTTTGATCCTGAAAAAGGTTTCCGTCTGGCGACCTACGCAATGTGGTGGATTCGTGCTTCAATCCAGGAATACATCCTGCGGTCTTGGAGCCTCGTAAAGCTGGGCACGACTTCGGGTCAGAAGAAACTTTTCTTCAATCTGCGCAAAGCCAAGAACAAAATCGGCGCACTGGAAGAAGGTGACCTGCACCCTGACAATGTGGCGCGCATTGCAACAGATCTTGGAGTGACGGAAGCAGAAGTTATCTCAATGAATCGGCGGATGTCGGGCGGTGACGCTTCGCTGAACGCCACAGTTGGTTCTGAAGGTGAAGGCACCATGCAATGGCAGGACTGGCTGGAGGACGAAGATGCGGACCAAGCTGGTGACTACGAGGCGCGCAATGAGTTGGAAACACGCCGCGAATTGCTCGCGGATGCCATGAACGTTCTGAACGAGCGTGAAAAAGATATTTTGACGCAACGTCGTCTGTCCGACAAATCCGTCACGCTCGAAGATTTGAGCGCTGAATACAATGTCAGCCGCGAGCGGATTCGACAGATTGAAGTGCGCGCATTCGAGAAGCTTCAAAAGAAAATGCGCGATCTCGCAAAAGAAAAAGGCATGTTGGCATCTGCCTGAATTAAATTTTGTAATGTTAATCCCCGGAGGCTTCGGTCTTACGGGGATTTTTTTCTTGGGACATCCGCTATTCGCAACTGCCGTTGATTGCGCTAACCTGCCAAGAAATGGGAGGTGATTTCAATGAAACCATTGCGTTGGGGCATATTAGGTGCGTCGAATTTTGCGGCCAATTTCATGGGCCCAGCAATCCACGCGGCAAAAGGGGCTGAGTTAGCTGCGCTGGCGACGACTGACCTTAACAAGGCCGCGCCATTTCAAGCTTTCGCGCCCGGATTGAATGTCCACAGTACCTACGATGCGCTTTTGGCAGATGAAACGGTGAATGCAGTTTACATTCCTCTGCCCAACCATCTGCATGTCGAATGGTCGCTGAAGGCACTGAAGGCTGGCAAACATGTTCTTTGCGAAAAGCCGATGACCATGCAAGCCAGCGAATTCGATCAACTGATGGCGGCACGCGACGCATCCGGGTTGTTAGCGGCAGAGGCATTCATGATCGTGCATCACCCGCAGTTCGTACGCGCAAAGAAGCTTCTGTCAGAAGGCGCAATCGGCAATTTACGTCATGTTGACGCTGTGTTTTCCTATTTCAATACTGATCAATCCAATATCCGAAACCAATCCGCTGCCGGTGGCGGTGGATTGCCCGACATTGGTGTCTATACATTCGGGTCCGTACGGTATGTGACAGGACAGGAACCCCAATCGGTGCCTTTTGCCCATATCGACTATGAAAACGGTGTGGATACTTTCGTCCAGATGGCCGCGACTTTCCCTGGTTTCACCTATTCCGCAGTGATTTCGATGCGCTTGTTCAACCGCCAAGAGGTTGTCTTCCATGGAGATGAGGGCGTGTTGCGCATGACGTGCCCTTTCAATGCCGCCGTGCACGATCAGGCGGAAATATGTTTGGAGACCGGTGGCCAAATCCGGATCGTGGAACGATTCCCGGGCGTGAATCACTATGTGTTGCAGGTGGAAGCTTTCGGCGCATCGGTCGCAGGCAACACGCCCTATGCGTGCCCGCTGGAATTCAGCCAAGGCACGCAACGGATGATGGACATGACTTTTGAAGCAGGGGGTAGACCGGGCTAAGCCCTAATCTTCCATCGCTTCCAATTCGTCGATGAAGCCTGAGATCATCGACAGGCCCTTGTCCCAGAATGCCGGGTCAGACGCATCCAGTCCAAAGGGTGCGAGCAATTCCTTGTGATGTTTTGAGCCCCCGGCTTTGAGCATTTCGAAATACTTGTCCTCAAACCCGGTATCGCCCTCGGCATAGACCGCATAGAGCGCGTTCACCAGACCATCGCCAAAGGCATAGGCGTAGACATAGAATGGCGAGTGCACAAAATGCGGGATATAGGCCCAAAAGGTTTCATACCCGTCCATGAATTCAAAGGCGGGCCCGAGGCTTTCGGCCTGCACCGACATCCAGAGAGCGTTAATGTCGTCCGGCGTCAATTCGCCGTTCCGGCGCGCCGCATGAAGTTTGCATTCAAAATCGTAAAACGCGATTTGGCGGACCACCGTATTGATCATGTCCTCGACTTTGCCCGCCAACATCACTTTGCGTTGAGCCGGGTTTTCGGCGCCATCAAGCATTTTGCGGAATGTAAGCATTTCACCAAAAACGCTTGCTGTTTCCGCCAGTGTCAGGGGTGTGGAGGAAAGCATCTCCCCTTGTTCCGCAGCCAGAACCTGATGCACCCCGTGGCCCAACTCATGCGCCAAAGTCATGACATCGCGTGGTTTTCCAAGGTAGTTCAACATCACGTAGGGGTGGACGTTGGTTACGGTTGGATGGGCAAAAGCCCCCGGTGCCTTGCCAGGTTTCACAGCCGCATCAATCCAGCCCTTGCTAAAAAAGGGCTCGGCGATTTCGCCCATGCGTGGATCGAAGGCGTTGTAGGCATCCATGACCATTTTTTCAGCCTGATCCCAATTGACCACGCGGGTGTCTTCCATCGGCAAAGGCGCATTCCGGTCCCAGATCTGCATTTTGTCGAGGCCGAGCCACTTGCGTTTCAGCTCATAATAACGGTGGCTGAGTTTGGGGTATGCCTCGACCACGGCATTGCGCAGGGCCTCGACCACTTCGGGCTCTACCTGGTTGCTCAGGTGCCGCCCCAGTTGCGCGGTTTCCATACCGCGCCACCTGTCCATGATTTCTTTTTCCTTTGCCTGCGTGTTGTGTACGCGGGCAAAGGTCTTGATGTTCTTGCCAAATACACTGGCCAATTCACGCGCCCCGGCTTCTCGTTTGGCGCGCTCGGGGTCGGTTAACAGGTTCAGCGTGCCTTCGATGCTGAGAGTTTCCCCATCCACTTCGAAAGTAAGACCCGCGATGGTTTCGTCAAAAAGACGCTCCCAGGCATCTCCGACGACTCCCAGATCGTGCAGAAACTTCTCCATCTCGTCGCTGAGCTGGTAGGGTTTCATGGCACGGACCTTATCAAACACCGGTTTGTATCGCGCAAGACCTGCGTTCCGGGCATAGAGTTGATCCAGGTGGCCATCATCCAACCGATTGATCTCAAGCGTGAAAAACACAAGTGGCGTAGTGAAATTGGTGATCTTTTCCTGCAGATCGGACATGAATTTGGCCCGGTCTGCGTCAGTGGTCAGCTGGTAGTAACGCAGCCCGGCAAAGGACATGATACGCCCGGCGATCTGATTGATTTTCTCGTTGCGCAGAACACAATCGAGAAAATCCGCGGCGTCGAGGTCGGCCAGTTTACCTTCATAGTCCGTCGCAAAACTGGCGCAGGCCTGTTCGAGCCAATCCAGATCGCGTTTGAGCTCAGCGGCATTCTCGCCGGTGTAGAGGTCATCCAAATTCCATTCCGGCAAGTCGCCCAAAGGATCCGAGGTACCTGATCCTTGTGCGTTGGCATCGAAAAACACGTGATTGAACATCTCTTGGCTCCTGAAATTCTCATCGACATGCCAGAGCATCAGTTGACCCGAAGCGGCATGTTTCACGTCAGGTAAAGGTGCTGCTCAGATATCGCAACAGGTCAGGTATAAAATCGATAGGAAACTGGCGCGAATCCGGTAAACTCTTTGGGTTAGTAGCCATATTAATTTGTCAAAGTCATTCTCAGGGGGAGGAATTGAACTAATGCAAAATCAACCACTACTCATCGCAGGCGGAAGCTTGTTGATCGGCGTTATGCTGGCTGTTGCCGTGAGCGAGTCACGCGCAAAGTCAAGAGTTTCTGCGGCGCTGGAGCGGGTACAGGAGTCCAGCGCGGCCACGCTGGCAGAGACGACGGAAAGCATGAATGCGCGAATCGACACGCTTGAAGCGAGTCTCGGTGAAAGCGCTGCCACGGTGAATGCTTCCATCGAAGAAAAGCTGGCTGTTTTACAGGAAGAAGTTGGTAGCAGAATCGATGCCGTGGCTGATGCCGCGACCTCGCAAGCGCAGGAATGGGAAGCGGCGTTGAGTGCTCTGTCATCAACACAAGATGGTGACACATCAGCAATGCAGAACGACGCGACAAGCGACTTGCAAACATCGGATGTTCTCGGGGTCGGCCAGACGGCAATTTTTGCGGATGGTGCTGTGCGGGCTTTTGTATCAGCCATGGACCTTGATACCAGCACAGCGAAGTTGAGCGTGAATGGAGCAGGCATGTCGGTTGGTATCGGTGAAACCGCTGCCGTTGAGGGGGCGGACTGTGTGGTTGGTATTGCCTCTCTGGATGCAGAAGGTGTGACGGTTGCATCCGATTGCGGTATGTCCGTCACGGCGGAAGCGGCAGACGTGCCACCGGCGCCCGACACGGGTTTCAAGCCCGGCGGCCTTGCGATTTTGGCGGATGGCGCCTTGCGGGTATTTGTCTCCGGGTTAGCCGATGATGGATCGAGCGCGCGCATTGCGATCAATGGGGTAGAGACGCAAACCGTGGCGTCTGGAACTTCCATTGAGGTCTCCGTGGGCGAACAAACCTGTCAGCTGGCGGTGACAGGGGTTGGCAATGGCATGGTCGGGATGGACGGAAACTGTAGCTGAACATTACCCGTAAACTGCAAGCATCTGCTTGAGGTCATCCAGCGTGTTGGCCTCTTGCAGCGGTTTATCCTGTCGCCACCTCGACATGCGCGGAAAGCGCAGAGCCACACCAGACTTATGTCGTGTGCTGGCTTGAATGCCCTCGAATGCGATCTCAAAAACATGATGCGGTGTGACCTGCCGCACCGGGCCAAATCTTTGCACCGTGTTTTTGCGCACCCATTTAGTGATCTCACGGAACTCCGCATCTGTGAGACCGGAATAGGCTTTGGTGAAGGGCACCAGATCGTTCCCGTTCCAAACCGCGAAGGTGAAATCCGTAAACAGATTTGCCCGCCGCCCGTGTCCGGCCTGCGCGTAGATCATCACTGCGTCGAGGGTTAGCGGGTCCAGTTTCCATTTCCACCAATCGCCTTTTTTACGACCGACACGATAGGGGCTGTCAGCGCGTTTGAGCATCAAACCTTCGGCATTTTCCTCTCGTGCTCCGCGACGCACTTCTGCCAGATCAGTCCAGTTCTCAAAGATCAGCTGTGGTGACAGCCGTACCGGTGCGTCGGCGGGTGGCAATGACGCGCAGGCGGTTTCCAACTGGGCACGGCGTTCCGAAAACGGTTTTTCTCGCAGGTCTTGCCCACCCCATTCCAAAATGTCGTAGGCATGCAAAGTAACCGGTGCCTCGTTCAGCAATTTTTTGGGGACCGTCTTGCGGCCAATGCGTTTTTGCAGTGCGTTGAAGTTGTCTGGTCCATCTGCGCCGGGATGCCAGACCAGTAACTCACCATCCAGTACAGTGCCGGGGGGTAAAAAGTCGACTGCGCGGGCGAGTTCCGGGAACCGATCTGTCATCAATTCTTCGCCGCGCGACCAGACGAAATGCTGCCCGTCTCTCAGAATGAGTTGCCCCCGAATGCCATCCCACTTCCATTCCGCGCGCCACTCAGATGTTTCGCCCAAATCCTCTGGCACGCCATCCAGCGCATAAGCCAGATAAAATGGATAAGGACGTGAAGCGTCCGCCGAGCTGTCCTCGGCCTCGACCAAGGCGTGCCAAGTGGTTTCATCCGGGTGCCAGTTGCCCATCAGACGATGGGCCAGCTCAGCCTCCGGTTTGGACGTGGCACGCGACAGGGCGCGTGTCATCAGTTTTTGACTGACACCCATTCGAAACCCGCCCGTGATCAGCTTGTTGAACACAAATCGTTCTGTCCCGCCCAATTCGGACCATGTTTGAAGTACAAAGGTCTTGCGGGCGGTTTCCTCTTGCTGCGACAGATCGCGCAGAGCATTGATCCAGTAGTTTAGGCTTTGGTGACTTGTGGTTTCATTGGGTGGCAAGACCAAAGCAATGGATTCCGCCAGATCGCCCACAATTGGGTAGCTTTCTTCGAATAACCAGAGCGGAATACCGGCGGCTTCTGCCGCCCATTCGCGTAGTTTAGTGGTTGTCACGGCGCGTTTTGGGCGCCGCCCAGAAAAGAGCGCCATGGTCCACATGCGATCCTGCTCCGGCGCATCTTTGAAATAATCCGCCAGAGCAGACACTTTTACCGTCGTTTTGGTGCTTTGATCGATGGCGTTGAAAAGGGCGGCGAAACGTTTCATCCCGTGACTTCTGTGTCCAGTGTCTCGCCTTCGAATTCGGTCGGAACCACCTGTGCTTTCCACCCGTTTTCGTTAAGGTATCTGGCAAAAATATCCGTGTAACCATGTGTCACATATATGTTTTCCGCCCCCGTGAATTTGATTGCGCTTAACAATCCATCCCAATCGGCGTGATCCGAGATGACAAAACCCCGATCGCCTGCGCGCCGCCGCCGGACCCCGCGCAACTGCATCCAGCCACTGGCAAACGCCGTTTCTTGCGGGCCGAATTTGCGCGCCCACTTGCTGCCCAACGCCGAAGGCGGTGCCAGGACCAGCGCGGATTTGTGCTCCTTCGGGTTGGTATCTGGCGTCACCGGCACGGTATTTGGCAATGCCAGACCCTGTGACCGCAAGACCTTGTTCGTCGATTCCACTGCGCCATGTGTCAGGATCGGTCCGATGTCGCCATCCAGCATCGTCATAAGGCGCTGTGCTTTGCCGAGCGCATAGGCCCCTAAAAATGCGGTCTTTCCCGCCTGCGCACAAGCCGCCCACCACGCGTTCAGGTCCGTCGCAACTTTGGTTTGGGGCTGCCATCGAAACACAGGTAAACCAAACGTGGATTCGGTGATAAAGTGGTGACATCTCTGAGGTTCAAAGCTTTCTGATAGCCCGTCATTCTCGGTCTTGTAGTCGCCAGATGCGACCCAAACTTCTCCCGCTACTTCGACACGGATCTGGGCAGAGCCGGGCACATGTCCCGCAGGATGAAACGAGACTGTTGCACCACCGATTTGCAAAAGCTCGCCAAAGGCAATGCCCTGCGTAGTGATAGCGCCAAGCCGGTGTTTCATCACTGGTAGTGCGGCATGAGATGCAAGATAACTGCGATGCCCGCTACGCGCGTGGTCAGCATGACCGTGGGTGATCAAAGCGTGATCCACCGGGCGCCAGGGGTCGATGTAGAAATCGCCAGCAGCGCAGTAGATCCCTCGATCGGTACATGAGAGGGCAGGCGTGGTACTCATGCAGACCAGTTTAGCGCGCTTGCGCCGATTTCCCAGAGCGAACCACTTTGTTCAGCCGTGACCACCGCTTTTGAAGAGAGTGGCCATGGCGTCAAACAGGGGCGAGACTTTCTCAGCGCTTTCCATCAGGACTTCATGTTCTCCGTGTTCGATGATTTCCAATGATCCGCGTTTCCATTTTGACATCCGACTTTGGATGGCAGCGACGTCAACGATCCGCTCGTTTGTGCCCAAAAAGGTAATACAGGGCAGGCTTGGGGACTGGCGGCTGGCGAGATGCCGGGTTTCCAACAAAGCTTCACGCAGCCAAACAAAACTCGGACCACCAAGAGCTAATTCGGGGTGACTTTCGAGTTGCTGTCGCATTTTGTCGAATTGGTCAGAATCGCGTGTGAGCAGGTTGTCATCAAACCCGTCGGTCAAAACATGATGCTCAATCTTGGTGCCGGGGGGCAGACGGTGACCTTGACCGACCTGCGGCATCAGATGACTCAGCACCCAGGCCATTGGCCTTAAATGCGCGGCAAGTTTTATGCCCCACATGGGCGCGGAAAACGTGATCGCCTGCACCGGGAGCCCTTCCATCGCCGCACGTAGACCGATGGCGCCGCCCATGGAATGCGCCAACAAGAAAAACGGCCGTGGCATATCAAGCTCGCGCGCGGCGCGCATCAATGTGTCCACATCTTTCTGGTAGTCACTGAAATGGGCGACATGCCCGATGAGCGGGTTGTCCAATAGTCGGTCAGCCAGCCCCTGACCACGCCAGTCGATGGCCATGGTCGCCAGGCCCCGTTCACCGAAGTAGGTGGCGCATTGGTCGTATTTCTCAATAAATTCGGTACGTCCGGGAAAGATCAAGACCGTTCCCTTGGCTGTTGTGGGCCGCCAATGCCCGATACGCACGCGGACCGCGTCAGATGTTTCCGCCCAATGCGCGGCCCCGCCTTCCACGCCATAGGCGATATCGGTTAAAAACGGGGCAGTGGTGAGGGGCATCAGGCGAGGGCAGAGGCCAATTGCATTGCCATTCCCATGTCGCCATCCACGCTGAGCTTACCGCTCATAAAAGCGCTGGTGGGGTTGGTGTCACCCTCAAGTATGGATTGGAAAGTGTCAGCATCTGCCGTCAACGTCACGTCTGCCGTTTCATCGGCGGCACGTGCGCCCGAGCTGTCCATCATCACGCAACCCTCGCCAGAAATGTCGAATTTTGCTGTGCCACCAAAATCCGCACCTGCCAGTTTTTCGTTAAGAACTGTTACAGCCTGGTTCACAATATCGCTCATTTTTGCATCCTTTTACCGATCTGACAGCATGAGCACTGGAATTGCGCGGCACGCCTGTTAAATTCCCCTGAGTTATGACTGTGAATCTCCCTTTCCTCAAACATATCGTTACGGCATTGGCCGCCTTGTTCGTTTATGTTGCGGCTGTGCACGCGCAGCCGACCGAAGACGCGCTTCTGCAACAGCTGCAAGAGGCGCCCGAATCGGAAGCAGGCCGCTTGGATCGAGAACTTAACATTCTCTGGGGACGCTCTGGATCCCCGGCAATGGATTTGCTGTTGAAACGGGGCCGTGAGGCGCTGGAAGCCGAAGAAAATGAACAGGCCATCGAGCATTTGACTGCCCTCACAGACCACGCGCCCGATTTTGCGGAAGGATGGCATGCACGCGCTACGGCCTACTATCAATCCGGACTGTATGGGCCTGCATTAGATGATTTGCAGCGCGCATTGATCTTGAACCCCAACAATTATAACGCGATATTTGGACTGGGGGTCATGTTTCAGGAGTTTGGCGATCTTGAGCGCGCGGCTGAGGCTTTTGGACAAGTATTGGCCTTGAATCCGCATCATGAGAACGCCAAAACGGCAATGCAGCAGCTCAAACAGAGCGGGATTGGGCGTACCCTCTGACCCCAGACAGGCAAGGACATCGCCGTGACAGGTGAAACCCGCGTTGTGGCCGTCTTGGGTCCGACAAACACAGGCAAGACGACCTATGCCATAGAGCGCATGCTGGGTCACCGCACCGGAATCATCGGCTTACCCCTGCGTTTGCTCGCGCGAGAAGTCTATGATCGCGTTGTTGCTGCGCGGGGGCCGTCGGTGGTGGCGTTGGTTACCGGTGAAGAGCGGATTGTTCCACCCAGAACGCAATATTGGGTTTGTACCGTTGAGGCGATGCCCGAAGGCATGGGGTGTGATTTTCTTGCGATTGATGAAATCCAGCTCTGCGCCGATCCCGAGCGGGGGCATGTTTTTACGGATCGCTTGATGCGCGCGCGGGGCTTGCACGAAACACTGTTCCTGGGGGCCGAAACCATGCGAGGACCCATCCGGGAGCTTGTACCATCCGCCCAATTCGTACAGCGCGAGCGCATGTCAACTTTGACGTACTCTGGTCCGAAAAAGATAAGTCGAATGCGTCCTCGCAGCGCGATAGTCGGGTTTTCGGTTGAAAATGTATATGCGATCGCAGAACTCATCCGCCGGCAAAAGGGCGGGGCTGCCGTTGTGATGGGAGCGTTGTCGCCCCGTACGCGCAACGCACAGGTCGACATGTACCAAAACGGCGAAGTCGATTTTCTGGTGGCTACGGATGCCATTGGCATGGGGTTGAACTTGGATGTCGATCATGTGGCTTTTTCAAGTCTCGTAAAATTTGACGGGCGCCGGATGCGACCGTTGGCGCCCAATGAATTGGCCCAAATTGCCGGGCGCGCAGGGCGCGGCATGAAAGATGGCACATTCGGTGTAACAGGAGAGGCGCCCCCTCTCGAAGAGCCGGTGGCGCAGTCGATCATGGATCATCGCTTTACACCGCTGAAAAAACTCAATTGGCGCAATCACGCGCTGCAATTCGGAACCATCGACCGGCTGATACAAACGCTGGAAAGCCCTCCGGATCATGAAATTCTGGTCAAGGCGCGGGAATCCGACGATCTAAGTGCACTCAAGGCGTTGGCGCAGATCGCGGAAGTCGCGGCTCGGTGCACGGATGGCACTTCGGTCAAACTGTTATGGGATGTGTGCCGAATACCAGACTTTCGAGGAATCAGCCATGCGGAACACTCAGGCCTGTTGGAGAGCATTTTCAACTATTTGCACGAGTCAGGACAATTGCCCAACGACTGGTTGGCCCGGCAAATAAAAAGAATTGATCGAACCGATGGCGATATTGATGCGTTGTCCAAGAGATTGGCGTTTATCCGCACATGGACATATGTTGCGCAGCGCAAAGGCTGGACAGATGATGAAAGCCATTGGCGCGACGCGGCGCGTTCTGTAGAAGATCGATTGTCAGATGCGCTGCACGAGCGTTTGACCCAAAGATTTGTAGATCGGCGCACATCCGTGCTTTTGCGCCGACTCGGCCAGAAGGAAGCCATGGTGGCAGAAGTATCGAATACGGGCGAAGTGACCGTCGAAGGCGAATTTGTAGGTAAACTGGAAGGCTTTCGTTTCAGCCAGGACAAAGGCGCCGGTGTTGCAGAAGCGAAGACTATCAAGACCGCCGCCTTGCAAGCATTGGCGCCGCAATTTCATTTGCGGGCCGATCGGTTTTACAATGCACCAGACACAGAGATTGATTTCACCGAACAGGGTGGGTTGATCTGGGGCAAAGATGCTGTAGGCAAGCTGGTTGCTGGCGCAGAGGCGTTAAAACCGCAGGTCGAGGTTTTTGTCGATGATGTCGCAGGTCCGGACGTGGCGCAAAAAGTACAGCGCCGTTTGCAGCATTTCATCGATCGCAAGATCGCCTCTCTCTTTGAGCCGCTCCTGACGTTGAGCCGCGACGAGGCACTGACCGGGTTGGCACGTGGCTTTGCCTTTCAAATGGTCGAAGGCCTTGGCGTGTTGCCGCGCGCCGCCGTCGCCGATGACGTCAAAGCGTTGGATCAGGATGCGCGCGGTGCGCTGCGCAAACACGGTATTCGGTTTGGTCAGTTCACGATTTTTATGCCTTTGTTGCTGAAACCCGCTCCAACACGGCTTCGGCTGGTTCTGTGGTCTTTGATCCAGGGTGTTCAGGACTTTCCAGAGGCGCCGCCACCGGGCTTGGTCACAATTCCGGCCGATACCGCAGCACCTGCCGGAGCGGACACGATGGCGGGTTACCGAATATCGGGCGAACGCGCGATTCGAATCGATATGTTGGAACGTTTGGCAGACATGTTGCGATCAGAGAATTCGCGTGCTGGTTTTGAAGCCAAGGCGGATATGCTCTCCATCACAGGTATGACCCTCGAGCAGTTCGCCGATTTGATGCAGGGCCTTGGTTACAAGGCCGCCAAAGCTGAACGCGCCAAAGTGAAAGCTTCAGTCGCTGCCGCCACGACAACCGATGCGGATACCGCAAGTGAGAAACCAGATGCTGCAGCGGTTGATGCGACGACCGTTGTGTCCGTGGACGAAAAAACAAAGCCTGACGCGCCCACTGAATCGCCAGTTTCGGTCGCGCCGGAACCGGCAAACGCGGCGTCTATTGACGGTGACGTGGATGAAGCAACGGCGGAACCGGAAATGGAGGTCTTTTATACCTTCACTTGGGGTCGACCTGCACGCAATACTGGTCAGCCAAACCGCCGGTCTGGCAATGAACGTACGCAAGGGAAAAACAAACCGGCTGGCAAGGGTAGGCGAGGTGGGCCTCACAAAGACAAAGAAAAAGGCAAAGGCGGACAGAAATTCTCCGCCAGGCCCCCGAAGCCCGAGAAAAAAATCGACCCAGATAACCCGTTTGCCGCAGCGCTCATGGGGCTTAAGGACAACAAATAGTTGGCTGAAAAACTCCGCCTGGATAAGTGGTTATGGCATGCGCGATTCTTCAAAACACGATCGCTCGCCGCGGCGCGTGTCTCGGCCGGAGATGTCAGGGTCAATGGCGCGCATACTCAGAAACGCAGTCAAATGGTTGGACCCGAAGACGTATTAACCTTCGCTCAAGGGGATGAAATCCGTGTGATCCAGATCGAGGGCATTGGCCATCGGCGCGGCCCGGCACCAGAAGCACAGGCGCTCTACACAGATTTGTCCCCACCCGAGCCGCGATCAAAGGACAAATCGCCCGAAAACCCGTCTTTTGAAGGAAAAGGTCGCCCGACCAAACGTAATCGTCGCATCCTTGATCTTTCTAGGGCCCGCTCTCTTGAATGATCCGGGTCGCTGATTTAGCTACCCTCCAGAGCTAGCCGAAAAGAGGGTCCGATGACCTATATCGTGAATGACAGTTGCATCGCCTGCAAATACACCGATTGCGTTGAGGTTTGTCCAGTTGACTGCTTTTACGAAGGCGAGAACATGTTGGTCATTCATCCCGACGAGTGCATCGACTGCGGTGTATGCGAACCCGAGTGCCCTGCAGATGCGATCCGACCGGACACAGAACCGGACATGGAAAAATGGGTGGAATTCAATCGAAAGTACTCTGAGATGTGGCCGGTCATCATTACCAAGAAAGACCCTTTGCCCACTGCCGAAGAAAGAGATGGCGAAACCGGGAAACTTGAAAAGTACTTCTCGGAGGCCCCCGGCGAGGGCGGATGAGAACAATCCCGGCGATTCGACACGATTATTGATCCTCCAGCTGGATTAAACCGTTCATTGCGAGCGATTTTTCACAGGTTTACGCTGCGTCCGCTTTTTTGTTGCGTTGTTTTGTGTTATGTTTCTGTCACAGAGAAACAATGGACGAGCATATCGCCGCTTTTTTGGGAAGAGAGCGGCAAAGGAAAATCGACTTAATCACACTTTGGGGGCAAGGCCGCAAGGCTGCCGCTTGGTGTGCTTTTGACTGTCGAATATTTCGATTTGCGCGCCAGGTTGGTAAGGAACACTGAATGACCAAATCGAAGAAACTTGATTTTCGCCCGAACGAATTTGTTGTTTACCCAGCGCATGGCGTTGGTCAGATCATATCGGTCGAAGAGCAGGAAGTGGCGGGTATCTCGCTGGAACTCTTTGTGATTTCGTTTGAAAAAGACAAAATGACGTTGCGGGTGCCGACACATAAGGCAACCGAAATCGGGATGCGTGCGTTAAGCTCACCAGATGTGATCACGCATGCGATGAGAACGCTGAAAGGCAAAGCAAAGGTCAAACGCGCCATGTGGTCACGACGCGCTCAGGAATATGAGCAAAAGATCAACTCCGGTGATTTGATCGCTATTGCGGAAGTCGTGCGTGATCTGCACCGTACGGATGATCAGCGTGAACAGAGCTATTCGGAGCGTCAGTTGTACGAAGCGGCACTTGAAAGGCTGACCCGCGAAGTTGCTGCGGTTGGTGGCGGTGATGAACTGGCCGCTGCCAAGCAGGTTGGAGACGTGCTGGAAAGCCGCGTCGCCGCCTGAACACCCACATAGTTTTGACAAAAACCGCTCCGGGTATCGGGGCGGTTTTTTACGTCAACACAACTATGAAACAGGCCAAAATGCCAAGCTCGGATATTTGCTGGGTAGCGCCTAACACGTCGCCCGTTTGACCTTTGATTTTGATATGTGACAGCACACCAATACAGGCTGCTATAAGCAATGCGGCCAGCAGTCCAAGTAACGCGGGCGCGCCGACACAGGCTGCTGCGAGTGTAAACGCAGTGCCGAGGCCTAAAATCGTTGGGCGTTCACCCGGTCGACCCACGCTATGAGATAGGCCGGTTTGCCGCGCGTGTGGCAGTGCGATCATGAGGCAAGGCATTGCGCTGCGAGACAATGCGGCCACTGCAACGATCGGTAACAGGCCCAGTGGCAGTAGCGTGGCGTAGGCGCTCCAACGCAAACCTGTCACAATGATCAGCGCGAGTAGACCATATGTACCCAAATGGCTGTCTTTCATGACTTCGAGGCGTCGTTTCTGGTCAAAGCCGCCCCAAAAACCGTCGGCGGTATCTGCCAGACCATCCTCGTGCATGCCGCCAGTCGTCAGCATCAATGCAGCCAGCAAAACGCCTGCTGCAAAAGCGGTTGGCAGTCCGAGTGCGGTGAGAAGAAGCGCACAGGACACCGCGATACTGCCCAAAATGGCACCGATCAACGGATAGGCCCACACGGCGCGCGCCGGGTTTGCGAAGGCTGCTTGCGGCAAACGCGGCAGCGGTAACCGGCTGAGCAACAGGCCTGCGACCAAGATGTCCAGAAGCCAAAAAGGTAATCTGTCGGTTTTCATGACTTGGGATGCCGTTCGTGACTTGTGAGTATCGGTTCATTGGGTAATGAGGAGTGTGGGACGTTGCAACTGAGGTATTACAATGACAGCAGCATTTTCCGATTTGGCCGGGTTTCGCGCCCTCTTAGCAACGCTGCCCAGCAGTGACGCGGTAGCTATCGCTGCAGCTCAAGCACGCAATGGGCAGTTGACCAAACCACCCGCTGCTTTGGGCCGACTTGAGGATTTGGCAATATGGTACGCTGGGTGGCGCGGAACTGATCGCCCCCTTGTTTCATCGCCGCAAATCATTGTTTTTGCGGGAAACCATGGCGTTGCGGCACAAGGGGTTTCGGCCTTTCCTCCTGAGGTGACGGCGCAGATGGTGCTGAATTTTGAACATGGCGGCGCGGCCATCAACCAACTGGCGCGCACCTTTGGCGCCAAACTGGACGTACATGCACTCTCTCTGGATCGGCCCACAGCCGACTTTACAAAAAAACCAGCGATGACCGAAGAGGAGTTGTCTGCCGCGTTGCTGACAGGGTGGCAAGCGGTTGACGAAACTGCAGACGTGTTGGTTACCGGGGAAATGGGCATAGGCAACACCACATCAGCGGCTGCACTAGCCACGGCGCTTTTTGGCGGCGATGCGGGCGATTGGACTGGGCGCGGTACCGGCGTGGATGACGCTGGTCTGGTCAACAAAACCCGCGTCGTGTCCGAAGGTGTGGCCCTTCACGGTGGGAAGGGTGATGGATTGGAAATGCTACGTCGTTTGGGTGGGCGCGAATTGGCCGGGATGGCGGGGGCCATCGCGCGCGCGCGCCATCTGCGCATACCGGTCTTGCTGGATGGATTTATTTGCTGTGCCGCTGCAAGCTGTCTGGAAAAGACGGTTCCAGGTGCATTGGATCATTGCGTGGCCAGCCATCTGAGCGCCGAAGGTGCGCATGTTCGGATGCTCGATGCACTTGGCAAAGAGCCGCTTTTGTCACTTGGATTGCGATTGGGCGAGGCTTCTGGTGCAGCATTGTCGCTTGGCGTTTTGAAGGCGGCGGTTGCGTGTCTCAGCGGCATGGCAACCTTTGCCGAAGCCGGTGTCTCAGATAGCTGATCAAAAAGCCTGACTCTCGAAAGATCAAAGGGCGCTGTTGTCAATCAAGCGCTCTTTTTCTCGCTGTCGCGGCTCAAAAACGCCGTTTCCAGTTCCTTTTGCAATTCCTTTGCGCGGGCAAGGTAAGCTTGATTTTGGCTGGTGGGGATGTCGGGATCCCACAGCTGCGCCAGTTCCTGCACGGAATGCCGGTCGTGGTGGTAGAAAATACGCTCTGCTTCCGCCGCTTCGTAGTCGCTGAGTCCCATGTTTTCAAGCACGTACCGGCCTGCCCGCAAGGAGCCATCGAAAAGCTCGCGTACAATGTCATTTGCTCCCGCCTTATACAGCCGGTAAACCTGCGTTCTGTCACGGGCACGCGCCACGATATGCAAGTCAGGGCGGTGCTTTCGCGCATATTCGACCAGTTTGAGCGCTGATTTCTGGTCGTCCAGTGCCACCACAAGAACGCGAGCGGTTTCAAAGCCGGCAGCCCTCAGAATTTCTGGACGTGTGGGGTCGCCCAGAAACCCTTTGAAGCCAAAGCGGCGCATAACCGCGATCGTTTCCATGTCGTGGTCCAACACCACCGTGTTAAAGCCGTTTGCCTGAACCAAGCGGTTGACGATTTGCCCGAAGCGCCCTATCCCCGCAATGATGACGGGGCCTTCGATGTCAATCTCATCGTCGGGCTGTTGTACGTGGGTATCCTTGGTCCATTTGGATAGAAGGTCATAGAGTATGAACAACAGTGGTGTAATCAGCATTGAAATTGAGATCACGAGCAGGAGTGTTTCTGCCACGTTCCGCGGAATAACCCCTTGAACCACGGAAAAGGAAACAAGTACGAAGCCAAATTCGCCCGCCTGGGCAAGCGCCAAAGTGAAGAGCCAGTGATCCTTGCCCTTGATCTTGAACGCGCGGCCAAGGACATAGAGTATTAGCCCTTTGATCAGGATGACCAACAGGGCCATAGCGACAATACCCAACACGTTGTCAAAGAGCAGAGCGAAGTTGATGCCTGCGCCAACTGTAATGAAAAACAGACCCAAGAGCAGACCCTTGAAGGGTTCAAGGTCGGTTTCCAACTCATGGCGGAACTCGGAGCTAGCCAGAACTACTCCCGCCAGGAAAGCGCCAAGGGCAGGGGAGAGACCTACCAGGGTCATCAAAAAGGAAATACCGACAACGATCAGCAAAGCCAGCGCTGTATACATTTCGCGCAAGCGGGCCGCGTGAATGTAGCGAAAGAGCGGGCGCGTCAGAAAAATTCCTGCCAGTACTACTGCCACAATCGCGCCGATTGTGGCGAGTGTGACCCCCCAACCGGGCAACCCTTCGATCAGAGACAGGCTCTGGTGTCCGGTGTCATGTCCCTGAGCTTCCGCGCGCTGTATGGAGCCGTCTGTCGACAGCTGCAACGGGATGGTACCCGCCAATAGCGGCAAAAATGCCAGGATCGGAATGACTGCGATGTCCTGCGTCAGGAGTACGGAAAACACCGAGCGCCCTCCGTTGGTTTGCATCAGTCCTTTTTCCGACAGGGTTTGCAGAACAATCGCTGTCGAGCTCAGAGACAAGGCCAGGCCGATGGCCAAAGCGACACCCCAGGGCTGGTGATAAGCCATGGAAATGCCCATGATCGCCAAAGTGCTGAGGACCACCTGCAAGCCTCCCAGACCAATCAGGCGGTGACGCATGTCCCACAGGGTCCGGGGTTCCAGTTCCAAACCAATCAAAAACAGCATCATGACGACGCCAAATTCGGCGAAATGCTGGAGGTCTTCTGTTTCCGCCCCGACGAGACCCAGTACCGGCCCGATCATGATCCCAGCGGCGAGATACCCCAATACCGATCCCAGACCTAAACGTGCCGCGATGGGCACTGCGATCACGGCGGCAGCAAGGTAAATGGAAGCTTGGAACAGGAAACTTTCCATCTAAAAGACTTCTCCTCCTTTTAGGACTACGTGGGCAGAGGCCCGTCGGATTTCAATTGATCCATGACGATCTGGCTATGGACTCGCGCTACAGCAGGATGCGGTAGCAATATTTCGTGAATCAGTGCATTCAGTGCTGGCAAGTCAGCGCAATACACACGCAGAAGATAGTCCGCATCACCCGTCATTGTCCACGCGCTCATGATCTCCGGCCGGGTATTTACGAGCCGGGCGAAACTCTTGGAATGTTCGGGCCCATGCATGTTCAGGTGAACTTGAACAAACCCTTGAACAAATAGGCCCAGGCGCGCCGGGTCAAGCCGTGCGACATAGGCGCGAATGTATCCTTCGACCTCCAACCGCTGCCGTCTGCGACCGGCCTGACTGGGCGATAGATTGAGTGTTTCTCCCAATTGTTGCGCCGTGAGGTGAGCGTTCCTTTGCAAAGCTTCAAGAAGGCGCGTGTCGATATCGTCCAACATGATGCACTTTTCCCGCATGAATATCGATAATAATGCGTACTATGCGCGAAAATTACTAATAAATTAGCCGATTTTGCGCAAATAACTCACCGAAAGAGGTGTAATTTGCATATTAATCGTGCGGATGACGCGCGAATCCCCTTTTTGCAGGATTTTCCAATGGGTCCTTTTCCGCACGATGCCCCGAAATCGATCATTTCATCCGACAACCCGGTTGGTACAGATGGGTTTGAATTTGTGGAGTTCGCGCATCCTGAGCCGCAGGAGTTGAGGGATCTTTTTGCACGTATGGGTTACGCGCATGTGGCCAACCATAAGACCCGTCAGATCGAACTCTGGCAACAAGGCGACATTACGTATGTGCTGAATGCCGACCCAGACAGTTTTGCAGCTCGCTTTGTGGAGGAACATGGACCTTGCGCGCCTTCTATGGGGTGGCGCGTTGTGGACGCCCAGCAGGCATTCGACCACGCAGTTTCCAAGGGTGCTGCACCGTATGAAGGTGCGGGAAAGGCCTTGGATGTACCTGCGATTGTGGGGATTGGCGGATCATTACTTTATTTTGTGGATCAGTATTATGACACCAGCCCTTACAATGAGGACTATGATTGGATTGCCCAATCGAAGCCAGCCGGTGTCGGATTCTATTATCTCGATCACCTGACGCATAATGTGCACAAAGGGAACATGGACAAGTGGTTCCGGTTCTACGGCGACCTGTTCAATTTCCGTGAAGTCCGGTTTTTCGATATCGAAGGTAAATTCACAGGGTTGTTGAGCCGGGCCTTGACGTCGCCGTGCGGTCGCATTCGTATTCCAATCAATGAGGACCGTGGCGAAACCGGGCAGATCGTATCCTATTTGAAGAAATACAATGGAGAAGGTATCCAGCACATCGCGGTCGGCTCGCATGATATTTATGACAGCACCGACGAGATTGCCGCGCGGGGTTTGAAATTCATGCCCGGTCCACCAGAAACATATTACGCGCTGAGCCATGATCGCGTCGTTGGGCATGAAGAGCCGATCAACCGGATGAAAAAAAACGGAATTTTGATTGATGGCGAAGGCATTGTCGGCGGTGGCGAGACCAAGGTCTTGTTGCAGATCTTCTCCAAGACAGTCATTGGCCCGATCTTCTTCGAGTTTATTCAACGCAAAGGCGATGATGGTTTCGGGGAGGGTAATTTCAAAGCTTTGTTTGAGAGCATCGAACAAGAACAGATCGATTCAGGTGAGCTGGCAGCTGAGTAGCGGCGGCTTCTCGCCTGCTTAGCGGCGTGGCACATTAATGGAGGCCGCATTCCTCGGGGGTCTTGTGACCGCGCTTAGGAAAGCAGGGCTCAGCTTTTGGGCATTTTGAGGACGATATTTCGCCCGCTTTTCTGATACCGCAGCTCACCTTCACCAATCGCTGAAATGCGACCGCCATCGATGCGGTCACCGACCTTTACTTTCTTGTACCGCCCGTTTGCCAAACGCACCAATGCGCGCCGTTGAGAAGGCGCGCCATAGACACCGATCAGGTTAACTTTTCTAAGGTTGATCGCATTGCTGACCGTTGCTTCGCGCGTGACAGATGCGCTGGAGGGGATCTTTGGTTTGACGATGGTGCGTGGGGCGATGCTGGCAGCGCCTGAGGCGGCAGAAGACGCCGCCGCCTTTTGCGAGCGTGCCACAATCTGGTTCAGATTGCTCGGTCGCATGATCGGGCGCACTGTCACAACAGATCTCGTATTGGCGTCTGTTGAGTTCTGTTCAGACAAGGGGCGCGCGTTGTTTTCCAACGGCACAAGGCTGGCGGATGCCACACTGGCATCGGCGGTCGTAACCCGCGCCGGCCGTGGCGGCGGACGGATTTCTGCAAGCTTAGACCGAGCCGGGTTGTCTGGGAGCGCGCCCTCTTTCTTTTCGACAATGCCTGAGTCATTCGGACGAAGACGTGGCCGGACAGTCACGAGTTTTGGGAAAGCTGAGGCGGCCGTTTCTTCACTGGCGATGGTAGCTTCAGCCGCGCCATCTTCTTCAGGGCGGGTAGGGTCGACTGTCGACGGTTGCGTACTACCGGCTGCGATCGTTCCTGGTGCGATGCCGGCCACCAAGTCACGGTTATTGGGTGTGGGCGATGCTCCTGGAGCCGCAGGGGAACTAGGCGCATCAATGACAATGTCGCGATTGACCGCTTCGATTTGAGGCAAGGCGACGGCATCATTAGTCGGCTCAACTGGGTCGATATCAATGACGTAAAGATCTTCGAGATCGACTTGGGGAGCTGGGTGATGCACTTCGGGTGCAAGAGGCCATATTCCCGTGACCGCATATCTTGCGCGAAAATCATCCGGAGTTTGCGGCGCCGTTTGGGTTTGGCCGTCATCCTTTAAGAGAGGCGCGCGCAATGCATTTAGCACGGCTTCGTCTTCATCCGAGAGACTGGGGTCAAGAGACACCACGTTCGGCTCGTTGGCGGTTTTATCCGAGCTGTCCCTTGTTTTCGGATTGGGCTCCAACACGGGCGGCGCTACCTGAATAGCCGTCAACTCAACGGCGTTTTCGTCGCTGCTGCCAAACAAACCTGCGATGGTATCTGGCAACTTTCCGGAAGCGAAGGTGCCGACGCCAACCGACACCACGACAACCATCGCGGTCAATGCGAGGATCAGTGGAGAGGGCCCGCGCCCCTTGGAGGATTTCGTGCGTTCGCCAAAGACGGTCAGACGTTCTGCTTCATCTGCAAAGGTCTTTGTCGGCTCAGGGTTGATTAGTTGAGAACCAATACGAACAGATTTTGGCTTTGGCGTAAACGGTTCTGGATCCGGTTCCGCAAACCCACCGATCAATGGCGATCGTTGTCGAAGAGCCGGCTTGTCAGATGTTCCTAATTGACGTTGTCGTTTGCTGGCGAACTTAGGTGAGGTTGCATTGGTTCGGTGCATTGAATTGTGCGGAGCTGCAGCGCTTGGCATCTCTGGTGCGGCTTTGCGCAGGCTATCCATGGCATCGCTCAGCTTTATCCGTTTTTCT
Organism: Roseobacter sp.; assembly: GCF_045106495.1. GTDB lineage: Bacteria > Pseudomonadota > Alphaproteobacteria > Rhodobacterales > Rhodobacteraceae > Roseobacter. Next base: position 94,766 of record NZ_JBGCEQ010000026.1, read on the forward strand.
TCTTCGCTTGCCTTTCCTTTGGACTTTTTTACCCGCGCTCTGGTCATTTTGGTCTTGGCGGGCACAACAGCCTCGGTCGCGTCGGTTTTAGCGACTGGACCATCTGGAATGGACAGATCGCCGATCACGACAATGGCAACGCCATCAGGTTCCACAGTGGTGCCATCTGCCAGCAGCGCGCGTGTGGCTTTGGTCGGCCCGAAATATGGTTCGCCCAGGTAGGCGTTTTCGTGTGGGGTTGCGACGAAGCAAACAGGGTGAAACCTGTGCTCTTCTGCAAAAGCTTCCGCCTCAGCGAGTGTGGTATGCGCAACGGCTGCAACATGGCTTACATCACCATCACAGCTCACATCAAAAGCCAGCTCATCAATACTGTAAGGCGTGGATTCTTCGAGGGCAAAAGCGGCCATATCGCGCCGCTGGGCCATGTCCATATCCGGCGTATCGATGCTCACATAACGGACATGTTGGTTCGGGATAACGACTTTGCAGCGAATTCCATCAGGCGAAAGCGCAGAAGCCGTTTTGCGCAAAACCGCAAGGTCCGATTTAAACGTGGCAGAACGTAGCGAGACCTCGCCAACCAAACGCCATCCACCCGCCGCCCGCAACAGCAGCCGGATGCAATCAGATGTTAAAGACAACGCAAAATTTGGTTTCATGACTTGGATTTATCAGCCCGTTGACGTCTTGGACAGATGGTTAACACTCGTTTGAGTATACAGCAGGTGCTTGCAGAGGAAAAGTGAACATGGTCTTAAATGCTTGCTCTGGTGGTACCAGAAGTGTCAGGTAACCTCTGTTCAAGGAGAATGGCGATGAAACTTGTTCTGCAAGCAGTGATGGTTTGGATCTGTGTGACATGCGCGGTCGCGGCGCAAGATATGCGCGTGATTACCACGCAGGGATGGGGAGCCGTCGAAACCGCGCCCGATATGGCGACGATACGGGTTGGCGTGACCCACGAAGACCCAGAAGCTACGGCAGCAATGGCGGCAACTTCGGCAGGTGTCAGTGCGGTTTTGGCGCGGCTCTCGGACGCTGGTATTGCGTCACGCGATGTGCAAACCAACAACATCTCTCTGCAACCGGTGTGGTCAGGCCGGGGTGCCAATAATACGGCACCGGCAAAAATAACCGGTTTTGCCGCCAGCAACACCCTGACCGTGCGGGTGCGCGATCTAGCGGCGCTCGGTGGCATTCTTGATCTTATCGTGAGCGACGGCGCCAACACGTTCAATGGTTTGTCTTTTGGCTTGCAAGAGCCAAAACCCGCAGCGGATGCTGCCCGCGCTGAGGCGGTTCGCGATGCGATTGATCGCGCTCAGCAATTGGCGGACGCCGCTGGCGTGACGTTAGGACCGATTCAATCGATCAGCGAGCAGGGTGGCATGGCGCGGCCCCAAATGATGGAAATGGCCGCCGCGCGCCAGATGGACGCGCCTGTCGCGGCCGGTGAACTCACTGTCACGGCGCAGGTCAGCATCGTCTTTTCGATTGCCGAGTAGGACGCGGCTCAAAACTTTGGAAAAGCGGCGCTCGTAGAACGCCGCCTTGTTGCAGGGTCAGCTTGTTGCTTTTGCCAAAGCTTGATCGAGATCTGCAATCAAGTCATCCGCATTTTCTGTTCCGATGGACACCCGCACAACACCGGGGCCTGCACCTGCGGCCTCTTGCTGTTCCGCCGTCAATTGTCGATGTGTGGTTGATGCCGAGTGGATCACAAGGCTGCGGGTGTCTCCTAGGTTGGCCACGTGACTGAAAATCTCCAGTGCATTCACAAATTTCACGCATGAATCGTAGCCCCCCTTGATGGCGAAGGTGAAGAGCCCCCCAGCGCCTCGTGGGCAGATCTTCGCGACGCGCGCATTGTAGGGCGACGACTTCAGTCCAGCGTATGTCACATAGTCAATGCGCGGATCTTTCTCCAACCAAGCTGCGAGCTTCTCGGCATTCTCAACATGGCGATCCATTCGCAGCGAGAGCGTTTCCGTGCCCATCAAGGTATAATGTGCCGCCTGCGGGTTCATGGTCATGCCCAAATCTCGCAGCCCGATGGCGATGGAATGAAAAGTAAAAGCCATCGGCCCAAAGGTCTCATGGAATTTCAAACCATGATAGGCGGGTTCAGGTTGGCTGAGTGAGGGGAATTTGTCATTCGCAGACCAATCGAACTTGCCCGAGTCCATGATACAACCGCCCGTTACAGTGCCATTGCCTGTCAGGTATTTGGTCGTCGAATGGACCACCAGCGTGGCGCCGTGTTCAATTGGGCGGCAAAGATACGGCGTCGCGGTGGTGTTGTCCACAATCAGCGGAATGCCAGCTGCGTCCGAAATCTTGGATACCGCGTCCAAATCGGTGATGTAGCCGCCCGGATTGGCGATGGCTTCGCAAAAGATCGCCTGCGTGTCGTCATTGATCGCGGTCTTGATCGCGTCAAGGTCGTCGAAGTCAACAAAGGTTGCCTCCCAGCCAAACCGCTTGATCGTGTGTGAGAACTGAGTGACCGTTCCCCCGTAAAGTCGCGTTGAGACAACAATGTTCTTGCCCGGCGCCATGAGCGGAAACAGCGCCATGATTTGAGCAGCATGCCCGGACGAACAGCATGCGGCACCAACACCACCTTCCAGCGTGGCGATGCGTTCTTGCAGCACGGCAACCGTCGGGTTTGTGAGCCGGGAATAGATGAAGCCCACTTCTTGCAGGTTAAACAGTGCTGCCGCATGTTCTGCGTCCCGGAACACATAGGCTGTTGTCTGGTAAATGGGTGTTTGCCGGGCACCGGTTGCCGGATCAGGCTGCGCGCCTGCGTGGATTTGCAAAGTGTCAAAGCCGTAGCTGGGGCCGTCTGTCATGGGGTTCCTCCTGAGGACTTGTTTGCGCATATCGTTAGGCCAAGGGGGCCATGCATACAAGGGCAGGCGGCTTAAGTTACCGGTTCAGCGCATCCAGAAACCGTTTGATTTGATCCGGTTGCGAATGGTCGCTTCGCGGCGGGGCAGGTCGTCCTGATCAAAGAGCGCGCGTACTTTGGCGCCGCGACCTTGATAGACATTACGTTTTATTGGGTCGTGCTGCTTGAGTATTTTTTTCAACTTGTTGGGGGCAGCGACTTCTTCGAGAACTTTGATCACATTGTCATTTTCTCGGGCATAGAGCAGCGGAAACATCCGGTAATGACAGGTCACAGATCCATCCAGTAGACCGGCTGGCAACGTGTCGCGTCCGCCTCCCAAAGCGTGAATGACGAGGGGCAAGGCAATTTGGTCCAGCCAGGGATGTAATTCCTGCGCGCATAGGGCCGCAGGCGGGTCGTCGCGGATCGCCACCGAGTATTCCCGAAACAGATTACCGAAGCCATGCGGGCATTCGTAAAAGAAATAACCGGCGTTGAAATAGAGATATTTTTCCCAATGTTCGTCCGGCTGATCCGGGTCCAATGAGGTGGCGAAATCCAAGCCGAACTTTTCGTAGAGCGCGCGCCAAATTTCTGAATAACTGGGTCCATACAGCTGAGGTTTAGGCCAAGTGCTCTCTCGCCGCATAGAAGCAGTCGGCCGCGAAAAATCAAATGGCACGGTGGTCAAATCACCGGTGACAAGAGTGTCAGTGTCAAAAAATACGAAGGGTTCCCCTTTGGGCAATGCGGTGAGCATCTCGATCTTGTTGCCATAGGGATAGTCCGCGCCAAAGTGACTGCAATCAAAAGGTATGATTTCAGCGCCGAAGGATTCAAACATTTGTAAGGCCGCCGGATCTGACACGCGCGGGTCGCGCGACCAAAGGGGGCCGGGATTTGGTTGGGTAACAAGCAATCGACCCGAAAAATTTGGACTGCAATGCCGCAGTGAAGCTGCGAACAACAAAGCTTCGTATGTCAGGCGCCCCTTTTGGGCGACAATAACAACATTGAAACAGTCGTTCGGATCTTGAGCCGTTTTGACCATCTAAATTTGCGCCTTTCAGCTTTTCGACAACCATAGGTATAATCCCATTGTGCCTAAAGCAAATTGCGGTGTGAGGCACTCGTTCTTCGGAGCATATAGATGTTACCGCTGCATTCGCCCGGCTTTGGATAAAGCGAGACTACGCCTTTGTGCAACTGCCTTAGAAAAATGCTTTGCCACAATGACTTAATACCAACTCAAATTCTCGGCGGGTGGAGTGAATGAAATTGGCTCCATGCTATTTTCTTTCTCCAGTTGGTAAGTGATCTTAGCTAAGAAGAGGCTACCTTCAGGGGGTTGCCGTCTTGACCTTGATTGCGGGAGTGTCCTTGTTTCGCTTGCGCGGGCTGATATTTGATATGATGTCGTGACAAACGATATAAGCCACGAATTGTTGGATGTTTTTGAAATTAATAGGAAATGAGCCAAATCGAGACGGGCCAATGCAACACTTTTTCGATATCGGCCAAAAATGGTGCGTTTGACGGTTTTACAACCCGCATTTTCAGTGCACATTTCACCGATCGCTGAGACATTGTAACCCAAAAACAATTTGTTGAGGGTGCCGAAGTTGCGATCCTCGGTTTTTGAAACTGTGAGCATTTAGACGCGGCAGTTACTGTTCTACGCTGGAGAGGGACTTTCCCTATACTAACGATCCTGTAGCCCACTTTGTTTGGGGTGGAAGCCCGTTTGGCAGAACTAATGGCATTTTCGACCGGTATAATTGCCTGCCTTACAGGGTTAATTCACATCTCCGCAAAATGACCGAATAGGGCAATTTGTGCCTCTGTTGTTCCATTGCGTTGCTGCCATCTTCTTGAAAAGCGTGGCGCCATAAGGCTGCGTGCACCTTTGCAGATGATGCTGTTTCTATTTGTTCTTGTCTTAGGCATGGCTCCAATAATCGCTCCGGCATAGAGGCACTGGAAGGCGACCACAAACCTTACCCATTGTCCCACAAAGCTCAATCCCTCCTATTAGTCGTCGCAAGGCTTGAGTTCCATCCGGGATTCGAAAGTTCTTTCCATCGGTGTAGTCAATTGGACATGCTCGTCCCGCAAGTCAGAGGCGAGGCGTTCGTTGACTTCAATGAAGCGGCTTTGCTTGAAGCATCCTTTGCGTTTTCAAGTCGAAAACTGGGTAATCTTAATTGGCGGATGTTACTCCGCTGTGCGCAGAACAGCTTTTTCTTTCAGTTGCCGCTTGGCTGATGGATATTCAGGTCAAAAATGAAACGTCGTGATCATGGAAGCTACTCGTCTTTCGAACAAAGGACTTAAAACGACGCCAATTCCGATCTATGCTGCGCCCCGCATTTAGTTGGAGACGTTCATCGCGTAGTTTGCTGCGCGCTCATGAATGCACGGGTTGTGTCGATCAGATTTTCCAGCTCGGTTCATAACCACTGTACATGAATTTTTCGCGATGCTGCGGTGCGCTTTTCACTTCGTACTTTCGCCGCGCCTGCAAAATTCTAAGCGGACCGAATTCATAGCGATCGGTACCTTACGTCGCTTCTGAGGTGTGTCGCGGAACGGGTACGAACGCTAAATCGGTCATTGGAGAAAATTGGAGAAGGATACAGCGAACGAAGTCTCTGAGCACATTTTTTAGCAATTCGTAAGATCCTGAAAACGACAGTTTCTCTTCACTGTTGTTGTCGAGCAGGAGCAGCCGTTATCGGCGGAAAGTCGAAGAGCTCCTCCGGGTTGTCTACTAAGGCCAGGTGCCGCGCAGCATCATTCGGGAGCCAACTCAAACTGGTGTCCAAAAGCCTTGCATCATTTGGGTAGTCCGCAGTTGTCTGGGCAAAGTTGTGAGGGAAATTAGTGCCCCATATGATGCGCTCTGGTGCGTAGTCAGCAATGGCCCGGGCGATCGCAGCAATGTCCGCGTAGTCAGGGCCGCCAGAACGCGACGACTCATAACAGCCTGAAAACTTGAACCAAACGTTTCCGCCGTCGATCAGGCGCTTGACCATGTCCACCTCGGACCCGTCGGGTTGAGCGCCCCGGAAGAACTTTCCATGGTGGTCGAGCACCCAACGTGACCTTATGCGCGAAAGATTTTCGAAATGGTCCACTATGTCTGAACCGTTGAACTGCACCGCAAGCATCCAGCCAGCATCGGCGGCCTTTGCGTCAACACCCGACAAACCGTTCAATCCGACTGCCCCGCCGGGTAAATCCATGATGCGCGCGCCGCGAACCCCGCAAAGATGCAGTGTTTCGATCTCTTGGTCGGATGTGCTTGCGTCTATGACCGCGACGCCGCGTGCGCATGTTCCCATTGCCTCCAGGCAGGAAAGCAGGTTTGAATTGTCGAACTGGTGCGCATTTCTTTGAGTCACCACCAGGCGCTCGATACCGAGCCACGCCATCACTTGCTGGTATTCACACGGCCCCGGCAGTGCAGGCGGCAGGTCTGGTCCCCCCGGTTGCGCAGGAAAACCGGGGAGATAGAGGTGGAGTTGTGTGTCAATGGCACCGGGTGGCATCACCGTCTTTGGCTTTGATCCGGTGTAGCGTCGTTCGATCATGTGATGTAGCTCGCACTCATTTCGGTGCCTTTTGCCGCCAGCCGTTCATATGCAACCAGAACGCCGTTGCGCGTAACAGGAGCGACGCTTGGACCCAAGGCTGCCACAGCCAGGAAGAGACCATCGCATGATTGCCCATCCGCCACATTGTCGGCAATCGTGTCAAGGATACGCTGCGGCAGTTTCTGACAGCCATCCATTGCGATTTGCCACGTCCTGTGGCGGATGGCAGGGTTGGCATAGCGGGCCAGAAACTCATCTGCATAATACTGCAAATCGACACCTTCGGGCGGCTCAAGCGTTGGAATGATCTCGCTTGCCCAGACCTTGCCTACCAAGGCGTTTAAGACCGGGTTGACGACTGTGTCGGCGATGGTTTCGTGACCTGCCAGATAGGCCACCGCCGAGTGCGTGCTATTCAGCATCCTGATCTTCATGTACTCAAATGGCGCAACATCATTGACCATTTGCACGCCCGCGATTTTTTCGAATGCGGGGCGGTCATCGTCAACAAAGTTGTACTCGATCACCCACTGAAGGAAGGGTTCATAGAAGACCGGCACTTGATCGAGATTACCCGTCTCGGACGCCAGGGTTGCGATGTCGTCTCTTGTCGTTGCGGGTACGATCCGGTCGAACATGGTCGAAGGGAAGCGCGCTTTGTCGGCGATCCAAGTGGCCAACGAAGGATCAATCAACTCGACCAGCCCGATCACTACATCGCGTGTGATCCGGCCATTGTCTGGTAAATTGTCACAACTCAGGACCGTGAAGGGCCTGAACCCGGCACGACGGTGCTCCTGTAGCCCGCGAACGACAAAACCAGCGGTGCTGCGTGGTGTTGCATTGTTGGCGTCGTGTCGCACATCAGCGTGATCCTGGTCCAATGCGCCGGTGCTCGGAATATGGCAATAGCCCTTCTCGGTCACTGTTAGCGACACGTTGCGGGTCGTCGGACACGCCACACGTCGATCATCTTGACCTGCACCTCAAAGACTAAACCCTGTCACGGGAAAAAAGGTTAAGCCGCCATTCGTCCAGGTCGCAGCAAAAGGCGTGTTTGAGCCCAATCTGTGAGTTCGGTTTTCTCGCCACACGCGCTCGCCGCACAACTTATGCTGCAACTGCTTAAATTACTGTGCCGCAATTCAGCGAGTAAACCAGTCATTCATACGGGCTACTGCAAGGAAGACAGCCCTTGTACACAAGGCGGACAAAGGTCTCTCGAGTTCCTTCAGACCAATCTGCTTTTCAATAAATCACCGGACTTTAACAAGATCGGATAGCCAACCATTGAAAATGCCGTATTGACCTGCTTCAGGGCGCGCAAGGTTTCTTGGTGGATGTTGCTGGTTTCGATACTTTCGGCCAAACCTTCACGTAGGCGGCCAATGTGATTGCGCTGTAGCTTCTGTTCAACCTTACGGACCTTTTCCTTTGCTGCAACAAGCTCGCGGGCCTCGGCAGGATTCTGGTTCATCATGACGTTCAGCGCCAATTGTACATTGCTTTGAACCCGGTCGGAAAAGTCGCCAATTTCGATCCGACCTTGGGGGGAAAACTGGAGCTTCTGTGCGTCGAGCCGCTTGGCCAGTTCCAGCATGACCCTTGCGATCGCATCAGACGCGGAATCAAGGCTCGATGAAATCGACGCAAGCTCCATTGACCGCCGGCCAAATTCTTCATCCAGCCCAGTCTGACCCAGCTTCGCGAGGTAAAGCTTCACATCAAGGTGCATCTGTTTGATCGTCGCGTCTTGATCGCTGATCGTTCTCGCAGCTGCAGTGTTCCAAGTGTCATAGAGCGGTTCGACCGAAATCAGCATATGTTCGATTTTCTGGCCCATCCCGAGCAGCTCTCGCGCGGCACAATCGAGGCCACGCTGGGGCCGTTCCAACGCGGTTGGATCGAGAGCTGAGACCACCGCAAGCGGGTTATCCTCAGAAACCTTGTCCGGCATCAAAGGCATCAGCAAAGATGTCAGCACCCCGACAAAGGGCAAGGCGATGACAGCAAGCACCAGATTAAACACAAGATGTGAATTGATGGATTGGCGGGCCGGTGTCGCCCCTAAACGATCCAGCAGATCGGGCATTGCCGATATTAAAAAGGTCACCACAATCGCACCACCGCCACGCAAAACAAGGTTTGCAACGATCATGCGGCGCGATGACAAGGGGGCCGACAACGTTAGAACGTAGGCAATGAGAGCACCGCCCAGATTTGCACCAAGGATCATGGCGACGGCTGCTGGAACTGGTAAAACGGCCTGTGCAGCCAACGTGACGAACAACAGCACCGCCGCCACGCTAGAATGAACGATCCACGCAAACCCAGCACCCAAAACAAATGCTGTCAGCAGATCCCGTCCAAGATAGGCCATGACAGTCTGTGTGGCGGGATTATCAACCAACGGCCCAGTCGCCGCACGGATCATATCCAGAGATACAAAAATCAGGGCAAGTCCGATCAGAATGCGGCCAACTTGGCGGGTGCTTCCATGGGCACGTTGAAAAATCGCAACGCCAACCAGCAACAAAATCGGGATCAGGATCGGCTGACGCACCATCAAAAGCTGCGTCACAACGGCCGAACCCACATCCGCGCCCAGCAAAATTGCCAAACCAACTGCTGTCGCCAGCCCACCTTTGGCCACAAAATTCGATACCAAAACTGCCACCGCAGTCGAGCTTTGCAGGAATACCGCAGCCCCCATCCCCGTGGCCGCCGCCAGCAGGCGGTTCTTGGCGGAATGACGCAACCAGAACCGTAAGGGGGCCGCAAAGCCGCGCTCGACCCCTGTTCGGACCAATCGGACAGCCCAGATCAGCAGCGCTGCTGCCCCGGCTATTTGAATCAGGAATTGAATCGGGTGTGGGTCGTCCACAGGCCACGCTTTCTGTCAGAGAAATAGGTTAGAACGGAAATGGGCCGGGACCGGTATCAGGTCCGATCCGAATGGTTTGAAACCCACCGTCCCAAGTATGCAACACGCACCCGTCCTCAAGGGTCATAAACCCCACGGGGGCGTCAGGCCGGCGATCATAGGCGAACGTAGAACACGGTGATGGGGCAGAAATTGCGATATGGCCCCCCACATCCGCAACCATCATAGAATGGATATGACCGCAGACAATCCGCAACGGGCCAGTGTGGTCGGACACAACATCGCGAAAGGCCGCACGGTTGGTCAGGCCGATGTCGTCCATAAAATTGATACCTGACCGAAACGGTGGATGGTGAAGCGACAACAACGTAGGCGTCTCATTGCCTTCCGCCAGCGCGGTTGTCAAAAACTCCAAAGACTGCGCGGAAAGCGTGCCTTTGCCCGATCCCTCGACCAGTGTATCCAGCCCAATGATCTTGAGGTCGCCAACCTGCGTAACCCAGTCAAGGGGCCCATCCTGCGTAAACTGGTCAGCAAACGCCGCCCGCATCGGTCCGCGGGCGTCATGGTTTCCGGGAATTACCAGTAGCGGCAAATCAAGCGGAGCAAGTATAGCTTTGAACCGCTCATAGCTTTGCGCGCTGCCATCATCGCTCAGGTCGCCGCTGATCAAAACAACATCGATCGCGCCGATCTGATTGCGGACAGACTGGATCCTATCAATCAAGCGCGCCAAAGCCGCAGCAGTATCCAACCTGTCTGAAACTAGCGCGCCTTCACGCACAATATGCGTGTCCGTGATTTGAAGGATCGTGGTCATTTGATCCCTGCACGCAGGAACGCTTGTACGAACTGGCGTTG